>NZ_BAMZ01000014.1 GCF_000964225.1 Acetobacter syzygii | reverse complement strand
CAGAGCCAGAGCCAGAGCCAGAGCCAGAGCCAGAGCCAGAGCGGCCGGTTGTGGTGGATGTGCCAGCAAAACCTGCTCCCCCGCCTAAGGCGGTTCCTCCACTGGTGGCAGATGTAGCCAGTAAGCCGGTTCCCGCTATGGTTCCCATAATGGCGGCAGCGCCAGCACCGGCTGCAAGTGCGCAAACACCGGCCGCGCAGCCATTGAAGGCCCAGCCACAGCTAGCACCTTTGGGTGCGCATATTCCCCAGCCGCCTTACAGGCGTGCCCAAGGATCGTTCGTGCACACTGCCCTGACGGTTTTGGCAACACTGCCCAAAAAGCTGGCCGTGGTGGACGCGCGTGCCCTGTTGTTGAGCGAGGCTTTCTGGCGCAAGGCATGGATTGCAAGTTTTGTGCTGGCCGTACTGGTTCTGTTTGGCCTGTGGCACTGGTGGGCAGCCGTTGTGCAGGCGTGGCCCGCAGCCGCCCGGCTCCACCGTCCGGGGTAAAAGCGGCGTTGGGCGCGCGGTCGCCCGAGTGTGTGGTGACCGCCTGCGGGTGTTTTACAGTTTGCGGCCGACGAGCATGGCCAGTGTTGCCCCACCTGCGGCTACGGCCATAAGTACCAGACCATCGCAGATTAACCCGCTGGCAGTCAGCACATGCCCGGCAAGGGTCAGTTCTTCAGGAATGGCATTGGCAACGCTGGCAATGGCATCATGCGCCTGTGGGTCAGCCGATGCCGCCGTGCGGGTCAGGGTTTTGACCAGAGCAGGCAAAGCCGCCCAGGCGGCACCCGCAATCAGCAGAAGAGGGGCAAAAAGTTCTGCCAGTTGCTGCACAAAGTAAAAAACAAAATAACACGCAGCACCTATGGCAGTCCGCAGGAGCCGCAGCCCAGCCGCAGCGGATGTGTTCTGGCGGGAGGACATGGCAATGGGTTGCTGGGAAGCGGGTAAGGGGGTGCGCGTGTCCATGAACCTGTGTTCCTTCAGGTAATCCAGGGCGGAAAACTCCGCCAATCTGCCACCAGAGCAGGCTGGCGACGTAAAGAGGGGTCTTTATACAGTTCTTGCAGGCGTCTTGCCACCATCCTTCGGTGGAGGCTGATGCAGTCGGCGGGGGTGGTAACGCATTCGCGAGCAGACGGGGGCGGTTTTTGTTTGGTAAGGGTTTAAAATCAGATTTATGTGAGAAGAATGGGCCTAGGCGTCCAGCTATAGGCGAAATTTATGGATTTTCTTTCCTGCACCATCCTGTTCGCGGGGGTGGATACAGCGTGTGAACAGCGGCTTGTGGCAGAACTGGACAAACATGGTCTGGGGGTGCGCATAGCCGCAGATGGGCGGTCGGTTTTTGCCGGGTTTGATACGGAATTACCCGGCCTTCTGGTTGTGCAGGACCATTTGCCCGATATGTCTGCCGCCCAGTTGTGCCAACGCCTGCGCCTGACATCCGCCACACGGGGCATACCTGTGGTGGTGCTGGTAAGCGAACATAATGCGGCCCATGAGCAGGAAATTCTTGAACGTGGTGCGGATGCCTGCTTCTGCACAACAGATGATCCTGTTTTTCTGATTTTTCGCATATGCGCTCTTTTGCGGGAATTCGGGGATGATCCTGCCGAGCGGGAGGGTGCCGTATTCCGGCAGCCACGTGTGTCCGTTGTTACGGCGCCCGGGGGCGTTCTGTGGGCATGGCCGAATGGTGCGGACGTGGGCAAAACTCCCCGCATTGTTCAAATGCTGCGCCATAATGGCGAGGACGCTACATTGGTGGACGACCCGGATCGGCTGGAGTTGTCCAATGTTACGGCGGGGCGGATTCAGCCTGACTGTATTGTGGTGGATCTAAGCTGCCCCGCTTTTAACGGGCTGGCGCTGGCGCAAACGGTGTCTGCCTTCCGGCGCAGGAGCAGGCAGTGCACCCGTGTGCTGGGTGTTGTGGAACATGGTCAGATTTCGGCCGAAAAAATCCGGCTGGCATTTAATGCCGGAGTGGATGACCTTGCGGATTCGGATATAGCCCCGGACCTGCTGATAGCGCGCATAAGCAGCCTCGTGCGCCGCAAAACCCTACAGGACGAAGCCCGGCGGGAAGAAGCACACATAGAAAGTGCCCGTGCCCGTATGGCGCTGGCCGATGCCCTGCGCCGCGTTAATGCGGATCTGGCCGCTGCTAACCGTAAATTGATCGATGCTCAGGTCAAGCTTGTCCAATCTGCCAAAATGGCATCTCTGGGGGAACTGGCAGCGGGCATTGCACATGAGTTCAATAACCCGCTGGCCTTTGTGCTGGCGCACGAAAACACGGTCAAACGCAGTATGACCCAGGCGTTGCAGGCCGTAAGGCAGGGCGATACGGTTGTGGCAGAAGCCGCCCTGACCAAAGGGGCGGAGCGCTTGGCCTCCTCCCTTGTTGGCCTTTCCCGCCTGCGAGAACTTGTGGCCAGCCTGCGGCGTTTTTCCCGGCTGGAGGAAGGGGAATTCCGGCGACTGGATGTGCCGGATGCCATTGCCATGGTGCTTACGCTGCTTGCCCCCAAACTTGGGCAGGAAATAGCCGTTGAATGCCAGCTGGAGGCTCCGCCGGAACTGGTTTGTCAGGCGGCTCTGGTCAATCAGGTGGTTATGAACGTTGTCAGCAACGCGGCGGACGCCATTCTGGAAAAGCGGGAGCTGGACCGCAAACAGGCAGGTGTTCCCCCGGCAAGGCATAAGGACCGGATTCTGCTGGCTTCTTTTTTGGAACCGGCAGAGATCAATGGGGCGGAAAATTACGTGTTGCAGATATCCGATACAGGGCCGGGTGTGCCAAAAGCATTGCAGGAACGTGTTTTTGAACCGTTTTTTACAACAAAACCTGTAGGCTCAGGGACCGGACTTGGGCTGGCAACGGCATACGGGGTTGTTCAGGCTCACGGCGGGAGTATTGTTATAACAAATTCCGAGGCGCTTGGTGGAGCCTGCTTTACCATCCGTGTGCCATATAAAACGGGAGAGGAGAGGCGCGGTGAGCACGTTATATGAACCAACACAGCGCCCTTTTGTGCTCGTCGTGGATGACGAGCCGGAAATACTGGTCGCGCTATCCGATCTGCTGGAGAGTGCATACACGGTTCTGACAGCTTCTTCTGGCGAGGAAGGGTTGCAACGCCTGCGCCAGAATCCGGACGTGGCGGTAATCATTTCCGACCAGCGTATGCCGGGTATGACGGGCGATGTCTTTTTGGCACAGGCGCGCGAACTTTCTGCCGCAGGAGCCATTCTGCTCACCGGTTATGCGGATATTTCCGCCGTGGAAGCCGCGCTGAACAGAGGGCAGATTTCCTTTTTTGCGTACAAACCATGGGATGATGAAACCCTGCTTTCCATGGTTGGTCAGGCATCTGCCCGGTATTTTTTGGAAAAAGAACTGGAGTGCGAACGCCTGCTGCTGCGCGGGCTGTTGGATAACCTGCCTTTTGGCCTTGCCGTCAAGGACCGGGAGGGCTGCTTTGTGCGGCTTAACCAGCAGATGGCCAGCCAGCTTGGGCATACGGTTGGGCAGTGCATAGGCCAGAAAGAAGAGGATCTGGTGGATGGTCCCCGGCTGGAAAGTCTCAGGGAAGCGCAAAGCCAGCTGGCCCAGACTGGCCGGGACCAGCAGGTGCTGCAACTCCCTGCCGAGGATGGACCTGCCCGCTGGCACGACCTCACACGTGTCCGTCTGGACAGTCTGCGCAATACACCTGTGCAGTCGTCCATGTTATCCGACTATTCCATTCTGATCGATCGGGATGTGAGCGAACTGCTCAGTCTGGAGCAGCGGCTGCGGCAGGCGCAAAAAATGCAGGCCATTGGCACGCTTGCTGGCGGTATTGCGCATGATTTTAACAATCTGCTCACCGCTATTCAGGGTTCTCTGGAGCTTGTACAGGATCTGGAACCCCCGCAGGAACCCTCTGTTGCCAGACTGTACGAAAATGCCATGGAAGCAGCCAAGCGCGGAGCGGTACTCACCCGCAAACTGCTGGACTTCAGCCGTCCAAGGCATCTGGTCTGCCAGCGGGTGGATGTGCATGATGTGCTGGAGAACCTCCAGAGCTTTATGAAGCAGGGCAAAGTTCCTGAGGAAATTCGTGGAGCGCTGGATACGGCCCGGCTGGAAGGCATGAGCCGCTTTAGCAGCGTGCGCTTCAATATGCCTGAGGAACCATTGCCTCCGGTCTGGACCGATGCCGTACAGCTTGAACTGGCGGTGTTCAGCCTGTGCATTAACGCGCTGGACGCGCAGCCGGAAGGGGGGACAACCTGTGTTTCCGTTCGGCAGGTGGCGCGTCTGCTGGGGCGGCATGTCGGGCGTGAACACGCAGGGGCATGGGTGGTTGTGCAGGTTACCGACCGCGGCGTAGGCATGACGGACGAAATACGCGCACGCATTTTTGACCCGTTCTTTACAACCAAGGGTACAGGGCAGGGCGTGGGGCTGGGTCTGTCCATGATCTACGGCTTTATCAGCCATTGTGGAGGCGAGGTGCGGGTAGAGAGCGCCCCCGGTGGCGGCACATCGGTGGAGCTGTGGTTTCCCGCTATGGATCAGGAAATGGCGGCAGCCATTCCCGCAGTGCCCGCCAATACGGTGCAGACCATTGCCCGTGTACTGCCCGAAAACGGGGCAGGGAGCACAATTCTGGTCGTGGATGACGAACCGGGAGTACGGGCAGTGACCACGGGCTTTTTGCGCCGCGCTGGCTACGAGGTCATGGAGGCTGCCAGCGGGGCGGAAGCCGTGGAAAAAGTGCAGGCCACAACCAGCATCGCGCTTGTGGTGATGGATGTTATGATGCCGGGCATGAATGGGGGCGAGGCTGCACGGCGCATTCATGCCGTAAGGCCGGATTTGCCCGTGTTGTTTGTAACTGGTTATGCAGACTTTGGTGTTCTGCCCGAAGGCGTTGCGGTGCTCCACAAGCCCTACACGCGTGATGCGCTGCTGGGAGATGTAAGGGCTATGCTGGCAGCATAGCCCCCCCCTCTTGTGTCCTGCGCCAGAACGCCTATTTTTGGTGTATGGATAGTTTTCATTCTGCAGCGTCTTCGCATGATCCCGTCGGCTGGCACGGGACCACAATTCTTTGTGTCCGCCGGGGCACACAGGTTGCCATGGCAGGTGATGGTCAGGTCACACTGGGCAGCACCGTAATCAAGGGGAATGCCCGCAAAGTCAGGCGGATTGGACCATCAGGTTCCATTCTGGCGGGTTTTGCCGGTGCCACGGCAGATGCCTTTACCTTGCTGGAGCGGCTGGAGGCCAAGCTGGAGCGTTACCCCAACCAGTTGGAGCGCGCCTGCGTGGAACTGGCGAAGGACTGGCGCACGGACCGTTACCTGCGCAGGCTGGAAGCCATGATGGCCGTGGCGGATACCGAACACTCCTTTACCCTTACGGGGAATGGGGATGTGCTGGAGCCAGAGGATGGTATTATTGCCATTGGTTCTGGCGGTAATTACGCGCTTTCAGCCGCCCGCGCACTGCTAACGGTGGACGGTCTGGGGGCTGAGGACATTGTGACCCGCGCCATGAAGATTGCTGGCGATATCTGCGTCTACACCAACCATTCCGTACGGATAGAAACGCTGGAAGCCAAAAGCGCGGGAGATCATGCCTGATGCAAGCCCCTCATCTTTCCCCGCGGGATATTGTTGCCGAGCTTGATCGTTATATTGTGGGGCAGGCGGATGCCAAGCGTGCGGTTGCCATTGCCATGCGCAACCGGTGGCGGCGTGCACAACTGCCAGAAGCCATGCGTGAGGAGGTTGTGCCCAAAAACATCCTCATGATTGGTCCAACCGGCTGCGGTAAAACCGAGATCGCCCGCAGGCTGGCCAAACTGGCGCAGGCACCTTTTTTGAAGGTGGAAGCCACCAAATTTACCGAAGTAGGCTACGTTGGCCGGGATGTGGACAGTATTGTCCGCGACCTGGTGGATGCCGCGATTGTTATGCTCAAGGACCTGCGCCGCAAGGATGTGGAGGAGCAGGCCGCGCAAGCCGCAGATGAACGCATTGTTAATGCACTGGCTGGCGAGGGGTCATCGGCTGATACCAAAAGCAAATTCCGCACCATGTTGCGGAGCGGGCAACTGGAAGACAAGGAAATTGATATTGCCGTAACTGACCCAGCACCAGCAGGGCCGGGCGATATGCCGGGGATGATGCCCGGCAGCGTCATCAACATCAGCGAGATGATGAAAGGTTTTATGAACCGTGCGCCCAAGCAGAAAAAGCTTAAAATCTCCGTGGCCCGTGAGCAGTTGCGGCGCGAGGAGGCAGAGCGCCTGCTGGATAGCGAAAGCCTGACGCGTGAAGCCGTTGCCCATGTGCAGAATAACGGCATTGTTTTTTTGGATGAAATCGACAAGGTCTGTGCCCGGTCATCCGATGCCGGGATGAAAGGTGGCGATGTCTCGCGCGAGGGGGTGCAGCGTGACCTGCTTCCCCTGATTGAAGGAACTTCGGTTTCCACCAAACATGGCCCGGTCAAAACAGACCATATTCTGTTTATCGCATCTGGTGCGTTCCATCTGGCCAAACCGTCTGACCTGCTGCCGGAATTACAGGGTCGCTTGCCCATCCGTGTGGAGCTGCAACCTCTCTCGCGCGATGATCTGCGGCGTATTCTGACAGATCCTGAACACTCGTTGCTCAAGCAGTACACGGCTCTGATGAAAACCGAAGGTGTAAACCTGACGTTTGCTGATGACGCGGTGGATGCACTGGCAGAACTGGCAGCCGATATTAACGACCGGGTGGAAAACATAGGCGCACGCCGGCTTGCCACAGTGCTGGAAAAACTGCTTGAGGATATTTCCTTTACGGCGTCCGACCGGCAGGGGGAAAGCGTGGTGGTAGATGCCGCCATGGTACGCGACAAAGTGGCACCACTGGCCCGTAAGGGTGATCTGAGCAGGTTTATTTTGTAATGGAAGCACCTTTTGTTACCCCGCAGGAAGATACTGCGGCAGAAGCGATTGAAGCGATTGGCGATGAGCTGGACGTGTTTGATGACTGGATGGAGCGTTACCAGTACATCATAGAAATGGGGCGTAAGCTGCCCCCGTTCCCACCTGAATGGTGTAATGACGCACACCGTGTTCCCGGGTGCCAGAGTCAGGTCTGGCTGGAGGAAAAAGAGGCGGACGGTAAGCTCTACTTTGCGGGCTTGTCCGACGCTGCCATTGTGTGCGGTTTGGTCGCTCTTCTGCTGCGCGTGTATTCTGGCCGCACACGGGAGGAAATTCAGGAGACGGATCCTAGTTTTCTGCGCGATCTGGGGTTGGTGCAGGCCCTTTCCACGAACCGCGGCAACGGGGTGGAAGCCATGGCGCGCGCTATTCGCTCGGCTGCCGCCGTATCGGCCTGATCCCGCGGCGTGAATATATGTGGCAGATAGCAGGCCCGATACCCAAAGTGCTCATTATATAAGTTTGCCATGCAGCCCCTGTTTTTGGGCCGGTGCGGCAGATTGCACAAGCAGGTACAGCGCCAGCTATGGTGGCTGATAATGCTTCTGGCAGTAGTGTTTTTTGTCATGTGACCAACACTGCTTTGCCCGCTATAAAAAAACCGGCCCTCCGTATGGGGGCCGGCTTTTTTGTAAAGCGGAAAGTCTGATGCCTCAGGCGTTCCCTTTTTCCTTCAGCGCTTTCAGCACATCCGCTGGGCGGACGGGCAGGTGGCGTAGGCGAACGCCAACAGCATTAAAGATGGCGTTGCCCACGGCCGGAGCAATGGTTGTAACACCGGGCTCACCCAGACCCATCGGTTTTTCCGTGCTAGGCAGAAATTCAACATCCATGTCTGGCACGTCCGAAATGCGTAGCGGGGTGTAAGTGTTCAGATTTCGGTCACGAACATTACCATCTACAATTTCAGTACCTTCAAACAGGGCCATGCTTAGCCCCCACAGTGCGCCGCCTTCCGTCTGTGCAGCAGCGCCATCGGGGTCAATAATTGTGCCAGCATCCAGCACCAGCCAGATTTTCTGGCAGGTGACAACGCCCGTTTTACGGTCAACATGCACCTGCACGGCACCGGCCGTCCATGTTGGCATGTTGCGTTCCTGCCCAAAGGTTGTGGCAATACCAATGGCTGTATCCGCAGGCAGGGATACTTTGCCGTAACCGCATTTTTCTACCAGACGTTTGAGCACATTGGCCTGACGGCTGGCCCCCCCAACAGAGTTGGGAGCGCTGCCCGCATTGCGGCCTTTGCTGTCCAGCAGGCTTAGCCGGTAGTCAACCGGGTCGAGTTTGCGGGCATGGGCAATTTCATCCAGAAAACTCTCATGCGCCCATGGGGTCCAGCCAGAGCTGACCGAGCGTAGCCAGCCGGGGCGGAAGGTTTCGCTCGCCAGATCATTATCCAGCGCACGTACCAACATTGGGCCGACATCGTACCAATGGTCGGCACCAGCAATGGCAAACTGGTCATACGGTTTGCCATCCGCACCTTTTTCCATAAATGCGCTGGCCATCACACGGGTTGGCCAACCAGCGGAGGCATGGTGCTGCCAGGCCGTAATGTTGCCATCTGGCCCCAGTGCGGCCCGCACGGTCTGTACGGATGGGGAGCGAATGGAGTCAAACAGCACGTCGTCCGAGCGGGTAAAGACCAGTTTGACCGGCTTGCCACCCAGAGCTTTGGAAATAAGAGCCGCAGGAACAGCATAATCCCCGTTCAGGCGGCGGCCAAAGCCACCACCCAGCAGGTAGCTGCGCATGACCACATCGGTTTCAGGAACCTGAAGGGCTTTGGCGATAACGGGTAAAAAGAGGGTCTGCCACTGGTTGCCGCAATGGATTTCCCACTTCCCTTCATGCTGGCGAGCCAGCGCGTTCATGGGTTCGAGCTGGTAATGCAGAACGGACGAGCATGTGTATGTCTGCTCGACCACCTTAGCTGCCTTGGCAAAGGTTTCGTCCACACCGGGGTCATTGAACACGCGGGAGCCGCCTGCCTTGTTGGCAATCTGCTTGCGCCCGTAGTCCAGAATATCCTGCTCGGTTACGTTGGCGGTCTTGCCCGGGGTCCAGACAACCTTGAGCGCATCCGTAGCCCGGATGGCGGCAGGGTAGCTGGATGCCAGAACAGCAACCCAGCCCGGAACCGTGTCCGATGGGTCTTCCAGCACAATGTAGCGGATATAGCCTTTGACCTTTTTGGCCTCGCTATCATCCACAGAGACAACCTTGGAGCCATAACGCGTCGGGGGCAGTTTGGGGCGTGCGTACACCATGCCATCCAGCTTGGCATCAATACCGTAAATGGCAGTGCCATCGGTTTTGGCTGGAATGTCCAGTGCCTTGACGTCTTTGCCAATCAGCCGCTGCTCCGAAGATGGTTTGAGCGGCAGCTTGGCCATTTCTTCGGGGGTGAATGTTTTGGTCGGGTGGGCGCGGCTGACAATATCGCCGTAGCTAATGGAGCGGCTGCCAGCAATGACCTGACCATTGCGTGCAATACAGGCCGAAGGCGCAACGCCTAGCAGTTTGGCCCCCTGTTCCACCATAACAGTACGGGCAGCGGCCCCGGCCTGACGGAACTGGTCCCATGTCATCCATACTGACCATGACCCACCGGTGACCATCAGCCCCCATTTGGGGTCTGTATCCACGTAGGTAATGCGGACCTTGTTCCAGTCGGCTTCCATTTCATCCGCAATAATACGGGCAAGGGCTGTGCCAATGTGCTGGCCCATTTCCGCACGGATGATGTTCACGTTAACCCACCCATCTGGTGCAATGGAACACCAGATGGTCGGTTCAAACGCGCTGGCTTCCTGCAGGGCGGCGGGTGCGCTCTGCGGATAAACCTGTGCCGCCTTACCCTGACGGGCAAACCCGAACAGGAAGGCAGAGCCAGCAGCAGTCAGCAGAAAACTACGGCGTGAAGGACCACGACCTGCCGCACGGTCCTGCTGAGCGGCAATACGTTCGAGCTTACCCATTGGATGCCTCCTCCTTGCGCAGGGCGGCAGCTGCTTTTTTAATAGCTTTGCGAATACGCACATAGGTCATGCAGCGGCAGAGGCTGCCGCCCATAACACCGTCAATTTCTTCATCCGTGGGGTCCGGGTAGTCTTTTAACAAGCTGACTGCCTGCATGATCTGCCCGGACTGGCAGTAACCGCATTGCGGAACCTGAATGTCTTTCCATGCTTCCTGCACGGCATGTTTGCCATTGGGGTCCAGCCCTTCAATGGTCGTAACATCGGCCCCTTCCAGCGAACTGAGCGGTGTAATGCAGGAGCGGGTTGCCCTGCCGCCAACCAGTACGGTGCACGCACCACACTGGCCAACACCACAACCGAACTTGGTGCCCGTCAGATCCAGGTCATCACGCAGCGCCCACAGCAGGGGGGTATCGTCTGGCACATCGACAGATACGTCACGGCCATTGAGTTTGAATTTTACCATCTCGTGCTCCGTGGTCCGTCTTAGTGCGATGAATTGACAGGAATGGTGGTAACGGTCTTGCGCACCGCGGCTGCTTTCTTTTCCAGGTCTGTCCATGGCGGCAGGGTGGTGCGGGTGCGGCGCAGGTAAGCGGCAATCCGCGCCATATCCTGGTCGGACAGGGCATTGTAGAAGCTGGGCATGGCAACACCGGTCTGGCCTTCTTCAGCCGTAAGCCCGTGCAGCATGACCTGATAGAGGTTTGTCGGCTCGCTGAGCCACAGGGCGTTGTTCAGCGCCAGATCCGGGCGCCCCAGTACGGGGGAGGGGGCTGCATTGTAATGGCAGGCTGCACAGGCACCCTGATAAAGCTTGGCATCCGGGTCCACGCTGGGGCCGATCAGATCGGTCTTGGACTGTTCCATGGCGCGGGCAAGGGCGGCCTTGTCGTGTTTTTCACGCTCGGCAGCGTGACCGACATCCGCAAAGTAATGTGCAATGGCGTGCACATCTTCTTCCGGTACGGTGGAGAGGAAACGGTGCGGAACAGGGGACATGGGGCCACCGGCCGGACCATGGAGCGGTGCAACCCCAAAGCGCAGGTACTGGAAGAGTTCATCCTCCGTCCATGTGGTGGGGGTTGGGTTATGCTCGTTCAGGGGAGGGGCAATCCAGTTGTCCACCACCGCGCCATCGTATGGAGCGCTTTTCTTTTCGGCTCCCATAAAGTCACGCGGGGTATGGCACGCACCACAGTGGGCATTCCCTTCGGACAGGTAGGCACCGCGGTTCCACAAGGCATCATGCCTTGGGTCTGGTTTGTACACGCCGGGGCTGAAGTAGAGCAGCTTCCAGCCAGCTTGCAGAATACGCAGGCTCAGCGGGAAGGGGAGTTCGTTGGCGCGGCGTGTCATATGCACGGCAGGGCGCGTCATCAGGTAGGCGTACAGGTCGGACACATCCTGATTGGTCATTTTTGTAAAATGATCAAACGGGAAGGCCGGAATAAGGTGAACCCCCTTGCGGGAAACACCAAGGTGCATGGCCCGCTGGAAGGCCTCTTCCGACCAGTTGCCAATACCCGTCTGCACATCTGGTGTAATGTTGGAAGAATAGATGGCGCCAAAAGGCGTGTCCATTTTGTAATCGCCAGCCAGTTCGGGGCCGCCACCCATATCGGTACGGGTATGGCACTCCGCACAGTAGCCTTCGGCTGCAACAATGCGGCCGCGCTCAATCTGCTCGGCAGAAAAACTGCCCGGTGCGGGTGGCTCTACGGGTTCAATGGGCGGGTACCATGCATAATAAAGAAAACCCAGCCCACCTATGGCGCCAATGGCGGCCGCTCCGGCTAATAGACGTTTGATCACTCTATCCCCACCTTATGTGTAAACGTCCCTACTGGCGGGCAGATGGATCAAGTCTGCCCAACACAGCCAGAGGAACAGCATCTGCGGTCTGTCGTTGATTGGGGACCAGTCTTATCTGGAATTGCATCATAGATAAACGCATAGAAGCCGCGTTATTACACGACTAAGTGAATATGATTTATATAGATCGCAAGAATATTACAAAAATTGGCATTTTTTGGTTATTATCTATATTCGTAAAAATATAGATAGGCTGGAATTTGCATGTGCGTCATGCATTTTACTGGGGGTAAGTGTCGCTGGCCTTACGGAATACACATCTGGCGGGCTGGGTTGGGGGTGGCAAGAATCCGACCGGTCGAAGAATCGGCTGCTCCCCGTGGCATATAATTATTGCAACAGAAGGCTTGAAAGCCCGCCCCCTTTCTTTTAAGGAAGCGCATTCGCGCACGCGACCGGGCCTGTGGGGCATGCCCGGCCGTGCAGAGGCTGCTTTGTTCTTTTGGGGGCAGAGCGGTTAGGTCCAGCGTATTTCAGGAGTAAAGAAATGCCCAAAATGAAGACCAAGTCGTCGGTCAAAAAGCGGTTTAAAATCACCGCGACCGGCAAGGTGCTCTCCGGTCCGTGTGGCAAGCGCCACGGCATGATCAAACGTACCCAGAAGATGAAGCGCTCCGCACGCGGCACGCAGGTTCTTCAGCCGCAGGACGGCCGTACGGTTAAGCAGTGGGCCCCCTACGGGCTTTAAGGAGCATCTAAGATATGGCACGTGTTAAACGCGGTGTAACCACACTCGCACGCCACAAAAAAGTTCTGGAACTGTCCAAGGGTTACCGCGGCCGGTCTTCCACCAACTACCGCATTGCTCTGGAACGCGTTGAAAAGGCGCTTCAGTACGCATACCGTGACCGCCGGAACAAAAAGCGCGAATTCCGCGCTCTGTGGATCCAGCGTATCAATGCTGCCGTGCGTGAACATGGTCTGACCTACAGCCGTTTCATTAACGGTCTGGCCAAGGCCGGGATCGAGATTGACCGCAAGGTTCTGGCCGCCATCGCTTTTGATGATGCAGCAACCTTTGCCGAAATCGTCAAGAAGGCACAGGCCGCTCTGGCAGCCTGATTGCCGGTCCTGACAGACCCGGTATGCAACAAGGCCGTCCCTTTCCGGGCGGCCTTTTTGTTATTTGACGAATAGTTTTTGGGCCAAAGGGCTTTTCTCCCGTGGCGGGAAATTGTATCCGCCGGGTAGCATTTTCTCCTCAGCGCGAGGTTCCATGAGCGACGATCTAGAAATTCTTCGGCAGGATGTCCTGTCCGAACTGGCTGGTGCCACAGACCTGCGGGCATGGGATGCCGTGCGCGTTGGCACACTTGGTAAATCCGGCCGCCTGACCGGGCTGCTCAAAGCGTTGGGAAAAATGCAGCCCGATGAGCGCAAGGCCCGTGGTGTGGCCCTTAACCGCCTGCGTGATGAGTTGACGCAGGCTGTGGAGGCCCGGGGCAAGGAGCTGGAAGCCGCCGCCCTTCAGGCCCGCCTGATTGCGGAAAAACTGGATGTTACCGTCCCCCCACCGGCGGAGGTCGCCGGTTACATTCACCCAATCAGCCGCACGATTGAGGAAATGACCGCCATATTTGGCGTCATGGGTTTTCAGGTCGCAGAAGGGCCGGATATTGAGACCGACTGGCATAATTTTTCGGCCCTGAACACACCGGACCATCACCCCGCCAGAACGGACCATGATACGTTTTATCTACCCCCATCACCGGGGCTGGATGTTACCCGTGTTCTGCGTACCCAGACATCGGGCGTGCAGATCCGCACCATGCTGGGCCAAAAGCCACCCATCCGTATTATTGCGCCCGGTCGCACCTACCGCGCCGACCATGATGCAACGCATTCCCCCATGTTCCACCAGTGCGAAGGTCTGGTGGTCGGGCAGGGGATTACTCTTGGGCACCTTAAAGGCTGCCTGATCGAGTTCTTGCGAGCATTTTTTGGCAAACCTTCCCTGCCTGTGCGTTTCCGTTCTTCTTACTTCCCGTTTACCGAACCCTCTTTGGAGGTGGATATCGGCTGGTCCCGTAAAACGGGCGAAATTGGTGGCGGGGAAGACTGGCTGGAAGTGCTGGGGGCGGGCATGGTTCATGCGCGTGTGCTGGCAAACTGTGGTCTGGACCCATGTGTGTGGCAGGGGTTTGCCTTTGGTATGGGTGTTGAGCGTCTGGCAATGCTGAAGAATGGTATTCCCGACCTGCGCTCGTTTTATGAAAGCGATATCCGCTGGCTGCGACATTACGGGGCAGACCCGCTCGCACCCGCGCTGCTGCACGAAGGGGTGTGAGAGTATGAAGTTCACGCTGTCATGGCTGTATGACCATCTGGAAACGCAGGCAACGCTGGCCGAAATCTGCGCAACGCTCAACCAGATCGGCTTGGAAGTGGAAAGTGTTGAGAATAAGGGTGCGGCACTTGCCCCCTTCTTGACCGCCCGTATTCTGGATGCCCAGCCGCACCCCAATGCAGACCGCCTTCAGGTTTGCCGGGTGGATGCCGGTCCCGGTTTTTCGGATGTGCAGGTTGTGTGTGGTGCGCCCAATGCACGCAAGGATCTGGCTGTTATCTTCGCGCCGCCGGGGGCCTATGTGCCGGGGCTGGATATTACCATTAAAGCCGGCAAGGTCCGCGGCGAACTCAGCGGTGGTATGCTGTGCTCCCTGCGTGAACTGGGTCTGGGGGAGGAAACCAGCGGCATTGCCGAACTCCCCGCCGACACTCTGCCCGGTCAGTCCTACCCTGATTTTGCCGGACTGGACGATGTGGTAATCGACATTGCCATTACCCCCAACCGTGGGGACGCGCTAGGGGTGCGGGGTATTGCGCGCGATCTGGCTGCCGCCGGGCTGGGAACATTACGCCCATGGCTGGCCGAGACGGTCGAAGGGACTTTTCCATCTCCGGTCGAATGGTCAATCACCTATCCGGAGGCTTGCCCATGGGTGCTGGGGCGGACCATCCGCGGGGTCAAAAATGGTCCCAGCCCGGAATGGCTGCGCAACCGGCTGGAAAGCATTGGCCTGCGCTCCATTTCCACGCTGGTCGATATTACCAATTTTTTCTGCTTCGATCTGGGGCGCCCGCTCCATGTGTTTGATGCCGGTAAAATTGCTGGTTCACGGCTGACCATCTGCCGTGGCGCGGGCGAGACCTTCCGCACACTCGATGGGCAGGATTGCACCGTCACGTCCGAAGACTGCGTGATTGCCGACCAGAATGGCGTGCAGTCCCTTGCCGGGATTATGGGGGGGGAAGCCACAGGGGCGACCGAAGCCACGACCGATGTTTTTGTGGAATGCGCGCTGTTTGACCCGGTGCGTGTGGCCCTGAGCAGCCGCAGGCTCGGCCTTTCGTCCGATTCAAGCTACCGCTTCGAGCGTGGGCTGGATCAGGCGTTACCCGTTGCAGCTCTTGAGGCCGCAACCCGTATGATCATTGATCTGTGCGGGGGCGAGGCGAGTGAGGTTGTCTCGGCTGGGGCGGCACCTGCATGGCAGCGCTCCGCCACGCTGCGCTTTGCTCGCGTGCATGACCTTGGTGGGCTGGATGTGCCTGCGGATGAGAGTGTATCCCTACTGGAAAAGCTAGGCTTTGAAGTGCGTGCACGGACCGATGCGCAGGTTGAGCTTGCTGTGCCCTCCTGGCGTAATGACGTGGCACAGGCTCCGGTTCTGTCTCAGGGTAAGGATCTTGCGGCAGATGTTGCGGAGCAGGCAGCCCAAGGTGTTGCGGCAATAGAAGCCGAGAGCGATCTGGTAGAGGAAGTTCTGCGGCTTAAAGGGCTGGATGCTGTTCCTGCGGTTCCTCTGCCGCCTACCAGTGTGGTGCCTGGGGCATCGCTTACGCCTGTACAGGCACGCTTTACGCTGGCGCGGCGTGTTCTTGCTGCCCGTGGGTTGACGGAAACAGTCGGCTTTTCCTTTGTCTCGCACGAGGAGGCTATGCACTTTGGCGGTGCGCCGGAAAGCCTGCGCCTGCTTAACCCCATTGCTTCCGATCTGGACCAGATGCGGCCAACGCCACTGGTCAATCTGGTGGCGGCTGTTCGTCACAACAGTGCCCGAGGGTGGGGTGATATTGGACTGTTTGAGATTGGTCCAGCCTTTGCCGAAGGTGCGCAGCAGACCCTTGCCGCAGGTGTGCGGTCTGGCCATACGCCACGTTACCCCGGCATGACCAGCAGTGCCGTCTCGCTCTGGGCGGCAAAGGCCGATGCGCTGGAACTGCTGCGGCAGTTTGGCGTCAACCCGGATGCCATTACCACAACGGCGGATGCGCCCGCCTGGTACCATCCCGGTCGTTCGGGCGTATTGCGGCAGGGGCCAAAAAATATTTTGGCATATTTTGGCGAGTTGCACCCATCTGTGCTGCAGGCAACGGGTATTGATGTGCCTGTGGTTGCGTTTGAAGTGTTTGTGGAAGGTGTGCCTCAGCCCAAAAAGAAAAAGAAAAGCGCGCCAGCCCTTTCTGCCTTCCAGCCTGTACGGCGTGATTTTGCTTTTGTGCTTGCGCAGGATATTCCGGTAGAGAGCGTGCTGCGTGCAGTAAGGGGCGCGGATCGCCAGCTTGTGGCAGATGTGAGCCTGTTTGATATTTATACAGGCCAGCATGTGGCAGAAGGCACACGTTCGGTTGGTGTGGAGGTTACGCTGCAACCAACGGATAAAAGCCTGACAGATGCAGAGCTGGAGGCTGTGTCCGAGCGGATTGTTGCCGCTGTGAGCAAGGCAACTGGCGCCGTACTGCGTTAAAGGCAACAGGGCAGCAGAAGGAGCAGATCATGGCATGTTACCACCCCATTCGGGTACGCCGCTGGGTTAAAGCCGGTTTTGCCGTTCTGCTGCTTTGCGGTGGTTTTGGCCTGCCCCACGTTGGGCAGGCGGAGGAAGTCACTGGCGCAGGGTCCAGTTTTGCTGCGCCGTTGTATCAGGCTTGGTCGGCTGCGGCTTCGTCCGGCATTGGAGTGCAGGTTAATTACCAGACCATTGGCTCCGGGGCAGGGCAGAACCAGATTTTGGCCGGTACTGTGGATTTTGGCGCTTCTGATGCACCAATGGCTCATGCCCGGCTGGAGGCTGCACATCTTGTGCAGGTGCCAACGGCCATTGGTGGTGTGGTGGTTACTGCTAATGTGCCCGGTATTGCCAAAGGGGCTTTACGCCTGAGTGGCCCCGTGCTGGCCGCCATATACGATGGCACCATTACCCAGTGGAATGATAGCCGGATTGCCGCACTCAATCCGGGGTTGCACCTGCCAGATCAGGTGATTGCGCCTTTGCACAGGGCAGATGGTTCAGGCACAACCTACGTTTTTACTGACTATCTTGCTCATGTGTCTCCACAATGGCGCGAGGGTGTGGGTAAGGGAACCTCTGTTGCATGGCCTGTTGGGGCGGGTGCCCGTGGGAATGATGGTATTGCGGCCTATGTGCAAAACACGGCAGGCAGTATTGGCTACCTTGAGTATGCTTATGCGGCACGTAACCATCTGGCACTTGTGCAGATGCAGAACCATGATGGTTTTTTTGTGAGTGCTTCTGCCAGTAGCTTTGCCCATGCGGCGGATGCTGCACAATGGGACGAGGCTGATCTGACGGCCTCCCTGAACGATGTAAGTGGGGCGGAAAGCTGGCCGATTATTACCACAACCTACGTGCTGTTCCCCGCTACGATCACGCCTGATAATCAGGGTGTTGCGGTACGGCGCTTTTTCCGTTGGGGCGTGGTGGATGGGGCAACCGTAACCCAGCAGCTTGATTACGTGCCCCTGCCAGAGGGGATCAGGGCGCGGGTGCTTAAGCGGCTTGGGGCGGAATAATCGGGTTTTTGTGTGTTATCCCGCAGTCATTCCAGACTTGTCCTGCATTTCATCCACAGATTCTGTGGATAACACTTGCGATGCCGCTAGTGTAACCAGACCTGAGAAAACAGGAGCTGGTTTACGTCCGTGTAAAAAAAGTTCTTCACGCGGGTGGATGTAAGCACCACGTTGTCTTTTTCCATCAATGGGGCGGCTGCGGCCTGTTCCATAATCAGCCTGTTGGCTTCCACCCACAACTGGTTCCGCTGCTCGGTGCTCAGGCTCACATCTGTTTTGGCGCGATCCATGACCGATTGTGTGTGGGGGTCACAAAACCCCGGTATATTGATGGAACTGTCGGAGTGAGGATGAAAATTTTCGCACCCGAACAAGGCATCTAAAAAATTGGAAGGGGAGGGGTAATCCGCAGACCACCCAGTCAGGGCGATCTGCACATGGTTGTCCGTATTCTGGATGTAGGCCAGATGCAGGCTGCTGCTAAGTGGGCGCAATGCAGCCTGATACCCGAGGGACTGAAGCATGTCCCGTATCCACACACCCATGGCCATTTCGGTGCTGGTGTTGGCCACCACCAGCGTTACTTTTTGCCCGGCGGTTCCACTCTCGCGCACCAGCTGGCGGGCTATGGTCATGTCTGGGGCGGTCCAGCGTTGTGCTGGAACGGCAACTGAAGCCCCCCGTGTGTAAGGGCATGTTTGCCCGCTAACCTGTAGAACAGAGGGAACAAGACCGCACAAAGGGTGTGCAATGCCAGGTCCGCCGTACAGGATAACCAGAGCTTTGCGGTTAAGAGCGTAGTTGACCGCCTGACGCACCCTTACGTCTGTAAAAGGGGCTTCGTGCATGTTCATGGGTAAAAAATAGAGGGAGGCATAACGCATGACATGCGTTTGCCCGATAAAGCGGCTGCCAAGTTCCCCAAGCCGATCAAGGGGAACAGGATCTGCCATCCAGTCATATTGCCCGTTCTCTACCGCGGTTACGGCGGCTTCTTCGGGAATGCCAAAGGTATATTCTATTCTGTCCGGGTAACCTGCGGGTTGGGCATCAGGGTTCCAGACGTAAAAAGCAGGGTTGCGGGCCAGGGTAAGAAAGTTGTTCGGGTCATAGGCTTCCAGCCTGTAAGGGCCGGTGCCGGGCAGGGGAGTATTGCCTGTGTCGTGGTCCGGCGTGCTGGCTGGCAAAATAACGGCGTGTGTAAACGCAAGTTTTTGCAAAAATTCGGTATCGGGGTGGGTCAGGTGGAATGTTATGCGTCTGGTGCCAGCGTCTGCCTCCACTCCATGTTCAAGAGTGCAGCGCGAGGGTGTGCGCAGGCAGGTATCTGCCCCCACAATAGCGCCATAAAATGCCCCGGCAGTGGGTGAACCAACCTTAAAAAGCCGTTGGAAGGAGGCCACAACATCTGCCGTGGTCACAGGCTGCCCGTTGGAGAAGTGAATATTGGGGCGGAGCGTAAAGCTGTAAGTCAGTCCGCCATCCTGCGGGGTGGGGAGTGCCTCAGCCAGATCAGGCACAACATCCTTGCCGTTTGGACCGGGGATTTTGCGGAACGTGGTCAGCCCGTCATACACATTGGCAAACAGGTTAATATATTTGCCTGTGTAGTTAATCTGCGGGTCCAGTGTACCGCCAGATGCAGCCGCGACCAGACGGAGGGTTCCCCCGGCATGGTCCGGCAGGTGTGGGGCCTGTAAGGGAGCGCTCCATGCAGGTTGGGCGCAGCAGATCAGCCCGGTACCCGCCAGCATACAAAAGCGGGTAAGCGCTTTAATGGTCCGCATTCTGGCCCGTGGTCTGGGCAGGCTGGTCGGGTTGCCCCGGTATGGGCTGCCCGGTCATAAGGGCGGCAAAGCCGGAATACATGGAACACATAACAATAATGCCAACCATAATGGCACCGACAGCAATGGCTATGCGTACAACTTTTTCCGTGCGGTCATTACTGGTCATATTTCAGAACCTCGCCATTATGCCGGGTTGGCTTTTGGTAATGGAAGGTATTTTGCGGTGTTACGGGTGGCCGGTACCAGTTGGGGGTCGTCTGTCCGACATGTTTGCGGGAGTGGTAATAATGTGCATTGGGGTCTTCCGCACAGGCCGAAAGCCCAGTGACCGCAAGCACAAGCATGGCAAGTTGAAGGCGGGAGCGCATTATTTTTCTCATACCAGTGAGCATACTCCTAATCTGCCCTGCCGGAAAGTCTTGCCCAATTTGGTTCGCGGCCCTGTTTTGAGGTGCCAGAAGCTGCCGCAATTATGCTGCGTTATGCGTTGTATGCATGTTCCAGACCTGTCATTGCGGGTGTGGTATGGTTGCCTCCGGCCTGTTAAAAGCGGAGCCAGAGAGAATGAGGCTGCCATTTCCTTGCCTTATCATTATGTTAGCAAGGGCAGAATCAGTTAGGTTTTTGGAAAGAGGGGCTCAGGTATGGCGGTAACAGGTCTGGCTGCGATACTTCTTGTTATTGCGCTCCTGCTGGTTGTTGTTAGCGCCGTGCAGCCGATTGCCCGCAAGCTTGAACTGTCCGAGACGGTTCTGCTGGCTATTGTTGGCATTATCATTGGTTCTTTGGCTGATTTTGCCTTGCGCACATCCTATGCCTCCGCGCTGAGCGGCATAGCCGAGACCTTGCTGGACTTCCCCATTAGCAGTGAGTCGTTCCTGCTGATCTTTCTTCCCGTTCTGGTTTTCCAAGGCGCGTTGGCGATTGATGTGCGCCGCCTTGCGCACGAGGCGGCAACGGTTCTGCTACTGGCTGTTGTTGCCGTAGCACTTTCCACAGCGCTTATTGGTTTTGCGCTTATGCCCTTTGCGGGTATGCCCCTTGTGGTCTGTCTGCTGCTCGGGTCCATTGTGGCCACTACGGACCCGTCTGCCGTGGCTGGTATCTTCCGCGATATTGGTGCCTCCACCCGCCTGACACGTCTGGTGGAAGGGGAGGCATTGCTGAATGACGCGGCCGCCATTTCCATTTTTTCCATCCTGCTGCCTTCGGTAACCCTGCACCGTGCCATTCATCCGGGGGAAGCGGTTGTCTCGTTTGTTGTTTCCTTTGTCGGGGCGCTGGTGGTTGGCGTGCTGTGCGGACGGCTGACGCTGGCCATGATGTCGGCCATTGGTAGTTCTGCGGCGGAAATTACGCTCAGTGTTGCCTTGCCTTATGTTGTTTATATCATCTCCGATGAGTTTCTGGGGGTGTCTGGCGTGGTGGCAACGGCCGCTGCGGGGTTGACCCTTTCGGTTTACGGGCCATCAACCGTGCGCCCGCAAACATGGCTGTTCCTTAACCAGTTGTGGCAGCAGTTGGTGTTCTGGGCCGGATCTCTGGTGTTTGTGCTGGCATCCATGCTGGTGCCGCATCTGCTGGTTGGCATGACCCGTTGGGACTGGGTGCTTATTCTTATCGCAAGTGTTGCGGGGCTGGTTGCCCGTGGGGCTGTGGTGTTTGGCATGTTGCCGCTGCTGGCATGGTCCCGTCTTTCCCCGCCTGTGCCAACACCGTTCAAGGTTACCATGGTCTGGGGTGGGCTGCGTGGAGCCATTACGCTCGCACTGGCGCTGGCCGTAACGGAAAACGAACATGTGGCCACGCCCATTGCCCATTTTATCGGTATCATCGCTACAGGCTTTGTGTTGATCACCCTGCTGATCAACGGCACGACCCTGCGCTCACTGGTCCTGTTTTTGAAGCTTGACCAGCTTTCTTCCATTGATGAGGCCATGCGGCATCAGGTCCTTGGGATTGGTCTGGGCAATGTGCGCGAGCGGGCCGAGGAACTGGGCGGAGAACTCGGCTTTAGTGCGGATGCCACACGCCCTGTGCTGGACCAGATTGAACGGCGCTCCGAGGAGGAGCAGGCGGCCAATGTGTTTGATCAGGCCCTGTCCGATACCCAGCGCGTTAATCTGGCGCTGATTACCATTGCCAGTCAGGAGCGGTCCCTGCTGCTGGACCTGTTCCGTATGCAGGGATTGTCCCGCAGGGTGATGGAAACCCTGCTCCGTTCATCCGAAGCCGCAATTGATGGTGCACGGCTGGAAGGGAGGCTTGGCTACGTGCGGGCATTGCGGCGGCGGCTTAGCCCGTCCTTCCGTTTTAAACTGGCCCAGTGGGTGCATAATCACCTGCGCTGGGACAGGCCACTCATGCTGTGTATGGCCGAGCGGTTTGAAATGCTGATGGTGGCGCACTTTATTTCCATCTCGCTCACCCGTTTTATGCGTGAACGGCTGGAACCAACATTGGGTAGCCGTATTGGAGAGATTGTGGCCGAGGTGCTCTCTCGCCAGCGCAAACTGCTGGATGAGGCGCTTGAGACCCTGCGCCTGCATTACCATGGTTATGCGGAAGCACTGGAAAACCGTATTTTCCGCCAGATCGCCCTGCGGCTGGAAGGGGAGGAATACGATACCCTGCTTGCGGAATCCCTTATTAGTGACGAACTGAACCGAGAGCTGCTGAAGGAACTGGAGCGGCGCAGGCACCGGCTGAACAAAAGGTTGAGCTTTGACCTGCGGAGCGGCATTGAGGACCGCATTAAAAACGCTGCCGTGTTCAGGGGGCTGCCGGGTGCAGAACTGCATGATCTGGCGACCACCACATCCCTCCGGTTTGTTGCTCCGCAGGAAATGCTCTGCCGTAAGGGGCAGAAGATGCGCTACGTCTATTTTATCAGCGCAGGGCTGGTTGAGGCGCATGTGGCAGGGGTGGATGAGCTTTATGGGGCAGGGGACCTGCTGGGCGCGCAGGAGGCTCTTCATCGCTGGCGGTGTGTGGGCAACGTGCGGGCAGTACAGTTCGGCCACTTTATGGCAATCAAGGCATCGCGCTTCCGCCGTCTGGTCGATGATTACCCTGTGGTCATGCAGAATATAGAGACCATTCTGCGTAAGCGGGAAGCAGGCGAACGCCCGACCTCGCTCCTGCCCAAACAGAAAATTGCAGCAATGGATGAGGATGGTCTGGCAGCCAGAGCACTACTGGCATCGGACGGCGGGGTGCTTGCGCTGATGCCGCCAGACAAGCCGGACGCCACCGCTCCGGCGGAGGGCAAAACAGGCGGGGAGTAAAGAACTCCGCGCCTGTGGCGTCGTATTTACAGGTTGCCAGAAGGCGGTGTGTTCTGGCGTAGGGCAAGGCCAAACTGTATCCAGCCAATACCGCTGGCAATCAGTTCCACGGCAATAAATGTGCCAATCAGCCATAGCCCCGACCAGGGCAGGCTGGCGTATAGGCACACGCCCACAACAAGGCTGATCAACCCGCTCCCCAGAATAATGCCCCAGCCCGGCAGATTGCGGTACTGCAACGCCATGACCGAGCGCAGAACACCCACAACAACAAAGCAGACCGATGCAAAAACCGTAATTGCGACAGAGCCGGATACAGGCTCCTTGATCAGCAGTGCTCCGGCAACAATGTAAAGCCCGGCACAAAGCAGAGAGAACAGGAAGCCGCCCCAGTCCTTGACTGCAAGGGCATGAACCCCCTGCATGATCCCGGCAAAAATAAGCAGCACCCCAATAAACATGGTGCTGGCAAGCGTAACGGACACGGCATCAACACAGGCAACAAAGCCGAGTATGACCAGTGCAATGCCCAACCCGACAAAGAGGGTCCATTTGTGTGCAAATGGCATGGAATGCATCCTTGCATGTCAGAGGATAAATGTTGTTGTGATAGTATGTTGCGTGGTGGTGGGAAAAGCAAAATCGGCGTGGGGGGAGTGATACGGCCATTACTTCGCACAGCTTTTGTTGACAGGGCGCTGACGTTCTCGTAAATCCTGCGACCATTGCCGGGAATGTGGACAGACCGGCCAGCCCAGTGGGCTGGTAATGCGGTGTGCGCCCGCTCCGATCCGTGGTGGACGGGGACTACCGGTGTAATGACGGGCTGTTTCTCCCAGCCCGCCTGTTGAGAGATGAAGAGCGCACTTATGAGCAAGCGCCTTGAGAGCAAATATAAAATTAACCGCCGCCTTGGCGTAAACCTGTGGGGCCGTGCAAAGTCCCCCGTTAACCGTCGTGAATACGGTCCGGGTCAGCATGGTCAGCGCCGCAAGGGCAAGCCCTCTGACTTCTCTGTCCAGCTGATGGCCAAGCAGAAGCTCAAAGGCTACTACGGTAACATTACGGAAAAGCAGTTCCGCCGTTACTATCAGGAAGCCGTGCGTCGTAAAGGCGATACGTCTGAAAACCTGATCAACCTGCTCGAACGCCGTCTGGATGCGGTTATCTACCGCATGAAGTTCGCGATCACGCCGTTTGCTGCACGTCAGTTCATCAGCCATGGCCACATTCTGGTTAACGGCCGCAAGCTGAACATCCCTTCCTACATTGTTAAGGATGGTGATGTGATTGAAGTGCGTGAAAAATCCAAGCAGCTTGCTATTGTTCTGGATGCAACACAGTCCGCTGAGCGTGATGTGCCAGAATACATGGAAGTCGATCATCGCCAGATGAAGGGCACGTTCCTGCGTGGCCCGCAGCTTTCCGATGTGCCGTATCCGGTGCAGATGGAACCGAACCTGGTGGTCGAATTCTACTCCCGTTAATCGGGAACTCCGGTTCGACCTGTGGGCGCCGGGTGGAGGGGTTTCTCTCCATCCGGCGTTTGCCGTTTTTACTCATGCCAGAAGCTCCGGAACTGATTTATGTCTGATACCGCCAATCCTGAACTGGGTAAGGAAATTGCCCGCCGTCGTACGTTTGCGATCATCTCGCATCCTGATGCGGGTAAGACCACACTGACCGAGCGTATTTTGCGTGCCGGTGGTGCCATTCAGCTGGCGGGTAACGTACGGGCCAAGGGCGAACGTCGTCGCACACGTTCGGACTGGATGGCAATTGAGCGTGACCGTGGTATTTCCGTCGTCAGCTCGGTCATGACGTTCGAATATGGCGGGTGCGTGTTTAACCTGCTGGATACACCCGGACACGAAGACTTTTCGGAAGATACGTACCGGACCCTGACAGCCGTTGACTCGGCAGTCATGGTGATCGACGCCGCAAAAGGTATTGAAGACCGGACACGCAAGCTGTTCGAAATCTGCCGTCTGCGTGATATTCCCATTGTTACCTTTATCAATAAAATGGACCGCGAGGCACAGGACCCCTTTGCCCTGCTGGATGAGATTGCATCCTCTCTGGCGCTGGACACGTGCCCCGCCACATGGCCTGTGGGCCGTGCAGCGACCTTTGTGGGGACATATGACCTGCTGAACGGCAAGTTGAATACCCTGACCCCGCTGTCCGATAATGATGACCGCCTGACGCACATGCGCGAGGAACTGGAGCTGGCCGAAGCCGCCTTGCCGGAATTCGACCGCGAGGCATTTGATGCAGGCCATTTGACCCCGGTTTTCTTCGGGAGCGCCATTAAGGAGATTGGTGTGACCGATCTGCTGGATGCGCTGGTGGCCTTTGGCCCGTCCCCCCGTGCACAAGGGGCGGAAAGCCGCACCGTTACGGCAGATGAACCGGGGATGACAGCTCTGGTGTTCAAAATTCAAGCTAATATGGACCCCAACCACCGCGACCGTATTGCTTTTGCGCGCATCTGCTCCGGGCGGCTTACGCGGGGTATGCGGCTTAAACATACCCGCACGGGTAAAAGTTTTGCAGTGCACACTCCCCAGTTCTTTTTTGCGCAGGATCGGCATCTGGCGGAAGAAGCTTTTGCTGGTGATGTGGTGGGTATTCCCAACCATGGCACCCTGCGCATTGGCGATACGCTTACGGAGGGTGAGGACATCCGCTTTACCGGCGTGCCGCATTTTGCGCCCGAAATTTTGCGCCGCGTCCGCCTGGATGACGCCATGAAGGCCAAAAAGCTCAAGCAGGCGCTGGTGCAACTGGCGGAGGAGGGGGTTGTACAGCTTTTTCGCCCGCAAGATGGTGCTCCACCCATTGTGGGCGTGGTGGGTACACTCCAGTTGGATGTATTGCAGGCGCGGCTTCGTGCAGAATATGGCGTTGGTATCGGGTTTGATTCCACACCGTTTTCGTTGGCGCGCTGGATAACAGGGCCGCGGGATAAAATTGAGGCGTTTTCCACCAGCAATCGCTCGGCCATGGCGGATGATCTGGATGATGACCCGGTTTTTCTGGCGACATCCAACTTTATGATGCGCCGTACGGAAGAACAGAACCCCGACATTAAATTCCACGACATTAAACAGATCGGAATAGAAATCGGGTAAGGTGAAGGGTAGCAGCCACTTCCCGACCATTTTGTTCTAAAGGGCCAGAGCACGGGTGTTTTTGCGGCAACTCAGTTATCTGATCGCACTGGACCAGCACCGCCATTTTTCCCGTGCGGCACAGGCGTGTGGTGTTTCCCAGCCTGCATTGTCTGCTGCGATCAGGCAGTTGGAAAACGAGCTGGGCATTACCATTATCAACCGCAACCGGCGCTTTTTTGGGCTGACGGAAGAAGGGCGGCGTGTGTTGATCTGGGCACGCCAAACAGTAGCGGATCTGGATAGCCTGCGGCAGGAGGCCGCCTTTGCGCAGGATGTGGCGGGTGGGTTTGTTTCCATCGGTGTTATGCCACAGGGTGTGCAGGTGGTGCCGCTGCTGCTGGAACACTTCAGGCGGGCCGTTCCAGCCCTGCAGGTGGAGGTCACCGTTTACCCTAATGCGGAAATTCTGCATCAGCTCAGGGAGCACCGCATTCAGCTGGGGCTGATGTATCTGGATCAGGTGCCCAAGGACGGGCCGTTTGAGGTCCATCGCCTTTACGCTGAACATTATGTGCTTATTGCGGCCCCCTCCATTCCCTTGCCTGCGGGGCGGGTGTGTGGGTGGGATCAGGCGGCTGCTTTGCCACTGGGGCTGCTCAATCGCAACATGCGCAGCAGGCAACTGGTGGATGCGTGTTTTGTACAGGCTGGGGTTGTGCCGCGCGTTATGCTGGAGACCAACGTGCTGGAGCTGCTCCATGCAGAAATTCTGACAGGCAAGGTTGCCGGGATTATGCCGGTATCGGCTTTGCCGGAGCGCATGGGGTTTATGGGGCCATTGCAGATGCGCAGGCTGGACCCGTCCCCTGCGCCGGAGGTTGGGGTGCTCCGCCTGAACCAGCCTAATTCAACAGCATTGCTGTCCCGTTTGTGGGGGGTATCCACCACTTTGGAACTGGACGATATTTATACCGTTTAGCATATCCGGTGTTCATCATAATTTTTACTTATGATGTGATCAGAACAAACGCTTGGACTTATTCTGGACAGTTTAACATATCGTGCTGCTCGTGTTTGGCAGAACAAGGTATGGCATGAGCAATACGGACCCCAATGCCGGTATGCCCGAAGTCCATCGGTGGGGGAGCGCCCAGCTTGCCGCGGCATGGCATACGCTGACTGCTGAGTGGGCGCGCAAGCTTGCGTGGCTTGTAGCCCCATCCTGGGGGGATGTGGCTTTTGCCGTTCGTTCGGCGTTTGCTGCCGGGTTGTCCCTTGTTATTGCCATGGCCATGGAGCTGGACAGTCCCCAGTGGGCACCCCTGACCGTATGGGTGGTGGCGCAGTCCTCGCGGGGGGAGAGCCTGTCCAAGGCACGGTGGCGTATTGCAGGCACAGTGCTGGGCTGCTGTGTTGCTGTTGGGCTGATTGCCGCTTTTCCCCAAAGTCCTGCCCTGTTCTTTGCCATATTGGCGGGGTGGATTGGACTGTGTTGCGGTATGGCAACCTTTTTGGAAGGTTATAAAGCCTATGGGTTGGTGCTGACCGGCTTTACCTCTGCCATTGTTGCGACCGGTGCCATTATGCAGCCCGATCAGGTGTTTGATATTGCCATGTCACGCGGCACGTACATTGTGCTGGGGGTCGTGTGCGAGGCGCTTCTGGCGCTGCTCTTCATGCCCGGGTTGCAGGCGCGCGCACGCCTAAGGCTGAAGGCCCGACTGGAAGATGCACAGCAACTGGTGCGCAAACGGGTGGATTGTCTGGTAGAGGGCCACCCCACAACCGAGCTGGACCAAAGCCCACTGCTGACCGAGCTGACAACGGCAGGAAGTCGCATTGAATATGATGCGTTGGAAGCCGGGGGGTATGGCCATATGGCAGACCATGCCCGTGCAGCGCTGGCAGGGTTACTGGTTATGCTGGCGCGTGCGGAGGGGTTGGCTACCCTTAAATTGCTACCAGCAGACAAGGTGCCATCTTCCATCCGTAAAGATGAATGGTCCATTAACCAGCATATTACCGCATGTTTGACCCACAGGCGTGGGGATCATTTTCGGTTTCGCACCCGTTCACGCAGGCATACGCTTGAAGCCGTGGAAAACGGGGTCAGGGCCTGTGCAGGTATTCTGGTGGGCTGGTTGTTATGGGAAGTTACGGCATGGCCTGCGGGACCAACATTTATGTCCCTGCTGGCATTGGTTTATGGTCTGCTGGCCACGCGGGAAAATCCGGTTGTGGCCTCTGCCCCATTTTTTCGGGGGGCCGTGTGGTGTGTGCTGGTGGCAGGGGTGTATGTTGCATTGGTCCTGCCTGCGTTGAACACGCCCGAACTGCTGGTTCTGCTTCTGATGGTGCCTATGGTCATTGGCGGGTTGGCGGCACGTCATCCGGCAACGGCAGGCTATGCTTTTTCTTTCAACATGTTTCTGCCCGTGCTGATGGGCCCTGACAATCAGGGGCGTTATGACGAAATTTCGTTCCTGAATACCGCTCTGGCATTTTTGGGGGCGGTACTGGTCGCAGGCTGGACGTACCGGACTGTTCTGCCTTTTCGGCTGGACTCGCATATGCTGCGTACTGCGCAGTGGAGCAGCAGACAGTTGCAGGCTCTGGCTTCTCCCAACAGTCGGGTATCGGTTTACCAGTGGTTATCGGGGAATGCGGAAAGTCTGGTGCGTATTGTGCGCAATGCGCAGGCTATTCCGGCCAAAGAACGCAATGCTTTTGCGCGGCAGCAGTTCTCGGGTATGGTGAGTGGGATGCACGTTGTGCTCCTGCGCGAACTGGCACAGGCCCCCACAACGCCCCATTCCATACAACAGGCCCTTCGCGCGTTTTTGCGACACTGGGAATATGATGACGGTCTGATGGTCACCCGGCAGGCAGCGCTAACTGCACGCTGGCTGGCACGCCAGATTGAACGCATGCCCCCGGATCAGCGGGAAATATTTGACCATGCTCTGGTCAGTCTCAGGCTGCTGGCCTGCGCACAGCCAGTGGAACTGCCATAAAAAAAGGGGAATGCCAAAGCATTCCCCTTTTTTACAAATCCTGTTCTGGCAGCAGGCAATGCCAGAGGCAGAACAGAGACCCGAGTATTAGGACAGAGCCTGCTTGAGAGCTGCAGTCAGTTCCTTGGATGTGGTGTTGCCACCCAGATCCTTGGTGCGGACGCCACCATCGGTAATGACTTTTTTGATTGCGGCATCAATCCGGTCAGCTTTTTTATCGTGGCCAACGTGGCGCAGCATCATAACTGCTGCCAGCAGCAGAGCCAGCGGGTTGGCAATGCCTTTGCCGGCAATGTCGGGAGCGGAGCCATGCACGGCTTCGAACACGGCAGCTTTTTCGCCAATGTTTGCGCCGGGTGCCATGCCCAGACCACCCACCAGACCAGCGGTCAGGTCGGACAGGATATCACCGAACAGGTTGGTGGTGACCACCACATCAAACTGCCACGGGTTAATGACGAGCTGCATGGCGCAGGCGTCCACAATCCGTTCGTTAAATGCGATGCGGCCTTTGTATTCTTCCGCAACCTTACGACCTTCTTCCAGGAACAGGCCGGTCAGCAGTTTAAGAATGTTGGCTTTATGCACGATTGTAACCGTCTTGCGGTTATTTTTTACGGCATATTCAAAGGCGTATTTAACAATCCGGCGGCATTCCGCGCGGGAGGTAAAACCAGAGCTCAGAGCAATACCCTTGGGGTCTTCACCCACGGGAATATAATGCTCCATGGCGGCATAGTAGCCTTCCAGGTTTTCACGGAAGAGAACAAGGTCAATGTCGTCAAACCGGCCACCGGGCACAATGGTCTTGGTGGGGCGCAGGTTGGCAAACAGACCAAATTCCTGCCGGAGCGTAACGTTGATGGACTTGAAGCCACCCCCAACAGGTGTGGTCAGCGGGCCTTTCAGGGCAAGGCCCGTACGGCGGATGCTCTCAATGGTCTGCTTGGGCAGAGGGTCATTAACCGCATCTACACCAGCCATGCCGGCCAGCTGACGGTCCCATACAAATGGTGCCTCAACTGCGTCCAGAATTTCTGTAACCGATTCAACAATTTCAGGGCCAATGCCATCACCGGGAATAAGTGTGGCGGGAATGGTCTTGCTATGTGCTGTCATTCTGAGAAGCTCCCTTTCAACTTCGGTGCCTGTTCTGCGCTTCTTTGGTCTTTCAGGCGATTCCCATTTACGTGACCATTGGCGTGCATGGCTTGGTATCACGCCTTATTGAGGGGTGCACAGGCTGTTTGCAGCCATTTTTGTGCATCCGCCGGTAGGTGGGGGCCAACCCGGTGCAAGATTTCTGCATGGTAGCCATCCAGTAGGGCGGTATCTGCCTCTCCCAGAATGGCCGGGTCAATCAGCCGTCTGTCAAAGGGGGCAAGGGTCAGGGTTTCAAATTCCAGAAAAACCCGTGTGGAGTCTGCCTGCGGTGCAGGGCGGACCATAACAAGCGTTTCCAGCCGTATGCCGTATGCACCGGGTTGGTAAAAACCCGGTTCGTTGGACATAACCATCCCTGCTTGCAGGGCAATGGTGGATACGGCCTTGGAGATGCGGGCAGGTCCTTCATGCACAGATAAAAAGCTTCCCACGCCGTGGCCGGTGCCATGGTCAAAATCCAGTCCTGCCTGCCAAAGGTCGTACCGTGCCAGTGCGTCCAGCGCATGTCCCTTTGTGCCAGCGGGGAAGCGTGCGTGGCCAAGCCGCAGGTTCCCCTTCAGCACGCGGGTAAATGCCGCGCGCAATGCTGCGGGGGGAATATTGGGGCCGGTCCAGAGCGTGCGGGTGACATCGGTTGTGCCATCGGGGTACTGGCCTCCGCTGTCGATCAGGTACACCTCATCCGGGCTGATGGTGCGGTTGCTCTGCTCCGTTACGCGGTAGTGAATGACGGCCCCATTGGGGCCCGTACCCGATATGGCGGGGAAGGAGTCTTCCACATATCCCTCTGCCTCGCGCCGAAAAGCGGTGAGTCGTTCGGCTGCATCCAGCTCGGTTGTGGTTGTGGCGTGTGTATCCATCCAATGTAAAAAGCGGCAGAGTGCAACGCCATCGCGCAGGTGCGCGGCGCGCATTCCCTGCTGTTCCACCGGGTTTTTGCAGGCTTTGGGGAGCACGCAGGGGTCGGGTGTCTGGGCAACGGTTGCATTGTGCTGGCCCAGTGTTTGCATAAACCATACTGCGTTGCTGGCGGGGTCCACGCCAACGGTACGCCCCGATAGTGTGGCCAGAACTGTTTCCAGCGCATCTGGGGCATGTAAGCGAACATCTGCTCCAAGCCATGCGCGCACATCGGCTGGAATTTTGTCAGGCTGGATCATCAGATCAACGCTGGCGTCCGCATGAATAATGGCAAAGGCCAGCACAACAGGAGTGCACGGAATATCCGTCCCACGAATATTCAGCAGCCATGCAATGGAGGCAGAATCGCTTAGGACTGCGGCATCCTGCCCAAGGGTACGCAAGTCATGGGCAATGCGGGTGCGCTTGCTGGCAGCACTTTCGCCCGCATGGCATAGGGGATGGATAAAGGCTGGACCGCCTGGCAGGGCAGGGCGGTCTGCCCATATGGCATCGACCAGATTATGCGGTGTGGGGGAAAGGGAAAACCCTGTTTGTTGCAGATAGGGGGAGAGTTCTGCCTGACTCATAATACGTGGGTCATAACCGATGGTGGCACCGGGAGCGGCATTGTTCCCCAACCATGTGGCGGGGGGTATTTGCCCGCCATGCACACGGTCCCAGCATGTGGCATCCACCTGCTGGTCCATTTGCGTAATGTAGCGCCCATCGGAAAAAACCGCAGCTTTATCAGCCAGTATAATGGCAGTGCCAGCACTGCCGGTAAAACCGCTTATCCATGCCAGTCGTTCTGCGCAGGCGGGGGTGTATTCCCCCAGAAATTCATCGCCATGCGGAACAATCAATCCATCCAGCCCGTTTTGGAGTAAAAGGGCACGCAGGGCGGTCAGTCGGGTCATGGATGAGGAAGCCAAGGCGCTACTCCGCATTAATCAGAGGAAAAAAGCAGGCACGGTTAAGGTGATCAACAGGAACCGGCCTGCATAAGACGCTAGCAGAAGATCAGGCTGTTAAAGACCGCGCAGGACGGCGCAGAATAAGGGTGGCCCAGTCCCCTTCGGTCAAAACCTGTTCAAGCACCAACCCCTGCCTGCGATGGGCGGCCAGTACCATGCGTACTTGTGTTTGCAGCAGACCTGCCAGAATAACCGTACCACCGGGGGCAAGGGCCTGAGCCAGATCCTTGGCCATAAGGCAGAGCGGGCGTGCCAGAATATTGGCAAAAACCAGATCATACGGAGCATTTTTGCGAATAGCGGGCGTTTGCCAGCCATTGCCCAATCGGCAGGTTAATGCGCGGTTGAGCCGGTTACGCCGTGCGTTCTGGGCGGATACGCGCACGGACCAGGGTTCAATATCCACCGCCAGTACTTTCTGGTGCAGCAGGGCTGCTGCAGCCATGGCCAGAATACCGGTGCCACAACCAAGGTCCAGAATGCGGCGCGGATGGCGGTGGGCTATGCGCTCCAATGCCCGCAGGCACCCACGGGTGGAGCCGTGCTCGCCCGAACCAAAGGCAACGCCAGCATCGAGTGTCAGTACAATACGGGTGGCCTCTGCCGCATCTGGCAGGTGGGTGCCGCGGACCACAAAGCGTTTGCCAACCTGCTGCTCGGGAAAAGCCTCGTACGTGCGGGCAAGCCAGCCTTCTGCCTCTGTTGCAGCGCGCTCAAGCGGAGCAGAGACACCACTGGTCAGTTCTGCCAGCATGAGTGCCAGCGCCAGTTCCTCTTCCTGGTGGCCGGTATCTTTTACGCCTTCGACCCGCCATAGGGTGCCTTCGGGGTTGGCCTCAAAAATGCCAACCGTTGTGCAAACGCTGCCAATGGCGTTTTCGTATGGTTCAACTGCGGCTTCGGGCACAGTAACGGAAATGGTTTCCAGGCTGGTTGCGTGGCGGCGGGTAGGAGGAGCCATTATAATTTCTCAATAAAGGAGGAAAGAAGTCGTTTTGTTCCCGCGTCTTCAAACGCGATTTCCAGATGGTTGCGGTCTGCCGCAATAACGATGCCCACGCCAAAGCGGGGATGGCGCACCTGCTCGCCAAGTTGAAAGCTGGGTTCGGCCTCTGCCTGCCGTTTGCGCCGTGCAACAACGGGCCCGTTGTTAAACAGGCTTTCCTCTGCAAACAGGCCGCGGCGGGCTGCTCCGCCTTCGTTTTTGCGGGCAATATGTTCCTCTGGTAGCTCGTCCAGAAAACGGCTGGGCATGGATGGCTGCCAGTTGGCATAAATGCGGCGGCTTCCGGCATGGAAGATCATGGCCTGCTTGCGTGCGCGGGTAATACCCACGTAGGCCAGACGGCGTTCCTCCTCCAGCCCTTTAAGCCCGCCTTCATCCAGCGTCCGCTGGGAGGGAAAGACCCCTTCCTCCCAGCCGGGCAGGAAGACAGTGTCAAACTCCAGCCCTTTTGCGCCGTGGAGTGTCATAATCGACAGTTTGGCGTCCTGTGCTTTTTCATCGGTCTCCATCACAAGGGAGACATGCTCCAAAAACTCGCCCAGCGTGCCAAAGTCAGCCAGAGCGCGTACAAGCTCTTTCAGGTTTTCCAATCGTCCGGGTGCTTCTGGCGAGCGGTCAAGACGCCACATCTCAAGGTACCCACTCTCTTCGAGCAGATGTTCAACCGCCAGTACATGGCCCTCGCGGCTCAGAAGATCACGCGTGGTGTCCAGAGCGTTGATGAGGGTGCGCAGCTGGTCGGCCATTTTACCTTTGAGCTGGCCCGTATTCAGCATGGTCTGGGTGGCAACGCTTACTGGCGTGTTGGCAAAACGTGCGGCCTCGCGCAGTTTTTGCAGGCTGGCGGGGCCAACGCCACGCTTGGGCACATTGATAATCCGCTCAAACGCCAGATCATCCGCAGGTTGGCTGACAACGCGCATATAAGCCAGCGCATCGCGTATTTCCGCACGTTCATAAAAACGAACGCCGCCAACAATGCGGTAGGGCAGTCCGGTTTGCACCAGTCGCTCTTCAAATGCACGGGTCTGGAAGCCAGCGCGGACCAGAATGGCCATTTCCGCTAGAGATTGCCCATTGCGGTATAACCGTTCGGCTATGTCGCACACGCTCCGGGCTTCCGCATCTGAATCCCATACACTGGTGACCAGCACTTTTTCCCCATCCGAGGGGTCATCACGACCGGAGCGCAGGGTTTTGCCCAGTCTTTCCCCATTATGGGCGATCAGCCCTGCGGCAGCACCCAGAATATGGCGGGTTGAGCGATAATTGCGTTCCAGACGGACAATCTGCGCACCGGGAAAATCTTTTTCAAACCTGAGAATATTTTCCACTTCCGCGCCACGCCATGAGTAGATGGACTGGTCATCATCCCCCACGCAGCAGATATTGGCGGTACCATTTGCCTGCTTGGCCAGCAGGCGCAGCCACAGATACTGCACGGTGTTTGTATCTTGGTATTCATCAACCAGAATGTAACGGAAAAAGCGATGGTACTGCGCCAGCACATCTGGCCGGGTGCGCAGGATTTCGGTCACATGCAGCATAAGGTCGCCAAAGTCGCAGGCGTTCAGTTGCAGCAGCCGGGCCTGATAAGCCTCGTAAATGGCACGGGCATGACCGTTGGCAAAATCCGTATCTTCCGCCGGGGTGACCCGCGCGGGCGTAAGCCCCCGGTCTTTCCAGCGTTGGATAACGCCCAGCAGGCCGGGTGCGGGCCAGCGTTTGGTATCGATCTGCCACGGCTCCATAATCTGTTTGAGCAGGCGGAGCTGGTCGTCCGTATCCAGAATGGTAAAATTCTGGCTTAGTCCCGCATACTCCGCATGGCGGCGCAACATGCGGGCGCATAAAGCGTGGAACGTACCAAGCCACAGACCTTCCGCCGGACTGCCCAGAAGCTGGGCAACACGTTCACGCATTTCCCGCGCAGCCTTGTTGGTAAAGGTCACTGCCAGAATCTGCCACGGCTTTGCACGCTCGGTAAGCAGAATATGGGCAAAGCGTGTGGTTAACACACGTGTTTTGCCCGTACCCGCGCCAGCCAGAACAAGCAGTGGGCCATCGGTTGTTTCGATGGCGGCCCGTTGCTCAGGGTTCAGGCGCGCAAGGTAGGAGGTACCGCTTTGAGGAGCAGCAGGAAAATGCGGAGGAGAAGGGGGCTCGAATGTTGTCACCATTCTCTTATATAGTGATGTCCGCCTTAGGCCAATCGGAGCAATAGGATGGCAAAAGCAAAGATGCCGCCAGATGACCCATCTGCTACGCCAGCAGCGGGTGGGGTGGCTCCAGCGTTTACATCCACCGGACCAGCAGGGCACCGCAAACGTATGCGCCAGAGAGTGCTGACCCATGGCGCGGCAGGGCTTGCGGACTACGAACTGCTGGAAATGCTCCTGTTTTACGGCATTCCCCGGCGGGACACTAAACCTCTGGCTAAAAGCCTGATCAATCAGTTCGGGTCTTTTGCCGCCGTATTCGAGTCTCCAGTGGAGCAGATGCGCGCAGCAGGAATGCCATCCACCACAGCGACCTTGTGTGCCCATGTGCCGGTTGTGGCGAACTGTCTGGTGCAGGGGAGCAGTGCGAACCGCCCTTATTTGGGCGACTGGGACAGTCTTGTAAGGTATTGCAGCACGGTTTTGCAAAGGGCTGAAGGGGTGCAGTCCTATATGCTTTTTCTGGACAGCCGCAATAGCTTGCTGGTGGCTGAACCATTCATATGGCCAGAAGAGGCACAGATTGAGCAGATGACAGCCCGTCTTTTGCAACGCGCGCTGGAAGTGCAGGCCTGTGCGCTGGTCACGGTTTGTCTGGCAGAGCAGGAGCAGGATCTGCCAGACCTGTTACAGGGCTGTTTGCCCTTTATTTCAGCCGTGCGCAAAGCAGCACCATTGCTGGCCATCACTTTGCATGATCATCTGATTATTGGTCAGGGAAAATGGCTGAGCGCACGCCAGAAGGCTGGGGAATGGTAAGTAAATCTTCCACCCCATCCGTGCGGCACGGAATGGCCGATGGTTCCGTCTTTTTCGCTCATGCGCGGGACGGAATGGCACGCGCCATGCCATTGCTGGCACCAGAGCCGCGTGTAGCGGAGGAGCAGCACTGTCTGGCTACCCTGCTAGCCATAGCCCGTTGTAGCCCAGCGGAGGTCAGGGCATTAGCTGCGACCTTACTGGCTGAATACGGCACATTGGCCGCAGTATTGCGCGCAGCAGAACAGCAGGAAGGCAGCATACGCACCCAACCCGAGGCTGTGCGTGTTCTTCTGGTTGTGGTGCGCGAGAGCGCGTTCCGCTGGCAAAGGGCAAGGCTGGGGCAGGGGAATATTTTACGCCAGCGCCCTGCCTTGAATGCATATTTGCTGGCTCTGCTCGCGCGCGAAAAAACGGAACAGATGCGCGTTCTGTTTTTGGATGCAGCACTCAGACTGATGGCAGATGAAGTGCTGGGCCGCGGCACGGTGGACCACGCCCCCGTTTACCCGCGTGAGATTGTGCGGCGTGCGCTGGCGTTAGGGGCACGCAGTTTTGTGCTGGTGCATAACCACCCTAGTGGAGATGCCACCCCCTCGACCGAAGATCTGTATATGACGCAGCAGATTATTGCCGCCGCCCAGATTGTGGGGGTTCAGGTTGCAGACCACCTGATTGTAGGAAAAACGCAGGTCCTGAGCATGAAGGAGGGCGGTTTGCTCTAAATCCGCCCCCTCCATGTTGCAGGGGATGTCCCTGTTAGTCTTGGTCCGTGGCAGGAGGAGCCGCGCATTTGGTGGCCAGTGGCCCAAGGGCTGCCTGTATGCCCCATTCTCCCGGCAAAGACCCGTAGGGGAACAGAATATTCACATGCCCCATCTTGCGGCCCGGACGGGCTTCTTTTTTGCCGTATAAATGCGGGATCTGGCCGGGATTGGCCAGAATGGCAGGCCACAGAGCCATATCTTCCGGTCCGACCAGATTTTTCATAACCGCATCGGAGTGGCGCTGCGCCGGAGGGAGGGGGAGACCTGCAACCGCACGGATGTGCATGTCAAACTGGTCCTGCGCGCAGGCATCCATGGTCCAGTGCCCGGAATTATGGGGGCGCGGTGCGACCTCGTTCACCATTAGCGAACCATCCCGCACCAAGAACATTTCCACCCCCATAATACCCACCAGATCAAACTTTTCGGCAATAAGGGCTGCCAGTCTGCCTGCTTCGTGGGCTGTTACATCTGCAATGGGGGCCGGGGCCAGAGTCAGGTCCAGAATGCCGTGCCAGTGGTGGTTCAGAACCGTGTCAAAGCAGCGGGTGGTGCCATCGGTTCCTCGGACCACCATAACGCTTAATTCGCAGGCAAAATCGACCATGCCTTCGGCAACCAGCGGGTGGGGAGCCAGCTCTTCAAACGCGGCATCCAGTTCTGCTTCGGTATAAACGCGGCGCTGGCCCTTGCCATCATACCCGTTGCGGGTCGTTTTGAGGATAAGGGGCAGACCGAGCTTTTGTGCAGCTTCATGGAGTGTGGTTCGGTCGGTGACCGCACACCACGGCGCGAGAGGCACTCCGCTAGAGGCCAGAAAGGTTTTTTCGGCCAGCCGGTCCTGACTGATGCGCAGAATATGACCAGAGGGCCGCACAGGGCAATATTTGCTTAGCCGGTCAAGTGCGTCGGCACTGATGTTCTCAAACTCAAAAGTAACAACATCGACCGCTTTGGCAAAAGCATCCAGTGCCGCCGGGTCATCATAGGCGCCAAGGGTTACGCTACTGCTGACCTGTGCGGCGGGACCATGGGCATCCTGTGTGAGAATATGGGTTTTAAAGCCCAGCCGGGAGGCTGCAACGGCAGACATGCGGCCAAGCTGCCCGCCGCCAACAATGCCAATAACGGCATTGGGGGGCAGGGCTGCGTGTGTGTGGGTCATTCGCTTTCTGTCACAGGGGTATCGGCAACGGATGCGGTCTGTACTGCACGCCATGCTTCCAGCCTTGCGGCCAGTTCTGGGTTTTGCAGGGCCAGAATGGAAGCGGCCAGCAAGGCAGCATTTTTGGCACCGGCCGAACCAATGGCGAGGGTGCCAACCGGTACACCACCGGGCATCTGCACAATAGAGAGCAGGCTATCCATGCCTTTAAGAGCGCGGGATTCCACAGGCACACCCAAAACAGGCAGGCGGGTCCATGCCGCACACATGCCGGGCAGATGCGCAGCCCCTCCAGCCCCGGCAATAATAACAGATAATCCCCGCTCTGCTGCGGTACGGGCGTATTCCGCCAGTCGGTCCGGTGTACGGTGGGCCGAGACTATGCGGGTTTCATGCGGGATTTCCAGCTCATTCAGAATGGCGTCAGCGTGGCGCATGGTCTCCCAGTCTGACTGGCTTCCCATGATAATGCCAACCTTGGGAGCCGTTGCGGCTGCCTTGTTGTCTGCTGAGTGGGCGGGGGTGGTCTGGGTGGCTGAGGTGTTCACAGGGGTAGGGTATCCGGTCTTGCTGGTCTGGTCCTGTTGTAAAGTCAGGCAATATTGTCAGGTATCAGCTGGCTTTCAAGGCGTGTTATGCGGTCTTTGAGCAGTAATTTACGTTTTTTAAGCCGCTGGAGATACAACTGGTCGATAAAGGCTGTGTCGCTGGTCATGCGGTTGATGACCGTATCCAGATCGCGATGCTCGCTTCGCAGTTCAAGAAGTTGCCCCAGTAGTGACTCGCGGTCTTGCATCATGGTGCCGTTTTCTCCCTGTGTGCATCTGACTCGTGCATTCAATCGGATACTCTAGTTGTCGCATTTATGCGGCGGTTTACCAACCATGGATTGCAGAAGCCGTTTGCGCAAACAGGGAAAAGTTCCATGTGTGCAGCGCATATCGTTATGCGTTGGAATATGAAATTAACATGAAATTTTTGGCCGCCTGTACGTTAGCGTAAAGGAGTCACTAACCGAATGGAGGCAGCCATGGCGCGCCTAGCAAGGATAGAGAGTCTTAAACACCGCCATTCCCACATTGACCAGAAAATTGCCTCCGAAGGGGGGCGCCCCAGACCGGATGAACGTGTTCTGATGTGCCTGAAGCTGCAAAAGCTCAGGATCAAGGAAGAAATCGAGCGGCTGGCGAGCTAAAAACGCAAAACACCTCTCCCTGCTGTATGCCAAGCAACAGCAGGGAGAGGTGCTGAGATTTTATTCAGCAGAAAAATCAAGATCGCCAGCATCCAGTGCTGGTACGGGAATTTCCGCCCCTTCCCGTTCAAGCCGGGCATTGGCATCGGCGACTGCGGCGTTCAGGTCTGTCTGGCTGCACAGGCCAACGGTCACCGGATCTCGCGGTTTAATGTTGGGTGTATTCCAGTGTTGTTTGTCACGCACCTTGGCAATGGTGTCTTTTGTTGTGCCCAGCAGCTTAACAATCTGCTGTTCGCTCAACTGCGGATAGTTGCGCAGCAGAAAGGCAATGCCATCGGGGCGGTCGTGGCGTTTGGCAACAGGCGTGTAGCGTGCTCCCTTGGAGCGGCGGCGCACGGGGTTGTTGGTTGCCAGAATTTTAAGCCGGGCGTTGGGCGATGCCTCACAACGGCGGATTTCTTCAAGGGCAAGCTGGTGGTTGGCAACCGGATCGTAGCCAACAATGCCCTGTGCGACCTCACCATCGGCAATGGCCTGCACTTCCAGCGGGTGCATCCCGCAGAAAGCGGCGATCTGTTCAAAGCTGAGCGCGGTCTTTTCGATCAGCCACACAGCGGTTGCTTTTGGCATCAAGGGTAAGGTCGTCATTTGGCTTCTATCCTGTCGTCGGGCGGCGCTCACGCAGGCACCGGTAAAGTTGACGGCCTGGAACCTCTTCCGAAGCCTGCGTGCCTGCCGACGCGCATCTATGCCCCCGATATGGAGGGAGCAGCCCGTTCAGGTCAAGCCGCAAATATACAACAAAAGGGGGTGGAACGCCTGTTCCACCCCCTTTTGGGTTCATGGCGAGGGTTCAGGCCGCTGTTGGCACAGCCTCCTCCAGCGATGCAGCAGTGCCTGAAGCGGTGCTGGTGGCAACTGCTGGTGTGCGGTTTTGCGGGGTCTGTGGAGCCGGTTGGCCAGCATTGACGGGAATACGCCGTGGCTTAAGGGCTTCGGGCATAATCTGGCGCACACTAATGCGGAGTAGCCCGTTGTTCATGTCCGCCCCGGTGACTTCTACATGGTCAGCCAAGGCAAACCGGCGCTCAAACGCACGGCGGGCAATGCCCCGGTGCAGTATTTCGCCTTCGTCCTGCGGTGTGTTGACCCGACCAGAGACAACAAGCGTGCCATCCTGCACCACCAGTTCAATATCATCCGGTCCAAACCCCGCCACGGCCATGGTGAGCGCGTAGCTGTCGTTCCCGGTTTTGGCGATGTCATAAGGTGGGTAGCTTGGTGTGCCCGTATTGCGGGCTGCTGTGTCCATAACCTGCGCCAGTCGGTCAAAACCAATGGCGGTACGGAACAGTGGTGCAAAATCATAAGTCATGTTGGAACCTCCTCGTTCAGCAAGGTCCTGCCTATCCAGCCAGCCCCATAAGGCAGCCGCTGTGGCAGTCTGTCCGGTTGCCTCCTGCTGGAGCGTCAACCCTGTTCCAAACGTGGAAAGCCCCGCCTCCTTTTTCAAGAGGGCGGGGCCTGAAGCATACACGGAGACTGAAAAAATCAGCCCTTCGTGCGGGCGCCAATACCAGCAAAGCGCTTGTTGAACTTTGCAACCTGGCCCCCGGTATCCATAATACGCTGAACGCCGGTCCACGCTGGATGGGACTTGGTGTCAATGTCCAGACGGATGGTGTCGCCAGCTTTGCCGTAGCAGGAGCGGGTGGTGTATTCCGTGCCGTCGGTCATGATGACGGTGATTTCGTGGTATTCGGGGTGAATGCCGGGCTTCATGGGGCAGGTCTTTCTTTTCAGCAAACAAAGGCCCGATACCGACCGGGCCGAATTGCCGTGCATATAACGGTATGTGCGGGCAGGATCAACCGTTGATTCCGTTCTGCCTACCTGCATGATGTGCAATTTTGACGCTCAGCCTGAAAGAGATGTGTGAGATATTTTGAGCGAACAAAGGCTTAATACGGCCCTGCACGGAAAAGATTTTTAAACATCTCAACAATAAGGCTTGAGAAACAGCCAGTCAGCCAGATACAGAACAGTATCTTTGCATATTTCCCTCTTAAACAGGATAAGTGTTCATGGCTGATCTTAAAACCGATCTTAAGGCGCATGTTCGCGCACCCAGCTGGGTTGGCGAGTTCCGGGCCTTTATTATGCGTGGCAACGTGGTCGATCTGGCCGTTGGTGTGGTCATTGGTGCCGCGTTTACGGGTATTGTTAACAGTCTGGTCAAAGATGTGTTCAACCCGGTTATTGGTCTGCTTGTGGGCGGAATTGATTTTTCCAACCTGTTTGTCACGCTTAAAGGCCCGCATGAGGCAACGCTGGAAGCCGCACAAAAAGCTGGTGCTGTCACCCTTAACCTCGGCTTGTTCGTGAACGCGGTTATTCAGTTCCTGATTGTTGCCATGGCTATTTTCTGGATGGTCAAAGCCTTGACCCGCCTGCATGTGCGCGAAGAAGCCAAGCCTGCCGCACCTCCGGCTCCGACCACAACAGAAGTTCTGCTGACAGAAATCCGTGATGAACTGGCAGCACGCAACAAGGAACAGACCCCTACACAAGGGTAAAACAGAGCCACAGATTTTGCTTCAATGGGGCAGGCTGTGTTTTCGGCTGGCGGAATATGGGATAGGTTCTTGAAAATGAAGCGTCCCATACTCCGCTTTTTTTATAAAGCCCCCGCTGTTGCGGCAGTCCTTGCCACCGTTAGCATGGCGGGCTGTCAGAGCGTACCTTACCAGCTCAAAGTCGAACAAACCCCCAGCACCCTGCTGTATAGCTATGCCATTGCCAATGGTATGGCGCGTGGGCAGCTTATGAATGGCGGCATGACCCTGCCGCAGATTGTGCAGATTTTAACTGCTGATCGTAGCGCATTGAGTGCCATTCTGGTTTTCCGGGATCATCCGGGGGCGGAAACCTTCCGGTTTGCAGGGCAGAAGGTGGAAGACTTTTTGTTTGTGATTGATCATCCCATATCCAACACGATGAGTGTTGTGGTGGCCCCCGGCGGTCAGCCTGTTCCCTTTATTCCGCGTTAAGGCATAAAAAAACGGAGCAGCCAGACTGCTCCGTTGTGGTTGAAACCAGAGCTTCCCCCCCTGTTCAGGAGGCGGATGTCTTGGTGTTTTTGGCACCGCGCTTCAACCGGCCTTCCCCCATGAAGAGTAGGAGAGGGGCTGCAATAAAGATGGAGGAGGAGGTACCCACAACAATGCCGAACAGCATGGTCCATGCAAAACCGGATAATGTGGCCCCCCCCCACAGGGCAAGCGGCAGGGATGCCAGAAAAACGGTGGAGGACGTGCCAAGCGTGCGGTTGAGCGTCTCGTTGATCGAAAGGTTAATCAGGTCAATGAGCGGCATGGTGCGGTACTTACGCAGGTTTTCGCGCACCCGGTCATAAACCACCACCTTGTCGTTGGTGGAGTAGCCCAGAATGGTCAGAATGGCAGCAACCATGACCAGATCAAACTCAAAGCCGGTCAGAACCAGAAAGCCCACGGTTTTGGTCAGATCAAGCACAAGCGTGATGACCGCACTTAAGGCGAACTCCCATTCGAACCGGAACCAGATGTAACCCAGAATCATGGCAAGGCTCAGCCCAAGGGCCAGCATCCCGTTGCGGAACAGCTCGGAGGAGACGGAAGCCCCCACGGCGTCTGCCCGCAAAATGGTGGTGCCGGGCAGGGCTTCGGCCACTGTGTGGCGCACGTTGTCCACCACGGCCTGCGTGTCATGTTCCGAGTCTGTGTCCAGCCGGATCAGAACATCATTGGCCCCGCCAAAGGATTGGAAGGAGGCATGTTGCACGCCATGCTGGGCGAGTGCTGCGCGGAGTTTGGCAAAGTCCGCCGGGCCTGTGGTCTGGGCTTCCACAACAATCCCGCCCTTGAAGTCCAGCCCCAGAGTAAGCCCGGGGTGGAAGAACAGAATAATGGATGCGAGCGAAAGCACAGCGGAGACAATCAACCCCATGAAGCGCCCGCTCATGAAGTTGATGTGCGTATCCTTGCGGACAAAACGCAGAAGAGGACGTCCGAACATAAGTAGCGCCTCGTTTCTTCAAACCGGCAGGCTGGTTGGGCGCGTACGCGCATACCAGCGGGCCATGAGCATGCGGGAGAGCAGCAGGGTGGTGAACAGTGTGGTCACAATGCCAATGGTAATGGTGAGCGCAAACCCACGGACCGGACCTGTGCCAAAAACAAACAGCATAACGTGGGCCAGCAGGGCCGTGGCGTTACTGTCGATAATGGTGGAGGTGGCTTTTTCAAAACCTGTCTGCATGGCTGCCAGCGGGGTGCGCCCACGGGCAATCTCTTCACGGATGCGTTCGTTAATCAGGATGTTGGCGTCCACTGCCATGCCCAGTGTAAGCAACATGCCCGCCATACCCGGCAAGGTCAGTGTGGCTTCAAAGAGCGAGAGAATGGCCACCATCAGCACCAAATTGGCCAGCAGGGCAAAGTCCGCATACCAGCCAAAACGGCCATAAAACAGAACCATAAAGGCGACGACCATAATAAAGCCGACGGCCAGACTGATGATCCCTGCGCGAATGGAATCTGCCCCCAGCGAAGGCCCAATGGAGCGTTGTTCAATAACACTCAGGGGGGCGGGTAATGCGCCTGCACGGAGCATAAGGGCCAGATCAGTCGCTTTCTGGGCATCAAAGCCGCCGGTAATCTGGCCATTACCACCTGTAATGGGGCTCATAATCACAGGCGCTTCGATAATCTTGTTATCCAGCACAATGGCGAATCGCTTGCCCACGTTGGCCTGCGTTACAGCTGCAAAGGCATGGGTGCCAGTCGAATCGAAGGAAAAGCTGACAGCCCATTTACCGCTCTGCTGGTCAATAACAGCGCCTGCGTTGGTCAGGTCAGAGCCGTCCACATCCACATGGTCAAACACGGGCAGGGGGCCGCCCTCTGCCGGGTTGGCCATCTGGAGGAGGCTAACACCCTGCGGCGGATAGGTTGCGTGCAGCGGGTTGGCATCCACCAGATGGAAGCTCATTTTGGCGGTGGTGCCCAAAAGGGCCTTAATCCGGTCCGGGTCGCTTATGCCGGGTAGTTCCACCACAATGCGGTCATCGCCCTGCCGGGTAATTTCGGGGTCCACGGCTCCTGTGCCGTCAATACGGCGGCGCACGATCTCAATGGACTGGGTTACCGCTTCACGCGCACGGGTGCGGATGGATTCGGGAGCCAGCACAAGGGCAATGCTGCCATCTTCGCGCCTGCTAACACTGAATTCATTGGGCACTGCGCGAGGCAGCGCGTTCAGTGCGGCTACGTCTGCATCGGCTTCAGAGGCGGAGCGGGGCATAAAGCTGATCACGCCCTTCTGGGCATCGACCGTAATGTTCTGGTAGCCAAGATGCGCGTTAAGCAGCGCATCCCGCGTGTTTTCCGAGAGGGTTTGCAACCTGTCGTGTGTCAGGCTTTGCAGATCAACCTGCATGAGCAGGTAGGAACCGCCCCGCAGATCCAGTCCCAGATGGATCTGTCGCCATGGTATGGAAGGGAGCGGCTTGCGCATGCCGTTGGGCAGGCACAGCAGCAGGCCTAACAGGCATACGCCCAGTACCGAGGCCAGTTTGAGGCGGCTGTAATACATTCTCACCTGATCGCTTGCAGTTTTGCTGCCCGGAACATGCCGTTCAACCCCAATAGATGCAACCCGTTCGCGTGCTTATGGGTGGAATGCTTTGCGTTTTCGTTCTTTTTGCGTGGCTCATGCGCATCACATCACGGCAAAGAGGGGCAGCATGGCAGATGCCTGAGGGGTGGGTGGAGGGCGTGTTTGCATTCGCGGGCGGGCCTGCTACGGCTGGAGGGGAATAAAAACTGGCCAGACAGGCAAGGGCAGGAACAGATGAGCACAACGCTGCGTGTAGGGGTTATCGGGGCTGGGCATTTTGGGCGTTACCATGCGTTAAAAATACGGGACGTACCGGGCGAGACCCTTTCCGGTGTGTTTGACCCCGACATGGCGCGTGCCCAACTGGTTGCGCGCGAGGCGGGGTGCTCCGTTGTGGCGGATGTGGAAACCCTTCTGGCGCAGTCCGATGCCGTGGTGGTGGCAGCCCCTGCCGAATTCCATTTTGATCTTGCCGTGCAGGCGTTGCGTGCCGGGCGGCATGTGCTGGTGGAAAAACCAGTTGCCGCAACGCTGGAGCAGGCGGACATGCTGGTTACTCTAGCGCAGCAAAGTGGTCTGGTGTGCCAGGTCGGGCATTTGTTGCGCTATTCCGCCGAGCATGATGCCATTACCCAGCGGATTACCCGACCGCTTTATATAGAGGCCACGCGCATAGCGCCGTACAAGCCGCGTGGTACGGATGTGTCAGTCATTCTGGATCTTATGATCCATGATCTGGATCTGGTTCTGGCCATTGTGGATAGCCCGATAGCGCAGGTGGATGCGCTTGGTGCTGCGGTCAGTTCCGCGCATGAAGATATTGCCAATGCCCGCGTACGGTTTGAGAACGGGTGTGTCGCCAGCATTACAGCGAGCCGCATATCGCTCAAAACCGAGCGGCGGATGCGCCTTTTCTCCGAAGAGGGCTATCTGTCGGCAGATTTTGTTAAGCGGGAGCTTAGTATGATCGGGCGTGAGCGTGGTCTGCCACTCCCAGGAACCGGCGGCTTCCGGCGCGAGAGCATAAGCTGGAAAGAGCATGATTCGCTGTTTGCGGAGCATCAGGCTTTTGTGGCTTCCTGCGTGCATGGTGCCCCCGTAGTGGTGGATGCCGTGGCCGGGCGGCGCGCACTGGCGGCAGCACTGGCTGTGGCGGAGGGAATCACCACATCGCGCCGCCTGATGGAGCAGTCCGGACTGATCGGAGGGAGCTAAAAAATTTAACCAGCAAGGAAGCAGGAGAGAACAGCCATTTTTTTGAAGGCAAGTTTTAATTGCCTGCTGGATGCAAAATTTTCGCTGGATATGCCCCCCATATCTAGATATGGGGGACAAAGAGTGGCGTTAACCCGATATGTGGTGTGCCCTCACATGGGCTTATTCCCATAATCGTTTGCAAAAACCGGAGAGTTAAAACCATGAGTCTGATTGACGTGCATGAGAATGACGTTCGTCGTTCCCATTCAGGAGCATCAGGCTCGGTGGAGGAGCCTGATCTGTTCGGTGCTGAGCAGATGCAGGATATGGTGCAGCTTCCGGGGCACCATCAGGTCCGTGTGGACCGCTCGCGCGATGCTCTGCTGACCCCCTTTGGCAAGGCTACTCTGGATAACCGCTACCTGCTGCCAGATGAAAGTTATCAGGACCTGTTCGGGCGTGTGGCCTCCTATTATGGAGCAGATGCCGCCCATGCGCAGCGGATTTACGATTATATCAGCCGCCATTGGTTCATGCCCGCAACGCCGGTGCTGTCCAACGGTGGCACTACCCGTGGGCTGCCTATTTCATGCTTTCTGAATGAAGCCAGCGATAGCCTTAAAGGCATTGTCGATCTGTGGAACGAGAATGTGTGGCTGGCCAGCAAAGGCGGGGGCATTGGTTCCTACTGGGGCAACCTGCGCTCCATTGGCGAGAATGTAGGCCGCAACGGTAAAACATCCGGTGTTATTCCGTTCATCCGCGTGATGGACAGCCTGACACTCGCAATTTCCCAAGGGTCATTGCGCCGGGGGTCTGCTGCGGTTTACCTGCCTGTCTGGCACCCTGAAATTGAAGAGTTCATAGAAATCCGCCGCCCAACGGGGGGAGACCCCAACCGTAAGGCGCTGAACCTCCACCACGGTATTCTGGTGTCCGATGCGTTCATGCGTGCGGTAGAAGCGGATGATGAATGGGCACTGCTTTCTCCCAAGGATAGCTCGGTTATCCGCAAAATTTCTGCTCGTGGGTTGTGGATCCGTATTCTCACAGCCCGTATGGAGCAGGGCGAGCCTTACATTGTCTATTCCGACCATGTGAACAACGCCCGCCCCGAACATCACAAGCTGGCCGGGTTGGAAGTCAAAACCTCCAACCTGTGTTCGGAAATTACCCTGCCAACCGGCATAGACCACCACGGCAAGGCGCGGACAGCCGTTTGCTGCCTGTCCTCCCTTAATCTGGAAACATGGGACGAATGGTCTGATAATCCTCAGTTTATTGAGGATGTTATGCTTTTCCTCGATAACGTGCTGCAGGACTTTATTGACCGTGCTCCAGAGGATATGGAGCGGGCCAAATACGCCGCCATGCGCGAACGTTCCGTGGGATTGGGGGTTATGGGCTTCCACTCGTTCCTGCAAGCCAAGAACGTGCCGTTTGAAAGCGTGATTGCCAAAGTCTGGAATCGCAAAATTTTCAAACATATTCGCGAGCAGGCTGATGCCGCCTCCCGCCATCTGGCAGAGCTGCGTGGCCCCTGCCCGGATGCCGAGGAATATGGCATACAGGAGCGGTTTTCCAACAAAATGGCTATTGCGCCCACGGCGTCCATTTCCATTATTGCAGGGAACGCCAGCCCCGGTATTGAGCCGATTGCAGCCAATGTGTTCTTGCAGAAAACCCTGTCTGGTTCCTTTACGGTGCGTAACCGCCACCTGTTGAAGCTGCTGGTGGAAAAAGGGCAGGACACACCAGAGGTATGGTCTTCCATTACCACCAGTAAAGGGAGCGTCCAGCATCTGGACTTTTTGACCCAGCAGGAAAAAGACGTGTTTAAAACCGCGTTTGAGCTGGATCAGCGCTGGATTGTCGAACACGCTGCTGACCGCCAGCCCTATATCTGTCAGGCGCAGTCGGTTAATCTGTTCCTGCCAGCAGATGTGCATAAGCGCGACCTGCACCAGATCCACTTCCAGGCATGGAAGAAGGGACTGAAGTCTCTTTATTACTGCCGCAGCCTGTCCATCCAGCGGGCGGATACGGTGAGCAACGTGCTGAGTAAGTCCGAAGTGCTTGGGGCTGGAGTTGCCGAGCAGGCCGCAGCGGACCATGCCGCCGGTGGTAATACAAACAATTATGATGAGTGCCTGGCCTGCCAGTAACGGCAGGTCAGCCATCAATTCTTTTTTCCAGATGTAATGGCGTGGCGGTTTCCCCCGGTGGTGCCGCCCGAGGGAGGCACAATGAGCGAGCATAAGACCGGACAGGAGCCGCAGGAACAACGGTTTGACCTGCTTACAGCCAACCCGGTGTACAAGCCGTTTCGGTACCCATGGGCGTATGATGCGTGGCTAACGCAGCAGCGCGTACACTGGCTGCCCGAAGAAGTGCCTCTGGCGGATGATGTTAAAGACTGGCACCGGGTGCTCAATGAGGGCGAACGCCACCTTGTAACCCAGATTTTCCGCTTCTTCACCCAGTCGGATGTGGAGGTCAACAACTGCTACATGAAGCACTACAGCCGGGTATTTAAGCCGACTGAAGTGTTGATGATGCTCTCGGCCTTTTCCAACATCGAGACCATTCATATTGCGGCCTACAGCTATCTGCTGGATACGCTGGGTATGCCCGAGGAAGAATATTCTGCATTCCTTAAGTACAAGGAAATGAAGGATAAATACGATTACATGCAGTCCTTTACCGTGGACAGTAAGCATGAAATCGCCAAAACTCTGGCAGCCTTTGGGGCCTTTACCGAAGGGCTACAGCTTTTTGCGTCCTTTGCCATTCTGTTGAACTTCCCGCGCTTTAACAAGCTTAAGGGTATGGGGCAGATTGTGTCCTGGTCTGTGCGGGACGAGACCTTGCACTGCCTGTCCATCATTCGTCTGTTCCGCGTGTTCATTCAGGAAAACCCGCATATCTGGACCGAAAAACTGCGGAATGAACTGACCGATATCTGCAAAACCATTGTTGAACACGAGGAAGCCTTTATTGATCTCGCGTTTGAAATGGGGCCGGTGGAAGGTCTGGATGCGGCTCAGGTTAAAACCTACATCCACTTTATTGCAGACCGCCGCCTGACCCAGCTTGGGCTGGACCCGGTTTACAATACGACCACCAATCCGTTGCCCTGGCTGGACGATATGCTTAACGCTGTTGAACATGCCAACTTCTTTGAAAACCGTTCGACCGAATACAGCCGGGCTTCCACCATGGGAACATGGGAAGAAGCTTTTGAAAGCTCTGTTTTCGCGTAATAATGAACTGAGTGAGCGCGGTGTTTTTACAGGCCGGGTAATGCTGTTCCGTTTTCCAGCACATCCCGTGCCTGTGGCGTAAAAGCACCGTCAGCCTCGTGCAGAACAAGCCCGGACAGTACGCGTGCAGGGCTTTTTACGCCAAGGCGTGCCTGTACCAGCAGAATGCGTGCCTCACGGTTTACCTTGGGCCAAAAGGGGTAAAGGGTAATCCCTCCAAAACCATTGGTAACCAGCTCCGCTATGGCCCGGTCCGTCAGGGCGGTGGGGAGTGCAAGTGTGAGGCTGCCTTTGTGGCGCAGAATGTTGGCTGCCCCTTTGATCCATAAAGGCAGGGTGTGCATACCCATCCTGCGTGCAAGGTCGCGGCGTGGTTCGGGGGAGGCCGTACCTGTGGTGGCGTGCCACGGAGGGTTGGTCATGCAGTGGTCAAAGCGCATGGCCTCGGGCACACCTTCGGGAAAAGATGCCGCAAGCACAGTGGCTTGGTCTTTTTTGTTGGAAAGCAGATTACACTGGGCCAGTTCGGCTGTTGCGGAGTCTTTCTCTATTCCGGTTCCAAACAGATCGGGTACCCGGTGCATCAGGCATAACAGCCCTGCGCCAGCTCCACAGCCAACCTCCAGAACATGCTGTCCGTGGCGTGCGGGAACGGCTGCGGCCATAAGAATAGGCTCAAGCCCTGTACGGTAGCCTTGCTGGAACTGGCTGTAAGCTATACGTCCACGCAGGAGAGTCCCGTGCGAGGTGGCTGGAAGGTGGCTTGATGGTGCTGCGTGCATCGCTGTATCTGGCTGGCTTGAATTTGTTGGTGCTTGACCGTTTTTCAGGTGCCTCGCATATAAGAGAACGTCAACTCATCCCATGGCTGGGGGAATAGCATTTGGGTGTTGCAGTCAGTCTGTCGGAAAAAGACAGTGCCGCGAGCCAGGATGGATCTGGAGTTTCTGTGAGTAAACCAGGGGAAGCCGGCCTTAAGGCGCTGGCTGATTATCTCGCTGCGGATATGCAGGCATGTAATCAGGTCATTGTGGACCGCATGCAAAGTTCCGTAGCGCTTATTCCGCAGTTAGCTGCGCATCTTGTTGCCGCTGGCGGCAAGAGGCTGCGGCCACTGCTGACTCTCGCTTCCGCACGGTTGTGTGGTTACAACAATCAGGACGGGCGTATGCGGCATGTGGAAATTGCCGCCTGCGTTGAGTTCATTCATACAGCAACCCTGTTGCATGATGATGTTGTGGACGACAGCCAGCTCCGCCGCGGTCTGGCCAGTGCCAATGCCATTTTTGGCAACAAGGCCTCCGTTCTGGTCGGGGACTTTCTGTTTGCCCGCTCATTCCAGATATTAACGGCTGATGCGTCGCTGGATGTCATGGCGATTCTCTCCGCTGCGTCTGCCACACTGGCGGAAGGCGAGGTCATGCAAATGACCACGCAGAATGACCTTTCCACCTCTGTGGAACAGTATCTTCAGGTTATCTATGGCAAAACTGCGGCGCTGTTTGCTGCGGCCTGCGAATCCGGCGCGGTTATTGGCGACGTCACTCCCAGGGAGCGCGAAGCTCTGCGGGTGTATGGTGCCAATCTGGGCATGGCATTCCAGCTTGTGGATGATGCACTGGATTATTCTGCCGATCAGGCCATACTGGGTAAGGAAGTTGGCGACGACTTTAAGGAAGGCAAGGTTACCTTGCCCGTTCTGGCTGCTTACGAGGCCGGGAGCGAGGAGGACCGTGTATTCTGGCGGCGGGTGATTGAGGAATGCGACCAGCAGCCAGAAGATCTGGATGCAGCCTTGGCCCGTATTGCCCAGACAGATGCGATTGGGATCACTCTGCTCAAAGCCGAGGATTACGCGGCTCTGGCGCGTGAAGCCCTGCGTGACTTCCCTGAAAGTGATCTGAAGGCCCTGTTGCTGGAAACAGCCAGCTACTCCGCAAGCCGCGCCAGCTAGGCGCGTGTTGCAGCGTGCCTCTGGCAAGGTTGGTCGGGAGAATTCCCGATCCCTGTCAGGGGTAATGCTGTAATGTTTTTTAGGCTGGGCAGGCCCGTTGCGGTACTGCCTGCTCTTCCCACAGACTGATGCCCTGAAAGCCATAGGCAGGCAGATGTGCGGCTAGTGCTGCGGCATCTGCCGGGCAGGCTGTAAACCATGCCTGCTCAGGCCCACCCGCATTTGCCGTGCAGGGGGGAAGAGTTTGCAGGACCGTGCCACATTGGCGGGCAACAGCTTCGGCCGGGTCCAGCCATGTTATGGTGGATGGCGTTAGGTTGCGGAGAATATCCAGCACAAAAGTATAATGTGTGCAGCCAATGCCAATGGCATCCAGCCGTGCAGAATCGGGGTGCTTAAAAAGCCCTTCAATATCCGCATAAATGGCCTGATCAGGGACGAGGTAGCCCCTAAAAACCTGCTCCGCATAACTTGCAAGGCGTGGGGCTGCATGGGCAATCAGGGTGCAGTCTGGTGCATAGAGCGTTTGTAATTGCGTAAGGTAAGGGCGGCGGACGGTCGCGCTGGTGGCAAGGAGGCCAATAACCCCGGTTTTGGTCTGCCGTGCTGCCCATCGGATAGGGGGCACACAGCCAATAAATGGAATGGTGGGGCACGCCAGCCGCAGGGCATCCAGTGCAAGCGTGCTGGCCGTATTGCACGCAATAACCACCGCTTGCGGGCGTAGGCGTGTTATGGCCTGAGACACAAGGGAGATGATGCGTTCAATTAACATCGCATCTTCTTGCTCACCGTAAGGAAAGACGGCGGTGTCAGCCAGATAGTCAACCCGGATATGGGGGGAGAGCGCACGCATGGCCCGTACAATGCCAAGCCCACCAATGCCCGAGTCAAATGCAAGAACACGGTAGGGAGCAGATAGTACGGGGCCAGGCGTGTGCACGGTGTTATTTGTCCTTGCGTGCCTTAAATTCAGCCGCTTCTTCCAGGCTGCCTACACCACCGCGGCGTGCGGACCAGCCACAGGGATCTTCCAGAAAGCGACGGACTTCGGATGCCGCTTCTTCGGAGAAGTAGGGGCGGGTGGAGCAGGCTTCCAGCACGTCCCACCATGTGCACAGGGAATGCAGGGCGACGTTCATGTCCGTGAGTGTCTGCTGTGCGCCGGGGAATACACCGTAGTAGAATACCACAAAGGCATGGTTCACAATGGCACCGGCGTTACGCAGGGCATTGGCAAACTGCACCTTGGAAGCACCATCGGTGGTCAGGTCTTCTACCAGAAGAGTCCGCATGTTTTCTGGCACATCACCTTCGATTTGGGCGTTGCGGCCAAAACCTTTCGGTTTTTTGCGAACATAGGCCATGGGCAGCAGCATACGGTCAGCCATCCATGCGGCAAATGGAATGCCTGCGGTTTCTCCCCCCACAATGGCTTCCAGACTTTCGTAGCCAACGTGACGACCGATTTTTTCCACACCCAGTTCAACAATTTTTGCCCGGGCGCGAGGGAAGAAGATAATCCGGCGGCAATCGATGTAAACGGGTGACTTCCAACCCGATGTGAGGGTGTAGGGTTCTTCGGGGCGGAAATTGACTGCTTTGATTTCAAGCAGCAGGCGTGCGGTGGTCAGGGCGGCATCGCGATCCCATTCGCTGGACTCTCCAGAGGGAGAGGTAATGCCTGCTGGCGACATCATGGCAGATTCCTTGCAATTATGGTGGTTGAAGCTGGATTGGCATACCGCTAGCTGCGCCTAAAATCCATGCCTGTTCTGTTTGTTCGCGCTATTTGCCCTCCACTTTGGGATGAAAACAGGCAGATTGCTGGCTTGCGCCGGAAAGCAGGCGGCGTAAGATCATTGTGATAATCTGTGTAAAGTAAAACGCAATTTAAACCTTGCGTTGGTGCCAGATGTGGCGTTAAATGCTGCCAATTGAGATTGGTTATCATTTAGGGATGAATGTCGTGGCTATAGAAGCAAGTCGGATCGCACGGAATTGCGAGCGGGCCGTCATCACGGCGTACACGGAACTGCGTGACGTGGGGACGGCAGACGTTACAGCGTTTAATGCCTGCACCACCCTGTACCGTATTCATCATCCCGAGGCATCCTTGAGCGAAGCACGTATGCTGGTCTCGGAATGGATCGATCATCATATGGTACGCAAGGCTGATGGCCCGACTCCTGGTTGCAACTGCGCCTGAATTAAGCATTTACAAACTGGTGTGGTGGAATGTGGCGGATGCTCATAAAAATGAGCATCCGCTTTTTTTTATGTAAGTAACGATGCCTAAGGCATTTGGTTCTGAAAATTATAAAAAAAGCTGGCCCGTTTTGCGACGGACCAGCTTTTGGCAACCCGGAGGAGAGTAAGCCTTTTAACGTTTGTTAAAAGGAACAAAATCCCGCTCTGTTGCGCCAAGGTAAAGCTGGCGCGGACGGCTAATGCGCTGGCCGGGCTCTTCAATCATTTCTTTCCACTGGCTGACCCAGCCGGTCGTCCGGGCAACGGCAAACAGCACGGTAAACATGCTGGTTGGAATACCCATGGCCTTGAGAATAATGCCGGAGTAGAAATCCACGTTCGGGTAGAGCTTGCGCTGCACAAAATAGTCATCGCTCAGGGCAATGTTTTCCAGTTCTACTGCCAGATCAAGCAGTGGATCGTCTTTAATCCCCAGTTCGTTCAGAACTTCGTGGCAGGTCTGCTGCATAATTTTGGCGCGTGGGTCAAAGTTTTTGTAAACGCGGTGGCCAAAACCCATGAGCTTGACGCCGCTGTTCTTGTCTTTGACCTGAGCAATAAAGCCCGGAATATTTTCTTTTTTGCCAATGTGCGCCAGCATTTTCAGCACGGCTTCGTTTGCCCCGCCATGTGCTGGCCCCCACAGGGCGGCAATGCCAGCAGCAATACAGGCAAAAGGATTAGCCCCGGTAGAACCTGCCAGACGGACAGTGGAGGTTGACGCGTTCTGTTCATGATCGGCGTGGAGGATCAGAATCCGGTTCATGGCGCGGGCCAGAACGGGGTTGACCTTATAAGGTTCGGACATGCGTGCGAACATCATGGACAAAAAGTTTTCCGCGTAATTCAGGTCATTGCGCGGGTAAATAAAGGCGTCGCCCTGCGTGTATTTGTATGCCCATGCAGCAATGGTCGGAATTTTTGCAATCAGACGCATGGCCGCAAGTTCCCGGTTTTCGGGAATGGCAATGTCGCTTGCGTCTGGATAAAAAGCGGAAAGAGCGCCAACCGTGCCACACAGAATGGCCATTGGGTGGGCATCGCGCCTGAAGCCATTGAAAAAGTTGCGGATCTGCTCGTGTAGCAGGGTGTGGTTGGTCAGGGTGGAAGAAAATGTGTCGTACTGCGCTTTGTTTGGCAGTTCGCCATTGAGCAGAAGGTAGATCACCTCTTCGTAAGAAGCGTTTTCCGCCAGCTGGGCAATAGGGTAACCACGGTGCAGCAGAATGCCTTTATCACCATCAATAAAAGTAATTTTGCTGTTGCAGGAGGCCGTTTCGCCGTAACCGGGGTCAAAGGTGAATACACCGAGTTCAGCTGGCAGTTTGCGGATATCAATAACATCCGGTCCAAGTTTGCCAGAAAGTACGGGCATTTCGGCGGTCTTGCCACCGACGGAAATGGTGGCGGTGGACTGCTTACCCTCGTTCTGCGACACGCTCATGGTGTTTCCTTTAGCATAGTGGGGTCACGGTCGCGGCTGCGGCCTGCTGTTTGAGTGTTGTCTCCCATTCGAGAGCAAACAAAAAGGTTCATCCCGATAAACCGCGCGTTATCATACGTATGAAGCGGCAGAAAACTGCGGTTTTTTCTCTCAGGGTCGCGTGAATGTGTGCAAATTGAGGCTCATGTTATCGCAATTTGCCCAAGAGGTCTGATCGGGAACAAGGTCGCTTCCGATCATGGTAAAGACCGCCACAGAGGCAGGAGCGAATCCCATGTCCAGTTGATGGTTGTGGCTATCCAGCCACCGGGCAAAGTCGGAAATACCCGGGTTATGCCCAACCAGCAGGACAGTGCGGGCCTGCTGGGGCACCTGCCGGACCGCTGCTGCAAGGGCACTGGGTTCTGCCTCATATATTTCAGGGCATAGCTGCACAGTGGGTATGGTGGCAGGGCTAAGCCCGCTTTGTAAGCCTGCAAGGGTCTGTCGGGTTCGCTGGGCCGGGCTGCACAAAACAATGTCTGGGGTCAGGGCATGGCTTTGTAGCCAAAAACCGCACCGTACGGCAGCTTTCTCTCCATCCGGTGTCAGGCGGCGTGCCATATCCGCTTCTTGGGAAAAGCAGCCCATATCAGGGGAGACCGCTTCCGCATGGCGGAGCAGAATCAGGCGGCGTGGTGTTGGAGACTCTGTCATCAGCGCAAAGTGCGGTTATGGCGTCGCGGCTGGTGGGGCGGACTCACGTGCAATGGCTTCGTGGTGCCGGATGACTTCATGGATGATGAAGTTGAGGAATTTTTCGGCAAAATCCGGGTCCAGATGAGCATCTTCCGCCAGACGGCGCAGGCGCGCAATCTGCTGGGTTTCTCGCGCAGGGTCTGCTGGGGGCAGTTGGTGGAGGGCTTTGAGTGCCCCGACCGCCTTGGTGCAACGGAAGCGTTCTGCCAGCATGGCAACAAGAGCTGCGTCAATATTATCGATGCTGCGGCGGAGGTCCTGCAGGGCTTCCGGGGGGCATGGCTGGTTTGTCACGATGATCAAAGTCTCTGGCTGCGTGGAAAAAGCATTATGAAAGCGTTATAAACGCGTAACGCTTAAACGTTAACAGACAAAAGGTTTTTCATCCACCAAAGGAAAAGGCAGGTCCACCCACGCCAGATGTCCGCCTTTGCCTGCACCCGTATCCACAAATATGGCGCGCCCACCCGATCTGCCCTCAATGGTAAGCGGGCAGCCATTGGTGGAGCGCTGGTCATGGCCGCAATAAACGGTATAGCCATTTGGAATGTGGTTGACCCAGTTGAGTGTACGTTCGGGAAAACCATCCGCCTGCATCCGGCTCGTGGTCTCGCCAAACAATGCGCGAGACAGCAGATAGGTGACCCGACCCAGCGGAGGCGGGGGTGGTTCGTTCAGCATGTGCGGGTCAAATGCGCCATGCACAAAAACCGTTCGCCCCATAACCAGCCATGCTGGTGCCTGTTCCAGTGCTGGCAGCACATCTTGCAGAACATCCAAATTGTCGGGGGCAAGGAGCTGGGCCAGCGTGTCGTCCAGATGAGGGGATGAACGAAGTTTTTTGCCCATAAGGGCACGGCCCAGTTTGCGGTCGTGGTTACCAATCAGGAACAGGCCGCGTCCCTCCCGCTGGACCTTGAGCATCAGGCGTAGAACACCGGCGCTGTCTGGTCCGTAATCCACCAGATCACCCAATTGAATAATAAAACGCTCAGTGGCCACGGCATGGCGGAAGGCTTCCAGATCGCCATGCACATCGCCCACAATGCGGAGTCCTTTCTGCATTGCGTTCTTCACGTTTTCGTCATGCCGGGTATCCGTGAACATTCCATCCATACCTGTTCTTTTCTAACCTTCATGTAGGCTTTTCGAGCGAAAACAGGAACGGTGCTGGCAAGTTTTTTTTGAAGAGGGCATACGGATGCACAAGTATGTGACGCGCCAGAGCGTTCTGTTTGCGCATAGGGTGCAAGTGCTTTCAGGGGTGGAAACAAACCTGAAAAATGCAGAGGAGGACACAGAACCACAACAGGGATGCAGGCTGGCCCGCAGGGGTATTGAGCGCAGAATGCTGTGGGGATTTGTCCCTTTTGTATGTTCGGAACAGTTGAGAAGAAAAAACAGGAAGGCCTCTCATGACAGAGCGCATTCGGAACGTCGCGCTGCGCAGCAAGGTTTGTCCGGCTGAGGCCGCGGCAAAGCTGATCCGAAATGGTGACGTGGTCGGCACCAGCGGTTTTACAGGCGCAGGTTACCCCAAGGCCGTGCCAATGGCGCTGGCCAAGCAGATGGAAGCCGCCCACAACCGTGGGGAAAAACACCAGATCAGCCTGATTACAGGCGCATCCACTGGCCCGCAGCTGGATGGTGAGCTGGGCAAGGTGGATGGCGTGTACTTCCGCTCGCCGTTCAATACCGATGCAGCCATGCGCAACCGCATTAACTCTGGCGAGACAGATTATTTTGATAATCACCTCGGTCAGGTGGCGTTGCGCGCACATCAGGGGAACTACGGCAAGTTCGATGTTGCCGTGGTGGAAGCCACCGCTATTACGGAAGAAGGGGGGATTGTTCCAACCTCTTCTGTTGGCAACTCACAGGCTTTTCTCGATCTGGCCGATAAGGTCATTATTGAGGTCAATGAATGGCAGCATCCGGGGCTGGAAGGCACCCACGATGTGTGGGACGGCAACAGCTACGGCAATGCCCCGCGGGATGTTATTCCACTCTCCCGCGCGGATCAGCGGATCGGCCGTACCTTCCTCAAGGTGGACCCGGCTAAAATTCAGGCCATTGTGCGCACGAACGACAGCGACCGGAATGCACCGTTTGCAGCGCCTGATGGCACAGCCAAAGCCATTGCCGGTTATCTGCTTGATTTTTTTGAGCACGAAGTCAAACAGAACCGTCTGCCTCCCTCACTGCTGCCGTTGCAGTCTGGCGTTGGCAACGTAGCCAATGCTGTTCTGGATGGTCTGAACGAAGGACCATTTGAAAATCTGGTTGGCTTTAGCGAGGTTATTCAGGATGGTATGCTTGCCATGCTGGATTCTGGCCGTATGCGCATTGCCTCGGCAACGTCCTTCTCTCTCAGCCCGGAAGCGGCAGAAGAGATTAATAACCGGATGGACTTTTTCCGTTCCAAGATCATCCTGCGTCAGCAGGATATAAGCAACAGCACAGGCGTTATCCGCCAGTTGGGCTGCATTGCCATGAACGGCATGATTGAGGCGGATATTTACGGTAACGTCAACTCGACCCGAGTTATGGGATCAAAAATGATGAACGGTATTGGTGGTTCGGGCGACTTTGCCCGCAATGCCTATCTGTCCATCTTCTTGTCCCCCTCTACGGCCAAAGGTGGAAAAATCTCGGCTATTGTGCCCATGGCTGCCCATGTGGACCACATTATGCAGGACACCCAGATTTTTGTAACCGAACAGGGGTTGGCAGATTTGCGCGGGCTTTCCCCCGTCAAACGGGCACAGGCCATTATCGAAAAATGTGCACACCCGGATTATCGTCCGATGTTGCAGGATTATTTTGACCGTGCGCGTAAGGACTCGTTTGGCAAGCACACGCCACACCTGCTGACCGAGGCTCTGTCCTGGCACCAGCGGTTTATTGAAACAGGTTCCATGCTTCCCGCATAATCGGGAGCAGCCGGTTCATTGTTATGGCCCTTGCTCTTTGTTCAGGAGCAGGGGCTTTTTTTATGGTGGAAGAGGCAACTTATTGAGCGTCTTGCCGTTAACTTTGCAGACGTAGCTATGGAACGTTCTGGTTATTCGGCGTGGGCCAGTGGTGCAGCAAGCGATGTGGTGAGCTGATAGGGCTGATGGGTGATCATAATGTCAACCGGTCTGTTTGCCAGAAAATCAGCCGTGGAAACCTGAGACGATGGCGTGTCCGTAATAATGGCTTCGGCATCGCGGTGAACCAGCGAGAACAGGCTGGGTGATGCAGAAGGGGAGAGGTACGCAGCGTAAGGGTGACGCCCCGCCATACGGTGCGCGTTGTAGGCATCGCGCTCGGAATTAACGTGAATGGCCACCATAACCTTGGAATCGGCTTTTAGGGCGGCAGCGGCGTCTTTGTAATCTGCCGGAACAAAAATGACCCGGTCACGCATATGAGCCTTGCTGACCTGGCGAGCGACCTTTTTAGGGTCAGTCCCGTGCAGATCCAGCATAAGCAATGTGTTTGAATGGCTTGCCGTATCCAGAACAGTGGCAAGCGAACTGCTCCCCGGTTCCACATCGACCTGCCCATCCGCACCACTGGTAAGGCTCAGACGCACCATGCTCGGTCGCTCAATGGACGATATGGTGGCGGCCTGTGCAATGTTCTGTGTGCCGGTATTGCTGGCGCACATAATAAGACCATGATGAATGCGCGCCATAATACCACTGGTTTTTGTGTGGTGGATTGCCAGTAGCGTCACAGAGGCAACACAGAGAGTTGCCGCAAAGGCAATTTTTTTCAAACACCTGCGGGAACTGGTGGCATTGCAGCAGACAGATATGCCATCGCCCTTTTCAGGATGTGACATGAGTGGGTTCCTTGTTCTTCTGACCGACCATGGAGGCCGCTTTAGCCAGATCAACAGAAAGAACGCGGCTTACTCCGCGCTCCTGCATGGTTACACCAAATAGCTGGTCCATATGGGCCATAGTGAGCTGGTGGTGTGTCACAACCAGAAAACGCGTACCGGCTTCGGCAACCATGTCACCAAGCAGCGCGCTAAAGCGCCCTACATTGGCGTCATCAAGTGGAGCATCCACTTCGTCCAATACGCATATCGGAGCAGGGTTACAGCGGAAAACAGCAAAAATCAAGGAAAGAGCGGTTAAAGCTTGTTCACCTCCCGACAGGAGCGAGAGCGTGGCCAGCTTTTTGCCGGGTGGCTGCGCGTAAATTTCCAGCCCGGCTTCCAGTGGATCATCACTGCCAACCAGCCCCAGATGGGCACGTCCGCCGCCGAACATCCGTGTGAAGAGAGACTGGAAGTGCTGATCAACCTGCGTAAAAACAGCCATAAGCCGTTCCCGGCCTTCCTTGTTGAGCGAACCAATGGAGCCGCGCAACCGGGTTATGGCTTCTTCCAGATCTGTCATTTCCGCGCCCAGAGTCTGGGCCTGGGTGGAGGCTTCCTCTGCTTCCAGTTCCGCGCGCAGGTTGACGGGGCCCATATCATCCCGCTCACGGCTTAACCGGCTGATCTTGCGGCGGAGCGAGGTTTCCGTCCCTTCCGTCAGGTCAGAAACTGGTTGTCTGGGAGGGACCGGCGTTTCTACCAGAAGCTGGTCTAGAATGGCCTGCGCCTGCTCGCTTTTGCCCTCTGCTTTTAGCAGGTTCTCACGGGCAGTAGCCAGTTCACCTTCGGTTTTGCGCCGCTGTTCGTGGGCGTTGGTCAGAGCGGCTTCGGCCTCGGCGCGGAGCTGGTCGGTCTTGGTAAAATGGTCTTCTGCATCTTCCAGAGCAGCAAGTGTGCTGGCTTTCTGCTGCAGTGCTGCTGTGGGGAGTTCTGCGACCCGGCTGTGATTGGCGCGGGCACTTTCCAGCCTCTGGAGGGCATTGGTATTGTCCGTGCGTGCCGTGGCTTCGCGGGCAGTCCATTCTGCTTCGGCTGCATTCAGGGCTTCCAGCCGGGCAGTCAGTGTGGAGGCTTCGGCTTGCAGGGCTGCGCGTAGTTCGCGCGTTGTATCCAGATCACCCAGAAGAGTACTGCGTTGTGCCGTAAGCTGCTCCAGTCTGGCCGGAGCATCGGCCGGGAGTGCTGCCAAGGCGGCTTCCAACGTAGCCTGAGCAGCCTGGAGGTGTTGTTCTGCTTCCGCGCATTCGGTGTGTAATTCTGCCTGTCGCGGGTTCAGGCCAGACAGGCGGCTGCGCAATGCCAGACCTGTTTCTTGCAATGTGCGGAGGGCCTGTGCGGCGGACGTTGCCTGCTCGTTTGCCTGTACGGCTGCCTGCGTTGCGGCGTGCAGGGCTGATTCGGCTTCGCGCAGGGTGTTCTGGGCGACTTGCAGAGCCGCTTGTGCCTGTTGCAGCGCGTGGGCGGAGGCAAGGCGGCCTTCGAGTTCGGCTACACTTTGGGACTCGGTTGCCAGATTATGGCGCAGACGTTCGAGTTCGGGGGTTAGGGTTTCCAGCCGGGTGGTGGCAGAGGCATGTTGCTGCTCGGCCTGTGCCAGCTTGTCCTGTGCGGCCTGCAACGTGGCCTGCGCCTGTTTGAAGGCGGTATGAGCCTGCTGCTCGGCAGCCTGTGCCGCTGCATTTTTCTCCCGCGTAGCAGCAAGCGCAGACTGAATATCGTGTAATGATGGCAGATTATCGTGCATGGACTGGGCATTGGCCACAGTGGTCTTGGCTTCAGCCAGCGCAGCCTGTGCGCGGTCATGCTGGGGCAGTATGGCATCCACGCGTGCACGGTAGGAGGCGTGGCGTCGTTCAGTTTCGGTCTCGTGTGCACGGGCTTTTTGGAGTGCCTGTTCCTGCGTATGCCGTGTGCTCCGGAGGTCCTTGAGTAGGTCTTCGTTGGTTTGCAGGGCCGTAGCGCAGGTGGCTACCTGTTCTTCCAGTGCGGGCGCATTGGCCTTGAGCGCCGTAATGCGGTCTTGTGTTTCGCGTAGAATGCGGCGCTGGGCCAGCCTGCGGGCTGCGGTGCTGCTCCCTCCTGCGTGGGCATAAAAACCATCCCAACGCCACACGTCACCCGCTTTGGAAACAAGGCATTGCCCCGGTGCCAGAGCCTGTTGCAGTTCATGCCCCTCTGCGCCATCGGGCAGAACCCCTGTGCAGAGCAGAACACGGTCCAGCTCCGGTGGAGCTGTAATGGCGTGCTTTAGCGCGATTGCTCCACCGGGCAGGGCGGGCATGTTGTCTGGCGGGAGTTGCAGCCAGCCTTGCGGTGCATCTGCTGCCGCGGGGGCATCCAGCCCTTCTGCCAGAGCGGCTGCGAGCGCGTTCTCGTATTCTTCAGGAACAGAGATCAGGGCGGAAACGGGGTTTTCCGCCACCGCGCTGTCCTGCCCCAGAGCCTGATCCAGCCCTTCTGCCTGCGCCTGTAAGCGGGTTAGTTCGGTCTGGAGTAAGGTTTGCTGTTCGTGGGCTGTGGCATGGAGGGCTTTGTGCTGGTTCAGGCTCTGCTCGGCCTGTTCCAGTGCTTCTCCCGTCTGGGCGAGTGCCTGTTCCTGTTCGGCGCGGGCTTGTTTGGCCGATTCCAGCACACTGTCGGCAATGGCCTCTGCCCGAACTTTTTCCAGCTCACGTGCAAGAGTTTCTGCTTCCTGCTGTGCGCGCTGCTGTGTGGTGCGGGCGGTGCGGAGGGTCTCGGTCACATTGCGCTGGTGGGCTTCGGCCTCCTGCGCAGTGCGGCTCGCATCGGTAAAGGCTGTACTGGCCGCGCGGCGCTCTGCCTCGGCTTTTTCCTGTGTCTGGTGTGCCAGATCAAAGGCTGCGGCGGCGTTCTCTTTTTGTGTTTGCAGGTGTGTCAGAACCTCTGGTTTGACCAGAGCTTCCAGTGCCTCCGCGTGGCGTTTTTCCGCAGTCTTGAGTTCACCATGCAGCGCATTCAGGCGTTGCCGGGCCTGATCCAGTGCCTTTTTTTGCTCATTCTGGGCTGTTTCGGCTGCCTGCGCGTTATTTTTGGCAATCGAGAGGTCAATATTGCACTGGGCTGTCAGGCGTTCTGCGTCTTCCTGTGCCGTTCTGGCTGCCTGCTGGGCCAGAATGGCCTGATCTGCGCAATCCTGCGCTGTTGTCAAAGCCTGCTCGGTAGGGAGTTGGGCTTCCAGCGCCGCAATATCTGCCTGAATGGTATTGAGCGCATTGCATACCCGTTCATGCTGGGTGCGGGCATGGGTTAAGCCTTCTTCCGCCCGCTCCTTGCCTGCCTGCGCGGCGTTCAGCTCTGCGGTCAGGCTGGCAAGTGCCTGTTCAGTTTCGCTCAGTTGGGAAGAGAGCTGTTGCAAGTGCTGCCCGGCTTCTGCTGTGCGGGTAGGCAGCGATGTCTGGGCCGCTAATGCCTCCGCCTTATTGGCTTTCAGGCGTTCTAGCGCGGCCTGTGCATCCTGTAGGCGGATTGTTGCAGCCTGTGCATCGGCTTCGTGTTGCTGCAACAGTTCGGCGGCGGCCTGTGCCTGTGCTGCTGCACGTTCTTCTTCCCGAACAACGCCTTCTGCCAGCACACGGCACCGCTCCAGCGCAGTACGGGCAGCATCGGCTTGCTCACGGAGGGAGGGGAGGGCTTTTGTGGCCTCAAATTCCGCCAGAACCGCAGTTTCTGCGGCTTCTTCATGTTCGGTCAGGCTTTTACGGGCCTGTGCTGCGGTGTCCGCTGCCCGTGCAACGGCCAGTCTGGCCCGTGCGTGTAAAACCGCCAGTAATTCGGTTTCTGCTTCCCGCAGGGCGGCCGAAATTTCCCGGTAACGCGTGGCTTCGCGGGATTGCTCGGTCAGCCCCTCCAGGCGTTCGGCCAGTTGCTGGCGGCGGTCTTCTGCCCGGGTCAGGTTGTTTTCGGTCGCGCGGAGCTTAATCTCGGCTTCATGCCGTCGGGCATGGAGGCCAGTAATGCCTGCTGCTTCTTCTAAAATGCTGCGGCGTTCTTCCGGCCTTGCACCAACCAGCATGGCCACCCGGCCCTGACTGACCATGGCGGAAGACCGTGCGCCAGATGCCAGATCGGCAAAAAGGGTCTGTACATCGCGTGCACGTACCGGACGACCGTTAATACGGTAATCACTGCCGGACCCACGCTCTGCCCTGCGGGTAATCTGGAGTTCGTCCAGATCGGCAAAGGCTGCGGGGCCGAACCCTCTGGTGCCTTCCAGCGTAACCGTGACCTCTGCCAGCGAACGGGCCGGGCGGCCTGCTGTGCCAGCAAAAATAAGGTCATCCATTTCTCCCCCGCGCAGGGAGCGCGCGGAGGATTCGCCCATAACCCAGCGTAGTGCTTCCACCACGTTGGATTTACCGCACCCGTTAGGGCCAACAACGCCGGTCAAACCGGGTAGCAGCTCCACGGTTATGGGGTCGGCAAAGCTTTTGAACCCCACAATGCGGAGGCGAACAAAACGAACCGTCATACAGACACGTATTTTTCTGGTCGGAAGGGCTGACTGTTTAAAACAGTCAGCCTGCCTTTGTCAGATATTTGACAAAATCATCGTAGGAGAGGGCGCTAGACACCTGCTCCTTGTTGTTGAAGCGGAAGGTCGGCGTGGATTCAATGTTATATTTATCCTGCGCTTCGCTCTGCTCTTTCATAATAAAATCAAGCAGTTTCTGGTCTGTTACGGCTTTTTCAAACGTTTCTGCAGGCATACCGGCAAAAGCTGCAATTTTTTGCAGTTCGGCTTTATGGTCGGCCTCGTTATTGTAGGCCCAGCGGTCCAGACTGGAGAGAACTGCCGAGCAGAATGGTTCGTATCGTTCTGCAGGCAACGTCCGGGCAACCATGGCAGCAAGGGTTGCAAGCTGATCGGTCGGGAAGTCGTGGAAGACGTAGCGGATCTTGCCCGTGTCGATCAGGTTCTTTTTAACCTGTGGGAAGGTCTCTTCCGCAAAATGCGCGCAATGGATGCAGGTCAGGGAGAACCATTCTTCCACAACGATCTTGGCATCCGGGTTGCCCAGAACGCGTGGCGTAAAGCGTGCATCCGGTGCATCGGCTGCAAAAGCTCCGCTCTGGAGGGACCCGGCAGTCAGCGCCGCACCCGTGGCGACAAGAAAAGAACGACGTGTAAAGGACATGAGAACCAAGCCTTCCCGATCAATGGATCACAATTCAGCAAACAGGGATGGAGCCAGAAAGAACAACCGTCAACCTGTTGTTGACGGTTGGGCTGCCAGTGCCTGCGGATTGGGGGAGTTTTCCCCCTCGCTTACAAGCCTGCGGACCCGCACGCGGCGAATATGCCGGGCATCGGCATCCAGCACGCGGAACAGGTAGCCGTTTTCGTGCGTGAGTACCTCGCCCCGGGTCGGAACATGCCCCGCCATGCGGAACACAAGGCCACCAATGGTTTCGATCTCAGCTTCTTTTTCGCTGTCGGTCAGAATCGGGCCAATTTTTTGCTCAAACTCTTCCACCGGGCAGCGGGCATCGACATCAAACGAACCATCAGGGCGGGGGGTAATCAGAACAGCTTCTGGTTCATCATGTTCGTCCGAAATATCGCCCACAATGGTTTCGATCAGATCTTCAATCGTTACCAGCCCATCAATCCCGCCGTATTCGTCAATCACAAGGGCAAGGTGCATGTGGCGCTGGCGCATCTGCAACAGCAGGTCGAGTACGGGAATTTGCGGGGCAATAAACAGTGGCTGGCGGAGCAGGGGTTCCAGATTGAACGCCTCGCTGGTGCCAACATAAGCAATCAGATCCTTAACGTGGATCATGCCGACAATGTCATCAAGCTGGTCACGGTAAACGGGCATACGGGAGTGGTTTTCCCGCCGCATCATGGCCAGTGCTTCGTCCAGACTGATGGAAACGGGCATGGCAACAATATCGGCCCGTGGCACCATCACATCATCAGCGGAGATATTGCGTAGCCGCAGGATGTTGGCAATAAGCGCGCGTTCCTGCCGGTCTAGTTCCGGTTTTTCACCATCTGGCGCGGTTTCATCACCGGCTTCTGCGGCCTGCTGTACAAGGGCCGCAATGGAACTGCGTAGCCCCCCCGTTGGTTTTTTGCGCTGAAAGAAGGAGAACAGGCCGCGCCCGGAAGGCTCCACCCGTTCAGAAGAGGTGTCGTGTTCACTCATGACCGGGTCTTCCACGGGTTAGGCACTTTCATGCGGGAAAGCAGGCGGGATTCCAGCATTTCCATTTCCCGTGCTTCGCCTGGGTGGTGATGGTCGTATCCGGCCAGATGCAAGCTGCCATGCACAACCAGATGGGCCAGATGGTGGCTGACTGGCCTGCCTGCCTTGCGTGCTTCGCGGACTACGGTTTCCAGCGCCAGAATAATATCGCCACCAGCGTAACCCGGAGGGGGCTCGAATGTCAGCACATTGGTGGGTTTGTGCTTGCCGCGGTGCCTGCCATTAAGGAGCCGCACGGCCCGGTCTGTTGCCAGCACAACGCTGCCTGGTTCCAGCCCGTACTCTGCACAGGCTGCCAAAGCGCGCCGCACGGTTTTTTCGGGCGCAGGCACATGGGAGCGCCAGCGTATGTCCCGGACCAGCACTTCCGTGCCGTTCTGGAGGCATTCATCATGAAAACTCTCTGGATACGGGTCCATATCCAGAGAGTCGGCCACCTCTTGCGTCAAGACGGGGGCAAGACTACTTCGCGGTTCCATTGTTCTCCTGACGGCCCTTGTGGCGGGAATGCCCTTTTTTATCAGCCGTCGTCGTCTTTGCATCATAAGCTTCAATAATGCGCGCGACCAGCTTGTGTCGCACAACATCTGCTGCTTCAAAACGGGAAATGGTAATTCCCTTTACGTTTTCAAGCGTATTCACGGCATCCTGCAGGCCCGATGGGGTGTCGTATGGCAGGTCGATCTGTGTCAGATCCCCAGTTACAACCATGCGAGACCCCGGACCTAGCCGGGTTAGAAACATTTTCATCTGTGCAATGGTGGTGTTCTGGGCTTCGTCCAGAATAACAAATGCGTGGGAAAGCGTACGCCCGCGCATGAAGGCAAGGGGGGCAACCTCAATCTCGCCAGCGCTCATGCGGCGCATGACCTGATCACCGGGGAGCATGTCGTGCAGGGCATCGTAAAGAGGGCGCAGGTAAGGGTCGATCTTGTCCTTCATGTCTCCGGGCAAAAAACCCAGCCGTTCACCGGCTTCGACCGCAGGGCGGGAGAGAATGATCCGGTCAATCGAGCCTGCCAGTAAAAGAGATACGGCCTGTGCTACGGCCAGATAGGTTTTGCCCGTTCCGGCGGGGCCAATGCCAAACACAAGCTCCCTGCTGGCCAGTGCGCGCATATACTCAGCCTGTCCGGGGGAGCGGGGTTCTATGTTGCCATGCCGCAATCGGATAACGGGAAGTGCGGAATCGTAGTTTGCAACAGGGGTTGCCGGAGCAACAGACAGGGGGAGGGTGGGTCTGCTTTCATGTACTTTGGACATGCGTATGGCCGCCTCTACTGCGCTGATGTCTATGGTCTCTCCCGCCGCCAGCTTTTGGTAAAGCAGGCTCAGGGTTATACGGGCGAGAGACGTGGTCTCGGGCAGACCACGAATGGAAATACGGTTGCCACGCCGTGCAACGTCCACTTCCAGCCCTTCTTCCAGGCAGCGCAGGTGCCGGTCGTGGTCACCGACCAGACGGGCAAGAAGCGCATTGTTTTCAAATTGCAGCGTTACGGGCTGAGCCAGCTCCGCAACCGCGACGGAAGGAGGGGGGGACGTGCGCGTGGTATTCAAGCGTAAACTTTCTCCTCTTCCAAAAGACCGCCCAGTGAGTTGGTCAGGCGTTCTGTTATGCGCACTGGCAGTTCCTGACCGATCAGGTGGTCAGGCCCGATCACATGGACCGGCTGGAGCCAGGGGGAACGTCCTGCAATCTGTCCGGGTTTGCGCCCTTTGGATGTAAACAGAACGGGTACGGTTTTGCCAACCATGGAGGCGTTAAACGCATCCTGCTGCTCGCGCAGAAGCTTTTGCAGCGCTTGCAGGCGGGCATCCTTTACATCCTCGGGAACCTGCAGGGGGGCTCCCGCAGCGGGAGTGCCCGGGCGCGGGGAGTATTTAAAGGAATAGGCCAGTGCAAAGCCTACATCGCGCACAAGCTGCATGGTGGCTTCAAAATCTTCCTCCGTTTCACCGGGGTGGCCGATAATAAAGTCGGAGGACAGGGCAAGGTCTGGCCGAGCCGCACGCAGGCGATGGACAAGGTCACGGTATTCGTCTGCCGTGTGACCTCTGTTCATGGCGCGCAGAATACGGTCAGAGCCGGACTGCACGGGCAGGTGCAGGAACGGCATAAGCTGGGGGAGGTCGCGGTGAGCAGCGATCAGCGCATCATTCATGTCCCGTGGGTGGGAGGTGGTGTACCGTATGCGTGAGAGGCCGGGAATTTCCGCCAGTGCATAGGCCAGACGGGTCAGATCCCATACGGTGCCATCTGGCCCTTCCCCATGATAAGCGTTGACGTTCTGCCCCAGCAGGCTGATCTCCTGCACGCCGCTTTGGGCCATGCGGCGGGCTTCGGCCAGCACGGACTGCACGGGGCGGCTGCTTTCTGCCCCGCGTGTATAAGGCACCACGCAAAAAGAGCAGAACTTGTCGCACCCTTCCTGAATGGTCAGGAACGCGGTGTAGTTGCCCGGTGTTTGCGGGGCTTCGCTTTCCGGCAGAAAATCAAATTTCTGCTCTGCGGGAAAATCGGTTTCTATAATAGCATTGCCCGCACGGGCCGCACGGGCCACCATTTCGGGCAGCCGATGGTAGGTTTGTGGGCCAAGCACAATATCCACATACGGAGCGCGGGCCAGAATTTCCTGCCCCTCGGCCTGAGCAACACAACCAGCTACGGCAATAATGGTCTGCTGCCCAAGTGCTTTGCGCGCCTCCTTGATCAGCCGTAGCCTGCCCAGTTCGGAAAAAACCTTTTCCGCTGCGCGGTCGCGGATGTGGCAGGTGTTGAGGATAATCATGTCTGCCGTATCGGGCGTGTCCACCGGCTGGTAGCCCAGCGGGCGCAGAACATCCCCCATGCGTGCACTGTCGTACACGTTCATCTGGCAGCCCCAGGTAATCACATGCAGGGCGCGTGATGGTGCTGTCTGGTCGGGGGTTCGGGTCATAATGGCTGCCACTCCGCTCTGCCGCAGGCCCATTCCATGCGACGGAAAGAGGACATCAGGCGAGAGGCGGCGCAGGTCAAGCTTCTTTTCTCACGTTTGGCGTGTGAGCGGGGGTGCATCGTGCAGAATAAGGGCCATGCCGTGCCTGACAGTGTGGTCTCCTGTCCTGAACAGTGCGGAAGCCGCAGGGTGCGCTTCCGCTGGTTATGTCCTCTTTTTGAATGAAGCAAAAAATGAGGCCGCCCTGTCAAGCAGCAGTTTTGTTTTCTTGGTATGGGCAGGCAAAAAATTGGCCGGAAGCGAGGCCGCATCAAACCGCCCGGACTGGATCCGGGGTTCGCGGTTTTGCCGCAGGTCCGCGCAGCCAGCGGCTACGGCGGTCCATGCCGTCTGTGCCAGCGCCTTGCGGCTGGGGAACATGTCCGGGTCCAGCGGTTCGTGCAGAACAACGGTTACGTGGGAGCGTTTCCATTGCAAAAGCTGCCAGACATGGGGTCCAAGATCCATATCGCCATACCATGAAAAGACCGGGCGGCGGAAACGGCTGATCGGCAGACCTTCGAGTTGGTCATACACAAGGGATACGGGCTGGATGAGTGGCGCCATGCCGGGTTTATAAGTTACTGGCAGCAGGCTTGGGTCCATGCCTTCCTTGAGTTTGGGGAGTTTGGCTATGGCAAAAAAAGCCGACATGAAAGGCAGAACGCGCGACCCATCGGACGATGTTCCTTCAGGGAACAGCACCAGATTATCGCCATCTACCATGCGCTGGATCATCTGATCGCGTTCGCGCCCGGTAGTGCTGCGCTGGCGGCTGACAAAAATGGTGCGGCCAATATGGGAGACCAGCCCCATGACCGGCCATTTTTCAATATCGCCCTTGGCAACAAAGACAGATGGCAGCAACGTGCCCAGCACAGGCACATCCAGCCAGGACATATGGTTGGAGATGTAAATAACCGGGCGTTCACCCCGTTTGCGCGCCTTTAACCCGCCAACAGTGCCCGCCCGCTTGCCTTTAACGGATATACGCAGGCCAATAATGCGGCACAGCACGCCCCAGATGACCCGCGTCCAGCGGATTTTGGCCGTGCCGGGAACAGGGAGCAGGCAGGCCTCAAACCCAACGGAAAGAGGAACCCACACAAGGAGTCCCATCAGTCGTATGGCTGAACGCGCCTCCCCTGTACGGCGGAACAACGCATCTACCCATGCAGGAAGGGGAGAGATCGGGGCGGAGGCAGGCGTGCCCAAGGGCAGGGGCTGCGTAGGTTGGTCAGGCTTGGTGCGCATGGTCCTGCTTCTGCCAGAGGCTGGCCGGGCAGGCCAAGGAACGGGCAGTAATGTGGAAGAAACACAAAAACATGCGTTCTCATACCGCGAAGATGGGCACGGGGACAATCCATCGCGTGTGTGAAGGTTTTTTTTGGCGGATGGATCTAATTTTTGTCATGGTGTGGTTATAGGCAGGGTAGATATGCCAAAATACAGCCGGGTAGGAGGTCACATGGCCTTTATTTGGCAACGGACAGACAAGGATAGTGGCCGTTTACAACCGTAACTTACTGGTCAGGTTTGCCGGAGCAACGAATCGCCTTTTGGCTGGAGCCGTGCTCTGGAGCGCATTTACGTGTGCCGTGCGTGCGGCAGATCCGCAGCCATACGTCACAACTCTGGCCCCCACGGGGCAGAGTGATCTGGATACTGCGCTTAAAACTTCGTCCGATCTTTTAAGCCTGCAGGCTACGCGTGCGGTGGGGCCGTTTGCGCTGGCAGGGCGTGTCCGTAATGAATATGACCGCCTGCGCGGAGCACTGGAAAGCTGCGGATACTATGATGGAACGGTGCATATCCTGCTCAAAAGCAGCAAGCAGGGTGTTACCATGGATGGTATGTCCACCGCTCTGGCATCGTGGATTGAGACCGTTCCTGCAAATGAAAAAGTGGATATTACGGTCAAGGTGGATAAAGGGCCACTGTTCCATCTGGGAACCGTCAAGCTGGTGGAAAGTGCAACGGGTGTTGCCCCCCATCTGAGCGATACGGAGCAAAAGGCCTTTGGTTTGCACGCGGGGCAGCCAGCCGTGGCGGCAGATGTACTGGCCGCAGGGGGCCGATTGCTTGATGCCCTGCGCGAGAGCGGACATGCCCTTGCGCAGGTTGATAAACCCATGGCGTACCTGCGCCCGGCAAGCAGAACACTGGATATTGTTTACCCTGTTGTGCCGGGGCCGGTGCTGAATATCGGCCAGATCAGCACAGATGGGCTGAAAAAGGTGCATGAGTCCTTCGTGCGTAAACGACTGACCGTGCATGAAGGAGAGTTGTACCAGCCCTCCCGCATAGAAGCGGCCCGGCAGGATCTGACCACCCTTGGTGTTTTTTCCAACGTTACGGTCAGGGATGGTTCCGACAAAGCGGTTAATGGCACCATGCCGCTCGATTTTTCCTTCCAGGAAGGCAAGCGCCATTCCGTCGGGGCAGAATTGGGGTATTCCACCGACCTTGGTGCGCGTGTGGGCGCAACCTGGACCCACAATAATCTGCTGGGCAATGCCGAGCGCCTGCGCCTGACAGCCCTGATTACGGGTCTGGGCGGGTCGGCCCAGCAGGGCTTGGGTTACGATGTGTATGCCGACTTTTTTAAGCCAGACTTTCTGGAGTCCCGGCAGAATCTTAATGCCCGCATAGAGGGGTTGCGGCAGTTGTTCTGGTCCTACCGGCAGACGGCCTTGCTGCTGCGTGGTGGGGTAACGCGCCCGTTGGCGAAAAACTGGAACGGAAATTTTGGACTGGCTGCGGAGCAGGAAAGAATCGAACAGTTCAACGTGTCACGAAGCTATACAATTCTGTCAGCGCCCTTGTCGGGCATGTACGACAACACCGGTGTGGGCAACCCGATTGAGCCAGCCACCCATGGTGTGCGTGCCAGCATTAACGTAACGCCCTCGCTCTCTTTGGGGGATAAGGGTGGCAGCACATCATTTTTTACAATCATGAACGCCACGGCCTCCACCTATGTGGATTTGCACAAACTTGGCATCAGCCGTCCTGGACGCAGTATTTTTGCATTTCGTGGCACCATAGGCAGTATTCAGGGCGCAGGGACATGGGACATTCCACCCGACCAGCGCATGTACGCAGGGGGGAGTGCTACGGTGCGAGGTTATCGCTGGCAGGGGGTTGGCCCCCAGTACGGGCATACCAAATACGCCATTGGTGGTACGTCGCTGGATGCAGGGTCGGTGGAATACAGGCAGCGTTTGTTTAAAAGCTTTGGCATGGCCGCTTTTGCAGATGCGGGGCAGGTAGGCAGCAGCAGTATGCCTTTTACCGGTACCCTGCGTGTGGGTGCGGGTGGTGGTGTGCGGTATTATACGCCCATAGGCCCGGTTCGGCTGGATGTGGCGGTTCCCCTTAACCGTGCGCCACGGGGCGATACGTGGGACCTTTATATCGGGCTGGGGGAAACATTCTGATGCCGCAGTCCACTCCAGCGCCCCCGCGCCCTGTTTGGCGGCGTGTTGGGCGTTTTGCGCTGTTAGCCACAGGTTCGCTTGTAGGGATTGGTGTGCTGGCAACCACCGTGTTGCTGGTAGGGGCCAATACCGGGGCCGGGCGGCGGATGCTCATCCGGCAGACTACATCGCTGACCGGGGGAATGGTCACGCTCTCCGGTCTTTCTGGCCGTTTCCCCGATAATTTTCGTGTGGCAACGCTTGAGATTCATGACAGGCAGGGCGCGTGGCTCACACTGCATGATGTCCGGCTGGACTGGTCACCTCTGGCCATGCTGGGGCGTCAGGCTCGTATTTATGCCTTTACGGCGGCCGAGCTGGATATTCCACGCCTGCCTGTGTCCGATTCCGCAGCGCAACCTGCAAAAGCTGAGTCACCTTCCGCGCCCTCCTCCTTGCGACTGGGGGTGGATATTCGCAAGCTGGAGGTGGAGCGGATTAACGTGGGGGCGCCTCTGGCCGGGCAAGCCGCCAGTTTTAGCGTGAGTGGTCGGGGTAAACTTGGCAATATTGACCCGGTTATTAATGGGTTAAGCCTGCCCAGACTCCCTCGGTCGGATATTGCATTGCAGGTCAAAAGGCTGGATGTGCCAGGGCAGATCAGCCTTGCCACGGCAACAGGCGGTGGCAATCTGTCCCTTCATCTGAACGCCAGCGAAGGTGCGAACGGTTTTGCCGTAACCCGTTTGGGTATGCCGCAACTGGCTCCCATTGCGCTCAAGCTGGATATGCAGGGGCCTGCCAAGGCTGCCAGTCTGGCGTTTAATGCGTCCGCCGGTGCCATAAGCGCACAGGTGCGTGGTACGCTGGATCTGCTTGGGCAGCAGCTGACGGCATTGGAAGCATCGGCGCAGGCCCCGCAGATGAGTCTTACGCCCGATATGGGGTGGCAGGCGGTGCGGTTTGCCGCACGTTTGAGCGGTAAAATGGCTGCACCACATGGTACAGCGCAGGTGGATATTGACCAACTCGCTGCCTCCGGTGTACAGGTCGGTGCTCTTAAGGTTCGGTTTGCAGGGGAAGGAGCGCCTGCTCATGCTGCTGCCGAACAGCTCCATCTGACCCTGACGGCGGATGGTCTGAGACTCCCCGGTAAAGCCCCAACACTGCTGGCAGCGGCTCCCTTAACGCTGGATGCTACAGCCAAACCCGGCGTGCCGGGTATTCCGGTGGTCTTCAGGCTTGAACATCCGGTTGCCTCCCTGTCCGGGACGGTGCAGGCCGCCAGCCCCCAGAAGGGGACACTCAGCCTGAATGTGCCTGACCTGCTGCCCATAGGCGAAGCCGCAGGTGTGCCCTTGCGCGGTCATGCAGGGTTGAATGTGCAGTTTGACCGCCCGCTTAACCCGCAGGGCGATACGCATTTGGCGGTTAATGGCCCGCTGGCCATTACCGGGGGGCAGGCTCAGGCGGCGGGGCTGCTTGGCCCGGATGGGCAGATTGCACTTGTGGCTGCCATGCGCCCGTTGCCCGCGCAGGGCAGCCTGCCTGCGGGGCAGCAGATAGATCTGTCGTCCCTTACCCTTAGCGGGCAGGCGTTGGATGCCAAGGTGCATGGTAGCCTGCAAACCGGGCGGACTGTGGATATGGCAGCCACTATTGGCTTGCCAGCACTGGACAAGCTGGCACCGAGCCTGCGGGGAGATGCTACTCTGGCGCTTGCCCTTAAAGGACCATTGCAGGATTTTGCGGCTACGCTGGGGGCAAAAGCCAATATTGGTACGGCCACAATGGCCAAAGGGTCATTGGTGCTGGATGCCTCTGTTGCCCATTTGCCCACGCTCCCTCAAGGCACGCTGGGCCTGAATGGTGTGCTGGATCGTGCGCCATTGCAACTGGATGTGGCTTTTGGGCAGGCAGAGGATGGAATACGCCACCTCGACCTGCAAAAACTGGCGTGGAACAGCACAAAAGGGCAGGGTGCGCTAACGCTTGCACCAAAGGAAATTATACCCCGTGGTAATCTGGACCTCAGCATAGGGCGGCTGGCTGATTATGGTCCGCTTGTCGGGCAAAAACTATCGGGTTCCATGGTGGCATCGGTGAATACCACCACTGTGGCGGACAAGCCTGTGGTGGCGCTCAAACTCAAGGGTAATGTTACAACGCCAGTGGTGCGTGTTGGGTCTCTTGCTCTGGAGGGTACGGTTGCCGACCCGGCTCTCCACCCCACTCCGGACCTGACGTTACGTCTGGGTGGCCTATCCGCGGCCGGTGTAACCGGGCAGGCGCTTGTGAGTGCAAAAGGCCCCGATAACGCAATGCTGCTTACGGCTCAGGTGGGGCCAGCAAGCTGGTCGGGCAAACCTTTGGCACTGAATACGCAGGCTGTACTGAACCTGCCGGACAAGCAGGTCAAACTCCAGAAACTGAGTGCTACAGCCAAGGAAGAAATCCTGCGTTTGCAGGCCCCGGTCCTGGTGTCGTTCGGGGATACGCTGGGTCTGGACCACCTGCGGGCGGTGCTGAGTGCGCCGGGGAGCCAGCCTGCAACACTGGATGTGGCGGGCAGGCTCAAGCCCAGCCTGTCGGTTACGGCGGATATTCGCAATATTACTCCGGCGTTGGCGCAGCCGTTTGTACCCGGCTTAAAAGCCACGGGTGTGGTCGCGCTTTCTGCCAGGCTTTCTGGTGCCTTGGATAAGCCCGAGGGCAAGGTGCAGCTGAAGGGGAGCAATTTGCGCATGGCGGGGAGTTCCGCCATGGCATCTGTGCCACCATTGCAGGTGGAGGCTACGGCCAATCTGGCCCGCACACAGGCACAGGTGCAGGTCAATGCCTCGGCAGGGCCCAAGCTGGGGGTGCAGGTGCGTGGGAATGCGCCGCTCTCCAAAGCCGGAGCGCTGGATTTGCGGACTGATGGCCATCTGGACCTGAGCATTGCCAACGGCATTCTGGGGGCACAGGCACGGCAGGCGCAGGGGCAGATGCAAATGGCCCTACAGATCAAGGGGACTACCGCATCCCCCGCCATTACGGGTGCGATTGATCTGATCAATGCAGATTTTCAGGATTTTGCCCAAGGCTTCCACCTGAGCGCGATCAATGGTCGTGTGGTTGGGGCACGCGACCGGATCATGATTCAGAATCTGAACGCCAAGGCAGGGGATGGCACGCTTGGTGTGACCGGCTTTGTTGGCGTTGCCATGCCGGGAATGCCCGTTAACCTGCACTTGCTGGCCAAAGATGCCCGCCCGGTTACAAGCGACCTGCTGACCGCCATTCTCAATGCGGACATAACGGTTAATGGGCAGATTCAGACCCGTATGGATGTTGCGGGGGGAGTGGAATTGCGGCGGGTGGAAATTAATATTCCCAACTCGCTGCCTTCATCCGTTGCACGTCTGGATGTGATCCGCCCCGGAGAAGAAAAAAAACGTGCGGAGGAGGAACTGGCGGCCAGTACCCACAAGTCTGTTATTGGGCTGGACCTCAAGCTGGTCTCTCCGGGCAAGTTTTTTGTGCGTGGTCATGGGCTGGATGCGGAAATGGCAGGCCGCCTGCGGGTTACGGGCAGCACGCAGGCCCCTGTTGTAACGGGTGGGTTTGACCTCAAGCGTGGTAATTTTGACCTTGCCGGAATTTCTCTCAACTTCACCAAAGGGCGGGTTGGCTTTAATGGCTCGGGCGTTGGCCACAAACTGGACCCAACGTTGGATTTTGAGGCTGATCGTGCGGTTGAAGGGCAGACAGCCATGCTCAAGGTGGGTGGCTACGCCAGTGCGCCCAAGATCAGCTTTGATTCCATACCATCCCTACCGCAGGATCAGGTGCTGGCCATGCTGCTCTTTGGCACCGATGCCCGCTCCCTTTCATCCACCCAGATGGTGGAGGTGGGTACGGCGCTGGCAACCCTGACCGGGCTTACGACCTTTGACCCGATGGGGACTTTGCGCAAAACCTTGCATCTGGACAGGCTGGCCGTGGGGGGCGGTTCTGGCGTGGGTAATGGCGGGAGCAGCGTGGAGGCGGGTAAATACGTTATGAAAGGTGTTTACGTAGGGGCCAAACAGGCCACCTCCGGTTCCGGGACTCAGGCACAGGTTCAGGTGGACCTGACCAAGCACCTCAAGCTCAACACCACGGTAGGCACCGGTGGGTCCGTAACCGGCTTTACCACGCCGGAAAATGATCCGGGCAGTAGTGTTGGTCTGCTATGGCAGTACCGTTATTAGAACCTGCGCAGCAGGCCAACACCGGGGTTTTTATGACAGGGGAAGAAAATCCATGACCACGGGAACGTGGTCGGAGGGGGAGGGCCAGTCTCTGGCATCCTGCACCACGTTCATGCCAGCAAGCTGTGGAACCAGATCTGGCGTAACCCATATGTGGTCAAGCCTTCTGCCCCGGTTGGATTTGCGCCAGTCCCGGTTACGGTAAGACCACCAAGTGTAAAGCTTGTCTTGGGGAGGCACAAAGTGGCGCATGGCATCCACAAAGCCTGTTTGCTGCCAGTTGGTCAGGCGCTCGGTTTCCGGTGGAGTGTGGCTGACAATTTTGAGTAACTGCTTGTGGTTCCACACATCATGCTCCAGCGGGGCAATGTTAAAGTCGCCAACAAGTACTGTGCGGTTTGGTTTTTGGTGCGCAAACCAGTTTGTGACTTCCTCCACAAACGCCAGTTTATGCGCAAATTTTGGGTTGATCGCGGGGTCTGGTTCATCCCCTCCGGCGGGTACGTAAAAATCATGCAGGGCTATGTCGCCCCCTGGGGCATGAATGGTTGCCGCAATGTGGCGGCAGTCCTCCTTGCCGTACCAGATGGGCGTATCTGTTGCGGCACTGAGTGGCAGGCGCGAGAGAATGGCCACGCCATTATAGCTCTTCATGCCCTTGTAATGCAGATGCTCAAAACCAAGGGCGCGCACGGCATCGAGTGGAAAAAGTTCGTCTGTCACCTTGGTTTCCTGCAGGCAGATAACATCTGGTTGCAAGGTGGTGGTCAGTTTTTCCAGCAGCGGCATACGCAGGCGGAGGGAGTTGATGTTCCATGTTACAAGTCGCATGGGCAGGGCATGGCGTATTGCACGGTGCAGGGCAAGTAAAAAGAGGGGCTGTGAGCCTTAGGGAGTGGGGCGGAGAGGCTTGCAATTTTTTGCATCCGCCCCATGATATTAAAGAATGAAGACCCTCCATGCCCAACCCATTTCCGCGCAGGTAGCCCAAGACCTGCACAGTGCCATTCTCTCACTGGACAGCCACATTGATATTCCATGGCCGGACAGAGGCGATGCATTTGAAGATACGCCTTTGCGTAAGGTGGATCTGCCAAAAATGCAGCGTGGTGGCATGTCGGCTGGCTGTTTTGTCGCCTATACGGGGCAGGGGCCGGTTACGGCGGAGGCGCACCAGCAGGTGCAGCAGGAATGCCTTGCCATGCTGGATGCCATTAACACCATGCAGGGCACGCATAATGGTGTAACAGCCGCCATCTGCCCGCGTGTGGCCGATATCAGGGCCGCGCACAAAAAGGGTATTATTGCCGTTATTCCTGCGGTGGAGAACGGTTACGGTATGGGGGAAGACCCTGCACTGTTAAGGGCGTTCCGCCAGCGTGGTGCACGGTATGTGACCCTGACCCATAATGGCCACAATGCTTTGGCCGATGCGGCCATTCACCGTCCCAGTCTGGGTGATGCGCCACAAAAGCACGGAGGGCTTTCCGCCCTTGGGCGTGAGGCTGTGCGGGAAATGAACAGGCTCGGCCTGTTGGTGGATGTCTCTCACGCATCCAAGCAGACCATGTTGCAGGCGGTGGATGCTTCTGCAACGCCAGTGGTTGCAAGTCATTCGTGCGTGCGCACGCTATGTGACCACCCACGGAATCTGGATGATGCACAGCTTGATGCGCTCAAGGCCAGTGGTGGGCTGATCCAGATTACTGCCATGCCTGCTTTTCTTAAACCCAAACCGGAGGAAGGGCGGCGTTCTGCCGGGGTGGCTGATCTGGTGGACCATATTGATTATGTTGTCCGTCGGCTTGGACCTGCGTATGTGGGCATTTCCTCCGATTTTGATGGGGGCGGTGCCCTGGAAGACTGGCAGGATGCCACACAGGGCGTAAACATTACGGCCGAGTTAATGCGCCGGGGGTATGACCAAAGCGAGATTGCTGCCTTCTGGGGTGAAAATTTTTTGCGGCTGCTGGAAAAGGCGGAGCAGGTAGCAGAACAAAGCGAGATTACAGCCCACCATGCGGGCTGAAAATTTTGTCCACTCTTCCTCTTGACATGCCCTATTTTCAACAAAGAGTTCAAAAAAGCAAAGACCGGCAAAGAGTGCTAAAGCGTAAAATCCTTTCAAATCAAGGCTCTGACTTGTTTGATTAAAAAATATGCAATCCGTTGGAAGGGCTGAAAATCTGCGGTTTGCACCCTTTCGGCCCCCCATCGTCCACAGACTTATCCACAAAAACGGTGGATGAAATTGATTGCCCCCCAAAGAGCACCAGATGACTGCACAAAATTCAACACCGGACGGCACACCAACGCAGGGTGATGCCGTGGAGGCCGTGCCCCTTAAAGGGGTGGAGGTTATCCGGCACGCCTTGCGCACCATGCCGTTTTCGCCCGGGGTGTACCGTATGCTCGGCAGCCGTGGTGAGGTGCTGTATGTGGGCAAAGCGCTTTCGCTTAAAAAGCGGGTCACATCCTATACGCAGGTAGCCCGTTTGCCCGAACGGTTGCGGCGCATGGTGTCGGAGACGGCATCTATGGAAATTGTGACCACCCATACAGAAGCCGAAGCCCTGCTGCTGGAGGCTAACTACATCAAGCGGATGAAGCCCCGCTTCAATATTCTGCTGCGTGATGACAAGAGCTACCCTTGGCTTATGCTTACAGATGGGCAGCCTTTTCCTCAGATTGCCAAGCACAGGGGCAAGGCCGTCAAGGGGGCCAGCCTGTGGGGGCCATTTGCCTCCGCATGGGCAGTCAATCAGACGCTTAATTTGATCCAGCGTGTGTTTTTGCTCCGGTCCTGCGCGGACTCGGTTTTTAACAGCCGCAGTCGTCCGTGCCTGCTGTTCCAGATCAAGCGCTGTTCGGCCCCTTGTGTGGAGCGCATAGACCAGCAGGCTTACGGGCAGCTTGTGGAACAGGCGCGGGATTTTTTATCCGGTAAGGACACCGCCCTGCGGGACACGCTGGGAGCGGATATGAACAGGGCGGCTGAAGCACTGGATTTTGAACGTGCCGCCGTTCTGCGCGACCGTATTCGCGCATTGGCGCAAATGCAGGATTCCAATGTGATCAACCCTGCCTCCTTGCAGGATGCGGACGTGTTCGGTCTTTGGCAGGAAGCGGGACAAACCTGCATTCAGGTCTTTTTTGTGCGTGGCGGACGCAACAATGGAAGTCGCTCCTTTTTTCCCGCCCATGCGCAGGATGAGACCGCGCCGGATATCCTGTCCGCATTTATTGTCCAGTTTTATGATGACAAGCCTTGCCCAGCCCAGATTCTGGTGAACCATCCTCTGGCGGAAAGTGCTTTGCTGGTAGAAGCACTGTCGCTCCGGCGTGGCAAAAAAGTGGATATTCTCAACCCGCAACGGGGGGAGAAAAAGCAGGTCGTTGACCATGCCGTGACCAATGCGCGCGATGCACTTAACCGTAGGCTGGCGGAAACAGCCGGGCAGGCCAAGCTGCTTAAAGGTGTAGCCGAGGTTTTTGGTCTGGATGCCCCCCCAGAACGCATTGAGGTGTACGATAACAGCCACATTCAGGGCGCACACGCCTATGGCGTGATGATTGTGGGGGGGCCAGAGGGTTTTAACCGCAAGGCTTATCGCAAATTCCGCATTAAAGGCCCCATTACGCCGGGGGATGACTTTGCCATGATGCGGGAGGTGCTGGAACGCCGCTTTGGCCGCGCGTTGAAGGAGGCGGATGAAGGCGATACCTCAAACTGGCCCGATGTTCTGCTGATTGACGGCGGGGCAGGCCAGTATTCAGCCGTTAAAACCGTACTGGAAGATCTGGGGGTGTCGGGGGTCAAGCTCGTTGGCATTGCCAAAGGCCCGGACCGGGATGCCGGGCGGGAGTGGTTTTACACGGACCATACGGAGCCGTTCCAGCTCGATCAGCGGGATCCGGTTCTGTACTATTTGCAAAGACTGCGGGATGAGGCCCATCGCTTTGCCATTACCACCCATCGGTCTGGCCGCTCCAAGGCGCTGGTTACGTCCGAACTGGATGATATTCCCGGTATTGGGCCCGCACGCAAAAAAATGCTGCTCAATACGTTTGGTTCCGCCCGTGCGGTCAAACAGGCAGGACTGGATGCGCTGGAAGCCGCTCCGGGGGTGAGCCGCGAGATTGCCCGGGCCGTGTATGGGCATTTTCACCCCGGCTGGTCATCGGATTAAATCCGGTATGGCCAGTCCGGTGGTGGCAAATGGCTGCATTGCGGGAGAAATGTGCGTGATTGACGACTTTGCGATAAGTCAAACCATTCCAGTCCGGGGGGAAATGCGCTAGCATAGACAGCAATGTTGACCGACCTTCCCAACGTCCTGACTCTTTCGCGTATTGTGGCAATCCCCATTGTGGTCGGATTTGCCGCATGGGGAACGCCACAAACAGACGCCATTGCGTGTTTTCTGTTCATATTGGCCGGTATTACCGATTATTTTGATGGCAAACTGGCCCGCTCGCGCCACCAGCTTTCCGACTTTGGGCGGATGTTTGATTCCATAGCAGACAAGTTGCTTGTGGGGGCCTGCCTTATGGTGCTGGCTGGTTTTTTGCGTCTGCCATACCAGAGTCTGTGGCCAGCCATTATCATTCTGTGCCGGGAAATTCTGGTATCTGGTATGCGTGAATATCTGGCAGAGCGGCGCGCCAGCCTGCCCGTAACCCGGCTGGCAAAGTGGAAAACCGGCTTTCAGATGACGGCTATTGGTTTTTTGCTGGCGGGAGATGGAACAGGCGCACTGCTGGGTATGCCGTGGTTGCCTGTAGCCCTGATTGGTGCCGTGCTGCTCTGGATTGCAGGGGTGCTGACAATGATTACCGGATGGGATTATCTGACCAAGGGGTTGCAGCACGTAGATCTGTAGAAGGCCCAAACACGTAGGCCAACGTCTGGGCGACTGGCGTTGCGCCATGTGTTATGGGTGCTGCCGCACGGAAAGACAGGCTTTGAAAGAACCTGTCGCTGCGGAATAATGGCGTAATACGGAGTCTGGGTATGCGAAGAGCCGCTCTTCTTGGAGTGTGCGTCATGATGAGTGGGTGTGCGGGCTTTGAAAAAGTTATGTCCGACACAATGACTCTCCCCGGCGAAAACCCTAATGCTCCATCAGGCTCGGACCTGAATATGCGGCGAGTACAGGGGCAGGCCACCAAGGAAGTGCCCATTCTGCCTCAGGGCGGCAATATATGGCCCGGCCCCCCAGACCCCTTGCCAACGCTTGAGGATGTGGCCAGAGGCCGGGCAGGCAGGCCACCTGCTGCCGGGCAGGCAACAGCCACCGGCCCGCAACTGCCAGATGGGCAGGAAATGAGCATTGGCGAGCAGGAGAGTATTCATAAAGGTGTTGTGGGGCATGGCGAATACGGTGCGTCCGCCCTTCCATCGAATGTGGTCAAACCAGCAGGGGGGGGCAAAGCCGCTGCAGCCCCCATTGAAATTCCAAATGGCGATGGCACAACAACGCTTATCCATTCAGATGGGTCAATCAGCACCATAGGTACACCCCGTACCGGGCATCTGCCGACCCATTAGGTGCGGCAGACATGGCTGTGTATTCTCTATGAACGCCCTGCCAGCGCAGGGGCATGTTACAAGTTATAAGGTGGATCGGGCGGATCATGGCGGATCATGTAACAGTCTTGTTTTTTGCAGCCTTACGCGAGCAGGTTGGGCTGGATAGCCTGAGTGTGGCTATTCCTCCGCATGGTTTGTCAGTCACAGCGTTGCGCCACCAGATTGAGGGTGAAACGCCTTCCATTGCAGCAGCATTTGCCGAACAGCCCAGACTGCGTGTTGCCATTAACAAAACATTGGGCACCTTTGAACAGGTGGTGCATCCGGGGGATGAAGTTGCCTTTTTCCCCCCCATGACGGGCGGTTAAGCGGATTATGCCTCTCCATGTTGCCGTGCAGACGGCTCCGTTTGATGTGGGCGTGCAAACAGCCCGCCTGAGTGCCCTTTCGCCCCTTACGGGTGGGATTGGTCTGTTTGTCGGGCAGGTTCGTGGCGGGGATGGGCTTGTTGCCATGACCCTTGAGCATTACCCCGGCATGACCGAGGGCATTTTGCACGCACTGGCGCAGGAGGCTCAGGCCCGGTTTGACCTGACTGGCTGCACAGTCATCCACCGTGTGGGGCGGCTGGAGGTGGGGGCCGGTATCGTTTTTGTGGGTGCCAGTGCATCACACCGCGCGGCGGCTCTGCAAGCTACAACTTTTTTGATCGACAGGCTCAAGACCGGCGCTCCCTTCTGGAAGCGTGAGGAGTATGCAAACGGCCAGGCACAATGGGTTGATGCGCGGGAAACGGACGAAGAGGCCGCCCGCGCATGGTTGCAGCAAAGCCCGGTCCCCTAGGCTGCCAGTACAGTATGGATGGTACGGCACAGGAACAGCAGGTCCTGCTCGCTGATTGTAAAGGCCGGGGTAAGGTAAACAATATTACGGAATGGCCGTATCCATGCCCCATGGGCAATCAGTTGCTGGCGTAGGGCATCCGGGTTGGCAATCCTGTCCAGTTCTACAACACCAATGGCTCCAAGTGTACGCACATCCCGCACGCCGGGTAATGTGCGGCAGGGTTCCAGCGCTTCGGTCATAAGCGCGTTGATGGCGGCAACCTGTTCCAGCCGGGGTTCTGCCTCGAATAAGTCCAGAGAGGCATTGGCACAGGCGCAGGCAAGCGGATTAGCCATAAAGGTGGGGCCGTGCATCAGTGCGTGGTCAGGATTATCTGCCCAGAACGCCTCAAAAACATGGCGGCGCGCAACCGTTGCTGCAAGCGCCATGGTGCCACCCGTCAGGGCTTTGGAAAGGGTGATGATATCTGGCGTAATGCCCGCCTGTTCGCAGGCGAAGAGTGTTCCGGTTCGGCCAAAACCCGTAAAAATTTCGTCTAGAATCAGCAATACGTCATGCTGGTCTGCTGCGGCGCGAACCGTGCGCAAAACCTGTGGGGCATGGAAAAGCATTCCCCCGGCGCCTTGCACAAGTGGCTCCATAATAATGCCAGCCAGTTCGTGCGCATGGCGGGCGAGCAGGTCCATAAAAGCCCGTGTGCTGGTCTCATCAACCGGGAGGGGGGCAATAACATGTTCCGCCAAAGCCGAACCATATAAATGGTGCATCCCTTCCTCAGGGTCGCATACTGCCATGGTGGCCAGCGTGTCTCCATGGTAGCCGCCGCGGAAGGCCAGCATTTTTGTGCGCTGGTGCTCGCCTTTGTTAAGCCGGTACTGGATCGCCATTTTCATGGCGACTTCTACGGCAACGGAGCCGGAGTCCGTAAAAAAGACCCGTTCCAGATCGCCGGGTAACAGGGCGCATAACCGGCTGGCCAGGCGTAAGGCGGGTTCGTGTACCATGCCGCCGAACATCACGTGCGGCATTGTTTCCAACTGCTTCATAACCGCCTGACGAATATAGGGGTGGTTGTAACCGTGGCAGGCGGTCCACCATGCTGCCACGCCATCCACCAGTGTACGTTCATCGGTCAGGGTAATGTGGCTCCCATGCGTGCTCTGTGCCGCCAGCGGAGCGGATGCGGTCTTCATCTGGCTGTATGGGAGCCAGATGTGGGGGAGGCCCTGTTGGTACCAGTCGGGCATGGAAGCGGGAGCAGACATGCGGAGTGTTCCTGTAGATGATTGACCGGGCGAGCTGGCTCCGGCACCAGAGATGTCATGACCCGGTTTGACAATCTTTTCCAGCAGGGACTGGCTGGTTTTGCCGCGCAGGGGCGTATGCGCTCCTGCCAGCAATGGCATGGGGCTGGCCCCGGATTATTGCAACGCCCCGAGAGTAATGCGGTGTTGGTCGATTTTTCGTCCAACGATTATCTGGGCCTGCGCACGCATCCGCTCCTGCTTGAGCGCGCAAATATGTGGGCGAAGGTAGAAGGAACAGGGAGTGGTGCCTCCCGTCTGGTAACAGGTACGCCGCCACAAACAGTGGCACTGGAGCGGCGTCTGGCACAGCTTAAAAACATGGAAGCAGCCAGAATACTTGCTTCGGGCTGGCAGGCCAATGCCTCTGTCGTGCCAGCACTCGCGCGTTTTTCTACCCAGATTATGGGAGCCCCCCCCGTTGTTGTGGTGGACCGTTTGATTCATGCCAGCCTGTACCACGGATGTGCGGCAGCGGGTGTGCGCCCCAAACGTTTCCGGCATAATGATATGGCGCATCTGGATGCATTATTGGGGCAGGAAGTGGGGGCCGGGTTAAAAATTGTGCTGACCGAGAGCGTTTTCAGCATGGATGGAGACCGGGCAGATATGCCGACACTGCAGCGCATAACCCAACGGCACAATGCTTTTTTATGTGTGGACGAGGCGCACGCCACGGGCATTCTGGGCGAGCAGGGCAAGGGTTTGGCCAGCGGACAGGCAGATCTGATTATCGGGACTTTTAGCAAGGCACTCGGAGGGATGGGGGCGTTTGTGGCTGCATCTGATGCGGTGTGCCGCTGGTTGGATAATACGGCATCGGGCTTTATTTATTCCACAGCACCTTCTGCTCTGGTGCTGGGCGCTGTGGATGCCGCATTGGACCTGCTGCCGGGCATGGCTGCCGAGCGTGCGCATGTGGCAGACCTTGCCACGCAGTTCAGGTCAAAAATGGTTCAGGCTGGGCTGGAGGTCGGGCCATCGACCACCCAGATCGTGCCGGTGGTGGTGGGGGCGGAACAAACCGCCCTTGCTGTTGCTCAGGCGGTAGAGCGGGCGGGTTTTCTGGCAGTTGCCATTCGCCCACCAACCGTACCACCGGGAGGGTGCCGTTTGCGGGTGGTTTTCCACGCCCATCATACTTACGAGCAGATGCAGGGTCTGGCCCGTGCCGTGGTGGATGCGGTCAGGGCTACATGCCCACTGGAGCAGGAATAATGCCTGTACAGCCCGTATTTGTGCATGGCTGGGGTTTTGGGCCGGACTTCTGGACTCCTTTGCTGGCTGCGCTGGGTTGGGCGGATGCGTGTGTGCTGGATCTGGGTTTTGTTGGGCAGGGGGCAAACACACCTGCGCAGGCTATGGCGCAGGTGCAGGCCGTGCAGGCACAGGGCCGCCCTATGCTGGGCATTGGGCATTCTCTGGGGTTCTTGTGGCTTGCACAGCATATGGAACTTTCCCGTGCAAACAGGCTGGTAGGGATTAATGCCTTTGCGGCTTTTGCGGCACGGCCAGATTTTGCGGCTGGGGTGCAAGTGCGGGTTTTGCAGCGTATGGTTAAAGGTCTGTCCAGCAGGCCAGAGCAGGTGTTGGCTGATTTTCGTGGTCTATGCGGCGCGGGGGAGGTGGAGCAGCCTCTTTGTATTCCCAACCTGCAAAAAGGGCTTGAGTTGCTTGTGTCGGGGGATGTCCGGTCCAGACTGGCTGGTATTCCAGAGCAATATTGTGTGTTGGCTGCCCGGCAGGACCCCGTTGTCTCTCCCGCCATGACCGAGGAGAGTTTTGCTGGTGGTCCGGGCGTACAGTGGCTGGATGGTGGGCATATGTTGCCACACACCCATTTACAGGACTGTGTGGCGTTTTTGCAGGATGCCCGAGAAAAGATGGAACAGAGAGCGTAAATGACCGGCACATCGTACAGGGAGCGCATACGGCACAGTTTTGATCAGGCCGATGGATATGAAGGCGCTGCAACCATGCAGCGCCTTGCAGCGCGGACGCTGGCAGAACGGCTTGTACGCATATTGGCGGGCAGAAAACCGGAACGTATTTTGGAAATAGGCTGTGGGACCGGCCTGCTGACCGCACAACTCGCTCGGCTTTGGCCAGAGGCACAGATTGTGGCAACCGATTTTGCGCCCCATATGCTCGAACGGGCCAGGCGCAATACACCGCCTTCAACAACCTTCAAGTTGATGGATGCAGCCCACCCAACGGTTGACGGACCGTTTGACGTAATCTGTGGCAATCTTGTCATGCAATGGCTGGAACAACCAGAGCAGGTTATGGCCCGCCTTGGCGATATGTTGGCTCCGAGGGGCGTGTTAGCGGTATCGACTTTGCTCGCAGGCACCTTTGCAGAGTGGAAGGCCGCCTGTGCGGCAGAAGGTGCTCAGGCCGCCACACCTGTTTATCCCGACCATGCGCAGTTACATGGGTGGATACCACACCTGTATTCTGGCCTGTGGGAGCGTGAACACTGCGTGCAGGTTTTTGGTAATGCACTTGGGTTTATCAAACACCTTAAAGCCACCGGCGCATCTGTTCCCCAGAAGGGGCGTAAGCCTATGGGGGCCGGGATGCTCCGTCGCGTAGTCTGCCGTTTGGATCAGATGGGAGCGTCGATGACGTGGGAGTTGGCGTATGGCTGTTTCCGTAAACCGCCGGTTGCAGGTGTTTTTGTAACAGGTACGGACACAGGGGTGGGCAAAACATTTGTGTCTGCCTGCTTGGTTAAACGTTGGCAGGCTGCATACTGGAAGCCCCTGCAAAGTGGTCTGGCAGATGAGGAAGGGGACACCTGCACGGTGGCCGATCTGGCGGGCCAGCCTTTGTGCTTTCCTCCCGCGGGGGCATTTCAGGCCTCTCTTTCACCGCAGGCCGCGGCTGAGGCGGAAGGCGTACACATAGATCCTGCCCAACTTGTGCTGCCCAGGGTGGAAGAGGGTAAGGTTTTGGTGGTGGAGGGAGCCGGTGGCCTGATGGTTCCTGTAACAGATACAGTGATGATGCTGGATCTGGCAGTGCAATGGGGGCTGCCTGTTGTGCTGGTCGCCCGCAGTGGGCTGGGCACACTCAATCATACCCTGTTAAGCATACAGGCGTTAAAAAGCAGGGGTGTTGCTGTTGCAGGCGTTGTGCTGAATGGACCGCTCAATAACGCAAATAGCCAGACCATTGCCCACAAGGGGCACGTGCGTATTCTGGCAGAAGTTGAACATCTTAAGCAGGTTACGCCGGAGAGCGTATCTGCCGTGGCAGCGCGTTTTCCGGCGTGGGAGGATGTTTGTGCACCGCTCCTTCGGCCTGACCCTTAATGTTGTAAGGCACAGGCCATATCATCAATGGGGATGGAGTATTCACTCCATCTAGTAATGGCGGATCAATCCGGCCAGATGGCCCTGAATATGCAACCGTTCTGCAGGGACAATCCGTGTTTCGTATCGGGCATTGGCAGGTTCCAGCGCAATCATGTTGCCTTTGCGGCGTAAACGCTTGAGCGTGACTTCCTGATTGTCAATCAGAGCAACCACAATCTGCCCGTTTTCTGCCTGATCGGATTTTTTAATAATGACCTGATCACCATCGAGGATCCCGGCCTCGATCATGGAATCCCCAGCGACTTCTAGCGCATAATAATCCCCGCTCCCCAGCATATCGGCAGGGATGGACAGGGAGTTCGAGGTATCTGCCATGGCTTCAATCGGCAGGCCAGCGGCAATACGCCCATAGAGGGGAATTTTGATGGAATCCTGTTTTTGCCGGGTAAAGCTGCCGCGAATAACGTTGGAGGGCAGTTCGTCCTCCATTTCCGGGAGTTGAATAACCTCCAGCGCCCGGGCGCGGTGGTGGTGACGGCGCAGAAAACCCCGTTCTTCCAGACCAGAAATCAGGCGATGAATACCGGACTTGGAGCGTAGGCCCATAGCCTCGCGCATTTCATCAAACGAGGGGGAAAAGCCGGTCTGTTTGAGGTGCGAATCAATAAAAAGAAGAAGCTTGTGCTGTTTTCTGGTCAGCATCTCGCACCTCGGCCTGTCAGTTCGGAATGGAATATAAATCTCATAGTTTGTTCTATGTAGGTTCTTGTTTTTGTCAATGTTTAATTCAGGGGAGCCGCAGGATGCTGCAAGGTGTTCCTGCTTTTTGGGCTGCTGCGTGCGGTGTACGTATGACCAGAGCCTGACTTTGCGCCAGAATGTTCAATTGAGCGGAGTCTTGGCGGGTAAAGGGAGTGGCGACCAGTTGCCCCGTTTCGTTGGTGTGGAGTGTCGCGCGTAAAAAGTCCTGCCGCTGGTCGTTTTCTTTCACGTCTGCTCCCAGCAGGGCTGTTTGCATGTCTGGTGTGTTGGAGGCAGAGCGCCCCATAAGTTTGTGGAGGGCGGGTAGCACAAACACCATACTGCAAACCAGAACGGCCACGGGATTGCCCGGCAAACCCAGCACAGGCATTCCCCTGAGCGTGCCAGACATAAGAGGTTTACCCGGACGCATGGCTATTTTCCAGAAATTCTGGATCAGTCCTTCTGCTTCCAACGTGGAGCGTACAAGGTCGTAGGTGCCCACGCTTGCTCCGCCAATGGTGATCAGCATGTCCAGATCATGGGTATGGGCAAAAGCAGAGGAGAGTGAGCTTGCGTTATCGCGCGCTATGGGCAGCACAATGGCTTCCGCCCCTTCCTGCGTAAGCAGGGCTGAGAGCATGAAGGAGGCAGAGTTGAAAATGCCATCGGGGGGGGCTGTATCACCGGGGAGGAGTATTTCATCTCCTGTTGCCAGAATACCCACGCGGGGGCGGCGGCGGACTGGCAGCCAGACCAGACCACCAGCGGCTGCCAGCCCGATATCCCGTGGGCCGAGTCTGCTGCCTGCGGTCAGCAGCACAGCACCTTGCGCAAAATCCTGCCCCTGTTTGCGAATGAACTGACCTGTGTGTGCGGCCTGGGTCAGGGTGACTGTCTGGTCGGTCCGCTCGGTGTTTTCCTGTATGACAATGGCATCAGCCCCGTCAGGAACCTGACTGCCAGTATAAATACGAATGCATGTGCCAGACACCACAGTCCGGCTGGAAGGCCTGCCAGCGGGGGCTTCATCAATAACTGTCAGGGTTGCTCCTGCGGAAGCATCTGCGGCCTGAACGGCGTATCCGTCCATGGCGGATACACAAACAGGTGGGTTGGCCCGGCGCGCGTGAACATCCTGCGCCAGAATGCGGCCACAAGCTGCTGTCAGGGCCACTGTTTCCTGCCCACAGGATGGCAGGTTTTCCAGAATTCTGGCCCGCGCGGTTGCCACATCCAGCATGAAATCGTCTCCTTTTGGCGTTCGCGGCGCCATATTGATGTAAGAAAGCTTGACCTTTTGCCTTTGTATGCGCATTTTGCCGCAACTTGAACACCGCCGGAGCCGTATGGACCGGCTCTGTAAATATGTTCTGCTGAGGAAGTCATGGCCAAGACCAACGTCATCAAGATCCGTCTCGTCTCGACGGCTGACACCGGTTACTTCTATGTGACCAAGAAAAACGCTCGTGCACACACGGGTAAAATGGAACTGAAGAAGTACGACCCGGTTGCACGCAAGCACGTCGTATTCCGTGAAGCCAAAATTAAGTAATTTTGGCCATATCGGTATGGTGTAAAAAAACGGCGCTCCAGAGCGCCGTTTTTTTGTGTCGTAATGTCCAATAGAGTCGGGCTGGAATTAAGGTAAAAAAACCGGTCCGGGTTTTAAAAAAGCGGATCGCGCCGGTCGTAGGGTACAACAACATCGTTCCGGTTGGCCATGTTCAGCATGGCGCGTGCGCGTTCGTCCAGAATATCCGTATCCAGCGTGTTTTCCCGCAGGCCATTAACGCGGCGCTTCCATGCGTTTTGCTCGGCCTGTGCATCCGAACGTGCCTGCTTGGCCTGCTCCAGTAGCCCCAGTTGTTGCTGGTATGCGTGCATACCATGCTCGCCCTGTGTTGCGTTCCAGCCAAAATAGCCAGCAATGCTTAAAAACGCCAAAGGGGGCACCACAGCCCGAATAACACGGCGGAAGAAACGGCCAATCTGCACTTTTGGTCAGCTCCTAGCCTTAAGGTGTGGTGACAGAGAGAGATAAATACTCAGTAATGTCTAACCCATATTAGGCGCTGTGGGAAAGTGCGTTGTGCACAAAAAAGCCGGTCCCCCTCATTAAAGGGGGACCGGCCAGAGTGCTTGGAGCGTTATGGCGCTCTTAGCTGTTTTTGAGGATGGTGCGCCCCGCATATTGGGCTGCAGTTACCAGCTCCTGCTCAATACGGATCAACTGGTTGTATTTGGCCGTCCGGTCAGAGCGCGAGAGGGAGCCGGTTTTGATCTGTCCGCAGTTGGTGGCAACCGCCAGATCGGCAATGGTGGAATCTTCCGTTTCCCCGGAACGGTGGCTCATAACGGCTGTGTAGCCTGCACGGTGCGCCATTTCCACGGCCTGTAGTGTCTCGGTCAGTGTGCCAATCTGGTTGACCTTGACCAGCAGGGAGTTTGCAATGCCAGCCTTAATGCCGCGTTGCAGGCGTTCTGGGTTGGTAACAAACAGGTCGTCCCCGACCAGTTGTACTTTTTTGCCCAGTGTCTGGGTCAGCAATGCCCATCCTTCCCAGTCATCCTCGGCCATCCCGTCTTCAATGGAAACAATGGGGTAGCGGCTGACCAGATCTTCCAGATATGCGGCCATGCCAGCGGAATCGAAGCTTTTGCCTTCGCCTTCCATGACGTACCTGCCGTTTTTGAAGAACTCGGTGCTCGCGCAGTCCAGAGCATAGGTCACATCCAGGCCGGGGCGGTAGCCTGCGGCTTCCACTGCGCGGGTAATAAATCCAAGTGCTTCATCTGCGGATTTAAGGGCTGGCGCAAAACCGCCTTCATCCCCCACGTTGGTGTTCAGACCTGCTGCACTCAGGGCTTTTTTGAGCTGTGCAAAAATTTCGGAACCCCAGCGAATGGCGTCAGCCACGGTAGGAGCACCAACCGGCTGGATCATGAATTCCTGAATGTCGATCGGGTTGTCCGCATGTTCGCCACCGTTGACAATGTTCATCATCGGTACAGGCAGGATGTGGGCAAATGCGCCACCAACGTAGCGGTAAAGAGGGACTTCCAGTTCTGCTGCGGTGGCTTTGGCAACAGCGAGAGAAACACCCAGAATGGCGTTGGCACCCATACGGCTTTTGTTGGGCGTGCCATCTAGGTCGATCATGGCATTATCAATATCGATCTGGTCTGCCGATTCTGCACCCTGAAGGGTTGGCAGAATTTCGTTTTCGATATTTTCAATGGCTTTCAGTACACCTTTGCCGCCGTAACGCTTGGAATCGCCATCGCGCAGTTCCACGGCCTCATGCGCGCCGGTTGATGCACCCGAAGGCACTGCCGCACGGCCTTTGGCGCCAGATGCCAGCTCCACGTCCACTTCCACGGTGGGGTTGCCACGGCTATCCAGAATTTCGCGGGCGATGATGTCAACAATGGCGCTCATGGTGTGTTTGTTCCTGCTTGTCAGTGGGTACAGGCTGGGGCCGGTACCGCCGTTTTTTATTCTTGATCTATGACGAAACCTCACATGGGGCCTCTGGCCCATGCGGTTGCTAGTGGCAGCGTCTTGGGCTTTTCTGTCAACACTGAGAACAAGAAAATACAGAGAAAAGGTTGTCCTTCCCCCTATGAACAAGCTTCCCTTTCTGGGTGTGGTTCTAATGCTGGCAGGTGTTGTGCCCTATATTGTGTGCACATGCGGCATTGTGTTCTACGATTCCCATACCCCGGTTCCCAACCTGCTTACGGCGCTGGTTGTGTATGGCGCCATTTCCCTTTCCTTTATCGGTGCGGTTCATTGGGGGCAGGCGCTGGAGACGGACAGGACCATTCTTGTCGCCTCTGCCGGGCGTACGGATCATATGCGCCTGCTTCTTGGGGTGGTGCCAGCACTGGTGGGCTGGGCCGCGGCGTGCACCGGGCTTATTTGGCACCCCTTGGCCGGTATTGCCCTGTTGGCTGTGGCTTTTCCACTTGTCGCACTTGTAGAGCGTGCAGCATGGCAGCGCGGCTGGGTGCCGCCGGGGTATATGGGTGTGCGCTGGATTGTGACTGCAATTACAGAATGTTGTCTGCTTATGGTGTTGTTGGTTCGCTTTTTGTGAAGGACAGGCAGGGAGGCGGAGCGTTAAGGTGCGCGCCGTTTGTGTTATAACACGCGCATATCGCATAACATGTGCCAAACAGGCACACAGTGGAAAGCAGGGCTTATGAACGGCAAACCGCGCATTCTGGTTAAAGGGGCAGGTGTGGCGGGCCTGACCGCCGCCGTAACACTGGCCGAACGTGGTGGTGTGGTCACCTTGTATGACTGCGCGGAACGGGTTGGGGCCGGGGCTTCCTGGATGGCAGGGGGTATGCTGGCCCCTTGGTGCGAGGCGGAGTCTGCTCCGGCGGAAGTTACGGCCCAGTCGGTCGATTCGGTTGACTGGTGGGCTGCCCACGTTCCCGGTGTGGTGCGGGAAGGTAGTCTGGTTCTGGCGCCTGCGCGCGATGTGGGGGAACTGGCCCGTTTTGGGCGGCGTACGTCCCATTTTCAAACCGTGGGTGAAGCGGATATTGCACGGCTGGAACCGGACCTTGCCGGACGTTTTCAAAAAGGTCTGTTCTTTGCGGATGAAGGGCATGTAGACCCCCGCAAGGCATTACCAGCCTTGGCACAAAGCCTGCTGCAAATGGGGGGGCAGGTCGTGCTGGCAACCGCGCAGACTTTGGACGAGAGCGGGTTTGACTGGGTGGTGGACTGCACGGGCCTGCATGTGCGTGACCAGTTGGACTACCTGCGCGGGGTCCGGGGCGAGATGCTGCTGCTGCGTTGCCCCGATGTTATTCTGCACCGCCCTGTGCGTATGCTGCACCCGCGTATTCCGGTTTACATTGTACCGCGGGATAACCATGTGTTCATGGTTGGGGCCACAATGGTGGAAAGCGAGAATGCTGGCGGCATGACCGTGCGCTCCATGATGGAACTGCTGAATTCCGCATGGACACTTCATCCCGGTTTTGCGGAAGCCGAAATTCTGGAAATGGGAACCGGACTGCGCCCCTCCTACCCTGATAATATGCCTCGCGTGGTGCAGCAGGGGCGGCATGTCTATGTTAATGGCATGTACCGTCATGGTTTTTTGCTCTCCCCCGCTCGGGCACGGGAGGCCGCTGATCTGATTTTCGGGCCGTAAGGCCCAAGGAGTGATGCCCGATGAAGATAATCGTCAACGATCAGGCACAGGAGGTGTCGGCCAGTACACTGGCGGCCTTGATTGATGAGCTGGGATATGCCGGTGCGCGCATTGCCACGGCATTAAACGGGCAGTTTGTGCCCAAAACCGCGCGGGCGCACGCAGCGCTGGATGCAGGGGCAAGGGTAGAAATTGTTGCTCCCATGCAGGGAGGCTAGAAGTATGGCGGCATCGTTTTATGGGCAGGAGCTGTCCTCCGCACTCATGCTGGGAACTGCGCAGTACCCATCGCCCGAAATTTTGCGTGATGCTGTTCTGGCGGCCCGTCCGGGCGTTCTGACCGTCTCCCTCCGGCGCGAATCTGCGGGAGAGCGGGCCGGGCAGGCGTTCTGGTCTCTGGTGCAGGAACTGGGCGTACCCGTGCTGCCCAATACGGCAGGCTGCCATACGGTCAAGGAGGCTGTAACGACCGCCCATATGGCGCGGGAGGTCTTTGGTACGGACTGGATCAAGCTGGAAGTCATAGGTGAGCTGGATACGCTTCAGCCCGATGTATTTGGGCTGGTAGAGGCAGCCCGGATTTTAACGGAGGAGGGCTTTAAGGTCTTTCCTTACACAACAGAAGATCTGGTGGTGGCCGAACGCTTGCTGGCAGCCGGGTGTGAGGTGCTTATGCCGTGGGGTGCCCCCATTGGCTCCGGCAAGGGGTTGAACAACCTGTTCGGGTTGCGTGCCATGCGGGCGCATTTTCCGTCCGTTCCGTTGGTTGTCGATGCGGGCATAGGTGTGCCCTCTCATGCCGCGCAGGCGCTGGAAATGGGGTATGACGCGGTTCTGATCAATACCGCCGTGGCCAAAGCTGGTGATCCAGTTGGCATGGCGCGGGCTTTTGGTCTGGCTGTTCAGGCAGGAATGCTGGCACATATGGCTGACCCAATGGAAGAGCGGGATATGGCGGTGCCGTCCACCCCGGTAGCAGGAAAGGCATTTTTGGGATGAGCACTCTGCCGCAAAAATTTTATCCGGTGGTGGATAACGCCCAGTGGGTGGACCGTCTTGGCGCTGCGGGTGCGCGCTTCATTCAGCTCCGCGTCAAGGATATGCCGGAGCCTGAGCTACGCGCTCAGGTCCGGCTGGCGCGTGACTATGCTGCGCGGCACGATGTATGTCTGGTCCTGAACGATTTTTGGCGGATCGCGCTGGATGAGGGACTTTCCTACATTCATCTGGGGCAGGAAGATCTGGATACCGCTGATATGACCGCCATCCGCAATGGCCGGTTACAGGTTGGCTTGAGTACCCATTGTCAGGAAGAGCTGGACCGGGCGTTAACCTTTGAACCTGATTATGTGGCACTCGGCCCCATATGGGAAACCCGGTTAAAAAAAATGGCGTTTGGTCCGCAGGGAGTTGAACGGCTCGGGGAGTGGAAAAGGCAGATTGGTGCCATGCCACTGGTTGCTATTGGCGGAATTACGCTTGAACGCGCTCCTTTGTGCCTGCAGGCGGGGGCAGATTGCGTATCCGCCGTGTCCGCCTTTACGCAACAGGCAGATCCGGAAGGGCAGGTTAAGGCGTGGATAGCCGCAACAGGCGGCTAACCGCGCTTTTGGTCACATTAGCCGCCATTAAAAATGCGGGCTGCATCCGTTTTGCCAAAAAGTGTCAACAGCAGGCGGGCGGGTGCGGGCAGGCGGTAGGTTCTGGCTTCATGCGTTTCCATATCTGGTAAAATACGTTCTGCTTCAGCATGGGCTGTACTGAGGAGCAGATCGACCAGAACTTCGGGTGCCATCCGGTATTCTGGCAGGCCAGACTGCCTTCGGCCAGTTGCCTCCCCGCCGCCACGGAGACGGAAGTCTTCATCCGCAATCAAAAAACCATCTTCGGTTTCGCGCAGGCAGCTCAGGCGGCGGCGGGCTGTTTGGCCCAATCCTTCCTCATGCAGCATTAAGCAATAAGACGCCTTGGAGCCACGGCCTACGCGCCCCCGGAGCTGGTGGAGCTGTGCCAGACCAAAGCGTTCGGCGTGCTCAATAATCATGATGGTCGCTGAGGGCACATCCACCCCGACCTCAATAACCGTTGTAGCGACCAAGATGCGGGTTTTGCCGCTGGCAAAGTCCTGTAGCGCCTGTTCACGCACGTTTGTATCCTGCCGTCCATGGGCCAGCCCCACCATGTCCCCAAATCTGTCGATCAGAACAGCCTGCCGGGCTTCGGCTGCGGCAATATCCAACGCCTCGCTTTCCGAAACCAGAGGGCAGACCCAAAAAATCTGCGCTCCAGCCTGCAAGGCGCGGGCAATGCCTTCCAGAATGTCATTCATGGCATTCAGGCTGTGCAAAGACGTGCGAATGGGTTTGCGGCCCGATGGTTTGCCTTCTAGGCGGCTGACCTGCATGTCCCCAAACTGGGTGAGCAGCAGGGTGCGGGGGATAGGGGTTGCGGTCATCACCAGCATGTCCGCATGATGGCCTTTTTCCACCAGTGTCAGGCGCTGGTCCACGCCAAACCGATGTTGCTCATCCACAACGGCTAACCCCAGATCGGCAAACTTTACGGTCTCCTGCACCAGTGCATGGGTGCCCACTACCAGTTTGGCTGTGCCGTCTGCCATATCCGCCAGTGCCTGCTTGCGGGCCTTGCCTTTGACTGAACTGCACAAAAATGCCACCGGCACGGGGGAAAGGCGCGTAAATGTTGCTGCGTGCTGGCGGGCCAGAATTTCGGTCGGAGCCATAATGGCTGCCTGAACTCCGGCCTCGGCCGCACGGAGCATGGCCAGCAGTGCAACCAGTGTTTTGCCTGCTCCCACATCCCCTTGGAGTAATCGGCTCATGCGGTGCGGTGCTGCCATATCGGCTTCTATCTGGCGCAGCACATATTTTTGCCCCGGTGTAAGTGGGTGGCCAAAGGCTGCCAGTGCTTGTTGTTGTAAAACGCCATTGCCCAGCAGGCTGCGCCCGGGGCGACTGCGGGAGGCCTGCTTGGCAATACGCATGGCCAGTTGGTCTGCCAGAAGTTCATCACAGGCCAGTCTGGTCCGCGCGCGGTCGCGGTCTGCCTGCCATTGTGTACCGCTCTGGCTTTGGGGAATGGTATCGGGTTTGTGCATCCATGCCAGTGCCGTGGCAAATTCTGGCCAGTTTTTTTGGCTGATCAGAGCAGGGTCATGCCATTCCGGCAGGTCTGGGGGGAGCAGGGCCAGTGCTGCGGCCATGGCTTGGCGTACCTGCCCTGCAAATAGACCCGCAGTGAGTGGCCACACGGGGTCGAGTAAGGGAATGCGCTCCATCTGGCGGGCGGGCAAAAGATAGTCGGGGGATGTCATGCACAGGCGCTCGCCAAACCGCTCTATTTTGCCCGATACGGCAATCTGTGCCCCCTTGATGGCCTGCTTTGCCTGCCATGGGGAAAAAAAAGCGATCTCCAGTAAACCCGTTTCGTCGGAAAGGGTGGCGCGCCATGGCTGGCGGGTGCGGGGGGCTGGGGGGCGTACATCCAGCACCGTGCCAGAAACGGTTGCAATCGTGTCAGCCCTGAGTTGTGCAAGGGCGGGGCGCAAACGCCGGTCAGTCACGCTTTCTGGCAGGCAGAACAGCAGGTCCATGACCCGCGACCCTCCAGCAATTTTGGCCAAAAGCCGCGACCGTGCCACATTAACGCCACTCAGGCTGTCCAGTGGCGCTTGCAGGGCCAGAAGCGCTGGTGCATTTGCCCATTGCGGAGCCGAAGCGGATGTGAAGGATGGGGGGCTGGACACGGACGGTATACAGGCCTCTGTTTGCAGGCTGACAGACAGGAACAGCATCGGTATAGGACAGCAAAGCCATGCAACACAATTTTACACCATCATCCGACACGCTTTCTTCCAATGCTTCGGACGGGTCGGAGGACTCTCTGGCCGCGCGCCGTCGCAGGCTCAAGTTCCGTGCGAACCATCGCGGCACTTTTGAGACCGACATTCTGATCGGTGGTTTTGTAGAGGAAACGGCAGATACCCTGAACGCCGAAGAACTGGCGGATATGGAAGCCATACTCGAAATGCCAGACCCCGACCTGACGGACTGGTTATTCGGCCGTTTGCCCTTGCCGGAGGAAAAAGCGACCCCCATGTTGCGGCGTATGGTTAAGTCATGCCGCGCAAAATGCGGAAAATAAACGATTATTCCTTGGGTGGAATACAGGCAGGACAAGAGAAGCACGCCAGATGACAGCAGACACAGGTGCCAACACAGGGAGTCGCATTGCCACAATCTGGGGCGTGCCAGAGGGGTACGATGCCCTTTTGCTTGCACGCCGTGCACGCGAACACAAAGGGCCTTTGCTGCATATAGCCCGGAATGATGCCTCTCTGGCGCGGCTGGCGGATACGCTGGCTTTTGTGGCAACAGATGTGGAGGTTCTGCGTTTTCCCGCATGGGACTGCCTGCCATACGACCGTGTTTCCCCCAATCCCACTCTTGTGGCCGAGCGGGTGGCGACTCTTACCCGCCTGCTGGAGCCATCGGGTGGTAAACCACGGCTTGTGCTGACCACCGTTAATGCTGCCATCCAGCGTGTAGCCCCGCGCAAAACATTTGAAGGGCAATCCCTGAGTATTCGCACGGGGGAAAGTCTGGACCAGTCGCTGCTGATCGATCTGCTGATAGCCAATGGCTACACCCGGACAGATACGGTTATGGAAGCTGGGGAGTTTGCAACGCGGGGTGGTATTTTTGATCTGTACCCCGCTGGTGCGACCGAACCCCTGCGACTTGATCTGTTTGGGGATGAGGTTGAGAATATCCGTGCCTTTGACCCCGGTACCCAGCGCTCGACAGACAAACGCGATGGTTTGGTGCTCTGCCCCGTATCCGAGTTCTCGCTGGATGCGCAGAGCATATCGCTCTTTCGCACAGGCTGGCGTGATGCGTTTGGCCCCGGCGCTGCATCCGATCCGTTGTACGAACATATTTCGGACGGTCGCAGGCACCCCGGCATAGAACACTGGCTGCCCTTGTTCCATGAACATCTGGAAACGCTGTTTGATTATCTGCCGGGTGCGGCACTCTCTCTCGATTATCAGGTCGAGGATGTTCTGACTGCCCGACTGGACATGATCGCGGACCATTATCAGGCCCGTAAAATGCCGGTTAGGGAGGGGGAAACACCATACCGCCCCTTGCCTCCACACCTGTTGTATATGGACCATAAAGGGTGGGAGGCGGCTGTAGCGCGTCTGCCTGCCGTAGCCTTTAGCCCTTATGCCCAGCCAGATGGAGCTGGTGGGGTGGATGTGGGTGGTCGCCCGGGCAAAATGTTCTCCAAGATTGTACCCGGTGCCCAGCGTGAGCAGGTTTTTACCCTGCTTGGCGAGCAGGTGCGGGAGTGGGCGCAGGTCAAACGCCGTACTTTTGTGGCCGCCTGGAGCAAGGGGTCGCGCGAGCGGATTGGTGTGCTGCTGCGCGAGCATGGGGTTGCGACAGAAACGTTCGATACATGGGAGTGGGCGCGCAAAGCCAAGGCGGGTCCGGTAGGGCTGTTAACCCTCGGACTTGAGCGCGGGTTTGTTGCGGATGACGTTGCCTTTGTTTCTGAACAGGATTTGCTGGGTGAACGGATTGGTCGCCCACCACGCCGCCGCCGTCGGGCGGATGAACTGATTGCAGAAGCCAGTGAACTGTCTGCCGGAGACCTGATTGTTCATCAGGACTACGGCATTGGTCGCTATGATGGGCTGGAGACAGTAAGCGTCGGTGTGGCCCCGCATGACTGCCTGCGTCTGCTGTACGATGGTGGAGAAAAACTCTACCTGCCGGTGGAAAATATTGAGCTGCTCAGCCGCTTTGGGTCTGATCAGGCCGGTGTGTCGCTCGATAAGCTGGGTGGTGTGGCATGGCAGAACCGCAAGTCACAGATGAAGAGCCGCATAAGGGACATGGCGGGTGAACTCATCCGCACAGCGGCGGCCCGTGCCCTTAAGGAAGCACCGGAACTTCTCCCGCCCGAGGGAATGTGGGACGAATTCTGCGCCCGTTTTCCTTTTGTGGAAACGGATGACCAGTCGCGCGCCATTACCGATGTGCTGGAGGATATGTCCTCCGGTCGGCCCATGGATCGACTGGTGTGTGGCGATGTGGGTTTTGGCAAAACGGAGGTGGCGCTCAGGGCTGCTTTTGTGGCTGCCATGTCTGGCGGACAGGTGGCCGTTGTTGTGCCAACCACTCTGCTGGCCCGCCAGCATTACCGGACATTTGCCGCGCGGTTTGAGGGCTTTCCCATAAAAGTGGCGCAACTTTCCCGCATGGTTACGGGCAAGGAGGCGACCGAGGTGCGTAAGGGGCTGGCTGATGGCAGCGTGAATGTGGTGATTGGCACACATGCCCTGCTGGCCAAAACAGTTAAATTTGCAGCCCTTGAACTGCTGATTATTGATGAAGAACAGCACTTTGGCGTGTCGCATAAGGAAAAGCTGAAAGCCCTGCGTGAAGATGTGCATGTGCTGACCCTTTCTGCCACACCCTTGCCCCGAACACTCCAGCTCTCGCTTTCCGGTGTGCGGGAGATGAGCCTGATTGCAACGCCTCCTACCGATCGGCTGGCTGTACGTACGTTCATCATGCCGTTTGATAGTGTGGTTATTCGCGAGGCCATTCAGCGTGAACGCTTCCGTGGCGGGCAGATTTTTTGCGTTGCACCACGGATTGAGGATCTGGATAATCTGGCTGAACGGTTGAGCAGCATTGTTCCTGATGCCCGTCTGGTGCAGGCGCATGGTCGCCTGTCTCCCACGGAGCTGGAGCGGGTGATGACCGAGTTTTCTGATGGTCAGTACGATATTCTGCTTTCCACCAATATTGTGGAAAGCGGGTTGGATATGCCAGCCGTGAACACGCTTATCATCCATCGGGCAGACATGTTTGGTCTGGGGCAGCTTTACCAACTCCGCGGGCGTGTTGGTCGTGGCAAGCAGCGTGGTTACGCATACCTTACATGGCCGCAAACTCATACGTTGTCCGCTTCGGCGGAAAAACGGCTGGAGGTCATGCAAACGCTGGATACGCTCGGGGCAGGCTTTACGCTGGCTTCGCACGACCTTGATCTGCGTGGTGCCGGTAATCTTCTGGGGGACCAGCAGTCCGGGCATGTGCGCGAGGTGGGAATAGAACTTTACCAGCAAATGCTTGAAGATGCGGTTGCCGATCTGCGGTCTGATAAGGGGCGTAATGCAGACAATGATCGCGGCTGGACCCCCAATATTGTTATGGGCCTCCCTGTCCTTATTCCAGATGCGTATGTGCCTGACCTGCCAGTCAGATTAGGTCTTTACCGTAGAATCAGCGCTTTGGCGTCTGATGCTGAGCTGGAAGCCATGGAAGCGGAACTTGTGGACCGCTTTGGCTCCGTTCCAGAGGAAGTTAAAAACCTGCTCAACATTGTTGATCTTAAAAGACTTTGCCGTCAGGCTGGGGTTGAACGGGTGGAGGCCGGACCAAAAGGAATGGTGCTCCAGTTCAGGAACAACAGTTTTGCTAACCCCGGTGGGCTGGTGCAGTGGATGGGGCGCTGGAAAGATGGTGTCGTTCGCCTTCGGCCAGACCACAAAATGGCTGTGGTGCGGGAGTTGACCAACGTGCAACGCATCGATCTGGCCCGTAAGGTACTGCGGGATCTGGCCAATCTGTGTGAGCGTGCCGCGGCCTGAAGTCGAGGTTACTCTATGACTGCCGCCCCCCCTGCACAAAAGCAGCCCGTGCAGAGGGGGTTGGGTTACTTAATGGGAAGCGGAAAGCCATTAACCGTTAGCACACCTCCCTCCCATGTGGTGTCCCATGTATTCTGCTCGCCCGAGCGATGGCTGACCAACCTGCCCAGAACAAGCCCCGCAGCGAGCTTCATCTGATGGGCAGCTCTGGCTTTTTCAATCAGATCTTCCAGATTGGTAATGGCCAGGTGTCCGGAGGCCGAGGTTGCGGCGACATTACCGGTTAATGTCGCCTGGCCTTGCCCCTGTAGGTGGATGCGCCCTTCCGATGCCTCAAAATTGCTAATGGTGGCATGGACGGCGGGGGCGGCCGTGCTTCGCCCGCCTATGGCGCTCATAAGAGCGGGAAGTTCAGAGCTGGGGAGGGAAAATGTGGCCCGTGCAGCGGAGGGCAACAGTTGCTGGTTGGCAACATTGTGGAACGATAGTCCGTTCATGCTGAGCGTAGCCGTACTGGCGTGCGTGGCCGATGCCCCCTGCATCTGGTAGCGTGCCATGGCAACAGCCACATGGGCCATGCCGTGCGTAATGGTGGCATTGCTCCATGTCAGGTCATAATGCCCGCCCGCCTTCAGGCTGGCGGCAACTTGCTGGCCCTGCTCCATAAGCCATTGTGTGCAGGCTCCATTATGCAACCCGGTCATGGCGGAAACCAGCAACAGGGACGCCGCGTGAGCAAGGTCCTGTGTGGCTGCCGCGCTGGATGTTGGGGCGGAAAGGAGCAGTTTTTTAACATGCAGGTCTGTTGCACCATCGGGGGTGCTGACGCTCAGGTCATGCTCAATCAGACCTGTGGGAGTATTTTCCTCCGAACTGGAGTGGATGGTTGCACAGCCTGAGGGTGGGGCGGCAAAAGCGGTTTCTGCGGTGGTGATGGTGCAAAGACTCACGACCCCGAGAAGAGAGAGGGAAAAAAGAGAGTTCTGCTTCATTTCGTAAGGAAGGTGCCGTAAGTAAAAACGCCAAGCAATAACAAGTTTATCATGAAAGAGGCAAAGCCGTGCGGTTTTTAAAAATTGACCCCTTTTTGCTGGGGTTGCTGGCCTCTGTTCTGCTGGCGACCTTTGTGCCGTGCCATGGGGCGGCCGTACCTGTTTTTCACTGGTTGTCAGTGGGATTGATTGCCCTCATGTTTTTTTTGCAGGGTGCGCGTCTGTCACGCAAGGCAGTGCTGGATGGAGTGGTCGCATGGAAGCTGCATCTGCTTATTTTAAGCTGTACCTTTGTGCTGTTTCCACTTCTCGGTCTGGCCGCCCATGCGCTGTTTCCCAACCTGTTGCAGCCTGATGTGTGGATGGGTGTACTGTTCCTGTGCTGCCTGCCATCTACCGTACAGTCCTCCATAGCTTTTACGTCCATTGGCGGGGGGAATGTGCCTGCGGCAGTGTGTGCGGCTACGGCTTCCAATGTATTTGGTATTTTTATTACCCCCATTCTGGTGGGGCTGGTGCTAAGCCAGCACGGGCAGGCTACGGGTAACCCGCTGGATATTGTCTATCAGCTTTTGCTGCCGTTTATTCTGGGGCAGGTGTTGCAACCATGGCTTGGTGCATGGGCACACAGGAACAAAAAAATACTCTCTTTTTCTGACCGGGGTTCGGTTTTGGTGGTTGTGTACACCGCCTTTAGCGATGCGGTTATGCAGGGGCTATGGCACCGGTTGCCAGCGGCCGAACTGGGTATGATTGCACTGGCCGACACGGTGTTGCTGTTCAGTGTGCTGGCGTTAACAATTTTTGGTGGTCGTCTGATTGGCCTGCCCTTGAAGGACGAGATAGCCGTTGTGTTCTGTGGGTCCAAAAAAACACTGGCGTCTGGTGTGCCCATGGCCAATGTGCTTTTTCCTCCTGCGTCCGTGGGGATTATTGTTCTCCCCCTTATGATGTACCATCAGATCCAGCTTTTTGTCTGTGCCGTTCTGGCACGCAGGTTTGCGCGCCAGAGCCGGGCACTGGATAATGCAGTAGGGGAGTCTGCCCGCCAGTAGAGCGGAAAGGCGTAATGTGACTGGCTGAAAAGCTGCGTAAAGAACATTTAACCGCATAGGGGAGAGCATGGTCGTGGCAGGGCTGGATCCAGAAGACTGGGAAGAACTGAAGGCGCAGGGGCACCGGATGCTGGATGAGATGCTGGAAAATATCCGCCACGTCTCTCAAGGTCCCGTGTGGCAGCCCATACCTGCTCCTGTGCGTGAGGCGTTTAAGGCTGCACCACTACCTGCTACAGGCCAGGAACTTGGAGCCTTGTACGAGCAGTTTACCCGTTACGTTCAACCCTACGCCGTGGGGAACCGGCACCCACGGTTTATGGGCTGGGTGCATGGAGGCGGTACGGCACAGGGGATGTTGGCTGAAATGCTGGCAGCCGGACTAAATGCCAATCTGGGTGGGCGTGACCATGCTCCTGTTGAGGTCGAACGCATGGTTATCCGCTGGGCTGCGGATATGTTCGGCTTTCCATCAGATGCCACGGGTGTTCTGGTCACAGGTTCGTCCATGGCCAATTTTATTGCCATTACGACCGCGACGCGCCATGTGCCTGATGGGCAGAACCTGCGCCAGCAAGGCGTGGGGGGGCGAAAGCTGGTTGGTTATGCTGCGCAGAGTGCGCATGGTTGTGTAGCGCGTGCGTTTGATCTGGCGGGTCTGGGCGAGCAGGCTTTGCGCCGTGTGCCACTGGATACCGCATTCCGTATGGATGTAGTCGCCTTGGAACGCATGATCGCACAGGACCGTGCAGCAGGTTTGGAGCCGTTTTTAATTGTAGGCACTGCTGGCACGGTCGATACCGGGAGCATAGACCCCTTAAACGCGCTGGCTGATCTGGCAGAGCGCGAAGGGCTGTGGTTCCATGTTGATGGCGCCTTTGGTGCACTTGCTGTGCTTGCCCCCGAATTTGCTCCTTTGCTTGCAGGGTTGGAACGGGCGGATAGTCTGGCATTTGATTTTCATAAATGGGCGCAGGTTCCCTACGATGCCGGTTGCGTACTGGTGCGCGAACCCGGCGTGCAGGCAGCGGCATTTGCCCAATCCCTTGCATATCTCTCGCGCGAGGATCGGGGGGTGGCAGCAGGAGCGCCTTGGTTCTGTGACTTGGGGCCGGACCTCTCCCGCGGGTTTCGTGCGCTCAAGGTCTGGTTTGCCCTTGCTGGTTTTGGCACTCAAAAACTGGGGCAGGTTGTAACCGATAGCTGCGCGGTCGCGCAGAATCTGGCAAGGCGTGTGCAAGCGACACCACGTATGGAGCTACTGGCCCCCGTTACGTTGAATATTGTGTGTTTCCGGGTAGTTGTGCCCGATGTGGATGATCTGGACGACTTGAATGGCGAACTGGTGAAGGACTTACAGGTCAGCGGCATTGTGGTGCCATCCACCACGCGGATTGGAGGTGTGCTGGCGATCCGGGCTGCCATTGTAAACCACCGCACGACTGAGGCGGATGTGGATATCCTGCTCAATACACTGGAGTCTTTTCTGGACGTGCGTTTGGCGCACTCCCAAATGATCAAGGCAATGGCAGGCGGCGTAGCGGGTTAACCCCGCTGCCCACGCTTGCGGGAGTGTTTTTCGTCAAAAAGGGCGGAAAGGGACTGGAGCATGGTGCCCCCCAGCTCTTCTGCATCGGTAATGGTCACGGCCCGCTGATAATATCGGGTTACGTCATGGCCAATGCCAATAGCGGTCAGTTCTACCGGGCTGCGGTTTTCAATCATATGAATGACCTCGCGCAGATGATCTTCCAGATATGAGGCCGGGTTGACCGAGAGTGTGCTGTCATCCACCGGCGCACCATCGGAAATAACCATGAGAATTTTACGTGCTTCGGGCCTGCTTTTGACCCGCCGCCACGCCCAGAGCAGGGCTTCTCCGTCAATATTTTCCTTTAACAGTCCTTCACGCAGCATCAGCCCCAGATTGGTACGTGCGCGCCGCCAGGGGGTGTCCGCTCCTTTGTAAACAATATGCCGCAGATCGTTCAGGCGACCGGGGTTTTCGGGCTTGCCGTTCTGCACCCAGAGTTCGCGGCTTTGTCCACCTTTCCATGCACGGGTGGTAAAGCCCAGAATTTCCACTTTTACGCCACAACGCTCCAGTGTGCGGGCGAGAATGTCCCCGCAGGATGCCGCAACAGAAATGGGGCGACCCCGCATGGAGCCAGAATTATCGATGAGCAGGGTCACAACGGTATCGCGGAATTCCGTATCTTTTTCCTGCTTGTAAGAAAGGGAAAGGCGCGGATTAACCACAATGCGGGAGAGCCGCCCCGCATCCAGCATTCCTTCTTCCAGATCAAAGGACCAGGAGCGGGTCTGCTGTGCCATAAGGCGGCGCTGGAGCCGGTTTGCCAGACGGGAAACAACACCATGCAAGGTAGCAAGCTGAAGGTCCAGCTGGTGGCGCAGGCGGGAGAGTTCTTCCGCATCGCACAAATCTTCAGCCAGAATTTCTTCATCAAATTTGGTGGTGTAGGGGTGGTAGCCTTTGGCGGTCTGGCCGGGTTCTATCTCCTTGCGGTTGCCCGGGCCTGCGGCATCCCCCGTGCCTTCTGCCGACCCCGATTCCTGCTCAACTTCAGGTGTGTTGTCAGCCGCATCGGCACTGCCTGCCATAAGCTGCGGCTCGGACACGGCTTCCGACAGGTCAGGTGCTGCGCCGGATGTATCGTCTTCCTGTTCGGGGGGCGGTTGCTCGTCATTCTCTTCGCTGGAATCCGGAGCGTTGCCGTTGCTATCCTCCTCCTCATCCTGATCGGAGAGAGATTCATCATCCGTCAGGGCGCAGGCTGCAAGCAGCTTGCGGGCCGAGCGGGAAAAAGCCTTTTGGTTATCCTGGTCCGTGGCCAGTGTGTCCAGCGCATCCAGTGCGTTTTGTGGCAGGGTGCTTTTCCACTGCTCCATAATGGTACGGGCAGCTTCTGGCAGGGGTTCCCCCGTCAGTTTTTCCCGTGCCAGTAGCTCCAGCCCAACAACGGGGGAAAGTTGTGCCGCATCTGTCATATGCTCCAGACCGGCTGAGCGTATTTCCTGCTCCAGCCTAAGGCGCAGGTTGGCGGCAACGCCTTTCATGTGGCGTGCGCCAACGGCCTCCACACGGGCCTGCTCCAGCGCGTCATAGACTTCGCGGGCGATGGTATCGGCTGGGCGGCGGGCTGCATGGAGGTCAAAGTCGTGGTGTTTGAGCCGAAGAGCCTGCGCATCGGCGGCGCCGCGTAAGCGCTGGGCCTCTTCCTCATTCAGATTGAGAGACGGGGAGGAGAGGCGAATTTTTTCGCCCAGACTGATCGGTGCCATGGGCATGTTGCCACTATGGAAGGAAACATCCGTCTCCTTCCGCCCGCCAAGGGCGCGCAATGTTGCCTCTGTTGCCTGTTTAAAGGCATCGGCCCGCTTTTCCGCCTCCTCGCGTGAGAGGCGGATAGGTGGGTTGCCAGCACTTTTGGAATGATCAGCCATAACGCCCCCGATTGTCTGTACTGGTTTTAGGTGGAGCGTTTGGGAAGGGGGCTGCTGTTAAAGCAACGCTGGTAATATTCCGCTACCATCCCGCGTTCGGCCTCGTCGCATTTATTGAGGAATGTTACGCGGAATGCGAAGGCCAGATCCTTGAAGATACGGTCATTTTCCGCCCATGCAATAACCGACCGTGGTGACATGACCGTGGACAGATCGCCCGCCATAAACCCGTTGCGTGTCAGCCCGGCAAGGGCAACCATATTGTTGATTTTTTCCCGCTCTGCCTTGTCATCTTCCGCAATGCCCAACCGGGAACACACAATGCCGACTTCCTGCTTGTGAGGCAGGTAGTTAAGCGATGTAACAATGTTCCAGCGGTCCATCTGCCCCTGATTGATCTGCTGGGTACCATGATACAGCCCCGTTGTATCTCCCAGACCTACGGTATTGGCGGTGGAAAACAGGCGGAACCAGGGGTTAGGCGTGATCACGCGGTTCTGGTCCAGCAGGGTTAGCTTGCCTTCCACTTCCAAAATCCGCTGGATGACGAACATAACGTCCGGGCGGCCTGCATCATATTCATCAAACACCAGTGCGCAGGGGCGCTGGAGGCACCACGGCAGCAGTCCTTCCTGAAATTCGGTAACCTGCTGGCCATCCTTGACCACGATTGCGTCTTTCCCGACCAGATCAATGCGGGAGACATGGCTGTCCAGATTGATGCGGATGCAAGGCCAGTTCAGCCGGGCGGCGACCTGCTCCACGTGGGAGGATTTGCCCGTGCCATGGAAGCCTTGCACCATAACGCGGCGGTTAAAGGCAAAGCCAGCCAGAATGGCCAATGTCGTGTCGTGGTCGAACAGATAGGCCGGATCAACCGGCGGCACATGATCAGTCCGAAGGGAGAAGGCTGGCACCTTCAGGTCAGAATCGATACCGAACACATCGCGGACGCTAACTTCCACATCCGGTACGGAAACCGCCGAAATGGGCGGGAGATCAAGGGCTGCTGTCTGTGGGCTGGAGTCCGTCATGATTATCCGTCTGCTCGTAAGTGGTTCAAAACAAAACCGGCGGGTAGAAAAACGCAGGATACATGATCAGTCTGCTTTTTCGAGTTCTTCAGCCTGCAGGTGCGCCTTCACAATGGTAAAAGCTACGTTGATTTTTTTCAGGCGTTCCTCCGCAGCCAGATCACCATGATTGGTGTCGGGGTGATGTTTGCGGGCAAGAGCGCGGTAATGGGTTTTGGCATCTGCCAGTGTTACGGGCCAGTCCAGCCCCAGAATGGCCAGTGGTTCACGCAATGGAACTGGTACCCGCGGTTCGGCCTGTGCGCGTGCACGTTCAGCGCGTGCGCGGCGGTTCTGCCCCAGTATATCCAGCGGGTCCAGAATATCTTCCTCGTTGGGCATGGTACGCCTGCCACCGCCGGGGCCCTGGCCAAATGTCCATGTCGGGCGGTCCCAGCTTATGTCGGAGCGTAAATGCGCTTCGATCTGGCCGGGGGACATGCCTTTATAGTAGTCCCACCGCGCATTATATTCCCGTACATGCTCAAGGCAGAACCAATAATACTGGTTCAGGCTATCGCGGGAACGTGGCGCACGGTATCCTGCCGGACTTGTGCAGTCGGGCATGTCGCAGCAGCGCTGCGGCGCGTTCGGGTCGGGATCAAACGCGCGGGGACGGGTGTTCCTTCGCTTCATCATTCATTGTTATTTGCGTTGCAAATGCTTTGGTCGCAAGGGGTGAGTTGTCATATGACCAGTCTTTCAGAATCCGTATCTGGTTTGGAACCGAATCTTACACGGGCCCAGCGTGTGCGCAAAGTGCTGCAAACTGCGCTTTTTCCCACCAGACTGGACCTGCTGGACGAGAGCCACCGCCATGCCCACCATGTGGAGCAGACACGTGGCCCCCATGCGGGTGCAACGGAAACCCACTTCCGCCTATATATTGTCTCTCCCGTTTTCGAGGGGATGAGTCGCGTAGCGCGCTCGCGCAAGGTGCATGAGCTGCTGGAGCCAGAACTGGCAGATGGCCTACATGCCTTGGCTTTGACCTTGCGTACCCCAGCAGAAGAAGAGGCCGCAGCATGACCCCACGTTTGTTAGGGCGTCGTGGCTTGTGTTTGCTGGCCCCCCTGTTTTTGGCGGCATGTGCCACGCAGCAGACCGGTGGGGCAGGGCACACTACGGCTATAAGCCGTGTAGAGGCATATTTTCGTACAGTGAACCTACAGGCTGTACCGTTTACGCAGGTCTGGCCCAATGGCAGCACCGGAGGGGGGCTTATTACCTACCGGCCCGGTTATCTGGATATGCGTTACACGCTCCCGCATGAAATGGAGTTGAAGGCATCGGAACGCTCAGCAGTGTTTACCGATGCCCAGAATGGGTCAGAAACGCATATGGGGCTGGCCCACAATGCGCTGGGGCTGCTGCTGGGTAACCCGGTGCGCCTGTCCGGACCTGTTATGGTCACGGACGTGCAGCAGCCTGCGGGATTTGTGCAGTTATCCTTGGCTAGAACGGATAATCCGTCCCAAGGTCTGGTTACGCTCCGCTTCAAGGACACGGCAGGGTCCTTGACCCTGTACGAGGTCCGGATTGTGGATGAACGGCGGCAGCTTACGCAAATTCGGCTGGATTGAGCGTAAGTTCTACGGGGTTAATGGGCGATGGTGTGCTGCCAAATACAGTCTGCCATGCGTCCATCAATGCCAGATCGAATTCCGCCATGGTGGTGCTGAGGCCCAGTTTTTCAAAACTGGCAACGCCATATTCGCGAATGCCACAAGGCACAATGCCGTCAAAGTCTGGCATGGCAGGTGCAAGGTTGATGGCCACGCCATGCCAGCTCACCCAGCGGGAAACACGGACCCCAATAGCCGCAATTTTTTCCTCTGCGTTTGTGTGCGGGTTGTTCACCCATACACCAACCCGACCTTCGCGCACTTCTCCACGCAAACCAAATTTGGCCAGTGCGCTAATAATCCATGCTTCCAGAGCTTGCACGTAAGCGCGCAGGTCGCGTGCGGGGGTGTTGCCGTGCGGGCGTTGCAGGTCAAGCATAACATAGGCCGTGCGTTGCCCCGGTCCGTGGTAGGTCCATTGCCCGCCCCGGCCTGCGTGGTAGGTGGGGTAACCTGCGGGGTTGAACAGGTCTTCTACCCGGGCGGATGTACCAGAGGTGTAAAGGGGCGGGTGTTCAAGCAGCCAGACGCGCTCCGCAGCCGTTCCAGCCCTTATATCCTTTGCAATCTGCTCCATTCGGCTCAAGGCCAGAGGGTAGGGAACCAGTTTTTTGCTAATTTCCCATAAAATTTGTTCTTTGGTCATTGCCGCCTGCTTATGGTTCGGTTATAGGGCTTCCTATCACACGGTATCACTCTTTTTGGTATCGTTTGTCACGTGCGGTCGTGGCGGAATGGTAGACGCGCAAGCTTGAGGTGCTTGTGGGGGAAACCTCGTGGAAGTTCGAGTCTTCTCGACCGCACCATTTTCTTTCCTGACAAAATATATGTTACGGAACGGCAAAAGGCTGAGGCCTTGAGTCGTTTTTTTTGTACGTTTTTTGCAATATACTGTGCGCTTGTCACATTCACGCCGTTCTTTTGTGCTGTTTGTTGCGCACAGAAGGCATGGTTACAGTTATGTAAAAAACGCCATGTCTGTCGGTTACGGATAAGGGCATAATGCTAGATTAAAAGTCATAGCAGTTTTATCTTTTTCCGGCATTGGCAGGATTGGGGTGGTGCCCTCCCTGATTTTAAGCAAGCCTGTGCGGATGGTCTTTGGTTTAACTTGATTTGAAGGTGTTATATTCGTGTCTAATCCCAAGCCTTTACGTAAAGCAGTCCTGCCAGTTGCGGGGCTGGGAACGCGCTTTTTGCCTGCGACCAAGGCCATGCCCAAAGAAATGCTGCCGGTCGTGGACAAACCCCTTATTCAATATGCAATTGATGAAGCACGTGCTGCCGGTATTGAAGAATTCTGTCTGATTACCGGCCGTGGCAAAGATTCCCTGATCGATTATTTTGATATTGCTTACGAACTGGAAAGCACACTTAAGGAACGTAACAAGGTTGATTGCCTTGAAGCGCTGGAACCAAGCACTATTCAGGCTGGTTCCCTTATGGCCGTGCGCCAGCAGGAACCTCTGGGTCTGGGCCATGCCATCTGGTGCGCGCGGGCCTTTATCGGGGACGACCCGTTTGCGATTTTGCTGCCAGATGACATGGTGATGTCAAAAAAAGGCTGTCTGAAGCAACTGGCTGATGCGTACTACGAAACCGGGGGCAACGTGGTTGCCGTATCCGAAGTCCCGCGTGAGCACACCAACCGGTATGGTATTCTGGCAACCGGCCAGGATGATGGGCGGCTTGTGGAAGTTAAGGGGCTGGTTGAAAAACCTAAGCCTGAAGACGCCCCTTCCAACCTGTCCATTATCGGGCGATATATTCTGACCCCCGATGTTATGCCGCATCTTGCCAAGCTGGAAAAAGGCGCGGGCGGTGAAGTGCAGCTTACCGATGCCATGGCCAAAACCATTGGCCACGTGCCATTCCATGGCCTGCGGTATGAGGGTGTGCGTTACGACTGCGGCAACAAGCTTGGCTTCCTCGAGGCTCAGATTGCCTTTGCGCTGGCACGGCCAGAACTGGCTGATGGTGTGCGTGACTTCCTTAAGAAGTACGAAAACCAGAATTAATGTCTTTTGTGCATCAGTTTGATGGCACAAGCCTGCGTGAATACGACATTCGCGGGATTGTGGACAAAACATTAACAGCAGAAGACGCGTTTGCCATTGGCCGGACTTTTGGCAGTTTTGTGCGACGTGGTGGCGGCAAAACTCTGGTTGTCGGGTATGATGGCCGCTTGTCCTCCCCCATGCTGGAAGAAGCCCTTGTAAAAGGTGCTCTGGAGTGTGGGCTGGAGGTAACGCGTGTAGGGCGTGGACCGACCCCCATGCTCTACTACGCTTCTGCCATGCTGGATGCAGATGGTGCCATTATGGTAACGGGGAGCCATAACCCCCCCAGCCATAATGGTTTTAAAATGATGCTGGCTGGCAGACCGTTCTTTGGTGCCCAGATCCGTGAACTGGGGGAGCGTTCAGCAAAGGGAGATGTGGTTCCTGCCGCAGCCGGGACGCTCCGGACGGTTGACCTGCGCGAGGCTTATGTAAAACGCCTTGTGCAGGATTATGGGGGCGCTGGGCGTAAGCTCAAGGTTGTCTGGGACAATGGCAATAGCTCCGCAGGTGAAGTGCTGGAAAAAATGGTGGCAGCCCTGCCGGGTGAGCACATTGTGCTCAATGCCGCCATCGATGGCACATTCCCGGCCCATCATCCTGACCCCACAGTTGCCAAAAACCTTGAGCAGCTTATTGCTGCGGTCAAGGATAACGGTGCGGATATGGGTATTGCCTTTGATGGTGATGCCGACCGCATTGGTCTGGTGGATAATAAGGGTGAAATTCTGTGGGGTGACCAGATTCTTGTGCTGTTGGCGCGGGATGTGCTCAAAAGCCACGCAGGGGCAACTGTTATTGCTGATGTAAAAGCCAGTCAGGTTCTGTTTGATGAGGTCGCACGAGCGGGCGGTAAACCACTTATGTGGCGAACCGGTCATTCACTGATCAAATCCAAAATGGCGGAAACCGGTTCTCCTCTGGCAGGAGAAATGTCGGGACATATTTTCTTTGCCGATAAATGGTTTGGCTTTGACGATGGCCTGTATGCCGGTGTGCGTGTGCTCGATGTTGTCGCACGTTCAGATGAGCCACTGTCGGTTTTCCGTGAGTCGCTGCCTGTAACGCTCTCCACCCCCGAAGTGCGCTTTGACTGCGATGATTATCGTAAATTCAAAGTCATTGAGGAAGTGGCGGCGCGGCTGCGCAAAGAGGGAGCCCATGTGTCTGAAATTGACGGTGTGCGCGTCAACACAAAGGATGGTTGGTGGTTGTTGCGTGCTTCCAACACACAGGCTGTGTTGGTTGCCCGGGTGGAAGGGCATGACCAAGCCGGACTGGATCGGTTAAAAGACGCGCTGGTGCACCAACTGGAGCAGTCTGGTTTGTCCAGACCGGATTTTTCGGGCAGTCATGCCGGGCATTAAAATGATTTTTCAGCTTGTATGCTGTTTGCGGCCTGCTTAAAGCGGGCCGTAAGTTTTTACAGTGCTGCGTGTTGTTTCTGCTCTGGTAGAACAATTTTAGCATTTTAATACGGTAGAGGTTTCTGATATAAAGTGTACCTATGTTGTCCTCTTTAATGGACCCCGCCGGTCGGCGGATTTCCTACCTCCGTATTTCCGTGACTGACAGATGTGACATGCGGTGTGTGTACTGCATGTCCGAGCAGATGTCCTTTTTGCCCCGTACGGATGTACTGGATTTTGAGGAACTTTTGCGCCTGAGCCGGGTGTTTGTGCGCCATGGGGTGCGCAGGTTGCGTATTACGGGTGGCGAGCCACTTGTGCGGCGCGATATTGGCTTTTTTTTCAAGGAACTTGGGTCATGGCTACGTCTGCCAGAGCAGGCAGGCCACCTGGATGAATTAACATTAACCACAAATGGTAGCCGTCTGGCGCAGTACGCGACTGTTCTGGCGGAAGCCGGGGTCAAGCGGGTTAATGTCAGTCTGGATTCATTGGATGAGGACCGTTTTGCCCGACTGACCCGCAGGGGGAAGCTGGCAGCAACACTTGATGGCATACGTGCAGCCCGCGCGGCCGGGTTGGCTGTACGGATTAATACCGTGGCCATGGCTGGCGTAAATGATGATGAGTTTGACGCACTCTTGGCTTGGTGTGGGGAAATCGGTGCCGACTTATGCCTGATTGAGACCATGCCTATGGGGGATACCGGGGAGGACCGCGTGGAGCAGTACCTCTCGCTGGATTCCGTGCGGCAAACGTTATCCCGGCGCTGGACGCTGGAGCCGTTAACGTACCAGACCGGTGGTCCAGCCCGCTATGTGCGGGTCGCGCAAACAGGGCAGCGGCTTGGTTTTATTACCCCCATGAGCCACAATTTCTGTGCGACCTGTAACCGTGTCCGCCTGTCATGTACGGGGCGGCTTTATACCTGCCTTGGTCAGGAAGATGGGGTTGATCTGCGCCACCTTATGCGGGAAGGTGCAGCAGATGCAGCATTGGAAGCTGCCATACAGTCTGCCATAGCACGCAAACCAACAGGCCATAATTTTCTGCTGGATGCGCAAACTGGCGCTATTTCCGGCCCCCAAAGGCATATGAGCGTTACTGGGGGCTGAGGGTTCATCCGTAATCGTCAAAACTGTACGATCGTATGTGTGTATGCGGTAAAGGTTTATTTTGTGGGCTTGGGCGTTGCATCCGCTTGGGTCAGGGCATCATGCAAAGAGTGTTCGAATTGCCCCGGCTGGAGCGGTACCGGCTGCGTAGGAGCTGGAGCCCAACCAGATAAAATGGCCATGTGGAGCGGCATGGCAAAATTTTCCGCCTCGGATGTTTCCAGTTCAGCCGCGGCCGCCGGGAACAGAAGGCGGGGTGCTATACCCCGGTTACGTTGGGTGAGGGCATTTGTTTCCCCCGCAGCCCGGAGGTCGGTTAAAAGACCGGCAAGAGAGCGGTAACGCAGGTCCAGTCGTTCAGTATCAATGACTGGCAGGGCAAACCCGGTGCGTTGCATGAGCTGTGCACAGCTTTGCTGGGTGGGGAATGGCGAGATATGGGGGGAGACTCCATCGCACAGCGCCAATTCTGCGGCTTCCAGCGCAGTACGCAGGGGGCGTAATGTTGGTAGAATAGGCATACTGGCTAAAAATAACCCATCGGGGCGGAGTATATGCCGGATCTGGGTTAATGCTCCGGGTAGGTCATTCACCCAATGCAGGGACAGATTGGCAATGACCAGATCAAAGCTATGGGGAGCAAACGGCAGCCATTCTTCATCCGCGCAGACCCGCATTCCGCCAGATTGGGAGACAAGCCGGGGAGATAGATCCGTGCTAACTGTGCAAATACCCCGTGCGGCAAGGCGCTGCTGGGTAATGCCTCGCCCCCCTATATCCAATGCGCAGGAAAAACTACGCGTCATATCGTCTAAACGGTCAAGTAGTCTGTCTGTTGCGGCTTCCAGAACCGGCAATAAGGTGTTTTGCCGACCTGCTGAGCGATCCCGGTGGAGCCTGACTGCTTTGCGATCAAAAATAACGGGTGTATCCATAAGGTCAGATGTGCGCGTATCCTAGCCGTTTGCCAAGTGATCCTCCATGACAAACCTGTGTTTGTAATTAAGCGCTTTATCAAGTGGCTCCATGTTGGGGGGCGTAAGGCGCTCGGGGTGCTTTTTCCGCCAGTCTGCTTGCATTGCAGTGCAGAGGTTGCGCAGCACGGACTGGTCTGCCCGGCCTGTTTTGGCCATTTGCAACCGGTTGTTATGCCGTATTGCAAAGCCTGTGCGACTCCCCAACCCAGCGAGGCAATGCTGGGCGCTTCAGGTCTATGCCCAATGTGTGAACGGCACCCGCCCGTATGGGGGCAGGCCCGTGCGGCGTTTGTATATGAGAGTGTGGCAAGAGAGCTGATTCTAAAGCTTAAATATGCTGATCAGCTTGATAATGCCGCTTTTCTTGCCCAGCAGATGGCGCGGATCGGGCAGGATATTCTGTTGCCGGATGTGGTGGTCGTGCCTGTTCCCGTGCACCGTTGGCGGTTGTTCAGGCGCCGTTATAATCAGGCGGTGCTGCTGGCGTTCAGGGTGGCAAAACTGCATGGTCTGAACTGCCAGCCCGATGCGTTGGTCCGCATTAAGGCAACCCTGCCTTTGGCAGCCTTTGATCGGCAGACACGGCAGGATGCTCTGGCGCAAGCCATTCTTGTACGCCATGGGCGTGAAAGTGCTGTGCGTGACCGGGACATTGTTCTGGTGGATGACCTGCTTACAACCGGGGCTACGGCTGCGGCCTGTACCAAAGCGCTGCTTGGTGCCGGGGCGCGGAGTGTCTGTCTTTTGGTTGCAGGGGTAGTGCCTGCCAGAGCGGAAATTGATATGGATTTGCCCCGCTCAATACGCCAGACAAAAACGACAGTTACGTTTGCCCAAAAGCGGATTGAATCCACCCTTTAGATTGCGTTAAGGACAGTTCATGCCAGAAATCAAAATTTATACCCAGCCCGGTTGCCCGTATTGTATGCGGGCGGTTGCACTGCTTAAGAGCAAAAATGTCCAGTTTGCCGAGGTAAACGCTCCTCGCGGCACCCCGGAGCGGGATGAAGCCATTAGCCTTTCTGGTGGGCAGACAACCGTGCCACAGACCTTTGTGGATGGAAAATCGCTTGGCGGGTGTGATGACCTGATGCGGCTTGAGCGTACAGGACAGTTGAATGGATTGCTGGGTCTGAGCTGATTTTTCAGGCACAGGCTATAAGGTCTCATCAAGGTAAGCCAATATGATCTGCTATCGCCTGCGTTGCGCCAACGACCATGTGTTTGAAGGCTGGTACAAAGATAGCAGCACATTTGCCATGCTCAGGCAGAAAGGGCTTTTAAGCTGCATGGAGTGTGGCACGTCTGCGGTGGATCAGGCCCCCATGGCGCCTGCCATCGTTGGCCGTGGTCGCTCCGATGCCAAAGAAGCGCCTGAAGCAGCGGCTCAGGCACCGCCATCCGCTGGCACCCATACCATCGCGGCGGCATCTGCTCCCCATACCCCCTCTGTTGTGCCAGACGCCTTGCTGGGTGCTCTGCGTGAAATGCGACGCGAAGTTGAAGAAAAGTGCGAGAACGTAGGCAGGAACTTTGCCGATGAGGCTTTGCGCATTCATTATGGAGAAGCACCAGAGCGCGGCATTTATGGCGAGATGTCCGAAACCCAGCGGGAAGAGCTGGAGGAGGAAGGGGTTGCCTTCCACAATATTCCTTGGGTGCGCGACACGGATAGTTGAATGTCTGGTCTGACCATATACAAATGGGGGTGGCGTGGAGGGGAGCTATCCCTCACACATGCTTGAGGGCTGAGTGGACCAGCCACCGCCAGCCCGGCTGAGGGAGAGGCAAAGATGACGCGAGACAGACAATCCAGCACGGAGCGCAGGGGCAAGGCAGGTATTGCTGCTTTTCTGGCCGCTTTTCTCATGGCCGCGCCGGTTGGGTCTCTTTCAGCAGAGCCTTTGTCAAACGAACACGCTTTGACGGGTTACTGGCTTAGTCAGGACCATGATGGTGTTTTTCAAATTGAGCGCTGTGGTCAAAATCTGTGTGGCCACCTGATTGGCCTGCGTTACGATGGCACGAATGTCCCCCATGGGCATGATGGCAAAAGCGAGTGTGGTTTGCTCATGCTCACGGATTTTCACCCAATGGATGATGAAAAAGGGCGTTGGGCGGGGCATATTCTGGACCCGGATACAGGGCATCTGTACGATTCCCAGATATGGTCGCCTCAGCCGACGGTACTTAAATTGCGTGGGTACATAGGCCTGCCCATTTTTGGCGAAACCCAGACATGGACCCGCTATACCGGCCCCGCTATGGGGCCAGTCTGCAAAATTCCCGATTCTGTTAAGTGAACAATAAATGGGTTGGCGCATATTTAAGATGGCCAACCCATAAAAATTTTTAAAATTAGTATTTTGTAAATGCGGCAATGTAGTTGACGCCAAGGTCGCGCGTTTCTCTCCAGCCCATGGGGCCGGGGGCCATGCCCGCTATGGAAATCATGCGCAGGCCCGCAGCCCGAGCGTACTGACCCAGTTCAGATGGCAGAATGAACTTGCGCCACTCATGCGTACCTACAGGGAGCAGGCGTAAAATATATTCCGCGCCAATTTTGCCAACGGCAAGAGAACGCAAGGTACGATTCATGGTCGAGACGATGACCGTGCCATTCTGCCCGGCAAGCTGGGCAAGCATATCCATAAATGCCGCAGGATCAGTAACATGCTCAATAATTTCTAATGCAACAACGGCATCAAACGTGCAGCCTTCTGCCACAAGGTCTTCCGCGCTGCCATTGCGGTAATGTAGCGGGCCTGCCTGCTCCGGCAATGGGCAGGAAGCCAGATGTTCCTTTGCCGCTGCTATGCCGTTGGCGGAGGCATCCAGCCCCAGCACATCGTAACCGGCTTTTGCTAGTGCCTCGCTGGCCAGACCGGCACCGCAGCCTATGTCCAGAATTTTTGCCCGGCGCGAAGTGCGACCACGCAGAGGCAGGTGGCGGCAGGCCCAGTCTATGCGTAACGCATTCATGGCGTGCAGTGGACGCATGGGACCAGAAGGATTCCACCACTGCTCCGCAAGGGCGCTAAACCGTGCGATTTCTTCCTCAGAGACCGAAGAGGCCGCGTGTGGGGTGGTGGCGTTCATGCAACAAATTCCTTTCCTGCTGGTCTCCCCGCTGGACGAAAGGGGGCCGGGAAGGTTATGTGACGCGCCTTGTAAAGCTGTGCAACCGTTCCTGTTCGTCTTTTCTGGCAAAGCTGGGGTCGAATGGGGGCAGGGGCATGTTCTGCGGCTTGTCTGGTGGAGAATAAAGCTATGTCCGGTTCCGCACCCCGGATTGTCATGAAATTCGGCGGAACGTCTGTCGGCGACCTTGATCGTATTCGAGCCGTGGCCGAGCGCGTCAAAAAACAGAAAGACGCAGGATGCGATGTCCTTGTTGTTGTTTCCGCTATGGCGGGGGAAACAAACAGGCTTGTTGGGTTCTGTCAGTCCCTGTCTCCTTTGCACGACCCAAAGGAGTATGATTCCATTGTTGCTACTGGCGAACAGGTCACCAGTGGACTGTTAGCTATTGCGCTGCAGAAGCTGGGCGTACCATCGCGGTCTTTTGCCGGGTGGCAGGTTCCTATTCAGACCGACTCGGCGCATGGCAAGGCCAGTCTGGATACAATCGACGGCGCTCGTCTGCTGGGGTGCATGGCCGAAGGAATGGTGCCCGTTGTTGCGGGCTTTCAGGGCGTAGCCCCGGATGGTCGCGTGTCCACCCTTGGGCGTGGTGGTTCGGATACTTCTGCCGTAGCGCTTGCCGCTGCGATTCACGCAGATCGCTGCGATATTTACACGGATGTGGATGGTATCTACACCACCGACCCGCGCATTGTACCCAAGGCGCGCAAGCTTGATAAAATTACCTATGAGGAAATGCTGGAACTGGCTTCGGTCGGAGCCAAGGTGCTGCAGACCCGCAGCGTAGGACTTGCCATGCGCGAAGGCGTGCGGGTGCAGGTTCTTTCCAGCTTTGCAGATGGCCCGGCTGTTATGGAAGGGCACCTTCCCGGGTCTTTGGTGGTGGATGAGGACGAAATCGTGGAAAAGAAACTGGTTACCGGCATTGCCTACTCTCGTGACGAAGCCAAGTTGTCGGTCCGGCGTATTCCCGATCGCCCCGGGATCGCGGCTGCGATTTTTGGTCCGATGAGCGAAGCCCACGTTAATGTGGACATGATCGTGCAGAGCACGGGGGCCGATGGCACCACCAATATGACCTTTACAACCAGCAAGAGCGACCTGCCGCAGGCGATCAATGTGCTGGAAAGTGTGCGCGATTCTGTGCAGTACGAAGAACTGGCAACAGACCCGGATATTGTTAAGATCAGCGTTGTCGGTACCGGTATGCGTTCACACGCCGGGGTGGCAAGCACCATGTTCCGCACACTGTCTGAACGTTCGATTAACATTCAGGCAATTTCGACCAGCGAGATCAAGATTTCCGTGCTGGTTGCGGCAGAATACGCAGAGCTTGCGGTGCGTGCACTACACACCGCATATGGGCTGGATAATGTCTGAGCAACACATAAAGGTCGCCCTGACCGACGCGCCGACTGAGGCAGAACGCAATGCGGCCCGCAAGCGGCTGGACGCATTGTGGGGGCGCGGAACCGAATTTTTGGGCACGGAATACGCCATTCTTGGCGGTGCCATGTCCTGGGTAAGCGAACGCAATCTGGTTTCGGCCATTTCTAACGCTGGCGGCTTTGGGGTTATTGCCTGTGGGGCCATGGAACCGGCCCGTCTGGCAGAGGAAATTAAAGCCACACGCGCTCTGACCGATCGTCCGTTTGGTGTAAACCTGATTACCATGCACCCGCAGCTTGATGAACTGGTGCAGGTCTGTCTGGATGCTGGGGTTGGGCATATTGTGCTGGCGGGCGGTATTCCACCGGGAGCTGCCATCAAAGCCATTAAGGAAGGGGGCGCCAAGGTTATTGCGTTCTCTCCCGCACTGGTTCTGGCTAAACGCTTGATTAAAATGGGTGTGGATGCGCTGGTGATCGAAGGGGCTGAGGCCGGTGGGCACATCGGCCCGGTATCCCTGACCGTTCTTGCGCAGGAAATTCTACCACATATTCAGAGTGTTCCAGTCTTTGTGGCGGGCGGTCTGGCCCGAGGAGATGCCCTGTTATCCTATCTGGAGCTTGGTGCATCCGGTGGGCAGTTGGGTACGCTTTTTGCCGCAGCGGAAGAAAGCATTGCTCACGAAAAATTTAAAAAAGCGTTTGTGCGTGCTGCCGCGCGTGATGCCGTTACTTCCGTGCAACTGGATGAGCGTTTTCCGGTTATTCCGGTCCGAGCGCTGGGTAATGAGGGCGGGCGGCAGTTTGTCAGCCATCAGGCCGATGTTATCCGTCGTTTTCAGGCAGGTGAACTTACGCGTGAGGCGGCACAGCTGGAAATTGAACATTTCTGGGCAGGAGCACTCCGCCGTGCAGTGATTGACGGCGATGTGGAACAGGGGTCTGTTATGGCGGGCCAGTCTGTTGGTATGGTAAAGTCCGTTCAGCCTGTAGCGCAGATCATAAAAGATCTGGTTGAACAGGCTACTGTGGCACTGGTGCGTCAACAACGTCGTATGGATGCGGATGGCTGAATACGCCCAAGGTTCTGATCAGGAGCAAGGTCCAGCTTTGCCCCCCCTTCCAGATATTGCAAAACTGGGAGTGGGCGAAGCTTTGCGCCAACGCCGGGAGCAGCTTGGGTGGAGCATAGAGGATGTTGCTGCCTGGCTGCGGATTCGGAGTGTGTATCTGGAAGCGCTGGAGACCGGGCAGGCTAACATTCTGCCTGCCGAGGTTTATGCGCTGGGTTTTTTGCGCACATACGGGCAGGCGCTGGGGTTTGAGCCTGAGCAATTGTTGAAATGCTACAGGCAGGAAGGTCGGCTTGGTGCGCGTAAGCCGGAACTGGATTTTCCGGACCCGCCAGCGGACCGTCGCCTACCGCCAGCAGTCAGCATATCTCTTGGTCTTGCCGTTATTTTGGCGAGTTATGTGGGCTGGTACTGTTTTGTTGGACATGTGCCGCCAGTGCCGGAGCATGTGCCTCCGGTGGCAACCCTTATGCCCGGAGAAAGTGCAAAAAATGCACCGTCTCCTCAAGTGGCCTCCATGCTGCCAGATCATAATGTGGCGCAACTGGCACCTGTCCCTGTTGTGCCTCAGCCTGTTCAGCCAGAGGGGGGAGCTGGAGCGCATGAGGGTGCAGAAGTAACGGCTGCTCCTGCACATGGGGTTGATACGACCGTTCCTCCAGCCCAGAGTGCGGCATCTGATAATCATGGTGCGCCAGAACAGCAGCCAGTTGATGCACAACCTGCTCATGTGCAGGCTGAGCCAGCTACGGCAGATGCCAGTGCGCCACTGACCCTCAAAGCTTTGGCACCAAGTTGGGTGCAGGTTAAAAATGCAGAAGGTAAGGTTGTGTATGATCACATTCTGCAAGCGGGTGAGGCATGGACAGTTCCCTCGGATAATGGGCCATATAGCCTGACTGTAGGGAACGCAGGTGGTATTGCGTTAGGGCAGGGCGAATTGACAACGCCCCCGTTGGGGCGGAACGGTGCGGTGTTGCGGCGTATTGCTCTTACGCCCGATACGGTCAGGCAGGTTCAGGCTGGTGGTGGCGTTGCATCCGTACCAGCACCTGTGGCGCCAGCAACGCAGGCTGTGGGTAATGTTCACGCGCCGTTGGCCGAGACTTCTGCTAAAAGTGGTGCATCGGCTACCGCTTCAGTTCCGGGTGGTGGCATTGCAGCGCCAGTTCCGGCTGCTAAACCTCCATCTCACCGGGATACGCCAGTGGCAGAGCCTAGCGCGGATGACCTGAACGCTCGCCAGTTAAGTGGAGCTGGCGCGCACTGAATGGCTCTTTCCTTGCTTTATGTGTAGCCAATCGGTCTTGATTTTGGCAGGAAAGCACCAAACCTAGAGCGGGAGATGCCGCAGCGCCGAATTGCGGCCAGACCTCCCCCAACTGTCGGCTCGACAAAAGGATGTAAGATGAGCGGCTACCGGCCATACCAGCATATCGAGCGTCGGAAATCTCGGCAGATCCACGTCGGCAAGGTAGCCGTCGGTGGAGACGCCCCTATTTCCATCCAGACCATGACCAATACCCTGACCAGTGATGCGCAGGCGACAATCGAGCAGATTCGTCGTGCGGAACTGGCTGGGGTTGATATTGTGCGCGTGTCCTGCCCGGATGAAGACAGCACGACAGCCCTTGCGGAAATTGTGAAGGAAGTGAACGTGCCAATCGTGGCCGACATCCACTTCCACTACAAACGGGCGATTGAAGCCGCAAAGGCTGGGGCCGCGTGCCTGCGCATTAATCCCGGTAACATCGGGAGCGCCGACCGTGTGAAGGAAGTGGTGCAGGCCGCCAAGGACTATGGCTGTTCCATCCGTATTGGTGTGAACGCTGGGTCGTTGGAAAAACACCTGCTCGAAAAATACGGCGAACCTAACCCCGAAGCATTGGTGGAAAGTGCGCTTGAACACGCGAAAATTCTGGAAGATCATGACTTCCGTGAATTCAAGATCAGCGTAAAGGCGTCCGACGTATTTATGGCTGTTGCCGCCTATCAGCAACTGGCCGATGCCTGCGATTATCCGCTGCATATCGGTATTACGGAAGCTGGCAGCAAGCGTGCAGGGACGGTCAAATCCTCTATCGGCTTGGGCAATCTGCTATGGGCCGGTGTGGGGGATACCATGCGTGTCTCTCTTTCTGCCGCACCGGAAGAGGAAGTGCTGGTCGGCTGGGATATTCTTAAATCCCTTGGTTTGCGCCATCGTGGGGTCAAAATCATTTCCTGCCCGTCCTGTGCACGTCAGGGCTTTAATGTGGTGGAGACGGTCCAGACCTTGGAAGACCGGCTTGCCCATATCAAAACGCCTCTCACTCTTTCCATTATCGGGTGTGTTGTGAATGGCCCGGGGGAAGCCCTGATGACCGACCTTGGGGTTACCGGTGGTGGTTCTGGCCGTCACATGGTCTATTCCGCTGGTAAGCAGGATCATACTGTGCCCGCAGGGGACATGATCAACCACGTTGTTGAACTGGTTGAAGAACGTGTGGCTGCTATTGAGGCCGCAGAAGCACTTGCCAAGCAGGAAGGGGCAACCCCCGAACTGCCCGATATGGCATCTGCCAACTAAGCTGGCATACAGGCCACCACGCCTGTTCCAATCAGTTTGGAATGCGTGGTGGCTTTTGTTCGTCCATTATACAGACATTTCAATATAAGGTGCGCAGTCTGGTCCGCCATTGTGCGCCAATCAGGAAAAACAGGCCGTGAGCAGCATTCAGCCCGTAAGAGGAACGCACGATCTTATTGGAGAAGAGCAGCGCCGCCATACGCGCGTGGTCAGCACTGCACGCCATATTGCCGGGCTTTACGGGTTTGATGAATGGTCTACCCCTATTTTTGAGGATACCCGCGTGTTCTCCCGCTCCTTGGGGGATACGTCTGATGTGGTTTCCAAGGAAATGTATTCCTTCAATGACCGGGATGGGGAAAGTCTGACCCTGCGGCCAGAGGGTACAGCTGCGGTCTGCCGTGCATTGGTTACAAACGGCTTAACCCAGTCACTACCCCAGAAGGTTTTTTATACGGGGCCCATGTTCCGCCACGAACGGCCCCAAAAGGGACGTTACCGCCAGTTCCATCAGATTGGAGCAGAGTTGATGGGAGCGGCTGAGCCTTTAGCGGATGCGGAGGCTATTGCCCTCGGTTATGCCGTGCTTGAGGCTCTGGGTATTGCCGGGTACGTGACCCTTGAGTTGAACACTCTGGGGGATTCAGCCAGCAGGGACGCATGGCGGCGCGCACTTGTTGCGTATTTTTCTGCTCATGGGGACAAGCTGTCCGAAGATAGCCGCGTAAGGCTTGAAAAAAATCCCCTGCGTATCCTCGACAGTAAAGATGCTGGTGACCGCGCACTTGTAGCCAATGCTCCGATGATGGAGGAATTCCTTACCCCCGAAGCCCGTACGTTCTGGGATGAACTGCGCAACAAGCTCGACCTGTTTGGTATTGCCTACACGGTTAACCCCAGCATTGTACGCGGTCTGGATTATTACAACCACACGACTTTTGAATTTGTAACCAACCGTCTTGGCTCACAGGGTACGGTTCTGGCTGGCGGTCGCTATGATGGGCTGGTCAAACAGATGGGTGGGCCAGATGTGCCGGCTATTGGCTGGGCTGCCGGGGTGGAACGGTTGGCCATGCTGTTGGAAGATGCGCCCGAAGCTCCACGCTCGGTTGTGCTGATACCTGTTGGAACTCCGGAAGAAAAAGCCGTTTGCCAGCTTTTGCAGGCTCTGCGTCAGCAGGGTGTTCGCACAGAGATCGGCTACAAAGGATCACTGCGTAAGCGGATGGAACGGGCAGGCAAGCAGAATGCCAGCCATGTTCTGTTTGTTGGTGAGGACGAACTGGCTCGTGGTGTCTTCCGTGTCAAAAGCATGGAAAGTGGTCAGGAAAGCGATGTGGCGATGGAAACATTGATGTCGGACGCACGGAGCGTTTTTGCGTAATGAATCTTGATGAGCGGCTGGACCGGATTGCCAGCCGGGCGCTGGAATTGGAAGCGCATCTGGCAAGCGGTCTGAGCGGGGATGCCTTTACGCAGGCTTCTCGCGAGTATGCGGAAATTGAGCCAGTTGTTGCCCGTATTAACGATCTGCGGGCAACAGAGCAGGGCATAGCGCAGGCGGAAGCCCTGCTATCCGATCCGGAAATGCGTGAACTGGCCGGGGAGGAACTGGCTGCTCTGCGTGAACAGCTTCCCGGATTGCAGCGGGAGGTTCGCTTGGCGCTGCTGCCTAAAGACGTAGCGGATGAGCGGAGCGCCATTCTGGAAGTGCGGCCTGCTGCCGGGGGGGATGAGGCCGCACTGTTTGCCGCCGCACTGTTTGACCTGTACCGACGCTACGCAGACCTTAAAGGCTGGCGCTTTACCGTAATGGATTACGACGAGAGCGAGTTGGGTGGCCTGCGTTGTGGCATTGCTGAAATTAACGGCAAGAGCGTTTTTGCACGCCTTAAATACGAATCAGGCGTGCACAGGGTCCAGCGGGTTCCCGCAACCGAGGCGCAGGGGCGTATTCACACATCCACAGTGACGGTTGCTGTTCTGCCAGAAGCGGAAGAAGTGGACGTGACGATTAACGAGACTGAACTGCGTATTGATGTTTTTCGTGCATCTGGTGCGGGTGGGCAGCATGTGAACAAAACCGAAAGTGCGGTGCGTATTACCCATTTGCCGACTGGCATTGTGGTGTCCATGCAGGAAGAAAAAAGCCAGCATAAAAACCGTGCCAAAGCGATGAAAATTCTGCGTGCCCGCCTGTATGAGCGCGAACGCGAGCAGGCTCATGCGGACCGTGCAGCAGACAGGCGCTCCCAGGTTGGAACGGGGGACAGGTCTGAGCGGATACGGACCTATAATTTTCCGCAAGGGCGGGTTACCGACCACCGCATCAATCTGACATTGTATAAAATTGACCGTGTGATGCTGGGTGAACTGGACGAGTTTGTGGACGCTCTGACGCAGGAAGAACAGGCCGCTCTTCTGGCAGATGCAGGGTTCTAACTAATTGGGGCGGAGCAGGCTTCGCCCCGACCGGGAATACGCTCGGAGGCTTCGGGTGCCTGTTGGTCGAGTAGGAAAAAGTCTTTAAACCCATCGGAACCGAGTGCATCAAAGTGGTGGCCATCCGGGTTATGCAAAATACCACTACTGCTGACCTCGTGCGTTTCCACTCGGCCATCCGTAGTGCGGATGGTGATTTCTCCGCACAATGTGTAAATATGATCCAGCCGGCCTTGTGGCGTAACAATGCGGACTGTTTTGTGCCTTGTCGTGTCATCAAGTTTAAATACAGAGGCCAGTTTGCCATCCATATAAATGCGGGATACTTCCGAAATTTCCATGTCGGATTTTTCGTCCGTTACCGTAAATTCTCCGGCTAAAGCAGGGTGTGCAGACCATGTGAGCATGAACACAGTGCCCAGTAATGCACAAAGCCGAAGAGTGAATGAAGAGCGTAAAGCAGGCATGAGAGTTTGCGGATCAGATGATTTGTTAAGATGATACACCAAAGCAAAGCAGAAAACCTCCCACTCCACCAGCCCATACAGGACCTGCTGGCCTATGGAACGGCACTTTTGCACGATGCGGGTGTGGAGGGGCCCCGGCGGGAGGCGCGGCTGTTGCTGCAATATGCCCTGCAATTAACCCCAGAGGCGCTTCTCGCTCTGTCTCCGAGGGCTTCTGTTGCTACTGAACCATTTGTAACATGGGTTGGGCGTCGGGCGCAGCATGAACCATTTGCCTATATTACGGGTAGTAAAGGCTTCTGGAGTCTGGATTTGGGTGTTTCTTCTGCGTCTCTTGTGCCAAGGGGAGATACTGAAACGCTGATTTCTGCCTTGCTGGACCAGTTGCCAGACCACAATGCAGCTTTGTCTTTTTTGGATATGGGAACAGGAACAGGCTGCATTCTGCTCGCGGCTTTGGCTGAATACCGGAATGCATGGGGCATTGGGGTGGATGTTAATCCTGCGGCGGCGGCTCTGGCCCGCAGTAATGCCCAGCGCTGCAACATGGCGCAGCGCGCATTCATGATGGCCGGTCGGTGGAACGATGCCCTGCGAACTGGCGCACGGTTTGATGTTGTGTTGAGCAATCCTCCCTATATTCCCACCGCTGACCTGGATGGTTTGATGGAAGAGGTGAGGGCGCACGAGCCGGTAAAGGCTTTGGATGGTGGTGCGGATGGGCTGGATGCCTATAAGGAGCTATGTTGTCAGCTCCCTTTGCTGCTGAACAGGCACGGCATAGGTATTTTTGAAATTGGCATCGATCAGGAACCGGCATTACGTGCCATAGCAGCCCGGAACGGGTTGGAGATTGTGCAGGTTGTGCCGGATCTGGCTGGTATTCCACGGGGTGTTGTGCTGCGCTTGAACGCACTAAATGCTGGAATATAAAAAAACCGTTTGGCTTTGTGGTTGCGCGTTGTTATTATCTACTGGCTCAGTCCTGCGGCAGAATGCAGATAAATAAAATCTGCCACGGTGGATGAGCGGTAAGGGCTTTTCTTCCGGCAATAAAATCATTGCCGCCAAAAGCCCATTCCGAAAAAACAATTCGGCCTTCATTCAGGAACATGCCTTTTGTATCGGACTGTTTCTTCATGCAAAGTGCCATGAACAGGAAAGCACTGTGATAAACCCATGAATGTAAAACGGATGCGTACCAGACACCATCGTTCCAACGGGAGCAATGGAGCGTCCAGGCAGTTGAATGGCCAGATTCCCATGAACCGGAATCATGTTTTTGACAGTCATGGCCCTGATGTGCGGGTCAGAGGCACAGCGCAGCAGCTTTTTGAAAAATATCTTCAGCTTGGGCGTGATGCAACCGGCAGCGGTGACCGCGTGGCGGCTGAGGCTTACTTCCAGCACGCCGAGCATTATTTTCGTATTCTGAACGCTATGGCGCAGGCAGCGCAGCAAAGTCAGCAGGAACGCGCAGAGCGTCAGGCCAGCAGGCAGCAGCGTGCAGCGTCCAACGCAGCTGAGTATGAAGAAGATGAGCAGCCCGCCCCTGAAGGTGAAGCAGCCGCAAGCGAGCCCAAAGATCTTTCCACAGAACCACAGCCAGAATTATCTGAAGGCTGATATTAACGGTTAACCTGCGTTCGTCCTGCAACCATGGATTATGGTGTAGGGCGGAGCAGGGGTGCTGCTGCATATAATGCACAATATTTTCCTACTTGGAAAAACCAAGAGAAAATATGTTTTGTATTTTAAGGAAATTTGGTAGCGGCGGAAGGATTTGAACCTCCGACCAAGGGATTATGATTCCCCTGCTCTACCACTGAGCTACGCCGCCATTGGTTGGTGGCGGTTATGTATCCGTTCCCAAGGGAGGCGTCAATCCATCTTGAAGATTTTTTTTAAAAAACTGATTGGATGGAAGGTATTGGCTTACTCTGTCAGATTGCCTGCGCCAAAAATATAGTTGCTCACCTGTTGTTCAAGGCTCGATGGTTCCTGCGTGTGCGTTAGCATTTGTCCGGCCTGTGCGTGGGCCGTTGCGGTCCCGGGTTCGATCATCAAAGCATTCTCGCCCGACAGTGTGCTGCTGCCGATTGTTAATGTGCTGTCGGCAGGAAGGTGGAGTGCGCCATCCAGTCGAAAACGGACAATGGCCATTTGCGATTCAGGGTCGAGTGTAATAGCAGCCACGCGTCCAACCTTGACGCCGGCAATATCCACATCCGCACCACGGGAAAGTCCATTAGCCGAGACAAAGCGGGCGGAAAGTTCGTAAGAGGTCTTGCCTGGTGTTTTTTGGGTGTTGGTGGCGTAAATACCAAACCCTGTTGCGGCAGCCAGAACCAGAGTGCTGCAAAAAATCGCGCCTATGTGGTTTTGTCTGCTCATGGTCCGTTACGGTCCTTTATCGGAATAATGTGTGCTTGCGCAAAGTTACAAAGAGGATGAAATCCTTGCAGCACTTAGGCGCATGGTGCAAGGACAGCAGTAAGATTTCAGATAGTTTGGAACCCTAAACGTTCATGTCCCTTTTTCAGGCACTTATCATGGCGCTGCTTCAGGGCGCTACGGAACTTTTTCCTGTCAGCAGCCTTGGGCACGCCGTTGTCCTGCCTGCTGTGCTGCATTGGTCTTACGATCTGCATGATCCGACATTTTTGCCGTTTCTGGTCATGTTGCATATGGGAACATCAGTCGCACTGCTGTTTTTTTTCTGGCAGGACTGGCAGGCGCTGTTCAAAGGGGCATTCGGGTCGTTTGGGCAACGTATTCAATTAGAGAGCCTGCATATCCTGTGGTTGATATGCCTTGCTACGGTGCCAGCCGTTATTGTTGGCGGTCTGTTTGAACACTGGCTGCGGAGTGTTTTTGGTTCAGCATCTTCTGCCGCGCTCTTCCTGTTTTTGAATGGAGTGCTGCTGCTGGTGGTTGAAAAACTCCGTGGTTCTGTGGTCCGGCAGGATGTTCGGTATCTGGCAAGCCTGACTTCGCGCGATGCGCTGTTTATTGGATTTTTTCAGTGCTTTGCATTTTTCCCCGGCCTGTCGCGTTCGGGTGCTACAATTTGTGGTGGGTTATTACGTGGTTTGCACCACGATGCAGCCGCCCGCTTTTCGTTCCTTATGGCGCAGCCGGTTATTATTGCCGCAACCGTGCGGGAAGCGTTTAAAATGCGCCACACGCCAATTGATCCGGGGCAGATGCATATTGCCATGCTTGCGGCTGTTGTGTCCGGCGTAACGGCGCTGGCGAGCACTGCTTTTCTTATGCGCTATTTTCGCAGGCATGACAGTTGGGCTCTTTCACCTTTTGCATGGTACTGCATGGTGGTGGGGGGAGCGTCGTTCCTGATGTTCCACTTTGCAGGATAAGTGGTCGAGAGGAATGAAGCACGCCCGTACCCCCCTGCGCCGCAAAACACTTGCCCGAATTGAAAAGGAAAATGGCCAGCAGCGTTTGAAAAAGACGCTAGGCCCATTGCAGCTCACCATGTTGGGGGTTGGCTCCACCATTGGTGCAGGCATTTATGTTATGACGGGAACGGCCGCGGCGGATTATGCTGGTCCGTCCATTCTGCTTTCCTTTATTGTCGCGGGTATTGCGTGCCTGTTTACAGCGCTTTCCTATGCGGAGCTTGCGTCTGTTATGCCCGTATCGGGGTCAGCTTATACTTATGCCTATGTTTCCATGGGTGAAGGGTGGGCATGGGCTGTGGGGTGGCTGCTTTTGCTTGAATACGGCATTTCGTGCGCGGGGGTGGCTGCCGGTTTTTCAGGGTATGCGGCCAGTCTGCTGGAAGATTTGGGTGTGCATGTGCCCGCAGCTTTGCATAGCACCACTCTGGGCGTGATTTATCAGGGCGCTAACAGGCATATTGTTGGGAATTGGCAGTGTGATCTTTTAGGGGCTTTTTCCATTCTGGTTGTAACAATCCTGCTGATTGTTGGCGTGCGAGAATCCTTTAAAATCAACTCATTGATTGTTGCCCTTAAGGTGGGCGTGCTGGCTATTTTTGTGGCTCTGGGTGTTTGGGAACTGCACCCGGCGTATTGGACCCCGTTTATTCCGCCTTATGAGGGTGGGTTTCGTTACGGAGTGCCCGGTATTTTTCGGGCGGCTTCGGTTATCTTTTTTGCCTATGTCGGTTTTGAAGCGGTTTCTACCGCTGCGGCGGAAGCCAAAAATCCCAAACGGGATGTGCCGGTTGGCATTGTTCTGTCTCTGGTCATCTGCACCGTGGTGTATATGGTGGTTGCCGCGGTGCTGATAGGTGTTGTGCCGTGGCAGACGCTGGATGTAGCGGACCCGCTGGCCGTGGCGGTTAATGCCATGCACCAGCCATGGCTGGCCTTATTTGTTAAAATTGGTGCGGTTATTGGGCTGTGCTCGGTGTTAATGGGGCTACTGTATGCCCAAAGCCGAATCTTTTTTGCCATGGCGGAAGATGGCCTGCTCTTTCCCGTTTTTTCCCGTTTGCACAAGCGTTACCATACCCCATGGATCGGTAGTATTGTGCTCGGTGTGGTGGTGGCGTTGGCCACTGCCGTCCTGCCCATTGATATTATTGGCGATCTGGTCAGCCTTGGCACGGCTACGGCTTTTGGGATTGTCTGTTTTACCGTGATCTGGATGCGTAATACCGCACCAGCTTACAAGCGTGCTTTTGTTGTGCCATTTGGTGGGTTTGTTATCCGCGGGGTCTGGATTGGCTACGTACCTTTGCTGGGTATGGTATTCTGCGGTTTTATGGTCGCCCCATTGTGTGGCGATATGGTTTTGGCGCTGATGGGGGGAGACCCCGTACCAGCGTTATTATTGGCGGCCTACACAGTATGTGGCTGGGGGTGCTACCGTTTTTACGGTAATCGTCATTCCCGTTTGGGGCGGGAGCAGCGAGCCGCGGTGGAGGCGCAGTCTCTCAGTCATTAAGGGGGTAGGACGCCAGCAGTTTTTTTTGCTCTCCCCATAAGCGTAATCCGTGCCACAGGTTTGTAGGCTTCCAGCCTGCGGCTTTGTTTTTTGCTCCGATCCGGTAGCTTTCCCGGTAATGGTGGAACTGGGTAGCATAAGCTTCGCGCAGAGTGGTTCTGGAATCCCAGATATGGATGGCTTCTGCACCAACGCCATTGATTTCTATAATCTCAAAGTTCTCACCGCGCGCCAGATCCTCCGTGGAATGGAATTTGAGATCAATGCGGCCAAAGTAAAAATCAGGAATATCCTGCATGATCAGGTCGATCTGGCGCGTTAATTCTGGCGTAATATCTGGTGTGCCATTACGAAAAACAGCCCCTTTACAATGATTGCCAGCAAAGACCAGGTCCAGTTTTTTACCCTGTGCGGGAATGGTGTGCAGGCAATGTTGCAGGCGGGGGGTATAAATGTGGAGCACCTTGCTGGTACGTGCATCTTTTTTGAGTAAGTCCAGAACTGTATCCCGGCCATTACCAATAAGGAATGGTATGTCTTTGTAAGTCAGGGAGGTTAGCAGTCCTGCAGGTTCGTCCGGCTGGCGGATATAGAATATCCCGGCTTCATGCGGCCATGTGATAAGTTTTTGCACAACAAGATCAATATTGCGGGGGAAGGTAGCGCAAACATCCGCTAGTGCAGAGTGTGAGTGCACCAGTTTAACGCCGGTCCCATTGCAGCCGATGTCCGGTTTTACAACAACAGGGAATACTAAACCTTTGGAGTGCATGGCCTGCAAGGCGAGCTCCAGGTCATTCGAGCCGGTTGTAAATGTCGCGTAGGGGGCAATCCACTGTTTTGCGTAAGGGCCTGCCATATTCAGCAGGTCGCTTTTCTTTTCCCCGCACAGACCACCGGTTGTTATGCGAGGGTTGGCAGCCGTTGGTAGCGTTACGTCCCGGTAGCGTAGCCCCAGCAAAATCCAGTATGCCACGACAGGGGTGTAAAACAGCCAGCGCGGCCAGAATTCGAACAAGGATAATGGATTGGGTTGTTTGTTGTGCGTGGAGGTGGAAGGCATGATTACATCTTGTTTTTTTGGGTGCGCGCAACAAGCCGCCCCATAAGAATGATAACAGCAACAAAACCTGCAATGCCAACCCAGCGCCATGCGCCAAGGTGGGTCAGTAATATTCCGCCAATACGGAGCGAGAGCAGGAAGAGAGCTGTGGTCCAGATAAGGGTAGCGCAAAAGGTTGCTGTCGTAAAAACAGCAAGCCCCGCCCGAAAAAACCCGCAAGCCGTATAAAGGGGCAAGCGCGTGCCAGGAATAAAGCGGCTGACAAAAACAACGAGGAATAGGTTTTTACTCAGCCATGCCTGTTGCGTCTGTGCAGAAGGAACTTTAATCCAGCGTTGTGCTACCGGCCATCTGGCCGCCAGAGCGCCCATGCCGTAAAGCCCCACATCCCCCACAACAATGCCTATGTACAAAGCAATCAGGGCAACTGGTATGCTAATTGTGTTTAAATGAACCTGAATGGCGGTAATAACGGTTGCCGCATCTTCGAGTACAAAGGTTGCTAGAATAACAATCAGCACCTGCAGAAGAGGCTGGGTGGCTGTAAGTTCCAAAAAATGGTCAAGCACAACGGAGCTTGGTCTCCAATACGGAAGTGTGTTGGGTTTACGTATCAGGTGGTGCTGCAACAGGCTCTTTTACGTGGCGGCTGTCAAGCGTTGGGAGCGCTTTGCTTGATAAGGTTGCTCCAAGGGGTAGCCGAACTGTGTTATGGATTAAAGAGCGCAACACAGACTGACAGATGTGCAAAAGCAAGATACTGTAGCTCTTCCATGTCGCCTGCACAGCGGAGCGTGCATTATGTTACGTAGAAAACTATTGCTTGGAGGGGGCGCGCTGCTCGTAACTGCGCCCGCTTATGCGCGTAAAGAGCACCATGCAACACCAGCAGCCTCCAAGAGCTATGCCACTTTTTTAGCCGGGGTAAGGCGGGAGGCTCTTGCACAGGGCGTATCGGCCTCCATTATTGCTCAGGCGTTGGCACAGACCTCCCAGCCTAATGCCAAGGTGCTGCAGGCGGACAGGCATCAGCCCGAATTTACCCTGACATGGGCGCAGTATAAAGACCGGGTTCTTACCGAAAAAAAAATGAATGACGGGCTTTCTGCCGTGCAGCAGCGCGATGCGCTACTAGGGCAGATGAGCAGCCTGTATGGTGTGAGCCGAGGCGCCATGGCAGGCATATGGGGGCTGGAATCAGCATATGGCACCCGTATGGGTACTTTTTCGGTTATCGATGCTCTGGCAACTCTTGCCTATGATGGTCGCCGGGCAAGTTTTTTTCGTTCGGAGCTGCTTAAGGCGTTCCATGTGGTGGAGCGGGCTGGTGTGGCGCCTGCAACCATGCTGGGCAGTTACGCCGGAGCTATGGGACAACCACAGTTTATGCCAAGTGCGTACCTGCGCTATGCAGCCAGTTACCCGGCTGGTGGGCGGGCGGACATCTGGCGGAATGAAGGGGATGTTTTTGCATCCATTGCCAACTACCTTGCTCAATGTGGCTGGCAGGCCGGGCAGCCGTGGGGGGAGGGTGTTCTGCTACCCGACACATTTGCACAATCCCAGCTTGGTCGGAGCCAGATCAGGCCCATTGCATGGTGGCAGCAGCAGGGAGTAAGGCCACGGGCTGGAAACTTTGATGCATCGGTCAGCGAAGGCGCTGTTATCCGCCCTGATGGGGCGGGGGGCGAGGCTTTTATTGTTTACCATAATTTTAACGTGATCCGACGGTACAACCCGTCAGATTTTTATGCATTGGCCGTGGGCCTTCTGGGTGATGCCATAACGTGAAAAAAGTTGTTTTTGGGAGCTGTCTGCTACTGGCCTCCTGCTCGCCCGCGCATCCGCCAGCGCAGCCGGATGTGCATTACACGGTTGGTCCGGCATGGCAGGCGCAGGGCCAGTGGTATTACCCGCGCGAAGAATTTGCGTGGCAGGGAACCGGACTTGCCATCCGTCAGAATGGGGCAGAGGGCGTGCTGACTGCCGATGGTGAGGTCAGGAGTATGGCAACCATGACGGCCAGCCATCCAACACTCCAGTTGCCCACTATTGTAACCGTGATCAATCTGGAAAACGGACGGCAGGTACGGGTCCGTGTGAACGACCGTGGCCCTGAGCAGATGGGGCGTGCTATCGCTTTATCAACACAGGCTGCCAACCTGCTGGGTATGGGTAGCGAGCCAGCACAGGTCCGCATTGTAGAAGACGAGGTGGCTAGCAGGCATCTGGCGGAAATCCTGCCCGGAGGCGTTGCCCTGCAGATCAACGCCGCACCAAAGGAGCAGGTTGTTCAGTCCAGCCTTGGTGGAAGTGGCGGTGTTGTGGTGGAAACTGGCCGGGGTGGAGTGGATATTCCTCCCGCATCCGGTGGGCCGATACCTGATATGCCAGTGGCTTATGCACAAGGCTATGCAGCTCCGGGAATGCTTTGGGTTGAGACCATGGATTTTACCTCGCGGTATGCTGCTATGGTGCAGGCTGGCAGCCACGGAGGGGTGGTTAAGCCCGTTATGTTTGGTCAAAGCATGATGTGGGCTGTCCGGCAGGGGCCATTTGCGACTATAAGTGCCGCAGACGCTGCCCTTAAGCGGGCACTGGACAATGGTTTTAATGGTTCTCACATCGTCGTCGAATAGGGAATAGCTTTGCAGACTCGACGGTTTTTACTCGCAGGGGGCGCAGCCCTTTTCTCTGGTGGACTGGTGGTGGATGCCGTGGCACGCCCCCGGCATGGGGCAACCCCTTCCTCCGCATCAGCCGCATCGGCTCCAGCCAGTGCTGCGGTGCCCGCAACACCCGCCACGACTCCTGTGGGGCCGGTGGATACCATAGCGCGCTGGGCCTGCATTCTGGATTACGGTAGCGGTGCTACCGTGCTGGAAAAAAATGCGGACGAACGCATGCCTCCCTCATCTCTTACCAAGATGATGACGGCGTATGTCACGTTTGGCATGTTGCGGGCAGGGCGGCTCAAGCTTGACCAGATGCTGCCTGTTAGCGAGCGCGCATGGCGGATGCAGGGCTCAAAAATGTTTGTGCCGCTGGGCCAGAGCGTTGCGGTGCAGGATCTTATTCAGGGTATGGTCATTCAGTCGGGTAACGATGCGTGCATTGTTCTATCCGAAGGTATTTCCGGTTCTGAAGAACAGTTTGTTGCGCTGATGAATGATACGGCAGGCAAGCTTGGCCTGACCAATTCACACTTTATGAATGCGACAGGCTGGCCAGCGGAAAACCATTACATGTCCGCGCGGGATGTGGCCTATCTGGCACTGCGTCTGATCCATGATTTTCCTGAATATTATCATTTCTTTTCCGAAAAAGAGTTTGTTTTTAACAAAATTCATCAGGAAAACAGAAATATTCTGGTGGTCAAAGGACTGGCCGATGGCCTGAAGACCGGCCACACCGATGCTGGTGGTTTTGGTTTGTGTGCGTCTTCCGAGCGGGAGGGGCGTCGGGTTATTATGGCAATCAATGGCCTGCCAACCGATGGTGCCCGCGGGCGTGAAGGCGAACGTCTGATGGGCTGGGCGTTTGCAAATTTTGAAACAGCGCAGATCGTAAGCAAAGGTCAGGTTGTGGAACAGGCTCCCGTATGGATGGGGGCCAGCCTGACCGTGCCGCTGGTTGCCGCGCAGGAGTTTAAAATGCTGCTGCCTCACGGTTGGAAAAACAGCACCCATGTGATGGTTGACTACGATAGCCCGGTTATTGCGCCAGTGCAGGACGGGCAGGTGCTTGGCCAGTTGAATGTGGTTCTGCCCGGTGGCAGAAAAGCCAGTATTCCATTGGTTGCAGGGCAGGCAGTGCCCGCTCTTGGTATTATTGGCCGCGCGACCAGACGATTGCATCTGTGAGGGATGATGTCTGGTCTGTTTGTAACATTGGAAGGCGGGGAGGGCGTGGGCAAGTCCACGCAGCTCCGCCTGCTGCGCGATGCCCTGCAATCACAGGGGTACAGTGTGCTTGCTACGCGTGAGCCGGGTGGATCGGCAGGAGCGGAAGATCTGCGGCAGCTCCTGCTGTTTGGTCACAACCCGCTCTCTTTGCGTGCGGAAATTCTGACTCATTTTGCCGCACGGTTTGACCATGTGGATCAGGTCATTCGCCCGGCGCTGGCGGATAATCAGATTGTGCTGTGTGACCGTTTTACAGATTCCACCAAAGCCTATCAGGGCTATGGACGTGCGGAGGGTGATCCGGCTGTTCTGGAGTTGATTGACGTTTTGCAAGCACAGCTTAACCTGGTGCCGGATATGACATTTCTGCTCGAAGCACCGCGGGAGGTTACGCGGCGGCGGTTGGCCGTGCGTGGGGTGCCAACAGACAGGTATGAACAGGCGGATGAGGGTTTTCACGCCCGGATTGCGGCCGGATTTAGGGCTATAGCACAGCAGCAGCCTGCACGTATGCGGTGCATAGCCACGGCAGACCGCACCGAAGAGGCAGTGAACAGCCAGATTATGAAGGAAATTTTGTCCAGATTGTCCCATGGCTGATGCCCCGTTTATGCCGCCACGTATGGCATCGCTCCGGTTGCATGGGCATGGGGCCGCAGTTGCGGCGTTCCGTGCCGCACTGAGCAAAGGGCGTATGCCCCATGCGTGGCTGGTTACTGGCCCACCGGGCATTGGCAAAGCGACATTCGCCTTTACGCTTGCGCGTATTTTGCTGGGGGGGGAGGCGGAAAACCTTCCTGCTGGCCGCCGGATTTCAGCCGCAACACATGCTGATCTGCTGGTAGTCGAACGTGGATATGACGAGAAAAAACAGCGTTACCGACAGGAGATTGTGGCTGATGACGTACGCCCCATAACAGGCTTTTTGCGCCGGACAGCGGCAGAAGGCGGGTGGCGTGTGGTTATTGTGGATGGCGCTGAGTGGATGAACCGCAGTGCGGCCAATGCTGTCCTTAAAATTTTGGAAGAACCTCCGCCTGCGACCGTGCTGATTCTGACCAGTTCAGCACCAGGCCGGTTGTTGCCAACCATTCGCAGTCGTTGCCGCAAGCTTGAACTGGCTCCTTTGGAAGAGGCCGAGATGCGTGGCGTTTTGCAGGCGCTTTGCCCGGATATGCCAGAGTTGGATTTTGCGCGTATTATGCACCAAGCGCATGGAGCACCGGGTAAGGCTGTGGCAGTATTGGCCGATACCGGCGGAGGTGTGGCGGCTTTGGTCGGCGAAGTTCTGCAAGGTGTTGGTGCCCTGCGTGGGTATGAAATTGCCGAAGCCATTTTGCGCAAGGATAATGGTTTTGGGCTTTTTTTTACTCTGTTATCAGATCAGTTGCAGATCACGGCCCGGCAGGCCGCGCAGAACGGAAATGCCCGCTGCATGAGCCTGGCTGCCGCGTGGGAACAGATTATGCGTGTTCAGAGCGAGACGGAACGTTTTAATCTGGATAAACAGGAAGCTCTTATTGAAGCTATGACGATTGCGAGCCCAAAATGACCCGTCGTTTTTATGTGACTACCCCCATCTATTACGTAAATGGAGCACCGCATATCGGTCATGCCTACACGTCCATTGCTGCGGACGTTATGGCGCGTTTCCACCGTTTAGCGGGTGATGAGGTTTTTTTTCTGACGGGTACGGACGAACACGGGCAAAAGGTTGAGCAGGCAGCACAGGCTGCGGGTGTCGCTCCCAAGGTTTTTGCGGATGAAGTGTCTGCCAATTTCCGCTCTATGGCCAACGCCATGGCCATTTCGTATGACGACTTTATTCGCACAACGGAGCCCCGCCACATTGCCAGTGCGCAGGCATTGTGGAGCAAAGTGGCGGAAAATGGTGCCATTTATCTGGATGCGTACGAAGGATGGTACGCCCTGCGGGATGAATGTTTTTATGGTGAAGATGAACTGATTACAGGTCCGGACGGGCAAAAGGTTGCTCCCACGGGGGCGCCGGTAGAATGGGTTAAGGAACCCTCATATTTTTTCCGCCTGTCGGCCTATCAGGACCGTCTGCTTGAACTTTACGAGCAGAATCCCGAGTTCCTTGGCCCTCATGGCGCACGGAATGAGATTATCAGCTTTGTTAAACAGGGGCTGAGGGATCTGTCCGTCAGCCGTACAAGCTTTAAATGGGGTATTCCCGTACCCGGTGACGACCAGCATGTCATGTATGTCTGGTTTGATGCGCTGGCCAATTACCTGAGTGCTCTTGGTTACCCGGATACCAGTGCTCCTCGCATGGCCTTCTGGCCTGCCAGTCTGCACCTTGTGGGTAAGGATATTGCGCGCTTCCATGCCATTTACTGGCCTGCTTTTTTGATGGCGGCAGGTATTGAACTGCCCAAAAAAGTCTTTGCCAACGGATGGTGGACCATTGAAGGCCAGAAGATGAGCAAATCTTTGGGCAATGTTATTGATCCAAGGGAACTGGTGGCGGATTTCGGGCTGGATGCTGTCCGGTTCTTTGTGCTGCGGGAGGTGCCTTTTGGTGGGGACAGTGATCTGTCCCGCAAGGCGCTGATCATGCGCAATAATGTGGAACTTGCTAACGATCTGGGCAATCTGGCCCAAAGAACACTGTCTCTGGTCGCGCGTAACTGTGGCGGAGTGTTGCCAGAACGGCGAAACCTGACAGAAGAGGACCAGAAACTGTTAGGGCAGGTTTCTGTGCTGCCACAACTGCTGGCTTCCCAGTTTGAGCGCTGTGCCCTGACTGATGCGCTGGAAGACGTGTGGAAGGTTATCCGCGCCTGTAATGCGTATATTGACCATCAGGCCCCATGGGCGCTCCGCAAAACAGATGTAGAGCGTATGGCCGATGTGCTGCGTGTGCTGCTGGATGCGCTGCGAGGAATTGCGACCATGCTTCAGCCGTTTATGCCGCACAGTATGGACCGGATGCTTGACCAGCTGGGAGTGGAGGCGGGTGAGCGTACCTTTGCTGCACTCGAACTGCCTTTACCCGGTGGGCGACAGTTGCCAGCTCCACAAGGTATTTTCCCCCGTTATGTTGAACCGGAGCAGGTATGACAGAAGCAACCATGCAAGGGTTGATCGATTCCCATTGTCATCTGGATCATTTTTCAGATGAGGAACTGCCATCCCTGCTTAATGCGGCAAAAGCTGCGGGGTTGAGTGGTATGGTTACCATTGGCACGCGTTTATCCCACGCGGCCGAGCAAAAGCGGCTGACGGGCTTTAGCCAGCCGGATATGCGGGTGTGGTGCACGGTAGGAACACACCCGGACCACGTGGAAGAAGCTCCGCTGCCAAGTGTGCAGGATATTGTGGCTATTGCCGATGCTCCTGAGGTGATTGGGATAGGGGAGACAGGTCTGGATTACTTCCATGGGCAGGAGCAGGTACGTCCCCGCCAGCAGGAAAGTTTTCGTAAACATATTCAGGCGGCGAGAGAGCTGGATATTCCGGTTATTATTCACGCACGTCAGGCCGATGTGGACGTGGCAACAATTCTGGAGGAGGAATACGCCAAAGGTTCCTTCCCCATTTTGCTGCATTGCTTTGCATCCAGCCCTGAGCTTGCAAGGCGGGTGCTTGCTCTGGGTGGTTATGTCAGCTTTTCAGGCATAGCCACTTTCCCTAAATGTGAGGAAATCCGCAGCGTTGCCCGGGAGCTTCCCCTTGAGCGCATATTAGTGGAAACGGATGCACCTTATCTGGCGCCGGTGCCACAGCGCGGTAAGCGGAATCAGCCTGCTTTTGTTGCATATACGGCTGGCCGCATTGCACAGGAACGCGGGATGGAAACGGCTGAGTTGGTTGCACAGACAACCCGGAATTTTGCACGGCTGTTCCGTAAGGTCCGCTAAACCGGGAGTGCGGGTATGAAAGTGAGTGTACTCGGGTGTGGCGGGTCGTCAGGGGTGCCAGCCCTTGGCGGGGCAGATGGTCATGGCCAATGGGGGGCGTGCGATCCAAACGAACCACGCAACAGGCGGACCCGCGCATCCATTTTTTTAAGAATGGAAAACGGGGCAGGTATTCTGGTGGATACAGGGCCAGACCTGCGCGCCCAGTTGCTTGCCCATGGGATTAGTGCATTTGACCATGTCATTTACACGCATACCCATGCGGACCATGTTTCTGGCATTGATGAGCTTAGGGGGATTAATCGCCAGATTGGAAAGGCGATTAACGCCTATGGAACAGCCGAAGTGCTGGAGGAATTGCAGCAGCGCTTTGCCTATGTTTTTAAGCCCTGCACGCCGCCTCAATTTTTCCGGGCGGCACTGGAAGCCCGACCCATTACGTGGGGCCAGCCTATTATTATAGAGGGCTACACGTTTGTTCTGTTTGGGCAGAACCACGGTTATGTCTCTTCCACGGGCATCCGTTGTGGTGATTTTGCCTATAGTACGGATGTGGTGGAACTGCCCGATGCTGCCATGGAGTGCCTGCGTGGCGTTCAGACATGGATGGTGGATTGTTTTCAAAAAACACCCCATGGCGCACACGCATGGCTGGAGCGGGTTATGGAGTGGAAAGCCCGCATTCAACCACAGCGCCTGATTCTGACCCATATGGGTTCAGAAATGGACTGGGGATGGATGCAGAACAACCTGCCACACGGGGTTGAAGCCGCATGGGATGGCATGAGCTTTGAACTGCCTGACCCTCCTCACTGTTTGTAAGGAGGAAGGGCGTTGCCCTCCCTCCCATTGAGGGTTAGCGGCTCATCAATACGGTAATGTCAGCGGTTTCCAGGACATGCCGCGTTACACCACCCAGAATAAGCTGCCGCAGGCGGGAATGCGAATATGCGCCCATGGCCAGCATATCGGCTTCAAACTCTTTGCAGGCTGCTAACAGACCCTTGCCAACATCACGATCAACAGGCTGGAATTCAACGGCATCCGCCTTGATGCTGTGAGCCGCCAGATATTCCACTACATCTTTGGCACTTGGCCCCCGACGCTGATAATCGCCGCAGTGGAGCACCCGCACGGCTTCAGCCGTTTGTGCCCATGCCAGTGCTCCACGTAAAGCTGATGACGATTCAGCCGTACCATTCCAGCCAATACAGACGCGCTTGATCAGCCCTGCGGGTGGGGTGCGGGGGGCAATAACAACAGGCCGCCCGCTATCAAACAGAACGGCGTGCAAAGTCTCGGAGGAGGAGACCTCATCCCCGGAATCCGGGTGGGGCACCAGTGTAAAGTCCGACAGGCGCGCCCGGGCAGGAACAATCTCGCTTTCTGCACCGCGAACAACGGTAAAGCTGATGCTTGGAGCATCTTCAGGGTAAACACTGTGGAGCGGAACAATTTTTATGTCGGGTTGGCCGGCAACGTAGCGTTCGAACAGGGCGTGCACATCGTGGGCATGGCGTGCGCTTTCATGGTCAGCTGAACGCATCAGGTCTTCGACCATGGCGCCAGACATGCCTTCACCTGCCAGTGGGGCAATGTCGCGGCCATCGGGGCGGACATGCAGAACGGCCAGATGTGCGCCAAAGCGCCGGGCAAAGTTGCCACCACGGACCAGCGCTGCCTCCGCATTGGATGTGCTGGGGAGGGGCAGCAGTATTTTGCGGACATCTTTCATATATTGCTCCTGTAATGCTTTAGTGCGTGCGGCCCGTGGATGCAGCGCGCATAATGATGGTGGATGATGCTGCGTGTGTTCTTACGGATATAACCGTGTTACGTCCCATTCGTTCCCTTGGCGTTCCCATATGGCGCGATCATGCAGGCGATATGGGCGTTCTTGCCAGAATTCAAAATGTTGGGGCGTTACCCGGTAGCCAGACCAGTTTTCTGGTCGGGGAATGGGGCCTTCTCCAAACTCTTCTTCCGCGTCTTTCAGGCGTTTTTCAAAAATGGCGCGATCAGCTAAGGGGCGTGACTGGTTGGAGGCAATGGCACCCAGGCGGGATATACGGCTCCGACTCGCAAAATAGGCATCGGCTTCTTCATCCGATACGGGAAAGATGTCCCCTTCGATTCGAATTTGGCGGCGTAGGCTCTTCCAGTGGAAGAGCAGGGCCGCATGGGGGTTGGCTTCCAGTTCCCGGCCTTTGCGGCTGAACATATTGGTGTAAAAAACGAACCCGCGCCGGTCGAACCCTTTGAGCAGAACAATCCGGGCTGATGGTCGTCCTTCTGCATTAGCTGTTGCTAGTACCATGGCGTTGGGGTCGTTGGGTTCTGCTTTTTCGGCTTCCTGCATCCATGCTTCAAAAAGCGTGAACGGGTCTGCTCTCAAATCGATCAGAGGCTGGTCGGTGGATGGAAAGGAGGCGGCGGCTGTGTCTGTTTCCGGCATGGTTCGGACTCTTGTCTAAATGTCATGGAAAGGAACGTTGCTGGCTTTCCTGTGTGATTCCATACTCCTGCCGCATGTGAGTTTAAAGCATGTCCATGCGTCTTTGGGCTTGTTTCACGCGCCGGTGTATGCGACCACCCCTACAGAAAACCCAGAATTTTTTCCGAAACAAGTAGGTTGAGGTTCCCGCATGTCTTCTCCCAACGCCAAGCTGCCCACAAAAGGTACGCTTATGAAGGGCAAAAAAGGTCTGGTGATGGGTGTTGCCAATGACCGTTCTCTCGCATGGGGCATTGCATCCGCAGTTGCCGCGCAGGGAGGCGAGCTGGCATTTACCTATCAGGGCGAAGCGCTGGGCAAACGCGTACAGCCTCTGGCGGAAAGCATTGGTGCAAAGCTGGTTTTGCCATGCGATGTGACAGATGACGCCGCTATTGATGAAACATTTGCCACGATCGAACGCGAATGGGGCGAACTGGACTTTGTTGTCCATGCCATTGGCTGGGCGGACAAACAGTTCCTGCGTGGCCGTTATGTGGATACGCCGCGGGATGCATTCCTGACCGCGCTGGATATTTCGTGCTATTCCTTTACGGCTGTGGCGCGCCGTGCCGCCAGTCTGATGAAAAACGGCGGCTCATTACTGACCCTTAGCTATCTGGGGGCTGAGCGCGTTATGCCCCATTATAACGTTATGGGTGTTGCAAAGGCCGCACTGGAAGCCTCCGTACGTTATATGGCAGCAGATTTTGGGGCCGACGGTATCCGTGTCAACGCTGTTTCGGCCGGGCCGGTCAAAACATTGGCTGCCAGCGGAATTGGTGACTTCCGGTACATTCTGAAGTGGAACCAGTATAACGCACCGCTTGAGCGGAATGTGATGTTGGAAGAAGTCGGTGGAGCAGGGCTTTATATGCTCTCTGACCTGTCTTCTGGTGTAACGGGTGAGGTGCATCATGTTGACTGTGGATACAATGTGGTTGGTATGAAAAACCCAACTGCCCCCGATATTTCTGTTGCTGGAGACTAAGCACCGCCGTGTCCTACAATACTTTCGGGCATATGTTCCGGGTTACGACGTGGGGCGAAAGCCATGGCCCCGCGATCGGCTGCGTTATTGACGGCTGCCCCCCACGTATTCCGTTGAGCGAGGCGGATATTCAGCCTTTTCTGGACCGCAGGCGGCCTGGGCAGTCCGCGTTTACAACGCAGCGGCAGGAACCTGATCAGGTGCGCATTCTGTCCGGCGTATTCGAAGGGCAGACAACAGGTACGCCAATCTCGCTGATTATTGAGAACACAGACCAGCGCTCGCGCGATTATGGCAATATTGCCCAGACCTATCGCCCCGGTCATGCAGATCTTGTTTATGACCTTAAATACGGCATTCGCGATTACCGCGGGGGCGGTCGTTCCTCAGCGCGGGAGACAGCCTGCCGTGTCGCTGCCGGGGCTGTTGCCCGTAAAGTACTGGGGGACGGGGTTTGTGTACGTGGGGCACTGGTCCAGCTTGGTGCCAAGGATATTGACCGGACACGCTGGGACTGGGCGGAGGTGGAGCGTAATCCATTTTTCTCCCCAGATGCAGCCGTAGTGGATGACTGGGCAGAGTATCTGGCTGCTATTCGCAAGGATGGTTCATCAATCGGTGCGGTGATTGAAGTTGTTGCCCAAGGGGTGCCCGCAGGGCTTGGTGCTCCCATTTATGGCAAGCTGGATGCGGATATTGCCGCTGCATTCATGAGTATTAATGCCGTAAAAGGGGTAGAAATTGGTGATGGTTTTGCCTCAGCATCCCTGACCGGGCCAGAGAATGCCGATGCGCTTTTTATGCGCAATGGTGCTCTGGAGTTTGGTTCCAACCATGCTGGCGGTGTGCTGGGGGGGATTTCCAGCGGGCAACCTGTTGTGGCGCGCTTTGCGGTTAAACCGACCAGCTCAATGCTGACTCCTGTGCCGTCTATTACCAAGGATGGGGTGGAAACACAGGTTATAACCAAAGGGCGGCATGATCCCTGCGTGGGTATCCGTGCTGTTCCTGTTGGGGAGGCCATGATGGCCTGCGTGCTGGCAGACCATCTGTTACGGCACCGTGCTCAGGTTGGTGCCTGACGCTTTTAGGCGATTAAGGTTGCATCAAGTGTAATGGTTGCCCTGAATAGTTTGGAAACAGGGCAACCTTCCTTGGCCTGATTGGCAAGCTCAAGGAACTGCTCTTGCGTTGCTCCGGGGATGTTGGCCTTCAGGGTAAGGGCAACAGACGCAATTTCAAAACCGGCATCAGTCTTGCTCAGGGTTACGTCAGCCTGCGTGTCAATGGATGTGGCGGTCAGACCCGCATTCCCTAAAATAAGCGATAGAGCCATGGAAAAGCAGGCCGCGTGGGCTGCTCCAAGCAGTTCCTCAGGATTTGTGCCGGGCTGTCCTTCAAAGCGGGTATTAAAACCGTAAGGCTGCCTGTCGAGCGCGCCGCTCTGGGTAGAAACAGTGCCTTTACCGGTTTTGATTGCTCCTTCCCAATGTGCGCTGCCGTGTTTGACAATACTGCTCATGTTCAATGTATCCGTTCCTGTTCGCCTGAACGGGGCTTGTCAGGCATCGTGTGGGCTGAACGCTGATGTGGCTGGTAAAGTTCATTCATGGCTGCTGCTCTCGCAGAGATGAAAAGGCGTTTTGAGCAGAGTGTGTCTATACTACATTGAACAATATGGCCGTGAACGCTCTGTAAAGCCTTGCAAGGAGGCAGGAGAGGGAGCATTCCGGCTATTCTTTGGCCCCGTTTCCATGCGCAGACGCGGCGGCGGGCGAGGCTGACAACGCGGAGACCATAATGAGTTCCACCACGACCGATACCGCTTCTTCCGTTGATGTTGTCCTGATTGGTGGCGGCGTCATGAGCGCAACGCTAGGGACATTCCTGCGTCAGCTCCAGCCGGACTGGAGTATTAGCGTTTTTGAACGTCTGGGTAGCGTTGCGGAAGAAAGTTCCAATGCGTGGAATAATGCAGGCACCGGGCATTCTGCACTGTGTGAACTGAACTACACCCCGCAGGGGGCAGATGGTACGGTAGATATTACCAAGGCTGTCGGGGTGAACGAACAGTTCCAGATTTCTCGCCAGTTCTGGTCCTATCTGGTTGAAAAGCAGATTATTGCTTCGGCTAAAAACTTTTTAACACCCGTTCCGCACATGAGCTTTGTGTGGGGGGACAATAATGTGGCGTTCCTGCGTAAACGCTACGAGGCTCTTGCGCAGCATCCGTTGTTTTCTGGCATGGAATATACGGAAGATACGGCGCAGATTACGCAGTGGGCTCCGTTGATCATGCGTGACCGCCCGGCCGGGCAAAAGCTGGCTCTGACCCGTAGCCTGAAAGGGACAGATGTTAACTTTGGTGCGCTAACCAGACTGCTCTTTACTTATCTTGCCAGCACTTCGGGCTGTACTTTGCACACGCAGCATGAAGTAAGCGATATTACCAGAAATGGCACAGACGGCTGGAAACTGAAGATTCGTGATCTGCGACAGAATACGCAGCGCGAGGTCAAGGCGCGGTTTGTCTTTATTGGTAGTGGCGGTGGTGCGCTTTCCCTGCTACAAAAAACAGGCATACCCGAAGCCCGTGGTATTGGCGGTTTTCCTGTGAGCGGGCAATTCCTGCGCTGCACCAATCCGGATTTGATTGCGCAGCACCATGCTAAAATTTATGGCAAGGCGTCTGTTGGTGCGCCGCCCATGTCTGTACCGCACCTTGATACGCGTATGATCGATGGTAACCCGGCTCTGTTGTTTGGCCCTTATGCCGGTTTTTCCACGCGCTTTTTAAAGCAGGGTTCTCTTATGGACCTGCCGATGTCTGTGCGGGCAGATAATATTGGCCCCATGCTGGCTGTTGCTCGGGATAACTGGGCTTTGACCAAATACCTGATCGAGCAGGTTATGCAGTCCCAGAATGACCGTATTAAAGCCTTGCAGGATTTTATTCCCAACGCTCAGGCCAAGGATTGGGAGCTGGTTGTTGCTGGCCAGCGGGTACAGATTATTAAAAAAGATGCTGCCAAAGGTGGTGTTTTGCAGTTTGGTACAGAGGTTATTGCCAGCCAGGATGGTTCTGTTGCTGCTCTGCTGGGTGCATCTCCGGGTGCTTCTACGGCTGCCCCGATTATGCTGACAGTGCTGGAAAAATGCTTCCCCGATAAAATGCCGCAGTGGATCGAAAAACTACGCCAGATTATTCCGTCCTTTGGGCAAAAGCTCGCCCGTAATCCAGATCTATGTGAAGAAATTTTTGATAAAACAACACAGGTTCTGGGTTTGAAGCAGTAAGTTTTCTATCTCCCTCTTTTCTATAGGTCCAATATAGGAAAGAGGGAGCTTTGGTCGGGCTTAGTCGGCGATACTCATATCTGCCCGGTTCCACCAGCTTGTCTGGCCGGTGGTGCTGTGGGGAATAAAGTCAGCCGGGTTGCCATCAAAACTGACTGTATTGGTCGGAGTTTCCTGAATACTCAGTTCGGTGCAGTGTAAAACCCCGCCTTCGGCCAACAGGAATGCGTTGAGCTTGGCCATAAGCAGGCATGTCATCAGCTCGGTTGTCGGGTCGCCGGGGGTAACCACAATGCGGGCAGCGCGTGCGGGTTCATGGGTTTTAAACCATGTGAGCAGAGGGTCATCCGCCGCAAGTTGCAGGGCGTGGTCCAGTCTTTCATCCACAAAGCGGTGCCAGGTTTGCTTTGCGGCCTGAAAAGAAACAGGCATGTTTCCCCGCCCATCCAGCCGGGTGGGGTGAGTGGGTTTGAGGCGCACGGTTACAAATTCGTTGTGTCCATGGGGCAGGGCACAGCTTTCGCTGGCACCGTGGATCAGGCGGTGTCCCATGGAAAAGCGGCGGGTAAAAACAAGGTCAGGCATGTTGGTCTTCAGCTTTGTAGGCTTCCCATCCGGCGCGCCGGAGTTGGCAGGCAGGGCAGGTGCCACAACCATATCCCCATGGATGGCGCTGGTTGCGTTCCCCCATATAACAGGTGTGGCTCTCGTGGTTGATGAGCGTAACCAGCGGAGCGCCCCCGAGTTCTTCCGAGAGTGTCCATGTCTCAGCCTTGTCGAGCCACATGAGCGGGGTGTGGAGGACATAACGGCTGTCCATGCCCAGATTAAGAGCAACCTGTAGGGCTTTTATGGTATCGTCCCGGCAATCGGGATAACCGGAATAGTCCGTTTCGCACACACCGGTCACAATGTGGCGTATGCTTCTGCGTGCAGCAAGTGCGGCGGAAAACGTTAAAAAAATAAGATTACGGCCAGGCACAAAAGTATTGGGTAGACCGCTCTGGGTCATGGCAATTTCCGCGTTGCGGGTTAACGCCGTATCGGAAATATCGTTTAAGGCATGTAAAGGTAAGGTGTGGTCAGGACCTAATCGCTTTTTCCACGCAGGGTTTAGGGCACTTAGCCCATCCCGTATGCTCTGGCGGCATTCCAGTTCAATGGCATGTCGCTGACCATAATCAAACCCTACTGTTTCCACATGGCCAAAACGGGATAAAGCCCATGCAAGACATGTTGCAGAATCCTGCCCGCCAGAAAAAAGCACAAGAGCGGATTCGGTCTGTTCCTTGGAGGACAGGGGCATGGTCAGGGTATTCCCGTCAGCTTGTGGGTTTGGAGGGAAAGGGCCCATTGTGGGTTTTGTAGGCAATAAGCTATGGCCGCCTGCGTATTGGCAGCCTGTTCTGGTCCATCCATGGGCTGGAGCCAGAAGTGCGCAAAATCCAATCCCGCAACATCAGCTGGATCCAGCTCTGCCTGAGGGTACACCAGTTTGAGTTCAGTACCGCTGGTTTGCACAAGAGGTGCGCCAGCCTTGGGGCTGATGCACAACCAGTCAATGCCCGCAGGGGCGGATAAGGTACCGTTGCTTTCCACCGCGATAAAAAAGTCTCTCTCATGCATGGCGGCAATTAAGGGGGCGTCCAGCTGGAGGAGTGGCTCCCCACCGGTAAACACGACCAGACGGCGGGCAGGGCTGTTCGCTGGTTGTTCGGGCCAGAACCCCGCAATGCGATCAGCCAGTTCTGCTGCCGTATGGAAGCGGCCACCATTGGTGCCGTCAGTGCCAATAAAGTCAGTATCGCAAAACTGGCACTGTGCTTGTGCTCTATCTTCTTCCCGGCCAGACCACAGGTTACAGCCGGTAAAGCGGCAGAACACGGCAACATGCCCTGCCTGCCCGCCTTCGCCCTGCAGGGTGATGAAAATTTCTTTTACGGAGTACACCATGTAAAATCTTACAGGCCGATCCCGGTCGTATGCATACCCAGATTATCCAGTAAAGCCCGGTCTCTCTGAGCCTGAGGGTTGGGTGTGGTCAACAACCGCTCACCATAGAAAATGGAGTTTGCACCGGCCAGAAAGCACAATGTCTGTGTTTCATCATTCATATTCTCACGCCCGGCTGCAAGTCTTACGCGGCTTTTTGGCATGGTAATCCGGGCGGCGGCAATCATGCGTACAAAATCCAGCGGCCGCACTTCATCTGCTTTGGCAAGAGGTGTCCCCTCCACGCGGACAAGCAGGTTAATTGGCACGCTTTCAGGGTGTGTTGGCATGTTGGCTAACGCCGTAATCAGCCCTGCGCGGTCTGTTTCGCTCTCTCCCATCCCAACAATGCCACCGCAACAGACGTTAATGCCTGCATCCCTTACGTTGGAGAGTGTATCCAGTCTTTCCTGATACGTGCGGGTGGTAATGATCTCTCCGTAATATTCGGGGGATGTGTCTATGTTGTGGTTATAATAATCCAGACCGGCCTGTTTGAGCCGATGGGCCTGCGCATCGTCCAGCATTCCAAGAGTTACGCAGGTTTCCATCCCCAGTTCTTTTACGCCTTCAATCATGGCGCAGACCGTCTCCATATCCCGCTCTTTGGGGGAGCGCCATGCAGCACCCATGCAAAAACGGCTGGCCCCTGCGGCTTTGGCTTTTTTTGCTTCGGTCAGGACTTTTTCAATCGCCATAAGCTTTTCAGCTTTTACGCCATCTTCATGCAGAGCACTCTGCGGGCAGTATGCGCAATCCTCCGGGCAGCCACCTGTTTTGATCGACAGAAGGGTGGATATCTGAATTTCGGTCGGATCAAATGTTGCGCGATGAATGGCCTGCGCCTGAAACATCAATTCCGGGAATGGCAGGTCAAGCAACGCCTGTACTTCAGCCACGTTCCAGTCATGGCGGATATTCAGGGAGGGAGAAGCAGGGCGGGAAAAAGAGGGCGAACCATCAGGCATGGAATGTAAACCGAACCAGATATGCTAGAGGGAAGAACAGCGCAGCATATCGTGTTTGCACAACCAAAGCCAGTTTTTAGCAGGAGCAGAAGGAAGTGGGGTTTGCACGCACTGCCTTCACAACGTGTAAAAAGTGTTTGAATACTGGTGTAAGCTTAACTCAACACGCAATTAAAGGTGGTTATGATGATCAAAAAAAGCCGGATTACAGGGATTGTGGTAGCCATGGCTGCCGTTGGCGCACTGGCCGGATGTGACCACCATCCGCAGGAACGGTCTGGTCGGGGTGTTGGATTGTTGCGTATGCCTAACCCGGCTTCGCTCTGGTGCGTTAAAAAGGGTGGCGAGCTGAAAATGGAAACAACGGACAAAGGGCAGGTAGGATATTGCCATTTGCCAGATGGCCGGGTGATTGAGGAATGGACCTTGTTCCGGCAGGATAACCCGCGCCCGGATAATGGTTCAGCCAGATAATGGAATGAGCGTATGCCCCGTCCACCTTTCCCTCCATTTGATGAAGCCACAGCAAGCCTGAAGGTACGGCTGGCGGAGGATGCCTGGAATACGCAACAGCCAGAGCAGGTTGCTCTGGCGTACACTCCAGACAGCGTTTGGCGTAACCGAACGGATTTTGTGCGTGGACGGGCAGAAATTATTGCGTTTTTAGCTCAAAAATGGACCAAGGAGCTGGACTACCGGTTGATTAAAGAAGTCTGGGCGTGGGATGCAAACCGCATTGCTGTTAGGTTTGCATATGAATGGCAAAATGTGCGTGGTCAGTGGTTTCGCTCGTACGGCAATGAAAACTGGGAATTTGACCTGGCCGGACTGATGCGTATGCGCCATGCCTCAATCAATGACCTGAAGATTACGGAAGGGGAGCGGTTGTTCCATTGGCCTAAAGGCCGTAGGCCGGACGAGCATCCTGGTCTGACGGAGCTGGGATTATGATGTTGGGACGCCTCAGACGGTTCATTATGCTCCAAAGACCAGTCTGACCAAAATCAGACTGATTTCCATAAGACCACACAGAGATAAAGTTACTGTCAGTACCTGCGAATGCCAGCTTTGTGGACACAATGGATTATTGCATAAGATATATTATGCCAACAAAATATGATGCGAGACCGGGTGGAGGCGTCCGTTAGGATGGTCGGCGCTGCAGGATCAATCCTGTTGCATCTCGTGCCATTCCAGCAGGTTTCGTGCTTCAATCGCGTGCTTGATCGACTGGTTTAAGAACTTTTTGCAGGTTTAAAACGGATGGAACGTTGGAAAATGGCTGGGCGGTTGCCGCGCGGCATTGATGGTTCACGGTTTTGTCTATGCGATGTTTGCAAAACAATGGATCAAGGTGTCAGGGTTCCTGCCCCAGTCTGTCAATGATGAAGAATTAGGCTTGGCACAGCAGGATTATGCACGAAAATAAATAGTGCAATGCGCGATGTGCTTGGTAGGATTGTCTATTTTTATGTGTTGTTATTGGATAAATATATCTATAAGGGTTCGTTAAATAAGTTTCTGTCAATCACTGTGGTGGGTTGTGGATATTTCCTCCTCTGATAATGCGAAGGTTATCGAGCAGTTGACTGCCGTGCAGGATAATCCTGTTCGCCTGCTGCGCACGGCGCATCAGCTGCTGGGTAACAGGCTTGCGGTTCTCTCGTCTTTTGGGGCGGAATCTGCCTTGCTTTTGGCATTTGTGGCTGAAGCAGCGCCAGATATGAAGGTGCTGTTCCTCAATACGGGGCAGCACTTCCCCCAAACTCTCGCCTATCGTCGTGAATTGGCGGATTTTCTGGGTTTGACAAATGTTGAGGATGTGGGGCCATCCGCCCGGCAGATCAGTGATAGAGATCCAACGGGCGAACTCTGGGCATTTGACCCGGATGCCTGCTGCAACCTGCGCAAGGTAGAGCCTTTGCAGCTTGCTTCGGTCCCATACGATGTGCTGGTCACCGGCCGCAAGCGTGGTCAGGCTTCCACGCGCGCTGCAATGACCATTGTGGAAGAACGGGCAGATGGGCAATTGCGTATTAACCCGCTGGCGTTCTGGAGTGCTGATGAAATCAGGGCGGAAATGCAGCGCAGGGATCTGCCGCAGCATCCGCTTGTGGCTGAAGGATATTTATCCATTGGGTGTGCACCGTGCACACGTCCGGTGGATGGGCAGGATGATGCCCGGTCAGGCCGCTGGTCTGGTCTGAACAAAACCGAATGTGGCATTCATATTGCAGGTTAGCCTGCTGAGCCGCATTTTTTGGATTTACCCTTACCCGTCAAAACTACAGGGTTGTTGAACATCATGGATCATCTTGATCAACTGGAAGCACAGAGCGTTTTTATCCTGCGGGAGGCTTATCGTAAGCTTAAGCCCCTAGCCATGCTGTGGTCATTGGGTAAAGATTCCAATGTTATGGTCTGGCTGGCCAAAAAGGCGTTCCTTGGGCGTGTCCCCTTCCCTGTTATGCACGTAGATACGGGTAAAAAATTCCCCGAAATGTATCAGTTCCGGGATGAGTATACCAAAAAGTGGGAACTGGACCTCCTGTTGGGGGATTGCCCTCCCGTGGAGGAAATGGATCCTTCCCTGCCGCCAGCCGCCCGGTCCGCTGCGCGTAAAACGGCTGGTCTTGCAGCCATGATCGAAAAACACAAACTGCAGGGTGTTATTGCCGGTATCCGACGTGATGAGCAGGGAACACGTGCCAAGGAGCGCGTGTTCAGCCCTCGCGGGGCAAGCCATAAGTGGGACATCCGTAACCAGCCGCCCGAGTTTTGGGACCAGTACGCAACGCCACATGAAGAGGGCATGCACATTCGGGTGCATCCTCTTCTCTCATGGCGTGAAATTGACATCTGGCGTTACATTGAGCGCGAAGGCATTCCGCTGGTTGATCTGTATTTTGCCAAAAATGGCAAGCGCTACCGTTCTTTGGGGGATGCGGACATTACCTCTCCAGTGGAAAGCAACGCCGCGACTCTTGCCGAAGTCATTGCTGAGCTGGAAACAACCAAAACGTCCGAGCGTTCGGGGCGGGCCATGGATCATGAATCCGAAGATGCTTTTGAACGCCTGCGTGTGGCTGGTTATCTCTGATAGAGCGTGGATCGGAAAAAACGAAAATGAGTGATACGATTTCTTCCTCTCAGGATGCCGCAACACCGATTGTTATTGTGGGGCATGTCGACCACGGCAAATCCACACTGATCGGCCGCCTGTTGCATGACACGGATAACCTGCAGGACGGCAAGGTTGCCCAGATTATTGAATCTTCCAAAAAGCGTGGTCTGAAGATCGAATGGAGCTTTTTGCTGGATTCCCTGCAGATCGAACGCGATCAGGGCGTTACGGTTGATTCCACGCGTATCCCTTTCAAATTGGGTTCGCGGGAATACGTTATTGTGGACGCTCCCGGTCATCGCCAGTTCCTACGGAACATGATTACAGGCGCTGCGGATGCCGAAGCAGCCGTGCTTGTGGTTGATGCGGTGGAAGGTGCGCGCGAACAGACCCGTCGTCATGCCATGCTGCTGCATCTTATCGGTATCCGCCACGTTATTGTGCTGCTGAATAAGGTGGACCTGCTCGATTTTGATCAGGCCAAGGTTGAGGCTGTTGAGGTCTCAGTAAACGAGCTTCTGGGCAAGCTTGGTCTGGAGGCCGCTTACTTTGTTCCCGCTTCCGCCCGTGATGGGGATAATATTGCCAGCCGTTCTGAACGTATGGCGTGGTACAAAGGCCCAACCCTGACCGAAGCGCTTGCGCGTGTTCCAACTCCCGCCTCCCGCTCCGAGCTGGCACTGCGTTTTCCCGTGCAGGATGTTTACCGTTTTGGCGACAAACGCTACGTGGCTGGACGTATTGAACGTGGCCGCGTGCGTGTGGGCGACACTGTGGTGATTGGTACGCAAAAAACACCTGCGCGCATCGCTACAATAGAAGGCTGGCATACAGCGCCCCACGTTAGTGCCAGTGCAGGCCAGTCCATCGCTGTTACGCTTGAGCCGGACGTTATTCCAGACCGTGGTGATCTGCTGCACCATGTGGATACACCTCCTACACAGGCTTCGCGCGTGCGTACTCGGCTGTTCTGGCTGCGTCAGGAACCCCTGCGGGTGGGCGAAAGTTTCCGCCTGCGCCTTGCCACGGCAGAACATGCCGTAACAGTTACCAGCATTGAATCCGTTGTTAATCTTGATGATTTAACAATGTATGCGGGTACGGAAGTTCCTCCCGAAGGGTTTGCGGAAATCACGCTTTCCGCTGCAGAAAACATTCAGTTTGATGCGTTTACCCCTGGTACGCCAGATGGGCGTGGTGTTCTGGTGGACCTGCAACAGCGCATTGTTGGCGGTGCACCTCTTATCGGTCCTGCTGAGATTGCTGTGGGTGATAAATCCATTCATCCCAGTGCTAGTGGCGTAACGCTTCAGGATCGCCAGCGGGTTAAAGGGCATCAGGGGCGTGTGTTCTGGCTGACAGGCCTGTCTGGCGCAGGCAAAAGCACGCTGGCCCGCGCTGCAGAAAATGCGTTGTTTGCTGCCGGTGTGGACGTGAGTGTTCTGGATGGGGACACATTGCGGGCAGGTCTGTGCAAAGACCTTGGCTTTACTGAGGCTGATCGGACCGAAAATGTACGCCGTGCCGCAGAGGTTGCGCGTATTCTGCAAAATGCAGGTCAGGTTGTGCTGGTTGCCCTGATCTCTCCGCTACGTTCTGACCGGGAACTTGCGCGCCAGATTATTGGCGAAGGGTTTGCAGAGGTCTTCGTGGATGCAGATTTGGACACCTGTGAACAGCGAGACCCCAAAGGCCTGTATGCTGCAGCCAGAGCGGGTAAAATCAGCGGCTTTACCGGGATTGATGCCCCATATGAGGCACCACAGGACCCTGCCCTGCGTGTTGCAACCAGCAATGGTAGCGTAAACAACGCAGTGGCTCAGCTTGTCTCATTCGTGGAAGGAAGTGTGCAGGCGGGCGGTAAAGCGCGCCAGCGCTCCTAAAAACACAGCAAAAGCGACAATCGAGCTTATCATGCTCTGGTTGTCGCTTTTCAGGTAACGTTGTTCGCCTGTATGGTACAGTTTTGGACAGGTGGGCAGGCAGATATATGAGTGCTGTGTTATGAGACTGTCACCTTTTGCTTTTTTTAAAGCTGGCGGTTCTGCTCTGCCCGGTTATAGGCTGTCACTCACGCTTACGTTGGCGTGGACAGGGTTTTTTATTATCCTCCCCTTGTCCACACTGCTGGTGTACCCTTGGCAGAGCGGGCCAGCCGCCATGCTGGGTGCTTTGCATGATACCCGTATGCTTGCCGCGTTATGGACAAGTTTTTCCTGTGCCGGAATTGCTGCTGCGTGCAACATACCTTGTGGTTTTCTGCTGGCATGGGCCTTGGCGCGCGGCAATTTGCCGGGCCACCGGCTGGCAGATGCACTCATTGATCTCCCTCTTGCCCTGCCAACGGCCGTATCAGGCATTACTCTTGCAACGCTCTATGGTCCACATGGGTGGTTAGGAGCCTTGCTCTCCCTGTTGGGTATTAGCGTTTCATACAACAAGGCCGGTATTGTACTGGCGCTTATGTTTGTGGGGTTGCCATTTGTAGTGCGCGCAGTTGAGCCGGTTTTGCGCAACTTGCCGCATGAACTGGAAGAAGCTGCCCACCTGCTGGGTGCGCGCCCATGGCAGATTTTTGTGCGGATTATTGCTGCCCCTTTGCTTCCTGCGCTTGTAACCGGGTTTGGTTTGGCATTTGCCCGCGGTATTGGGGAATATGGGTCTGTTATTTTTATTGCAGGCAACCAACCCTTTAAAAGCGAAATAGCCCCCTTACTGATTGTTGTAAGGCTACAGGAGTTTGATTACCCTGGTGCCACAGCCATTGCTTTGGTGCTGCTCTGTATTTCGCTCCTGTCCTTGGCGCTTATCGGTGGAATGCGCAGGCGGTTTGCTGTGTGGAGTGAACCAGCATGACCCGTTATATTGTGTGGGCAGTAAGCTGGTTGTTTATTCTTCTTGTGCTGGTGACTCCACCCGCAATGGTATTGACCGAAGCACTCAAGGACGGACTGGCAGCCTCGGTTGCCACATTATCCGACCCGGACGCGCAGGCGGCAATCTGGCTGACGCTGAAGGTGACGTGCGTTGCTGTTACGCTTAATACCATCTTTGGTATTCTGGCGGCATGGGTTCTGGTCAAATTCCGCTTTCCGGGGCGGCAGTTCCTGCAAGTTCTGGTGGAACTGCCTTTAAGCATTTCTCCTGTTGTTTCCGGTCTTGTCTGGCTTTTGCTGTTTGGTGCGCAAGGCTGGTTTGGCCCTCTGCTGGAGCAATGGAACATTCACATAGCCTTTGCTGTGCCGGGTATTATTCTGGCAACCCTGTTTGTGACGTTACCTTATGTTGTGCGGACAGTGATGCCTGTGATGGAAGTGCAAGGCCGGGATGCCGAAGAGGCTGCTGTGCTGGCTGGCGCTGGTTTTTGGCAAATTCTGTGGCATGTAACCTTGCCCGGTGTGCGCGGCGCACTGCTTTCGGGCGTGTTGCTGACAACCGCGCGGGCTTTGGGGGAGTTTGGGGCCGTTTCCGTTGTGTCCGGGCATATTCCGGGGGAGACGGAGACTATGCCTCTCCATATTGAAAATTTGTATAATGGGTATCAGTCGGTTGCGGCGTTTACCATGGCTGCCCTGCTGGCTCTTATGGCCATGAGCGCTGTTCTGCTCCGGTCCGCTCCAGATTGGATTGCAAGATTGCAGGAGAAAAAGGCGTGAGTATAGAAGTCTGCAATCTGGTCAGGCTGGCTCCGGGCACGCAACAGCGTTTGCTGGATGATGTCTCGCTGACAATTCCCAAAGGGGCCTTTGTTGCGCTGGTCGGGCCGTCTGGAGCAGGTAAGACGACATTACTGCGGGCTATCGCGGGGCTGGATAACTGTAACAGTGGTTCCGTGCTGCTTGATGAACGTCCGATGACAAGTGTTAAGGACCGTGCAGGTCGCATGGGATTTGTGTTCCAGAATTATGCCTTGTTTCCGCATATGACGGTGGCTCGCAATATTGCGTTTGGTCTGGATGTCTTGCCCAGATCAGAACGCCCTGCCCGTGCATACATTGCTCAACGGGTGGAGGAATTGCTTGAACTCATGCAGTTGCAGGGCATGGGGGGCAAGCATCCTGCAAAATTATCGGGCGGCCAGCGCCAGCGTGTTGCTCTGGCGCGTGCCCTGGCAACAGGGCCGCGTGTGTTGCTGCTGGATGAACCGTTTGGTGCGTTAGACCCCATTGTGCGCCGGTCCATCCGGGCTTGGTTGCGTGACCTGCATGACAGGCTGGGCTTAACTACCATACTGGTTACCCATGATCAGGAAGAGGCACTGGAGGTGGCGGACCGTATTGTGGTCATGCAATCGGGCCGTATTGTACAGGACGCAACGCCACTGGAGTTGGATGAGCAGCCTGCCACAAACTTTGTTATGGAGTTTTTGGGAGAAGCCGTGTCTTTTGCAGGGGAAGTCCGGCATGGTCGTATGGTGCTGGATGACGCTCTGGTTCTCCCCTTTATTGTACCCGATGGCGTAACGGATGGCCCGGCAGTTGCCATGATCCGCCCTTACGAAATAGCCATACAGAAACCCACATCAGAGCAGGATGTGCTCAGCATTTATGCCGCACCACGGGGAACACGTAACGGTTACAGGCATTATACGCTCCAGATAGGGGAGCGTATTATTCCGTTCTATCGACCCGTCGATGAGGACGATGTGCAGGTGCAGGGTGTGGCGTTGGATATTAGCCGTTCCCGATTGTTCCGGCAGGGGCTATTATGCGGATGATACGCGTTTGATACGTGATATGTTGATGAAGACGAAAATTTATGTAATTTTCTGTCGTGGAATACGCGGAAAGGTATGAGCGTGGATCGCAGGAATAATCGCCGTGATGCGGAAGGTTATAGTGTTGTAACAGCCAACCGTCTGCTGGATGGACGGATTGTCTGGCTGGATGAGCATGGAAAATGGCAGTTGACCATTGCTCCTGCGCGTCTTTTCCCCAATGGGGAGATAGAAGAGGTCATCCACCACCAGAATGCCCGTGCTGCCGCTGATGAAGTTGTGGGGGTTTATGGCGTGCAGGTTGAACAAACGCCAGATGGACCATGCCCCCGCACAACGCGGGAGCGCATCCGCGCCGATGGCCCGAGTGTTCATGCCGAATTTACGCCCTTATGGCAGCCTGCCCCCGCTGCCATAAAGGGTTCCTGATCAACCCCGACGGACCAGAACCATGCCCCACTCCCCCCAGCACCCCACAGATGTCGGACGGTATGCGTATGACGCGGTTGACCGTACCTTCCTTAAGCAGCGTGTCGAACAGTTCCGCGATCAGGTGGAGCGTCGTATTTCTGGTGCGCTGAGCGAAGATGAGTTTAAACCGCTTCGGTTAATGAACGGTCTTTATCTGCAACTTCATGCTTACATGCTGCGGGTTGCCATTCCATACGGTATCCTCAGTTCGGCACAAATGCGGACACTGGCGCACATCGCCCGCAAGTACGATCGGGATTACGGGCATTTTACCACACGCCAGAATATCCAGTTCAACTGGATCAAACTGGAGGACACGCCCGACATCCTGAACATTCTGGCCGATGCGGAAATGCACGCTATCCAGACCAGTGGGAACTGCATTCGCAATGTAACATCCGATCAGTTTGCCGGGGCCGCGCAGGATGAGGTGCTGGATCCACGCGTTCACGCAGAAATTCTGCGCCAGTGGTCCACATTGCATCCCGAATTTACATTTTTGCCGCGTAAATTCAAAATCGCCATTTCTGGCAGTGCACAGGATCGGGTTGCTGCGCGTTTTCACGACATAGGGTTACTGGCGCGGCAGGGTGATAATGGTCGCGCCGTGTTTGAGGTGTATGTTGGCGGTGGTCTGGGACGCACACCTGTTATTGGTGTAAAATTGCGTGATGACCTGCCAGAAGAAGACCTGATTGCTTATCTGGAATCTGTGTTGCGTGTGTATAACGCCTATGGGCGGCGTGATAACATGTACAAAGCCCGTATTAAAATTCTGGTGCAGGCATTGGGGGTGGAGGAGTTCCGCCAGCAGGTCAATGCTGAGTTCATGGCGATGGATCGTGCGCGCTACCGTCTGGCGCCTGCGGTTGTAGAGGCCATTCGCGCCCGCTTTGCCAGCCCTGCGTTTGAAGATGTTGCTGCCGCTCCTGCCGTGCTGGCCGACCAAAAACAAGGTAACCCAGCTTTTGCTGCATGGGTGAATGCCAATACACATCCTCATCAGCGGGAGGGGTATTGCAGTGTCACGGTTTCCTGCAAACCTGCTGGCGGTATTCCGGGGGACGTTACATCTGCTCAGATGGACCTGCTGGCCGATCTGGCAGACCAGTACAGTTTTGGGGAGCTGCGTATAACGCACCTGCAGAATGTTGTGCTTGGGCACGTTCGTCAGGATAGTTTGTTGGCCTTGTGGCAGGTGTTGTCTGCTAATGGTCTGGGTACGGCTAATATTGGTATGATTACGGATATTATTGCCTGCCCGGGGCTGGATTACTGTGCATTGGCCAATGCACGCTCCATACCCATTGCGCAAAAGCTGAGCCAGCGCTTTGCCAACGCAACTTTGCAGCAGGAAATTGGAGCATTACGCCTGAATATTTCGGGTTGCATCAATGCCTGTGGTCATCATCACGCCGGGCATATTGGCATTCTTGGCGTTGATAAGCGAGGGGAGGAAGCTTTCCAGATCACTCTTGGAGGGAATGCAGGAGAGGATGCTTCCATCGGCCAGATCATTGGTTCCGCCATGTCGGAAGATGAAACGGTTGATGCAATTGCCAGAATTGTTGATACGTATCTGGTCCGGCGCGAACCGGGCGAACGTTTTATAGAAACCTGCCGCCGCCTAGGTGCCGCGCCATTCAAGGACGCAGCTTATGCCACTGCTTGAGAACGGTCAGATTGTAGAGGATGGATGGACTCTGGTGCAGGATGACCAATCCTTGCCAGATGGGGACATTCTGCTGCCTCTCTCCCGCCTGTCCGAAGGCTTGGGGCGTAATGGTCAGGGGCGTCTGGGGGTTGTACTCAAGCCAGACGAACGTGTGGAAAGTTTAAAAGATGCCCTGCCCCGGCTGGATGTTGTCTGTTTGACATTCCCTATTTTCCGTGATGGTCGGGCGTTTACGCAGGCGCGTTCCTTGCGTGAGCATCTGCATTTTAAAGGGAATATTCGTGTATCGGGGCATTTTTTGCCAGATCAGTACGAATTTCTGCTCCGCTGTGGTGTCAATCAGCTTGCTGTTCCCGAAGGGACCGATCTGGGTGTATGGCAAAAAGCGCATGAGCGGATTACCATTGCTTACCAGCCATCTGTGTTGAACGAACAGCCAGAAGGATTTGCATTTAGGCGCTATCTGTCATCCTGAGTGTACGGATGTGCCTACAATTAAAAAGAGTGTAAGCGGGCTTGTCCGTTCGGTCGTTATTGGCTCTATCCGGGCTTACCTTGGGTTCGCATTGCGGACCACCAGGTGGACGTTTAAAATTGACCCGCAAGCTTATCCATATCTGATTAGCCATGAGGGGCAGACGGCTGTTGTTGCCTTCTGGCACGAGGCTCTGCCCCTTGCTCCGGCGTTATGGTGGTGGGCAGAACCGCAAAACCCGAAGTTGGACCTGCGCGTCTTGATCAGCCGTAACCGTGATGGTCGGATGATTGCAGATGTTGTGGCGCCATGGCGGATATGGTCGATTGCGGGTTCTTCCGATACACGTGGTAAAAGCAAGGGTGGTGCTGCCGCCATGCGCCGGATGCGGGCAAGTTTGCAGCATGGGTGCTTGGTTGCCATAACGCCGGACGGACCGCGTGGACCGCGCAGACAAACGCAGCAGGGCGCTGTGGCACTTGCGCAGTTTGCTGGTAAACCGGTTATTCCTGTGGGTGCATCCTGTTCTGCTGCTCGCCTAAAATCTTGGGATAAAATGTTATTTCCTCTCCCTTTCGGGCGGGGCAGTTTTGTTTGTGGTGCGCCATTGTGGCTTAAACACCCTAAAAAAAGGCAGCAGCAGCCAGAGGAACTGGCTAAAAGTCTGCAAACACAGTTGAACAGTGTTATGGAGCAGGCAGAGGCAACTCGGCTAAAAGCTACAGGTTCTTGCTTGCTTAAGCCGCTGCGTATTTATCCATCCCGGATTTGGCATAGTCTGGGAACAGTAATGGCCCCTGCCCTTCCTTTTTATTTGCGGTGGCGGCAAACAAAAGGGAAAGAAAATTCCCAGCGCATACGTGAAAAAATGGGATTTCCATCTTGCCGTCGCCCCGTTGGGCCGCTGGTGTGGTTCCACGCAGCAAGTGTGGGAGAAGTCCTTTCCATTCTGCCGCTAGTCCAAGCCTGCTTAACGCAGAAACCCACATTAAAAATTTTGATAACCACGAGTACGGTCACGGCAGGTGCTATTGTAGAACAGCGCTTTACGCATGAGCGCATTATCCACCAGTTCATGCCTTTGGATGTGCCACGGTGGTGCCAACGGTTTTTGGATTACTGGACACCTCAGGCAGCAGTTTTTACCGAGAGTGAATTATGGCCGACGGTTCTGGGCCTGTGCCATGCGCGCAATCTGCCGGTAGCCTTGGTTAATGGCCGCATGTCTGCGACTTCCTATAACCAATGGAGGCGCTTGCGCGGGGTTGCGCGGCGTATGCTGGAACGGTTTGCATGGGTGGCCCCACGCACGGAGGAAGATTCTGAGCGCTTCCGTGCCTTGGGTGTTTTAACCCAACTGGCACCCGGTGACCTTAAAACGGCGGCTCCGCCTCTTCCTGTGGATGATCAGGTTTTGGTGCAGTTACAGCAATACCTTGGGGATCGACCTGTATTTCTGGCGGCTTCCACTCATGTTGGGGAAGAAGAACAGGTCGCGCAGGCTGCCAGTCTTGCACGTCAAACCTACCCTGATCTGCTAACGATTATTGTTCCACGTCACCCTGAACGAGGGGAGGAAATTGCAGCGCGTTTGCAAGCGGCTCCAAGGCGTGCCCTCAATGCACTTCCTACCCAGCAGGATGCTTTTTGGGTGTGTGATACTCTGGGCGAACTGGGATTGTTTTACCGGCTGGCAAGCTGTGTGTTTATTGGGAATAGTCTGCCAGGTTGCCATGGTGGAGGGCATAATCCATTTGAACCAGCCCGTTTGGGGTGTGCTGTGGCAACAGGTCCGCAGGTCGGCAATTTTACAGAGGCTTTTCAGGCGTTACAAAGCTGCATTACGGTGGTGCAGAATGATCGAGTATTGGCGACATGGGTCGAGCAGATGCTCTCATCTCCCACCGAACGGATAAGAATGGGGCAGCAGGCACAAAAACTGGCAACTGTTAATGACGCTCTACCTCATGATCTGGCCAAGCAGATTCTAGCCCTTGTATGGTAAAAATATCTCCCCCCGCATTCTGGTATAATCCCAAAACCAGATTATGGCCTGCTTTACTAAAACCTTTTGCATGGGCTGTTGCAGCAATAGCGCGTGTTAGAGCGCAGCAGAGCGGCTGGCGGGCACCGGTACCCGTTCTATGCTGCGGCAACATAAGTGTTGGGGGAACGGGCAAAACTACGGTCGTCATCGATCTGGTAAACAGACTTGTGGCGCGGGGTCGTGTGCCGCATGTATTAACACGCGGGTACGGCGGTCGCGTGCCAGATGGTACCCAAGTGGTGCCCTTAAGCCATAGTGCGGCCGATGTGGGGGATGAGCCTCTGCTTCTGGCGCAGTATTGCCCTGTATGGGTGGGAGCCGACCGTGCCGTAACAGCGCGCCGGGCTGTGGATGCCGGGGCTGACTGCCTGATTATGGACGACGGTTTGCAAAATCCGTCCTTGGACAAAACATTCTCCGTGGTCGTTGTCGATGGTGTGGTGGGCTTTGGTAATGCTCAGGTTCTGCCCGCCGGTCCCTTGCGGGAGAAAGTAGAAGATGCCCTGCCCCGTGCTCATGCCCTGCTGATCATTGGGGCTGATGCAGCCAACATTGCACAGCAAGGTGCAGACTTTGGTTTGCCAGTCTTTTCTGCTGATCTGAAGCAGGTTGGCATCCCTGATAGTTTGCGCCACACCGCCTGCGTGGCTTTTGCCGGGATAGGTCGGCCGGAAAAATTTTTTGGCGGGCTGCGGGCTGCGGGACTGAAAATTGAGGAGACGTTTTCTTTCCCCGACCATTATGCTTACAAAGAGCACGATATAAAGCACCTTCAGGAGCAGGCTCAGCGCCTGAAGGCTCAACTTGTTACAACGCCTAAGGATGCCATGCGTTTGCCAGAGAGCTTTCGTCAGAGTGTTATTGAGGTAGGCGTTCAACTGGTTTGGCAGGATTCAGCTGCGCCAGAGCATTTACTGGATATGTTTTTGGCACAGCCTGCATGAAAAAACTGCTCCTTAACATCCTGTACCGATTGGAAGCATTGGTTGCCGCAACTTTGCTCGGTTTTTTAGCCCGATTGCGACCCGACCATTCTTCCAGCGTTGTTGGTATATTTTGCCGGATAGTGGGGCCTTATCTGCCTGTATCCAAGGTGGCTTACCGTAATCTGGAACTGGCCATGCCGGAACTGGATGATGCCGCACGCAAACAGATTGTCTGCGGTGTGTGGGAAAATTTAGGACGTACTATCGGGGAGCTACCCCACATTGCCGACTTGCAGGAAAATACCCCTTCTGGGCCGGGGTTTGAGGTGCAGGGAGCAGAATATCTGACGCAGCAGGCGGAATACGGTGGTTCTGTCCTGTTCGTGTCCGGTCATATTGGTAATTGGGAGATGCTCCCCCCCGCAGTGGCACGGCATGGTGTGCCCTTTGCGTCTTTTTACCGTGCCGCAGGGAACCCTTTGGTGGATGGGATGATCCGGTCATTGCGAAATCGGGCTATGGGTAAAATGCAGGTTCCTCTTTTTGCCAAAGGAGCCAAAGGTGCGCGCGAGGCTTTGGCCTACGTAAAAAGCGGTGGACGCTTGGGGATGCTGGTTGACCAGAAGATGAACGATGGTGTGGAGGCCACTTTTTTTGGTCGTTCCGCCATGACGGCACCTGCCCTTGCTGCCATGGCGTTGCGATATGGCTGCCCGGTTATTCCGGGTTATGTTGAACGGCTTGGCCCGGCACGGCTACGTGTTGTTGTTGAACCGCCTTTGGAGATGCCCAATACTGGAGACAAACGGCAGGATCTGCAAAATTTGGTGCAGACGATCAATGACCGTCTGGAACTCTGGATCCGAAAAAATCCATCCAGTTGGCTCTGGCTGCACAGGCGTTGGCCCAAAAACCTGTACCGTTGAAATTTTTATGGAATGTCGCTGGGCAAGGTCGCGCATAAAGCGGGTCGTCCTGTAACAGGCTTGGCGGTATGGTGGGCATCCCTATAGTGTTGGAGTAGCTCACCCATGTCATCCCTCCCCAGCCCAGCCCTTGCCTGCCGACTGGAAGCCGCTCGGGCTGTTGTGCATGATGCAGCTCGTCTGGCCATGTCCATGCGACCACCGCCGGGAGGGCCGCAAGGTGAGTTAAAGTCGGCGCAGGATTGGCTGACCGAAACAGATGGTGCGGTTGAATCCTTTATTGCGCAACGAATGCAGGCCCTGTTTCCCGATGATGGTTTTTTGGGGGAAGAAGGGGGCGTAAGCCGTACGGGTAGCCTGCGCTGGGTGGTGGACCCTATTGATGGCACATCCAATTACGCTCGTGGCCGGTGCAGGTGGTGTGTGTCTTTGGGTTTAATGGATGGGGACGAGCCAGTTGCAGGTGTTATTGAAGCACCAGCACTAGGCGAGGTGTACACCGCGTTACGTGGCTATGGCGCTTTTTTGAATGGTAAACCCATCAAGGCTTCTCCCATAAAAGACCCTTCGCGCTCAATGATTGAGATGGGGTGGAGTGGACGCGTGCCCAAGCCTGTTTTTATGGAAAAAATGGATGCAATTATGGAACTGGGCACCATGCCGCGTTCTGGTGGGTGCGGTGCGCTGGCTCTGGCAGATGTAGCCAGTGGGCGGCTGGATGGATATATCGAAATTGTTATTAATTTATGGGATGTTGCAGCAGCGTTGCCGTTGTTAGCGGAGGCTGGGGCCGTTGTGTCTCCTTTTTTACAAAATGGAGGATTAACGGGTGGTGCCACCATTCTGGCTGCTAACCCGCATATTGGACCGACCCTGGCCAAAGCAGTTTCTATTCCGCTGGAATGACGGCAAGCCTTTCTCATGCCATAAAAGCATGTTCTTTTTAGACCATAATTTACCGGCTTATTGTGGAGAAACCCGGAATGTATTTCATGAGACGGCTGTCTTCAGTTTCTCTGGTTCTGGCCGCAACCGTGCTGTCTTCTGCTCTGGTTGCGCACGCGCAGGCGGCAGATAGCCCACAGTCCACCGTCGATAAGGCGGCGCTGAGTGTGCAGGATATTTTTATTGGCGCGAATGGGCAAAGCCCGTTGGTGACCAATCTGGGTAAAGCCCGGGCTGTTATGGTCTGCCCCGCCATGTTTCGGATGTCCATTGCCTTTGGTGGGGCACACGGCAACTGTGTTCTTTTGGCCAAGGATGCGCGGGGGTCTTGGTCGGATCCTGCTTTTTATAAATTGAGTTCTGCTTCTTTTGGTATTCAGTTTGGTGTCCAAAGTTCGCAGATCGTCTTTTTTATCATGACGGATCGCGGGCTTCAGGCTCTTCTGGATAGTCAATTCCAGTTTGGCTCCAATGCTGGCGCGTCGTTTGCCAACATGAGTTCTGCGGTTGCGAGTGCCAATGCTGGGGCGAGTAATACAGACATTCTTGTTGCCCAGAAGTCTCAGGGTGTTTTTGCCGGTGCATCCCTTGGTGGCAGCAAATTAACTGTCGATAGTGATAATAACCGCGCCTACTACAAACAAAGTGTTGGCCCTGAGGATATCGTAGTGAGTATGCGTGTTAACAACCCGGATGCAGACCCACTGCGTAGCGTGTTGATGCGTTATGCGCGTATGGCCGCCACTCAGGCTGGGGGCAATGCAACACGCTCCGGTGCTGTTAGTGGTGGAGCCGATGGGATTGGCAGTGATAGCACAGGCGTTACCGCGCCAAGTGGCGGTATCCAGCAGGAAAGTCTTTCCCCCTCACGTTAAAAGCGGAACAATAAAGAGCAACCAGCGACTAAGACTTTAGGGTTTTAGTGGCTGGTTTTCTGTTTGCGTAAAAGCAAAACATTATGGTTGTGGTCAGAAAGGGTGGCAGAAAAATTATGCCCACCAACTCCATTAGCCACAAAATAAAGCATATTCCCCGCAGCAGGGTGTGCAGCCGCTTCCAACGAGGCCAGACCGGGAGAGCATATGGGCCCTGGCGGCAAACCAGCGTTCATATAAGTATTATAAGCACTTGGAACTTGTAAATCTGAGTGTGTTAACGGTCTGTCCAGCGGTAACTTGCCTTGGGTAAGGCCATAGATAACCGTGGGATCTGTCTGGAGCTTCATGCCGGTTTGTAAACGGTTATAAAAAACACGAGCGACAGAAGGTCGCTCTATTGCCTGTGCCGTTTCTTTTTCAATAATCGAGGCAAGTATCAGCAGATCTTGCGGAGAACTCAGGGGTAACCCGGCATCTCTTTTATCCCAGATGCTCTTCAGGGTTTCGGTCATCCCTGCCTGCATCTGTGTCAGCAGCTCTTTACGGCTGCTGTTGCGTAAAAAAGTATATGTCTGTGGTAACGTGGTCCCTTCTGCAGGGAGAGGTGTATCACCCGTAAGTAAAGGGGTACTTTGCACGAGAGCTTGAATTTGCCAGGCGGTCAGCCCCTCAGGGATGGTAAGCTTGTGCAGAACAGGTTTGCCGTGCCGCAAAATCCATAATGTTTGCTTAATGGATGCCCCAGCGGGAAAGCTGAGTTCTTGCGCGTGAATATGTCCATCTTGACGGGTCATAACAACGGCGCTCAAAAAAATCCGGCTATTCCACCAATCTGTGGGAATAACGCCAGCATTCTGCAATGTGTTTAAGGTTGTTGTATAGCTGCCGTGGGGGATGACCACATCCAGATTATTGGATAATGGTCCGGGCCGGGTATAGCTCAACCATCCCCAAAAAGCCGTCCCCCCCAACCCTATAGCAAGGGTAAAAACCGCTCCTCCAGTCCATTTTAGAAAACTTTTGAGTTTACTACGGGCTGAAGGAGCGGAAGATGTCTTTTTTTTGCGATTAGACGCCACGCACAATTAGGCTGGCATTTGTACCGCCAAAACCAAAACTGTTGGACAAAGCGACATTAATTGGCCGTTGTTGTGCTGTATGCGCAACGCGGTCAATCACGCTTTCGCGCGAAGGGTTGTCAAGGTTCAGCGTGGGCGGTGCCACGTTATCCCGGATAGCAAGAATGGAGAAGATGGCTTCCACAGCACCAGCCGCACCCAGCAAATGCCCGGTAGCAGATTTGGTGGAGGACATGGCCAGTTTCTTCGCGTCATCCCCAAACAGACGTTCCACAGCTTCCAGTTCAAGATCGTCAGCCATGGTTGAAGTGCCATGAGCGTTAACGTAATTGATGTCGGCTGTTGTCAGGCCAGCACTTTGCAGTGCCGAGCGCATGGCACGGTAAGCACCATAATGCCCTTCGGACGGCGCGGTAATATGGTAGGCATCACCAGACATGCCGTACCCGATGACCTCACCATAAATCTTTGCACCACGTGCTTTGGCATGTTCGTATTCTTCCAATACGACAATGCCAGACCCTTCCCCCATAACAAAACCATCACGGTCTTTGTCCCATGGGCGGGAAGCCTGCTGAGGTGTTGCGTTAAACCCGGTTGAAAGGGCACGCGCAGAACAGAAACCGGCAATGCCCAGCGGGCAAACGGTTGCTTCCGCACCCCCTGCGACCATAACATCGGCATCGCCAAACATAATCAGGCGTGCGGCATCACCAATGGCATGAACGCCTGTTGCGCAGGCAGTCACGACCGAATGGTTGGGGCCCTGAAAACCGTATTTGATGGAAACATGGCCTGATACAAGGTTGATCAGGGCCGAGGGGATGAAAAATGGCGAAAGCCGTTTTGCACGCCCTTCATGCACCGTAATGGAGGCGTCATAAATGGTCTGAAGACCACCAATGCCAGACCCGATCATAACACCGGTACGGCATTTTTCTTCTTCAGTCTGGGGTTTCCAGCCGGAGTCTTCAACCGCTTCCGTTGCGGCTACCAGTCCCATATGGATAAAACGATCCATTTTGCGCTGGTCTTTGGTCGGCACCCACTCGGAGAGTGTGAGTTTACCGTCCTCCCGCAGCCCGCTGGGGACTTCGCCCGCAACCTGTGCAGGTAGATCACTCGCATCGAATTGCGTGATTGTACCAATCCCGCTCTCGCCTGCGATCAGACGTGACCATACGTTTTCGACGCCGAGGCCGAGAGGCCCGACGATGCCCATGCCGGTGACGACAACGCGTCTCCGTCCAGAATTCATTCCGGCCGAAAGCAACAAACCAGCCCGCTCCCCATTCGACACATATCTGGTCCCTCAGCCATCTGAGGGACCATAGTCCTGTAATTTAAGGCAGATGGCCTGAAATCAGGCAGCTTTCTGCTTTTCGATATAGTCGATGGCGTCTTTCACCGTGGTGATTTTTTCTGCGGCATCTTCTGGGATTTCGACATTGAAGGCTTCTTCGAACGCCATCACCAGCTCAACGGTGTCAAGGCTGTCAGCGCCCAGATCGTCAATGAACGACGCTTCCGGTGTGACCTTGCTTTCCTCAACGCCGAGATGCTCGACCACGATTTTCTTAACCTTATCAGCGATTTCGCTCATCTGTCTTTCTATCCCATATGCCTGCCTACCAAAAAAGGCAGGTTGTTCAGGTGTTTAATCTGCGACGGACCTAGATACTGACAGATAACGGAGGAGGTAGAATGCCTGCCCGTTCCCGGTCCAGTAGTAAGGTGTTGCGCGCGATTAGCACGTTTTGTCTCTCCACGCCAAGGCAAACCAGACAAATACGTTTGTCTTATGCCCAAAACAGCGTGGTTGCGCTGCATGTGTGGCACATCTTACAGCATTTTGCACCACCTGTTCTGGTAGTGCCAATGCTTTTCGTATGTTCAGGCCATGACCATGCCGCCATTGACGTGGAGCGTGGTGCCCGTAACCCACTGCGCTTCATCCGATGCCAGATAAAGCACGGCGGATGCAACATCTTCCGGCTTACCCAGGCGTGCGAGAGGGATGGAGGCAAGGAGTTTTTCCTTTTGCGCCTCAGGCAATGCGTCGGTCATGGGAGTTACAATAAAGCCAGGAGCCACAACATTAACGGTTACCCCGCGTGAGCCGGCTTCCTGCGCCAAGGATTTGCTCATGCCAACCATGCCTGCCTTGGCGGCAGCATAATTGGCCTGCCCGGCATTGCCGGTTGTGCCAATGACCGAGGCGATGTTGATGATGCGCCCGGCGCGGCGGCGCAGCATTCCCTTAAAGGCAGCACGGCAGAGGCGGAATGGTGCTGCAAGGTCAACATTGAGCACCTGATTCCAGTCTTCATCCTTCATGCGCAGTGCCAGCGTATCGCGCGTTAATCCGGCATTATTGACCAGAATATCCAGCGGTGCACCGGCGACTTCTTCTGCTTTGGCAATCAGGGTAGCTGCTTCGGAGGGTTCGCTCAGGTTTGCCGCGGCATAGAAAGCGCCCTCCCCTAATTCTTCAGCCAGTTCACGAATAACCGCCTCACGCGTGCCAGACAGAACAACTCTGGCTCCCTGTGCGTGGAGCGTTTTGGCAATGGCGCTACCAATGCCACCAGAAGCACCTGTTACAAGTGCTGTTTTTCCATCCAGTCGGAACATATTATACAAACCTGTCTTTAAAGAGATTTCAGGAAGGTTTCGATATCCGCCGGCGTGCCGATGGAAAGGGTTGAAACTTCTGGGTCAATGCGGCGGACAAGGCCAGACAGAACTTTGCCAGCCCCGATTTCCACAAATGTATCTACGCCCATGCCTGTCATTGTTGCCACGCTTTCGCGCCAGCGGACACGCCCAGTGACCTGCTGGATCAGATTTTGGCGAATCGTATCTGCATCCGTTTCAAGTGCCGCGGTGACATTGGCAACAACCGGCACTACGGGTGCTGCGATGTCTGCCTTACCCAGAGCTTCGGCCATAACATCTTCAGCGGGTTTCATGAGTGAGGAATGGAATGGTGCGGAAACCGGCAGTTTGACGGCGCGCTTGATCCCCATTTCCTTTGCGAAGGCTATAGCGGAATCAATCCCGACCATCTGGCCGGAAATGACAATCTGGCCACCACCATTGTCATTGGCAATTTCCGTGCTGCCTGCGGTGGAGGCATTGCGGCATATTTCTTCCGCCTGAGCCAGTGTTACGCCAATAAGGGCGGCCATACCGCCTTCTCCCGCAGGAACGGCGCGTTGCATGGCCTGCCCGCGCAGGCGGAGCAGTTTGGCAGCCTGAGCAATATCAAAGGCCCGGCCAGCAGCCAGAGCGGCATATTCCCCCAAGGAGTGCCCAGCCAGCACGTTGATACGCCCAGCCAGATCCAGGCCACCATCACATTCAAGCACGCGAAGAACAGCCATGGAAACAGCCAACAGTGCTGGTTGAGCATTTTCCGTGCTGGTGAGTGTTTCTATCGGGCCTTCAAAAATCGTTTTTGACAGATGTTCGCCCAGAGCATCGTCAACTTCCTGAAAAACGGCCCGTGCGGCGGGAAAAGCGTTTGCAAGATCCTGCCCCATGCCAACGGATTGGCTGCCTTGTCCCGGAAAAGTAAATGCGTAAACGGCCATGATACTCACTGTTTCAAAAACAACGCCCAAAGGCGCAGATATTGTAAAAAGTGGAAGAAGCAGACAGTTGGGGCCACGGGCAACACTCTACGGCAGTGGCGTATGCAACCCCTTAAGCTCTGCCCTTCCGGCAAGCAAAAGTTGGCGCAGAATAGGGCCTGCATTAGCGTGGCACAATACGCCAGACCAGAACGAGCAGCGTATCCCACGGGATGGCAAGGGTTTCATGCGCAATATGGCGTAGTTTTGAGCGCCAGAACCGAGCGCCTTGCCGGGTTGAATGGCATGGAAGCGCATGGGTGTGCCATCCCGCCAACCGCAGTAGTAAGAGGCATCTGGGGGTATGGTAGGGACTGCTTACCATGGCAACCGGGGTCTCGTTGGTTGCTCCAATGCGGGTTAAGATGCGGGAGCAGGCAATAATGGAATCAAATGTATCTGTTGCGCTGTTTTCCTGAATAATCTGAAGCGTGGGTACACCCGCTTGCATGAGTAGTTCAGCCATGACTGCGGCTTCTGTTCGTCCATTGCGTGGGACGCCACCTGTTACAATATATGTAACCGTTCGGTTGGCACCATAAGCCAGTGCGGCCTTAACCCGCTCCACCAAGGCAGGAGCCGGTGTGCCATCAGGGCGCAGTGCTGCGCCAAAAATAATAAGCGGTTCTAATGGCATAATGGCAGATGAATACGTTTAAGCCGGGGCGCGGAGCAGAACGCGGTTGAGCCGTTCCAGAATATCAAAGCTCTCACGCCAGACGTGGTTGAACTTGCTTGCATTAACCCCGCGTGCTGCCAGAATATCAGCCAGTTCTCCCACAGTTCTTTCACCATCAATAAGTGGCAAAATACCCCGCGCCTGCGGAGGGAGTGGAACAGGAACAACCAGAGTGCCAAAATGGAATGGCAGCATATTGTCTGGTGTCATCTGCTTGGCCAGTTCCGCGCCCGGAATTTCCCGCATAATGGGAACTGCGTCGGGGTCGAGAGGGTTAGGCTTCCGGGGGTGGGCATTTTTGCGAACAACATACGCTACATGGGTTGCCATGTTGCCCGTTAGATCTTCGGCTATGGCCGCCTGTGTTTGCCATGGTAATGGGGTTATATGGGCACGCAGGCGCGGATCTGGTAAAAATAATGCAGGATCATAACGTGCTGGCTCCATAAGAGCAGTGGGTTCCAGCCCAGCCTGATCCAGCAGAGTCAGAAAGTCTGTAATCGTATAAGAGCGATCTCTGGGGTTGAGGAGCAGGTCATATAACCCCGCATCTCCACCAGAGAGATGGTCGCCAAAGTTGCCGTTCTGGCGAAGCCATGCCGTTGCTGGCAGGGTACGCATGATACGGCGGGCCGTATCCAGCCGGGCTTCAGGGGATTGGGTAATCGGAGCCAGTTTTTCCAGTGCATCTTGCAGCATATACACGCCGGTGCGTCCATACGGTGCATAAACCATAAGCCCCATGCCCCCCATTGGCGCAAGATAGCGCTCCAGAGTTTGGAGTGCAGCTACGGGGTCAGGCAAGTGGTGGAGTACGCCGCAGCAGTCAATGTAATCAAACAGGCCGAGTTCCAGCGATTCCAGTTCGGTTAGGGACCCTTGAACAAAACGGATATTCTCAAGCTTACGCGTTTGTGCCCGCGCCTGAGCAATAGAAAGCGCTTTGGCTGACCGGTCCACGCAAACAACTTCTGCCTGCCGTGTTCCTCGTGCCAGTTGGGTTGCAAGCATTATGGCCGCATCGCCCGTGCCACATCCGGCAATCAAAACCCGTAGTGCCTGACTACGGGGGCGCTGGGCACCAAAAACCCAGTATTCAATTTCCCGCAGGTGGCTTGGGCTACCTATGAGCAGGCGGCGTGTTTCGTCCTGCGGGTTGCGCTCTGGGTAGGGGTAAGCTTCATACTGGGCTGCTAGCCCGGCATCGCGCTCATCAACGGAGGATGGGTTTGTCATGGATTGCGGCTCCTTAGCGTGGAAGCAGCTTTCCGCGTTGCCATGCCTCGGCGGCTTCGTCTGCTGTCATGCCTTCAACGCGCATGGCATAGTCCATGGCGCTAATAATCTTGGCGCTGAGCATCAGCTCGTCCAGCTCGTCCAGTACGTCAGTTTCCAACTCATCCCGCAGACCTTCACGCAGGAGTAGTGTGGCCTCCTGCCCTTCCCCCATGGCTTTTTTGGGGTCATTGAGAATGCGCATTCCGCCTTGATGGAACAGAAAGCAGGGCTGGAACAAAGGCATGATGCTTGGGGTTGGTGCGCTTATGGCTGCGTTCAGTTTTGCCAGTGCTTCCTCGTCAGGCAGAACATCCAGTTTAAAGCCCGCATCCGCCAAAGAATAGGCGTTTACAACGGCCTCCATGCGTGTTGCCAGCGATTGGGGAGTGACAATAACGCGCTGTACGTCTTGTCCAGCCTGAGCAAGTTCGCTGAGCGATGTGAGCGCACTGTTTTCATCCGAAATGCAGCAACATGCTTCCGGGTGGAACAATTTACCCAGTTTGGTAATGCCGGGGGTCAGCAGGTCTGAATCGTCTTCAGGCAACCATGCAGCAACGTAGATGTCGATTTCCTGCTTTTTGAGCAGGTCGGCCAAAGCCTGTTTGGGGCCGGTTATAATTTCGGGCTCAATATCGTTCGCTTCCAGAACCCGAATGATGGTGGCTGCCGTCGCCTCATGAATGGTGGAATCAGGATAGGCGAGTGTCAGGGATGTCATTTCAGGTTCCTCAGGATCAGTCAGGACTGCAAAAGAAGTCTGCCCTGTCCTTGCCGCACGAGAAAGCGCAGTGGCAATCCCTCAAATGGAAATATCTGCTTCCATCAGAGATTTTATATGCGAACAGGGCAAAGAAAAACCGCCATTCTCAAAAGAGAGTGGCGGTTAAAAAGCACCAGAAAAAGGTCGAGTGGGAACTTTAGGCCGCTACAATACCCTGTTTTACGGGCAGCACAGGGCGGATCATGTTCAGTGCATCAGCAAAGGATGCGAACTGACCCAGAGTGTTGTCCCGGACTGCGTCCATAACAATCCAGCGGTTGCCGCGGGAGTATACTTTATAAGCAGGGTTAGAGGTTTCGCGCACCCATACCAGAACATAGCCCGAAGACACGCCTGCCTGTTTTTCTTCAGCGGGGAAGATATCAGCATCACAAATGCCCATAGGCTGGCTGGCGGCAACCCAACGATCCAGATAGTCGCGGTGGCGACACATGATTTCCATCTGGAACGGGATAACCTGGCAGACGTTCTGTGTTTCTGATTGGCGCAGCATTCGTTTGTATCCCCTAAACTCAAAACCCGGTGGCTCTTTCTGATTTCGAGCTTATGGGGGAAACGGCTTGTAGCGCTACAGGAAAGATGTGCTCTCCGCCTCATAAAAAGGCAGGTTAATGAGGTAGTGACGAAAAAAACACAGAAAGTCAGAATGAGCGCATCAATTATGCACAAAAAATGAGCATATGCTCAAAATAAAAGCGGCGTTTAGAACTTTGCAGAGACCATAAGTGAACCATAATTAAACAGTCCGTCTTTTGCTGTGGTGAACTGCTGGGTCTGCCACACCTGACTGTAGGAAACGCGAAGCCCATAAAACATGAGCGCAAGGCCTGCGTGAATCTCGCCCACGTCCCATTTTTTGTTCACATGGAGCGAATTGCTCCGCATCGTATTGCCTTGCAGGGAGGCGTCGTAACCCACGGCTTCGCCTTCAACCCCGGCAAACAGGTACCATGCAAAAGCGCGGGTTGCTTTGTAGGCATCTGTTCCATCGGTGCCCGATGCCTGAATGGTGGGGGTACCGAAGTCGCTGTTCAGCCCCTGCCCGATTCTAAAAATATCGCCGATTCTTCCGTAAATCTGGTAATCGCCAATCGCAGCCGCTGCAGAAGGCAGGGTGTCAAACTCAATCCCTGCGACTTCAGCCAAAGGAATGCGCCACGTGCGCCCGCCCTGAACCTGAAAAATGGGCTGGTTCTGAAGCTGATGGCTCCAGCCCTGATTTTTTGTATCGCCGATCGCGCTGTGGAAGCCATTCTGAAGCTGACGGCCCAGTCCGCCAGGTCCCATAATGCCGACCTGAATCCCAAAGACGCTTCTGGTGCGGTCCGTGTCGCTGATCAGGTTAATGGTGCCAAGCAGCAGGCTGGCATAGGGACGGTCCCGAATCAGGCTGGCCTGCTGCTGGCCGGGTGCCCACGGGCTGGACGTCTGCGTGTTGCGTGGGGTGAAGATCATCTGCTGCACACCCATGCTGATTCGCTGCACGCCCGGCCCCCATATGGCCTTGCTTATGGCCGCGATGGGCGTGGGGAGTGTATCGGTCCCGGATGTCCAGTTCACACGCAGACCGCTTGTATAATACTGGTCGGATGTACTCTTGAGGGTGGAAACGGCGTCGTTTTCCCCCTGTAGGGTCCATGTTCCCTTATTATCCGCCGCTGGGGTGGCGCGGGCTGTTGCTGGAGTCTGGAAGAACGTGGTTCCAGCCAGCAGGATGGAGGCAATAGTCATGCGCCGTGCGCTGGGCAGTTTTGGCATAACAGGCAAGGCGGGCTCTCCTTTGGCCGAGCGGCAGATACTCAATACGATTTTCTAATGGATTGCGGTCTGTTACGAAACCCCCTGTTTTCCATGGTTGTGCAAGCCACGGAAGGTGGTGGTAGGGGGTGTTGGGGTGCACTGGATATCACAAATTTGTGATACGAAGAAAAGTGCGTGAAGCGGTCGCGGTTTTCATGCTTTGCTGTAGCGGCACACTGATGACTGTGCTACCCATGCGTTGGGCATGTTTGCAGTATTACAGGGGAGGGAATGATGGGCTTTTTGTTCAAAGCACGTAAACCTGTCAACCCACTCTGGCAGTTTGCCCGTTTTTCAATATCCGGAGAAGCTTCCGCCTTCTCCGCACTCCAGGATCAAGACCGTTGAAAAGTAACAGGACCGACCGCAGCCCCCGTTCTCCTCGCCGCGGCGGATTTGATGACGACTATATGTCGATGCCTTCTTTCGGTGAACGCCCCGCTTATGGTGGCGGCGACCGTGGTGGGTTTGCTCCGCGTCGGCCCGCTGGTGGTCCGCAGGTTATCGCTTCCGGCCCGGAAGTGGGCGCATCCGTTAAGTGGTTCAATGGCGAAAAAGGCTTCGGCTTTGTTGAACTCGCTGATGGATCTGGCGATGTGTTCCTGCACGCAAATGCTCTGTCCCAGGCTGGTGTGCAGGGTGTAAACCCCGGTGCAACTCTGGTCGTGCGCATTGGTCAGGGTCCCAAGGGTCGCCAGGTTGCTGAAGTCATTTCTGTTGATGAAAGCACGGCTCAGCCAGAACGTCCGCGTAGCCCCGCTGGTGGTCGTCCGGGCTTTGGTGCACGCCCTGCTGCACGCCCCGCTCCTGATTTGTCCAATGCTGAAGATACGCGCGGTACCGTTAAGTGGTACAACGCTGTTAAAGGCTTTGGCTTCATCACGCCTGAAGGTGGCGGCAAAGACATCTTCATCCACGCATCTGCACTGGAACGTTCCGGTCTGCCGGGCCTGAACGAAGGTCAGGGCGTGAATGTTAAGGTTGTTCAGGGCCAGAAAGGTCCGGAAGCTGCTGAAGTGACCTCTGCCTGAGGCACTGCTTTTTAGCGGTAAATACGAAAAAAGCCTCGGTTTAGACCGAGGCTTTTTTTATGGTGCTTAACCGAGGCAGATGTTTGTGTCGTCAACGCATCAGGTAACAGGTGTTGGGCTAGTAGTCGCCCTTCCCTTTGTTACGGATCAGCCGCGCTTTATCACGTTGCCAGTCACGGTCGGCTACGGTTTGCCGTTTATCAACACTCTTTTTGCCAACGCCCAAACCAAGCGTTACTTTGGCAAGCCCCCGGTCATTAAAATGAATATCCAGCGGAACAAGGGTTGCGCCCTGTTTTGCTATGGCACCCATAAATTTTTGGGCCTGCTTACGGTGCATCAGCAGTTTACGCGGGGCGCGGGAATCAAAGCGGGAAAGAACCCCGCCCTGATATTCCGGAATGTAGCTATTAAATAACCACAGTTCGCCATTGCGTTCGCCCGCAAAGGCCTCGCCGATTGTGGCGCGCCCCAGACGTAGGCTTTTGACCTCTGGCCCTTTAAGCACAAGACCAGCTTCTATGGTTTCCTTAATCGTATAATTAAAGCGTGCTTTGCGGTTTTGCGCGACCATGCCGTGCGAGATCATGGTGCTTTTGCCGGATTTTCCAGACTTGCCCGACATGATTAGCCCAGCAACCCAACATCAACCAAAGCTTGCCGAACTTTCTGGCGTGATGTGTCAGAAAGTGGTGCTAGTGGCAGTCGGCAGGTTTCCCCCGCAAGACCCAAAAGGCTTGCTGCATATTTTGCTGGTGCGGGATTACTTTCGCAGAACAGGGTATCGTGCAAAGGCGTTAGCCGATCCTGAATGGCAATAGCTTCCTGCGTGTTCCCTGCTTTCCATGCAGCCTGTACGGCTGCGCAGAGTGCGGGTGCAACATTGGAGGTGACACTAATGCAGCCATCACCGCCTGCGGCCAGAAAAGCAACCGCAGTCCCATCCTCACCGGAAAGCTGGTTAAAAGGTTTTTCAACAGCACGCCGGACCTGCAAGGGACGGAACAGGTTGGCTGTTGCATCCTTTACACCAACAATATTGCCGTGTTTGGCCAGGCGTGCGGTCGTTTCCACGCTAATATCAATAATCGACCGGCCGGGAATATTGTACAGGATAACCGGTATGGAAACGGCATCAGCTATAGCCATAAAATGCCTGTAAAGACCTTCCTGCGTGGGTTTGTTGTAGTACGGAGCCACAACAAGTGCCGCTGCTGCCCCAGCCTGCTCGGCATGACGGGCGAGATCCATGGCTTCTGATGTGCTGTTGGAGCCAGCGCCCGCAATAACAGGCACCCGACCGTTAGCAATTTTAATGGTGCGTTCCACAACCGCGTGGTGTTCCGTGTGTGAGAGTGTTGGACTCTCCCCGGTTGTGCCTACGGCGCAAAGCCCTGCCGTGCCTTCTTTTATCTGCCAGTCCACCAGTTTTTCAAACGAGACAAAGTCCAGACTGCCGTCCCGGTTCATCGGGGTGATGAGAGCTGTAATGGAGCCGGAGAAGAAAGTATGAGACATAGGGCTGTCACTTATCCTGGAATGGCATCAGCGGAAGCAGGGCGTGGTGTGTCCTGCTCTTGGGCGGGTGCGTTGTGCCGGAAAGGCGATTGTTTATAGACGCCTAGAATTGTGGCGTTTTTGGAGAAAAATTCAAGTTCGGCCAAAGCTTTGCCAAGGCGTGAATCGCGTGGGTGACCTTCTACATCCATCAAAAAGCGTGTGGCGGCAAATGTTTCGCCGGACATGTAGCTTTCCAAGCGTGTCATGTTCACACCGTTCGTGGCAAAACCGCCAAGGACTTTGTAAAGGGCCCCGGGGGTATTTTGAACGCTAAAGAGTAGAGTGGTCATGACGTGGGGCGTTTGTGGCGCGGGTTCCTGTGGGGTGCGCGCCGTAATATAAAAACGCGTTGTGTTGTGGGAGGCATCCTCCACATTCCGTTGCAGGATTTCCAAGCCATAGAGGTCTGCCGCCAGCGCTGAAGCAACGGCTGCTTCTTCAGGTTTTTGCCACAGGGCAACAAGCTCCGCAGCTCCCGCGGTATCAAACTCCGTAACCGGGGTCAGATTGTGTATTTTGAGCAGGTTGCGGATCTGGGCCATGGCAACCGGGTGAGTGTGGACCCGGCGGATCTGGTCCATGCGCGTGCCGGGTACAACCAGCAGGCAGTGTTCAACGCGCTGGAAATGTTCGCCAATAATGTGCAGTCCGGCTGCCGGGAGGAGCGAGTGGATATCCGGTACCCGCCCTGCCAGACTGTTCTCGCACGCCAGCATGGCCTGCTCCGCCTTGCCCGCATGAACGGCATCTATGGCATCGGCAAAGGTGTGGCATGGAAGAGTTGTCCAGCCCGGGCGTGCTGCACGGCATGCCATATCGGAGTAGGCACCGTGCATCCCCTGAAAGGCGATAACTTTGTCCATCATGGCCTTTTTGCTCCAAGCAGGCGGCGAGCCCGTTCCAGATCCAACGGTGTATCAACCCCAAATGGAGCGATTGCAATACGTGCGCAACCAATGCGCATACCATTTTCTAACGCACGGAGCTGTTCCAGACTTTCACGCTTTTCCAACCCTGAAGGTGGGAGCTGCACAAAGCGTGCAAGTGCCGCGCGCCGCCATGCATAAATACCAATATGATGCCAGAATGCACCATCCCCCCAGGGAATGGGTTGCCGAGAAAAATAAAGTGCGGAAGTCTGCTCAGCCTGTGGCTCAAAATGGCAGGCAACCTTAACAACGGAAGAAGCGGATTTTTCATCTTCCGAGGTAATGGGGGCGACAAGCGTGCCTATGTCAAAGGCAGGGTTGCTCATAACCGTTAGCACGCTATGCAAGCTGCTTGGCTCCAGCGTAGGCAGATCACCCTGCAAATTGATAATGGTGTCGTAGCGACCTTGTGGGTCCAGCGTTTGTAATGCTTGCCAAACCCGGTCGGAGCCAGAGGGCAGGTCCGGATTGGTCAAGACTGCTGTGCCACCATTGCTGGTCACCGCATCGCATATTTCGGTCTCTGCCGCGGCAACCACTACCGGTCCAATATCGGCTTTGCGTGCGGCATCGAGTACATGCAGGATCATCGGACGCCCGGCAATGTCGGCCAGAGGCTTGCCGGGTAGCCTTGTTGAGGCAAGTCTGGCGGGTATGACAACAAGGGGCGGCATGATCGGCTTGCTCCAAAATACACCGCGGCTTATAGCCGAGGAAAAGCGCCGGGCAGTCTAGAAAAGCTGCAATGCAAACGCAACCAGTGATAAACAGGACATAGAGTGCGGGATGGATGGCAGATTCCTGAACAGGGTTGCAGTTTCGGCCCTGCTGAGTGTGACGGTTATGGCAGGAGCGCTCATTGCTGCGCGCTCAATTGTACCTGATACGGCCCCTGTGACCCCGGTTTTTCGCTTGCCAAATGTGCAGACTGTCCCTGTTGCGCCATTTTTGGCGCGCGCAAACTCTGCGCATGGTGGGCAGTTGGTGCGCCGTATTTGTGCGCAATGCCATAGCCTTGCTGTTGGGGGCGAGAGTGCGGGTCCAGTGCTGGTTGATGTGACCGGACGGAATATTGCCTCCCTTCCCGGCTATGCCTATTCTGCGGCCCTGCGCCAGCATTCCGGGCAGGTTTGGGATGATCAGGGATTATCTGACTGGCTTATGTCCCCTGCCCGCTATGCTGCAGGCACACGGATGTCTTTTGCAGGTCTGTCCGATGTGCAGGATAGAGCCGATGTCATTGTTTTTTTGCACACATTACGCACACCTTCCCCCACCTCAACAACAGGAGTGGCCCAGTGAGCCCTCATGCAACTGATCTTTTTGTGGATGTTGCCACCATGCTGGCAGATACAGCGCGGACCGTTGTGCGGCCCTGGTTCCGTCGGGGCGTGGATGTGCAGAGCAAAAAGGATGAAAGCCCCGTTACGGTAGCAGATAGGAGTGCTGAGCGCGTTATGCGGGCCATACTTGCCGAACGCGTGCCAGATCATGGTGTGTTCGGGGAGGAGTTTGGGCAAGACAATGCAGGCGCAGACTACCAGTGGTTGTTGGACCCGGTAGACGGCACGCGTGCGTTTGTAACCGGACGCCCTCTGTTTGGTACTCTGATTGCCCTGTTTTACAAAGGGGAACCGATTATTGGTGTGCTGGATCAGCCTGTGCTGCGAGAACGCTGGATAGGTGTAAAAGGGCGCGAAACCCAGTTTGCATCCTCTTTGGGCGGGACAGCCAGAACCCGGCAGAACGTGCTGCTGGGTCAGGCGGAAATGTCCTGCACTTCTCCTGAAATGCTTGAACTTGCCCCGCATGAGGGCTGGAAGTCGCTCAAGCAGCAGGCTCGCCGTATGACATGGGGTGGCGATTGTTATGCTTACGGTCTGCTGGCGCTCGGTCAGATTGATCTGATTACCGAGTGCGATATGAATCCGTGGGATTGGGGTGCGCTGGTTCCCATAGTGCAGGGAGCCGGTGGTGTTATGACGGCATGGGATGGTTCCGCGTTGCGGATGAATGGTGACCGTACCGTTCTGGCTGCTGGTTCAGCCTCTTTGCATGGCGAAGCGGTTAAGGTTTTGCGTGCGTGTTCATGAGGTTTCTGCACGTAAACTGGGCAAAATTTGGGTCACAGACTATTCATTGACCCGGTTTTGCGATAGGTCTGCGCTTCGGTACAACAGCGATGGTCAGTCCACATGAGCACGAGCACGCACCTGTCCCTCTCCAAGGACAAGATCCGTATTCTTCTGCTGGAGGGTATTCACGATAGTGCCGTCGCCCTTCTGAAAGCCTGCGGTTACGAAAATATCGTCCGCCACAAAGGTGCTCTTGAAGGCGATGCGCTAACACAGGCGCTCGAAGGCGTGCACATTGTGGGCATCCGTTCCCGCACACAGTTGACCAAGGAAGTCATTGAAGGCGCTGACCGTCTTATGGCTATTGGTTGCTTCTGCATCGGCACCAATCAGGTTGATCTGGAAGCGGCCCGACTGAACGGGATTCCTGTTTTTAACGCACCGTATAGCAATACGCGCTCTGTGGCCGAACTGGTCATGGGGGAGATTGTTATGCTCATGCGCCGTATTTTTCCGCGTTCGGTTGAATGCCATCAGGGGGCATGGACCAAATCGGCTGCCAATAGCTGGGAAGTACGTGGCAAAACGTTGGGTATTGTGGGGTATGGCTCCATTGGTTCCCAGCTTTCCGTGCTGGCGGAAGCCTTTGGTATGCGGGTCGCTTATTACGATGTGATCGACAAGCTGGGGCATGGCAATGCCCTGCCGGTGGACACACTGGATGATCTGCTGGCACAGAGCGATGTGGTCAGCTTGCATGTTCCCCAGTTGCCGACCACGGCAAACCTGATGGGTGCCGAGCAGATCAAAAAGATGAAAAAAGGCTCCTTCCTTATCAACAATGCCCGCGGCAATGTTGTTGATCTGGATGCTTTGGCAGAAGCACTGAAGAGTGGTCACCTGCTGGGGGCCGCCATTGACGTGTTTCCCAAAGAGCCCAAAGGCCCGGCGGATAAGCTGTCCACACCGATCATGGGGCTGGATAACGTTATTCTGACCCCTCATATTGGTGGTTCCACGGCTGAAGCACAGGAACGCATTGGGGTGGAGGTCGCGCGTAAGCTGGTGGAATATTCCGATGTGGGGTCCACATTCGGTGCCGTCAACTTCCCCGGTGTTCAGTTGCCGCAAAGCCCGCGTGGTACGCGCTTCATGCATGCTCATCATAACATCCCCGGTGTCATGATGAAGTTGAATGAAATTTTCCTGCGTGAAACCTGCAACGTCACAGCTCAGTTCCTCCAGACAGATGGAGAAATCGGGTATGTGGTGATTGAGGCGGATACCGGAGGCAACACGGATCTGGATGATCGCCTGCTTAAGGCTCTGCGTGAGCTGGATGGTACGGTGCGTGCCCGCCTGATTTACAAAGGTTGCTAAGTATGATCTGCGGAGTGTGGGAATGATTTATTCTCGCATCCGCAGCTTTGCATTTTCTGGGATAGAGGCCAGACCCGTATGGGTCGAGGTTCAAATATCCACCGGTTTGCCTGCATTTTTAGTTGTAGGGTTGCCAGACAAAGCTGTGGCAGAAGCGCGAGAGCGCGTCCGTGCAGCTTTGACTTCCATAGGGCTTGCGCTCCCTGCAAAGCGTATTCTTGTTAATCTTGTACCTGCTGACCTTCCCAAGGAAGGCTCGCATTTTGACCTCCCTATTGCATTGGCTCTACTGGCCGCCATGGCCGTGATTCCGGCTGAAGAAGTTGGACGGTATGCGGCGCTAGGTGAGCTTTCGCTCAATGGCCGGCTTAACCCTGTTTCTGGTGTGCTTTCTGCCTCGCTGGAAGCCGCTTCCATGGATTTGGGAATTATCTGCCCTGCTTCACAAGGGGAGGAAGCCTTGTGCGGAGGGGATATTTCCATTCTGGCTGCACCCGATCTGCTGGCGTTGATCAATCATTTTACCGGGTTGCAAATTCTTCCTTCTCCAGTGTTTTCCAGTATTCCAGTTGATTCCAATAAACCCGAGCCTGATATGGCAGATATCAAGGGGATGGAAACAGGACGCCGAGCGCTGGAAATCGCTGCTGCTGGAGGGCATTCCCTTTTGCTCTCCGGGCCACCTGGGGCAGGCAAGTCCATGCTGGCAGCCCGGCTGGTTGGGTTGCTCCCAGACCTGTTGCCAGCAGAGAGTCTGGCTGTATCACGCATTTATAGTGCTGCCGGATTGCTCAAGGATGGCAGGCCTATCCGACGCCCACCCTGCCGTGACCCGCACCATTCAGCAAGTTTGCCAGCGCTGGTTGGCGGGGGAGCCCGCGCAAAACCCGGCGAGATCAGTCTGGCGCACCATGGTGTGTTGTTTTTGGATGAACTGCCGGAATTTTCTCGCGCTGCATTAGAGGCGCTGCGACAGCCACTGGAGACGGGGCAGGTCAGTATTGCACGGGCGGCTGCGCACGTAACCTACCCTGCCCGCTTCCAGCTTATTGCCGCCATGAATCCCTGCCGATGCGGCTATATGGGGGATGCCACGCGGGAATGTAGCAAGGCGCCCCGTTGTGGTGCGGAGTATCTGGGGCGTTTATCTGGCCCTCTTCTGGACCGGATCGATCTGCATGTTGCTATGCAGCCTTATGAACCTTTGGGTTATATGGCGCAGGATGGAGGCGAAAGCACGGCAGTTGTTGCCCATCGGGTGGTGCACGCCAGAGCACGGCAGATGAATCGGCAGGGTATGCACAGGAATGCTGATGCACCGTTAGATGTTTTAAGCCTTGTTCCAGCGGCACAGGATCTTGCGCAGACTGTTGCCGAGCGCTTTCGTTTTTCTGCACGCGGCTATACGCGGTTGTTGCGTGTGGCCAGAACCATTGCGGATCTGGCAGAAGCGGCGGACGTGGAGCCGCCGCATATCGCAGAGGCTGCCACGTTCCGTGCCCGTTCCAACCCCTAGAAGAGTTAGGGGGCGTGGTGGAGGGCGTTAAAGGCCTGCTCCAGATCTGCAATCAGGTCCTGAACGTTTTCCAGACCGATCTGTAGCCGAAATGCCGGGTCATTTGGCTGTTCTTCGCCAAAATCGCGTGTTATGCCGCCTGTTGTTGGTAGCACGAGACTCTCGTACCCGCCCCAAGACGCGCCGATGCCAAACAGACGCATGGCATTAATCATGCGTTCCATATTTTGCTGGGTATATGTGGTGTTTAAAACCACCCCAAACAGGCTGCCCGCTCCAGTAAAATCCCGCTTCCAGAGAGTATGGCCGGGACAATCCGGAAGAGCCGGGTGCAGTACCCGCGCTACTTCTGGGCGGTCTTGTAACCAGTTTGCAATTTGTAAAGCAGAACGCGCCTGATGCGCCAACCGTACGCCCATGGTGCGCAGGCCACGTAGCGTAAGCCAGCATTCATCCGGTCCGGCAACCTGACCAAGCTGTATGGAAGCATCGCGGAGAATGCGCCAGTTTGCCTGATCGGCCACGGTTACGGCACCGGCAATAACGTCCGAATGACCCGATGGGTATTTGGTCAGAGCCTGAATGGAAACATCCACACCGTGTTCAAACGGCGCAAAAATACCAAAGCCCCACGTATTATCCAAAAACAGGAGCGCCCCATGCCTGTGCGCCACATCGGCCAACATTGGAATATCCTGCACTTCAAACGTGTGGCTGCCAGGGCTTTCGGTAAAAATAATGCGGGTATTGGGCCGCACGTATTCTTCTACTTCTGCCATGCTGGCACAGGGAGGGAAGTAGGAAATTTCCACGCCAAAGCGTTGGAGCATATTCTCAGCAAAGCGCCGTGTGGGGCCATAAACGCTATCGGTCAGAAGGCAGTGGTCCCCTGCTTTTAAAAAAGCCAGTAATGGGGTTGTACATGCCGCCAGCCCGGAACTGACAATCTGGCAGTCTTTTCCCCCTTCTATGTGTGCGATCAGCTTTTCCAGCTCATGTTGAGTTGGAGACCCCATTGCACCATATATACTGGCGTGGTTGTAGCGCTCCTGACCCTTGCGCGCCATGCTCTCCAGCGATGGGAACAGAACGGTCGATCCCCGCTCCAGGGGAGGATTTACGTAGGAACCCTCTGCAGGCACACCCGAGCGGCCTGTATGGGTCAGGGCCGTACCGAGTTTTTGCCAACCTATGTCAACACTGGTGCGTTCAGTCATGGGTTTTGTCCATTTGCAATAGGTGTATTGGGTGTGCTGCCCCATTCAGCCCAAGAACCATCGTACAATGCGTTGGAGGTAAAGCCCGCCAATTCGAGTGCAACTGTTAGCACTGCAGCCGTCATACCTGAGCCGCACGTTGTAATAGGGTGGGTTTGCGCCGTTACGCCTGCGTGTAAAAACAGGGTCTCAAGCTCAGTTGCGGGGCGGAAAAATCCTTTTTCGTCCAGAACGGTTTTGTACGGAATATTCCGTGAGCCCGGTATGTGTCCGGATTTTACGCCTGCACGTGGTTCGGAAACCTTGCCATAAAAGCGCTCAGCGCTACGGGCATCCAGTATGGGACGGTTTTGCAGCCGAACATGTTCCAGCATGTCCCCCAGACCGGCAATGCGGGAGTATTCTGTTTTGGGGTGATAGGTTTGTGGTGTGTAGGTTGCGCTTGCTCCCTGCTCTACCGGCAGCCCCTGTTGTTGCCATGTGCCAAGACCGCCGTGAATGATCTGTACTTTTTCATGTCCGAACAACTTTGCCATCCACCAGGCCCTGCAGGCTGATGCCGTATTGCCCTGATCGTAAAAAACAACGTGTGTTTGCGGGGTAATGCCGAGTTTGCCAAATAGGTCGGCAAAGTGCGCGGGGGACGGCACAGTATGGGGTAAGCTGCTCTGCGGATCGGAAAAAACATCCATATCAAAGTACTGGCTGCCAGGAATATGGCAGTCATGGAATCTGGCGCGTGGGTCAAACGTCTCTCCGGGCAGAGCGAGCGTTGTATCCAAAAAGCGGATTGTGTTGTCCTTGGCAAAAATATGCAGAAGTTCGCCAGAGATAAGAGGAGACATGAATAAAAGCCCTAAGGAATTTTTAAAGCAGATTGGTTACGATCACATAGTCCGCAGCAACAGGCAAACGTGTTTGTCATATTGATAACGAGTGATACAAAGCGTTTATCGGAACTGACTGGAAAGACCGGGCAGAATGGGCCATACCATAAAGCCAATACGCCATGTTCTTGTGAGGAACAGACAAAATTAGGGCGTTTTGTGGTTTGTTGCACGCATGACAGATGGTCACACATTGACGGCTGAACGTATTCTCCGGTTTTTATTGCTGGCCGGAATTGCATACGGTTGCATAGCCGTTTTGGTCCCTTTTTCTTCCGCATTACTGTGGGCCGGGGTGCTGACTTATACAACGTGGCCCCTTTTCCTGTATTTGCGGCGAAGCATGGGGGCTAATGCTGCCAGCCTGATCATGACCGTTTTATGCGCGGTCTGTGTTGTTTTTCCTCTTGCTCTTCTGGCATCTGCCTGTGTTGCATCGGGTCCACGTTGGGCATTGCAACTGACAACCCTGTTCGGGCAGGTTAACCAGCTTCCTCCCCTTCCCCGCTGGCTGGATAATCTGCCAGTTTTTGGGCCGGATATTCACCATCGCTGGGCGTTGTGGAGCCGGAACCTTGGGCTTGCGGCAGCAGAGCTCAGGCCATATGCCGGGGGCATCATACAGTCTGTTCTGAGTGTGCTGATGCAAATGGCCAATGGCGCGCTCCACCTTGTAACAGCGCTGTTTATTTCTTTCTTTTTCTGGATCAGCGGTTCAATCCTGTGGGATACGTTGCAGGCAGTTATTTTACGGATTGCCGGTGTTCAGGCCGGACGGCATCTGTCCATTATTGCCAGCACAGTACGTGGAACAGTGTATGGTATTTTGGGAACAGCCATTATTCAGGGTATTCTAACTGGTCTTGGCCTGTGGATATTTGGTGTCGCGGAACCAGTTATTCTGGGTGGGATCGCGGCTTTTCTGGCCGTGTTCCCTGTAGGCGCGCCGCTGGTCTGGATTCCTGCCGCAGTGTGGCTATTTGTAACGCATCACCAGCTTAAAGGCATTTTGCTTATTCTGTATGGTGTTCTGTTTATCTCTGGTGCGGACCATCTGATCAGACCACTCTTTATTGCACGTGGGTCAAAGCTTCCTTATCTGCTAACAGTTCTTGGAGTTATTGGTGGCTTGCTGGCATTTGGCGGCGTTGGAATTTTTCTGGGTCCAGTCCTGCTTGCCATAGGCTTTACATTGACCATGGAATTTGCGCAGGGAGACCCCGCGCGCCCCATAATGGATGATACAAGGAATATTGCGCCATGAGGCGTCGTCTGGCTCGGATTGTTGAACTTACGTCCAGAAGACGGCATGGTCATCTCATCACTCATGAAGCTCCGGGTGTGAAGATTATCAGCTGGAATCTTCTGCGTCGGACTGGCGCTACTGTGCATGATGTAGCCGCCCTGATTGAGGCCGAGCAGCCAGACATCCTGCTTATGCAGGAAGCCACCATAGAAATTGATGTGTTGCCAGATGTGATAGGTGGGCATTATGCGCGTTCGCCCCTGCCCGGACGTATTCATGGTGTGGCCTGCTGGAGCCGTCTTCCTTTTGCGCGCCCTCCTCGTGCGTGCACCATTCCATCTGGCCCTATTGTTAAGCGTCATGCGCAGATTATTGATTATGCACAGTTTTCGCTGGCAAACGTGCATCTCTCTCATGGGCAGATGCTGAACCGTCGGCAGTTGCGGCGTATTGCATCTTTATTGTCTGCGCCCTGCGCCATTTTGGGTGATTTTAATCTGGTAGGCCCCACGCTTGTTCCGGGGTTTGCCGATGTGGGGCCCAAGGCACCAACGCACCGTATGGTTGATCTGCTACCCATTCGGCTGGATCGGTGCCTTGTGGAAGGTATGGTTTGTTCAGATGCTCAGGTACTTCCGGTTTTTGCGTCTGACCATCGCCCCATTGCCGTAACATTGCGACCGGAAGTGGGCCGGAAGGCCGTTGCTTTTCCTTACAGATAAGGCATGAACAATCTGGCAAATGAATCGCGGATACGTGTCAGGGAGTTCCGTTGGTCTAGGTCATAGTGCGTTAATCTATGGTTGCGATGCTGGCAGATAAAATCATCAATAATGTTGGCCAGGGTAACATCGTATGTTTCCATGTTGATCTCAAAATTCAGGCGTAAACTTCGAATATCAAGATTGGAACTCCCCACAAAAGACCATGCTTTGTCCACCACCATTAATTTGGAATGGTTAAAAGGTGGGTTTGCGTGCCAGATCCGTACGCCCGTGTCCAGTAATGGAGAAATATTGGCGGCACAGGCCCAGTCTAAAGGACGATGGTTGCTGCGGAGCGGAATAATAATATCCACTTGCACACCGCGGAGTGCAGCAAGCCCCAGTTCTGATAAAAACCGTGCACCGGGCAGAAAATAGGGTGTCATAAGCCGTATGCTCTTGCGGGAGAGCGTAATGGCCTGCAACATGGTATATTCAATTTTTTCCAGGTCTGTATCCGGCCCTGCTGTAACAATACGGGCCAAGGATGTGCCTTTTCCTGCATGTTCTTGCAAAAAAAGGTCCCGGCTTAACTGCTCGCCTGTTGTAAAATACCAATCCCATGCAGCAACCTGTGCCAACTGGTGCACAACTGGACCTTCAATCTGGAAATGTGTGTCGGATACAGGATGTTTTGGGTGACGTCCTACCAGGTTATTGTCGGCAATATTGAGGCCCCCCATAAACCCGATGCGCCCATCGACAACCAGAATTTTGCGGTGGTTCCGTAAGTTTAGAAAAGGCATGCGCCAAGGTAGTAGTGAATGCATAAAGCGGGCGCAGGGAACTCCGGATTTTTTAAGGTAACGGTAAATCGGTGATAAAAAATAACCACTGCCGATCCCGTCAACCAGCACACGCACACTTACGCCTCTTTGCTGGGCTGCAATGAGTTTGTCTGCAAAAAGCTGGCCGCTCGCATCATGCCGAAAAATATAGGAACATAGGAGAATACTCTTACGGGCTTTTTCAATAGCTTCCAGCATGTGCGGATATGCGCCATCTCCATCATGCAGGCATGTAATGCTATTGTTGCCAACAACCGGGCGCGTTGTCAGTTTGCCGACCATAAGGGCCAGTGGTGCAAACTGGCCATCCAGCCCTGCATTCCACGAGGAAAGGTCAGTCCCTTCCTGCTTATGGCTGGTGCGATCTCCAACCAGTTTTTTGGCAAGTCTTGTTACGCGATTTATGCCAAACATGAGGTATAGGGTTGTGCCCAAAAACGGCATAAGGACACATACGCCAATCCACCCGATGGCTGAGGATGTATTTCTTTTTGTGAGCAGGATATGCAAGCTGACGCCCGTAACCAAAGTCAGGCGCATGAACGCAATGATCAGAGTTGTTGTGTAAAGCTGGAGATCAAAAAGCATGGCAGGAAGAATGCTTTCACAACACGCGGCTGGTGTCCACCGCATAGCGTATACGTGTTCCACAAAACAGAAAATGGTTACAAACGCCAAGCGTGCTCGTGGCGTGGAAGCCTACCAGAACGGTCTCGCTGCTGAGGATATTGTGTGCCAGAAACTGCGCGGCGCAGGCTGGAATGTTTTACTGCAAAGAGCCAGAACGCGTCGTGGTGAAATTGATATTGTTGCGCAAAACGGCACAACAATCAGTTTTATTGAGGTCAAGTTGCGCAAAACACTGCGGGATGCGGCCGAGAGCTTATCGGCTACTCAATCCAGAAGGTTGTTTCGGGCAGCAGAATGCCTTCTGCAAAGCAACCCACATTGGCAGTATGAAGAATTACGGTTTGACCTGTTTATTCTAGACGCCAATAGCAAAATGGAATGGCTCAAAGACGTCATACGCCAGATGTAACAGAGAACTGGTTGTATCTGTGTAAGACTTAAAATCAGGTGCGGTGATGGTGTTTGTTGCTATGCACAGTGCGCGAAGCCGCGTGGTAGCTAACCAAATGTACCATTTTACCATGCTGCGCAGCCGCAAGCGTAATTTTGTGTGTACCATGAGACGTTGCCGCAACATGGCGTACAAAATGATGAGGGCGAATAACTGGCGGTGGAGCAGTCAGGGAAGCAAAGGTTAATTTGCTGGCTTCCAGATCAGAAAGAATGCGCTCCGCATGCACTGATGTACTGGAGGCCATAATGCCCATACCAAAACTGGCCAGAGCAAAAAAGCCGCGTGCAAACGGAACTCGCTTCATTAACCTTGGTCCCCTGATTTCATATCTGCTTCAAACTATACAAAGCAATGACGGGCTGACAACCCATAATTCAGGCAGAAGCATTGCAGGGAATATTTTTTTCCTGCAGCAGTTTCTGTAGTTCGCCGGTCTGGTACATTTCTGTCACAATATCGCACCCGCCAATGAACTCGCCTTTGACATAAAGCTGGGGAATGGTCGGCCAGTTGGAAAAGTCTTTAATGCCCTGACGCAGCGTGGCATCTGCCAGAACATTGGCTGTTTTGAAGGGGGCGCCAATATGCTGCAGAATCTGCACGACGCGGGCAGAAAAACCACACTGTGGGAAGTCTGCATCTCCCTTCATAAAAAGCATGACAGGGTTGGAATCAATGTCCTGCTGAATGGTCTGCTTAATGGAATCAGTCATGTTCTCGGTCCTTGATCGTGTGGAAGAGTTTTTTGTTCAGGGGGCAGATGTACGTAGGGCAAGTGCGTGCAGCTTACCCCCCATGTGCCCTTCCAGCGCGTTATAAACGAGTTGATGCTGCCTTACGCGAGGAACATCGCGGAAGGCTTCACTTACAATCGAACAGGCATAATGATCCCCATCACCAGCCAGATCATCAATTTTGATCTGAGCATCAGGGAATGCCTTTAGAATATAAGCTTCAAGCTCAGTGGCGGACATGGCCATATGCTGTGTTTCTTCCCTATTTGTCCATTAACGCAGGAAAAAAGGTTTCGTGCGCGGATTTAAGGCGTGCAGCAGATATGGTGACACCACTTGGAAGAATCAAATCATTTCCACCGGAGCGGCCCATCAGACGTGCAGGCACACCAACCTGCGCCGCGCGTGCACAAAAAGCCTGAGCATCTTCCACGCAAACAAGATAACGCGCCTGATCTTCACCAAACCAGAATGCTTCCGGGCGTATGCCAGAATCTGGGCTTTCCAGTTCGCAGCCTGTGCCAGATGCCATGATCATTTCTGCCACAGCAACAAGAATACCACCGTCAGCCAGATCATGGCAGGCGGTCACTTGTCCTGCCTGAATTTCAGCACGGACGAAGTCACCGTTTCTTTTTTCTGCTGCCAGATCAACAGTGGGAGCAGGCCCTTCCTCACGTCCCAGAATTTCGCGGAGCCATACGGACTGCCCGAGTTCGCCTTTGGTTTCGCCAATCAGCACCACATCCTTGTTAGCCTGCATTCCAAGGCCAATGGCGGTGGAAACATCATCCAGAACGCCAAGTCCACCAATAGCAGGTGTAGGAAGAATGGCCTGTGTTGTGCCATCGGGCATCCGGGTTTCGTTATAGAGAGACACATTGCCACTGACGATGGGGAAGTCGAGCACTTTGCAGGCTTCTCCCATACCTTCCAATGCAGCGATGAACTGCCCCATGATTTCCGGTTTTTCCGGGTTGCCAAAGTTCAGGTTGTCCGTCACCGCCAGAGGGCGTGCACCTGTTGCGGTAATGTTCCGCCAAGCTTCGGCAACAGCCTGCGCACCACCTGCACGTGGGTCTGCCTGGCAGTAGCGTGGCGTGCAGTCAGTGGTCAGTGCCAGACCAATTTCTGTGTCATCCACTTTTACAATGGCAGCATCGGCAGCGCCCGGACGGCGCACTGTCTGTCCACCAACCGTACTGTCATACTGGTTCCAGACCCATGCGCGGGAAGCAAGGTCTGGTGAACTCACCAGCTTGAGTAACATGGCATCCAGCGACAGAGGGGCGTGAACGCTCCCCAGTGCGGCGGGTTTGGTGGGTATAATGGAAGGACGATCATAAACCGGGGCTTCATCGGCCAGAGGCTCAAGCGGAATGTCCGCCTCAAGCTGGCCTTTGTGTTTGATCACAATATGCCCGGTCTCGGTTAGGTGACCGATAATGGCAAAGTCCAGTTCCCACTTTTCAAAAATCTTGCGGGCAAGTTCCGTCCGGTCAGGGCGCAGAACCATGAGCATGCGTTCCTGACTTTCAGAAAGCATCATCTCATACGCAGTCATGTTCGGTTCGCGCTGCGGCACGGCATCAAGGTCAAGTTCAATGCCGACCCCACCTTTGCCAGCCATTTCCACAGCGGAGGACGTCAGGCCAGCAGCGCCCATATCCTGAATGGCAACAATGGCATCTGTTGCCATAAGTTCCAGACAGGCTTCAATGAGCAGTTTTTCAATAAAGGGGTCACCAACCTGAACGGTTGGACGCTTGGACAGGGCGTCTTCGTCAAATTCGGCGGAAGACATGGTGGCACCATGAATGCCATCCCGCCCCGTGCGGGAACCAACATAAACAACAGGATTGCCAACACCTGCTGCAGCGGACAGGAAAATACGATCCTGCCGGGCAATGCCAACCGTCATGGCGTTAACCAGAGGATTACCATCATATGCGGCGTGGAAGTTGATTTCTCCACCAACGGTTGGCACGCCAACACAGTTGCCGTAACCACCAATACCGCGGACCACACCATCTACAATGCGGCGTGTTCCGGGGTTTTCGGGGCTACCAAAACGCAGGGCGTTCAGATTGGCAACGGGGCGCGCACCCATGGTAAATACATCGCGCAGAATTCCGCCAACACCTGTGGCAGCGCCTTGGTAAGGCTCGATAAAGGAGGGGTGGTTGTGACTTTCCATCTTAAAGATGGCGGCATAACCCTGACCAATATCGACCACACCAGCATTTTCGCCCGGGCCATGGATAACCCACGGAGCTTTGGTGGGCAGGCCGCGCAGCCATTTGCGGGAAGATTTGTAGGAGCAGTGCTCCGACCACATGACAGAAAAAACACCAAGTTCCGTCAGACTGGGTGTACGCCCCATGATTGACAGAACACGCCCGTATTCTTCAGCCGTCAGGCCGAATTCACGGGCAAGGGATTCATCAACGGTTACAGGCTTATTCACCGGACAAGAGCCTCCACCAAACCTTCAAACAGAGGCAGACCATCCTCTCCCCCCATGAGTGGATCAACCAGATCCTCGGGGTGAGGCATCATGCCGCAAATACGTTTGTTTTCACTGAGAATACCGGCAATGCTGTTCACGCTGCCGTTCGGGTTGCTGGCTCTGTCATCCGCCTGCACACGGCCTTTGGCGTCGGCATAACGGAACGCAACACGTCCCTCACCTTCCAGCATGGCAAGTGTGGCTTCATCGGCAGTATAATTGCCATCACCATGTGCTAGGGGCGTACGAAAGATGTCCCCTTTTTTCCAGCGGCGGGTAAAAGGTGTTCCCTCTACTTCCACTCGCAGATGACAGTCCTGCGAGAGAAACCGCAGGTCCGCATTCCGGAGCAATGCGCCAGGAAGAAGGTTGCTTTCCGTCAGAATCTGAAAGCCATTGCACACGCCAAGAATGTGACCACCTTTGGCGGCAAAGTCCCGCACAGCACCCATAATCGGGGAGTGCGCAGCCATAGCACCGCAACGCAGGTAGTCACCGTAGCTGAAGCCACCTGGCAGCACGACCAGATCCACGCTGCTCAGATCGGTCTCGTGGTGCCAGATCATGCGAGGAGCCTGCCCGGTCACGCGTCGCAGGGCAATGGCCATATCCCGTTCCCGGTTCGTGCCGGGGAAGACGACAATTGCTGCTTTCATTTTTTTACGTCACACGGGTAAGAGTCATGCAGGGCGGTAAAAACACTTTCGCCTACTGGTTTAGGCAGAGAGTCGGGATGTGCTTTCAACCATGAGATAACCTTGGTGCGCATGGCGGCAATATCTTCCGCAGCTGGCACGCAAAAGCCAGCAATTGCCGAGGCATCCCCTTCATTGTGAGCGTTGATTTTGGCAAGGGTCACGCCGTCTGTCAGGCCGCTTAAATAGGCATCACATGCAGTCCGCCCGGATGCGGCGGAGCACATTTTGCCAAAAGCATTGGCCTTCATGGGGGCAAGTCGTTGTGCGTGGGCCAGACCGGGCGCGGCCAGTGTTCCCACAAGAGCGATCAGGGCAAGGCGCTTCATGCAACAACCTCTACCAAATAATCTTCGATGACCAGGTTAGCGAGCAGATTGCGGGCCATTTCGCCCGCTTTCTCATGTGCTTCTTCTGCCTTAACACCATGCAGATCAAGCTCGATGATTTTGCCGACACGCACATCCTGCACGCCTTCAAAGCCTAATGTATGCAGTGCGTGGCCAATGGCCTTCCCCTGCGGGTCCAGAACGCCGTCCTTCAGCATGACGGTTACACGTACTTTCATTCTCAAACTCCCAAAGTACCCGTAGGGGTTACTGAACTGTTTCCGGTCCCTTCATGTCACCCCCGGCGCCATTCTCCGGTAGGATGCCCATGCGGCGTGCCACTTCCTGATATGCTTCTTTAACGTTGCCCAGATCCCGGCGGAAGCGATCCTTATCAAGCTTTTCGTTTGTGCGAAGGTCCCACAGACGGCAATTATCTGGCGAAATTTCGTCAGCGAGAACAATACGCATATCCTCGCCCTCCCAGCAGCGGCCAAACTCAAGCTTGAAGTCGACAAGCTGAATACCAATGCCACTGAACAGACCGCACAGAAAATCGTTTACGCGCATGGACATGCCCGTAATGTCTTCCAGGTCATGGGGGCAAGCCCAGCCGAAGGCTATGATATGGTCTTCCGATACTAAAGGGTCACCCAGCTCGTCATTTTTGTAATAGAATTCGACGATTGGGCGAGGCAGACGCTGGCCTTCGGGAATGTTAAAACGCTTGGAAATGCTGCCAGCAGCAACATTGCGGATAACAACTTCCAGCGGGATGATCTCGACTTCCTTTACCAGTTGTTCACGCATGTTAATGCGCCGGATAAAGTGGGTGGGAATGCCAATTTCCTGCAAACGCAGCATCAGATGCTCGCTAATGCGGTTGTTCAGCACACCCTTGCCGGTGATCACACCGCTTTTGGCACCATTGCCAGCCGTGGCATCGTCCTTGAAGTATTGCACAAGGGTCCCGGGTTCTGGGCCTTCAAAGAGGATTTTGGCTTTACCTTCATAAAGCTGGCGGCGACGGGCCATGATGATCCTTACCTGTCGAAAAGTGTATGGGCGGCTGGATCACCGCCCCCAAAAAACGGGGGAACCGTACAAATGGTTCACCCCTTTCATTATCTGGTTGTTCATAGCAGGCTTCCTCCGTGGAAGATACAGCCTGTAAAAACTGGCAGGCCTTACTGTTTTGGTCCTGCTTCGCCAAAAATCTTCTCAAACTGGAAGTCCAGCGCTTTCAGGTGCTGGCGGCTGTCCATGGCGGCGTCCAGTACATCGGCTGGAATGCGACCAGAAATTTCGGCCTCTTCTGCCAGATTCTGGCGGAAGGTTTTGCCTTCTGGCGTGCCCAGTTTGGTCCAGGTTTCCATCGCATTACGCTGTACAATACGGTAGGCATCTTCGCGGGAAAGGCCAGCTTTGGCCAGTGCCAGCAAAACTTCGCCCGAGTGCACAACGCCGCCAAGGCTTTCGATGTTTGCTGCCATACGGTCTGGATAAACCACCAGTTTGGAAATCATGCCTGACAGACGGGCAAGGGCAAAATCCAGACCGATGGTGGCATCAGGGCAAATATTGCGTTCGACTGAAGAGTGGCTGATGTCGCGTTCATGCCACAGAGCCACGTTTTCCAATGCGGGAATAACCGCAGCCCGCACCAGTCGGGCAAGACCAGTCAGGTTTTCGGTCAGGACCGGGTTGCGTTTATGGGGCATGGCGGAAGAGCCTTTTTGCCCCGGATGGAAGAATTCTTCAGCCTCACGCACTTCCGACCGCTGGAGGTGGCGGACCTCGGTTGCCAGGCGTTCAATACCGCTGGCAATTACGGCGAGCGCACAGAAGAATGCGGCGTGGCGGTCGCGCGGAATAACCTGAGTGGAAACGGTTTCGGCCTGAAGGCCAAGGCGTTCGGCAACATAGGCCTCTACGCGTGGGTCAAGATGGGCGTATGTGCCAACTGCACCGGAGATGGCGCATGTTGCAATTTCAGCCCGGGCGGCTTCAAGGCGGGTCCTGTTGCGTGCGAATTCCGCGTAGTGCCCGGCAATTTTAAGCCCAAAAGAGGTGGGTTCGGCATGAATGCCGTGGCTCCGGCCGATGGTCAGCGTGTGTTTGTGTTCAAACGCACGTGCCTTGAGTGCTGCCAGTGTGTCATCCAGATCCTTGAGCAGCAGATCCGTTGCCTGAACAAGCTGCACAGCCAGACAGGTATCCAGCACATCGGATGAGGTCATACCCAAGTGGACAAAGCGGCTTTCCGGTCCGACTTTTTCAGCCAGCCAGGTCAGGAAGGCAATAACGTCATGCCGGGTTTCGGCTTCGATCTCGTCAATTCTGGCCAGATCGGCATCAGAAAAAGCGGCCATGGCGGCAGCCCCTTTTTCGCGCACAACTTTGGCGGCTTCTTTGGGGACAGTCCCATATTCAGCCATGGCCTCGCAGGCCAGCGCTTCGATCTCGAACCAGATTCGATAACGGTTTTCGGGGGACCAGATCGCGGCCATGACGGGGCGGGTATAGCGCGGCACCATAACGCAGATTTCCTTAACCAGAACAGTTTAAACGTCAGAACAGGTGGCGTCTCTCTAGCGGATTTCGCGCATGTCGTCTGCCCGCAATACGGAAAACTTTGACATTTTCTGCCCTGTGCCAGAAATTCCCGCCATTCAAAGCTTTTTTTGGAATCGGAGTTATTGTGGCCAACCTATTTGATTCTGCCAGTTTTCCGGCCCTTGCAGCCCTTCTTCAGGTTGTGCTGATTGATGTGACCCTTGCCGGAGATAATGCGGTTGTTATTGGCATGGCCGTGCGTACACTCAGCGGTGCGCAGCGGCGCAAGGCCATTCTGGCCGGTGTGGGGCTGGCTGCAATCATTAGGGTGTTGCTGGCGCTTGTTGCCGTTAAGCTGCTGGCTATTGTGGGGCTTACGCTGGCGGGCGGATTGCTGCTGCTCTGGGTTTGTTGGCGCATGTACCGCGAAATGCAAGACAGTCACGGTGCGGATGAACAGGGGGCCGCAGCTCCCGGTAATTTACGTTCTGCCATTCTCAAAATCCTGATAGCTGATCTTTCCATGAGCTTGGATAACGTGTTGGCTGTTGCTGGTGCTGCACGCGAGCATCCGGGCATTCTGGTTATGGGGCTTGCCCTGTCTGTTGTTCTTATGGGGGTCGCAGCCTCACTTATTGCGCGTTTGCTTGAGCGTTATAAATGGATTTCGTGGGTTGGTCTGCTGGTGGTGCTGGCTGTTGCCATCGAGTTGATTATCAGTGGCGGTGGAGAAGTGTGGGGCCATCTGTCCTGAACTTTATGTAATCGTGAGATTCAACAGGTTTTTGTTCAATAAAAGAGCTTGCTTATTTGCAAGAAAGCCGTTGAATCTTTGGTATGATCCGTTTTTCATCATGCCGGCGGCAGCTTGTCGCCGCAGTATCGCTGATCGGGCTGTCTTTAACAGCCTGCTCCGGTCCTTCTGCGCAGCAGGTTTCCTCTACGAATGATGGGGAAGCGCCTCCACCTTCCCTGCCGTCTGCACAGGGTGATGGGGCTGCTGGCAACCTGAATGACCGGTTGGATGTATGGCTCCGTCTTGTGGGGCCTACCCATGCAACCGCACAGGAATATGCTGACTTCTTGCAGTCGGGAAAGGTCTGGCCTCGCTGGTCAATATTGACTGCGCGTATGCAGCAGGCATTAGCGAGCGAGTCAGATACGCAGGTTCTGTCACGGCTGTGTCATTCCCAAAAACTGACTTATGCTCCCGCCTTGGTGCAATGCTCCACGCAACTGGCAACGGATAAACCACTCCAGCAGCAACTGGCTGCTCAAGCTATAGCAGCATGGTCTAACGGGAATGATTCTCCCAGTGGGGCTAATCTTTTGACCGGCACGTTTGGAGCCGTGCTTACTCCCCAAAGCTCATGGTTGCGGTTCGACCGTGAGGAACGTGCAGGTCTGCTTGCTGCGGCACAGCAGACCCTGCCCTATTTATCCGCTTCCAGGCAGGCACTGGCGCAGGCACGTCTGGCGTTCAGGAATAACGATGCTACGGCTTTGTCCCTGTTGGATGCTCTTCCGGAATCTTTGCGTACGGACCCCTGGCTTGTTCTGGATCAGGCTCGTTGGTTGAGAAAACAGCAACGCTATGATGAGGCAGTAGCCCTGTGGAAAGCCCGTGCCGTTGAAGCGGAACGAGCGACCCGCTCCAAACTCTTCTGGCGTGAGAGGGATGCCCTTGCGCGTGATCTAATCCAGCAGAATCGCGCAGAGGATGCTTTTGCCGTTGCGAATGACACGGTTACAGAAGGCGAAAGCCGTCTGGACGCTATATTCCTGAGTGGTTGGATTGCCTTGCGCAGGCAGCATGACCCCGCCACAGCGGAAGATTTTTTCCGTCAGCTTACAGAGTCTCAATCCCTTATTACCCGTAGTCGTGGGTTTTACTGGTTGGGGCGCGCACGGGCTGACGCTGGTAATACGACCTCGGCCAAAGCAGACTGGGCACGCGCAACGGCGTTCCCCGGTACATATTATGGCCAGATGGCGGCAGCAACGCTTGCTGGGCAAGGCAATGCTCTGTTGACGCCAGAAGAGGTTCCGGCGGTTATTGTGCAGAATCTTAAAAATGCCAATAATGCAGCACCATCCGTCTCGGAGGATGTTCTTCCTGCACAAAATGACCTGCTTTTGGCGGCTCTCCGGTTGGCGACCATGGGGGAAACCGACCATGTGCGTGACTTTTTGAGCATGTTTGAAAAGCAGATTACAGATCCGTCTCAACGGCAGGCGCTTGCGTCTCTGGCTCTGCGGTTAGGTGTGGCAGATATTGCCGTTACCATTGCCCGACATGCGGGGCGGGATGGAGTGTTTATGCTACGTTCGGGCTGGCCTTTACCTTACACGCCCCCAGCGAGCGCTTTGCCTAAGGGCTTTGTATTGGGCCTGATGCGGCAGGAAAGCAGCTTCAACCCCGATGCGATCAGTCCTTCAAATGCTATTGGGTTGATGCAGCTTAAGCCATCCACCGCTGGGGATATGGTGCATGTTGCCGGTTTGCCTGCGTCTGCGGCCTCGGCATCTGGTTTGCATAATCCGCAGAATAACATGCAACTGGGTACAGCTTACCTGTTGCATATGCAGGATCGCTTTGGGCCAGTCGTGCCATACATGGCAGCGGCCTATAACGGTGGTCCAACGCGTTTGGCCAAATGGCTGTCAACCGCCGGGAACCCCGTACAAAATGGGGCGAATATGGAGCAGATGGTCGATTGGGTAGAAAACATTCCCTATGCTGAAACACGGAATTACGTGCAGCGTGTGTGGGAAAACATGACCGTGTATAAAGCACTGGGAGCACAATAATGACCCCTGCCCGTTTAATTGCAACATTTGGAGGATGTGGTCTTAGTCCCCGTGCGCCTGGGACGGTCGGCTCACTGGCGGCTCTTCTGGTCGGGTTACCATTGCTTAAGCGCCCCCGTGCGTTGCTGGGGGCGGCCATTACAGCAACGTGTGTGGGGTGGTGGGCCACAACCCGTGCGGGAGATGGGGAGGACCATAACTGGATTGTTATTGATGAAGTGGCTGGAATGTGGATTGCCCTACTGGCGTGTTTGCCCGAACAGAAGAGTGGCAACATGCAACCCAGCGGGGCAGCAACCTACCGGGTTTTATGGCCGATAGTGGCGTTTGGCTTGTTTCGGATATTTGATATTGTCAAACCCGGTCCTATTGGAACGCTGGACAGGCGGCATGATGCCCTGGGTGTTATGGGGGATGATGTTCTGGCTGGCGCAGCGAGTGCTGGCTGTGTGCTAACATTGCGTAAGTTATTGGCTTTCCGCTCATAATCAAAGAGGGTCGGATATGGGGGATAACAGCACGATTATTGGTGCCGGAGTGTTGTATGCAGCAAATCAGGTTCTGGAGTTGCTACGACAGAGTGGCGTAAGAATTGTTACCGCTGAAAGTTGTACTGGCGGACTGGTTGCTGGCGCTTTGACCCATTTTGCAGGGTCATCGGACGTAACCGAGGGTGGATTTGTTACTTATTCCAATAGTATGAAGCAGGCCGTGCTTGGCGTGCGGGCAGATACACTGGCATTACACGGGGCCGTAAGTGCCCAGACTGTGGAGCAAATGGCGGAAGGTGCTTTGCGGGCTTGTGCAACAGCACGCATTGCCGTTGCCATTTCCGGCATTGCGGGGCCCGGTGGTGGCAGTGTGGATAAGCCTGTTGGCTTGGTTTGGTTTGCAACGGCAGTGCGAGATGGGGCCACCTGTGCAAATCGTCAGGTTTTTACTGGTGATCGGGTGCAAGTGCGTGAGCAGGCGGTATTACACGCTTTGACTCTGGTTTCTGGCCGTATTCTCAACCTTTAAAAAAACGGGTTGTTTAGTAACGTCCGTTGTTCGGGTTATAGACTGGAGCTTCTAGCAATTCGGGAGCCCTAACCCCTGTTCCCTTAGCGATTGTTCCTTCAGGCAAAACTGGCGGAATGGCAGGCTGTGGCGGAGGTTGGCTTTGTGCGTAAGCCAGACTTTTGACATTGAGCGCATCGGTCGTGTTTTGTTGGGGTAATTTATTGTCCATACACTGTGTACATGGTGTATTTTGGGTAACAGGAGCAGCTGATGCCTGCGTAATACTGGTTGCAGTTGCCATGAGTAAAACAAAAAAGCATAGTTTGCGCATGTTTTGCCTCATGAATACAAAAACGGCGTTGTTAGGTGACTGCGTATAGGATTAGTCCCCGCAACGCATTAATTCGCTGTTGTGGGGCCTGAAACAGTTGGAGTGGCAGATATGACAGGAGGGCCGTAAACTTCCTTGGCACGCTTAATAAAGGCAGAAACCATTAGACGGGTTGCCTCAGTAAATACAACGCCGATGGCTGCTTGCAGAATACGGGAATTAAACTCGAAATCGACAAAAAAATCGACCTGACACCCATTGGCATGTGGTGTGAACTTCCACACATTCCGCAGGTACCGGAAAGGTCCACGTTCATAACGGACCGTAATTGTCGTCGGGCGTTCCAGCGTTACGCGAGAGGTAAAACTCTCACGGAATGGACCAAACCCGATAGTTAGATCTGCAACAAGTTCAGTTTCGGTACGTGTGCGCAAGCGTGCAGCAACACACCAGGGTAAAAAAGCTGGGTAGTGGGCAACATCTGCTACCAGATCAAAAATCTGGTCTGGACGGTAGGGCAGAACACGCGTCTCTGCGTGTTTGGGCATTACAGAGCCTCCTTCAGACGTTTATTGCGGGCCTCACGGAGCTGCGCAAAATCTGTATCGGCATGGTAGGAGGAGCGCGTTAGAGGGCTTGCACTGACCTGCAAAAAGCCTTTTACGCGCGCCATGGTGCCATAATCCTCAAACTCTTCCGGTGTTACAAAACGCGCAACAGATGCATGTTTAACCGTGGGCTGCAAATACTGCCCCATTGTAATAAAATCCACATCTGCAATGCGCAGATCATCCATGACCTGAGCGAGTTCCATTTTTTCTTCGCCCAAACCCAACATCAGACCAGATTTGGTAAAAATCGAAGGGTCAAGCTGCTTCACGCGGTCCAGCAGGCGCATGGACTGATAATAGCGCGCGCCGGGACGAATAGTGGGATAAAGCCGCGGTACGGTTTCCAGATTATGGTTGAACACATCGGGGCGTGCTTGAACAACGACTTCTAACGCCTTGTCTTTACGTAAAAAATCGGGGGTCAGAATTTCAATGGTCGTGGTGGGGGATGTTGCACGTATGGCCTGAATAACGCGGGCAAAATGTAATGCGCCACCATCGTTCAGATCATCCCGATCCACCGATGTTATGACCACATGGCGTAGGCCCAGTTTGGCTACGGCTTCTGCAACCCGTTCGGGTTCCCCTTCGTCCAGAGGGTTGGGTAAGCCTGTACTGACATTACAGAAAGCGCAGGCACGGGTGCAGACCTCTCCCATGATCATCATGGTCGCATGGCGCTGTGACCAGCATTCCCCAATATTGGGGCAAGCGGCTTCCTCACACACGGTTACCAGCTTGTTGTCACGCATGAGCGCGCGTGTTTCGTGGTAAGTCGGATGATTGGGTGCTTTGACGCGGATCCAGTCAGGCTTGCGGGCAATGGGGTTGTCCGGCCGATGGGCTTTTTCCGGATGTCTTATCCGGCTTGTCCCACCTTTTCGATGATCAATCTCGACACGAGTAGACATAACTTGGCCTGCTTTTTGCCCAAAGAGTTCAGACAGAACTGGAATGCTCCTGCTCACTCGTCAAGGTGTGAAAAGGCAATGAAGAGGAGAAAGGACATCACACCCTTGAGATTGATGTCCCCCTTCCTAAGGTGAAGGCTAAAAGTGCAAGGCACCATCGTAAGCGGCAAGAACTGCTTCGTGCATGGATTCAGAAATAGTCGGGTGTGGGAAAATGGTCTCCGCCAACTCGGCTTCTGTGAGTTCACCCGTACGGGCAATCACATACCCCTGAATCATTTCAGTCACCTCTGCGCCAATCATATGAGCACCGAGTAATTCGCCTGTTGCCGCATCAAAAACAGTTTTGATCAGCCCGTCAGGTTCCCCCATGGCCAGTGCTTTGCCATTGGCAAGGAGGGGGAATTTACCCACCCGTACTTTGTAGCCTGCATCGCGTGCTTTTGCTTCCGTGTAACCAACAGATGCAATTTGCGGTCTGCAATAAGTACAGCCGGGGATTTTGGTTGGATCAATGGGGTGGACGGAGCGTCCCGCAATGGCTTCTACACACATAACGGCTTCATGACTGGCTTTGTGCGCCAACCATGGTGCGCCAGCCAAATCCCCTATGGCATATACACCGGGTTCTGCTGTGCGGCACAAAGCATCCGTGACCACATGTGTGCGATCAACCTGAATTTTTGTGCCTTCGAGGCCAATATTTTCAACGTTGCCAACAATGCCTACGGCAGAAATAACCGTATCAGCTTCCAACGTTTCAGTTTTGCCATTTACCGTAACCGGTAGCTTTACGCCTGTAGCGGTTTTTTGCAGATCACCGATTTTTGCGCCGGTGAGGACGCGCATTCCCTGTTTTTCAAAGGCTTTGCGTGCAAGCTGGCTGATTTCTTCGTCTTCTACGGGCAAAATGCGCTCGGCAACTTCTACCAAAGTCACATCTGCCCCCATATTGCGGTAGAAGGATGCAAACTCAGTGCCAATCGCACCAGAACCAATAACAACAAGACGTTTTGGCATGGCTTTGGGAACCAGAGCTTCCTTATAAGACCAGACAAACTGGCCGTCAGGCTCCAGCCCCGGTAACACTCTGGCGCGTGCACCAGTTGCCAGAATAACGTGTGATGCAGTGAGAGAGATGGGGCTTTGACCATCAGCCGCAACAGACACCTTACGTTTGCCGTTAGCCAATGTGCCATCGAGCTTACCATAGCCGGTAAAAACGGGCACTTTTGCTTTTTTAAGCAAATGCGCAACACCTGCAGAAAGCTGCTTGGAGACCGCCCGCGAGCGCCCAACAATTTTTTGGAAATCAAAGCTTACACCATCTGCCTTAAACCCGAATGCAGGCAGATCATGGAGCAGATGATTAATCTCAGACGCCCGGAGCAGGGCTTTGGTGGGGATACACCCCCAGTTCAGGCAAATACCGCCCAGATGCTGGGCCTCGACCACAGCAACCGAGAGCTTAAGCTGTGCGGCGCGGAGGGCAGCAACATACCCCCCTGGTCCACCACCAATGACAATGATGTCAAAATCTGTCTGGCTCATAATGCCAAAATTCTCCCGTAAAAGGGCACGTTACAGAACAAGAGCCAGCGGCGCCTGCACAATGGAGCGGAAAGCTGAGAGCCACTTGGCCGCCGTAGCTCCATCCACGACGCGATGATCGACCGAGAGCGTGACCGTCATGACTGTTGCTATGCGAATTTCGTCCCCGCTTACAACAGGTTGGCGCTTGCCTGCTGCAATGGCCAGAATGGCAGCCTGCGGCGGGTTTACAATGGCTGAAAACTCCTTAACGCCGAACATACCCATGTTGGAAATGGAGAATGTTCCGCCTTGGAATTCCTCAGGCTTAAGCTTGCCCGCGCGAGCCCGTGAGATCAGGGATTTGGCTTCCTGACTGATCTGCTTGAGGCTTTTACGGTCTGCTGCACGGACGATTGGCGTGATCAATCCATCGTCGAGAGAAACTGCGACCGAAATATCCGCATCATCATGCAAGATCATGGCGTCTTCGGTAAAAGAGGCGTTCACCTCAGGCACCTGTTTAAGCGCAAGGGCTGCAGCCTTGATCAGCATGTCATTGACGGAGAGTTTAAAGGCCCCTGCCCCTTCGTCTTCAGAGAGCGCATTCAACTGTGTGCGCAAAGCCATAAGAGCATCCAATTCCACATCCATGGAGACGTAGAAGTGAGGGATAGTTGCTTTAGACTCACTCAACCGGCGCGCAATGACCTTGCGCATGGTGGTGTGTGGTACGCTGCGGCTGCCACCTGTTGCCGGAATGGCTGGAGCTTCAGCTTTATTCGAGCCGGAATGGGCTTGCTTGGAGCTTGCGGCTTCCACATCGCGCTTAACAATACGACCGTTAGGCCCGGTCCCTTTGATGGAGGCAAGGTCAATGCCTTTTGTTGCCGCAATGCGCTTTGCCAGAGGGGACGCAACAACTCGATTTATCGGACGTGCAGCTGACACGGGGCTTGGCGTACCAGCAGGTGCACTTGCTGGCGCACTGGTGGCTGCGGCTGGTGCTGTTGCCGCAATAACCGGAGGCGTGGAAGAGTTTGGAGCTACCGCATCCGGTACAGATTCCCCTTCTTCAACGACAATGGCGATCGGAGTGTTGACAGCAACCCCCTCTGTCCCTTCAGGGACGAGGATGCGACCAAAAACACCCTCTTCAATGGCTTCTACTTCCATTGTGGCTTTGTCGGTTTCAATCTCAGCCAGCACGTCGCCGCTGCTAACTGTATCGCCTTCCTTTTTCAGCCAGCGGGCAATTTTGCCTTCTGTC
>NZ_BAMZ01000015.1 GCF_000964225.1 Acetobacter syzygii | reverse complement strand
TGGGCGCAACAGGGATTGAACCTGTGACCCCTACCATGTCAATTTTGTGGACTGGATAGTGGAATTGGCTATTTTCTGCGCTTAATTTTGCACGACCACATAAACTACACTGATTTTCCACATATATTGCGCTGACAATCCCCCTTGTACAACACCCCAAACCTGTACTACCCTAACCGGGCTGCGGCGGCGTGGATGGACACGCGGGAGATGGCTCTTCCTAAGCGAGAACATGCGGCTCACCAGCCGAGAGCAAGCGTGCTAGACGGATGAGGACCAGAAAGGCACTGGGACGCCTAATACGGGTTCCGTAAAGGCACCGTCAGCGATAGCCGGTATCAAGCCCGGCCCGTAGCAACATCCCGAGACAGCGTTTCCTGTTGGGGTAGCTGCCCATAGGGGCGCTTGAGGGAGCCGAGAACGGAAGGCGTATGCCGTGACAGCCGGAGAGACGGCAACCAGTTTCAGGTTCCAGTCGTCAAGTAATCCTTGATAGCTGGCGGGTGCCAGACCCGCGCCGCTCTGGGCGCTATAAATGCCCATCGGCAATTTGGTAGTCGTCGGATGCATACGGCGCAGAGGGCTGAGAATATCTGAATGGAATCCCCGGACAGATTTCAATGCCCGCTGGCGGTGGGAACCCGCCAACCATTGGGAAATCCCCAATAGTTCCAGTCCCCTCACTTCCGCCGCAATCCCCATGCTATAGCAGCCAAGCCAACGGCTCTCCGCCGCCCATGAGCGCCGTTGGTCTAGCCTTTCCGCACATACCGCTCACAAGCTAGCACCAAAGGCCGACAGGCCGAATACGGCCCCAGCAGCGTGCCGCTTGGCCCGGTGTATTCCACCTGCGCCACACGCCCCTGCCGCAACCGGGCGACAAAGTGGCACGTCCCGTGGCCGGATAGGTCCAGTTCCAGCGACATCGGCCCCTTGATCGTAAACGGCCCCTGCACCTGCTGGTCCTGCCGCCATTGCAACACCTCACCGTCCGGTAGAGCCGCAACATTATCCGGCACCCCTGCGCAGGCAATCAGGTCAGACCGGGCCATACCGACAAGATCGCGCTTGGCCTGTAGCGGAACGCTGGAGCAGGCAGATAAAGAAAAGGAAAGCGCCCAGACAATAAGGAGGCGCATCGTCACCCCTCGTTAATCTGGCACGCCATTTCCATGCGTTGGCTCGCCATATAAAAATAAGCAGGATCTTTCTCGATCCCTATGAAATTGCGCTTGTTGCGCAAAGAAGATACTCCCGTCGTGCCGCTTCCCATGCAGAAATCCAGAACCGTATCGCCTTCGTTTGAATAGGTTTTCACCAAGTAATCCATAAGCAATAGTGGTTTTTGCGTAGGGTGTAGCCCCTTAACGCCATTATGGCGGTCAGGGTCTTTCCCGCAAACTACAACACTCCTAGGGTAACGCTCCGTTGAATCATAAGATGTTGTCCCTGACTGACTACCGTAACAGCGATCAGTCGATCCTCTGGCTACCGTTCTGGTTTCCCGTTTATGGCCCACTGTTTTCTGAGGATTATACGTTTTTCCGTGTCCAAAAACGCAAATACTCTCATGTGCGCGCATCGGCATTTTTTTTGCGTTTAGATGGCCAGTCGCTAATGGCTTTTCCCATATAAGATCGTAGCGAAAATCACGCATATTGCTGTTAATCAGGGCGGTTGTGAATGGTTGGGCGCTAGTCATCACAACAAGACCAGCCGGAGATAGAACCCGACGAATCTCTAGCCAGAGTGCATCTAGGGGAATTATTGAGTCCCATTTACACGCTGTTGTACCATATGGCGGGTCAGCTAAAACAAGATCGATGCTGCTCTTTTCAATACCTGGAAGAATCTCCAGGCAGTCTCCGCAAGCCAAATTCATCATAGGAAAATTTATACATGCCATTAATTATTTTCCTTTCATCCCCAGAAAGGTGAGTGCCGGGCAGCCCAAGGCCTTAATCCGCATCATCCTGCCCCTTCGTAAGCTGTCCCCAGAAACTGCCCGCGCTCGCCCGCCAGCGCCATATGAGCGCCAGAAGGAGCGTGCCAAGGCCGACAAACGCGCCCCCGGCAATTGCGCCGCACTCGAAGTCTGGCGTCACTGAGTGACTCCCAACGTCTTGAGCGCAGTAGCCTCCTGCGCGTCCGTCACGCTGGAAAGGCTGATACCCAGAACGCCCATGAACGCATCCAGCACGGTCAGTAGGCCATTGAAGACGGTGATGGCGGTATCAATGACCTTACTTGTCACGGTGGACTGGGCAGCCGTAAGGCCAGAACGCAGGGCCGAGGCAACAGCGTTCATATCCACCAGAATCGTATCCACTTCGGTTTTTCGGCTCGAATCGTCATACGAGATGGTCAGCGTGCCGTTGGTGGCGGTGGAAAACGAAGCCAGCGCAGCAGAAAGCGCCGTGCCTGCCGCCTCAATAGCCGCTACAGCCGGAGCGCCCATTGCCGTAGCAATAGCTGTCACGCTCAGAATCGTGGCGATGGCGTTAATGCCCGCCTGCCCGTAAGCCTTAACCTTGGCCGTGTTGAGTGTAACAGTGGTAGTGCTACCGCTGGTTGCAACGGTGCAGGCTGTAAGGGCGGTAGCACCGAGCAGCGCAGAGGTCCGCAGGAAGTTGCGGCGGGAAAGATCGGTCATTTCGTGGTGTCCTTGGGGATATTAACAATAGATCCGGGGCCAGCCAGTGGGGCTGTTGGCGCAGTGGGTGCACCCTTCACCAGATGCGTAGCCATGTATGGGACTGCGTAACTGACCCCGAGGCCAATCACGCGGACTACCTGATACAGTGTGATGAGAACCCGGTTGTGCGTGGGCGCAGGAACAGACGCCGTGATGGCCGCGCACGTAATCATGGTCGTGGCGATAATCAGGGCGATATTCTGCGGCAGGGCGGAAAACAGGCTTGGCAAAAGAGCCGCAATGCCAGCCACCTTAGCTGTGTTCACAACAGCAGTTTTCTTGCCTGATGTTTCAGACATGGGGTTATCCTTCTCCAAAAGGCCCCACGCGGTAAAACGCATGGTGACCAATCGTGCAGCGATAGAAGCGGGAAGAAGCCCATGCAGGCGCGTGCGGAAGGCGCGTGTCATAGTAGCTATCTGCCCCGCTGGTGATGTCGGTAAGGGTTCCGCTCACAAGGCGCTGGGCCAGTGCAAGAGCAGTCTGGAACTGCGGGTCCGTACTGGTCACGGCGAGCAGCTTTGCCCGGTTGGGGTCAGTCGTGTTCCAGCAAGAGAACTGCCAGGGGCACAGGAACACACTACAAATATCGCGCCCCCACCAAGCAGGTCGGGCCAGCCGGTTCATGCCCGCGCACAGAACGGCTTGCATCCCGGTTGGTCCTTCCCCCCGCGCCTCGCCCCATGCGGTGCGGGCCGCGACCTGCAAGGGGTCAGTGAGTAGAGAGGATTGCAGCATTGGCCTGTCCTCCCTGCACCGCATCCCACGGCTCGCGCAGGTGCAGCCAATGCACCCAGATGGTGCTAGCCACCTCCTGATCGGAAAGCAGCGTGGAGCCAACAGCCGCCCCGATGGTGCAGACCAGCCCGATAACCACAGCCAGTTTGCGCCATCGCCTCAAACTGTCCTCGGCAATCTGGTTCTGGCGCTTCTGCGCGCCAGTATGTTCGGCAATCTGCTTGGTCAGGTCCGTCAGCGCCTTGCGTGTGTCCGATGCCTCCACGGCCCGGTTCCGCTCCCGCTCCTGCCCTTGGGCCTCAACGGAGATCAACTTCTCCATCATGGCGCTCTGACCAGACTTGAGTGTGTCCACATCGTCCTCCAGCCCATCAAGGCGGCGGGCGTGGCTGTCCACGATCACGCGCAGATCATCATCAGCCGCGCAGGTTCCCGCGCACTGTGTTTCAGTCATGCTCAAATTATCCTGTGGAGGGGTTTTAGCTTTCTTTGCGCCACGCGATAGTGGTGCGCTTCCCGGCCCCGGAGCCGAAAATATCTACGACGTAGAGGTGTCCACCAACGCCAACGTGGTACGTTCCCCATGCATTGGACGTGAGGTAAAACGTGCTGTCGATCACGGTGGCCGTTGTGGTGATGGTGCCGCTATCGAGAGTGAAGCCCTTGAAAGAAGTCGTGCCCCAAGCCGCTGTTTCGTAAATATCCACGGGAGTCAGACTGCCAGACGTGGACACAGCGGAGAGTGAGCCGGTTCCTGCTGCGGAATACGACATGACGAATTGCAGGCCGGACGTGCCGAGGGTTGCGGTCAGGGAACTTCCAGAGGCAGAAAGATCGCCCGTGACAGACCCGCGCTCTGCGTTCAGGGTATTTTGGACGAAAGCGGTTGTGGCTGCATACCCTTGGTTATCGCCAGTCGTCCGAGTGGGGACATTAACCGTCCCTGTGACCTCAAAATTCCCATTCACCGCGATGTAGTTATACGTGGAATTGTAATTCATCCATTCGAGACCACCAAACTTGATGCCGTTGATGCCCGATAGGATGATGTTGCCGTTGCCGTCCGTAGTGAGTTTCCCGCCGTCCACGGATGGCTGCGTGATGCTTGGCGTGGTCAGCGTGCCATTGGTCGCCAGCGCATAATTCGCCATCCCCGCGATGGTCTCATAGATGGATGCTGCCGTGGTCTGGCTCACGAACCGGGCGGCTGCGCTCTCGGTATTCAGGGCTGACTTGGTGCTGTCCGTGGTCGTGGTGTCAGGCACGGACGTAACGCCATCCACGGTTAGAGTCTTGGTAAACTCCACGTCAGCGCCAAGGTTCGCCATCGTACCAACGGTCGTGGATAGCGTCCCGTCATCGTTGAACATAAACGGCACCCACCCGCCCGTGGTGTAGGTGTTCAGCATCGTGTAGGTGCGGTTTGAGTTGCGGTTCAGATACCACTTCACCGTGCTGCCGGTGATCTGCCCGTTGACCTGACCGGAACTGTTCGTGAATGTGGGAATGCCCTGTTCCGCGATATTGCCCGTGACAGTCAGCGCGCCGGTACTGGCGTCTCCTGTGACGGTCAGTGTGTCAGTTTTTGTGCCGCCCCCGACCGCAATACCCTTATCGCCAAACTTTGCGTCTCGCTGCACATTGTTGTCAGGGTCAGCAAAGTAGGCATAAGCAAAATGCTGCTCCGCTGTGAAGCTGTTTTGCGCTGCCAGTTGCGAGTATTCCGCCTGTGCATCCGTCTTGGTCAGGTAGGCGCTAAGGTCCGTGGTACCGCTGGAAAAGTTGCAGGTCTGCGGTATGCCGTCAGCCGTCACGCTGCACACCGGCACAACCGGAAGTATGGTCTGGTACTGCCCGCTAGCGTCCTTGTATGCAAGATTGCCGCTTCCCCCTCCCCCGCAAATAACGGGAGCGCCCGAGGAATCCACCCCGCAAACGGGAGCGGTCAGCGTGACCGGGGCAGATTGCCCACTGGCCGTTGTAATCGCAATCCTTGCATCGTCTGCATAGGCAGGCAACCAAAGCGCAAGCAGGGCGGTGGAGGCGAGTATCCGTTTCATGCGGTCACCAGTCATAAAAAAACCGCCTCAAAGGGCGGTCAGGGTGGATCTGTTAGGAAAAGTGAGGCTATGACGCCGTGCTTGTCGTTGCCGTAGTGGTGCTGGCTGTCGTTGCAGCCGTGGTCTCCGGCACGTAGGTCTGCACCTTGCCATCCTTGATGATCTGGTTGACCAGACTACGCGCACTCCACTCTGTGTCAGTCAGCGCAATCATATCAGACGCAGCAGGGAGCCATGCCGGAGCGGATGAGAACATGGCAACGTCCACCCATCCAACGGTTGGGTCATCCCCAAGTGTTACGGTGGTGTTGGCATAGGCATAGTAGCGGTCAGGGTAGCTTGTGGCCCACCATGACGTTGTGGTTGATGTTGTCATATTACTCACCCATTACCGACACAGTGATTGTGACAGGACCAGACCCCACAATGTAAACCTGAAAACCTGAGGCCGTTACGTTATAAACTGCATTATCCCTATCAACCCGCTGCCCAATGGTGATTTGAGGAGGGACAGGCGTTGCAGAAAACGCCATGGGAAATGTGACTGTATCCGCGTCACTCACTGAAACAGTAAAGTTTTGCGTCAGCACATTGCCGATTTTTGTGTAATACCCACCGGCAAGCGTGCCGGATGTGGGCAGGTCGGACAGCACAGCCCCCGTTCCCGCCGGACAGATCAGACGCCCCCCGTTGTACGCGGTCTGCGGAAGTTCGTAGACGGAAAAATTGGTGCCATCGTAGATGTAATGCAGAATGGAAAAATGCGATCCCGCATATTCCCTGAGCGCCACCTGATATTCAGTCCCGCTCGGTGATGTGCCGCGCGCCAGATACGTGTCGTAGGACTGCCCAGACGTAGAAGTGTAATTCCCCTTGGTCGTAAACTGGTTGCCATCCGTAATGGCCTGCGTGCCGGTAAAACTGTTCCCGCCAGCTAGATTAGCCTTGGCAGAATTAAGCGCATTATCCGCCGCAACCCTCGCCTGCGCCTCTGCTGTGATGTTTGATTGCAGAGCGGCATCAGCATTTGCACGCGCCGTAGTTTCCGCCTCAAGGTTGGTCGTAAGGGTGGTTATAGCGGATGCGCGCGTAGTGGCCTCAGTATTGATGTTTGTCTGGAGCGCACTATCAGCAGCTTGCCTCTGCGTTGTTTCCGTGTTGAGTGCTGCCTGTAGGGCGTTGTCTGCCGCTAGCCGGGTGGCTACTTCGACATTAATGTTTGTCTGGAGTGTTGCATCTGCCGTCTGACGTGCGGATATTTCCGCCGTTAGCTGGTCAAGCGTGGGCAGCGAAATCCACACCATACCGCTAGCACCAGTATAGCCAAAAATGGGGTTGCTCCCGCGCATAAACAGGGAGCGCCCTGCGTAATCGCCGGTTTGCGAAATACCATAGCTGGCGGAGATGAAGCTGCCCGTTGCCCACGATTCCGTGGCATAACCTGCAAACAGGGACTGCCATGCAGCACCAGACGCGCCGGGGGTGGAAACATTGGCATCCGCCGTGCTGACCCAGAAAGTCCCAGCCGTGCTGCCGCAAACAATGGCCCCTGCGGGGTATCCGCCAATGGCCTGCGCAAAGGTCGCATCAAACGGGCCAAGGTAGCCCGCCTGAAATACCTGTATGGCACTGGAGAGCAGGTTGAGCAGACCGTTCATATCCTGCCCGCGTGGGGGTTCGCCACCTGCCGCGCGCGCGACAAAGGTTTCCGGTGGGAACCCAAGGGCTATGGATGCCGTGCCATCGCCTGAGGTCGCCTGAGTTGCGGGGATGGTGGCAATGTTGCCCGTAGCCGCGTCCGCTCCAATGAGCGTGCCAAACAGCTTGCGGTCATCTGTGCTTTTCATGTTCAGTCACTTTGTATGGAGTAGGCCACGGAAACGCCCGTTGGTCGGGGCAGAACGCCACTGTTCTGAATAATGCTGACCTGCACATCAGTTGGCACAAACTTGAAAACATACGTCATGCTCATGTCGCCGTTATCCTGCACATAAGCATCGCCCTGCCCCGCAAACAGTGTGGTCAGGATTGCGTTAAGCGAGAGGATTGAGCCATCTGATATGTTTGCAAGCGCCTTGGCATAAATAAGCTGCCGGTAGCCCTCATCGGACAGGCGGTAATTGTTGGTCGCGTCCACACCACGATACCAGGGCGCTTGGTCAAACCCCTCTTCCGTCAGGTCATTTGCCTCGCGCCAGCCAAGGTATTTGACAGATGCGATATTGAGGATGCGGGACACCCCAACAATCCGCCCCCATACATCCAGCCCATACCCCTGCGCTGTCTGCACGTTCCAGACCAGATTATACCAGTCGTCTATCTGCGTGGACGGGTCCAGCATCTGGTTCCACGCCTCGATAATCGAGCACAGAGCGGGGCTGTTGGCGTATTGAGACAGAATGGTCTGGCTTACGTCCTGCATCAGTCCACCGATACGTTGATGTTTGCCGCCTCAAGCGTTGGGATCTGGTCGATATTCATGGACGCCGTAAACCCGACCGGCAGGCTTGAGGTACCTATGGTGATCTCAATAATTTTTACCCATGAACCGAGCGCTGCCACGGCAGAATAAAAGCTGCTGGCATAAAGGGTTTGTCCGATCTGCGACCCCTCCATGGCATTAAACGCCGCCAGAATTGCCGCCTGTGTATCCGTTGCCGCAGTTGAGGGAACGCCGCTATTTTTCTCCAACGTGACGGAGAAATATACGGGTGTATCCGTTGCCCGCGTAAACTGCACGGCATAGGTCGGGGGCGTGTGATATGCGCTGTTCGGGTCAGTCACGGTCACGCTGGTTGTGCCGGTGTACGCACATCCGGGTGGCTTTTTGCTGATGATCGCCAGCGCCACTGCCTCGTCCGTGCCGCCATTGACGCACACATACAGGCTATGGGCCGCAACGGAAACGCCGCCAGTCGTTACCGCTGCATCGGTGCTGTTGTCGGTCACGTAGGCATCGGTCACGCCATCTACGGCCAGCACTGCACCAGCAATGGCATTGAGGGAGCCAATGGCATTACCCTCCACCGTTGCCGCGCGCCGGGCCTCAAACTCCTGCCGCCCTTCCTCCGCACTCCCAGTCACGCCTGCGGCCGGGTTGCTGACTGAGGTCAGGCCCGTAACAGACTGGTAAACGGATACGCTGTTGGCTGGGCAATAGATAACGCCCTTGGTCGTGCAGGAGAATGACCCCGTGCCCGTGCCGGTCGCATCCAGCGTTATGGCCCCATCAGCCGCATAATAGTTGCCGCTGCCATCTTGGATGAGCGTGCCTTCTGGCACAACCGTGCCCGCTGCGCCCACACAGGTTACGCCAACAACCGTAGCTGTCGCACCCTTGCGACTGATAAAGTAGATATTGCCAATAGCATCCTGCAACCGTCCAAAGGCCCGCTCCGGGTCCACACCATTGAAGATGGCAAGCATCTGGTCATAGGCATCGCCCAGAATGGCCGTGAGCGACATGGCAAGCTGGCCCTGTGGCGTGGACAGGCCCGTATTAAGGTTGCCACCCATGGCCGCGTTAAGGTCCGCCAGAGCGCCGGTGAGCATATCGCTCTCAGCCGGGGCCACAAAGCCCGCATCCGTAAAGGATGGCGCGGGGACTGATGTTGTGCCGTAATCAGAGCCCGACATTGCTTGTGGTCCCGTCTGTGGTGGTGAAAAGAATTGCGCCGGAAATCGCGCGGTCATAACTGAGGCCAGAGACCATGCAGTGGGCCTCTGCTACGTCCGGCACCGCTAGGGCTGCCTGCTCTACCTGCGTTTGATACACGGGGAGTGACTGGCTTTTGCCCAGTATATTGCTGAGGTAGGGCAAGCCCAGATCCGTGTTGTAATAGCACTCGCCCTGAAACACGCGCACGGCAGAGGATATGTCCTGCCCAACTGCATAAGCGCTGGAGGCCACGGCAATGTTTCCATCATGGTCAAGCAGCAGGTCCCACGTTGTCCGGTCAAGCAACAGCGTGTTCATGGCGTCACCAACAAAAAAGCCGCCCCAAAGGACGGCTGACAGAATTATGAGAGAGTAAGGAAAAACTACCGTAAAAAGGTACCGGGTACAAGCGGTATCTGCGTAGCCCGCGCAACGGTAGAGGAGCTATGCCAAAAACCGCGCGCGGGTACAAGGCTATTGTAACTTGGTGCTATGCCAGTGCCTTCTGCCCAACCTTCCGCTTCCCCTCTTCCGCGACCACATCGCCCCAAAGCTGAGTGATGGCGCGGGCG
>NZ_BAMZ01000016.1 GCF_000964225.1 Acetobacter syzygii | reverse complement strand
TTCTGTCATGGTGGGAGAAAGGGCGGGCATTAAAATTTCAGTCGCCATAATTACTCAGGCCTCCAGCACAACGTCCGTATAAAGTTCAGAAGGATCAGGTTCCGGGCTGGTCTGCGCGAATTCGGCTGAGTCGTTTACGACGGCTTTAATTTCGGCTTCCATAGCTTTTAACGTGGCTTCCTCAACCCCGGCATCAAGGAGAATATGCTTAACATGCTCAATCGGGTCACGTGTTTTGCGCACCTGATCGACTTCTTCACGTGTACGGTATTTGGCCGGATCGGACATGGAGTGACCGCGGTAGCGGTAAGTCATCATTTCCAGAATAAAAGGGCCTTTACCCGCACGGCAATGGGCCACGGCTGTAGCGGCTGCAGCATGGACGGCGGCAACGTCCATGCCATCTACCTGTAGGGCTGGAATGCCCCAGGGTTCGCCGTTTTTATAGAGATCGTGCGAAGCAGAGGCCCGCTCAATTGCCGTACCCATGCCGTATTTGTTGTTTTCGATTACAAAAATGCAGGGAAGCTTATGCAGGGCAGCCAGATTAAAGCTTTCGTAAACCTGCCCCTGCCCGGCTGCTCCATCGCCAAAATAAGCAACTGCCACTTCGTCCGTGCCGCGGTATTTGTTGGCAAATGCCAGCCCAATACCAAGGGCAACCTGCGCGCCTACAATACCATGTCCACCATAAAAATTCTTCTCGCGTGAGAACATGTGCATGGAGCCACCCTTACCGTGGGAGTAACCGGTTGCCCGTCCGGTAAGTTCGGCCATTACGCCGCGTGGGGTCATACCTGCAACCAGCATCTGGCCGTGGTCACGGTAGGAGGTAATGAGTTTATCTCCATCGCGTAGGCACATCTGTATGCCCACCACAACGGCTTCCTGCCCGATGTAAAGGTGGCAGAACCCACCGATCAGGCCCATGCCATAAAGCTGTCCGGCTTTTTCTTCAAACCGGCGGATCAGCAGCATATCGTGATAAGCACTCAGAAACTGCTCGCGGGTCAGTGATGGGCCGTTGCCACCAACTGCGCTGGCCTGCTCAGATGTTGTTTCCATGTATGGACCCTCTACGATACATAGGTAAATGCGTCTTAACGTAATGTCTTGGCGGCCAGAGCACTGGTCGGTCCGAGCATTCTATTCTGTTTATCTATAAAAATGCCGTCTGATCAGGGCATCTTGCTAGTCGGCGTTATAGTCTCCTGATCTGCCACCGCTTTTGTGTTGCAGTCGGGTCTTGTCAATGCGCATACCCCGATCAACGGCTTTGCACATGTCATAAAGTGTCAGCGCTGCAACAGACACGGCAGTCAACGCCTCCATTTCCACGCCGGTTGCGTCTTTTGTTGTAACAGTCGCAGTGATCTCTATTTTGTCATCAACAGGTACCAGTTCGACCGATACGGATGTCAGGCGCAATGGGTGGCACAGGGGAATAATATCCGCTGTTTTTTTAGCGGCCATAATGCCTGCAATTCGCGCCGTTGCCAGAACATCCCCTTTGGGCATGGAACCAGACATGATCAGTGCCAGAGTGCGTGGGTGCATGTGCACCTCTGCTGCGGCAATGGCTTTGCGGAATGTTTCATTTTTATCAGAAACATCCACCATCCGGGCATGTCCGGATGCGTCCAGATGTGTCAGGGAATGCCCGGTCATATTACTTCAGTCCAAGCAAAGTGCGTGCCGCAACCCCAGGGTCTGGCTGGCGGAGCAGGGTTTCACCTACCAAAAAGCCAGTTACACCAATGGATGCAAGCTGGGCAATTTCCTCATGCGTTTTAATCCCGCTTTCGGAAATGATAATCCGGTCCGGGGGCACAAGAGGAGCAAGCTGACTTGTCGTGCTGATGTCGGTTGTCAGGGTTTTGAGATTGCGATTGTTAATGCCGATCAGAAAAGTATCCAGCGCCAAAGCTCTGTTCAGTTCATCCTCATCATGCACTTCAACCAGCACATCCATGTCCAACCCCTTGGCATGGTCAACCAGTTCTAATGCCATTTCATCAGTCAGGATAGACATGATCAGCAAAATACAATCTGCACCGATCATCCGGCTTTCATAGACCTGCCATGGGTCGAGAATAAAGTCCTTGCGCAGGATGGGGAGCGAGCAGGCTGCGCGGGCAGTCGCCAGATCCTCATTGGTGCCATGAAAGCATGAACTTTCCGTTAGCACGGAAATACAGGCTGCTCCGGCCTGTTCGTAAGCAAGGGCAATACGTGCAGGATCGTATGTTTCTTGCAAAATACCCGCAGAAGGAGATGCCTTTTTGATCTCGGCAATCAGACCTACGGCACGGTCGGCAGCTTTTTCCTTTAAGGCGCGGCCAAAACCGCGCGGGGCTTCTTTGGTTTCCTGCGCTTTGGCAATGACTTCCTTCAGGGGGTGCAGCGTGGACCGGTGTTCCACTTCCAGCCGTGTCCGTGCGCAGATGCGGGAGAGAACATCTGGGAGTTCGTCAACTTTGCAGTCTGGTGTGACGGCAGAGGCAGCTACAGTGGACGTGGAGGAGGTATCGTTCATGATTGTCCTGTCATGTCTCAGGCGTGTGCATCGGAAGGTAATGCACGTAAACCATTCAGCACTGCAAAAGCAGTACCATTGTCGAGTGAGCGTGCGGCGAGTGCCACACTGTTCTTAAGAGCGACCGGGTCAATCCGGCCATTTCGCAAGATGGTCTGTTGGCCAGCAACATGCAGCGCAAATGCCGCATTAAGCACAACAGTATCACGGTATGCACCATGTGCGCCACGGAGGAGTGCTTCCAATGCCTGTGCATTGTGTTGGGCATCCCCCCCTTGAATGGCCGATACGGGAGCATAGGGTAAGCCTGCCATATCCGGCTCTATCTGGTAAGACAGGATATGTCCATTTTCCAGCGCAACGGCCTGCGTTGGACCAGCAAGGGTTATTTCGTCTATTCCGCCATGGCCATCCTGCGGTTGACCACAAACAGTCCACACACATTCTGACCCGAGCAAGGCTAAAACCTCTGTAACGGGTTTAAGCCAGTCGGTAGCAAAAACACCCATAAGCTGCCGTTTGACCCCGGCTGGATTAACCATGGGCCCCACAAGATTAAAAAGGGTTGGCAGAGCCAGCGCCTTCCGGACCCCTGCGGCATGGCGCATGGCGGGGTGGTGATGCGGTGCCGCCATAAAAATTACATGGTGCTTGGCAAGCTGTTCGGCAAGAGCGTCCGCATTGGCAGAAAGCGGGACAGCAAGGGCCGCCAGAACATCCGATGCCCCGGAGCGGGAGGAAATGGCACGGTTGCCATGCTTGGCTACAGGCACCCCCAGAGCAGCAAGAACGAACGCAACAGCGGTGGAAACATTCAGTGTCCCGTAATTGTCTCCTCCAGTTCCACATACATCGATTGTATTGTCCGGGGCGTGGGGAACGGGATACATTCTTTGCCGCAGGGCTGTTACGGCCCCCAACAGTTCCTCGCGTGTTTCGCCGCGCACGCGCAAAGCCATAAGAAAAGCTGCAATACGCTCCGGGGGAACATTACCATCCATAATGCTGCCAAAAGCGGCCTCGGCTTGCTTGGCGTCCAAAGTTTTGCGTTCGGCAAGAGCTGTCAGAATGGTTGAAAAAAACGTGGTGCTTTGCGCGCTTGTAGCCGTGGCGTTCTGGTCAGGCATGGACTAATCCAGCCTTCCATGTGCGTGCGTGGGTCAGAAAGTTGCGCAGCAGATCATGTCCATGTTCCGATGCAATGCTTTCTGGGTGGAACTGTACGCCCGAAATGGGAAAAGTTTTATGCCGTACGCCCATAATGACCCCATCAGCCGTCCATGCTGTGACTTCCAGCTCTTCTGGAATGCTGGCGGGTTCAAGGGTCAGACTGTGGTAACGGGTTGCGTTAAAAGGGCTGGGCAGCCCTTCAAATACATCTGTTCCGTTATGGAATACAGGGCTGATCTTGCCATGCATGGGGGTGGGAGAGCGCACAACGGTGGCCCCGAAAACCTGCCCGATGGACTGATGACCCAAGCATACGCCAAAAACAGGCACGTTACCTGCAGCAGCAGCAATCAGGTCGCAGCATATCCCAGCTTCATTGGGGGAGCAGGGGCCGGGAGAAAGCACGATGGCATCTGGTGCGAGTGCCAGCGCGTCTTCGACGCTTAGCGTGTCATTGCGGCGTACGTCACACTCTTCTCCCAGTTCACCAAGATAGTGGACGAGGTTGAAGGTAAAGCTGTCATAATTATCGATCAGTAGGATCATGTTGGAATGATGACCTTTTCGTGCGCACGGGTCAAATGACGTTGCGGAAAGGCGTAATTACGCCTGCCCTGCCCGTGCCATTATGAGTGCCTCTTCTGCTGCGCGGAAGACCGCACGGGCCTTGTGCTGGGTTTCCTCATATTCTGCTTCAGGCACACTGTCTGCCACAACGCCGCAGCCCGCCTGAACATGTATGGCTCCATCCTTAACCACAGCCATGCGCAGGCCAATGCAGGTATCCATATCGCCAGCCGCGCCAAAATAACCTATACACCCGGCATAGGTTGCACGGCGGGTTCGTTCTATTTCGTCAATAATTTCCATGGCACGGATTTTAGGGGCACCTGTCAGGGTACCAGCCGGGAATGCCGCAACCAGTGCATCCAGTGCTTCCAGCTCGGGTTTAAGCACGCCTTCCACGTTGGAAGAAATATGCATGACGTGGCTGAAACGCTCAATAACAAAGCGCTCTGTTACCTTAACGGAACCCGGAATGCTTACGCGGCCAACATCGTTACGACCCAGATCAATCAGCATGAGATGTTCGGCAATTTCCTTCTGGTCGGCCAGAAGGTCTTTCTCTAACGCCAGATCTTCGTCCGGGGTCTTGCCTCGGGGGCGCGTGCCCGCCAGAGGACGGACGGTCATTTTGCCATCCCTGAGTCGAACAAGAATTTCTGGCGATGAGCCTACAAGGGAGAATGATCCGAAATCGAGATGGAACAGGAATGGAGCGGGGTTAATGCGCCGGAGTGCACGATATAAGGATAAGGAAGGAAGAGGGAAAGCCGTTGAAAAACGTTGGCTTGGCACAACCTGAAAAGCATCGCCTGCAGCAATATATTCCTGAATGCGCGTAACAGATGCACAGAAGTCCTGGTGGCTGAAAGTTGAGCTGGGTTCTGTAAACTCAGGAATATCAGCAGGAACAGGTGTGTGGGGGAGTGCGCCACTTAGGCAGGCTCTGGCACGCTGGAGGAGTTGTTGCCCACGTTCCCACGCATCTTCCGCTGTGTCGTTTGCTGTCGGGCGGATGGGGGTTGCTAGAATCAGTTCGTCGGTAACTGTATCAAACACAGCGAACAGGCCGGGCCGCATGAGGATTGATTCGGGCAGGTCAAGGTCATCTGGTGGTGCATCGGGCAGATGTTCCATCTGACGCACCATATCGTATCCCAGATAACCAAACAGACCACCGATCATGGGGGGGAGTTCGGCAGGAATATCCATGCGAGAGGCATGAATGAGGGCGCGCAGGCTTGTCAAAGGTGCTTCCGCGTCAGCCTGTGCTTCAGTGAGATGCCCGTTTTTGCATGAGCTTGTGGTGACTTTGCCATTATGGCAGGTCCAGACAAGGTCCGGTTTAAGTGCGATAACGGAGTAACGGCCCCGTGCAGCACCACCTTCCACACTTTCGAGCAGCAAGGTGTGTTTGCCTGCACTTCCATCCAGATGAGCCAGACGCATGTAGGCGGAAACAGGAGTCAGCAGATCGGCTGGCTCCACGGAGTAGATAATAACTCCCCTTCCCTCTTGCCATGCTGCGGCGCAGGCCTGCTTGCCGGGGGATGCTGCGGTGTGGGCCTTCATACTCACTGTGCAGGTCCTCCAAATCCGGCCGCAGACAAGGCCGCCTGAATGGCGGCATTGTTAATGTGCGGTGGAAGCCGCTTGTTGAGCGCCTGTACGTAGCTGGCTGCCAGATCATCGCCATATGCCTGAGCAAGATTGTTCTTCAATTTTTGTAGCATATCTGCGGATGCTGGCGGATTGGGCACAAAAACCTTGCTCACAACAGCCACAAAAAATGTATCGGCATTTTCGGCCATAACCGCTTGCCCTGCCTGCATATGCGACAGGTAACTGACAACCTCTGGCGGAAGGGCCTTGTTAGGTTTGGCAAGGGAGAATGGAATATCACGCACGATCTGAACGCCAGCGGTATTCTGGTCCGTAATGCTGCCTTTTTGGCGGGCAGCAAGGAATAGTGCTGTTGCTTGCTGGTCGGCCGTATGGTGCCGTGTCGCGGCTTGCCATGCGGCCACAACGTCTGCTCTGGCCTGTTCAAACGTCCGGGGAGTGGCCGGTGTTATGGAATCAACCGCCACAGCAAACCATGTGTTGTCCGGGCCTTCGATCAGATTCGGGTTGTCGCCGGTATTCTGTGTAAACACCTGATGGATAATGGCATCACGCACTTTGCCAGATGCTGGAATCGGTGCGGGCTGTTTCTCGGCTGTGTTGCCTTGTGCATCCAGTGAGCCAGAAATGGCTGCAGCACCCAGCGTGTCTGGAATAGCATCAAGCCCTTTGCCTGCAATCGCATCCTGAAGCTGCCGACGGCGCTCGGTGACCACGGAAGGTGCCATGGCTGCGCGGTACTGTTGCAAAATTTCAGGCTTGGCATCTGCCAGCGATGTGCTGTGTGCAGGCGTGATTTTGGTCACGCGAAAAACAGCCCAGCCCATTTCGGTTTTAATGGGACCTGTAACCTGCGTAAGGGGAGCCTGGAAAAGAGCCTGCTTCAAAATATCAGATGGGACTGTGGTAGGGCGCGCTCCCGGCATCTCTACGGCTGCGGCCCCTTTGACCACGGTTTGGGCGGCTTTCCAGTCTCCCTTTTCTTTCCATGTATCAGCAATTTTCAGGGCATCAGCTTCGGATGGGGCTGTGATGAGCTGAATATCGCGTGTTTCGGGCACATTATAACGGCTGCTCTGCTCTTCATAAACGTGCTTGAGCTGCGCATCATCCATTGTAATTGTGTCAGCCACTGTCTGTGCGGAAAGCACGACAATACGGGCATGGCGCAGCTCCGGGGTGCTGAACTGCCATGGGTGGTTGGCGTAATAGCGCTGGAGTGTTGCTGTGTCCGGTTCGGGCTGCGCAGGTTGTGCTGCAACAGGAATGCTGACCAGATCAACAAGTCTGGTCTTGGCGCCGTAATTAACCAGCGTATCAAGCAGAGTGGTCGAAACGGTGGCACCCTGCGCCATGGGTTGCAGCAGTGTGCGTACAGTCAGGTCGTCTCGGATCATGTCCAGTACCTGCTGTTCGCTTAACCCCTGCGCGCTTAGCCGTTGGTTGAAGACACTCCGATCAAATTGTCCGGTTGGTCCTTTGAAATAAGGAAGGGAGAATACCTCCTCCCTTATGGCGGAATCCGGCACAATAATCTTGAGTTGGCGGGCTGCTTCCAGCAGTTCGGCCTGTGCGATAAGCCGTTGCAGAATCTGGTGCGCTATCTGCCCCTGCATAATGGGGGACATCGTCGCCGGATCCTTGATTCCCATCTGCTGGGTAATTGTCGGCATTTCCGAACGCAGGGCCATGGCCAGATCGCGCGTGGGGATGCGGTGCTGCCCAACGCGGGCCACAACATCCGTTTCTTCGCTCATAAAGCCGATCACATCGCCAATGCCCCAGCCCACAAAGGCCAGAAAAATAACAATAGCAACAACGCGGCCCAGCCACGATTCAACAAGTACTCGGCGCAGGTAGGAAATCATGACCCTATGGATCCACAGCTCGTCATAAATGGTTTATGCTGTATGGCAGCACATCTTGGGGCGGCACCATAAGCGGAGGTGCCCCACTTGACCAGACATAACCGTTATAGAGCAGCAATAAGGTATTGGGCCTCTCTTGCACCATGGTGTGAGTGTATGGTTTAGCCTGTTACCAACCGCACCATCGTGGTCGCACGGCGCGCATGGCAGCACAGGATCTGGAGGAAGGGTATGAGCAGGCAGATTATTGTCGGCAACTGGAAAATGAATGGCACACGCCAGGATACGCAGGTACTGGTAGAGGCTCTGGTGAATGGCTTGCCCGCGTCCGCACCGGATGTGGTTATCTGCCCACCCTTTACGCAACTGGCTCTTGTGCAACCTGCTCTGGCATCTTCACCCATCTGTCTTGGGGCGCAGGATTGCCATAAGGATGTTTCTGGTGCGCATACGGGTGACATCTCGGCCCCCATGTTGAGTGAGCTTGGTGTGTCTTATGTTATTTTGGGACATTCCGAGCGTCGGCAGGAGCATGGTGAACTTGATGAAACCGTGCGTGAAAAAGCTGTAGCTGCGACCAAGGCCGGACTTACTCCCATTATCTGCATTGGTGAGACGGAAGACCAGCGCGAGAGCGGTGAGCATGAAGATGTGCTGGGCTGGCAGATCAAGGGCTCGCTTCCTGATGGTTTTGCCGGTATTGTTGCGTACGAACCCATATGGGCGATTGGTACGGGCCTAGCTGCTACGACCGATCAGATTGCACAAACCATGGCTTTTTTGCGCGCAGAACTGGTCCGACAGTTTGGAGAGGCTGGAAAAGCTATCAAAATCCTGTATGGAGGGTCCGTAAACGCCGGGAATGCTGTTTCCGTTCTTTCTATTCCGGAAGTCGCGGGGGCACTGGTTGGTGGTGCCAGCCTTAAGGCGGACGCATTTCTTTCTATTGTTAGCGCAGCATCCGCTGCCTGACATGTTGCTTTGATCTGGAACCCGACATGACGACAGCCCTGCTGATCCTGCATTTCTGTGTGACCATTGCTCTTATTGGCGTTGTGCTGATTCAGCGGAGCGAAGGTGGTGGCCTTGGTATTGGTAGCAGTCAGGGCATGGGGGCTTTTATGTCCGGTCGTGGCACAGCCAACCTGTTGACTCGCACAACGGCTGTTCTGGCAGGCTTGTTTATGCTGCTCTCGCTCCTGTTGGCCATGCTTTACAAAGGTGGCGTTACCGGTGCAGGGCATGATATTCTGGCTCAACCCCCGGTTGAGACTGCCCCGGTTGCAGCATCGGCTCCTCCTGCTGTCCAGAACACACAGGTTCCCCCAGCGGCACCCAAGCCCTGAAAAATGGTTACATCCTTTTCTGATATCTGTCTGATATACAGGGAAGGCCATCAATCTTTGTCCCCCGCATGTAGCAATACATGCGGAGGATTGTGTTTGTTCATCTTTATCCACCCGCTCCAGTCCGTGTAGGAATTCTGCTCATGACACGTTTTGTCTTTATCACTGGTGGTGTGGTGTCCTCTCTTGGCAAGGGCATTGCTTCAGCCGCTCTCGCAGCGCTTTTGCAGGCGCGTGGCTATAAAGTCCGTCTGCGCAAGCTGGACCCCTACCTGAACGTGGACCCCGGCACCATGAGCCCTTACCAGCATGGTGAGGTGTTTGTAACGGATGACGGAGCGGAAACAGACCTTGATCTTGGGCATTACGAACGCTTTACCGGCGTTAATGCAACCAAGGAAGATAACGCTACAACCGGCCGTATTTACTCGGATGTGATTGCCCGGGAGCGTCGGGGCGATTATCTGGGCGGGACGGTTCAGGTTATTCCCCATATCACGGATGCGATTAAAGACGTTGTGGTCGCCAACACGGACGATCTGGATTTTGTGCTGGTTGAAATTGGTGGAACTGTTGGGGATATTGAGAGCCTCCCCTTCCTTGAATCCATTCGTCAGTTACGCAATGACCTTGGCATGGACCAGACTATGGTGGTCCATTTGACGTTATTGCCGTGGATTCCTTCCGCGGGAGAACTCAAAACCAAACCAACCCAACATTCAGTCAAGGAATTGCAGAATGTTGGTATTCAACCACAAATTCTGCTTTGCCGTTGTGACCGGCCGATCCCCCCGACCGAACGGCGTAAGATTGCCAATTTTTGCAATGTGCGTCCTGAAGCCGTGATTGCAGCACGAGATGTGGACACAATTTACGCCTGCCCCCTTTCCTACCATGCGGAAGGAATGGATACGGAGGTTCTGCGCTATTTTGGACTGCCTTATGCTGAAGAGCCCGATCTTTCAAATTGGCAGAATATTGTGGATGCGTTGCGCCACCCCAAAAGCGAAGTGCGTGTTGCCGTTGTGGGTAAATACACAGCGCTATTGGACAGCTACAAGTCGCTGAACGAAGCCTTGTTGCATGGTGGTATTGCTCACCGCGTCAAAGTTACGCTGGATTGGATAGATTCAGAACAGTTTGAAAAAAATCCGGCCACACTGGACGAAAAGCTTGGTGGTGTGGACGCTATTCTTGTTCCCGGTGGTTTTGGCGAACGTGGATCGCAAGGTAAAATTGAAGCTATCCGCTATGCACGAGAAAAAGGCATACCGTTCCTTGGCATATGCTTTGGTATGCAAATGGCCGTTATCGAGTGTGCCCGTAATCTGGCAGGATTGAGTGAGGCATCATCCACAGAATTCGGTCGGACGGCAGAACCGCTTGTTGGTTTGATGACTGAATGGGCGCGTGGCAACGAACGTTTGCGTCGTAGCGAAGGAGGCGAACTGGGTGGCACCATGCGTTTGGGCGCATACCCGGCGACATTGGTGGAAGGTTCCCGTGCGGCAGAGGTGTACGGAATAACGTCTATTCGTGAACGCCACCGTCATCGTTATGAAGTTAATATCCATTATAAAGATCAGCTGGAAAAAGCTGGGCTTCGTTTTTCTGGACTTTCGCCAGACGGTATTCTGCCAGAAGTGGTGGAATATACCGATCACCCATGGTTCATTGCCGTACAGTACCACCCCGAGCTTAAGTCTCGTCCCTTTGCTCCTCATCCCCTGTTTGCAGGTTTTGTGGGAGCGGCTGTTGATAAGGCCAAGGCAAAACAGGTATGAATCCTTCTGTGGGTGCACCTATTGAAATTGGTGGGCTGTCGGTAGGTAACGATCTGCCTTTTGTGTTAATTGCAGGTCCATGCCAGATTGAGTCCGCCAGTCACGCGTTGGAAACAGCTGCTGCGCTGAATGAAATCTGCCAGACTGCAGGCGTGGGGCTGATCTATAAAAGTTCTTATGACAAGGCTAATCGCACAAGCCTATCCAGTGCACGTGGCGTGGGCTTAAAAGACGGGCTCGCTATTCTGGCGGATATTCGCCAGATATATAATCTGCCTGTGCTAACGGATGTGCATACTGCAGAGCAATGCGCACCCGTTGCAGAGGTAGTGGATGTATTGCAAATTCCTGCTTTCCTGTGCAGGCAGACTGACCTGCTGTTAGCTGCTGGGCAAACAGGAGCTGCCATTAATGTTAAAAAAGGGCAGTTTCTGGCTCCGTGGGATATGCAGCACGTTGCAAAAAAAATTGCTTCAACAGGGAATCAGCGAGTCATGCTATGCGAGCGTGGCACCAGTTTTGGGTACAATACGCTCATTAATGATATGCGTGGCTTACCCATTATGGCTCAGACTGGATGCCCTGTGGTGTTTGATGCAACACACTCCGTTCAGCAACCGGGCGGTTTAGGCGGTGCTAGTGGTGGGCAGCGCGAGTTTGCTCCCATTCTCTCGCGGGCGGCGTTGGCTGTTGGTGTAGCTGCATTGTTTATCGAAACACATGAGAATCCGGATCAGGCACCAAGCGATGGCCCTAACATGCTGCCAATTCGTAGTCTTCCAGCTTTGCTTAAACAGTTCAGAGCAATTGATGATCTGATTAAGGGTAAGTAACGCATTTTATTTTTTATTTTGTAAACACAACAAAAAAGCCGCTCCAGAGTTTCTGGAGCGGCTTTTTTGATAAGATGGAGGGGGCGTTTACACGTCCAGATTGGCAACCTTAAGGGCATTGCCAACAATGAAGTCGCGGCGTGGTTCAACAACATCCCCCATGAGGGTTGTAAAAACATCCCCTGCTTCTTCAACATCTCCTACACGGACTTGCAACAGGGTGCGCATAGCTGGGTCCAAAGTAGTTTCCCATAGCTGTGCATCGTTCATTTCACCCAAACCTTTGAAACGATTGATGGCAAGTCCTCGGCGACCCTGCGCAAGAAGGCGGGTAAACAGATCGGATGGGCCATTCAACTGGTGTTCTGCTGTTTCGAACTTTAACACAACACCTGTTTCAAAGTCTTTTTGCAAGCGTGCGAGTTGCGCGGTCAACCAGCGTGCGTCTGCTCCAGCCAATGTGGCAGGGTCAATACGATAAACTTCGCCAACACCACGCACGTTACGTGCCAGTTCCACCCCATCCACGCTTGCGGCGGCCTTCCAGCCCTGCTCAGTTGCGTGAGAGGCTGCATCCAACCGCTGCTGGAGTATTGGCATGCGCTGCTGGAGAAGGTCCAGATCTGCCGTTAGAGCACCGGCAAGAGCAACCTGTTCCACAATCCATGTTGGAATACGGGTAGATATCCGCGAAATTGCCTGCGTGGCCTGGCGAATGAACGGAATATCTGCTTCCAATTCAGTTCCGCTTACAATCCGGCTATCTGCATAGATAAAGCTTGCATTGTTGAGGGCTTTATCCAGCAGATACTGCTCCAGTGCAGCGTCATCTTTCAGGTAAGTTTCTTCATTCCCGCGCTTTGCGCGATAAAGCGGCGGCTGAGCAATGTAGAGATAACCACGCTCAATCAACTCAGGCATCTGGCGGAAGAAGAATGTGAGGAGAAGCGTACGGATGTGCGAGCCGTCCACGTCAGCGTCGGTCATAATGACGATGCGGTGGTAACGGAGTTTTTCAATAGAAAAACCACCCTGATCAACTTCACCCCGGCCAATGCCTGTTCCAAGGGCGGTAATCAGTGTTCCAATTTCTGCCGAGCTGAGCATACGGTCAAACCGTGCGCGCTCTACGTTCAGAATCTTACCTTTTAGGGGAAGAATAGCCTGAAAACGCCTGTCCCTGCCCTGCTTTGCTGTTCCACCTGCGGAGTCACCTTCCACGATAAACAGTTCTGCTTTGGCGGGATCCCGTGCCTGGCAGTCCGCCAGTTTGCCCGGTAGGGACGAAACATCCAGAATGCCTTTACGGCGGGTGAGCTCCCGCGCTTTTCGTGCCGCTTCACGCGCGGAGGCAGCATCCAGCACTTTGGAGACGACAATCTTGGCTTCTTTGGGGTGAGTTTCAAACCAGTGGGCAATAATATCCGCAGCGGCAGTATGCACCACGGGTTGCACTTCGGAAGAAACCAGCTTGTCTTTAGTCTGGGACGAGAATTTAGGGTCAGGCACCTTAACCGATAGAACGGCGGTCAGACCTTCGCGCATATCCTCTCCCTGCAAGGATTGCGCATCTTTTTTGGCAATGCTTTCCGCGTATTTGCCCACAACACGGGTAAGTGCCTGACGGAAACCCGCCAAATGCGCCCCGCCATCGCGCTGAGGGATATTGTTGGTAAAGCAGAGCATGGTCTCGTGGAAGCTATCGTTCCAGCTCAGCGCAAATTCGACCTTGATTCCATTATCCGGATTTTCAAGACTCCCGGTAATAGGAGGAGTGATGAGGGAGGTGCGTGAGCGATCCAGCCAGTTTACAAAAGCTTCAAGCCCGCCTTCGTAATAAAATTTTTCTTCACGGACAGGTGTTGCGCGTGCATCCCGCAGAACAATCTCCAAACCGGAGTTCAGAAAAGCGAGTTCACGCAGTCTGCGTTCCAGAATGGCAAAGTCAAATTCAATACGCGGGAATGTTTGCTGGCTTGGTTTGAAGGTAACCTGTGTGCCAGATTCTTCTTCTGATGGGCCAACGACTTCCAGCGGGGCATCACGCTCACCGTGGCTAAAGCGGATACAGTGCTCCAGACCGTTACGCCAGATACGCACTTCCATCCATTCAGAAAGAGCGTTGACAACGGCAGCCCCAACGCCATGCAAGCCGCCAGAAACCTTATAGGAGTTCTGGTTAAACTTGCCCCCGGCATGGAGGCGGGTCAGCACCACTTCGGCAGCACTTATGCCTTCTTCGTGGTGCATGTCTGTTGGAATGCCGCGGCCATTGTCGCGTACGGTTACGCTGCCGTCTGCATTGAGGGTGAGAACACAACGCGTTGCAAAACCGGCCTGAGCCTCGTCTACCGCGTTATCAATGATCTCGAATGCCATGTGATGCAGGCCCGAACCATCATCAGTATCACCGATGTACATTCCGGGCCGTTTGCGGACAGCATCAAGCCCCTTCAGCACAGAGATAGACGCGGCATCATACTCTTCGGTACCAGCAGATGGCGTAGGCTGAGAGAGGTCTGTCATAAGAATGCTGCACTCCGCAAAAAAAGAATGGAAGCCATTCTTCCTTATACTCCGCACATGGCTTTGGGACCAGCGTGGAAGGCAGCTTTTGTCAGATGTTTGGCAAAAAAGCACCGTGTTTGAGGGTGGCAAACTGCGCATGGCCCTGTAGTGGGGCGAATGGAGCACAATCCGTGCCTGTTATGAGCACAGTGCTTTGAAAATTTAGCAAAATATTTTGCAAGGAATGTCTGCGCTGTTCGTCCAGATGAACCAGAGGTTCGTCCAGCAACAGTATGGGGGCTGTGCCTCTGTGATCCCTGACTAGTTTGGCATGGGCCAGAATGAGTCCGATCAACAGGGATTTTTGCTGGCCCGTGCTGGCAAGAGCGGCCGGTAATTTTTTTTTAAGATCAGTCAGTTGGAAATCACTTTTATGCACACCTATGCTTGAGCGTCCTTTTTCCCGGTCTAAAGCGCGTGAGGTAGCCAGTTGGTGTTTGAGCCAGTCTTCCACCTGCAGGGCAGCATGGTTATCAAGCTGGTCGGCAATCGCACAGGTCAGTTTGATCTGCACGGCAGGGAATGCTTCCATACCCTGCTGGGCATAAAGGTTTATCTGGTGGGCTGTTTCGTTACGTGCTGCGGCGATAGAGACACCATGGCGCGCCATGGCAGATTCCAGTCCGGCCAGCCAGACCTGTTCATGCGAACGGGTTTGTAGCAAGCGGTTCCTTTGGCTCATGGCACGGTCATAAGCGGCAAGTTCACGGGCATGATGGGGATATGCTGCCATAACCAGCCGGTCCAGAAAGCGACGCCTGCCGGATGCACTTTCGCTGAATAGGCGGTCCATCTGAGGGGTAAGCCATATGGCGGCGAGAGGATTTTCCCACGCGTTCTGGTGACGCAATGGTTTGCCATTGAGTAAAAAAATACGACGTGGAGATTCCGTACCAGCTTGTAGGCCTGTGCCGAGCTCCATACCGTCCCCATCAACCATAATGCGGGAGGCAACAGCCCATTGTGTACTTCCGTTCTGGCCCAAATGGCTCAAAGGAGCAGCACGCAACCCGCGCCCTGGAGTCAGGAGAGAGATGGCTTCTAGCAAGTTGGTTTTGCCACTGCCATTTTCTCCGGTCAGAACGACAATGGGAGAATCTGGATAGAGAGTTAGCTGCTCGTAATTACGAAAGTGATAAAGAGAGAGTTTGGTTAGTTGCAACCGAGAGGTCGGTCGCTCCCCCTTGTTTGCAAACAAAGGGGAGGTAATAGGGTGGTGTGATGTTATGCTCACACGCGCATCGGCATGAGAACATACAGGGCTGATGGAGTATCCACATCGCGTACAATGGTGGGAGATGCGCTGTCTGCAAAGCAGAACTCGACTTCTTTTTCCACCTGATCTGTAATGTCGTTTAGATAACGGGCCTGAAAGCCGATTTCTAACGATTCAGCATCGTAGGAAATGCGATTATCATCCAGTTCTTCCGTGGCTGTTCCCTGTTCGGCACTGCTGGCGGAAAGAGTAAGCAGTCCAGGCTCAAGAACAAGTTTGACCGGTCGGGAGCGTTCCTGACTAATGGCTGCAACACGGGCCACTGCATCGGAAAAGTCTTTTTTACCAACGCGCAGAATACGGGTGTTATTGCGAGGAATAACGCGTTCGTATTCAGGAAAAGTGCCATCGATCAGTTTGGAGGTCAGGGTGATTGGTCCAACGGTAAACTGAATCCGTGTTTCGGACAGTGCAACGGCAATGTCTTCGGGGGCTTCATCGACCAGTTTACGTAGTTCTGCCACTGTTTTGCGCGGAATAATAACCCCCGGCATACCAGCGGCACCGACTGGCATATCGGCTTCTACACGTGCGAGGCGATGTCCGTCTGTTGCGACTGCTCGTAGGAGTGGCGTACCATCAACATCGGCCACGTGTAGATAAATACCATTCAGGTAATAGCGCGTTTCTTCCGTGGAAATGGCAAACCGGGTCCGGTCAATAAGAGAGCGGAGTACAGTGCCATTGAGCTGGAAACGGTGAGGAAACTCCCCTGCTCCCATGGATGGAAAATCATCTACACTCAGTACATTCAGGCGTGTGGCATAACGACCGGCACGCAGTTGTAACTGGCCATCACTGTCCGTCTGATCGAGTTCGACGTCTACCCCATCTGGCAGTTTGCGCACGATCTCGTACAGCACGGAGGCTGGTGCGGTTGTTGATCCTTCCCGCATCACTGTAGCGGAAATGGTTTCTACAACCTCAATTTCCATATCGGTCGCCTTCAGGCACAACTGCCCATTGGCGGCCTGCATAAGCACGTTGGCAAGAATGGGAATAGTGTTGCGTTTTTCTGCCACGCTCTGGATATGAGCCAACGCTTTAAGGAGCGTTGCGCGCTCTGCCGAAAATTTCATTGATCCCTCTTCCCTGCACGGCAAGGCGGATACTCCTTGCTGGAGACCGCGCCCGTCTTATCCACTTTAAAACTAACAGGTGGTTCTTATCAGTCAATCCTTTTGGATATGCTGGTTTTTTCAGCTTTCCAGCATACGACGCATCAGTTCCACATCTTCTGCAAAAGCAGCATCCCGTTCCATCAGTTCTGTTACGCGCTGCACGGCGTGCATGACGGTCGTGTGGTCACGATTGCCAAATTTGCGACCGATTTCGGGCAATGAACGGCTGGTTAACTGCTTGGCAAGATACATGGCAACCTGCCGGGGACGCGCGACATTTCTGGCGCGCCGGGCGGAGGACATGTCTGTCAGGCGGATATTCCAGTGTTCGGCCACCTTTTTCTGGATTTCCTCAATGGTTACGCGCCGATCGTGTGCTTTGAGAATATCATGAAGCACATCCTGTGTAGCTTCCAGCGTAACGGGGCGACCAAAAAGGTTGGCATGTGCAATGAGGCGGTTAAGCGCACCTTCTAGCTCACGCACGTTGGATGTAATTTTGTGTGCCAGAAATTCCAGCACTTTGCCTGGGACGACAACACCAGAAGCAGCCGCTTTGGCTTCCAGAATGGAAATGCGCAATTCAAAGGTTGTGGCGTGAATATCGGCCACCATCCCACAGCCCAGACGTGTGCGGAGCCTGTCTTCCAGTCCGGAAAGATCTGAAGGAGACTTGTCGGCAGAAACTACGATCTGGCGGCCAGCATCGACCAGAGCGTTAAACGTATGGAAAAACTCTTCCTGCGTATTGTCCTTGCCGATCAGGAACTGGAGATCATCGATCATCAGCACATCTACGGAGCGAAGCTGTTCCTTGAATTCGATCGTGGACTGAGAGCGGATGGCCGCAATAAAGCGGTACATAAATTTTTCAGCCGACATATAGGCAACGGAAACATTGCCACTTCTGACCAGTTCCGCACCGATGGCGTGCATGAGGTGGGTTTTGCCCAAACCAACGCCACCATAAAGGAAAAGCGGGTTGAACCCGACACTGGAAGGCTTTTCAGCGACGCGACGTGCGCAGGCATAAGCAAACTCGTTTGGCTTGCCGACAACGAATGTCTCAAACGTAAAGCGGCTATCCAGTGCTGTTACAAGATCACTCCGGACTTCAGGTACAGGTTTGGTACCTGCCGTGCTGTCTTCGGTTGCCGGTGCGGCAGTCACTGACGCAGGTGCTACATCTGCGACCTGAAGGGGGGCAGGATCACCCGGTCTTGCGACCTGCAGTTCAACACGGCGGAGTGACGGAATTTCACTGTGCCATAGTTCGCTCAGGCGATCGCCGTACTGGCTACGAACCCAGTCCCGCAAAAAACGGGTTGGCAAAAGAAGGGTAATTTCGTCACCGTCAATCGGACCAAGGGCGATCTGGGTAAGCCAGGTACGGTACTCAACCTCTCCGACCTCACCTTTCAGGCGGCCACAGATACGCAGCCACGATTCCGCAAGCCCTTTGTTGTTTTCCAGTGGGGAAAAGGCGCTTTCGTCATCGTCCACTCCGATTGTCATTTTTGCTCCCGAGCGGTCATAGAGGCGCATGAGTATGCGCAAAAAACCAGCAGGCCCGCTGCTTTTGGCATCGGTTCCCGGTCTGAATTTATTCTGCTGTGTACACCTTGTTTGGCGGGACCGTGGATAGCTTCTTGGTCAGGCTTACTCAAGGGGTATTCTGCCAGAATAAAGCAGTGTCATGCCTGTGGGCAATAAAAAAGCGTTATAAGGCAGAGAGCAGGGCGCAGGCAGTCAGGGCTTGCACAAAAAACAAAGCCGAACCATCGGCATGATGATTCGGCTTTGCCACAAACAATCACAAAACAACCGAATACGGTTGCCAGATTGCTCTCTTATGCTGTTGCCAGTGCCTTGATACGGGCAGACAGGCGAGAGATCTTGCGTGCAACGGTGTTGTGGTGCGCAACGCCTTTGCTTGCAGCGCGCTGGATTTCGGGCTGTGCAATGCGCAGGGCTTCACGTGCGGCTGCCTGATCCCCGGATTCAATCGCGGTTTCTACTTTCTTGATGAAAGTACGCATACGAGATTTGCGGGCCGTGTTACGGGCAGTCCGCTTCGCGGTCTGCCGGATGCGCTTACGCGCCGAAGCGATATTCGCCATGGGTTTCTATTCTGTCCAGCACTAAGAAAAAAATAAGGTGCCGACGCGCCGAGGCCCGTCTGCACAAAGAGTAAGCGGTGCTGTAATGCACGCATGTGCTTTCCGTCAAGCACGATCAGGGGCAAGCGCTCGAATTTTACCCGTTTTTCTGGTGGAGAGGGCAGAAAAAAGTGGTGCGTCCAGCCTGCGTCATATGCTGCACGCCCACGCATGTGGGTGTGCCGGGGCATTTTGGGCATGGCTGGTTTTTTTTACCATAAACCTGCCATGCGTGTTGGAAGTAGCCAAGACCACCCTCTGGGCGTGCGTAATCTTTAAGGCTGGATCCTCCCGCTGCAATGGCTTCCTGCAAAACAGCACGAATTGCCCGCACCAGAACGCCAGCGGCTCGCGGAGTTAAATTGCTGGCTGGCATAGTGGGGGAAATGGATGCCCTGAACAGAGCCTCACACACATAAATATTTCCCAGCCCGGCAACAACGTGCTGGTCCAGCAAAAAAGGTTTTATGGGCATTCGTCGCCCTTTGCCCGCGACAAGCAGTGTTTGAGCGTTAAAACCGTTGCCTAACGGTTCTGGTCCCATATTGATGAACGCGCGGTATGTTTCTTCTTTATCTGTGGGGATCAGATCCAGCATACCAAAACGACGTGGATCAATGTAACCGCAGCGTTTGCCGTCGTCCGTTACAAAGACCACGTGTTCGTGGGGTTCTGGTGCGGTTGGAGAATCGAGCAGGATACGTCCGGACATGCCTAAATGCAGGACAATCGATTGTCCGCAGGACAGGCGAATAAGAATATATTTTCCGCGCCGATAAAAACTCTGGATTGTGGCACCCGTAACCTGCTTCGAAAAATCGGCAGGAATCCGCCATCTCAGGTCATGGCGACGGATGATGGTTTGCATAATTGTGCGATCCTGCAGGGCGATCTGCATACCGCGCATCACGGTTTCTACTTCGGGGAGTTCCGGCATGGCTATAAAGCAGGGTATAGAGGAAACCCATGACCGACAACTCTTTTGCGCCCTCCCCCGCTCCTTCTGACGTACCAGTGGAAGAAACGGATTTTGGCTTCCGCTCCGTCAGGAAGGAAGAAAAGAAAAACCTCGTCCGCGGCGTGTTCGACAGCGTGGCCGGACAGTACGACGTGATGAATGATATCATGTCGCTCGGAATCCATCGAATATGGAAACGCATATTCGTAACGGAGCTTGGTCCCCAGCCCGGACTAACCTTGCTGGATCTGGCTGGAGGCACGGGGGATATTTCCTTCGGCTGGCTCAAGGCGGGTGGTGGTCCCGTTGTTATGACCGATATTAATCGCAGTATGCTCTCGGTCGGGCGAGACCGTGCACTGAATCGCGGACTGGTGTCTGACCTGTCTTTTTGCGTAGTGGATGCTGAGGCTATTCCTGTGCGTGATATGTCCGTGGATCGGGTATCCATTGCTTTTGGATTGCGCAATTGCACGGACAAGCTGGCGGTAATTCGCGAAGCGCGGCGTGTCCTCAAGCCAGGTGGCCGCTTTTTGTGCCTTGAATTCTCTCGTGTGCAGGTTGCTGCACTGGCGCCGATCTATGATGCGTGGTCCTTCAAGGTTCTGCCTGCTATGGGTGGTCTGGTTGCCAAGGACCGGGATAGCTACCAGTATCTGGCCGAGAGCATTCGTATGTTCCCCGATCAGGAAACTCTGGCGGATATGTTCCGGGAGGCAGGTTTGTCTCATGTGCGCTATCAATCCCTTTCTGGCGGGATTGCCGCGATTCACTCTGGTTGGCGCATCTGATCTGGTATGTCTGCAGCCTCTCCCTCCCGCTCGGTTCTGCTGATTGTTGGCGGTAGTATTGCGGCCTTCAAAGCACCGGAACTCGTTCGACTTCTGCTTGCAGAAGGTGTTCAGGTTCGCTGCGTTCTCACCGAGGGTGGTCGCCAGTTTGTAACCCCGTTAACGCTGCAGGCACTGAGTGGGCAACCAGTGCATACGGACCTGTTTTCTCTCACCGCTGAGCAGGAAATGGGGCATATCGCTCTCTCTCGCTGGGCGGATATTGTGCTGGTTTGTCCTGCATCTGCCAATCTTCTGGCGCGTATGGCGAACGGTATGGCAGATGATCTGGCCGGAGCCTTGCTATTGGCGACCAGCGCGCCAGTTATGGCTGTCCCGGCTATGAATGTACGGATGTGGGAGCACCCTGCCACGCAGAACAGCGTTACTGTTCTGGCTGCCCGTGGCGTGGATATTCTACCGCCTGTGAGTGGTCCCATGGCGTGTGGAGAGTTTGGCCCCGGCCGTATGCCGGAACCATCTGATATTAAAGATGCTGTCTTGGCGTTTTTTCGTCGAAAACAAGCAGAGGTAGGTTCTTTGGCGGGGTGCCGGGTGTTGGTGACTGCAGGTCCAACGCATGAACCGCTGGACCCTGTGCGTTACCTTGCCAATAGATCGTCCGGACAGCAGGGGTTTGCCATTGCTTCGGCTCTGGCTGATGCCGGTGCGAATGTATTGCTTGTGAGTGGTCCAGTCTCTCTTTCTCCACCAGCGGGGGTAAAGTATCTGGTCTGTGAGACTGCTCGTGAGATGTACGCTCTTGTTATGGAGAGTGGACAGTTTGACGTGGCAGTCTGTACGGCTGCTGTGGCAGACTGGCGACCAGCACATGAAGCTGGGCAAAAAATAAAAAAAACAGGCGAAGCTGATGTAGCGCCCCCTCTGACCTTGGTACCTAATCCGGACATTCTGGCCGAGCTTTCAACCAAAAGCGCGGGTCGTCCCAAGTTGGTTATAGGCTTTGCTGCGGAAACTGAAAATGTAATTGATCACGCCAAAGCCAAGCGTGAGCGCAAGGGATGTGACTGGATTGTGGCTAACGATGTCAGCCCTCACACAGGGGTTATGGGGGGGCAGGACAATCAGGTCGTGCTGATTACCTCAGACAATGTTGAGCAGTGGCCCAGAATGAGCAAAGCGGACGTGGCAAAACAGATCGTAGAACGTATAACGGTCTGGATTTCTGAAGAACGGTGATACGTAAATTTATTAATTCTTAAGGAGTAGTGCATGTCCGCCTTTGAACAACAGACTGGAACCGTAGCAATCAGGGTTCGGCGGCTGTCTCATGGAATGGACCTGCCTCTTCCCGCCTATGCAACCTCTGGTGCCGCAGGAATGGACCTTTTGGCAGCAGTTGATGCTCCAGTAAGCCTGGCACCGGGACAAAGAGCACTTGTGCCCACAGGGTTAAGTATTGCTTTACCCGAAGGTTATGAATTGCAGGTGCGTCCCAGATCCGGGCTGGCACTCAAGCATGGCATTGTGTTGCCAAATGCGCCGGGTACCATCGATGAAGATTATCGTGGCGAAGTTTGCGTGATTGTTATGAATGCAGGTCAGGAACCTTTTGTTATCGAACGTGGTATGCGTATTGCACAGGCTGTGATTGCCCCAGTTGTCCGCGCGACATGGCTTGAGTGTGATGATCTGGATAAAACCGAGCGTGGTGCGGGAGGGTTTGGCAGTACAGGAACAGGAGCATCATGAACGACCGAAAGCAGGAATTTTCTTTTTCTCCGGAGTTGTGTTCCTCGCTTCCTGCGCCATGCCGGAACCGTAAAGGAATATGGTTGGCTGGGTTTATAGTTTTTTCTGCTATTCTATTTGCTGTGAGCTGGTTGCCTGCATTGGGTGCCAGCGGTACGGGTTTTGCTCCAGCGCTGCCGTTGGAACTGGTTTATCTGCCCAATTATGTGGTGCAGACCATAGGGCGCATGCTGGCTGGCCTTATGTTGTCCCTTTTGTCCGCCTTGTTGTGCGTAGGTTTCATTTTCAGAAGCCGCTGGGCTGCCAGATGCCTCCTTCCCTTCATGGATGTCGGGCAGTCATTTCCGGTTTTGGCTGTTCCTTTTTTGGTTATTCCTTTCCTGCATTATCAAATGCCCGCACAGGCTGTTGGCGCGGAGTTTGTTGTTGTCCTGACCATTTGGTGTAGCCAGTTCTGGGGGATGGTGCAGGTGATGTGCCAGCGTTTTTATGGCGTGCCAGCAGAACTGGAAGACGTTGCCTGTTGCTTTGGTCTCACATCTTGGCAGCGGTTCTGGCAATTGGAGGTTCCGTTTGCCATTCCAGCATTGGTGCGGAAAACCATGCTATCCATGGGGGGGAGCTGGTTTGCCGCCTTGTATGCAGAAAGTGTGGTGCTTGACGGTCATAACTGGCTTTTTGCTGGTCTTGGGTCATATGTTCGACAAGCCGTGAGCGATAGAAATGTGGCGGCATTGCTTGTTGCACTTCTGGTCATGCTGGGCGTTATTGTTCTTTTTGATCAGTTCTTGTTTCGTCCCCTATCTGTATGGGCTGTGCGCTTCCAACCCGGAAAATCTGGCGAAGCACCTCTTGTGGAGCCTTGGTTCCTCAAGCTTTTACGCCGTACACGTGTCTTTCGTCTGTGCATTCTTTTTTGCGTAGGAATTGGACGTAAATTTAGCCGACTGCCGCTGGGCGCACGTTATGTTCAGTTTAATGAGGATGAGGGTGTCGACGCAAAGCATGCCCGTATAAGGGGCTTTATGGCTATTGCGCTGTTTGGATTGATTGGTGTGCTGCTTTGGCCACGGTTTTATGCACTCCATGATTTGCCCATGATTTCCACAGCTATTTTTTCTTGCGGAATAACAGGCTTGCGTATTCTGCTTATGGTAGGGCTGGTTTCTCTGGTTTGGATACCACTTGGGGTATGGCTGGGATTACGCTCTTCCTACACGGGACGTGTTGAAAGATTTATCCAATATTGTGCGGTGTTCCCGGCTAATTTGCTTTTTCCCTTCTGGGCCATGGCGTTTGTTGCATGTTCTTCCATGCCGCCTATCTGGCAATCTCCTCTCATTGTGCTGGGGGCTCAATGGTATATTGCACTGGGAGTGTTAGCCGGGGCTGCGGCTTATCCTTCTGATCTGCTGGAGGCAGCACGCAACCTGAATGTTAAAAGAGGGCTTTGGTGGCGCAAGGTTCTGTTGCCGGGTATTTTGCCCTATTATTTGGCAGGGCTGGTTGCCGCGACCAGTAACGCGTGGAATGCTGCCATTGCAGCAGAATGGTTGCAATGGGGGCCGCAGATTATAAGCGTCAATGGCATTGGAAGCTTTATGGCGAATGCAGCGACCCAAGGGAATGTCAGTGCTGTTGCATTAGGTGCAATCGTTATGTGCCTGTTTATGATGCTGCTGAATGTATTTTTGTGGCGTCCTTTATCTGATTATGTTGCCCGCCGCCTGAAACTGAATTGAACGGACTGACCTGTAATGGTGTTTCCCTCCCAATCCGGACGCGCTGCGTCGCATCAGACTGTTCTGGCGGAGTTGCGGCATGTCCGGCAATTCTACCACAAAGACAGTACCGCAGATGTACAGGTGCTGGATGACGTCAATCTGACTATTCATGCGGGGGAAATTGTTGGTCTTTTGGGCCGGTCTGGGTCCGGCAAATCAACCTTGCTGCGCATTATTGCCGGGTTGCTGCCGCCGACATCTGGTGAAGTTCTGTGGAAAGGAGAACCACTTAAAGGCCCAACGCAAGATGTAGCTGTTGTGTTTCAATCCTTTGCGTTGTTTCCATGGATGACAATTGAAGAAAATGTCGCTCTTGGACTGGATGCAAAAGGAACGCCAGCGAATGAACGTGATGCCTTGGTGGAAAACGCCATAGATCTGATTGGCTTGGGTGGGTATGAGAATGCCTGGCCCAAGGAACTCTCTGGCGGAATGCAGCAACGTGTTGGACTTGCTCGGGCCTTGGTTGTTAACCCGGCACTTCTGCTGATGGATGAACCGTTCTCAGCTCTGGATGTGCTGACAGCCGAAAATCTGCGGACTGATTTGATCGAATTATGGTCAGACAACAAGCTGTCCGTACAGAGCATATTAATTGTAACGCACAACATTGAAGAAGCGGTGTTGATGTGTGATCGGATTGTTATTTCATCATCTAATCCGGGTCGCATTGCTCACGTTCTGCCAGTCCCCTTCCCTCATCCGCGTAACCGCGAGGATGCGGCTTTTCGGCAACTGGTCGATCATATTTATGCTTTGATGACGCAACGGGCTCCGATTATTTCCGAAGCGGATCTGATGCACCGTTCCACGGCTGCGACATCCATGGCACCAGCATTCAGGGCGCTCGTACCAGTCTCGATTACTATGATGATTGGCATGTTGGAGGCTTTGGCTGCCCCTCCCCTTAATGGAAGGGCTGATTTGCCTATGTTGGCGGAAAAACTACAACTTGAGCTTGATGATCTGTTCCCGCTCGGGGAATCTTTGGAGTTGCTTGCTCTGGCGGAGCTGGAGGATGGGGATATCCTTCTGACCAATGAGGGCGTTCATTTTGTTTTGAGCGATCTGGAAGAACGCAAGGCGATCATGGGTCATGCTCTGCGGCATCATGTACCATTGGTGAAAATGATTTGTGCGCTACTGGATGAACGCCCAACGCATAGTGTTAAAGCTGAGCGCTTCCGGGATGAGCTGGAGGCGAGCATGTCCCCCGATTATGCGCGGCAGACGCTCCAGACTATTATTGGCTGGACCCGCTTTGCCGAACTGTTTGATTATGATGAAGAAAGCGACCGCTTTTTTCTGCCTGATGATAGTCGCGAATAATCAGCCAGCAGGCAGTAAAAGGTGGCTGAGAGTCTGTCGGGCTTTGGCAAGCTTGGGGGCAATCACAACCTGGCAATATCCAGCACTGGGATGTTGTGCATAATAATTGTTATGCTCAGGTTCAGCTGGCCAGAAAGTCGTGAGTGGACATAATTGTGTAACAGGCTTGGCCTCCCACAGATTATGATCTGTTACTGCTTGTAATACCTCTTTAGCAACGGTGTGTTGCTGGGCTGATGTATAAAAAATGACAGAACGATATTGGGTGCCAATATCATGCCCCTGCCTGTTCAGTGTGGTTGGATCATGCAGAACAAAAAAACTTTCCAGAATTTCCCGGTAGTCCAGAATTTCAGAATTCCATGTAAGTTGGACCACCTCTGCGTGACCGGTCTGTCCTGAGCAGACCTGCTGGTAAGTCGGGTGATCGACCTTACCCCCTGCGTAGCCAGTAGTGACGGAAATAATGCCGCGCATCTGGCGATAAACGGCATCCAAACACCAGAAACAACCGCCACCTAATACCGCTGTTTCTGTCATATCCACCAATCCTTCCCAGTTTTCCTCCCCCACCAGCCATGGAACTGATGAGGGAGTAAGAAATTATCAGGCTATGCGGGTCAATGCTGCCTTCAGGCGCGTGCATTCACCCTGCTGATTTTCCAGTCGGTCGCGCATTTCCTGCACAACATCAGGCTTTGCGCGGTTAACAAAGTTTTCATTCCCAAGTTTTTTCTCGGTCTTGGCGACTTCGTCTTCTGCTTTTGCCAATTCTTTTTTCAGGCGTTCTCGCTCAACAGCCAGATCAATCAATCCTTCAAGCGGGATAATGACGGTGGCTTCATCTACTACAGCTTGAGCAGATCCTGTTGGGATATCACCTGTAAGCGAGTTGATTTCCGTCACCCGAGCCATGCGGCTGATGGCTTCCTGCCAGCGCTGGATGCGTTCCAGTGTAAGAGGTGTAGCGTCTTTTAGCAGGATAGGCGCAGTCTGGGAGGGAGGAACATTCATTTCCGCCCGTACGGTACGGATTTCCGTAATCAGGCGGATGATCTGGCCACACTCAGCTTCTGCTTCTTCTGCCCCGGCTGGAAGAATGGGTTCTGGCCAGTCTGCGGCGATCAGGCTGCCCTCTTCACCAAAGCCAAAAGAGTGCCACAACGTGTCTGTTACAAAGGGTACAACAGGTTGGAGCAAGCGCAGGATAACACCAAGCACATAGCCTGCCACGTTCCGAATTTCGGCCGCTTCCTGATCATTTTGAGAGTTAAAAACAGGTTTGGCAAATTCCAAGAACCAATCGCAAAAACGGTTCCAGACAAAACGGTAGCAGGTGAGCGCATATTCATCAAACCGATAAGCTTCCAGTGCACGGGTTGCTTCCGTGATGGCAGATGCGGCTTCGGCTATAATCCAGCGACCTAATGGTGATTGAACCCGTTTGGGGTCAAAATCAACAGGAGCCTTAACTCCGTTCATTTCGCAAAAGCGTGCTGCATTCCAGAGCTTTGTAATAAATGAACGGTAGTCTTCAACCCGTTTGCGACCCAGCTTTACGTCGCGCCCAATGCCGGTAAGAGCGCAGATGGTAAAGCGCATGGCATCGGCGCCGTAATCTTCAATCAACTCCAGCGGATCGATGCCATTGCCTTTACTTTTGGACATTTTTTGTCCGTGCTCGTCACGCACCAGCCCGTGGATGAAGATGTTACGGAATGGCACATCGTGCATGAAGTGCTGCCCCATCATCATCATTCTGGCGACCCAGAAGAAGATGATGTCAAAACCCGTTACCAGAACGTCTGTTGGATAATAACGGTCGAGTTCGGGCGTTTTGTCTGGCCAGCCGAGGGTAGAGAACGGCCATAGGGCAGATGAGAACCATGTATCCAGAACATCTTCATCCTGGGTAAGGGCTTCTGTTTTGCCATAATGGAGTTCGGCCTGCTTGTGTGCATCTTCCCCATCATGCGCAACAAAAACATGGCCGTCTGGGCCATACCACGCGGGAATACGGTGCCCCCACCACAACTGACGGGAAATGCACCAAGGCTGAATGTCACGCATCCACGCAAAAAACGTGTTTTCCCATTGCTTTGGTATAAAGCTGGCACGGCCAGAGGTAATGGCCTCAATGGCGGGACCGGCCAGTTTGCCAGCATCGCAGTACCACTGGGTTGTCAGGCGTGGTTCAATAACGGCCCCACCCCGTTCTGCATGTGGAACCTGATGACGGTGAGGTTCAATTTTTTCCAGCCAGCCGGTTTCTTCCAGCTTGGCCACAATGGTCTTACGCGCCTCTTCCCGAGATACTCCGGCTAGTGAGCGCACAAATGCAGGGTCTGCCAGACCATTTATGGCGTTTAACTCGGCTTCGATTTCATCAAGCACAATGCGTGCCTGTTCATCGAGAATGCTAAGCATGGGGAGCTGGTGCCTGCGACCGACTTCAAAGTCATTAAAGTCATGCGCTGGTGTTATTTTAACTGCTCCCGTCCCTTTTTCCGGGTCGGAGTGTTCATCCGCCACAATGGGGATCAAGCGCCCAGTTAATGGCAGGCGGACGGATTTGCCAATCAGATTTTTGTAGCGTTCGTCTTCTGGGTGAACAGCAACCGCTGTATCACCCAGCATGGTTTCCGGTCTGGTGGTCGCAACGGTAATGCTGGCGCTGTTATCGCCCTCAACCGGATAGCGGATGTACCAGAGATTTCCCGCAACATCTTTGCTTTCTACTTCCAGATCGGAAATGGCGGAGCGGAATGTTGGGTCCCAGTTTACAAGGCGTCTGTCGCGGTAGATCAGGCCCTCTTTGTAGAGCGAGACAAAAACTTCCTTAACAGCGCGAGACAGCCCTTCGTCCATGGTAAAACGCTCGCGTGGCCAATCCAGCGAAGCGCCAAGGCGGCGGAGCTGGCGGGTGATTCCTCCACCGGATTCTTCTTTCCATTGCCACACACGTTCAATAAAGGCATCCCGCCCCATTTCCTGCCGAGTGGTATTGCCTTCTGCTGCGAGTGTGCGCTCGACCACCATTTGTGTGGCAATGCCTGCGTGGTCGGTTCCGGGCTGCCAGAGCGTATCAAACCCCTGCATCCTTTTCCATCGGATCAGAGTGTCCTGCAACGTCATGGTTAACGCGTGGCCCATATGGAGCGTGCCGGTAACATTGGGTGGTGGGATCATGATTGTAAAAGGTTTTTTGTCGCTTGCTGGCTGCGCAGAGAAAGCTTTTTTGCTTTCCCACAATTCGTACAGCCGGTTTTCTGTTTGTGCAGGCTCAAAAGTCTTGTTCAGCATATTTATCCAACCACACCACGTAAAAAAGGCGGCAGGCATCTCGCCCCCGCCTTTGCAGAGCAACTAACAGACCACAGGGTACCTCTGCTTCCCTGCAATATAGCAGAGACAGAAGCAGCAGAGGAAAAACCTTACAGTCCGCGCTGTGTCAGGCGTTCAACTTCCTTGCGCACAGCAGTCTGGACAATGTTTGCCAGATGGGCATCAAGCCATTTTTTGAGGAAAACGCGCACTTCCTGGCGCACGATGTCTTCAACCGTCAGAGACCCTTCATGCGTGACAGCCACTTTTCTCTCCTCATGTTCTCTAAGATATTTTTCTTGCAGGCTTTTCTGCAGAACAGCAAATGAATTGGCGGTATCGGAAACCGTTTCGTCATTCAAAGGGATGGGCAATGGACCAGACATGGTATGTTCAGCCTTTTTGTTGAGTTCGATCTGCCTGAGATCCGTTACAGATAATACTTCATCATGGTCCACAGCCCGCGGTTGCACAAGATCCGTGTTGCGGCCTGTTCGGGCTGCAACAGTGGGATTTGTGGGCACAGCCGGGGTTTTTTCTTCCGGCTGTGCTGTGTCCATCATGGATGGGGACAGGACGAGCACATCGTCGTCCTGATCATCCTGTGGCTCCGGGGCATGTGCTGCTGTAGCCGAAAGGTGCTCATCATGCAGTACCTGCCGAATGGAAGACAGGGTATCTGCTACTGATTTACCTGTCTCTTCAGATGAGTCCTGAGGCGACACCATACAAACATCCCTGCTACTTCTGGCTTAACATTATCGACCCGGCTGGTTGAGCGCATAATCGTTCAACCCCCATAGTCGATCCTTTACCGCGTTATAGTATGCTTTGTCATCATAAAGGGGAACATTCAGTTTCAGATCGGTTGCAGTAAGGCGTCCAATGGCAGCGGCCACATTGTAGGAGGCAATGACCATGTTGCTCAAGCTCTGCACCAGAGCGACCTGAGCCTGCAAAAGGGTTTCCTGTTGCTGCAGAACGGACAGCGTTGTGCTGGTGCCAACCATGGCCTGCCGCTCCACACCATCCAGTGCTACGGTACCAGCCTTGATTGCAATACGATTGCTGGCGATTGATGCTTGGTAAGTGACGAGTTTCTGCCAGTTGGAAACGGCATCCTGCGCGGCGGAGCGCCGTTGAATATCCACCTCCCGGTGTGCTTCTTGCGCCAGTTGTTTGGCCTGCCGAACCCCGGCATACTCCGATCCGCCCTGATAGATGGGAACATTGAAATTGAGCGCAGCATATTTGCTGTCGTTCACCTGATTATTCAGGGCCTGATTGACCTGCCGTTGATAACCCATTGTTGCAGATACTTTGGGCATGATGACGGACATGGCAACGCCCACGGAATCTTTATGAGCTGCTTCGGTAAAAAGTGCGTGAATAACATCGGGATTATTTTTAACCGCCAGTGCCGCGGCTGTCTGTTCGTTTTTAACAGGTAGAATCAGCGGCTGTGGGGGAATGAGGTTAGGAGGCGGGGCCATGCCAACAACCTGCATGTAAGTTGCCTGTGCGGTTTGCAAGGTACCTTCAGACTGCTGACGGGCTGCCTGTGCGGAGGCGTAAGCTGCTTCAGCCTGTGCGACATCCGTGCGCGTGATCTCTCCTACCCTGAATCGTTCGTTGGTTGCGCGGAGCTGCTGTTGCAGAACCCGCTCATTGTTAATGTTTAATTGCAGGAGTTGTTCGTCTTCAATGACGCCCACATAGGCGCTGACAACCTGCTTAAACACCTGCTGTTCGACCGAAATAAGGTGGGCACGGGCTGCCATGACCTGATTAACAGCTTCATGCGTGGCTGCTGTTGTTTTCCCGCCGCTGTAAATGGGCTGGTTAATGGCAACGCCAGCCGAGTAGCCCGGAGTGTCATACCGGCGTAAGGATTGATGCGTGCGCGGATGCCCCACGCCAGCGTAATCGTTAATGCCATTATAGTAAGATAGCCCAACCTGCCCGGTTACTGTGGGGTGCCACCCGGCAAGAGCGGTAGGCACGTTTTCGTCCGTGGCACGCAGTGTGGCGCGAGCAGCCTGTAAGGTTGGATTGGTTAGGTACGTTGCCGCAAGGGCTTCTTGCAATGTGTGTGGAATAAAAGAGGGAGAGCCGCTGCCATCGTACTTTTGCGCCCAGGCGGTTGTTCCACAGAGTATGACCGCCAGACTCAGGCCGGTTCCGCAAATACGCCGCATGAGGCTGCTCCTGCTTGCAAGTTATCGCAATGTGCTCACGGCCTCGTTCAATGCCACGATGTGATATTAAATTCCAATTTATAGTTTGCAGGTTGCTGCAATGCTGTGGTGCTTTTCCGGTCGGAAGTTAAAAAGAAAAAGCAGATTCGGGGATGATATCCGGCAGTAGCGGAGCTTGCGCTTCGAACAGAAATGTTAATCTGAACGGTTTGGAATACCCTGCTTCCCTAACGGCCAGAAAAGCCTCTGCCAAGGAAGTGTTCCGTTGCAATAAGCCGACCACACGGCCTTGGGCAGAGAGTTGGTCGTTGCAAAAATCCGGAAGTGCGGCAACGCAACCATCAAAATAAATCAGGTCATACGGTGCCGAATCTAAAACCCCTTTGTTCAGGGGGGCTTGATGCCAGACAACAGTTGGGGCGTATGTCTGGCAGAATGTTTGTCCAGCCTGTGCGAGTGAGGAGTTCGATTCGAGTGCTGTAACATGCAGGTCAAGGTGCGCAAAAAGAGCCGCCGTATAACCTGTAGATGCCCCTACAACCAGAACACGCTCGTGAGCATGGGGGGGCGTGGCTTGTACAAGACGCGCAGTCAGTAAGGGTTGAGGTAGAACTCTCCCCTGGGCCAGAGGAAGACTTGTATCTGCATAAGCAGCATTTTGCAGATCAGGGCGAACGCATAGCTCACGCGGAAGATGGCGCATGGTGTCCAGAATGCGCGAATCAGTAATTTCTGAGGGGCGAAGCTGGTCATCTACCATCAGATTGCGGGCTTCGGCGTACATGGTTGCATCCATTGACTGTTGTCCCTTAGGCGTGGCGGTGGTCGCATGGGCGTTCATGTTGCGTCCTCTTTCTGATTGACCATCTGCTTAATCGGCATGGAACTGATCCTGTGCGAGAGTCTGTCTGGCATACTGTTTTGAAATTGGCACAACACAACGTCTTGACCAATTTGAAAGAAAAGGACATAAGGCTCTCATCCTACACCGTTGGTCCGGTGGCAGAATGGTGATGTAGCGGACTGCAAATCCGCGTATGTGGGTTCGATTCCCGCCCGGACCTCCATCCCCTCTTAAAAAATAAAAATGCTGATAGCCCTCGTGTTGAGGCTATGTATGATGTTTTTATGTCTTGCGATATTCCAAAATGATGGAACGAAGATAGGGGCATGACATCTGATGTGCTTGGACTAAGGCTTACGGCAGCAAATCCAAAACACTTTCAGGTTCCTGCTATTGCAAGTCAGGCTGATTGCAGATTGACAAAAACATCTGAAGTGCAGGTTATTTTACTTAATTTTATCTATATATAATAAAATACAAATCAGCATGATCCCTGCCCTTGTCCTATTGGATAACAGTAAGTCACTTCTCTGCTGATTTGTATCTGCAACGCAGAGTGTCTTTTTCATCACACTTTTGTTTCTTGTATATATAATAATCAGATTATGGAAAAAATTAAGTGGCCCCGAGGCTTTCTCGCCTTTTTGTGGGTGAGTATGGAACCTCTCACGCACTTTCTATGTTGATAATGATTCGTATTTACATATATGTGCGGTTGCGAATCATAATCATTATTTTCAGGCTGTACAAATATGGGTTCATCTCCTATCCGCCACCACCTTAACCCTGTGCCTTTGGCTGTTGGTCTTGCCATGAGCTGGAACGTGCTGCCTGCTTTGGCTGATGATGCACAGCAGTCTCAGGACCCTGCCAGTCATAGCCATACTGCAAAAAACAACACGCAGCAGGCTGAACACGATGGTGCAGCCAGTTTGACAAATGCCAAAGGGAAAGGGCCTGAAACCCTAAAGCGTGCAGATGGCACCGAGGTCGAGCAATGGACCGTTGTTGCCTCCCCCATGAACACCTTGCGTTCATCCATCGGGTTTAGCCGAATGCAGGATGACGTGCTGCATACCCCACAGACAATTAACGTTGTGCCGCAGATTCTGATGCAGCAGCAGAATGTGAAATCTCTGGATGAGGCGCTCAAGAACGTCCCCGGAATTACGGCTTCTGTGGGGGAAGGTGAAGGAGGAATGTCGGGTGACCAGTTCCTGATCCGCGGTTTTGCAGCACAGAACGATATTTATGAAAACGGTCTCCGGGATTTTGGTGTCTATACGAGAGACAGTTTTGATTATGACCATATAACTGTTATCAAAGGGCCTTCATCGCAGGTGTTTGGTAATGGCACGACAGGTGGCGCCATTAATATTACGACTAAAACGCCGTATGCTGGCAACCATGTTAACGCCAGCTTTTCTGGTGGGAGTGGCGCTTATTATCGCGGCACGTTGGATGTTAACCACAAAATTACAGATACCATTGCTGTCCGTCTGACAGGAATGGGAAATGAAAATAATATGGTCGGGCGTGATTATATTTACTCGCACCGCTGGGGTATTGCACCCTCTATTATTTTTGGTTTGGGTAAAAAAGTTAACTATACCATTGAATATTTCCATCAGACCGACAATCGAATTCCAGATTACGGTGTGCCAGTTGTTACCAAACCTGGTGCAGCGTATGGTAAACCTGTGACTGAATATGGCGTGAACCGTAACAACTGGTACGGCACAACTTATGATCAGGATAATACCTCCACAGATATGTTGACTGGTCGTTTGCAATGGGAGGTTAACAAATACGTCACTGTGTATAACGACACACGTGGTGGTCTTTACAGCCGTTATTATTCTGCATCGCAGGAAGCCTGTGGCACTGCCTGCACCAATGCTTTTTTCTCATCCAATCCGGCAAGCGCCATGATTTCGCGTAATGGTGGTTTGGGTGGCCCCAACCCATACCAGCAAGACGACTGGTCTGTGCAGAATGTTGCCTCTGCTGTTGCCAATTTTAATACAGGTAAAATCAGGCACCAGATCATTGGTGGGGTGGATATTGAACATCTTTATGACCGGCGCCGGAACTATGCGTATGCAAGCACGCGGCCTGGAACCAGCCTGCTTAATCCGTCCATGTATGTGCCTGGGCTTGCTCTTTGTGGTGCGGGTGAATGCGCGTCCAACCTGACCAATATGCCCAATGGTGTAGGCAGGAAGGAATGGAAAACGGGCGATGCAACGGATGTTGGGGCGTTTCTGTCCGACCAGATCTGGTTTGTGCCATGGTTCTCTGTTAAGGCCGGGTTCCGCTGGGACCACTGGAACAGCCATTACAATGCAACCGGAGGCGATGCCTCAACCGCAGATACGCATTTAGGGCAAAAACAGGATACGTTTAACCCTAATGTTAGCCTGATGTATACGCCTAATGACCATGCCATGGTCTATTTCAACTGGGCGGAATCTACGACTCCATTGGGGCTGTATGTAGCGAACAGTTCTGAACCTCTGACACCTAAAAACCAGAAATTTGCTCCGGAACGCAGCAAGTTGTATGAACTTGGTGCAAAATATTCGGCATTTCATGATCGGATTGGCTTTACGGCTTCTATTTTCCGTCTGGAAAAAGGGAACTCGCTGCTTACAGACCCAAGCACAGGTAGCGTCAGCTCTTCGGGCGATACGCAGCGCAACCAGGGTATTGAACTCAGTGTGTCCGGCCAGATTCTGAAAAACTGGAACGTAATCGCCACTTATGCCCGTTACGACAGCCTGACGACTGGCGGTACAGCCAAGGATATTGGCAAACAGGTGCAGTATGTGCCGCGCAATCAGGCAACTGTGTGGAGCACATATGAAATTGCTCCTAAAAAAGCCTACAATCTGCTGGTTGGCGGTGGCGTAACCTGGCGTGAAGGTGTGTTCCTGGACACGGCAAACACAGCCCGTGTTCCTGCCAATGTAGAATTTGATGCCGTAGTATCACATCACTTCGACGATCACTGGAAGGTAAGCATGAATGGCTACAACCTTGCCAATCGCCTGAATTACGGAAATCTGTTTTCCAACCGTGTTACGCCCTCTATCGGCCGGGCCTTCCTGTTCAATCTGGCGGCATCTTACTAATAGAGCGGTATGTTCATGAGCAGGCACACTTCATTTTTGGGGCGTGTGATCGGCAGGAAAAAACGTAGTAAACGTCCTGCCGCTGTCTCATTGCCGGATCATGTACAGGCAATTTTCCAGAAGGCGGCCAATGGTCACCTTCTGGAACAGGTTTTGTGGGGGAAAATTCTGCTTAACAGCGTTTTTATGCCCCCAGACCCTGCACAGGCTTTCACCTGGTTTTCCATTGCTGCGCAAACAGGTTATGGTCCTGCCTATAACATGCTTGGTCGTTGTTACTATTTTGGCTGGGGTGTTGATAAAAATTTGCCTCAGGCTGTCCATCATTATGCAAAAGCAGCAGAAGCAGATGATGACTGGGGGCGTTATAATCTGGCCATTCTTTATATGCGTGGTATTGGTGTGGAGCGCGACTTGCCCAGAGCTTTTCAGTTTTTCCAGATGGGTGCGCATAATGGTCATGCTAAATCCATGAACATTATGGCCCGTTTTTATGAAGAAGGCTGGGTTGTGGAAAAGCAGTCGGCAACAGCCATAGATTGGTACCGTCGTTCGGCCGAGAGTGGTGATTACCGTGGTTGCCATAATTATGCGACCATTCTGGCAGAGCAAGGGCACCTTCTGGCTGCGCTAGACTGGTGGGAGCGGGCTTTGCCAGAGGCAACACCAGATATTCTGATGGCGATGAGCCAAGCTTTACCAACAATCGAACATCCAAAAGCTGGAAATTTGTTATTGACGGTGAGAGAGCGATTGCAATGACAAATGTATGATTTGAACATATTGAAATTTTTATTGTTCTGACAGGTTTTTAGGGGTTTGGTTTTTGATTATAATTTTTATTAGTCAATAATACATATAAAATAGAAATAGCCTTAAGGTAATACCATGCTTGTACATATTCCAGGCTTACTAACGCAGGATGAACTGACCTATTGCCAGGCAACACTCAAGGCTGCTCAGTGGGGTGATGGTCGTGAAACTGCGGGGCAACAGTCTGCAAAGGTTAAAAATAACCTGCAACTTCCTCAAAATTCTAAAGAATGTCAGGAACTGGGGCAAATTGTACTACGCGCATTAGGGCGGAACACTATTTTTAATAGTGCAGTTCTTCCATACCGGGTAAGCCCCCCGTTGTTTAACCGATATGAAAATGGAATGAGTTTTGGGGCTCATGTAGATAATGCAATTCGTGGAATTTGGGCGGGAGATATTCACACACGGATCCGTACAGATGTTTCTTCTACACTCTTCTTTTCAGACCCAGATGAATATGATGGTGGGGAGTTGACCATGCATTCCAATGGTCATGAGCAGACAATCAAGTTACCTGCTGGCGATATGGTGCTTTATTCGACCACGGTTTTGCATAACGTAGCGCCAGTAACGCGAGGTTCCCGATTGGCAGCTTTTTTCTGGTCTCAGTCAATGATTGCGGAAGAAAGCAGAAGGCAGATACTGTTTGATCTTGATATGCAGGTTATGTCTTTACGTGACAGATTGGGGGATATGGACCCGTCTGTTCTATCTTTAACTAACATCTACCATAATATGATGCGGCAATGGTGTGTATTGTAAATTATACAGAAGGTCTATTTTAAAGACTTTATTTGAAATTGGTAGTTATATATTTTTGTAGCGTGTCAGAAGTCGGGTCCGCCGCAGGGCAGATAATCTTTGTATCCAGAATATGCCGTTGAGCTGATCAATCTCATGCTGAAGGCAGATGGAGCGTAATCCATCTGCTTCTTCTGTGTGCTCCTTGCCATAAAGATCCGTGTAGCAAAATCGTATGGTTACTGAGCGTTCGACAGGAGCCGAAATACCCGGCATGGAAATACTTCCTTCTTCATTCTGCTTTTTGTTATCTGACAGCCAGGTAATTTCCGGATTAATGTAAATCTCTGGCATGTTGGATTGAGGTAGGTCCAGCAGGACCACGCGCTGGTTAATGCCAATATGGGGGGCAGTAATGCCAATACCGGGAGCTGCGCGTAGCGTATCCAGCAGATCTATGGTGAGGGTACGTAGAGCGTTATCGAACTCTATTACGGGAGCACAAATCTGCTTTAAACGCTGGTCAGGGAAAAAGATAATTGGCTGTACGGTCATATGTAATCTTTGTGTTGGTCGATATGTGCTGGATGGCTCTGCCAGTCGGTATGGTTCACTTTTATCGCAGATGTCTAAGCAAGCCAATAAAGTGCTTTTGATTGTCTGGAAGCATTTTGTGGAATTTAATAACGTATTGGGGCTTGCTCATTGGGGCATCTGTTGCCACAGTTCAGGAATGAGGACCATTAAAGTACTCATTCCCATGCGGTTATCCGTCTTTGGCGGTTATATCTCTTAATTTTCTACGTAACCCGAACCATTTTGAGTGCTAAAGATAATGCAACCATCTGCATTTCAACCCAACCATGTCCATGACCGGCGCTCTTTGCCTGAAGCATTTGCGAGTGTTCGGGTACCGCAAGATAATACCCACTGGATGCGACGTTTTTTAAGCTATGTCGGGCCGGGGTATATGGTGTCGGTCGGGTATATGGATCCCGGTAACTGGGCGACCGATTTGCAGGGTGGGGCTCAGTTTGGTTATACGCTTCTGTCTGTTATTTTATTGTCCAATTTTATGGCAATTTTACTACAGGCCCTTTCCGCAAGATTGGGCATAGCAACGGGGCTAGACCTTGCTCAGGCCTGTAGGCAGCGTTTCCATCCTGCTGTGAATTTTCTGTTATGGGTCGCGTGTGAACTCGCAATTATTGCCTGCGATCTGGCGGAGGTTATTGGTACGGCTGTTGCGCTGCAACTGCTGTTTCATATTCCGTTGCTTGTTGGGGCTTTGATTTCCAGCCTTGATGCCGTGCTGATTTTGTTCCTTATGAACCGTGGTTTTCGGTATCTGGAATCGTTTATTATTGGTCTTTTAGCGATTATTGCTCTTTGTTTTGGCGTGCAACTGGTTGCCGCCGCTCCGCCTTTTGGGGCAATCCTTTCCGGATTAAAGCCATCAGTTGAAATTCTGACCAATAGTCAGATGCTCTATATTGCCATAGGTATTATTGGCGCTACTGTTATGCCGCATAATCTGTATTTGCATTCATCCATTGTGCAAAGTCGCGCTTACGACAGAACGGAAAAAGGTCGTAAGGATGCGCTCCGCTGGGCGACGTGGGATAGTTCAATCGCTCTTATGCTGGCATTGTTCATTAATGCCGCTATTTTAATCGTGGCAGCCGCAGCATTCCATACAACCGGGCATCAGGATGTAGCTGAAATAGAAGATGCCTACCATTTGCTTTCCCCTCTGTTGGGAATGGGCATTGCATCCACGCTGTTTGGTCTAGCTCTCCTTGCTGCGGGCACAAACTCGACCATTACCGGCACGCTGGCTGGACAGATTATTATGGAAGGGTTTCTTCATATCCGGCTGCCTCATTGGGCAAGGCGGTTATTAACCCGTGGTCTGGCGATCATACCGGTTGTTTTTGCCACGGCTATTTACGGTTCATCAAGCGTTGGACAGCTTTTAATGGCCAGTCAGGTTGTGCTGTCCATGCAGTTACCTTTTGCGGTTATTCCTCTGGTTCTATTTGTTTCCAACCGTAAGCTTATGGGGCCTTTTGTTATATCGCGCCCGCTTATGGTTTTTTCTTGGCTTGTTGCTGGTGTTATTCTTGTTCTGAATTTTAAGCTATTGTATGATACCTTGGCTTTCTGATTTTTACTTATTCAATAAAAGCCCGTGCTAAATCTTAAAATTTAGCACGGGCTTTTTTTGTCTATTATTTTATAATTTTGGAAATTGCTGCATTTACTTCTGCTGCTTTTTCCAATTGTGGCATATGCCCTGTTTGTTCAAGAGTGATAACCTCTATGCTATCTGGTAAGCCCTTTGCATCTGTCGGGGATAAAACTTCATCATCAGCGCCCCATATAATCTGCGCAGAGCCGGAAAAACTTGTCAGAACTGGTTTAAGATCATCTGCCTGTTTGCCATCCGGAAAACAGCTTGTCGCAATAGTTTGAAGGCTCTGAAGCGCACCATCCAGACGTTTGAAACGAATGATATCTTCAACCATTCTACGCGAGATAAGTGTTTTATCGTGCACCAGATAGTGCAGAACTGGTTCCAGAGTTTTGCGGCGATCCGCAGAGATAAAACCATCAATAAAATCCATGTTGATGGCTCGCCCCAAACCTGCGGGGGCAATGAGTGAGAGTGAAGCGACTTTTTGTGGGAATGTTTTGAGCAACTCCAATGCAATGGCACCCCCGAGCGAATGCCCAACAACGTGAGCCTGAGCGAGGCCCAGCTTATCCATTAAAGCGGATGTTGTGGCAGCAAACGTGGCAGGTTTGCCGTCTCCCACAGTTTTGGTGGAGCCTCCATGGCCAGGCAAATCAAAAGCAATAGTTTTTCTGCTGCCAGCAAGATCGTTCTGGTTCAGCATCCAGTTGCTTAAATCGCCACCAAAACCATGAATGAAGATAAGAGGTGTATCTTCCCCCTGCCCTGCTTCCTGAACACGTAGTGTTAATTCGCCTACAGTGACCAAAGTGGGTTCCGCGTGGTCAGTCTGGGCGGTATCAGCACTGCCGGATGAAAAATCAGACTGGAATTTTTCAATAAATGCGTCAAGGTCTGCATCACTGACCGTGGGGTCGGCCAGCACACCTAGCAAGGCACCAACGGGCAGAGTTTCACCTTCTGTGGCGACCTGACGACGCAATGTGCCTGTGGCTGGGCTTTCGTAACCATTGGTGATCTTGGTAGTTTCTATATCTGCAATTTCCTGCCCGACATCAATTTGGGCACCGGGGGAGACATTCCAACTGGTTATTTTTCCTTCGGTCATGGCCAGACCAAATTTGGGCATTGTAATGGGGGTAATAAGGTCTGTCATTGTTCAGGCATCCTGCTTTGCTTTTTTGTAGGCCATTACGGACCGCACGGCGGATTCAATGCGGGCGGAATCAGGGAGGTATAGTTTTTCCAACACCGTTGCGAAGGGAACTGGTGTATGTGGTGGCACCACCTGACGAATAGGTGCTTTAAGGGCGTCAAATGCTTGTTCTGCCACAAGTGCAGCGACATCTGTTGCCATGTTGCAGCGTGGGCTGGACTCGTCCACAATAACCAGACGCCCGGTATCTTCCACGCATTCCAGTATGGTCGCACTATCCAATGGAGAGGTCGTGCGGGGGTCAACAACCGTGCAGCTTATGCCGTCTTTTTCCAGCCTGTCGGCTGCTTCATTGGCAAAGTTGACCATGCGGCCAAATGCAACAATGGTGACATCATCTCCTTCCCGCGTAAGGTTGGCCTCACCAAATGGAATGGAGTATGGCTCATCCGGCACTTCTTCCTCATCATCATACATGACTTTATTTTCAAGGAAGATCACAGGGTCATCGTCTCGTATGGCTTCGATCAGGAGGCCCTTTGCCTCATAGGGACTTGAAGGAACCACAACTTTAAGCCCCGGAATGTGGGTAAAGAGCGGGTAAAGCGCCTGACTATGCTGTGCTGCGGCATTAAAGCCTGCGCCATACATGGCTCTGATGACCAGCGGAGTGCGGGCTTTGCCACCAAACATGTAGCGGAACTTGGCAGCCTGATTCATGATCTGATCCAGACAGCAGCCAACAAAATCCACAAACATCAGTTCTGCAACAGGTCTGAGACCTGTCGCGGCGGCACCTACGGCGGCACCAATGTAAGACGCTTCGGAAATGGGCGTATCAAATACCCGGTTGGCACCAAATTCCGTGTAAAGCCCTTTGGTTACGCCCAGAACGCCCCCCCATGCATCGACCACGCCGGCAGTGCCACCCTGCCCGCCCGCAATATCTTCGCCCATAAGAATAACGCGTGGATCACGCTGCATTTCCTGCCGCAGAGCTTCGTTAATAGCCTGCCGAAAGCTTTTTTTGGACATAGTGACTCTCCATTTTACGCTTGGATTTAGTAAGAGACGTAAACATCTGCTTCCAGATCTGCGGGTTCGGGTAATGGGGCGTTCTTGGCAGCGGTAACGGCCGCGTCAATTTCGTCCTTTACGCTGGCGTCAATATCATCCAGTGCGGATGGCTCCAGCAGGCTGACTTCCGTTACACGTTGCCGAAAGTTTTTAAGGCAATCATGCTCCGCTCTTAAGCTGGCAACTTCACCATTGGCGCGGTAAGTCATGGCATCACCTTCAAAATGGCCATACCAGCGGGCTAATTGAACGTGCAGCATAACCGGGCCGTTGCCTGCCCGCGCATGAGCTATGGCGGCTCCCGCCGCTTCGTAAACAGCAAAAAAATCAGTGCCGTCACAATCAAAATACGGCATACCAAACCCAGCAGCGCGGGCTTTTTGCGTTCCTGCACATGCGTAGGATGCGCCTGTAGCCTCACCATAGCCGTTGTCTTCACAAACGAATACGGCAGGGAGTTGCCAGACCATGGCCAGATTCAGGCTTTCCAGTGTTGTGCCCTCATTGGATGCCCCGTCACCGTAAAACGCCACAGCAACACCGCCATCGTTCAGCACTTTATGTGAAAGTGCCGCGCCGCAGATAAGGGGAGGACCGCCTCCGACAATGCCGTTGGCTCCCAACATGCCCAAGGATAGGTCTGCAATATGCATAGACCCCCCTTTGCCATGGCAAACGCCTGTTTTGCGGCCATAAATTTCGGCCATCATACCATCTACGCCCACGCCTTTTGCAATACAGTGACCATGACCACGGTGCGTGCTGGCAATGGTGTCTGTGTCTGTCAGATGCGCACAAACACCAACGGCGGATGCCTCTTCACCACAGTAGAGATGAACAAAACCCGGAATTTCTCCGGTAGCGAACTCGACATGAAGCCGTTCCTCAAAGTCGCGGATTGTGCGCATGGAACGATAAGAACGCAGAAGAATATCGTGTGCGATCTGCATGTTTGCCCCCGGTTTGTTGTGCCGTATGGGTTGGAAACTAAAACGGAATTATTCCGCCCCATTCCACAGATCAGGACATGATGTGGAGTGGGTATACACGCAGTTATGGGCCGATAGCTTGAGGGGTAAAGGGAATGCAAAATTCCGCTCACGCGTATTTGAGGCCGCCAGCAGGGAAGTGTCGCACATCCGAAACGTAATACACGTGGAGCAACATTTTTTGATGTATGAGTAAGAGCGCTATGAACTCACTCGCTTTGTCTTCCGGTGTGTGGTCGACTTTGCCACCAATGGTCAGAAGGTCGTGGCGCAGATGTGCGGAAGAGTATGGTATTGCCACAGATCGTGCGCTGACAACGGATATATTGTGTTCTGCCGAATTGCGGCAGGCGCGTGAACGCATGGGCGTAACCATGAAAATAGCAGACCCGGAACTGGATCGGCTGCATGGCATTGTATCCACTCTGGATTATAATGTGCTGCTTGCAGACCCTGCGGGTATTGTGGTGGCCCGGCGAGGTGCTCCCCCTTTTGAGAAAGGGTGCCGTCGCTGGCATTTGTGGCCTGGTGCCAACTGGGCGGAATCACTGGCAGGTACCAACGGAATTGGTACCTGTCTTATTGAAGGTGTGCCCGTTACGGTGCACCGCGACCAGCATTGGTGTACGGGGTTGCGTTACCTTACCTGCTCGGCCGTACCATTTTATGGTCCGGATGGTCGGGTTGCTGGTGCGTTGGATGCCAGCTCCATCCGTGCAGATCCGTCCGGCCATGTCGCCTTGATGATGGAAGCAGTACTGGTCGATGCCGCCCGCAGGTTGGAACGGCGAAGTTTTTTGGAAGCTTTTCGCAACCGTAGTGTTGTATTGTTAGGAGAGGGCGAAGGCATATCGCTGCCTATGATCGCACTGGATGATAAACGGATTGTGGTCGGTGCAACCTATGCCGCACGATCTCTGCTTGGGATAGATAATCCTGAAATCGCAAGTGTGTGCTTTGACCTGGGAGCCAGAACAACGGGGATTCCAGATTTTCAGGAGGCAGAGCGGACAGTTATAGAGGCTGCTCTTTCCATGGCGCAGGGGAAGATTGCCCCTGCTGCACGTTTGTTAGGGATCAGCCGTTCCACTCTTTATCGCAAGATTGGTGCGCTGGCCCACCTTGCCCCTTCATCCTCCAGTCAGGTGGATTCATAACGTGGGTTAAAGGGCACTTTGGATAAAAGGTAAAACATTCTGGCAGATTATAAGTTCTTCATGCGTGGGCTCAACGCGCACACGGATTGTGCTGCTGGGAGAACTAATAATGGCTGCATTTTTTTGGTTAGCGTCAGTATCAAGTTTTAATCCTAGCCAGCTCAGAGCAAGGCAGATTGTTTGGCGTAATTCAGCATCGTGCTCACCTATACCAGCGGTAAAAACCAGTCCGTCTATGCCTTCCATAACAGCTGTAAGTGCACCGATCTCTTCCACAATGCGGTAAGCAGAGAGGGAGAGTGCTTGCTGCATATGTTTACGTATGGCTGGATCGGCCTCGGTAATCAGGCGTTCCCGCAGGACTCTCATATCGGTTGATATGCCTGAGACACCTAATAAACCAGATTGGTGGTAGAGTGTGTTGACCAGTGTCTCCCAATCTGCATTTTCTTCCTTGATCATGTAAAGTAACGCGCCCGGATCAATCATGCCGCAGCGGCTGCCCATCATAAGGCCATCCAGAGTGGAAAAACCCATTGTTGTTTCAAAACTTTTCCCATGTTTTAAAGCGCACAGGCTTGCTCCGCTTCCCAAATGTGCCAAAATAGTCCGCCCATTTGCGAGTTCCGGATCTATGAGCTGGAGCCTTTGAGATAAAAAATCATAAGAAAGACCATGAAAGCCATAGCGGCGTACTCCCTTTTCTCCATAACGTCTGGGGAGTGGTAAGAGTTGGGCAATGTCGGGGATGGAACGGTGGAATGCTGTATCAAAACACACAATTTGTGGCAGCTGAGGTCTATATTTCGTTATGGCATGGACGGGAGCCAGAGTTTGAGGCTGGTGTAGAGGTGCAAATGGCGTCAAGGATTCAAGCTGCTTCAGTAATTCTGGTGTAACGCGGACTGGATCAACAAAGTCTGCCCCCCCATGAACTATTCTATGCCCTACGCCTACAATATGATGGGTTCCCTGTTCATGTTCAGATAACCATGAAAAAAGATATTCTAGGGGGTCTTTATTTTTCGTAGAAAAAGTGTTTTGCGTGATAAGTTGATCATTATGGTCGGATGCCAGAAAATGGAAAGTCTCATTGTCATATTCAATGCGACCTTTAATGAGCTTGATGATGATTGATTTTTTTTCAATCTTAAAAATCGTGAACTTTAAGCTGGAAGAACCAGCATTAAAAACAATGACTACATTCGACATGAACGATTTTCCGCATAGTGCGCAGCTTAAAAAGCAGCAGCCTGTTGCACCATATATCTGGCATATAAAGCCCCAATAGCTGCCGAAGCCAGGCGGGCTTGCACGCTGTCTGCCCTACTGGTCAGGACTATGGGAACTTTTGCACCGACTGCAATTCCTGCTGAATCGGCCTGCGCCATAAAAATAAGATTTTTAGCAAGCATATTCCCCGATTCTAGATCTGGTGTAACCAGAATTTGCGCTTGTCCTGCTACGGGAGAAGCGATGCCTTTTATTCTGGCGGCTTCAGGGTTAATGGCATTATCCATACCCAGCGGGCCGTCCAGTGTCCCTCCAGTGATTTGTCCTCTTTCGGCCATTTTACATAGGCTGGCAGCATCTAATGTGCTTGGAATTTTGGGGTTAATGACTTCCACTGCCGAAAGAATAGCAACTTTAGGTGACCCAAGGCCCAAGCCTATGTGTAGGTCAATTGCATTTTGAACAATGTCCCGTTTTGTGGATAGATCAGGGAAAATGTTGATGGCTGCATCCGTTACAAAAAGTAAGTTTTGGTAAGTGGGCACAGCAAGCAGAAAAACGTGGCTTATACGGCGACCTGTGCATAAGCCATTTTCTGGAGCAACAACGGCGTGCATGAGCACATCTGTATGCAAACTCCCTTTCATAAGGCCATGGACATGACCAGTTCTTGCAAGCTCTACGGCTTTTTGGGCAGCGCTTTCGGGAGTTTTTGAATGAATGATCTGGTAAGGTTGCAGGTCAATCCTGTTTTTGTCCGCAATTTTGTGAATGCAATCCTCATCCCCTAGTAAAACTGGCTGAATAATCCCCTGCTGTGCAGCATCCAGTGGACCAAGCAATGCGTGGTCTTCACCGGGCCAGACAACTGCGTAAGGTGCTGGAGTATATGCGCGTGCACGATTGATTAAATCCGTAAAGCATTGGTGGGGGTTGGGAGGAGTTGCGCTCATACTGGGGAAAAGAGGTGTTGTTTGCATCATATGAAGTCTGACCTGCTTTTGTGTTCCACCAGTTATACGACGTGCTTGGAAAGCGATTTTTTTTGTAGCGTTGTTTTTTAATGAATAGGTGAAGAAGATATTTTGGTAGATACAAGATTGGGTGAGGCAGTATAATGCGCTGGTTTTGTGGGAGCCGCAGCGCTGTCCACAACAATAACGGCTGTTCCGGCTAATATGGAAGGTGTTCTATCCGGGCGTAGTAAAGCCCGAAAACGTTTGTCCGTTAGCGCTTTGCGCTCATATTCGGCATCCAGAAGGCCGTTTTGATCAATAAAAATGTTTAACGATGCCGGAATGCGAATACAGCCAGCGGAAGCCATGTGACCGAGTTGACGCTCCAGAAAAACAGGGTCTGTTGCGTGCATTTCCAGCCTTATGGGGCCTTGTTCTCGGCTTGCCAGCCATCCTTTTTCTGCAACCTGCCAGCCAAAGTCCCAGACGCGCATCCCTTTGACACCATTGCCCATAATGCCATTCTCATTCTTGGTGCCTTGTGCGCGATAACCTAGCCGATCTGCTGTGTTAGCAAAAATACCGACAGGCGTGATGTAGTGATGCTTGCGACCGATTGTGCCTGTGGAAATGCGTGTGCAGCCGATAATACTCCAATGTTTCTCATCTGGCTGAATAATTACAACGCAGGCACGCTGCACCTTAGGGTTGCGGTCAACAATTACTACAGTTTGGGGTGTCTGAAGAGTGTATCCGGAGTGGCTGATTTGTTGGCGCGCTAGTGTAAACCAGTCACTTTTCTGCATTGTTGTTGGAGTAAACGACACAAGTACATTTTTGTGAAAAAGTAGCCGAAGACGGTCGATTTCCGCTTGTATCTGCGTGTCACCTAACTCCATTTCTGGTGCTGGTGCTGGTGCTGGTGCTGGTGCTGGCTGCCGAGTCAAACTGATGGCGACCCTGTGGTCTTTTATGGGGGAGGAGCGTAAAGGTGCCCCGATATCTCCATTAGGAAAAAAAACCTGAGGAGGTGTTCCCTGAATGGTTTTGGAGAGTTCGTCAGCAAAGTCCGAACTGGTGGGATATGGTGCAGCCTGAAGGTTCTGAGTGGCAAAAAAACAGCCAAACATAATCAGGAAGATGGAGTATCTTGCCGCACACACCGGGTTCCGTTCCCCTGCCGGTTAAGAGTAATTATGACTTATGGCACTTCTTGTTCATCAGCGGAACATCCAAGGCAGTTAATTATGTAGCAATTTACTAAGGCAAGAATTTTGTAGAGTATTAAAAATACTCTCTCATTGTCTTGGCAATGAGAGAGTAAGTGTAGGAACAATAGGATAGGTTATATTTTAGTATATGATAACAGAACGGATGGATTTTCCATCATGCATGAGTTCAAATGCATGGTTAATGTCATCCAATCCCATGGTGTGGGTTACAAAAGGTTTAAGATCAATTTCACCCTTCATCGCATCTTCAACCATGCCAGGCAGTTGGCTCCGCCCTTTAACACCACCGAATGCAGTTCCTTTCCATGTACGTCCGGTTACGAGCTGGAAGGGGCGTGTTGAGATTTCCTGCCCTGCCCCAGCCACACCAATAACGACAGATTGCCCCCAGCCCCGGTGAGCGCATTCGAGTGCCGCGCGCATAACGTTCACATTGCCAATGCACTCAAAGGTGTGATCTACCCCCCACCGGGTGATGTCCAGAATAACCTGCTGAATTGGTTTATCGTAATCTGAAGGATTGATGCAGTCAGTTGCTCCCATTGCAGTGGCAAGCTCAAATTTGTCCGGGTTGGTATCAATGGCAAAAATGCGGCCAGCTTTGGCTTGGCGTGCCCCCTGAATGACGGCCAGCCCAATACCACCAAGGCCAAAAACGGCAACGCTATCGCCAGCTTGTACTTTGGCCGTGTTATGTACAGCGCCAATTCCGGTTGTTACACCACAGCCTAGAAGACAGACATGCTCGTGATCAGCATGAGGGTTGATTTTGGCAAGGGAAACTTCCGCCACGACAGTGTATTCGCTAAAGGTTGAACATCCCATGTAATGGTAGAGTGGTTGCCCATTATAGGAGAAGCGACTTGTTCCATCGGGCATAACCCCTTTCCCCTGTGTTTCGCGCACCGCTATACAAAGGTTGGTTTTGCCTGATGTGCAGAATTCACATTTGCCGCATTCCGCTGTGTAAAGGGGAATAACGTGGTCGCCGGGTACAACGGATGTCACCCCTTCCCCAACCTCCACTACAACGCCGGCCCCCTCGTGGCCCAATACGCATGGAAACAACCCTTCAGGATCGCTGCCGGAAAGAGTGAAGGCATCCGTATGGCAAACGCCTGTATGAGTAATATGAACGAGCACTTCCCCTTTTTTTGGAGGAGCAACATCAATTTCAACAATTTTCAGAGGCTCGCCAGGAGCGAAAGCAACTGCTGCACGAGATTTCATGATTATTCCCTTCTATTTACTTGAGGTAGGTGCGTATAAGCGAAAGAATATTATCAATACTGGCCTGTTGCGCTGAGGATATTTGGGGGGCAGAACCAAACTCTTCGTGGAGGTACATCCCCATAACTTCTGACATAAGACCATTGACTGCACCACGTATTGCCGCAAGCTGCTGTAATACTGGCCCACAGTCAGCCCCTGCTTCCAATGCTTTTTCAAGTGCATCACATTGCCCACGAATGCGCCGTAAACGTGTGAGTGCTTTTTTCTTATCTGCTGGGGTGTGAGGCATTCTGTACATCGTCCTTTGGTACTATGGGGGAGTATAGTATATTGCCCTGCATTTGGCTATTTTTTTATGAAAGCGTGGTCGTGCGCTGAATGATGCAGAAAGATTAGATTGGAAATTTAGATTTTAAGAGTTCATATAAGCCAAAAATTAGAGAAATAAATATACTGTTAATAGAGAATGCCATAATGAAGAAAGAAATTTCAGGGGCATGAAAAGATAATGAAAGAATTTTTACTGTGTAAAGAAAAATAAAAATTGCAAATAGCCTGAAAAAAGTATTATAATTTTTTGTTATGTATTGAATTTTTTTCGGAAATTTTTTGTAAATATTGCTGAGACAACACGCCCAAAGTAGGCATGTTGTGAAATTCAAAATTTCTATTTTCAGGAGTAATGAATCAGTCATGATGTTTTGAGGTCGGAAGAGAATACATATAACCCATTGCTATTAAACCTGCCAAAGCGCAAAAACCATCAATGGTGAGATGAAGCGTGCTTTCCCATTGGGCTAAAGGCACTGCAATGAAGTCAATAGGGGGGAGACTGAACCCCGCTAACCCTATTGCCCAAGTGATTATTTGTCTGCTTTTTTGTATAGGAGCAATCAGGCATAACAAAAGACAACTCGCCCAAACAGAAAAAAATACCCAGATTTCGGCAGAACTTCTAACCTGCCAATGAGCGGGTAAAAGCCGGTTACTGGCAAACAGGCTTAAGCTGGAACATACAAGTCCACCCATCACTGCAATATTAAGGCGTTGGACAAGGCAGAAAGTCGGTTGAGTGTGTTTTTTTTGTTTTGCAGTATAGTACACCAATCCGCTCGCGATCATAATAGTCGATACAGTTCCTCCAACAAACCAAATCCATCGTAATAAAACCCCCATACTGCGGCTAATATGAAGGCCACTCATAACATAATAAATATCTTCCAAATCGGATGCTGGTGCAGTTTTGATCAAAAATTGACCTGTCAGACTATTAAATACTACTGTGCTATCATTCGCATTCAGACTATTGTGCCTGATTGCTGATATTGTTGTTTTTTCATCATCAAAAAGCCCATAAGATGGGGGGCGACCGAGGGATGTTTGAGCTTTCTGTATCATAAGCGCTAAAGAAGCATGTGGGCTCCAGTGCACTGGAGCCGTTGTTACTGTGGTCTGAACTGTTGGTACTGTGGCGGAAGACTGTATGACAGGTAGGGCATTCTCCGCAGTTAAAAGCAGGCCAGTCCAGACAATCATAATATGGAATGGGAGCATTGCACTCCCAGTAATGACGTGCAGATCTAAAAGGCAGCGTGGCAGAGATGCCTGTAGTCTGAGAGTAAAATAATCAGGCATCAGGCGTTTGAGATGTAATAAAATACCCGAAAGCATAATTGCGGCAAACGTAAAAGCGATCCCTGCGACCACACGTTCACCCCACGGTGATGGGATACGCAGCGTGTAATGAAAATTGAAGAAAAAACTGCCTCCTTCAGTATTCCTGGCCATAATGGATTTTCCCGTTGAGGGATCAAGAATTGGCCCTACAAATTTGTGTCCATCGTAATGTAAAATACGTAAAGTAGGGTCACGTGGTTCTGGTAACAGCAGGAAGGATGGAGAGGACCCAGCTTTGTCAGCCTCATACAAAAGCTGTTGCGCGCGTTCTAGGGCTTGTGTCGTAAGTTGAGAATTATAAGGAACTATTGCGGTTTCCGGCTGCATCCAGCGCGTTAGTTCTGTATCAAACAAGGCAAGGGTGCCTGTAAAAAAAATAGCAAACGCAAACCAGCCTGTTACAAGGCCTGCCCACCGATGCATCCATGCTAGTCTGGCGCGTCGTGCAGGGGTCATGGTTGCATGGCCAATGCAATCCCTCCGCTCAGGACCAATATTATGCCGGTTCCCAAAGCGTTACGGGGGTTATGCACCCAAAATGCACTAACAAGCACAACAGGAGCAATGGCGCTGGCTAAAATCCTATAAGCTTGCGTTGTTACGGCAGAAAGAGCCGGAAAGTAATTAACAATGGCGGACCCCCAGAGCACGAGAGCTAACCAGAGCAATAGCGCTGCAACAAGACGCAGGGAATAATTTTGCAAAGCAATCATGCCGTTGCCAATGGCAGGCATGAAAAAATTTGACTATTCCATGCCTGCAAAATTGCGGTGCTTATATAAGAGTGGGTGGGAGAGGCGGCAGGCACGGTTGCTCGCTTTCGTATGTCAGATGGCTAGCATTCCCCTTATGCCATAATGCGAATTACTCTCACCTTCAAGGTTGTCTGCTCATGTTTCCGGCTTATGCGTTCAAATCGAGCGCATAAAATTATTTGTCTGGCGCAGATAAAAAACAAAAAGTCATTTTTCTATTGTTCGGGCCAGTTCTGCCAGAGCATTAATCTGGCGACTAAGAAATTCACGCGTGCCTACATCTGTTAAGCTGAGTGTAAGAGAATCAACCTTACTGGGAACCTGACTAATCATGGCTTCAGGTTTGTTCAAAACATAAGCGTCGAGAAAAACAAGGCTTTGGCGCAAATGGTATTGCGCTCTTGCCCCGCCAATAAGGCCGGGAGATGCGGTTTGAATGGCAACAGGTTTTTTAGAAAAAGGTTGCGGCGTTACACGGGAGAGCCAGTCTATGGCATTTTTAAGAACACCGGGAATGGAGTAATTATACTCTGGCGTTACAATAATTACGCCATCTGCAGCTTGAATCTGCTTAGCCATATCAACGACTGTCGGGGGAAAACCCTCGTCCTGTAAATCCTGATTATAATGAGGAAAATCCCCTATACTTCCAAGGGGAGTGATGGAAACATCGTCAGGGGCTAATTCAGGCAAGCTTTGTGCAATGGCCGCATTATAGGAATTGCGGCGTAGGCTCCCTAATAGGGTAACAAAAGAAAGGTTTGTGGGAATAGCCATGCTCTGATCTCCTTATGAGTAGGATAGACGCAGAAAGAACATATGAGGAACATTAAGCGGGAATGCTGCCAAAATTCCCGTTGTTAAAATCTTCTATGGCTTGCCTAATTTCAGCTCGAGTATTCATGACAAACGGACCATACCCTTCAATAGGTTCGTTCAGGGGGGCTCCAGTCAGGATCAGAAAACTACTTTTGGCTCGTGCATGAAGAGTGACGTTAGTTCCCTCTTGGTCAAGAAGAACGAGTTGGGCGCTTCCAAGTTCCTGCGTGTCATTGACGATTAACCGACCTTCAAGCGAGACAACGGCGGCATTATGCTCTTTTGGTAACGTGAAAGAGACAGATGCACCCGCATTCAGGCTGACATCCCATACATTGAGTGGAGAAAATACGCGCGCGGGGCCTTCAATATTAGTATAGCGTCCAGCAATAACCCGCAAAGATCCAGCATGATCCGGTAGGGAAAGTGTGGGAATAGTACTGGCCAGCAGGGTTTGGTAGGCTGGAGGTGTTTGTTTATCCTTGGCGGGAAGATTGACCCACAACTGAACCATTCTGAAGGCTCCTCCAGCTCGGGCATAGGCTGGGGAGTGAAATTCCTGATGTACAATTCCGCTGCCGGCCGTCATCCACTGTACATCTCCCGGTCCAATGGTGCCTCCACCGCCTGATGAATCGCGGTGTTCGACTTCCCCATCGTAAACAATGGTGACGGTCTCAAACCCGCGATGAGGGTGTTCCCCAACACCACGGCGTTCGTCTGTGGGTTGGAACTGGTGCGGCCCTGCATAATCAAGCAGCAAAAAAGGACTGAGGTGCTGGCCTAGCGTGGTATAGGAAAACAAGGAGCGGACAGGAAAACCATTCCCTACCCAATGACCATGGTCGTTGCCGTAAAGGCCAAGGATTTTTTTTTGCATGTGTCTTTTCCTTCATATTGGAACACAAGGGACGCATTGCATTTAGTGCTGACCTTGAAGATAGGATTTAGGTAGCGTTCTATACAGGTGGAAAAATAAAACACTGTGTTCCATGAATGAGACGATGAGAGACCTTAACGATTTTTACTACTTTGTTCAGATTGTAGAATATGGAGGCTTTTCGTCAGCAGCACGGGGGCTTGGAGTTCAGAAGTCTTTGCTAAGCAGACGCATCGCTTTATTGGAAGCGCGGTTGCACACACGGTTGTTGCAGCGTTCCTCCAGACATTTTTCGGTGACCGAAGCAGGGCATCGGTTTTACAAGCATTGTAAGGCCATGCTGGCTGAAGCCGAATTGGCGGAACAATCGATTGCACAACTCCAGGCAGAACCATGTGGGTCAATTCGAATGAGTTGCCCTGTTGCGTTGTTGAACTTTCAGTTCGGCGCAATTCTTGCACGTTTTGTAAAGCGTTATCCTTCTGTCGCCTTGCAGTTGGAAAGCACAAATCGTCGGGTTGATATATTGCAAGACGGGTTGGATATTGCCGTACGTGTGCGCTTCCCTCCGCTTGAAGCATCAGATCTTGTCATGCGGGTTCTCGATACCAGCACACAGTGCCTGGTTGCAGCCCCAGAATTGCTGCCTTACCCCCTCCCCTCTCCCGCTGATTTGACTGGGCTACCAAGCCTGGATTTTCATACAACGCCCAATGACCATGCCTGGGTGCTGGAAAACAAGATTGGGCAAATAGCCACCGTTTTCCATCAACCCCGTTTTGCAACAGATGATATGTCTGTTTTGCGGGAAGCCGCCCTGATGGGTGTTGGGGTTGTACAGTTACCCACAATTATGGTGTGGAAGGACGTTGAGGCTGGGCGACTTACGCGCGTTTTGCCTGATTGGACGCCACGTGCGGGTATTGTGCATGCGGTTTTTCCATCCAGAAAGGGCCTGATGCCAGCGGTAAGGGCATTGCTCGATTTTATGGTGGAGGAATGTGCGCAACAAAGGCAGTTGGCAGCGTCTTCTTTTTTAACGCCATAATGGTATGGAGCATCCATTATGGCGTTAAAATGCATGGTTATTTCATATATGGAGTGGTTGATTATGATAATGTATAAGATGTTTACTTGTTACGATAGTATATGCCTGTATTATCGCACTGATAGATAGTTTGTTCAGGCGAGAAAAAACCGGTTGACGGTTGGGTTCCAGTAATTTTGCAATGGTTATCAACCACAAACTGGTCCCATTGTTTTTGTCTGTAGTTGTGCAAAAGGATCGACCCGCCCCACATTACTCCACCAACTATTACAAATGCCAGAACCCACACAAAAAATTCTTTTGTATTTTTGCTCATATTCCACGTCCTTGCTGAATGCGCAGGCTGTAGTCTTCTTGTTGTGACTCTCGCCCATAAGGAACCGAGCGATGGATGCTATCTAATTACTTTTTACGTATGTGGCAAATAGCGTATTGCTAACGCGGAATACCCTATAAATTTTCCATTTATTATATTTATTTATAATATGGCAGGGCTGATGGGAATAAATTTTAGGTGTATTTCATAAAATCTGCGCTCCATGCCGTAAAAATGGAGCGCAGATGTATCGACAATATCGTGCGTATGGTTGGACTTATGCAGCTGCTAGTAATTGCGCATCTGATGCAGAACCAAAAAATTCATAGCGGATATGAGTGGCAGGGACGCCTTGTGTTTTTAGAGCTTTAATCATGTCCAGCATAAACTGGTCAGGTCCACAGAGCCGATAAACGGTGTTGGGCTCAATCTGTGTTGCCAGCCATTCTGGGGTAATGCGTCCCGCATGGTGTGCCAGATGTGCGGAAGATGCTGCATGGTCCGGGATGCCAGCGCTATAAAAAATATCCGTTTGCACGTTATTCTGGGTAGCGAGTTCCTGCAAATAGGCTCCAAATGCCAGCGTATCGGCTGCATGTGTGCCATGTACAAAACGGATCGGGTTCTTTGCTTGCTTTTCTTCAATTAATCCCAAGGCTGAGACGAATGGCGTCAGCCCGATGCCAGCACTGATAAACATGGTTTTTGTTTCTTGTGCCGGATCATAAACAAACTCGCCCGCGGGAGCGGAAACAACAAGTTCATCCCCTTCCTTTAGAGTGTCATGAAACCATGATGAGACAACACCGCCCTCTGCTTTGCGGATGCTGAGGCGATAATGATCATCTGCTGGAGCAGAGGAAATACTATAATTACGCCGCTGGGAGCCATGGTTTGGAATGTCCAGCTTGAGACTGAGATATTGACCTGGCTGATGCCGCATGACGGGTTTTCGGTCGGAGGGAATGAGCTCAAAAGATTTGACCGTGCTGCTTTCAACCGTAATGGAACGCACAGTGAAACTGCGCCAGCCGACCCATCCGCCCGGAGCGGAGGCATGAGCGTGATAAATCTGTTTTTCCCTTCCGATCAGCACATCCGCTAAAAACCAGTAGGCTTTGCCCCACGCTTCCATAATTTCGGGTGTGGCGGCGTCTCCCAGCACATGGGCAATGGCTCCAAGCAGTGCTTCACCCACAAAAGGATAATGTTCGGGTAAAATATTCAGTCCGACATGTTTTTCCGCAATGCGTTCCACCATGCCACCAAGAGCGCCTAAATTATTGATATTTTTGGCATAAGCCAAAACAGCCAGAGCCAGCGCTTTAGGTTGCTCACCATCTTTTTGGTGTGACATGTTAAATAAATCACGGATTTCCGGCTTTGATAAAAGTCGGCGATACATTTCCTGCGTTATACTAAACCCGTGCGCTTCAAGAGCGGGAACACAGGCAGAAACAATGGACCGGGTTTTGTCGTCTAGCATGGTGCTCATCAGAGATGTCCAAAAGATGTAAAATACAGGCACCTTTAATAAGGGGGGCGCAATAAGATGTCAATAAAATACACCTTATTCTGGACGCGCTATATGCTAGCCAAGCCATGAGTGTTGCGAATAAATAATGCACAGACATGCAAAACTTGCATATCATACTTGTAATCCGTTATAAGGGATAAATTTCAATAAAAAGGACGCAATATGGTAAAGTTGACAGCGCTTCTGACAGACGCCACGATTTTTGTATTTTTCCCATGGGTATTGTGGCGACTCATGCAAAAAGCGTTGCCAATAGCTGTGTTGCCTATTCTTGTTGGTATAGCTTTAGCCGTATGGCATATACCTGTGCAGGAAATGGGTATTCCATCCGTGTATGGAAATAATATTGGGTGGGTTGCCGTTCTTGTTCTCGCTTTTACTGCAGGGCTGGAAATGTGGCAGCACCCGGGAGGAGAGCCGACAGGTCAAAGCTTTCCTCAACCAACAATAGGCCGTCTTTTTGGCGGTGCTGCGGTTGCTTTGGGGCTACCCTTTTTGGTTGGTTCATTTTTGGCTTACACTGTTTTTTTGCATCTCAAGGGGTGGCAGGCACCGGATGCAGAACCGTGGGTGGCGGCAGCTTCCATTGGTTTATGTATTGCCGTAAGCGCCTTACCTGTTCTGATCGGCGTTGTGCGGGAGTTGGATGCGGATCAAAAACCTTTGGGGCAACTTGCACTCAAATTGGCAGTGGTAGACGACGCTGCTTTGTGGATTGGGTTGGCGGCACTTCAATTCGCTGCGCGTGGCTCTGCGGCCTTACATGGCTGGACTGGTTGGGAAGTATTGGCCATTTTTCTGCTGGTTGGGCTGGCAGCGGCTGGTTATTGGGCTTCCAGGCATTTCCGCCATCCGCCACTATGGGTGATCTGGCTGGCTGTACCAGTTTACCTGGCCGCTGGGTCCTGGGCCAGTATGCAGCTTGGTCTGCATGAGTTGATCGGAGCTTATTTTGCAGGTGCGATCATGCCTCCAAGCTGGGTTCGGCGGTTGCCGGTGGAAGCGGTTGGAACATTTGCCCTGATCTGGCTGGCTCCGATGTTCTTTGGTCATAGTGGTTTGCATATCAATGGTGATGCACTGACATGGCCGTCGGTTGTGGCATCCCTGGCTTTGGTTGTGGTTTCTATTTTAACCAAAATTGTAGCGGTTTATATCTACCCCCCTGCTGGAGGTTTAAAACCGCGGCAGGCTTTGGGTGTTGGGGCTCTTTTGCAATGCAAGGGTCTGATGGAAATTGTGGCTGCGACCATTCTGCACAGTCAGGGTATGCTTTCTGACTTTGGTTTTGCATCTTTGATGGTTCTCGCCGTTATCTCCACAACTTTAACGGGGCCATTGTTCAAGCTGTTAGCTCCTCGCAAGGCATAGGATGTATGCGTTACATGGCAGTGCTGGTGTGGAATATCCCGTTGCCGCTAAAGCTTCCATCACAGTATTGTCATATGCATAACCCTTGGCAAACAGGCTGAGTTGTCCAATCCCTGTCAGGGATTAAAGGTGCAGCTTGTGTGTGCCTCTATTATCAATAAAGGAGCTGGTACCTTATAATGCCCAGCATTCCCACAGCACAGCAGGACAAGGCGCCACAGTGGTTGGCTTGGCTCGCGGTCGCCCTCTTCCTGTCTTATCTTGCTGTTGCCATGTCTATGCCGACAACCTCGGTATATGTCGCAACCTCGTTGCACATGGGCAATGCCCTTGCCGGACTTGCTGTTGGTGTTGCGTTTGCTTCGACCATTGTAACGCGCGGCTTTGCCGGTCGTTGTGCGGATCATCAGGGTGGCAAACGGTGTATGCTGTATGGGTTGGCTCTGTATACAGTTAGCGGGCTGCTAACCGCAGTTGTCACTTGGATGACAACCCCAGTAGCTGCGTTTTGTATGCTGCTCATAGCGCGTCTAACCCTTGGCCTGGGTGAAAGTCTGGCTGTTGTGGGGATGCTGGCTTGGGGCATTGGCCTTATGGGGCACAATCGTTCTGGTCGGGTCTTGTCCGTTGTTGGGATGGGTATGTATGGCTCGCTTGCCGTAGGGAGCCCGGTGGGGCTAACGCTATACGACCATGGTGGCTATGTGTTGGTCGCACTCGGCTGCATTGCCACGCCATTAGTTGGTTTTACCATGGCTGCTCCTGTAGTGGCTGTGCCACCGCATGGCGGGGAGAGATTGCCGGTTGGGCGTATTCTCCACAAAATTTCAGATCTTGGATTGGTCGTTTTTTTTCAAGGTATTGGTTTTGCAGCTATTGGGGCGTTTATGCCCCTTATGTTCCTGCATAGGCACTGGCCTCATGCGGCGCTGGGTTTGACGTTTTTTGGCGCAGCTTTTGTGCTGGTACGAATTTTATGTAGTCATCTCCCTGATCAATTAGGGGGTGCGCGCGTAGCTTGGATTTCCATGGTGGTGGAGACCTGTGGGCAGATGTTACTATGGCAGGCGACCAGCGCGAATATGGCACTCGCTGGGGCATTTTTGACCGGGTGTGGCTGCTCCATGATTTTCCCTGCCATGGGGGTGGAGGTTGTCCGGCGTGTTGCGCCTCAAATGCGTGGTACAGCTATGGGGGGTTTTGCGGCTTTTCAGGATCTTGCATACGGCGCAACAGGTCCTTTCGCCGGTCTCCTTGCTGAGTGGGCTGGGGATGAATCCGTGTTTTTGGTTGGTAGTCTTGCCGGGGTTAGTGGTCTTGTCATGTCTGCCCGGCTGGCATGGCGCGAGCGTGCTGGAGCCTTGGTCGATTGAAAACAGCATGATGGAGACAACAATGAAACCAGTAATGTTTGTAGCGACCGTTCTGTTAGGTATTCCAACATTGGCAAGCGCACAGACTGTGCCTGTCGCGTTGACTCATATCCGGATCATAGACGGTACGGGAGCTCCTCCCGTAGAAGACGGAACCGTAGTTATGCAGGATGGGGTTATCGTAGCGACAGGCAAAAACGTTGCATTGCCCGCACATGCTAAGATTATGGATCGGTCGGGGAAAACTGTTTTACCGGGGCTTATTTCCGATCATAGCCATATTGGCCAGTTAAAAGGTGTTGTGACTGGTCCGCAATTTTATACGGTCGATAACATTTTGCCCGAACTTGCGCAGTACCGCCGCTATGGTGTGACAACTGTGACAGCTCTAGGTAACAATGTTCCGCACGTTTTTGATCCCATGCGCAAGGATGCGCACATGGGGCTGCTGCCAACTGATCTGTTCGGGGTTGATCAGGGTATTGGTGTTCCGCGCGGAGCTCCCCCAGTGAATGTTGCGCCCGACCAGCTTTTTAGACCTCGCACGCCAGAAGATGCCCGGAAAAATGTAGATACAATGGCAGAAGAAGGCACTGATTTGGTCAAAATATGGGTGGATGACTTTGACCATTCGTTACCTGTAAAAATGGATCCGGCTATTATTGCTGCCGTAGTAGATGAGGCGCATAAAAAACATTTACGGGTTGCCGCGCATATCCATGATCTTGATGATGCTGAGCATGTTGTTGCGGCTGGAGTGGATATTCTGGCGCATGGAGTGCGCGATAAGCCAGTTCCGTCTTCCTTGGTTCAAACCCTTAAAGAGCGCGGCATATGGTATATACCCACTTTGCAATTGGATGAAGCAACCACGGTATGGGCAGAGCAGCCTACGTGGGTAAAAACTCCATTTGTAGTAGCCGGTTTATCCGCGCCATTATTACAACAGATCAACAATCCAACATGGCAACGCAATAATAGCAATGGAGCCAAGGCGGATTTTGCCCGTACATCTTTAGCAATGAATTTACAAAACCTGCAAACGTTGTGGAAAGCTGGGGTCAAGGTTGGTTTTGGAACAGATAGTGGCGCAACCCCTTTACGTGTGCCGGGAGTTGCTGAGCATCGCGAGTTAGCTTTGATGGTGCGGGCTGGTATTCCTCCCCTTTCTGCGCTGCAAATTGCAACACAGAGCGCTGCTGAATTGCTGGGGTTGCAGGACCGTGGCGTTATTGTGGCGGGTAAAAGAGCAGACCTGCTGGTTGTTGCCGGTAATCCTGCTGTGACGATGGCAGATGCTGACCAGGTGGTAGAAACATGGGCGAATGGCAATGCTGTTTCTGGTCCCGTACCTGTGCAGGAGCCACGGAGTGCCCCCTGAAGCTCATTCCTGCTTGGAGTGAAAAAACGCCCGCAGCACCTGTTTTTAATGAACCAATGGGGGAACAAAATGCACGTATTGAGAGCGTTTTTGCTTGGAACCTGTTTATGGGGAGGAGTAGCAACGGGGCTGCAGGCAGCGGAACCCCGTATAACCAGTAATCAGGACCCCGCCTTTGGCCAAATTGGAACGGTTCAGATTATTGCCAGCATAACAGACCCTGATCCGTCAGGCATTGCTGTTGTTAACGGGCGATTGTTTCTTACATTTCCCAAGCATGATGGTGACCACCCAGGACCAGTTCTGGCAGAATGGAAAAATGGTCAGCTCGTACCCTTTCCATCAACAGCATTTGCAGCTTCCACTGTTGGCTCCCCGCAATCCAGACTGGTTTCCCCCCATGGTATGACAACGGATACACGCGGGAATTTATGGATTATTGATGACGGTAAAATCAAAGGCCTCCCTATTCCTGCTGGAGGAGCAAAGGTTGTAGGGATCAACCCTGTAACGGGGCGGATTATCGCCAATATTGTGCTTAAGGATGCTTTGTTACCTGGGAGCCATATGAATGATCTACGGATTGATCTGACACATGGCAAAAAAGGAACGGTTTACATTACTGACAGCTCGTTTGATGGGCATCCGGCTCTGGTCGTGTTGGATATTGCCACGGGGCAACAGCGCCGTGTGCTGGAAAATACGCGTTCCGTTATGCCAGATACCGGGTACCAGACTGTACTCGATGGCCGCGTTTTGCGTTATGACCCCAACCACCCAACGTTCCCCGCAGGTGGTGCTGATGGTATTACCTTGTCGCCTGATTCTTCCAGACTTTATTATGCGCCATTAGCCAGCCGTCGGCTGTATAGCCTGCCAACCGATAAGCTGGCGGACTTTGCCCTGAATTCTCAAGAGCTTGCAACGTTTGTCGTAGATGAAGGGGAAAAGGGCGCGGCCGATGGCCTGACAACAGACCCATGGGGCCGGATTTATACAACAGCCGCTGACCATGATGCCGTGTTTCGCCGTAATGTGGATGGGACTTATGAAATGGTTGCGTCTGATCCTCGGTTTGTATGGCCAGATGGCATTTTTGCTGACCGGCAGGCAGTGTATGTTGTGATGGGGCAATGGAGCCGCCTTCCCCGCCTGCATGATGGGCAGGATATGCGCAAACCTCCATTCCTTGTTGTTAAAATACCAATTACAGCTCCGTAATTTGAGCATGTTGATTTTGCTGGGGTGCGGAATTATTGGAAGTCGCCAGATCAGAATTTAGCGTAGTTGGCGAGAAAATACACAGATGGTCTGATTTTACTGGAGCGACCAGAACAAGACCTGCTTGCTGCGCTGTTCGCAGGGCCAGAGCTGTCGGTGCGGAAAGGGAGACGAGCGCAGACATACCCGCAGTAATAGCTTTGGTTGCCATTTCGTAGGAACAACGGCTGGTTAATAAGCAAAAGCCGTTTGTGAAATCGTAATTGTTGTTCAGGCCGTAACCAATAAGTTTGTCCAACGCATTGTGCCTGCCGACATCTTCGCGCGTGAAGGTGATTTGTCCATTTACTGTGCACCATGCTGCCGCATGGAGCATTCCTATTCCTGCGTTTAATGTTTGGTGTTGCCGCAAGTTCATTACGGCAGAGCGAATAGCTGAAAATTCTGGTGTGTATCCCGTAATGCTCTTTTGGCCGCGTTGGAGAAGGCTATCCATATCGGAACCACAGATTCCACAACCGGTTCGACCGGCTATGGGCCTGCGGGTCCGTGCCAGAACTGTACGCAATGCTTCCGCACCAACACGGATATCAGCGCGTAAACCACCAGCCGCAGAGGTAACAGAGAGCAGCTTGATATCAGAAGGAGATTGAACAAGGCCTTCAGTCAAGGAAAAACCGATTGCAAAATCAGTAATATTATGTGGGGTAATCATCATTACGGCATAATCAAGGCCGTTATAGACCAAGGCCAAGGGCACTTCTTCAGCCAGATTTAAAGTATCTTCGCTAATACAGGGGGTGTTGTCTGATGAATTATGCCATGTCATTCGTTTTGCTGGATAAGATGTGGAAATGGGAAATATTTCCTTATTATTCTCCATTATTTTTATTCCTGCTCCAATAGGTGTTTACAGTAATCAGGTCTTGGGGAGTATTGATGTTTAAAAATGGATCATTGGATGATAGGGTTGAAAAATCAACAGCATCTGCTCCGAGTGCATCTGCTAGAGTGCAGACACGAGTGCTCTGTTTTCTGTTCTGATCCGTTATATTACCGAGTTGTGCAGCCAGTAGTGCCCGGGCAGGTGTAACAGGCCATAAGGCAACAAGAGGATGGTTTTGTCCGTTATAAGTTGCGTAGGATGCGCCGGGCTGTAGTTTGCTAACCAGATTGACCGGAATAAAGGGTGTGTCCACCGGTACACTCACCAGCAAATCAAATCCTTTTGCTTCTGCCCACTCCAACCCGCGGAGTAACCCGGCGAGTGGACCTACACCTTGTACCGTATCGGCGATTACAGGAAAATTCCATGCTTTGAATCTACTGGCATCACCATTGGCGCTGATGGCAATATCAGTACATTCTTCCATAAGACGGGTTATAACCCAGTCGATACACGGACGGTTGCCGATATTTATAAAGGCTTTATCGGCGTGGTGCATCCGTGTTCCCTGCCCGCCCGCCAGAACCAGCCCGGCCACTTTGTGTTTATGCTGCATAATTAGCCGTGCCTTTACCCGTTTACGCTGTTTATTGTGAGTGAGAGTGTTTATAAATCAAAGAGTTTCATATTTTAGGGCTATTTTGTATGGGGCATAATCGGGCGCAGCGTGTGTTTGGGATCATTGGTCGGAGTGGAGCAGGCAAAACGCATCTGATCAGTCGGCTTATTCCCTTTTTTAGTCAACAGGGTCTTTGTGTTTCCACAATCAAACACACTCATCATGGTGTCGATATGGATAAGCCGGGGAAAGATACTTTCCTGCACAGGCAGCATGGTGCTGTGGAAGTTATGTTGGCCACTCCGCAGCGCTGGATTTTACAGCATGAAGCCGCCAGTCCTCCTGTTTTAAACGACTTAATCAAAGCCATGCGTCCAGTAGATTTGATTTTGATAGAAGGTTTCCATGCGGAAGTACCTGCCACAATGGAAGTTTGGCGCTCCATAACAGGGAAAGAGGCCATTTTTACAAAAATGGAGCGGATACAGTCTGTTGCAACAGATGCGTTGGAATATTGCCATGACATAAGTCAGAAGCCTGTTTTCCACATTGACGATCTGGCTGGTATTGCACACCATATTCAAACCCATGCATTTTTATGGACAGATCAGAATGGTCTTGCATGACACCAGTCCCCTGCATTGAGGGGATGCCCTTCCGGAATACGTAAAATTCCCGCAGATTGGGAAAAACACAGTATGTCAGATGCTCCTTGCGACGGCACAAGGGAAAGCACGCGGTCATTCCCCTTTTGCAAAAGAGTTACAGGCACAAAGCAAGTTGTATCTGTTGGTGGCATTAAGGAAAAATTGCTTATACCAGAAAGTGTGTCTGAAGTCGTAGATTGGGTTTTTCTGGTTAAAACCGACAGTAAGAACGGAATAATAAAAAACTGAGTGCAAATGGCTGCTGCTCCCGTATTGCCAGGCAGACAAAAAACAGGTTTTGTGCCAAGCTGCATAACAGTAAAAGGTTTGCCTGGTCGAATTTTTACACGACGAAACAGACCATTAGCACCAAGGCTTTTTAGAACAGGCAAAACATGATCTGTTTTCCCAACAGAAATACCACCTGTTGTTAGGAGAATATCTGACTGTTCAACCATATCCAAAATGGCTTTTTTTAAATCGTGCTTACTATCAGAACGAACAACACTGTTAATGGTTTGAATACCCAAATTTTCCAGCATAGAGCCAAGTAGAAGAGTATTAAGCTCAGTCCGACAATCTTGTGCAGAGTGAGAAAACTCTGCACCATTGGCAATAATCCCAACAGTGAGCGGCTTATAAACGGATAGTTCTTGCACTTTCTGGCTGGCCAGTAGCACAAGGTGACGCCAATCTAGTTTTTGCCCGGCGTTAAGTAAGTGAGTTCCTGCGATAAACTCTTCCCCTAACCGCCGGATATTCTTGCCCGGTGCTATATCGACCAGATTAAGAGATAGCAGGTCATCTTTGAGTTGTGTCCGTTCCCGAGCAATCACACAATCTGCGCCAGCAGGCAGACGTGCGCCTGTTAGAATGGTGGCGGCCGTTCCTTTCCAGAGTGGAAGAGGCTGGTCTCCAGCAACAATATAATCCTGCAGCGGAATGGTGCCGGTATGTTTATCTGTTATGGTAATATCAGCACAGCAGAAAGCATACCCATCCATAGCAGAAATGTCAGCTTCCGGGCGTGGGGAATTGGCAAACAGGTCTTCCGCCAGAATACGGCCACAGGCCTGAGCCAGAGGGATAGTTTCTTTATTTTGCAAGGAAAGTTTTTTGGCCAGATCGGATAAAAGTTCTTGTGCCTGATCGTAGCTGACCATTTCTGGCATTGCTTTCTGTTCCGCAACTAAAGATGGATCAAAAGAATGCTCTAGACAATCCATGGTTCTATTACGCCGGGAATGAGAAAGGGTTTATGCCAATACGCAAGAAGCCTTCTGCTTCCGCCACTTTATCGAGTGTAAAACTCCCTATATCATCCGCGACTGCTTCCAAAGTTGGATCATAATCCAGACGGAAAGTTTTAATGTAACTTTTGCAATCGCCGCAGGTTTCAATCTGTATGGCAGACTTGGTATCATCCAGCGTCCAGTGGTCGATCTGACTGGTTTTTTCACATGCGATGCAAACGGCTCTGACCCGATGCCAGCGGGTCTCGCACAGGCTACATTGTAAATAACGGAGCCCTTCCCGGGCCCCATCCAGCACCAGACTGGCAACAGGCGGCGCACCACAGCATGGGCAGACAACAGATTGTGCGATCGGGTGTGTAACAGCATTTTTCTGCAGGGACGTAATAGCTTGCGCCCAACACGCGGAAAGTGCTGCCCAAATAACAACAGCACTACCCGGATTAACGAGTTGATACTCTGCGCGTAAAAGATGGACCACGAGCCGCGCAAGATGTTGTGGTTTAGTTGACAGGCCAGATAAGCGTTGGAGCATTTCTTGGGGTAAAAATGCTTCAAGCTGCGTTATGAGCCTAGCATAAGCAGTTTGCCAGCATGTTATGTCTAAAAGACGGTTTTCTAGCTGCTCATTGGACTGCTCACGTGAGATTACCGCGTGAATGGCGGTAATCTCATCTTGTTGAAGCGGTGAAAGGGCAAGGTTTTGTTGCTGAAAATGCACTATTTGCGAGAGAAAACGGTAATATTCACCATTTTCTCCTAACGCATGAGCCTGTGCGTTTAGCCTTTTAATGCGACGCTCATAAAGCTTATCCAGTATGGGAAAAATAACTGGATCGATCGCAACAATGCCGGGTGTCCGTTTGTCTGGTGGGACAATATCAGACCAAGTGTGCATTAGCCGGACCTTTTAGAATGCAGGGGATTAGTTGGGGCTACTTCTTCCTCATACCAACGGTCATGGTGTTGGCGTGCCCACGTGCGGGAGACGTATCCGCTGATCATGCCTCCAATGGAACCACGGACCCATAAACCCATGTATATATGTCCGATAACGAGCAGAATCAGGGCAAGACCAGCAACGGAGTGTGCCAGAAGAGCTAGACGCAAAACAGTAATGGGGAAAAAAACAGCAAAATAAGCGCGCCAGATCATTAATCCACTGACGAATAGCAAACTGATAAGAGACATAATGCCCCAGAACAGAATTTTTTGTCCTGCATTATACTTGCCGATCTGGAGTTTTTGTCCGTGTTTGTTCAGTAGAACATCAATAATATGTTTGAACCAGATCAGGTCTGTGCGCACAAACAGATTGTGGTGCACAAAACGCACAAACATACACATCAGTAACCCAAAAACGGCGATGCCTAAAAATGGGTGCAAAACACGGGCAAGCTGGGGTGGCCCCAGTACATAACCGAGCCAGTTCAAGCTGGGAAAAAACCACGAAAGTCCCGAAAGTGCGACAAGTGTAAAGCAGGATACCATGCTCCAGTGGAACATGCGGTCTATAAGTTTGGTGCGCAAGACCAGATTGCTGTTATCCATTATGCATCCCTCCCGTTTTGAGCTGAATCCTGATCAGCGTTTTCCAGTTTTTTGGCGGGCAGATCTACTGGAGGTTCTTCTTCCGTGGTGTTGGCGCCAACTCCCATGTAATGGACAAAAGCGCCGGCCAAAGTAGCAATAAACCCTAATGCGCCAACGGGTTTAAGCCACTCTTTCCAACCCCGCACAACAGGGCTGATGTGTGGGTTATCCGGCAAGCGATGGTACAGGCTGGGTTGGTCTGCGTGTGTCAGAACATACATAACGTGGGTGCCGCCAACTCCAGGAGGGTCGTAAAGTCCGGCACCGTCATGCCCCCTGCCCTTGAGTTCCTCAATGCGGGACGATGCAAGATCTTTCATTTCGGCTTTTGAACCAAAGGAAATAGCACCAGTCGGGCAGGTTTTTACGCAGGCAGGTTCCTGACCAACAGCCACCCTATCTGCGCAGAGTGTGCATTTGTAGGCACGGTTGTCTTTGCTGCTGATACGCGGAACGTCGAACGGGCATCCCGCAATGCAATAGCCACAGCCAATACATTGTTCGGACTGAAAGTCCACAATACCGTTGGCAAACTGCAAGATCGCACCGGGGCTGGGGCATGCCTTCAGGCATCCGGGTTCGGCGCAGTGCATGCAACCTTCCTTGCGCAAAAGCCATTCCAGCTTACCGGTTTCGTCCTCATATTCATCAAAGCGGATGACTGTCCATGTTTCAGGGGAAAGATTGGCCGGGTTGTCGTAAACCCCGACATTATGCCCGACATCATCACGCAGATCGTTCCATTCCGAACAGGCAACCTGACACCCTTTGCATCCTGTGCAGAGGGACACGTCAATCAGTTTAGCAACTTCCTGCTCATGACTACGTGCCTGTGGTAATGGCGTTAGTCCATTAGTGGCGGACCGGCGGATAATGTCTTGTGATTGCATACCCATCAGTTCACCTCAGACTTTTTCTACATTAACAAGAAAAGCTTTAAATTCTGGCGTTTGGGAGTTGGCATCCCCAATGGCGGGTGTCAGCGTGTTCGCCAGGTAGCCTTTGCGCGTTGCTCCTTTAAAGCCCCAGTGGCAAGGTACGCCCACCTGATCGAGATCCTTACCCATAACATTCAGGCGTTTGAGCCTTTTGGTCACAACGGCTTTGGCCTCGATATACCCGCGATGGGAGGATACGCGCACCATATCCCCGGCGTGGATGCCTAGTTTGTCGGCCAGTTTATCTCCAATTTCCACAAACTGTTCTGGCTGCATAATGGCGTTTAATCTGGAGTGCTTGGTCCAGTGCCGGAAAAGTTCTGTAATCGAATAAGTGGTCGCAACATAAGGATATTGTTCAGGACCACCCATGCGAGGTTTTTCATCCGCAAAAAAGCGTGCAGCGGGGTTCCTGAGCGTAGTTTTGCCCAAAGCAGACGCTACTACGGGCGTTTCGGTGGGTTCATAATGTTCAGGGAAAGGCCCATCAACCAGCTTATCGCCGCCTGCGAATAACAGACCCACCCCTTCGCTATGCATAATAAAAGGCCCAATCCCACTATTGGGTGGGGATGTTACAGGGTAATCCGGTACATCAGCACCACTCCAGTGGTGTCCATCCCATGCGATAATTTGCCTCTTAGGATCCCATGGACGCCCCTGCACGTCGAGCGATGCCCGGTTATACAGAATGCGGCGGTTTGCAGGCCACGCCCATGCCCATCCGGGTGTGGCGCCAAGCCCGGTATCCGTATTATCACGTCGGGCCATCTGGTTCCCTGCTTCGGTCCATGACCCTGCAAAAATCCAGCAATAACTGGCAGTGCTGCCATCATCCTTCATGACCGAAAAATCGGGCAGAAGTTCCCCGCGGCGAACCACAATATTTCCTTTGTCGTCAGTTATATCCGCCAAAGCGTAGCCATTGGCTTCTTTGGCCACTTCTTCAGGCGTTGGATCTTCTGGTTCTTTGTAATTCCACTGCATGTTCAGCACCGGATCTGGGCAAATACCTCCTTCTTTTGCGTAAAGAGCGCGGAGTTTGGTAAATATTGTGCCAATAATGTGCCCATCGTTCCACGCTTCACCTGGCGGACTAGCCCCCTCAAAATGCCATTGCAGCCACCGGGCTGAATTGACAATGGAGCCGTTTTCTTCTGCAAAGCAGGAAGCTGGCAAACGGAAGACCTCTGTCTGGATGTCTTCCGGCTTAACGTCGTTATACGTTCCTTCATTTTGCCAGAAATTGGACGTTTCCGTATCCAGCGGATCCATGGTGATCAAAAACCGCAGTTTGGACAACGCATCCCGCATACGGTTTTTGTCTGGCATGGCAGCCAACGGGTTAAAGCCCTGCGCAATGTAACCGTTGACCTTGCCTTGATACATCATCTCAAAATAGGCGAGCATATCGTAGCTGCGATCCCATTTTGGCAACCAGTCATAACCCCAGCTATTGGCGGGGGTCGCATGTTCCCCCCAGAGAGTTTTCATCAAGCTGACAAAAAACTTGGGAGTGTTGTGCCAGTAATTAACCTGCTCGGGTTCATCGGCTGGAGGGACAACAGCCTGCATATAGCTATCCAGCGTTTGCTGGCTGTCTTTGGGAAGGTTCATGTACCCCGGCAAACGGAGTGATAGCAAGCCAAGGTCTGTGTAACCCTGAATGTTTGAGTGCCCGCGCAGGGCGTTTAACCCCCCGCCTGCCATACCAACATTCCCCAGCAATAGCTGGATCATGGCCGCAGTACGGATGATCTGCGTACCATTGGTGTGGTGGGTCCAGCCTAGTGCGAACAGAATTGTCGATGTAAGGTGAGGCACGCTGGTTGCTGCCAATGTCTCGCATACATGTAGAAAGTCTTTTTCGGGGGTGCCTGTGATCTGGGCAACGACTTCTGGCGTATAGCGAGCAGCGTGTTGGCGTAAAAGATTGATCACGCAGCGCGGGTTCTGGAGTGTGGGGTCAACGACTGCATAACCCTGCGCATCGCGTTCATACGCCCAGGATGTTTTATCGTAACTCCGCTTGTCAGGGTCATATCCGCTGAATAACCCATCATGAAAACTAAAGTCTTCTCGCACGACGAAGGGTGCATTGGTGTAGGACTTCACGTATTCATGCTGGATCTGATCGTGTGTCAGCAGGTAGTTGATAACGCCAAGCAAAAAAGCGCCATCTGATCCCGCCCGAATAGGCGCATAAAAATCGGCCACTGCGGCACTACGGTTAAATCGTGGGTCCACCACCATAACTTTGGCACCGTTACGGATTTTGGCTTCCATAACCCATTTAAAGCCAACCGGGTGTGCTTCTGCGGGATTTCCCCCCATTATCAGCACGACATTGGCATTTTTAATATCAACCCAGTTATTGGTCATGGCTCCCCGGCCAAGGGTCGGTGCCAGAGCAGAAACCGTTGGTCCATGGCAGAGGCGAGCCTGACAATCCAGTGCAAGAATGCCCATAGAGCGTGCAAATTTAAAATCTAGCAGCCCCGTCTCGTTACTGGCGGCGGAAGATGCAAGCATTCCTGTGGTAAGCCAGCGGTTAACGGTCTCACCTTTTTCGTTTTTTTCTATGAAGTTCTTGTCACGATCATCTTTTAACAGACGCGCTATGCGATCAGTTGCTTCCTCCCAGCTAATTCGCTGCCATTCCTTGCTTCCCGGAGCGCGGTAGGAGGGATAATGCAGACGCCCTTCACTGTGAATAAAGTCAACCAGACCGGCCCCTTTTGGGCAAAGAGAACCGCGGCTGACCGGATGGTCTGGATCACCTTCAATATGGAAAATGCTGGGTTTGGCATTTTTTGCACCATCACCCAGAGAATACATAAGCAAACCGCACCCTACGGAACAGTAGGTGCAATTGTTGCGCGTTTCTTTGGCTCTGAGCAGCTTGTATTGTCGTGTTTCCTGCGCAAAAGCCTGCGGCGGCGCAAAACCAAGGGCAATAGCGCTGGCCCCTCCTACGCAAGTTCCGGCATTCTTTAAAAATTCCCTGCGGCCCAGAGCCATCTCAACCATCCCGGTTTTGTAAGAAACAGTAATACGGGATGTGTATATATGCTCCGTTATTTTGATCATTGATCAGGATCACACGACCTTAAATCTTAACAATTTTTTTTATGATTTTTGTAGGAATTGAATAAACTGTTGCAGAAATGCACGTGTAAATACAAAGAGTGATGGAATTAAAAAGAGTAACCGCAGTTATCTATATTTTTTAATATATAGATAACTGCGGTTGGTATGTTATCTGATTACTTAGGCTGATCAGATTCAAGTTTTGGGTGTGCGACTACAGCAGGCATGCCTTCAAATGCCTGCTGCACATCTGTCAGGGTTGTTTTGTGGTTAGCGATGAGTAACTGGAGCAGGATGCGGGCTTTTTGCGGGTTGAGGTCATACGAAACAATAAAACCATGAAGATCGTCTGAGACCTCAACATTTCGGTTCACAAAGCCTGAGCCTGTGCGGGTTGAGCGAACAACAAGGATGCCTTGTTTGACGGCGCGATCAAGTCCCTCCAGAGCAGTATGGGATGTGTTGCCATCTCCAACACCGGCTAAAATTATGCCTTGCGCCCCGTGATGTATGGCATCGTCAATCTGCACGGCATCCATGTTGCTGTGACCATAAATAATTTCCACACGCGGAAAAGGACCATGATCAGGTATCTGCAGCTCATTGAGGCGGGATATGGAAGGTGGTGCTATAAACCGGATGGAGGCTGGGTCTACATATCCTTCGGGAGAGGCATTAACAGACTGGAAAGTCTGCACTTCTGTCGTGTTGGTTTTGCTGGCCCAGCGAGCACCATGGATTGTGTCGTTCATCACAATCATGACCCCACGGTCTTTTGCATTGGGGCTGGCGGCAACCTTTATCGCTTCATACAAATTAGCTGGTCCATCTGCGCTGATGGCAGTGCTGGGGCGCATGGAGCCTGTAAGGACAACCGGGTTATGAGTATGCAAGACATTTTGCAGAAAAAACGCGGTTTCCTCCATTGTGTCCGTGCCATGGGTAATAACCACTCCCTCAGCCTGATGCTGATCAAACGCGAATTGAATACGTTTTGCTAAGCGGATCCACACATCATCATTCATATCTTGCGAGCCGATGTTGGTGATCTGCTCTATATCAAACTTGGCAAGTTTGTTCAGTCCCGGCACACTCTCGGCTAGCTCTTGCCCTGTTACGCCTCCCGCATTGTATCCAATAGCTGAACGAGCACTTTTTGTGCCAGATATGGTGCCACCAGTCGCAAGTACGAGTATGCGTGGTAGATGTGTAATGGGATCGGTTGACGGGTTTTGTGTTGCAGATAAAGTATAAAATGGAAAAGAAATCACAATGATCATTATGCTGATCTGTAAAAATGGTTTAAAACATAGATTTATACGCATAATTTCATCCGTTTGGTATAAATGGTAGAATAAAAATTTTTCCATATATCAGTGAAGAAACGCATATTTTTATAAAGACGGGAGATAGCTCAAATCTCCCGTCTTTACCTGTAACGTTATGCTTCGCTTTTTAAAAACTCTTTATAATATTCATCTGCCATGCTGCGCAGTGAACGTCCGATTGCGGCATACTGATATTCGCTCAGGTTTGCCAAAGAAGCTCGAGCGGTGGGTTTTTGCACACCAAAACCTTCACCCGGGAGGAGAACAATCCCGGTTTCATCCGCTATACGGAACAGCATTTCTCCAGTGCTGGCGCGTTTGAGCATCCATTTGGCGAATTTTTTACCGTAAAGTCCGCGCGAAATCGTTTCCAGATCAAGCAGGGTGTAATAATCGACCGCGTTTGCATCTTCCGAAGGTTTAACCCCCAGTTCACGGTACAGGGCGGCTTCGCGACGGCGAATGACGGCTTTGAGAGATGCTTTGTAATGTCCGGTTTCGTCCATAAGAGCGAATAAGGCAAAAAGCACCATCTGCACTTGTTGTGGTGTAGATAGACCGGCTGTGTGGTTCAGCGCGACAGCTCTGCTGTCCGCAACCAGGCGATCAATAAATTTAAGGGCGCTGGCATCGGTTGTCAGGCTGGAGTAACGGCGCTCAAGTGCTTTTTGTGCGCTGTCGGGCAGTGCCCGTAGTAATCCATCGATAATATTGTCTTTGTGGACACCAATAACGCCCAAACGCCAGCCAGTCGCACCAAAATATTTGGAGAAAGAATAGACCAGAATGGTATTGGCGGGACAGGCAGCATACAAAGAACGGAAATCATCGGCAAAAGTGCCATAGACGTCGTCTGTCAGAATCATCAGATCAGGACGGTCGTTCTTAACAATGGATGCAATCAATTCCAGAGAGGCATCATCCATTTTAACAGATGGCGGGTTACTGGGATTAACGCAGAAGAAAATTTTAACAGCAGGATCTTTCAGCTTTTCCAGCTCAGCAGCTGGGTACTGCCAGTTCATTTCCGGGTCTGCATTGATGGAAACAACTTCTAGCCCGTATTCTTCCAACTGGGGGATTTCAATGTAGGGAGAAAATACTGGAAGCCCGATGGCAACCTTATCTCCCTTTTTTACCAACCCGTTTTGTTTGAGGGTGTTGAAAATATAAGCCATGGCGGCTGTGCCGCCTTCTGTGGCAAAAAAATCCGTGCTTTCAACTGGTAAGGCACTGCCCACCATTTCGCGCAGAACATACTGACCAGCAATCTGCTCGCTCATGGTCAACATGCGCGGTGGGGTTGGGTAGTTGCAGCCGAGGATACCCTCAACCATTTCATGCAGAAAGGACGATGCGGAAAGCCCCATCTGATCACGCACGTAGCTTAATGCCCGCCCGAGAAAAAAGATGCCATTTTTATCACGATTTTCGGACAGGAACCGCTCAAACCGTTCTTCAATCCCATCTACGCGGGCCTGACCGCCTACGCCAGCCGTCATGTAGGAAAAGGAAAGTTCGGATTCAGCTACGGCAAATTGCCCTAAATGGAAAAAAGCAGAGCGCGGGAGGGTTGCCAGAAAGTTGGGGTTGCCTCGGCCTGCATTCAGCATAGTGCGATCTGTGCGGCTTGAGGCCAAGCGAATGAGCTCGTCCTTGAGTTCAAAAGGACTGAGGTTTTTGAATTTTGCGTAATCAATGGCCATTGTTATCTCGTTTTCTTGTGGTTCAAAAAATTAAGTCAGGAAAAAGCAACAACCAGCGGCCCAAGCAGGGTCAGCAGCACATTTGCCACGGCATAAGTAATGGCAAATGGAGTTGTTGGAACTGAGTTGCCTGCCTTGTTCAGCACTTCCCCAAAGGCAGGATTGGCACTGCGCGAACCCGCCAGAGCACCAGCAAAGATGGCGGTATTGTCGTAACGGAGTACGTACCGACCAAACAGCATGGTCACAATGAGGGGAAGCAGGGTAACAACAACACCAAGCATGAACAGGGTAACCCCATGCTCCATAATGGTTGCGACAGCCTGTTGACCGGTTTGCAACCCTGTTACAGCGACAAAGCCAGATAATCCCAGATCAACAAGAAGGGATGAGGCTGGCGTAGGCAAATTGCCCGATGTGCGATGTTTGCTCTGGTACCAGCCAAACAAAAGACCAGATAAAAGAGCCCCTCCACCACTGCCTAACGTAAGAGGCACCGCCCCCATACGAATGACGATCATACCGATCAACAAACCCAGAACCAGCCCGCAACCATGAAAAACCAGATCGGTTTTAACGCTTGTTGTAAGAACTGGTCCCAGTTGTGCTGCTACGCGCTGTACGTCGCTGCTGGTGCCATAAAGAGAGACGATGTCCCCCAATACTGCTTGGAGTGAATCGTTGATTGGCAAAGGTTTGCCATCACGGTTAATGCCAAGCAGGTAAACACCATGCCGTGTAGAGGGAGATAGCTGCTGCACGCATTCGGCAACTGTTTTGCCTGCGAATGTCTTGTTACTTAAGCAAACATCCCGCTGGACCATAACAATGTCCATACCATCGGCATTATGGGCTTCGGGACCAAGCAGTTGCCCTGCTGCCATAACGTTTGCCCTGTGCCCAACAAGGAGCACCAAGTCGCCCTGTGCAAGCTGTGTTTCCTGCGTAAAACTAAGTGGGCTGCCATTACGGCGGATCTGCTCTATGGTGACAGAAGTATTCTCAATCTGATTAATACTTTGGCCAGAATGAGAGACCGTAAAAACGCGTCCGACAAACTCAGGCAGAGCCGATTGTTCGCCTTCAGCATAAATATGAACGCCGCCCATCTGAGACGCTTCAGCTTTTAGGGCATCCTCGCGAATACTGCGTTTGGTTAGCCACGGAAGAATGTTGACGCAGAGAATAATGGGGCCAAGCGAACCAAAAATATAGGTAACGGCATAGCCGACAGCAACATTCCCTTGCAGTTGCTGTACCTGCGCAAGAGGAAGGCCAAGCTTTTCCAGAGCAGAGCTGGCGGTGCCAATAATCGCAGACTGCGTTAGACCGCCAGCAGCAATACCGGCTGCCAATCCCTTATCCAAAGAAAAAATGCGCGCTACAGCAACAACTGTTAGCAAGCCACTTATGGCCAGAACAACAGCCATAAGCACTTCCCGGATAGATTGCCGTCCAAGAGAGCGAAAAAACTGCGGACCACTCTGAAAGCCTACGGCATAAATGAAGAGGGCGAAGAGAACTGCTTTAACGCCAGAATCAATGTGAATACCAATCTGGCTAATAGCAACCGCGGCAAGCAATGACCCGGCAACCCCTCCAAGCTGGAAGGAACCAAAACGGATTTTTCCAATGCCATAACCTATGGCAATAGCCAGAAACAATGCGATTTCGGGGCACGAATTGAGCAATGTTTTAACAAAAATCGTTGTTTCCATACAGCAGGAACTTCACTTCTTCTGATTTTCAAAACCTACTGTTTTGTTATAATGACCAGCTATGTCAAGTGAATCGTTTATTGCGCTAAAATAAAAAACAACAATTAGTTTCAAATTCGTATTGTTACGAATTCATTATAAAATAATCCAATGATATTTATTTGGATGTGTATAGAAATTTTTGGATCCCAATGTTATAAGCCTCTCCTCTTAACGGGAGTGTATTTTTAGGGTTTAATGAAAGAAAATTATGATCAATATAAAATCAAAAAAAAAGACTATAAATCATAGTTTTCTAATTATATCGGGAGTTTTATTTTCTATAACGCCCAAATTTGTGCACGCAGCGGATGGACAATGGTATACTGGTTCTCTGGTTTCCCCTTCTGGGGCAGAAGCTCATGCCGGTCTTTTGGGTATTGAACCTTATTATAGCTACACACAACCTATTGGTTACTTTGGTAGCAATGGTGTGAGCCATCCACAGCACCCACGCCAGCAAACGTTTAGTAATTCAACAATGTGGAAATATGGTATTACAGACCATATCAGTATTCAGGCGCATACAGTTGTAAATTATGGATGGGAGCAGGGTCACGGCCATTCGTCTGGACCAAAATTTGGTGATTTTCCGGTTGATATGGTCTGGCGCTTTGTTGACCCTAATCCTGCAAAATATATTCCGGCGTTCAATCTGTTTGCTGGTGTCTATTTTCCAACAGGAGATTATAAAAAATTACAAAGCAAGCAAAATAGTAATGGCACCGGGTCATATGTTTTTCGTGTCGCTATTACCGAGCAATCGACATATGTTGTAAATGGCCACCATGCCTTGCGTTTGCGCACTTGGGGATGGTTCCGCCGGGCATTAACATCTGCACAATTAGAAGATATGAGCAGCTATGGAACGGCTGCAGGCTTCCATGGTCGGGGTCGCCCAGGCATGAGTGGGCAGAGCGGTTTTTCTTTGGAGTATGGAATAAACCAGTCTTGGGTTCTGGCTATGGATCTTGCGAGGGATTGGGCAAATGGTTCGCATGTGTGGGGTTCTGATGCACATGGTAAGCGCATAAATCGCATTGCATCCAGCAGCGGAGATTGGCAGATTGCGCCAGCAGTTGAGTATAGCTGGACATCTCGTATGGGTATTATTGTTGGTTCTGCAATTTATTATGCAGGCCATAATACAGGCGTAAAGGTATCACCGCAGTTCGCAGTGAATATGGTCTATTAAGTATTTTTAAACACATCTAATCAAAAACCTCCTTCTCATCGTATTGATGGAAGGAAGTTTTTTATGTCAGCCACAGGGTGATCAATTATTCCAACGTAAATTCGTTAAGTAGTCCTTTTAGCTGGCGGGCCTGTTGTGCCATGTCAGAGCTTGCAGCAGATGTTTTTTCAACCATAGCGGCATTCTGTCGGGTGCCTTGGTCTATGGTTGACACTGCATTGTTTACTTCCTGCAAAGCGGTGGCCTGCTCGGAGGCTGCCTGAGCAATAGCTTTGAGGTGATCACCAATATCTGCCACGCTGGAAATAATGGTGCTAATAGCGTGCCCCGCCTCGCCCATAATGGAAACGCCCGATAGCACTTGCCCACGGGATGTTTCGACCAGTTCTTTAACTTCCTTGGAAGCATTGCCTGCGCGGTTAGCTAGATCACGAATTTCCTGCGCCAGAACTCGGAAGCCACTTCCTGCCTCACCTGCGCGTGCTGCCTCCACACCGGTATTCAGGGCAAGAAGATTGGTTTGAATGGCAATGTTAGACATAACGTTCGTAATTTTACTAATTGCTTCAGATGAACGTTCAATCTCAGACATGGCTGCTGTGGCGCGGTTGATCATAACGCCAAACTGTTCAGTAATGTTTTGACAATCATTGACAAAAGTATTGGCTTCGGCAACGCGCGCGGCAGTTGACGTGACTGTTGCCGTAATTTCTTCAACAGCAGCAGCGGTTTTTTCAACAGAAACAGCCTGTTGCTCTGTTCTGTGAGCAAGGTTTTGTGCTGCGCTGTTAATTTCATCAGCAGTAATATCAATGGTTTCAGTCGTGTCGCTAACAATACCCAATGTTTCACGCAGGGACTGGATTGCACCGTTGAGGTTGTCACGCATTGGAATGTATGCTGGTGGCAATTCTTTATCCATTTTCTGGGAAAGATTGCGCTCAGCAACTTCGCTCAGAATAATGCCAAAACTATCAGCGACAAAGGCTTGCTCTTTTTGAATGACTTCATCGCGTGATTTCTGGCGGGCTTTCTCGGCTTCTTCCAGATATACGGAAATGGTTAGATCCATTTCCAACATGACCGCCTTACACAAACTGGCAAGTGCATTGCCCATCTGTTCCATGGAAATAGCGGGTTTTTTTGTAAATAAACCGGGTTTTGGTGTGCATTCATTGACAATGCTATGGATAAGATGATCCAGAACAATAGCATAACCACCAATATACCAGCGTGGTTCTAAGCCAATTTTTGCGTGGACACTACCGATTGTATGTACTTTTTCGGCATAGTTCTGGTCAAAATTAGCAGACGAAATATTTTTCCAATGATTTTGCTGAGCCTGTTTTGCATGTGCAATTTTTGGCTCTGAAGAGAAAAAGTGATTGGTTTCGGGAGTTTTGCGAACCTGCTCGTAAAATACATCCAATGCAATGGGTAATTCACAATCAATAATGTCTTTGATCAAGCGAATAGAGGCGCAGTCAGCATCAGTCAGGTTCATAAATTTGCGCCGGTATTCCAAATCAGCAAAATCCTGCGCACGGTTTTGTGAGTGTCTTATTTCGGTAGAAATGCTATTCATTTGGAACTCCCGGTTTTACATTTTTATATTTTTTCTGAATAGAAATGCCCTTCTATTCAGAAAAAATTTGGAATACTCAGAGAAACTGGTTTTGGGTGCCGGTTAATGTTTTGCGTCACGATGCAAAAGACGGCCTCGTTTGAACCCATTGCAACAGATCAGTTGGCGGCATGGGGCGAGCGAACAGGTAACCCTGCATGACATCGCACCCCATTGAGCGTAACCTTGTCTCTTGGAATGTGTCTTCCACACCTTCGGTAACAACGTGAACACCCAATCTTTTGCCAATATTGATGGCGGCTTCCGTTACAATCAAAGAGCTAACATCTTTTTCAAAGTTTATAATAAAGCTCCTGTCTATCTTGATTTCTGTTAACGGTAGATGAGAAATACGAGATAGAGACGAAAAGCCCGTGCCAAAATCATCGAGCGAAAGACCAACACCAATTTCGCGCAATGCAGTCAATGTGGTCATGGTCTCCACATTCTGTTGCATCATGCCGCCTTCCGTAATTTCAATTGTCAGGCGTTTAGGCGAAAGGTTGTAACGTGTGAGCAGATTGACGATCTGCTCAGTGAGGGTTGGATTGCTAAAGTGTGCAGCAGAAAGGTTAACGCTAACAATGGGAACGTAAAGACCGATCTTGTCCCATTCTACAATCTGAGCACAGGCTTTTTCCAAGGACCACAATCCAATGGCTTCAATCTGAGCGGTTTCTTCTGCAATAGGAATGAAGCGTGAAGGTGGAATGGTGCCTAACGTTGGGTGGTGCCAGCGAGAAAGCGCTTCCACCCCATAAAGCATATTATTTTTAATGCTGATTTGTGGCTGGTAGAACAGTTCCAGTTCTGAGTCTTGCAAAGCTTTACGTAGAGCGGAACCAATAATGACGCGTGCCCTTACATCGTCATTAACAATGCTTCCCATAAGTCGGAAGCTTTTGCGGGCCGTCTTTTTGGCTTCCAGCATAGCCATTTCGGCACGGTTAAGGATGTTCTCAATTTCAAGACCATCATCAGGATACAGGCTGATGCCAATGCTCAACGAAATAATGAGCTCTTGATTATTAATCACAACAGGTTCGCGCATTGCGGCCGTCAGGCTGTCAGCAAATGCGTTTGCGATTTCATGATCGCCGTTCGGGATGATGACGACAAAATCATCTCCGCCTAACCGCCCCGTAATGAAGTTACTACGGCATTGAGCCGTCAGACGCTGAGCCATCGTCTGTAAAAGGGCATCCCCTTTATCGTATCCCATAAGGTTATTGATATCTTGAAAGAGATCAACATCCAGAACAAGCAGCGCAAACGGGTTGCTTGTGGGCTGAAGAGTCATATCTCGCAAAATCGTTGTGACGGCATTTCGGTTCAGTAAACCGGTCAGGGCATCATAGCGATCAAGTCTGCTTAATTGCTGGCGCGTCTTGCCACGCTCAATAATGGCCGCGCATGATGGTACACACCCGCGAACAATTTTTTGCGGCCAATTGGTTATTTTGTCACGATTGCGGGAATATAAGACAAAAATCCCAATAAGCTCTCCAGCCCCGTTTGTAATGGCAGAAGCCCAGCAATCTAGAAATTCACTTTCATATCCATTTCCAGATTCGGTATTCCAGACAATGGAACGCGCCTCCTCCGGTGCCAGGGACATTGCGACAACATCGGTCTCGTTCAATGTAATGCGCATAAGCATTGCAATTTTTCTACGAGAAAGCCCTTCTCCCGAAAGAATTTCAAGAGTTTGTTCAGAATTTACCTGTAAAAGTGCGGCAACACTATTGGGAACAAGCTGTTCGGCTTCCGCACAAAGCATGTCGGCAATATCCTGCTCAGAGGCTTCGCCGGATAGCTCATGGAAAACACGGTTTTGGAGATCGAGAATTTTTCTGCGATGACTTTCTTCGGTAACACCCTTCAGGAAGGCCATATAGTAACGTTGTTTGTCCGGGCCTATAATGGCAGTAGAGATGGACATTTCGGCGGCAACATAATCACCGTTTGTTCGTGTAAAAACCACCTCACGCGAGGTTCCAACGATCCGATTAACGCCTGTGTTCCGATTGTGGTTAATGTAACCATCGTGCTGCGGGCGCTGCTCCAGTGGAACAAGGCAATTAACATTTTTGCCAATTACGTCAGCCGAAGAACAGCCCCATAATTGCTCTGCCGCAGTGTTGAAAAAAACAACATGGTTAAATTGATTGATAATAACAACGCCATCTGCCGCCTGCTCAAGCATATCAAAATATAAAGTCGTGTCATCTGGGCGTATCGGTGGTTTAGATGTAAGCATTGTCAGGCCTTGAATGTGCAGAAATATGCATTGGCGTTTTGGTAAGATAAATTATTGCGATTTATATCAACCAAAATAATTTTTTTGGTCATAAGTGGGTATTGTAAGTGCAAACCCACGAACATTATCTTCGTGTTGAACAATTGAAGGCATGGTCATCCTGCATAATAACAACCTTAAACTCATGTACCCTTACCAGCGGTTAGGCCTACTACAACTGCATCCATCTCAGGACGCAGAACAGGTATGAGTTCATCACCCTTGTGTTTGCCTACGCGGAGCATCAAAGGACACTTTAAAGGGAATTTCAAGAAAATTGAGAATTTGTTAACAGAATTTCACGCAGTGATGGGCGATCGGAATAGTCCAGATTGTGGTATTTTATTGATAATCTGATTGATCGTAAGCGCCTTGGCATAAGACTATATTTATTACATGCTTAAAATATAGAAATTTATTGAGTTTTTAAGAAAAATCCGATGACCGAAAGATAAAAACCAGCGGTATGATTTTTTAATTGGGAAGGGATGACAAGCGTAATTTACACGAAAAAATCAATTAAAAATATTCCGCTTTCGTATTAATGAAATTTACTTGCCGGGCATTACTAACGCTGATTTGACTGGACCCTGATAAGGTGCATTTTTAATGTTTTATGAGAGTGTTTTGGCTGGGGGACCTGGATTCGAACCAGGGCTGACCGGGTCAGAGCCGGTAGTTCTACCGCTAAACTATCCCCCAGCAAGGCGACGCTTTGAAGTGCAAAACCTCACTTCTGTGCCGGTGACGCTCTACTAGCACCGCCTTTGGGGGCTTGCAACCCCATAAAGCAAAAGAATTTTGTTTTTGATACAGATTTATCTTGTCCCAGAGCTTTGTGGTCCCCAAAATAAGTGAGTGTTTGTGCAACCCTAGCTCCATAAAGGACCGGCAGATGGATCATCCTCTCCCTTGGGCCGGCCCTTCGGTCAGCAGGCGTTATGTTTCTCATCATGGATATGGCGGTGAGGCCGAGTTATTCGGTGCTCTTGATCTGGGTACCAATAACTGCCGATTGATGATTGCTGCACAGACGGCAGGCGGGTTTAGGGTTGTAGATAGTTTTACAAGAACTGTCAGGCTTGGCGAGGGATTGCATCATTCTGGTCGTTTGAGCGATGCGGCCATGAAACGCACGGTTGAAGCCTTGCTGATATGTGCTGAGCGTTTGGAGCGCCGGCAGGTTGGTGTATTTCACGCTGTAGCAACGGAGGCTTGCCGTAGAGCGATAAACGGTCGAGCTTTCATTCAGCACGCTCAGGCGGAAGCAGGGTTTGAAATCCACATTATTTCAGGCCGCGAGGAAGCCAGTTTGGCTGTTGAGAGTTGCGCCAACCTCATCCACAATCATCGTTTTGGTCTGCCTCGTGGGCGCGCTTTACTCTTTGATATTGGCGGAGGCTCTACCGAGATTGCATGGGTAAGGAGCGATGCTTCCTCGCAGACTGAATCTTTAATAGGCTACCTTAGTCTCCCCGTGGGGGTTGTGACCCTTGCGGAGCAGTTTGGCCCGGTCAATAATATGACCCCTGCCCGTTACCGTGAGATGGTGGCTTATACGCGGGACTATTTGCTGGAATTTGAAAATGTTCACCGGATACGGTCCGAGATCAAGCGCGATCAGGTGCGTTTGATTGGCACCAGTGGAACAGTCACAACGCTTGCTAGTCTTATTCTCGATCTCCCACGATATGCTCGCGCTGCGGTCGATGGTTCGCTTTTGCCAGCGAGTAGTGCGCGGCTAGCAGTGCGTAAATTGCAGGATATGGGGTTGGGTAATATAGAAGCACATCCCTGTATCGGTCCCGATCGTGCGCCATTCGTTCTTCCTGGCTGTGCTATTTTTGAGGCTATTCATGATATTTGGCCGATGCAGGATATTATTGTGGCTGATCGTGGGTTACGAGATGGCATGATTCTCCGAATGCTCCGCCAAACTTCTCATGCGTCTCGCCGTTCTGCGCGCTCGCATTCGGCGCGGCGGGTTTTTTCCACACCAAGTTTTATTCAGGCAACAGGTTCATGAGCGACAAAAGACCCCGTTCATCCGGTCATTCTTCCACGCTGCGGGTGCCGGGGCGCGCGCGTAAAAGTAGTGCAACCCCCGGTGGTCGGGTAGCAAAAGATGATTCTGATGCTCCGCAAAGAATGCGTACGCAAACAGTTTCTCTCAGAACAGCGCGCGGTCGCACCACCGCTCAACAGAAGTGGCTCGCTCGCCAGTTAAATGATCCATACGTGCAGGCTGCACACAAGCAGGGCTGGCGTTCACGTGCGGCCTTTAAACTGATTGAGTTAGATGACAAGTTTGGTCTTATCCGCCCCGGAATGCGCGTGGTGGATTTGGGGGCGGCCCCCGGAGGCTGGACGCAGGTTCTGGTCAAGCGCGGAGCATCTCGGGTTGTTGGGGTCGATTTGCTGCCAGTTGATCCAGTGCCAGGGGCGGAAATTATAGAAGGGGATTTTACAGATCCGGATATGGCCAGCACCCTTACCTCCATGCTGGGCGGTAAAGCTGATCTGGTGGTGTCGGATATGGCACCAAATACCACAGGTCATGGTCCCACCGACCATCTGCGCATTATTGGTTTGACCGATGAGGCCCTGCATTTTGCTTTTGAAATTTTGGCAGAAGGTGGTGGATTTGTCGCAAAAGTGTTTCAGGGCGGATCAGAAAAAGCCATGCTTAATACGCTCAAACAGGCTTTTTCCATGGTGCGTCACGCCAAGCCTCCTGCTAGCCGGAAGGATTCGTCGGAACTATATGTTGTGGCTACCGGATTTAGGTCTGGCAGATTGGCGGCAGGGTCGATCAAAGATCAGCAATATTCCGAGGAAGCTGAATAGCTGGCTGGAATGAACACTTGCCCCTAATGTTTGATGTTGAGCTGAGCCGATCATGACTGATACTATTCTGGATGTTCGGGGGCTGAGTTGCCCCCTCCCCGTCTTGAAAGCTAACCGTATACTTCGGGAATTGCCCGGCGGCACACGTTTGCGTATTTTGGCTACAGACCGTGCTTCAGTTACGGATTTTCAGGTTTTCTGTCGGGAAACAGGCCATGCTCTGGTCTCCTTTGCTGATGAAAATGGTATTTTTTCCTTCACGATCAAGCGACGCTCCTAAGTCGTATAATTGCGATCATAGCTGGAATTCTGCCTGTCATTCATATGCAAGGCTTGGCAGACGGCACCTTCTCGCGCTATGGGCTGCCCTTCATGAAGGATAGGGACGCCCGCACAATGCCGGACAACATCACTTCGCTGTCTTTTGAGGACGCACTTTCCGAGTTGGAAAAAATTGTGCGTGGTTTGGAAGGTGGTCAGATGAAGCTGGAAGATGCCATTAAGGCATACGAACGCGGTGCGGCCTTGCGGCAGCATTGCGAGGCCAAGCTAAGTGAAGCTGAAGCCCGCGTGCAGGCGATCGTGCAACGGTCCGACGGGTCGTTGGACATGAAACCGATGGACTGAGATGTCGATGACTGAGCCGACACAAACCACAATTATTCGCGCAGCAGATGCTGCGCTCCTCAAGCAGGATATGAGCGCACGCGCAAGTGTGATCGAACAGACGATCGATGCGCTTCTTCCGCCTACAAAGGGAGGAGACGCAAGGCTGATAGAAGCCATGCGCTATGCGACCTTGGGGGGTGGTAAGCGCTTGCGTGGTTATCTGGCTGTTACTGCGGCAAGTTTATTTGGCGTGCCAGAAGAACAGTCCGCCAGAGTGGCTGCATCTGTAGAGATGCTCCACGCCTATTCTTTGGTGCATGATGACCTGCCCGCTATGGATGATGATGACCTGCGCCGTGGGCAACCGTCCACGCATCGCCAGTTTGATGAAGCCACGGCCATTCTGGCAGGGGATGCTTTGCAAACCAAGGCATTTGAAATCCTTGCTGATGCCCGGACGCACACAAGCGCTGATGTTCGTATCGATCTGATCCAGAGTTTTGCTGACGCATCGGGTGCTGCCGGTATGGTGGGTGGACAGATGATCGATATGGAAGGTGAAGGACGTGCTTTGCCGCTTGATGAAGTGCGCCATCTTCACGCTCTGAAAACAGGATGCCTCATTCGCTATTCAGCGGAAGCTGGGGCGATTCTGGGGCAGGCTTCTCCCGATCTTCGCAAGCGTTTGAGGGTATATGGTGCTAATATCGGTGCCGCTTTCCAGATTGCTGATGATGTGCTGGATGCTACAGCAACAGCTGAAGAACTGGGTAAAACCGCAGGTAAAGATGAAGCATCTGGCAAATCTACTTTTGTCGCTCTTCTTGGTATCGACGGAGCACGTAATGAAGCTGCGCGTGTTACGGAAGCGGCTATTGCAGAGCTCGCACCATTTGGGGCCCAGGCCGATCGGCTGCGTGACCTTGCCTACTACGTGATCGAACGGAGAAACTAAGGTCATGGCTGATCAGAACGCCCCGTCCCCGATTCCCACTCTTGGCCGTTTTCCGG
>NZ_BAMZ01000017.1 GCF_000964225.1 Acetobacter syzygii | reverse complement strand
TCTGTCAGTGAAGGCAGTCAGCCGATCGAAAGGCCAGAGCGCGGTTGCTTCTGCGGCCTATCGTTCCGGCGATGACCTGACAGATGAACGCGAGGGAAAGACGCACGACTACACTCGGCGCCGGGGTGTCGAAGCGTCCTTTATCGTCGCACCTTCCGGGTGTGAGTGGGCGCACGACCGGGCTGCTTTGTGGAACGCAGCCGAGGCCACCGAGAAGCGGAAGAACTCGACCGTGGCGCGGGAATATGAACTGGCTCTGCCCGCCGAACTGGACGGTGCGGCGCGCGAGGCGCTGGCCCGGCAGTTCGCGGAGGCTGTGGTAGAGCGGTTCGGCGTGGCGGCCGACATCGCCATCCATGCCCCCGGCAGGGAAGGCGACCAGCGGAACCACCATGCCCACATCCTCACCACGACCCGGGTGGTGGAGCCTGACGGGTTGGGGGAGAAGACCCGCGTGCTGGACGCGGCCAAGACCGGCAGCGCCGAGATCGAGAGCCTGCGGGAACTGTGGGCCATGCAGTGCAACGAGGCCCTAGAGCGGGCCGGACAGGCCGCCCGCGTCGATCACCGGAGCTATGAACGACAGGGGGCCGAGGTTGTGCCTGGCGTACATCTCGGACCGCATAGCACGGCGGTCGAACGCAAGGCCGCACACCAGGCCGAGCAGGAAGGCCGGGAGTATGAACCCCGGACCTATCGTGCCAGGGCAAATGCGGATGCCGCCGAGAAGAACGGGATTGCGAAAGCCCTGCGCCAGATCATCGAAAGCGCGGAACAGGCCATCGCCAAGGTGCAGCAGGCAGCGGAAGACCTGATGGACTGGTTTGCCGATCTGGCCGACGAGGTGGGCCGGGACGCCATCGAGCAAAAGGAACGGGCCGAGCGAGAGCGACAGAAGGCCGTGGCGGAACGCTTCGCGCAAGACCGGCGCGAAGCGCAGGAGCGGGCCGAAAGAGAGGCTCGCTGGAAACAGGAAACCACAGAACAGAGTCTTCGTCCTCGTCCGCGGCGAGGGAGATAGATCAGTCTTTTGATTGTTAAGTTATGTATTAAAAAGCACAAAGAACACCATATAACAGTTCTTCAGTGGATGCTGTAGTTTTTATTATAAGTGTATCATCATTAACTGACGTTTCTATTTCAATTAATGGATTTTGTTCAAGCAAAACTTCTTTAAATTCCTGTAAACAGCTATAAATTTGTGTTATTGTTTTTGATGTTTTGTCAATTTTAACTTTATATACATTCATATCATTAACCTTTCTATTTTGGTTTCGTTTAGGATTCAGGCCAGAAGTCTTCATCCATCATCTGGCTGAAAGACCACGGACTGACTGCCGGGAAAGTGTTTTCTGATAGGCCGGTTTCCAAAGCCGCATCACGGCGGGCACGGCGATAGGCCGTTTCCACGCTTGCTTCCAGAACGCTTCGCAAGCTCGGGTTGTCGGCCAGATGATCGGTCAGAGCATCTCGCGTATTGGCGATCGAGAGCCGCCATGATGGTCCACGGCGGACGGGCTGAAACTCCCACTTGAGTAGGTGGAGAAGCAGAATTGTCAGACGGCTGATCAGCTCGCGCTTCTCGGATTTTCCCATGCTCTCGATTTCCTCGGCGATGTGTTCAAGGTCCGCCTCGGATAGTTTCCCGGCGCGCAGTAATCCGGCCTGTTCGGTCGTCCATGCGTAAAAATCTTGGTCGTAAAGGGCATTGCTCATGTGATGCCTCCCTTAATGACTTCCAGCTTGGTTCCCGGCTTTGGAATCTGGGCCAATTCCTCTTGCGTGGCACGGCTGCCAACTTCGGCCACATGCCGGTTCATGTAGTAGCGGACGAGACCCGGTCCTCGCATACCGGCTACCTTTTCCCGCTCGGAGAAAATTGCGCCGAAGGACACCAGTTCGTTCATGATGGCCGTGACTTCGTTAACTCGGATTCCCACCTTTTCTGCGATTTCCTCGCGGGTCAGCATGATCTGGCCGGTATGTGGGAACAGGTGGTCGAACAGGAGGGTCCAGATATCCACTGCCTTCATGGGGCGCTTACTGTTTTTCATCAACCACAGGGTGACAGCGCGGTTCTGTGCGGGACGGATCATGACGAAGGGCTCCGTTGTTCCGGGGGATGGGGTGGTGATGCGCTGAACAGTGATCATGACCCGGCCAAGGGCATCGTGGTCAAAATCTGGGTTGTCGAAAAAGGGCAAAAGGGCTTGGCGAACCTGCTCGGCCTGATCTTCACGGAGCCGGTCTTTACGGGTCTTGAGATGGGTGACGTTCCGCATGTGGGAAACCTCTGTATAGGAGCCGAATAGGTCGCACGTGGTGCGACTTTATGGTCGCACGTGGTGCGACCTAATGGCAAGCTATTTTTAGCGGGTTCCTGCCAGAAAAAAGGCGGCTGCAAATCCCTAGATAATTTTAAGATTTAAATCTTCCCCTATGATCCCCTTCTTTTTCAGTGGAAAACTCCCGTTTTCAGCGTGTTAGGCCAGAGGGAATTGATCTTCCGAATTGCTCAGGAAGAGGGAAGGGTTAGTCAGGGCATCGCCCACCCGTGGAACTGCCCGTCTGTTCCAGCAACCACACACCAGCGAACGCCCTTCTCTCCCTTCTGGATGGAGAATCCGGGGACGTTGCAAGTCGCCAGAGGTTGGAGGTTGCCGAGGTCATCCAGTTGTTTGGCCATCTTCCCACTGGCGGTATTCGCCCATGACGCGGCGGCATGGGCGGTGAGGGCTTCCTGTCTGCCAGCGACATGACCAGCGGCCCAGCCGTCATGTCGTCCGACCCAGAACGCTGCCAACCACCCGCCAGAGACCAGCAGGGCCGCACAGAGGGCTGTCCAGATCATCAGGCGTGGTTTTGATACCGCGAACGCTTCGGACGCCTCTACGGCTGTCCTAGAGGCTTTTTCGGCGGCGTCCCTGATCGTCTCGCACTGTCGTTTCTGTTCTGCGGCCAGTCCAGTGAAGGCGTCTTGGGCGTCTTTCAGGCTGGTTTGCAGATCCGTGAAAAGTTTTTTCCCTTCGGACCGCGCGTCACTCATGACCGCTGGTTTCCGGGGTTGGCGGCGGGGTGTATCCCTCGAACGCCCGCTTGTCGTTCTCCCGGCTGATCCGTTCGATCAACTGGCGTAATCCCCGGTTCCAGTTCACTTCCTTTTTGGCCACGTCCATCAGGAGGCCACCGAGGATCACCTTGCGGCGTGTATCCAGCTTCCGTTCTTTGGCACTTTCTCGCGCCATGATGGTCTGAATACGAGCCTTTGCCTGCTCGATTTTCTTCTTTTCATCTGCGATGATTTCTTCGTTTGTTTTAGCCATGACCTATCCCGCAAGACTGGTTATTTTTGGCGACAATAAATCAGCCACTTGTGGCTGTCACCCTGAATGACGTAGGAATGAAGGGCGCACTTATGCAAACTCGCAGAGTTTGCGTGCGGCAGGGGCACAGCCCCTTGCAACCCGTTTACGCCAAAGGAAGATCATGGCGATCTATCATCTGTCAGTGAAGGCAGTCAGCCGATCGAAAGGCCAGAGCGC
>NZ_BAMZ01000018.1:20863-26148 GCF_000964225.1 Acetobacter syzygii | reverse complement strand
CATAAGGTCATGCCGCAAGGCGTGAGAACTCAATGTAACCAGAAACACGGGGCAGACTGACAGGTGCTGCATGTTTTGCCGTACCCAGTCGGTGGCTCCCCAGCCGAGAGGACTGTCGCTCATGCCATCCGACATCTGGCATTCCGAGGCCGATCTGGCCATCCTCAGAACCCTGTCGGCCTCTGCCCTTGCCGGGGCCTTCATGCGGCGCTGGTCCCGCTATGGCGACGATTACCACGATACCCGTTTGCGGGCAGGAGCAAGCGACAATCCCTCGCTCCTGTGGGCGGCTTTCCGTGACCGCTGGGGGTTACGTTTTTGTCCACGATCCTGATATTCCCATTACCCGCAAACCTGTCATCTGGCGCAGGGAAGACACGACCCGGATCATCAGCCTGACAGAGGCTCCGCACGGCTTTTCCGACTTCCTGTCACTGAATTTCGAAGCTCTGGGTCGGGTGCTGCTGGACCGTGAGGACGAGGCTGGCCGTGGCGTTACGGTGGTCGGCCCCTTCGGGACGTTCTCTTTCCTGCTGGATAGCCCGGACGCCATGAAACGGCCTGCACTGGTCATCCCGCTCGATCCCCTTTTCCGAAGTCGTTATTATGAAGCGGGACGCTTCATGTTCCGCTATCTCGGCTTCAGCATTCCGTATTGTGTCCCGCCGGTCATCACTCCCGTACGGTCGCAGTTGCTGATCCGCTGTCTGCATGCCCCCGCAACCACTTCCATCATAATTCACTCACCATCGACGTGTGACTGTTCATTCGTCTGCTTCTGGCAGATGGGCGATCGTTGCTGCTTAACTGCTCCGTGGTCTGCTTCTGTTCCCCTTGCTTGGATTGACGTTGTTCGCTACGAAAATGATAATGGGTCGCAATTAACGCCTAATGTATCAACGATCGGGGCTGACTGACCAGTCAGGGGAACCACACGTGGGATGTCGAACAACGTATCCATACTGAACAAGGCTTTCGCGTCGGAGCGTAACGCTCTGGGACGCCTCTTTCAGAAGATGGGCACCAACGTCGCGCCTGACGATTTACTCCAGACCCTCTGGATTCGTATTCAGAGAGTCGCAGAAAATCCTCCGATCCATAACGGCAAAGCGTATCTGTTTCGCCTCGCGTCTAATCTCGCAATAGATCAGGGCCGTGTAGATGCACGCGTCCAGCGTTTGCAGGATGAAGCGCGGTCAATCCTCTATGGGGACGAAACCAATACGCTGGACGCCGAAAAAGCATTTCTTGCGCGAGAGGAGCTTGAACGTGTCATTGCTGCCGCCAAAAATCTGACTGAACCGACCCGTACCATCTTCTGGCTTAATCGTATCAAAGGGATGCCGATGGGCGATGTCGCCAGAACGATGGGCGTCTCACGTACGACCGCCGATAAGCATCTGAAGCGCGCTATAGCTCAGCTTGGCGATGCGCGGGACGGCTGATATTTTTTGCAAGAGAGGTGAGGGATACGGGTTCGAGAAACGTCTCTTTCTTGCCGGGCAGATAATCAACGGCTCTGAAAGCAGGCATGACCGATTTCAACGCATCCTATGACCGTGAGACGACAGAGGTGGCCCGCCATTGGATTGCGCGTCTTGCTTCGGGCGATATTTCCGAACAGGAGATGGCTTCCTACAAGCAATGGGTGGCAGATGAAAAGCACCATGAAGTTTTTCAACATGAACTAAAACTATGGCGCAGCCTGAACCTGATTGCAGATAATCTGGCCCCAAGTACTGCTATTTCCATTCAGGCAGCGCGCATGAAACAGCGACGACGCAAGGTCGTTGTCGCTTCTGTGTCTGCCATTGCTGCCTGTGCTGCGCTTCTGCTGGCTGTGCCCGACATCACCATGCGTCTGCGCGCCGATGACTGGACGACGAACCATATTGAGGAGGTGGTTTTGTCTGATGGTTCGCATGTTGTCCTCGATGCGGATTCAGCCTTTGCCGTGCATTATGAGCATGGGGCGCGTACTGTCGCATTATTGCGTGGTCGCGCCTGGTTCGACGTCAGGCATGACGCAGAGCGTCCGTTCCGGGTAGAGGCGGCAGGAAGTGTAGCCGAAGATATCGGAACGGCATTCGAAGTTGATCGGCGCTTGACGGATGAAAGCGTCGAAACTTCCGTGCAAAGCGGCTCAGTACGCGTTTCCTCCCGCAATAACGGCTCTTCCGTCATCCTGACTGCCGGGCAGCGTGCCGTGTGGCGTGATGATCATGTTTCACGAGAGACTGACATTGCACCTGATTCTGTAGCCTCATGGCGGGATGGTCAGCTTATGCTGACTTCCGTGTCTGTTCGAGCGGCAGTCCAGACGATTGCCAGATATCGTGAGGGCAGAACGTTCATTATCGGCAATATCGACGACCTTCCTCCCGTCACGGCTCTGGTGGACGCACGCAGGCCTGACGATGCGCTGGCTGCTTTGGCGTCTGGAACGTCCATAAATATCTATCGTTTGCCGGGCGGTATCGTCGTCGTGCGCAGAAAAAACTAAAAAAACGTACCGTAGGGGTTTGGAAGCGGCCCACGAGAAGCGTCTTAGGAGTGCAAGAGGTAAGAACGCCTCGCAATTGCAGTCTTGAGAGCCGTATTCGTGGAGGGTTTTTCGTTGTCGCATGTTCTTCCAACCGGGCGTCGCCTTGGCATCTCGATGATGCTGGCGCTGGGAACATCGCTTTCCGCACTGGGCGGCTCACCCGCTTTTGCCCAGCAAGGACAAGCCGCCATTCCTTCGATCCATCTCGATATTCCGCGCCAGCCACTCTCTGCTGCATTGCAGGCATTTTCGCGCCGGACCGGGATACAGGTGGTTTATACGGCCTCGATTGATGCGGGGATCATATCCCCCGGCATTTCTGGCGATTTCGATGCGATGACTGCTCTGTCAAGGCTTCTGTCAGGGACGGGGGTGACGTTTCGTCAATCAGGGAAGGGTGCTGTCGTCCTTGCGAAAGCCTCTGCCAATATTACTCTTGGCCCGGTCCGTGTAGGCGGGACATTCGGCAAAGAAAGCGCAACTGGTCCCGGCGTGGGATATGTTGCACATTACACAGCTGCCGGATCAAAAACCGATACACCCATTACTGAAATTCCGAACTCTATTTACGTTATTACAAAACAGCAAATGCAAGACCAGCAGCCACAAAATATTATGGAAGCGCTGCGATATACACCTGGAGTGTATGCGGACCAGTATGGCACAGGTGACAATGGATCAATGGCTATCAACGGAAGTGGTGCAGGCACCAATGCTTCTATTATTATGCGTGGATTCAATGCGAGCCAGTTTGTTGATGGGTTGAACACTAGAAGTTATACGGCGGGAGAAACAGCATTTGTTGAACGCGTTGAAGCGCTCAACGGACCAGCATCGGTTTTGTATGGTCAGGTTGGAGCCGGAGGTCTAATTGCTACCAGCCTTAAAAAACCTACAGATACTCCCATACATAATGTTTCAGTTGGCTTTGGGAACTGGGGGCGGTATCAAGCAACTGTTGATATTGGCGACAATATTACTAAATCCGGAAATCTGCAATATCGGGTTGCTGCCATTGGAGTAACCCAAGGGACTCAAACGGATTATATCAATTATAAACGTGTCGGAGTATTGCCTTCAGTTAAATGGAAAATTGATGAGAAGACCAACCTGACATTAATAGGCAGTTATCTGTATACACCTCAAGACGGGCTTAACTGGGTTGGATACCCACTTAATGGAACACTCATACGCAATAATGGTCGTTATATACCTCGAAGCCGTTTTCTAGGTGATCCGAATGTTAACGAATCTGGTGCGACAACAGCTGAGTTCGAATATCAATTCGACCATACTTTCAATAAATATTTATCGTTCCAGCAGGTGTTCAGATATTCTGATTCCGATAATAATATGAATCAATTTTATGAAAATACGTCTAGTAGTAAAGGGGATACTTTTAATCGTTATGCATGGCAAGGGGTAGTTAAAAACAATAATATTGGTCTTGATAGTAGGTTTTTGGCCCACATCCCCTCAGGACCGGTAAAGCAAACAATTGTGGTAGGTATGGATTTTAGAAAAGTCGACGTATCACAAAATCTTGCGTATGATGATAACAATTTTCCAATAAATATTTGGGATCCGGTTTATGGAGGGAAAGTTCCTAATTATTCTCTTACCGGGCCAGATGCAACTGATATTAGTAACAACAAATCTTCATACTTTCAGAAAGGTATATATTTTCAGGATCAGATAAAAATTGGCTCCCTCTCGGTTATACTTGGAGGACGTCAGGATTGGGCATCTGGCACGACAGACAGGTACGCAGGAAATGGAAATGGTGACGGAACTTACACCCCTGTTCACTACACACGAACGAAAGGCTATACTGCGTCTAAATTTACCTGGAGAGCGGGACTAACTTATAATTTTAAATTTGGGTTAACGCCCTATTTTAGCTACGCAACTTCATTTTTACCCCAAGAGGGTAATTATGACTATGCTGGAAAGCCGATAGCTCCGTTGCAAGGCGGTCAATTTGAAGCGGGGCTCAAATATTATGTTCCCCATACTGATGTATTCCTGACAGCTGCAGCCTATCATATCAAAGAAAACCACTACATCACTGATGATCCTGCTCACCCTGGATACGATATAGATGCAGGAACGGTCGTATCAAAAGGCGTTGAACTCTCAGCTCATGCAAATATTACTCGTGATTTGCACCTAATCGCGTCTTATTCATATACCGATGCGCGAGTAACACAGAGTGACACGTCGGAAACTGCCTATGACGTTAATGGTAACGCAACAGGGATAGTGCCTGAAAAAGGAAAATATATCCGTTCTGTCCCTAGAAACATGGTCAACATGTTTGTTGATTATACTCTTTCGAAAACGGCATTACGGGGACTCGGTATGAATTTTGGTGTGCGTTATAATGGGTTCACTTATTCTAGCGATGCCAATTCCATTAAGGTTCCAGCCTATACTTTGTTTGATATCGGAGCTCATTATGATTTTGCAAATATAACGTCTTCATTAAAAGGACTGAAGGCACAACTTGCAATCTCTAACTTGACAGATGAGCGGTATATCACTTCATGCTATGGCAAGGCCTCCTGTTCATATGGTCAAGGTCGGCGAGTGTACGGGAATCTGTCCTATAGCTGGTGAAATTTTCCCACCCCGAACTGCGGCACATTTTCCTTATTAGTTTCAGCATTTGGCCACTTATCTCCATGTCAAACTCGATGGGTAATACTGCGCAACACGCGTGGGGTGTCCCTGCAATTTC
>NZ_BAMZ01000018.1:0-20853 GCF_000964225.1 Acetobacter syzygii | reverse complement strand
AACCTGAAGGCCGCAGGTTCAAATCCTGCCCCCGCAACCAGACGACATATAGAAAACCCCACGAAACCAATAGGTTCGTGGGGTTTTTCTTTGCCTGCATGGCTGAACGAAAATAAAATCAAACAAATCAATCGCTTGGTTTCACAGGTTCAAATCGAGACCGCCGTACCCGCAACCATACACATTCTGGCCTCCGTATTTGGACGCCACGTATAGAGAGTTGTGTCGCTAATCTCGTGCTTGCCGTATAGCCCGCCGCCGTTGCGGCCGCTTGCTGCTCCTTCAGGAGCCCGATAATCTAATTCTGCGTAAATAGTGCTCTCTTTATTGTCCATAATAGACAGGCCTTACTTCAAATCGAGGGCTCTTCAGGCACCGTCATAACTCTGGTCCATTAGTGGCTTGGCTTTGTCCAGCGTAGCCACATCAGTGATGATGATTTCGAGATCGCCAGTGCCGAAGTGACCGATATTGCGCACGTCGCGGGTAAAACCCGGCTCAAGTTGTATGGTTGCAGGATCGACCTTGACGAAAACTTTAAGGTGCCTGATCTGCGGCTTGACCTCGACGCACGCAAAGTTCTTCAGGCGGCGGAAGGCGACATAGTTGTCCAGAGTCTTCAACTCGACATCATCGCCTAGCGCCAGCAGGTACGCCTTTGTTGCCTCGTAGAGATCTACAAGGTCTTGGTCCGCATCCGCGAGGTACTGCGTAACAGTTTTCTGGCGCGACCGAGGTCGCATTGCCGTAGGCTCGGCTTGGGCGTTAACGCTGACAGGGATTTCGCGCGCGGGCCGCTCCGATGCCGAGGTCAGCAGTTCGAACAGCAAGAGTTCGTCACTAAAGCGGCGATAGCGAACCAGCGCGATATTTCGGTTCATCTGATTGACCGCATGAGCATCGTATTTTGTGAAATCACCGGCGATGCAGATCAGTCGGGGCGTCGTCCAATCGACGGCCTTCGCTTCTTCGGCGCCGAAGCGCTCTAGAACAAGCCATTCGAAATCACGGCGGTGATCCATCAGCCAGTCGAGGTAGAATAAGCCTTGGTTGATGACGTTCTCATTGCTGGCCCGTTTGTACTCGACGATCACAGGCGAACCATTTTCGTCGATGCCCAGCGAATCCATGCGTCCGCCGTTCGTCGTCGAAAACTCCGATGCAAGAAACCGCACACCGAGGAACGCTTCCATGTTGCGCTCAATAAGGGTCTGCAACGACTTCTCCAGCGCGACCGCGCTGCCACGAAGCTCTGTGACCGAAGCAGTGTCCGTGCGAAAGAGTTTTATATCACTCATACAAAAATCACCAAATGAACTGATGCCCCATTCTATCAAGTCTTCTTAGGCGATCCTCGTAATCCGGCATGATCGTTTCCAACGACCGCCAAAATCGCCGTGAATGATTGTGCTCAAGAACGTGACAAGCCTCGTGTGCAATAACGTAGTCGACCAGCGGCATGGGAGCCATCACCAAGCGCCAGTTGAGGCGAATGCGTCCCCGTGAATCGCAACTTCCCCAGCGTTTGGACTGGTCAACGACATTGACGGTCGGTGTTGGAATGCCAAGTATCTCTGCGATCATTCGCGCACGGGCAGGAAAATGCTGGATCGCATGTGCTCGGTACCAGTGACTGAGCCCGCTGCGGACAGCGGCGCGCTGAATGGATTCATGGCCATTCGGTAGTACCGGAGCGACAAGGGTTGAACCCCTCGCAGCAATCCGGGTCGTGACGGCGGTTTCGTCGGGAATGAGCTTCAGGCGATATTGCCGGCCGAGGTAGTGAAAGGTCTCGCCACTCACAAATTCCTTGACGGCCGCCTGCCCCCCAAGTTCGCGATACGCCGCCTGTTTGCGAAGCAGCCAAGCGCCTTTCTTGCGAACGATGCCGAGGACGCGGTCATCGTCCAGGTCCGACGGTGCGAGGACGCGCACCCCATCGAAGCCAACGGATATTGCCACGGTCTTCCGACGCGCCGTCCGCTCGATCAGGAACGTAAACGTTTCGTTGCCGAAAACGATGGAATACTGAGCCGCGTCCGTCATCCCGCATACCTCGCGCGGGCGACATCCATGATCTTTGCCGTCGTGGCTTCAACCTTGTGCGCATCCAGTCCCAAGCTGCGCAATTGCTCCTTGATGGCTCGGCGCATCTGTCGCTGGACGTCCTCCTTTTGATGCCAATCGACAACCTCGGCATATTCCTCAAGCGCCTTGGTGATACCGGCAGCGCTCCGGGAGCGTTCGGGTTCTGGTAGGTCTGCGTCAATGAAGGGCAGGATGGCGGCAGCCGTTCCAGTAAGGCCGTCGCCTCTGTCCGCTGAGCCCGAGCGAATATCTGCGGCTTGCCCGACCATTGCTTCAAGCTGGGTCAAGGCGCTGGCAGCGGACACGCGAGCTTCCCGCCTATCATTGACGATCCGCTCCAACTGCTCCCAAAGCGAGGCATAAGCCGTGGGGTTCTCGTCGCGGTGGACATGGATCTCCTGGCGGATGGCGTGCTCGATTTCCGCTGCCTTGGCATCGCTCGACCTGAGGCTTTCTAGATGCGGACGGAAGGCGGGGTCGAGAATATCGAACTTCACCAACAACTGTTCGACACCCGTCACCGAGAGGTGGCTGGTCATAATCTCGCCCACCTTCGCGCCGTAGTCCTTCGGATCAAATGGCTCCTCGTGATAGGCACGACGGGCGAGAACGCGGATGCGCGATAGCCACTTCAAGTCGGATGGATAGGGTTCTTCCAATGCCTTTGGGTCAGGCAAGACCATGTCCATGGCCTCGGCAAAGCGTAGGAAGTCGAGTTCGAATTTGGCGCGGATGTCGTCGGGGCGCAGCAGCTCGACGCACGTCGTATCGTCCTCGCGGCCAACACCCTCGAAGAGCCGAATGGCCGCTCGGTGCCGACTTTCAAGAAGCTGGACTTTCTCGGATAGTGGACGAAGCGCACTGGCTATGCCGTCTTCGTCCGAGAACATATCCAGGGCGTCAGAAATGCGTCGATTGTCGCCCCAATAGTCAACGACCAGCCCATAGGTCTTACCGTCAGCGGCCCGGTTCACGCGGGCGATGGCCTGCAAAAGCGTATGCTCTCGTAGAGGGGCATCGAGATACAGAACCTGCTCTACCGGCGCGTCAAAACCGGTGAGCAGCATATCGCACACGACCAAAATTTTCAGTGGATCGTCACGCTTCTTGAACCGGCCAATCATGGTGTCGCGGTCGCGTTTGGACAGGTGATGGGCTTGCAACCGGGCGCTGTCGTTGTTGGATGCGGACATGATCAGCGCGCATTCTGGCGCACCGAGTTGCCGCAAAGCTTCGACGTAGGTCACGGCGACGTCTCGGCTGACCGTCACTATTTGGGCTTTGAAACCATTCGGTTCGATAGTGCTTCGATAGTGTGCTAGGATATCTTTGGCGATGGCCTCAACACGAACTTGAGCTCCGGCAAGTTTCTCCTGAAGCCGCATGCCACGCTTCAGTTTCTCAATCTCTTCGTTCGACAGTTCAGGGAACATGGCCCGAATATCCCGTTCGAGATCGCGGCCGTCGATCCGTAGTTGTGCGTCGCGCATCTCGTAATAGATTGGGACGGTCGCTCCATCCTTCACAGCCTGGTCGATCAAGTAGCGGTGCAGATAGTCGCCGAAGACCTCACGGGTGTTGCGGTCCTTTTTGTCAATGGGCGTGCCGGTAAAGGCGATCATGCAGGCATTGGGCAGTCCCGCCCGCATCCGAGCGGCAAGCGCACCATATTGCGTCCGGTGCGCTTCATCAACCATGACGAAGACGTTCCGCGCTTTAGAAATGACCGAAGAGCGTTTCGGCACGGCGCTGTGAAACTTGTGGACGGTGGTCAGAACTGTGGTTCCAGCGCCGCCCGATAGAGCGTTGCGCAGCGCGTCTCCGCTTTCGGCCTGGATGGGGTTGGCAAATCCTGAACGCTGGAATTGTCCGGTGATCTGGTCATCAAGGTCGGTTCTATCCGTAACGATGACAATCGTCGGATTTTCGGCTTCGGGAAGGCGGCGCAGTTTGGTCGCAAGAAACACCATTGTCAGCGACTTACCGGAGCCTTGGGTGTGGTGGATAACCCCGCCACGGCGTTGTGGGTTAGGTGCGGTCCGGATGCGCTCAATCGCCCTTCCGATGGCAACGAACTGCTGATAGCGCGCCAGCTTCTTGATGCGCCGTCCGTCGATAGTCTCGAACATAACGAAGTTGCGGATGAGATCGAGCAGATTGGCTGGCGCGAGAAGTCCGGCGAGTAAGATGTCTTGCCCGGTTGGTGTCCGACCCAATTGCGCCGCGAGCGCATCGAGCGTGAGCGGATATGGGTCTTTCCACTCAGCCCATTGGCGAGCAGGCGTGAGCGTCGTGCCGTACTTCGCCACATCGCGCGCCAGTGCAATGGAAATTTGAGCCGTCTCGAACAGGCGAGTAGCGCCAAGCCCGGCGAATTCATCCCGGCTTTCATAGCGGCGGAATTGGCGGATCGCCTCACCCATCGGGTCGGCCAGTGATGGCGATTTGCATTCGATGGCAGCGAGCGGGAGACCGTTCACGTAAACGACGATATCGGGAATAATGTCCTGACGTGCGCCCCTGATGGCAACTTGCCTCGCGAACTCAAATGTGTTGGCGGATGGATCGTCGAAATCGAAGAACCGCACATTGCGGTCCTGTCGTCTGCCACCTTCAGTATGGGAGGCCGTCACGCCGTAGGTGAGAGCCGTATAGGCGCTCTCGTTCGCCTCCATCACATCGACGGCGGTAACCCGCGTGACAGTGGCTACAGCGCGGCTAACACCGTCATCACCAAGCCACGGATTAAGGCGCTTCAGGCATTCCGCGAGGCGAACCGTCAGAACCGGCTCGGTTGCTAGCCCGTCGCGCAACAGTCGCACATCGTTTGGAGACAATGGTCTATAATCGAACAGCACCCGCAGCAGGTCCGTCGCCGGCACCTCAACCCATTCGCGCTCAAGCTGTTCACTGGTCTCGTTCATGCAGCTTGTCCGGCTTTGTCACGATGATGCGCAATCATGCTGTCTGGAAGGCGGACCCGACCCGAGAGCAGTTCTTGCGCAAGCGCCTTGCGGTTCTCACTCAGGGCGGTCAACGTGCTTCGCTCTTCTTCAATCCTCAGGTCGAAGGCGACGCCGACCTCGCCAATTTTCTTCTGCTCCGCCAATGGTGGAAGAAGAATTTGCAATGCCTTGAAGGTTCCCATGTAGATGTCAGGCAGGACGCTCCCGGCGACAAGACGCTCCCACTCACGCGACATGTGCCGGAAAACCTGCTGAAGATAGTATGGATCAAGCTTGTTTCCGCAGATCCAATTCGCGAAATGCTGACTGGTGCACATCTCGCGCCCCATGACCGAAGCAAGACCGACGTTCGCAGTTCGTTGAAGCACTACAGTTCCTACCGGAAGCATGCGTGCCGATGAGTTGGCCAAGCCCAAAGCCCCGATGGCTTCGGCGCTTTCAGAGATGGTCACTTTGGTGAGTGCATCGGCATCCTGCAGTGATATCCACGGGATATTTCCGTCCCAATAGGTGGGCTCCTTGCGGTCGGGCGTGTGGCCACTTTCGAGTTTAGCAACCTTCGTCAGCGTCACGAGGTCCCAATCTGCCGGGATATGCGTGATACCCTCGGCTACTCGCCCAAGTACCCAGCGCGCTGGTAACCGCTTCATCGGAGCCTTCTCGCGTCGAACGCCACGCGTTAGCAGTTCCCGCATGGTGGCGTGCTTGGAGTCGACGAGCGCCACGATCAGCGCCTCAATCTTAGCGATGGCCTCCTCCACCGTACCTAAGACCTTGGCAATCGCGCGTTGTTCAGCGAGCGGAGGAAGGACAAGAGGGAAATGAAGAAAATCGTCTTCGCTCAATCGGTTTCGGCTGATCGAAGTTGTTCCCGTCGAGAAGGCGTCCGCACGCTCTGACGTTCGCGGATGCTGCAGGACGCGGAGTAGGAATTGGGGATCAACTCTATCCAGTCTCGCCGAAAATAGCGGGAATTCATTCGAGACATAACAATCCGCTAGATCGTCGCCAACTAATCCAAACGAGCCCTTCCAGGCGAACAGCCGATTGTAGATCACATCTCCCGGCTGAACCCGATAGATGTGATGAGCCGATAACCCTTGGCCAATCCGCTCTTCACGTAAGAAAGCACCATTTCCGTACCAACGTACCCCGAGAAGTTTATAAGAGCGTGAGGGATCAATTGGTTCGCGCCGCCCCTCCAAACGCATTGCATCGCCAAACCGCACGGCAGTCCAACCTTTTGGCACCTTAACCGACATAACCCATCTCCTTGAGAAGGGCATTCATGCGCGCGGCGGCTTCATCGCGTGCCTTCTCGGCGGTCCAGAGCTTGTCAAGCTCAGCTTTCACATCGATTGGCTTTTCGGGCTCAAGCGTGTCGATGTAGCGGGAGATGTTGAGGTTGAAATCATTCTCCTCAATTTCCTTCACGTCGACGATGCGGCAGAAGCGGTCCTCATCTTTCCATGCACGGAAGGCGTCACAGATGTCTCTGATATTGCCTTCACCCAAGATGTTCTTTTTGGGCCGCTCCTCAAACTTCTTCGCGCCGTGGATAAACAGAACTTTGCCTTTACGCTCGGGCGCTTTTGCCTTGTTGAGGATCAAAACAGTTGCGGGGATGCCGGTGCCTGCGAACAGGTTTTCCGGCAGGCCGATGATCGCCTCGAACAGATCGGCTTTTAGCATCGCTTCGCGAATGCGCCCGTCGCCTGAGCCGCGGAACAGCACCCCGTGCGGCATCACCACGCCACAAACACCTTTAGCGTTGAGCGTCGCCACCATGTGCTGAACGAAGGCCAGATCGCCCATATTTTTAGGGGGGATGCCGTAGATGAATCGGTTATGTCCCTTCTTCTCGGTGTCGCCTGAGACGTCCTCTGCGCCCCAGCTATCCAGAGAGAAAGGCGGGTTGGCGATCACGCGATCATAAAGGAAGAGGTTGCCGTCCTGATCGAGCAGGCGCGGATTACGGATCGTATCACCCTTTTCAATTCGCGCATCGCGAAGCCCGTGCAGCAGCAGGTTCATCTTAGCGATGGCCCATGTGCCGAGGTTCTTTTCCTGTCCATGCAGCGTGATGTTGAGTGCTTCACCCAGCCTCTTACCTTCAAGCTTCGCCACATGCTCCGCGACCTGAACCAACATGCCGCCGGAGCCGCAGGTGGGATCGCTAATGCGCATGCCTGGCTTGGGGTCCAGTAACTCGACAATCAGCCGCACGACATGATGGGGGGTATAGAACTCGCCACCCTTCTTGCCTGCATCATCTGCAAACTTATCGATCAGGTATTCATAGGCGCGACCAAGCATGTCCGGCTCGGAAAGCGAGGCGTTCGACAGGTCAATGCGTGAGAAGTGATCGATCAGACGCGATAAAACGCCTTCGCGGTTCTTGGCGTCGCCAAGGCGTGATTCGGAATTGAAGTCGATATTGGCCAGTACGCCTTCAATCGAGGGATTGGCGTCCTCAATCGCGGCGCATGCCTTGTTGAGGTGGTCACCAATGCCCGTCGTCAGCTTTTTGATCGACGACCAGCGCGCGCGTTCAACTAGAAAGAACTCGTGCTCGTCCGGGTCGCTGTAGGCGACATCCTCCGGCAGACCCTGACGCATGGCCTCCTTAACTTCTTCTTCAAAGCGATCAGACAGTCGCTTCAGGAACAGAAAGCCAAAGATGTAGATCTTGTAATCGGAACTATCGATGGAGCCGCGCAGGATGTCGGCGGATTTCCAAAGATGATTTTCCAGTTCGGTGCGTGTAAGCTTGGCCATGTTTTCCTCAATTGTTCTGGTTGTCGCCAAATAGACGAGCGTCAATCAGACGCCGCGCGAGTGAGCGGCGGATTTCGGCAGCCTCCAGGGCGGTGCGGTAGGCGATTTGCGCGTTCTTAACGAGGGCGGCTATGCGCTCCTGTTCGTTCCGCGACGGCAGATTGATTTCGAGCTTGGCAAGGTCTTTCGGCGACAGGGACAGCAGCGTCGTCGCCCCTCTTCGTAGGACCTCGATCTTTGGGCGAAACACATCGCTGGACAGGATTGCAAACAGGGCACCGCCCGCCACATCAGGGCCGGGCCGCACGACAATGATGTTTGCGCTGGCGATAGCCCCTGCGGTCTCATCACCTACGAGGCCGAATTTTAGCAGCGTGCCGCGCCCCGTGACGAGAACGTCGTCAACCTGCACCGCATAGGTCGCGGCTTTGGCGGGGGACGAAAAACCTACTGTGTCTAGCGCTTCTCGTGCGGCTACAGCGCCATCTTGAAAGTCACGCACTCCGATAACCGGCAGTCTTTTACCCGAGCGGACTACCTTTTCCTCGCGCGACACACCAACGCCCGCAAAAACCTCCGCGACATCCAAAAGGCGTGCGCTGGAGCGACATAGGGAGACAGTTTTCTTTCGATCTTTCATATGAAAGTGATATCCGTAGCAAGTTACAACGTCAAGGAATATAAAATCGTAATATGCTACGGATCGTAATAATTAGATTTAACCTTGACTTCCCACCGATTTTTTTTCACATACGGGGTGTCAGGCCAGAGTCTGACTTTAGAAATATAGGAGAAGCATATGACACTGCGTGCGAGGCCGAGCGGCCTCACAATCACAGAGCGCGATGTGGCGCTTATTCGGGGAATGGTGGAGCGGGGCGATCGGCACCACGACATCGCAGCGTTTTTCGGCCTCAATCAGGGGCGGATCGCTGAGGTAAAGGATGGGAGGCGGTTTCCTGAAGTTCCGCCGGCCAGTCCTGATGAGCTTCCGCCTAGGGGGCCGTATCTGACTCCTAAGGCAAGCTGGATGGAAAACCGACTGGCCTTGTAAACCAGCCGATTTCCAAATACCTGGGCCGAAGCCCGCTAGGCATGCTTCAGAACCATTAACCTAGTTGGCCCCATTTCAAAAATCAATGATCCGACGCTTCGGGCGGATCATATTTCCGGCCCGAGAGGGTCCGATACAATGTTTAAAATCCTTCGCACGAACGCAGGAGGGTGATTCTGGCTTTTCAAGGGGAGCCAGTTCCTCCTGTGTGGTGTACACACCGTAATCAGTGCAGACGGATCGAAGGCGTCAGTGAAGAAAGTAGCCTCATATATTGACCATGATACAGGATCGCATATGAGGCGGCTTGCTTATAACAAGGATCCTAGTTGGATGTGCCCATGTGCTCTGGCAGGGTTACTCTCTCATGCCGCGATGCGGGGTATCTCACGGTCTACCAATCGCAAGTATCGTTGGTTGTCTTCCCCCGCAACCATTTCCATCATAATTCACTCATAATCGACGTGTAGGCGACAGCGCGGAGGCATTGTCGATCCCTGCTATCTCCTCTTCCAGCTTGCATAAAATAGCGTTTAACGATAGGAGAAAGTAAGAACGTGTCGCATTTGCGGTGGCGCGAGAGAGGCAATCACGGCTTACTTGCGCTCCTGAGAGGGAGAACAGAGCCGGAAGGCGGGCGTGGCGTAAAGATAGAGTGGGACAGCCGGATAAATATTTCGAGCTTTTCGCGACACACCGCACTGATCTTGTGCGTTTCGCCAGAGGTATCATGAGAGATGATAGCTTGGCGGAAGATGTTGTTCAGGATGCTTTTCTGCGTCTGACTACCGCAACAGTGATACAAGGCCGTGTTCTTTCGGACCCACTGAATTATGTTTACCGCATAATTCGGAATCTGGCGTTTGACCGTTATCGACGACGGCAATTCGAGGCCGGACTGTTTGATCATGGGGTAGACAGTTCTTCTGAAACAATCGAAGCGGATGTCCCTACACCAGAAGGTGAGGCTTCGGGAAAATCCGACATGCGGGCGATGCGCGCTGCTATGGCGGAATTGCCAGAACGGACGTGCGTCGCATTGGAAATGCATCTGTTCGACGGACGAAAACTACGGGAAATAGCGGCTCATTTAGGGGTCTCTATTGGAATGGCGCATTCCCTTGTCGCGGCGGGTATGGAGCATTGTCGCAAACGTCTTTCCACACCTGAATCCTGATCAGGTGAGCAAGCTATAATTCATTGAAAATATGCAAGCCTTCATTCGTCGCATAAAAAGAGATGTGTTGTTCGGATTGATCCCGGTAGTCGCAGACGCAAGGCAAGCGAACAAGAAGGGTGCAGGCGAAGCGTGAGTGAGGACTTCAATCCAACAACGGCAGTTGAGTGGAAAATTGCCCTTTCAGAAGAGCCTGACGATTCTGTGCTCAGGGAACGCTTTGAAGCGTGGCTTGCCGCTGCTGAGGATCATCGGAAAGAGTGGCGGGAGCTTACACAGGGGCTTGAGAATTTCCGGCAAATCGGCCCGCTTTATCGTGAGAAATGGGCATCTCTCTCAAGTGTGGAACAAAATATTGCGTCCAAGCAGGGTAGGCCCAAAAGAAGACCTGCCAGTTTCGTGAGGTTTTCAATTGCTGGATTCGCGGCAGCCGCTGCCGTTACCTTCATATGGTCCTCTGATCTTCTGCTTCGATTGCAGGCCGATTACGTCACAGGCACGGCAGAGACGCGAACAGTCAGTCTATCCGATGGTAGTGAACTGATACTGGCACCGCGAAGTGCGGTAAAAATGTCTTACTCTGTAGAGAAACGGGATATTCGTCTTTTGAAAGGAGAAGCACTCTTTAAGGTTCGACATGATATGGCGCGACCTTTTGAGGTTCACACAGACAAATTTACCGTGACGGATATCGGAACTATTTTCGACGTCAGAATGTCTCAGGGTGAAGAAGAAGTCTCTGTCCGGGAAGGAGAGGTCCGGGTGCAGGACGTTTCGGGTGGGTTTCATAATCTCAATGCTGGAACCTGGGAGCGGATTAGAACCGTAAACAGCGGGGTGAGCGTCACTCAAGGGAGTGGGGCTCCGGAAGATGTAGGAGCATGGTCTGCGGGGCAGATTATTGCAAAAGAAAACAGCGTGTCCACCGTCGTGGATAGGCTCAAGCCTTACTATCGGGGGGTTGTCGTCCTTTATGGTTCTTCCTTTGGGGAGAAGTCACTCACCGGCGTTTATGACACAAGTGACCCGATTGGCGCATTTCGGGCGATCGCAGCCGCGCATCATGCTCAGATGCATCAGGTTTCGCCCTGGCTGACAATATTGGCAGCGCCGTAGAGAAAATCCTCACCGTAAGTCATTTTTTTCTGAAAAACGCCCTCTACCCATTCGTTAGCCCAATGATGGGTGCGGTTGCATTGCATTCGCAATTGTGACGACCCATGCGAATGGGAACGGATAAGGTGATGACGATTGACGATAGAATGAAGCGATGCGGGCGGCAGGTGGCGTGGTTCATCGCGCTGGGTAGTACGACGTTTCTGAATGTCGCTGTGACGAAAAGCTATGGTGCAGAACCTTCCCAAAGTGCTCAGACAGTCAGATCATTTTCCATTCCAGCCCAATCTCTTGAAGATGGTCTCGCCAGGTTCGGACAGCAAAGTGGGTGGCAGGTTTCTGTTGATGGAAAGCTTGCAAAATCTCTGACAACGCATGGTGTTAGCGGTACGATGACGTCTGCTCAGGCCCTCAATGCGATCCTTTCCGGGACTGGCCTGACGTACACGATCACAGGTGGCCGGACCGTCGTTCTGACAAAAGCGGCGGCCAATATCACGCTTGGCCCGATCCGTGTCGGCGGCAGTCTTAACGCCCATGAGGCTTCCATAGGACCCGGTGTTGGTTATGTCGCCACATACACTGACGCTGGAACGAAAACGGACACGCCCATTACACAAATACCTAATTCTGTTTATGTTATTACCAAGCAGCAAATCTTGGATCAGCAGGCCCAGACTGTCGCAGAAGTTCTACGTTACATGCCGGGTGTTTATGCCGAACGATTGGGGACTTCCAGTATTGGCTCTGCAGCAGGCGGCAATGCTAACGGTACCGGATCCATCATGATGCGTGGCTTCGCGAGCACGCAATATGTTGATGGGCTTGTGGGGGGGGCTTTGGCTGCTGGCGAAACCGCTTTTGTCGAACGCGTTGAGGCGCTCAACGGGCCAGCTTCAGTTCTTTATGGACAGGTAGGACCCGGTGGATTGATCGCGACTCAATTAAAACAACCGGGCGAAACCCCAATACGAAACGTGAGTGTTGGTTTCGGTAACTGGGGTCGTTATGAAGCGACCTTCGACGTCGGCGACAAAATCACGAAGTCGGGAAATCTGAAATATAGAATTGCAGGAATAGGTGTAACGCAAGGGAGTCAAACTGATTACCTTAATTACAAACGAGTTGGTGTTCTCCCGTCAATTAAATGGGACATTGATGAGAAAACCAGCTTGACGCTCATTGGCCAATATCTGTACGCGCCATCGGAAGCACAAGGAAGCGGTTATCCGGGCGTAGGCACTCTGGTTCCGGGTAAATACGGTTACCTTCCACGGTCACGATTTCTGGGAGATCCGTCCTTAAATGAAAATGGACAGAAAACGGCGTCATTTGAATATCAATTCCAGCACAAGTTTAATAAATTTCTCGAATTTCAGCAAACGTTCCGGTATGAAGATTCATCAACAAATATCAAACAGACCTATTTGTTTGGTTCTCTCCAAGAAAACCAAACTATTAATCGTAGGGCGTGGCATCAGGCTAGTTCGCATGCCACACTGGCTCTGGATAGTAGGCTTGTCGGACATGTCAATACGGGTGGTGTCCAGCAGACTCTCGTAGCTGGAATGGATTTTAGGCGTGTCGATCTGACTCAGAATATAACATATGATGTGAATGGTACAAAACCTATAAATATATGGGATCCTGTTTACTATATTACGTATCCAAATTTTAGTCTAAGTAGTCCTGATAATATAAGAATCCAAAATATGCGTGATGTGCAATATCAGAGCGGAGTATATTTCCAAGACCAGATAAAATGGAAAAAACTATCTGTTATTCTTGGAGGGAGACAGGATTGGTATAATGATGCTGGGCCATTTATCATAGGAGATAACTTCCTAACGTCTGGGCATGGCGTGATTACTAAACCTTATGTCGAGTCAGACGATAAGTACTCATCTTCCAAATTTACATGGAGGGCTGGGTTTACGTATAATTTGGATTTTGGATTAACTCCTTATTTCAGCTATTCAACATCGTTTCTTCCGCAAACGGGTTCAGTCCAATATAATGGTCAGGCGGCTAAACCATTGAATGGACGGCAATTTGAGGCTGGTCTGAAATATTTGGTGCCGAATACGAATATTTTACTCACGGCGGCGGCTTACGACATCAAGGAAAACCACTATCAGATTACAGACACTGAACATCCCGGTTATAATGCGGATGCAGGCACTGTTACGTCCAAAGGCGTCGAATTATCGGCCCATGCCAATGTTACGAAAGACATCCGTTTAACTGCGTCTTATTCATTTAATGAGACACGTGCCACAAAGAGCAATAATAAAGTAACACTTCGCGATATGGATGGAACCAATCTCGGAACTATCAGTGAGCAGGGGAAGTATATAGCTGGTCTTCCACGAAACATGGTGAATATGTTCGTTGACTACACGTTGCCAAGACAGATATTTCATGGTCTTGGTGTAAATTTCGGCATTCGTTATATCGGATCGACATATGCCGATAATGCTAATAGCTACAAAGTGCCAGACTATTTACTTTTTGATGTAGGTGCTCATTATGATTTCGAGAACGCGTCCCCAATGTTGAAGGGTTTGCGTACTCAGTTGGCAATCTCGAACTTAGCAAACACACGCTACGTTACATCATGCAGTTCTGGGATGGCTGGAGGCACCTGTTATTATGGACAAGCTCAGAGAATATACGGGAATATCTCATATTCGTGGTGAAATTTCCCCACCCCGAACTACAGCACCTTTTTCCCATTAAATTCAGCATTTTGCCCCACGTCTCCATGCCAAAGTCGAGGGGCAACCGTGCTGCAAGAAGCGTGGACCGCCCCCGGCAAGATGCGAGGGGCGGCCCATGTCAAACTCGGTGGGTGATGCTGCGCAACATGCGTGGGGTGTCCCTGCAATTCATAAGGTCATGCCGCAAGGCGTGAGAACTCAATGTAACCAGAAACTTGGGGCTGCCTGATAGGTGCGGCGTGTTTTGTCGCGTCCGGTCGGTGAACTGCCCCGGTTTTACCGGAGAGTAAAACTCTCGGAGGATGAGCCTTATGGTAGAGAAGAAGAAAACATCACGTTATTCGGCTGAGTTTCGTGAGTGTACGGTGCACCTTCTGGAAGAGCATCGATCGGATTACCCGAGCTTATTAGCTGCCTGTCGTGAGATTGGTGGCAAACTTGGATGCTCGGGCGACAGCCTGCATGACTGGTGGAAGCAGGCCCGGCGGGACGCGGGTGCGCAACCGGGGCCGACCACGGCCAAGACGGCACGGATCAAGGCGTTGGAGCGTGAGGTCCGTGAACTGCGTCAGGCCACCCATCTGAAGGTTTCCCATTCGACCTGCGCCATGAATTTCCATGGCCCCAGATGATGGATGACCTCAGCCTTGTATAAACCGTTGATGGTCCCCTCAGCTATTTTCGGGTCTGTTCGTTCTCCTTTTGTATGCGGCGGTTTCCGCAACAATCGTGGATATTGCCTGCTATGCATTCCTTATTGAACAGATCCCGGCAAACGAGAGGGAAAAAGGCAATATGGCGTAGGTGGGAGATGCCTAATATTGGCCTGGTATTGGGCGGAAGTGTTTTTGTAAGCCTATACGGTGTTTTGGGGTGGCGGATTGGCTGCTTTGTTATGGCTTTTATTGTTTTAAGCCTTACGGCTTCAATGCTCTTTTATAATCAGGAAAATAGGGAGGTTTTTCCAGTCAGCCCTCAGGAGTTGCGTCCCGGTCTTCTGAACGCACTCAGAAGGGGAGAAATATGGTGTGGCATTGTTCTGACCATTATGTATGAAATGAGTGGCCGGTTAGTGCAGGGTTTGACGGGTCCTTTTTTGATTGACCAAAGTATTTCTCTCAATGCTGTTGGTGTTTTTAACGGTATTGGCGGTGTTGTTTCGGGTTTATGTGGTACAATTGCAGGTGGTATGATGGTCAGCAGAGCGGGCGCAAAAAACGCTATGTATATGATCGCCATCTGTCATGCTGTCCTTCTTGCAGTCATTTTCTCTTCGATAAAACTGCATTTTCTCAGCACACCTATTCTTTTTTCTCTTTTTGTTTGTGAGGCCACACTTATGGCGTCCAGTTTTGTTGCTAGCTATTCTCGGTTCATGATATTGACATCACCTTATCAGCCCGGAATAGATTTCACATTATTTCAAAGTACAAGCGCTATTGCAGCAGCAATTCTTGGAGTGACCGGGTCTGTTATGGCGGAGAAAATAGGGTACGATAAAGTTTTTTTATTTTCAGTTTTATTATCTATCGAAAATATTGTTTTGATGTCTCTGATTAATTATTTCATTGGGAAATATAATTATGTTATTATGTATTTATATTAATTATTCTGCAATGGTGGGGTTAAAATTTCTATCCAGAATTCCACGTCCTACCCAATTATCGACTTTTTTGATGTGAAAGTGGGTACGGGTTTGCCCCGGTGTAAACATCAGAGGCAGAGGGCTGCGCGGATTTTCGTGACGGGTTGAGAGAGTAGGGGGAAGTCTCCTATGCGCCTGCGATGGGCAGTCGATTATGTCGCACCTCCATTAGGTCAGACGCTGGCTGCCGAAAAATTCCAATAATACGTTTTTTTAGCGGGAAATCCCGTTCCTTGCCTGTTGGCAGGAAAGACGTTAAAAGTCGAGACTGATAATGAGTCGCACAGTATCGATCAAGATAAAGTCAGGCCGTTATAGACCAGCTGGTGCGGGAGAGGTGGACCCTTTGGAAGAGGCAGGCTCGTTCGCAACCCTATATGCCGCGCATCAGCGGGCGCTACTCAAATATGCCAGTAGCCTTGTCAGGGACCGATCCGTTGCGGAGGACATTGTTCAGGAAGCATGGCTCCGTTTTGCGCGCGCCGCAGCAGATACACAGCCATCGGAGCCTCTGCGCTATCTGTACCGCATTGTGCGTAACCTCTCGATCGACAAAGGACGAAGGGAGGTCCGGGAACAGGAAATTTTCGACACCGCGTCTCCTGAGCATCTTGCTGATAACGTCGCGGATACGAACCCGGCTGCGGATCAGATCGCATGGGACAAAACCGCGCTGGATGCTGTTCGCGTGGTCATCAGCGCAATGCCGCCGCGCATGCGCATAGCATTTGAAATGCATCGTTTCGGTGGTTGCAAACTGCGTGAGATTGCTGAACACCTCAATATTTCTTTAGCCATGGCCCATACGCTCGTTGCGGCAGCCGTGGACCGGTGCCGCGAACACGTCGAATGGCCATAAAATCAGTGTTTGCGTTGGAAAAAATCATCCCTTTGTCGTCAAACGCTATAGAGGCGCGTGGCATGCCATCATGTGCTCTCATAAAACCCTGTTTTATCTGAAAGATGCTGATGGCGACGCCCCCCGACCCGACCAGAGCCCGTGCGGAAAAGGATGCGACAAACTGGCTGATCCTGCTTCAGGAAGAACCGGATGATCCTTCTGTACAGGCAGATTTCCAAGCATGGCGCGCCGCATCGCCTGTCAACGACGATGTATGGCGCCATACGCAGAAAGCGATGGGTATTGTCGCTGCTCTTCCTGCTGGGAATACTGGGAACTGGCAGGCCGATCACAAGGTCGCCGCCGGAGCAACCAAACACCGTTTTCCTGTTTTTCAATCCAGACGTCGCACTCTGGTAGCAGGGGTTATGGCTCTTGCCGCCTGCGCAGCGCTGGTTGTCTTTCTTCCGGATATCACGCTGCGGCTGCGGGCGGATGCCATGACCGGAACGGCTGAACGTGTAACGCTTACACTCCCTGACGGAGGAACCATTACCCTTGCGCCATCAAGTGCTGTGACTTTTGGTCCCGGTGGTGACAGGCGTCATGTAACCCTTCTGGCGGGGGAGGCTCTGTTTTCGGTTGTTCACGACGAAAAGCGGCCTTTTCTTGTGCGTGCTGGCGCATTTGAGACCGAGGATATCGGCACGCTGTTTGACGTCAGCCGACAGGGTGAAGGACTAACCGTGGCTGTGAAGGCCGGACAGGTTCGTGTCCGGGGCGGGAAGCTTCCCCCTCAGGGAGTGGACCTCTCCGCAGGACAGATGATCACGGCGGATGCTGCCACGTTCCATACGACCGAGCGGCCTGCGGACCAGATGAGTGCATGGGCCGATGGGTTCGTTCTGGCGAATGATGAACCGTTGGGCCGTGTCATCGAGCGGCTTCGGCCGTGGCTACAGACCAGGGTAATCATAGCACCCAGCCTTGCACGGCAGCCGGTCTCCGGTGCCTACAGCCTTGCTGATCCAGATGCCGCACTTCAGGCAATCGCCCAGGCCAGACAGGCAAACATCAGGCGTCTCGGGCCGTGGGTGACCGTGCTTTACTGAGTCCGCCGACAGTTTCACATCTGATCTTTCGTTTTATGGGCCGTGACCTCTTCCGGGTTTGGTCAGAGCCCGGCCGTCTATCAGATTGCATTTTCCGTTTGCCCGACACCACAAAAAACCGACAAAAAATTTACCGATAAATCAACTTTTTAAAACGAACCTGCGCGTGCTCGCCAAAAAAATCCGGCTAGACTCGTTTTTTTATTGGAAAAATTTTTTCCCCATCGTTGTGCATAGTAGAAGGGATAAGAATGCAAGGCAGTCTCAACTGGATAATGAGACCACTTGCTTCCGGCCCGCAACGCTCACGACGGAGAGACAGAGAGTGACGCCATTGACAGAGGGCCAGCCGGCGCGGGCAGGCTCCACGAACACCACGCCCCCCGTTTTTTGCAGGATGATCGACGCTTTTTGCGCACCCACATTTCGTATTTTGCACGATCGCCTCACGCATGTTGCTGCCCCTCATTCCACGAGTTCGGCCCGCTTCCGCTCTCCCCGCTCGACCGGCCAAAACGTGCCCGTTTCCGCCCGTCTCGCGCCAGCCGCTGTTTCGTCGGCCTTTCTTGCCTGCGTCCGCCTGCCTCATGCGTCCCGCATTCTCGCAGGAACGGCGTTGACCGCTCTGGTAATGGCGGTTCCGGCACACGCTCAGTCAGCAACAACTGCCCTGTCAGCGGCCGCCACCCAGACCACGCGTACTTACAACATTGTGGCACAGCCTCTGTCCTCCGCTCTTTTGAGCTTTGGAAAACAGTCCGGCCTGCAGATGACAGCACCGGGTGAACTGTTGCGCGGTGTGAAAACATCGGGCGTACATGGACAATTGACGTCCCGGCAGGCGCTGGGGCAGCTTCTTGCGGGCACAGGATTGAGTTATGTGGTTTCAGGAAATGGAACCGTGATTCTGACGAAAACCGCTGCCAGCATAACTCTTGGTCCCGTCCGCGTTCAGGGGGCTTACGGCACGGAGAATCCCAGAGGTCCGGGCGTTGGTTATGTGGCGCAGACCACCATGTCAGGCACAAAAACAGATACGCCGATCACGGAAATTCCGAATTCGATTTACGTTGTGACGAAACAGCAGATGCAGGACCAGCAGGTTCAGAATCTGGCAGAGGCGTTACGCTACACACCGGGAATTTATGCTGAGGGTATGGGCCAGCAGACTAACGGAGCGGCAGCGGGGTTTGGTGGTGGTTCTTTTAAGCAGCGGGGGTTTTCTTCATCGCAGTTTATCGATGGATTGATTTCGAACTCTGAGGTAGCGCTGGATCCGTCCTTTATTGAGCGGGTTGAAACGATCAATGGCCCTACTTCCGTAATGTATGGACAGGCGGCCCCTGGGGGCATCATCAACGAGAGTCTGAAACGACCTACTGATACGCCGCTGAGAAATGTATCTGTGGGTTTTGGTAACTGGAACCGTTATCAGGCAACATTTGATGTCAGTGACAAAATCACGTCGTCAGGGAATCTGAAATACCGCATCGCGGGCATCGGTGTCTCCCAGGACACGCAGACGAATTATGTTCGCTACCATCGTGTTGGTATCTCTCCTTCAGTTGATTGGAAGATTGATGACAAGACGGATCTGACACTGATTGGAAACTACGTTTATACACCAGAAGATGGAGCGTATTCTTCTTATCTTCCGGCTGTGGGAACGCTGTTTCCTGGAAAATATGGACGTCTTTCTAGGCATCTTTTCATGGGAGAGCCAGGATGGAACAATCACAAGGAAACCGGTGGTCTTTTTGAATATCTGTTTTCACATCAGTTCAATTCCCATCTGTCGTTTCATCAGACATTTCGTTATGAGGAGTCGAAAACCAATTTTAGCTATGTTTATACAAAATCCGGAGCGCTTGATTCTGACGGAGTTACGCAGCCGCGCGTGGCTTTCTCTGTGCCCAACACGACGCGCACTGTAGCACTGGATTCACATCTCCTCGGAAAATACCGGACAGGAGAAGTCCGTCATACAGCGGTCGTTGGTGTCGATTTCTGGGATTATCATTCCAATGGTCAGTATTACCGCTCCGATGCGAACAGTCTGAATATTTACGCGCCCCAATATGGGAATTTTACACCGCATTTTGGCTACCCAGGAATGGGGCCAGCGGACGCAACATCCTGGTCATGGTTCGGGCGAGACACCTATGATCAGGTCGGTGTCTATTTTCAGGATCAGATCAGATACAAAGGATTGACTGTAACTGTGGGTGGTCGCCAGGACTGGTTTTCACAAAACAGCTGGTCACAATCAAATTTTCCGTACACGGGTACCAGCAGCACAACGACCTCTCCCTTTTCGACAAAGGCGTTTACCTGGCGGGCTGGTGCGACATATGAACTTGATTTCGGACTTGCCCCGTATTTCAGTTATGCGACATCCTTTCAGCCACAGACAGGTACGGATGTGGAAGGACATGCTTTCAAACCGACTGAAGGCAAGCAGTTTGAGGCTGGCCTGAAATATAAACCGCGCGGCTTCGACGCCCTGTTCACAGCATCGGCTTTTCACATTGATCAGACGAATGTTCTGACATCAGATCCACAAAATCCCGGTTATTCCATTCAGACAGGACAGATGACCTCCAAAGGTTTCGAGGTGTCTGCTCAGGCTAACATCACGAAGGATCTGCGTATTCTCGCATCTTACACATATGACGATGTTCGATATTCAAAGAGTAATGATACAACTGTACCGTATTATTATGATCCAACGTCAAATCAGCCAGCATATCATATGCGTGAGGGCGCAGCACTGCCTCTTAAAGGCAAATATGCTGCGGCTGTGCCACGCAACATGACGTCCATGTTTGTTAATTATGCTCTTCCTGAAGGGAAATTCAGAGGACTGGAATTTAATTTCGGTGCCCGTTATGTCGGCTGGACTTATGCTAATACGGCGAATTCTTTCAAAGTTCCGGCTTTTATTTTGTTTGATACCGGTGTCCGTTATGATTTTGGGAAAGCTGCGTCTTTTTTGAAAGGACTTGTCGGGCAGGTGACAATTTCCAACCTCACGAACAAATATTATATTACATCCTGCGGAACAGCGCAGTGTTATATTGGTCAGGGAAGGCGTGTGTACGGGAATTTGTCATATAACTGGTAAATTTCCCCACCCCGAACGACAGCGTCTTTTTCCTAAGTAATTTCAGAACTTTACCCCTCGTTTCCACGCCAAAATCGAGGGGCAGCCCCGCTGCAAGAAACGTGGACTGCCCCCGGCAATTCTCGTGAGGCGACTTAGTGCCAAACTCGTCGGGTGCCACAGCGTAAGATCCATAGGGTAATTAGGCAATTGAATTGCCCCGGGTTTTGTGGAGACGTTTTTATCTGAACTA
>NZ_BAMZ01000019.1 GCF_000964225.1 Acetobacter syzygii | reverse complement strand
CCTGTGCCTGTGCCTGTGCCTGTGCCTGTGCCTGTGCCTGTGGGCGCAGTGGAGGGTTGGGCAGCATGGTGTGCAGACTGGGGCGTGTTGGGCGCTGTATCGGCCCACACGGCGGTGGGCTGCACTGCCATAAGGGCAATGGATAGGCCATAAAACAGAAACCCGTTCCTTCGGTAGCCGAGGGAACGGGCTCTATGCATGATTATCATGGTAAGCTGACCCCTAGGGGCTAGGCCAACCATAGATTAGCCCTGACGGGCCTTCATGCGGGGGTTCTTTTTGTTGATGACGTAAACCCGGCCACGACGACGAACCACACGGCAGTCTTTGTCGCGCACCTTGGCTGACTTCAGGCTATTTCTGATTTTCATGGCCCGTATTCTCCGCCGATGCTGCTCAATGCATGAATAAGTTGGCTCGGCACATACCGGCCCCGTGCGTCTGAGTCAATATTCCCCGCATTTATCGCACATTTTTCTTGTGCATTTTGTAACGATAAATACGTTTTTGTGGTGCTGGCTGGTGTAAATGGCGCGCTTATTCCGGTTCTGGCGCAAGTGTGAGGAGTGTGCCGGCCAGTGTTGAAAAATCTGTAGCCCGTGGGGAACGGGGCCGCCATGCCAGCCCGATGGTGCGCCATGTAGCACCACCAGCAAGGGGGCGGGCCAGAACATTGCGATTGAGCAGAATGCCTGCATCAATGGCCAGGGCGGGCATGATGGCGATTCCCAGACCCAGTTCCACCATTTCCACCATGCTGTGGAGCGACATGGCGGTAAATGTTGTCTCACTCTCGCCCTCTGAACCGCTGCGGCTGGGGCTTTGGCGGCAAATGGCCAATATTTGCTCGCGCAGGCAGTGGCCGTCTTCCATCATCACCATATTATAATCGGACAGGCGGTCCGCAGGCACATGCTCCAGTGCTGTCAGAGGGTGGTTGGCTGGCATGATGACGTAAAACGGGTCCTGCCAGAGCGGATGGGTTTCCGTGCCATCACACAGGCAGGGCATGGCAAGGACCAGCATGTCCAATTGCCCCAGAGAGAGTTTTTCCAGCAGATGTTCTGTGGTGTCTTCCGTCAGGGAAAGCAGCAGACGTGGAAAATGCTCCCGCAAGGTGCGAACCGTGCGGGGGATCAGGAATGGGCCAATTGTGGGAATAACACCGAGTCGAAGCGGGCCAGTCAAAGGGGTGCGGGCAGCGGCGGCCAGTTGGGGCACAGCCTCCAGTGCCGCCAGTGCCTGCCGGGCTTTAAGGGCTATTTCATGCCCAAGGGGGGTAAAAACCACCTTTTTACCCACCGTCCGGTCCAGCAGAGGGGCATCCAACTGGCGTTCAAGGGTCATGATTCCAGCGGACAGGGTGGATTGGGTTACGGCACAGGCCGTTGCTGCCCGGCCAAAGTGGCGTAATTCGGAAAGGGCGATCAGGTAGCGGAGCTGCTGGGCGGAGGGAAGGGGGAGCATGGCCGAGTCCTACCTGAAAACCGGAGAATGGTTAATCGATACACTCAATTATTCTTATATAAAATATTCATTGGATTAAATGAAAAAGGCAGGCCATACATACTTGCACCGCCTGACCCACCGTAAAGATGGTTCAGGCACAGTGCCAGAAACTAAGGAGCAAACATATGCTGACCGTTGGCGATAAGTTTCCCAGCTTTGATCTGACCGCAGTTCCCGGTGGGCCGGAAGGCCTTAAAGGCGACTTCGTTCAGATTTCTGACAAGTCCGATGCCGGTAAGTGGAAGGTCGTATTCTTCTGGCCGAAGGACTTCACCTTTGTCTGCCCGACCGAAATCGTGGCTTTTGGCAAGCTGTCCAAGGACTTCGCAGACCGTGACGCCGTTGTTTACGGTGTGTCCATTGATAGCGAGTTCGTGCACCTGAACTGGCGCCTGCACCACGCTGACCTGAAGGATCTGCCGATCCCGATGCTGGCGGACATCAAGCGCGAGCTGACCGAAGGTACGGGCGTTATGGCAAAGGATGCCGGTGTTGCTCTGCGCGCCACCTTTGTTGTCGATCCTCAGGGCATTATTCGCCATGTATCTGTGAACGACCTGTCTGTTGGTCGTAACCCGCAGGAAATCCTGCGTATTCTGGACGGTCTGCAGAGCGATGAGCTGTGCCCGTGCAACTGGAAAAAAGGCGACGACTTTATCAAAGTCTGATCCTGATTATTCTTCCGGTCCGTTATGGCGGGTCGGGGGTGGTGCGGTGGGCTGCCGTTATGTGGCCCCCGCCAGCCACTCTTTTAAACGACAGGGGCCAGCAGGCCTGAGGTCGACAGTTTTGCGCTCCAAGCTGCGCGTTACGTGTTCCAGTTCCTACGCATTGGTCTGGCACCGTTTTCCCCCAAAATAAATATGACGGAAAAAGCCATGTCTATTGATGCCCTTAAAGATCGTATTCCCGATTACGCCAAGGATCTGCGGCTGAATCTGGGGTCTTTGGCGAGCGACATCTCCCTGACCCCACAGCAGCTTGGTGGCACGTTTGTTGCTTCTGCCCTTGCTGCCCGGAATGATGCGGTAACGCGTGAGATTGTTGCCCAGTTCCGCGATGTGCTGTCCGAACAGGCGTTGGCTGCGGCACAGTCTGCCAACGCGATTATGGGCATGAACAACATTTACTACCGCTTTGTGCATATGGCGGGTGGTGAATACGCCAAAATGCCTGCGCAACTGCGTATGAGCGTGATTGGTAACCCCGGGGTGGATAAAGCAGACTTTGAGCTATGGTGTCTGGCGGTATCCATTATCAATGGGTGCGATCTGTGTGTGACCAGCCACGAAAAAATCGTGCGTGATGCACTGGGGGCTGGTGCTGTGCAGACTGCTGCGCGCATTGCTGCCACAGTCCACGCCGTTGCTGTGACCTTGCAGGGTGCGGACGCATTGCAGCAGTAAAAGCTGGTAGTTTTAGGCAGATTATCCTGATGCCGGTCGTGCAGACGACCGGTGAAGGTAAGGTATTTTTTCGATTAAAAGAAGAAAGGGGGGCTTCGCGCCACTTTGAAAATTACAAAAATGTAAAGGAAAGTGGCGCGAGTGACGGGGCTCGAACCCGCGACCTCCGGCGTGACAGGCCGGCGCTCTAACCAACTGAGCTACACCCGCATTTTCAACGCTCACTCGTTGTGTGCGTTGGTATGTGGGGCTTTATAACGATGTTTTTTTCTTTGGCAACAGGCATTTCACAAAAAAACGTAAAGATTTTCATTTTTGTTGGCATGTCGCCCGGTATGGGCAAAAAAATGCCCGTAATCCGGCAGACTTACCCAAACCGGTAGCCTGACAGGGCTTTGCCCAGAACCGTATCGCTATAAATCTGTTGCCCGTTATCCTGTCCGGCGGCCCCAGCCGCAACCATAAGGGGGAGCAGGTGCTCTTCCCGTGGGTGGCAGAGCTTGGCGCCGGGGGCCTGTGCCCATTGTGCAAGCAATCGGCTGCGTTCTGGTGGTGGGGCAGTTACGGCACGCGTCAACCAGGCATCAAACTCTTTTGCAGGCTGGTTGGTTAGGGGGGAGCCGTTCATGAAGTGGGCAAGGTTGTGGTAGCTCATGCCTGTGCCAACAATAAGCACATTTGCTGCGCGTAAAGGCTCAAGGGCAGCCCCGATGGCCATGTGCCGGGCCGGGTCCAGTGTGCTGAGCAGGGACAGCTCCACAACAGGAATGTCTGCCTGTTCAAAAGCCAGCATAAAGGGAATGAACACCCCGTGGTCAAACCCGCGCTGGGCATTGTCCGCACTGGTAATGCCAGCATCGGCAAGCAACATACGAATGTGTTGTGCCAGTGCCGGGCTGCCGGGGGCGGGGTACTGCAACGTGTATGTATGGGGTGGAAAGCCGTAGTAATCGTAGATCAGTTCGGGGTGGGCGCTGGTAGTTACGGTGGCCACCTGTTCTTCCCAATGACCAGAGACGACAACAATAGCATCTGGTTTTTGGGGGAGTGTGCCACACAGTCCGCGCAGAAAATCCGCCATATGGTCCCATGTCTGGGGCCAGTCCATAAAAAAGCACGGCCCACCCCCGTGGGGGATAAACAGGGTCGGTTGTTTGTGCGCGTGAGCGGAAGAGCCAATGGCAGGCATGAACATCCCCTTGGAAAAATAAGAGTTCTCGGGTGTTGTTCAGAGCATGGCGTAAAATGGATCGGCTGATAATCGGGTAGATGCGCAAGACATCTCACACCATCAGTGTGAATGTGGTGTGGAAGAGGCAGGCAGACTGGTAATAATGGCTGTCCTGCCTGCCGTAAGTCATGTTGTGGTGGGTCTTATTTGGTCTTGGCCGCTTCCAGCGCCTTGACGATGAAAGCCCCTGCTTCTTCCTTGGAGCCCCAGCCGGTCACTTTAACCCACTTGCCTTTTTCAAGGTCTTTGTAGCGTGTGAAAAAGTGTTCAATGGCTTTAACCGTAATTTCGGGCAGGTCGTCCGTGGTTTCGACCTTGGAGAATTCCGGGTGTACCTTGTCATGCGGGACACAGATGATTTTTTCATCCTGCCCGGATTCGTCTTCCATCTTCAGCACGCCAATTGGACGCGCACGAATAACGCTGCCCGGTACCACGTTGGAAGGGGTCAGAACCAGCGCATCCGTCGGGTCACCATCGGCTGCCAGCGTATTGGGGATAAAACCATAAGCCGTTGGGTAGGCCATAGGTGTAAACAGAAAACGATCCACGAACAGAGCGCCACTTTCCTTGTCAATTTCGTATTTGACCGAGGAACCCTGCGGGATTTCAATAACGACATTGATGTCGAACGGTACATCCTTGCCGGGAGAAAGTTTGGAAACGTCCATGAACACTGCTCCAACTCATAAATCAAAGGTAATGGAGCAGACCCTATCCGCCCGCCTGCGGCTTGCCAAGAGCCGGAGCATAAACCGGAGAATATATGGATTTTCCTGCGCCAGACCCTTGCCAAATGGCGCTGGTTGCGTAAATCAGTACTCGCCTGCGCGCCCGTAGCTCAATTTGGTTAGAGCGGGCCGCTCATAACGGCTTGGTTGCGGGTTCAAGTCCTGCCGGGCGCAGGCTGTTCCAGCCTACAGTGCAGCCTGTGACCGTTTTATTTTTTCAGCTTTAGTCCGCATACGGGAGTTCATCATCATGGCATCCTATCAATACGTCTATGTGATGAAGGATCTGACAAAATCCTATCCCGGTGGGCGCGAAGTGTTCAAGGGGATCACCCTTTCCTTCATGCCCGGTGCCAAAATTGGTATTCTGGGTGTTAATGGTGCGGGTAAGTCCACCCTGCTCAAGATCATGGCAGGGATTGATAAGGAATATGGTGGGGAAGCCTGGGCCGCCGAGGGCGTGCGTGTTGGCTACCTTGAGCAGGAACCCCAGCTCGACCCCAAACTGACTGTGGGCGAAAATGTTGCTCTGGGTTTTGGCGACCTGAAAAAAGCGGTGGATCGTTTCAACGAGATTTCTGCCCGTTTTGCCGAACCCATGGAAGACGATGAAATGAATGCCCTGCTGGCTGAACAGGCCGAATTGCAGGAAAAAATCGATGCGGGTGATGGCTGGGAGCTGGACCGCAAGCTGGAAATTGCGCTGGATGCCCTGCGCTGCCCGCCAGCGGATAGCTCGGTAGAAAAACTCTCCGGTGGTGAGTGCCGCCGTGTGGCGCTGTGCCGCCTGCTGCTGGAAAAACCTGACCTGCTGCTGCTGGACGAACCAACCAACCATCTGGACGCCGAAAGCGTGGCATGGCTGGAAAAAACCCTGCGTGACTACGATGGCACGGTGATGGTGATTACCCATGACCGTTACTTCCTGGATAACGTGACCAACTGGATTCTGGAAATCGAGCGTGGTCGCGGCATTCCGTTTGAAGGTAACTATTCTTCCTGGCTGGAACAGAAGCGTAAGCGCCTGTCGCAGGAGGAAAAGGAAGAAAGTGCGCGCCAGCGTGCCCTTGCCGCCGAGCAGGAGTGGATTAACGCCAGCCCTAAGGCCCGCCAGAGCAAAAGCAAGGCCCGTATTGCCAAGTATGAGGAAATGCTGGCCGCCAGCGCCGAGCGTGTGGGCGGTGTGGCCGATATTGTTATCCCCCCCGGCCCGCGCCTTGGTGGTACGGTAATCGAAGCAGACAACCTGACCAAAGGGTTTGGGGACAAGCTGCTGATTGATAATCTGAGCTTCAAGCTCCCACCGGGTGGCATTGTGGGTGTTATTGGTCCTAACGGTGCGGGTAAATCCACCTTGTTCAAAATGATCATCGGGCAGGACAAGCCGGATGCGGGCGAACTGAAAATCGGGGAAACGGTCAAGCTTGGCTATGTTGACCAGTCGCGCGATGATCTTGCCCCCGATAAAACGGTCTGGGAAGAAATCTCAGGCGGGACGGATGTTATCTATCTGGGCAAGCGGGCTGTTCCATCCCGCGCTTATGTCGGGGCTTTTAACTTCAAAGGTTCCGACCAGCAGAAAAAGGTGGGCGTACTCTCCGGTGGTGAGCGTAACCGCGTACATCTGGCCAAAATGCTCCGGCAGGAAAGCAACGTGATCCTGCTCGACGAACCGACCAACGATCTGGACGTGGACACACTGCGTGCATTGGAAGATGCTCTGGCTGAGTTTGCAGGCTGTGCCGTGGTTATCTCCCATGACCGCTGGTTCCTTGACCGTCTGGCAACGCATATTCTGGCGTTTGAAGGTGATTCCCACGTTGAGTGGTTTGAGGGTAACTTCCAGGCTTATGAAGAAGACAAGCGCCGTCGTCTTGGCCCGGATGCCACGGAGCCGGGACGTATTCACTACAAACCACTTGCCCGCTAAAAGGGTGCATGTATGGAGGCTCCGCCATGGGGCCTCCTTTTGTTACGGGGGCTGAGCGCTGTGGATTTACGCTCGGTCCGCACACCACGCCTGCTCCTTAAACCCGTTACATGGCGGGATATGGATGATATGGCCCGTCTAAAGGCCGATGGTGGGGCTTTTGGCCAAATGCTGGGTGGTGTTTGCACCCGCCAGCAGGCTGAGTGCGAAATGGCGGATGACATTGCCTTTTGGGCCTGTCATCGCGTTGGTATTTTTACCATTCATGAAAATGGCCAGTTTGTTGGTATGACCGGCATCCATGACCGACCAGATGGCCGTGGGTTTGGGCTACGCTTTGCCTTGTTCGCCCATGCAAGAGGGCGGGGTATTGCGCGCGAGGCCGCCAATGCGGCCCTGAACTTTGCACACGATGCTGGCTTACACCGCGTTATTGCCGTTGCTGCGGAAAGTAATGTGGCGTCCCGTACTATTCTGGGCGGTATTGGGATGCACGTGTGTGAGACATTTTCCAGAAATGGGCAAACCATGATGGTTTACGAGAGTAAGCGCACATAAAAAAGGCACCCCTGAGGGTGCCTTTTCTGGTTTTGTATACGGATTGTACGACCGTTTAGTCGGCAGGCTGTGCGTGGCGGTCCAGCTGCTTTTGCAGGGCGGACAGCAGCGTATCCACATTGCCACCATTGCGTGCGATAAAGGAGGAATAGTCGTTGCGCTGGGTCAGGCGCAGGCTCGCTCCTTCGCCAATGACGTCCACAACCTGAGGTTTCCCGCTATCATAGCTTACAATCCACTGCATGGCTGCGGGGGGCTGTTGTGGGCGCACGAGGGTGGCGCTGACCGAATCTTCACTCCCAACCTTGCTGACATCCCCAATCGTAAAGCTGACACCACGGTACTCACCCAGCTTGTCGGTAATGGCGTTAACCAGAACCTGATGGAAAAGGGTCAGGTAATGCTGCTTCTGTTCAGCTGTGGCAATTTTCCAGTAGCGGCCAAGGCAGTAGCGACCGATTCCGTCAATATCCACGTTTTTCTGCACCAAAGGTAGGACTTTGGTCTTCTTTTCGGCCAGTGGAACAGGGCTGTTCACAACGGCGACAAGCTGGTTGCCAAAACTTTGAATGAACTGCTTGGCGTTATCCGCTGCACGGGCAGGCAGGGCAAACAGTCCGCTGGCGCATGTCAGGGCCAGAGTGGCAAGAACAATACGGCGACCAGAAAGAAGTTTCATGTCTGCGCTACCTTCTTGTTGTTAGTTATTGATACCAGTCCGGCACGGTGGCGCGATGGTCATTTTTAATGGCCTCGGCCTGAGCCTTGCGCTGCTGCTGGTATGCGCTACGGATGGTGGCGTATGGGTCCAGCGCATCACGCTGCAAAGCGTCCAGATCTTCCAGATGCTCGGAGCGTCCATGCACGACACCCATCATGTTATAGGCCCAGTTAAAGCTGACCAGCCCATAACCACGAGGGACATAATCCCAGGGGGACAAGCCCTGGTCAATGCCGTAGCCAATACCATCGCGGAAGGATGATGGGCCCATAGGCAGGAACAGGTAAGGACCGGAGGAAATGCCCCAGTTGGCCATGGTCAGGCCGGCATCGTTATCGTGGTGGGGGTAGCCTGCCATTTTGGCGACATCAATCAACCCACCAATGCCTACGGTCATGTTAATGCACCAGCGCACGAACGAGTCCCCCGCCCGGCGTGGCTTGCCTGCGCCCACGTCGTTAAAGAAGACGGAGGGTTCGTTCATGGTGGTGATCATGTTGCCCAGCGAATTGCGTACGGGGCGCGGGACGGCCCACACATACGCTTTGGCAACTGGCCGCAAGGCCCATTTATCGAACTTCATGGTCATGTTGAAGACCTTGCGGTTCAACGGTTCGTATGGGTCGTTGGCGGCCTTGTATTCAGCCAGTGCATCAGGGTCTTTGGGAACAGGGGCTTTAATGGAACTGCATCCCGTGGTGCCAACCATGACCAAGCCAAGGCAGAGTGTTCCCAGACGGAAACGGCGATATGCCGAGGAACCTTCCCGCGTCTGATCATGCTGATCCTGAGCGCGAGGGCGGAGCCGTGAGCCGTTCCGTCCTGAAATCATTGCCACCTTTACCTTTGCCTTGTGACGTCCGCATGGTCTGCTGAACAAACCTGTTATTGCTGCCTTCTCTACCATGAGAAACGCAGGGTGCAATGGCAGGGCTTCTCTGCGTAGAGGGCAGGGGACAAAAATAGCCCTTTGCATGTTGCCTTTTTGCCGTGATGGGCGGATTTTTGCAACCGCTGTTGCCAGAAAGTCGCACATCCTGCTCAGGATGTGATGGATGGTGGGGACTCCGGCGCTACAGTCCCCGCTCACGCTTGATAATGTCCCATGCAGCGTTGATTTTGGATATACGGACCGATGCAATCTGGATTTCCTCGGCACTGGCGTTGCGGGCGGCCATGACATCCGGATGGTATTGCCTGACGAGTTTTTTCCAGTGTGCGCGCAGTTCCTCGTTGGGGAGGGAGGCGCTGACACCCATAATGGTATAGGCATCCTCTTCCCCCATTGCGGCTCGCGCCCGGCCCTGTTCGGCCCGTTCCCATGCGCCGCGGCCCAGACCGAACTGGGCATGAACGCGTTTGAGAAAGCGCAGTTCCTCCGGGGCGAGTGGTTCGCCATCAGCCAGATCGGCACGGGCAATGGCGAACAGAATACCCATCAGGTCTTCAAGTGGTGGTTTATCTTTGGCGTAAGCCTGCCCCAGTTCCCGGGCAAATGCCTCGTAGTCGTCTGTCCGTTGGCGCGCCATGTCAAACAGGCGGCCAATGTCGCGCATGTTTTCATCAGGAACGCGGAAGCGTGTTTTAAAGGCGTTGATTTCCCGCCTGTTAACAGGTGCATCGCATTTGGCCAGTTTGGCGCATAGAATAACGCATGTCAGGCCGTAGAGCTGCTCTTTTTTGCCCAGTGTTGCCGCCAGTTTGGCAGCAACAAAAGCTGCGGCCCCGTTAGGGTCCGGGCGGGTTGTCCATCGGTCGCCCCAGCCCATGGCCGGTGGATGCAGCAGGGTGCCGCTATCCGCTGCATGGCCTAAAGCCGTGCCCAATGCTGCACCAATTGGTCCGCCAACGGCAAAGCCGGTTACGCCACCAAAAATTTTGCCCCATATCGCCATAAGCTCTTTTACCATGTTCTGGAGTGGAACCCTAGCCTGAGGAAAGATCACAAAGGATGGGCAGCAATGTGTTCAGGTCGTGTTTGCAGAAAAAATCGGGATAAAAGGTGAGTATGAACGTCCCTATTACTCCACGCCACCTTCCCACCAAACCCACTGTCGCTCTGGTAGGGGCGGGGGCTGTTGGGCTGGTTATTGTTGCAGCTTTTGCCCGTGCCGGGTGGGATGTGTGTGTGTGTGGTGCTCGCGCACCGTTTGAGCAGATTGCAGTGGAGGAGGGGGAGCGCACGCAAAGCTATCCGGTCCGGCATGTTCGTGCTCCGGCGGAGCTTGGCGCGTGTACGGTGGCGGTTGTCGCGGTCAAGGCGCACCAGACTGCGGCTGTTGCTGACTGGTTACGGGCGCTGAACCGGCGGGATATGCCTGTTCTGCTTGCCCAGAACGGACTTGAGCATTGCGAGCGTCTGGCAACCTATGCGCCCATGGCGGCAGGGATGCCTACGGTTGTTTATTTTAATGCAGCACGTCTGGCTCCGGGGCGGAGTGTTCTCCGGCGAATCGGAGAGGTCGATTTGTGCCTGCCCGCGAGCACCGTTGTGCACAAAAGTGTTGTGGCCTTGCAAAAGGGTGGTCTGCGGGTCGTAACGGCAGCGGATATGACCACCGTGGTCTGGAGCAAGTTGCTCACCAACAGTGCCGCCAACCCCCTGACGGCCTTAAGTGGGCAGCCTACGGGTGTTATGCGTGCACCAGCCATGCTGGCAAATGCCCGTCAGATTATGACCGAAGTGGTGCAGGTCGGGCAGGCCGAAGGGGCGGCCCTTACGGAGCGACATGTAGAGCAGGCTCTTGCATGGCTGCAAACCATACCGCCGGAGAGCATGACCTCCATGCTTCAGGACCGTCTGGCGGGGCGTACATTGGAGTATGATGCAATAACCGGGGCGATTGTCAGGGCAGCGGAGCGCCATGCGCTTGATGTGCCCCTTAACCGTTTTATGCTTGGTCTACTGTCTGCCATCAGATCTTCAAAGCCCTGATCCTCAGACTTTTGTTCTGGCTTGGGGCGCAGCAGGCTAAAAATATTGCGATCAGGTCCATCTGGTGGTTGGGTGCAGAAGCCCCGCCCGCATTCCCCTGCTTTTAACCGTTTATGCGAGAAATCTTATGAAACGTGGCTACAAGGTTGTGGATGTTTTTACAAAAATGCCGTTTACGGGCAACCCGGTTGCCGTTGTGCTGGATGCGCAGGGGCTGACAACACAGGCTATGCAGGCAATAGCCAACTGGACCAACCTGTCTGAGACAACATTTGTGCTGCCGCCTCAAAGTGAGGAGGCAGATTACCGATTGCGCATTTTTACACCCCGGAGCGAATTGCCGTTTGCGGGGCATCCAACGCTAGGGAGTGCTCATGCCGTTCTGGAGGCAGGGCGCGCCACACCACGCAATGGGCAACTGGTGCAGGAATGCGCGGTAGGTCTGGTGGGGCTGAAGGTGGGTGGCAGCGCTGCGGACCGTCAACTCTCGTTTGCTTTGCCCCCCGCCAGGCAGGCTGTTCTGGAGCAGGCGGACAGAACGGAGCTGGAGGCTATTCTTGGCGTGGCCGTGGACGACATCGCTCCCCCGATGATGGTGAATGTAGGCCCGGTATGGATTGTGGCCCGTGTTGCCAGCGTGGACCAGTTGCTGGCCCTGCAACCCGACTTTGGGCGGTCGCAGGTGTTTGAGCAACGGCTTGGGGTAACGGGTATCAGTGTTTTTGCCCTCAAGGATGATTGTGGGACGGATATAGAAGTCCGCTCTTTTGCGGCCTCACAAGGTGTTAATGAAGACCCTGTGTGTGGGAGTGGTAACGGTAGTGTGGCGGTGTTTCGCCATGTTCATGGTCTTTTACCGTCTGGTGTGGAGGATTATACGGCCACACAGGGCCAGTGTGTAGGCCGTACCGGGCGCGTGCATGTGCATGTTGGTGCAGATGGCGGCGTGGAAATTGGTGGTCAGTGCGTTACTACGGTCGATGGTTTTCTGGCTGATTAAAAGCGTAATGCACAGACCTGTTAAAAACCTCTTATTCAGGAATGTGTTTTTTGTTGATCCGACATATCACGTTCCTGGAGCCATTCCAGTGCGTACACCCGTAAGGCGGATGCCAAGGACTGGTCTGGTGCTCGCGTGGCATCAACCTGAGTGACCAGTTGCGCCAACGTGGTGTTCTGGTGGGTCAGAATGCGCTCAAGCACGGACCAGAAGGCTGGTTCCAGAGCAACACTGGTATCGTGCCCGGCCAGTATCAGACTTCTTTTTCGTAAATGTCGGCTCATGCTCATATGCTTTCAAGCTGTGCCACAGACCAGTGGGCTGCATCCCTTACAATCGCGTCCGGGTCCGTGCAGAGGGCGCGGGCATGGGGGAGGAGGGAGGGAGTTCTGGAATTGCCAATGGCTATCAACACATTACGGATAAAGCGGTTACGGCCAATACGCTTGATGGGTGAGCCGGAAAAAAGGGTTCTGAACGCTGCATCATCAAGTTGGCTTAGCGTTGCCAGATCAGGGGCAATCAGGTCTGCTCGGGGCTGGAGTTTGATGTGGCGTGCCGTTCTGGCAAATCTGTTCCACGGACAAACAGCCAGACAATCATCACATCCATAAATGTGGGTGCCTATTAAGGGGCGCAGCTCTGTGGGTATGGGGCCTGCATGTTCAATGGTCAGGTAGGAAATGCAGCGCCGCGCATCCATCTGGTAAGGGGCGGGAAAAGCCTGTGTGGGGCAGGCGGTCAGGCAGCGGCTGCAACTACCGCACCCCCCTCCGGAGGGAGGGGAGGCAGGCAGGGCGAGTGTTGTGTAAATCTCCCCCAAAAACAGCCAGCTTCCATGCCTGCGTGAGACAAGGTTGGTATGCTTGCCCTGCCAGCCCAGTCCGGCCTGTGCAGCCAAAGGCTTTTCGGCCACTGGGGCTGTATCCACAAAGACTTTCACTTCCGGGCTGGTCGGGGTCGCCTGCTTGCCTTCGCGCACCACAAACTGCGCCAGATGTTTGAGCATTCCCTTGATAACGTCGTGGTAGTCCCGGTGGCGGGCATAGACGGAAATATTGCCACATTCCGGCTTTTGCAGCGTGGCCAGTGCGTTCCCTTCCGGTGCGTAGGATGTGCCAAGGGCAATAACTGTACGGGCTTCGGGCCATAGGGCTGTGGGCTGGCTGCGTTGTTCCATACGCTCGGCCAGCCAGCTCATTTCCCCATGGTATCCGTTTGCCAGAAAATCCTGCAATCGCGTGCGTGCTTCCGGGCCGAGTGTTGCCGGGCAAAAGCCAATGGCATCAAACCCAAGCTCCAGCGCCTTGTCACGGATGCGGGCGGCAAGGCGGCTGGCAGCAGGAGAAGGATCAGCGTGCCGGGGGGGAGGAGTGTCTGTCGTCATGGCGGGGTGGCGCGCCCGGGCTGTGCGGTGCGGTATGAAGGGCTGTTAAGGAACGGGAGGAATAAAGGGTTGCGGCATTTCATCTTCCGTCCAGTCCTGTGCAGCCCATTCGGCTCTCATTGCAGCGGCGGTATCGTTCAGGTTCCTGTCCATGATTGCCTGACGGATCTGGCGCATTAAACGCTGGTAGTAGGCAATATTATGCCATGTGAGCAGCATGGGGCCCAGAATTTCGTTCGCACGGAACAGGTGGTGCAGATAGGCGCGACTGTGGCGCGTGCAGGCCAGACAGTCACAATGGGGGGAAATTGGCCGTGCATCCGTGGCATGGCGGGCGTTGCGCAGGTTGAGCGTACCCCGTTCGGTATAGGCGCGGGCGGTGCGGCCTGCGCGTGTGGGCATAACGCAGTCAAACATGTCCACGCCACGTTGTACGCTGCCAAGCAGATCGTCTGGTGTGCCAACGCCCATCAGGTAGCGGGGCTTGTCCTGGGGCATAATGGGGGTTGTTGTGTCCAGCGTTGCAAACATCAGTGCTTGCCCTTCGCCCACAGCCAGCCCGCCAATGGCGTAGCCCTCAAACCCGATGTCCGTCAGTGCTTTCACGCTTTCTGCGCGTAGGTCAGCTTCTGTGCCGCCTTGCACAATACCAAACTGGCCATAGCCCGCGCGGGGTACATAAGCCTCGCGCGAACGGGCGGCCCAGCGCATGGACAGGCGCATGGAGGCGGCAATGGCTTCGGGTGGGGCTGGTAAAGCCGGGCATTCGTCAAAACACATGGTGATGGTAGCATCCAGATCATGCTGGATGGCTGTCGAACTTTCGGGCGTTAGCCTGTGTTCCGAACCGTCAATGTGGGAACGAAAGGTGACACCATCCTGATCCAGCCGCCGCAAGGCCCCCAGCGACATGACCTGAAACCCCCCTGAATCGGTCAGTATAGGGCCAGACCAGTCCATAAAGCGGTGCAGGCCGCCCAGGGCTTTTACCCGTGCAGCACCGGGGCGCAGCATAAGGTGGTAGGTATTCCCCAGTACAATGCCAGCTCCGGTGGAGCGCACGGCATCCATGGTCATGGCCTTGACGGTGCCCACAGTGCCGACAGGCATAAAAGTAGGTGTGGCCACGGGGCCGTGGGCAGTGTGCAGCATTCCTGCACGGGCTGCGCCATCAGTGCTTTCACAGGTCCAGTGGAAACGGCTCATCTGTTGGTCCTTGTGGGCTGGTCCGGGGGGAGGGCAAAAAATCAGGGGGTATGAATGCTGTTTGCGCATTGCAGCAGACAGGCATCGCCATAGGAATAAAAGCGGTAGCCGGTGCTTAGGGCATGGGCATAGGCGGCCTTTGCCTGTTCCTGCCCGGCAAAAGCGCAGACCAGCATAAACAGTGTGGACCGTGGGAGGTGGAAGTTGGTCATAAGCACATCCACCGCTTTAAACCGGTAGCCCGGACGGATAAAAATGGCGGTCTCGCCCGCAAAAGGGTGAATAATGCCGTATGCGTCCGCAGCACTTTCCAGCAGGCGCAGGGTGGTGGTGCCAATGGCAATAATGCGCCCACCAGCTGCCCGTGTGGCGTTAATACGCTCAGCGGTCTGAGCGGTGATAACCCCGTGTTCGGAATGCATATGGTGTTGTGTAATGTCATCCGCACGCACTGGCAGGAACGTGCCCGCACCAACATGCAAGGTTAAGGCGCAACGTTCGGCGCCAGTCGCATCCACCGCAGCAAGGAGTTCGGGGGTAAAGTGCAAGCCTGCGGTGGGGGCGGCCACCGCACCTTTGTGGCGTTCAAAAATGGTGGCGTAGTCCTTGGTGTCCTGCGCTGTTGGGCCATCGGGGCGATGAATATAGGGGGGTAGGGCCAATGCGCCCGCTGCCTGCAAAAAGGCGTCAAACGCATCCCCCTCGCAGGAAAAGCGCAAACATGCCCCTCCACCGGGTTCCAGAGCCGTGACCAGTGCAGTCTGGACTGAATTGGGGAAAGTGAGGGTATCCCCTACCCTGAGGCGGCGGGCATTGCGCACGAGCACATGCCATGTGCCATCGGGGCGAATCTGGTCCAGCGTAATGCCAATTTTGGCCTCGTTACGCAGGGCGTGGAGTTGTGCACGAATAACCGCCGTGTTGTTGGCAACCAGCAGGTCCCCTTTGCGCAGCAGGTTTGGCAGGTCACGCACATGGCGGTCCACCAATGCTGTGGGGGTTGTTGCATCCAGCAGACGTGCGGACTCACGCGGGCGGGCAGGCTCCTGCGCAATCAGGGCGTCGGGGAGGTGGAAGTCAAAATCTTCGGTGCGGTTGCTCATGGTGTGCCGGGTTTACGCAATAGGTGGACGCAAGACCAGAGGGAAAGGGAGAGCAGCCTCCACACCACAGGGCTTGCACAGATGCCCATGCAAGCCCAGATTCGGTCTGGAACGCCAGAGCACTCATTACTCTGGCACATGGTTGATTTAAGGAGATGGTCCGGTATGTCCTATGCTTTGCTTGATGCGGCTCGTGTAGCCAAAGCTGCTGGTGTTTCGCTTGGTGTGTTGAAAGCCAGTGAGGAAACATCTGAAACACACGTCCGCAAGGTGGTCATGATTGAACGGATTGAAGCGCTGGCAACCGCTGCATCCGAATCCGGTGAGCGTGTGACCCTGACGTCTGAAGAATTCTGGCTGATTAGCAAAAACTGGTAAAAGGGAGCGCAGTCATGGCATTTGTTCTGACAAGCCCGGCTTTTGCCAATGGAGATGTTCTGCCACAGGCTCAGGTTTACAATGGTATGGGCGAAAACGGGCAGAATCTTTCTCCCGCGCTCCAGTGGCAGGGTGCCCCACAGGGGACCAGAAGTTTTGTGGTGACAGTCTATGACCCCGATGCTCCAACCGGTTCTGGCTGGTGGCACTGGGTTGTGGCGAATATTCCCCCAACCACAACTTCTCTGCCCGAAGGTGCCGGTTCAGGCAGAGCCGGTTTGCCAGCGGATGCCATACAGGTCAGGACTGACTTTGGCACGCCCGGCTACGGTGGTGCTGCGCCACCGGCAGGGCGGGTACATCGCTATGTGTTTACAGTGTATGCGCTGGATGTGCCCAAGCTGGATGTAACACCCGATGTCAGTCCGGCTTTGGTTGGGTTTATGGTGCATCATCACCAGTTGGGTGCCGCAAGCCTGACAGCCCTTTACGGGCGTGCCCAGCGTTAGGGTTTTTCCCCCAGTCAGCCAACTGCCGGAATATGGGCTTGCCGTTTGCGGCAGGCTGTTCAGGCGGTGGGCTGGTTGGGCCTGCGGGGGGTGTTGATCGCCAGATCATGCAGCACATCATCCTGCGAGATCAGGGGTGTACCAGCCTTGACGCTGGGCATTACCAGAATGTCTGGTCCTTCGTTTAAAAACCGGATGGCAAGCGTGTTCCAGCGCGGTAGAATAAAGTGCCGCAGCATTTGCGCCAGTGCACAGCGGTCCATGGCTGTGTGAACCGTGCTTTTGGGCGTATATACGGTATTCAGGTAATCGCTCATAAATGCAGCAATGGCGGGCAGGCGCTCCACTTCGCCCAGATAGAGCAGATCCGTGCCAAGATCCCATGGAGTGCCGCTGGTCTGGTGGCCCTCGTGGTCGAATAATGCCAGATCAAATCCATATGTTGCCGTATTTCTGAGGGTGCGCAGCAGGGTTGCCATGTTGGCGGGAAAATACCCCGCGCAATCCCCCACTAAAACCGGGCAACGGAATTTGGCAACAAGGTCAGGCAGGATCAGGTAGCGCAGGGCAGGTTCCAGTGCGGCATCCTGCACCGTGGTGGCGCCATAGCCAAAATTCAGGCGCAGGCTGGTGGCGTATTGTGCCAGCCAACTGGCAACCGTTTGCAAAAAGCTCAGCTGCGCCGTGTCGGGGTTGGCAACGCCTAGGCACAGTTCTATCCGCCCTGCCGAACGGTCCTCCCTGCAGGCCTGTAACAAGGAGAGGATAAGGCCGGGTAACAGATGGAAATTACGGCTATCGCACGCAAAGACCAGGCAAAAGGCTGCTGGTGCATCTGCCGTGCTGAACTGCCATTGCCAGCGGGAAACACCAGTGCGGTCCGGTATGGCGCGGCTGGCAAGCTGGTTACATTCCTGCGCACCCAGCCAAGAGAAAATGCCCGCGTTTTCGGGCGATGGTGTTGCCCCAGCCTGTAACGCCAGACGGCGGGCAATGGCGTAGTGCGTGTCTGCCTCGGTCTGGAGCCCTGCGAGCCAGCTTGTGTGGCCCATGGCGGCCTCGGTCCACCAGCTCAGCCCGTTCAGCTTTGCTTCGGTTTCCAGCAGGCGGAGGTCTTTGGTGGTGCTCAGCCTTTGATAGGCGTTTTCAAAAAGCATTGCGTATATCTGGCGAATGTCTGGCCCATTTTTGGCCGCCAGTCGCATGGGTACCAAGAGTGTATCAAACCGTTCGTCAAAGCCCGGTAGATCAAGCTCATACAGCATGTCGGGCACAAGAAGCAGCGCGTCCTCGCCTTGCCGCAAGCGTTCCAGAAGTTGGGGCAGGGTGGCCGAAAAATCCTGCTTTGGGTAACGTGCCTGCAGGGCCTGAACCAGCAGGTCGGCTGCGCGTGTATGGTCGCGCATACGCAGGGCTATAAGGGACTGGAGCCACAGCAGGTCCGCCATTTGTGCAAACGATTGGGCGTAGGCGGCAAACTGGCTGCCCAGTTCTCCCTGTCCAAGCTGGCAGCATAGCTGGGCCAGAACAATACAGGGTGCGATGGCTGAAGGGTTGAGGCTGAGCTTAAAAACCTGTTCGCGCACATCGTCTGCTGTAGCCCACGGGTTACGCGCACGGCGGAAAGCCCCGACCTCCAGCAATTCGCACGCAATGTCCAGCAGGTTCTGGAGTGTGCGCGATGGGCAGGTGGTCAGTGTCACCTTATGGGGCGCATTATCCGTCCATAGGGTTAGCGTATCGCCACGGAATTCGGCCTGTAGCTGTTCTATGGGCCATTTATGTGGGCCAAGGCGCAGGTCATGCCCGGTACAGATGGGGGCACCCACATAGGTGTGGCCATCATGCCATGTATTCTGCAACATGGTGCGCAGGAGGTCTGTGTGCTCTGGTGTAAGCAGTAAAAAATGTTCCCACGTTGCGCATACGGGAGCCGCATCGAACTGGGTGGAGCTTCTGCTGGAAAGGTAAGTGTTCCCCGCTCTCAGCGCGACAAGCGGACGATTGGTTACGGTTTCTATTGGGCAGGCCGTAACAAATGCTCCGCCGGGTGAGAGCGTGTTGTGCTGTGTGTCCAGCTCAACGGTTCTGGTGGCACGGGTTGGGGTTGCTGCGGGGCAAAGCGGATGCAGCTTTAAGCCGGTGCAACCGACCAGAGCGCCGTGGAAAGAGAGAAGAGAAAAAGCCATGCCACCCCGTTGATAAAAATGGAATATCCGGGAAAAGTCTTGGACTTAAAAGCATTTTCCCAGAAAATTCCGGTTCAGGACACCGCTTCGAGCAGGGCGGGTAAGTAATGTTCCAGCTTGATCCGTACCGGCATAAGGTAAGCACATCCTTGATCCGCAGCCAGCTCGCGCAGAACAGTCTGCGCAAAAGTAATGTTGGATTCAAGTGTTGTTGAAAAATCCTTGGGGAACACAATATGGTTCGTGGTCTCCCAATAGGAGCGCGAGCGTGGACCAATTACGGGGGAAAGCCCCCAGAACACATCCTCATCCCGCAGCCATTCGCGGCACAGGTCAAAAAGCTTATAATCAAAGACCGGCTGTGTGAAAAAACCGCTGGCTCCAGCTTCTTTTTTACGGGCAACATCCTCCAGTTCCTTCCACGGTGCGCGGCGGTAAGGGTCGAATGCAGCATAAATTTTAAGGTGTGGTGCTTCCTTGCGATAGCGGCGGATAATGCTTTCCGTGCTGTTGGGGTATGTGCGCATGGACAGGTCGGCGGGTGGATCCCCGTGTATGACCAGAATTTCTTCTAGCCCCGGCTGTTCAGCCCCTGGCAGGGGGGCGTTGGGGGCAATATCAATGGCACGGATATGCGGAATAACGCGGGGGAAGGTGGGGTGGAGCTGTGCTGCGGCCTCCCAGCTTCGTAGCGGAAAACGCATAAGGTCAGGCACATTCAATGTATCTGCCGCGGGAAAAACGGATTTAACGGTTGCCACATCCTGCGCCAAAGACTCGGCAGAGCGGGGGATCAGCTCAACACACAGGCGGTTCAGGCTCATTCGGTTTTTCCCTCAATCTGCATCTGTGCCGCGGTGAGCGTGTTTTTAAGCAGGCAGGCAATGGTCATGGGGCCAACGCCACCGGGTACGGGGGTAATGCGCCCGGCCACTTTTGCGGCCTCGTCAAACGCTACATCGCCAACCAGACGGCTTTTGCCGCTTTCAGTCTGGGTGCGGGTAATGCCCACGTCAATAACCGTAGCACCGGGTTTGATCCAGCTGCCTTTAACCAGTTCGCGGCAACCGGTTGCAACCACCAGAATATCCGCCTCGCGGGCAAGGGCTGCTGTATCGCGCGTGTGAATATGGGCAATGCTGACGGTGCAGCCCTCAGCCAGCAGCAACAGGGCCATGGGTTTGCCCACAAGGTTGGATGCGCCAATAACCACCGCGTGCAGGCCCTTCATATCTCCCAACTGGTCACGGAGCAGAAAAAGGCAGCCCAGCGGTGTGCATGGCACAATGCCCGGCAGGTCCACGGCCAGGCGCCCGGCATTGACCTCGCCCAGACCATCCACATCTTTTTCTGGCAGAATGGCGTTGGTTACACGGCGGGCATCCAGACCTTTGGGGAGCGGAAGCTGCACCAGAATGCCATGAATTTCCGGGTCCTTGTTCAGCCGTTCGATCAGGGTCAGCAGCTCTGCTTCTGATGTGGTCTCGGGCAGCATGTGCATAAACGAGCGCATTCCCGCATGGTGCGTCTGAATGGCTTTGTTTTTAACATACACTTCGCTTGCGGGATCATTGCCAACCAGAATAACAGCCAGTCCGGGCGTTACGCCGTGCTGTTCGTGGAAGGCCAGAACATCCTCGCGGATCTGTTGGCGCATGGAGGCGGCAAATGCCTTGCCATCGATCAAGGTCGCCTGATGTTCGGAGGGAAGGGGGGTGGATGTGCTCATCAGTTCTGTGCCGGTCCGGTCGCGTAAACAGGTGGAAAAAGGTCACACCGGCATACGCAAAAAAAAGCGTGCCGACAATGTTTCACGCTTGGAAAAAGCCGCTTCACAGGGGGTGGTATGGGCGGATTTCAGGCATGGAGTGGCTAGGGCGTGCTGTCCTGCCGGTAGGGGCTGAGAGTGCTCAGGGTCTGGGCTTCTGCCTGCATGGCCGGTCGCTCGGCCTGCAAAAAGCGGTCTACCGCCTCGCGCAGGGAGGGGCTTTGCAGCCAGTGGGCGGAATGGGTCAGGCTAGGCAGGTAGCCGCGCTGGATTTTGTGTTCCCCCTGTGCTCCGGCTTCTACCCGTTGCAGGCCATGGGCAATGGCAAAATCTATGGCGCGATAATAGCAGAGTTCAAAATGCAGGAAGGGCCAGTTACCCTCGCACCCCCAGTTGCGACCATATAGCGTGTTTGTGCCCATCAGATTAAGGGCGGCCGCAACCGGGGTTGTGCCATGGCGTGCCAGCATAAGCACCACGCGTTCGCCCAGCCGTTGGGCCATCAGCGGGAAAAACTCTGGCGTCAGGTAAGCGCTGCCCCATTTGCGGTCTATGGTGTTCTGGTAAAATTGGTAAAAGGCCTGCCAGTCGGCCGGTGTTATGCTGGCCCCCTGCAAGGTTTCGAACGTAAGACCCGCATTGTTGGCATCGCGCCGTTCACGTTTGATGTTTTTGCGCTTGCGGGCTGAGAGTGTGGCTAAAAAATCGTCAAATGTTGCGTAGTTCCTGTTATGCCAGTGGTATTGCACACCAAGGCGGGGCAGCCAGCCACGCTGCGCCAGAACAGCACTGTCTCCTTCGGTGCAGAAGGTCACATGGGCGGAGGACAGGCCCGTATCCGCACAGATCTGGCGTAGGGCATCGGCCAGTACGGCCCGGGTTTCGGGCGGAGCGCTGGGGTGGACCAGCAGCCGTGGGCCGGGTGCTGGCGTAAAGGGGACGGCAATCTGGAGTTTGGGGTAGTATTGCCCTCCTGCCGCCTCATACGCGCGGGCCCACCCCTGATCAAAAACATATTCGCCCCAGGAATGGCCTTTAAGGTAAGCGGGGCAGGTAGCAGCAAGCTGACCATCGGGGCTGTGCAGGCATACGTGCCGGGGCAGCCAGCCAGTCTCGCGCTGGACAGAGCCGCTGTCTTCCAGTGCGGATAAAAAGTCATGGCTGACAAAAGGGTTGTCCGGCCCTGCGCAGTCCGCCCACTCCTGTGCGGGAATGTCGTGAATACTGTTGTGCAGGGTAACGGACCAGTCAGCCATGGCGTTTTGTTCCGATTGGTCAGATGATCTCGAACAGACCTTCCACTTCCACCGGTGCATCGAGCGGCAGGGAGGGAACGCCAACGGTGGAGCGGGCATGGCGGCCTGCATCCCCAAACACGGCCACAGCCAGATCGGACGCACCGTTCATAACGGATGCGTGGGCTGTGAACTCCGGCGTGCACGCAATAAAGCCGCCCAGACGGACAACGCGCTTCACGCGGGAGAGGTCACCAACGGCGGCTTTGACCTGCGCAATAACGTTGATCATGCTGTAACGCGCAGCTTCAACCGCTGTGTCCACGCTGACCGCATCTCCCAGCTTGCCGGTCGCGAACAGCTTGCCATTGTGCAAAGGCAACTGGCCGGAAACCACAAGCAGCGAACCTGTTTGAACACAGGCAACATAATTGGCAACGGGTGCTGCCGGTGTGGGCAGTTCAATACCCAGTTCAGCCAGACGGGATTGGGGAGTGCTCATAGCGTTTTATTCCGTTCCTTGTACAAACAGGGGCCTAGCACACCAGCCGCAGGTTACGCCTTGGGCGGGTGGGCTGCGTATCATCCCCTTCGGGCAGGTCCAGCGGGAGCAGCGGGTCCGGTTCGGAGGTGCTGTCCTGATGGGGGCCGTCGGGCAGGCGTTTGTCCAGATAGGTGTCGGACAAGGCCCTGAAGACGTAGTCCAGCATGGAAGTGGCATAGGAGGCAACCGGGTCGCCTTCCACAGTGCCCGCCGGGCCAAAGCAGGAATAGGCAAAGTTTTCCACGTAAGCTTCCAGTGGCGCGCCGTATTGCAGGCCAATGCTTATGGCATCGCCAAAGCTTTCCATCAGCCCGCGCACCATATTACTTTCCCGCGTGGGGGTCAGGGACAGTTCGCCCAGCGTGCCGTCCTCATATTCTCCGGTGCGCATGAACAGGCGGTGCCCACCAATGGTGGTCTTTTGTGTAAAGCCGCCATGTCGTGCGGGGAGAATCCGCCGCATCCCCCGTTCGAGCTTAAGGCGTACTGGCGTTGGGAGTGTTTCGGGGCGGGCGGGCATCCGGTCTGCAAAGCCGGTTAGGGCGCGGTACATGGCCAGATGGGCCTTGGGGCCGGGCTGGGGCAAAACCGTTTCGCCCGCAAGGGCCGCGGCCAGTGCCGTTTCCACCGTAAAGCCGCGCATGTCCAGCCGTTGCCGTGCGCTGTTGGCAAGCCGTCCATCGGGGCGCAGCATGGAAAAAACTGGTGCCAGCCCGCAGGCTTCCACTCCAAGCAGGCCATCTATGGGGTTGGGGGTGGAAAAACCTGTTTCAATCGGGGCCAGCGGGGCATCGGTTTCCACCGCGGCTTCGTTCCAGACTGCACGCAGGGTTTCGCCCAGTCCGGGTAGCACAGTCCGGACGGGAGGGAGTGGGAGCGATTCCGGTCCCCGGCCTGCATGGGCGGTCAGTGTGGCCAGAGCGGTAATGGCGCAGGCGGCTGCCCGGCCATCTTCACTATCATAATCCAGCCCAACTCCCGCCAGGCAGGCATCCATGTTGGTGAGCAGAATATCGCCAGCCGTAGGGGCCTGGAGCGGAGGGGCATCCGTGCCTGCGGCATGGGCGGGCACAAACAGGTCTGGTAGAAGCAGGTCACCATTGCGCTGGTCTGCCATATTCCTGGCCGTTTGGCGCAGCACCGAACAGATCAGCTTAAGGGCGGCCACAAAGGTGCGGGCGGCAAACCCTTCACCGGGGGAGACAAAGGCTGCCAGATTGACCACAAAGCCCGCAGGCCGATCAAAGGCGCAGTGCCACACAGCCTCCACCGGCGCAGCCTGCCGCGTAAGCAGCAGCCAGACCAGCGACCGTGCGGAGGCCTCGTCCGGCGCAAGGGCCGTAATCCACCGCGACGCAATGGCGGGCAGATCAATCGGGCCGTCGCCCGGCATAAGTTGGGCAAGTGCGGAAGCGGCGTCCACATCCCACTCTGCGGGCAGCGTAACGGAGCGAAGGGGTGCATCCGGGTCTGCTGCGGCCTCCAGTGTGCTCATCAGCACACCGTTCCAATGGCGTCTGGCTGTTGTCATGTCTGCATGTTACTGCCGGGCGTGCAGGCAGCGGAACCCGACAAAACAGCTTCAGGCTGCCGTTATTACCCTGCAAAGTGAGGATATGGGGGATAACTTTTGCCCCAACCCGCTCGAGCGCAGTTGATCGGGCGTTGGACGATAAAATATGGACCGCAGGGTGTGCGGAGTCCTATCATCCTTCTTATGGCAAATTTCGGAACATGGCTGCATACGCGCCGGAAAGGTCGGCTGATTGGCAAGGATGCCGATGGCCGCTGTTATTACGAATCAACCGGCCCGGCCCGTAAGGGTGGCGGCATGGATCGCCCCGAACGTTGGGTGATCTACCTGAAAGGGGAAGATGCCTCCGCCGTGCCGCCAGAATGGTGGGGGTGGCTGCACCACACACTGGATGCACCGATTGCGCCAGAAGAGCGCAAACCCTGGCAGATCCCTTACCAGCCCAACATGACCGGCACAGCGCAGGCTTACCACCCGCAGGGCAGCCTGTACGCCACAGGCCAGCACCCGCCAGCAACGGGTGATTATGAGCCTTGGACACCGGAGAGTGCGACCGAGGCGTGATTTGCGGAACATTCCCTGTTACAGTGGCTGCAAGCATTAGGGAGTGTACGTAGTTCATGGCATCGGCAATGGCGGAAAAATCACGGCGCAGTCTTGCAGAGCTTCTGACCGGCACTGCCGTGCTGGTCGCTCTGGCAGGCATGTTGACCGCAGCAGTGGTGGGCGAAGGCCGTAAGACGGATACAGTCGGTTATCAGCTTAGTGCTGATTTCTCGCATATTGATGGTTTGGATGTTGGATCGGATGTGCGGCTGGCCGGGGTCACAGTTGGCACCGTGCAGAGCGAGAGCGTCAATCCGCAGACCTTTAAGGCGCATGTGGTTTTTACCGTACGGCCTGATATTCACCTCTCCGCAGATACAGCCGCTATTATTACCAGCGATAGCCTGCTGGGCGGCAAATACATTGCGCTCTCTCCGGGTGGGGATGATAAAACCCTGTCAGCAGGGAGCAGCATAAGCCAGACGCAGGGGTCCATCAGTCTGGAACAGCTCTTGAGCAAATTTATTTTCTCCGTCACCGATACGCTGACCCGGGCCAACAAGGATGCTGCCAACCCCCAGAATGGAGCCAGTGGCACCAACGTGCCCTGAAACAGACATAAAACCGGTTTAGCAACAAGATTTAGAGTAAGGCGGACAGAATGACGGCGTTGCGCATATGGCCGCAAGAGGACGGGCAGCCTGTCTCATGTCAGGAAAAGCTGCGAGTGCTGGAAGAAAACTGGCAGGAAGTGCAGCAGGTTCTTGCCGATGCGTTTGAGGATGCAATGCTGATGGGGGTAAGTGAACAGGTGATGCGTGAACGACTGGCAGAGCTTGTCTCTTCCCTTCCATCTCCCAAGGTGGCCAGAGTATGATGCAGCAGAACTGGGGGCGGTCTGTTCGTCTGTTTGCGGTCAGTATGCTGGTGACTGCCGGGTGTGCAGCCACGGCTGGGGCTGTTGGTACGCCCTTGGCACCACCGGCTGTGTACCCTGCCAGTACGTGGCAGGGTAAAGGCACGGCGGTCGTGCGTGTTCTGGACCGACTGGATGCCCATGTGGAGGTGCTGTCCGTCCCCGTTGGGGGGGAGGCTGTTCACTATAAAAATCTGGATATTCTGGCTCGCCGCTGCCTTCAGCGCCCGCCAACACGCGCACCTGATGCTGCCGCGTGGCTGGAAATACAGGATACACACCCAGGAGGGGCGGCCTTTAAGGGCTGGATGCTGGCAGCAGAGCCGGGCTTGGGTGTGCTGGAAAGCTCTGTGTATGATGTGCGTATGGTGCAGTGTGCGGGGGATGATGTTGCACCGTTCCTTCCCCCGCTGCCCAAGCCTGCGGCACCCCCTCCTCTGCCCGAAGCGGCTCCGGTTGAAGGGGGAGCACCTCCATCCCCCACACCGCCGGGCCTTGTGGTGCCAGCCAGTCCGGCCAAACCAGCCGCGCCGGATAACGCCAATCCGTTTCAGCCCGATCCGGATGGAGCCTACTAAGGCCCAGGCTGGAAGGTGTGCAGTTAATATGCAGCGCACCCCATAAATCGGGGCTGCTTTGGGCGTTGCAAACAGGAAATAATGAGGTGCGTTGTGTTTGGTTCCTCCTTTGCGCAGGATAGCCGTTTTAAAATTCCGTCTTTAAGTCAGGCAGCTTTTCTGCTGGATTTTGATGGTACGCTAGTGGACATAGCTCCCACCCCAGAAGCCGTGGTGGTCCCCCCCGGTTTGCCGGAAGTCCTGCGCCAGCTCCGCGATGCCTGTGGCAATGCGCTGGCTATTATTTCTGGTCGGCCGATAGACCAGATCGATCAGTTTTTAGGTGATGTGCCTTTTGCCGTGGCAGGCGAGCATGGTGTGGCTATTCGTCACCGCCCTGGCGGTCCTATTGAGCGGGCTGTTCTGCCGACCTTGCCGCAGCGTTGGCTGGTGCAGGCTTCCGACCTGCTGGCAACGCTGCCGGGAACCCGGCTGGAACATAAGCAGGGTGGGTTTGTGCTGCATTACCGTGCTGCTCCGGAAAAAGCGGAAATCCTACGCCAGACGGCGGAGCGCTGGGTGCGGGAATCCGAGGGAGCCTTTACGCTCCAGCCAGCCAAAATGGCATGGGAAATCCGCCCTACAGGGGTGGATAAAGGGTACGCTGTATCTCTGCTTATGGAAACCGCACCCTTTGCGGGGCGTAAACCTGTGTTTGTAGGAGACGACGTAACGGATGAGGATGGCATGGCCGCTGTCCATCGTATGGGGGGCGTGTTTTTCCGTATTCCAGCGGATTTTCCAACTCCCGCGGTGTTCAGGGCATGGTTGTCATCCCTTGTGCCAGAAAAAAGGGGGTAAATCATGCGGAGGCTGGTCATTGTTTCCAACAGGGTACCAGCAGTACGTGACCGTAAACAGCCAGCGGGTGGTCTGGCTGTGGCGCTTAGGGCCGCGGTTCGGGACCACCCCTGTTTATGGTTTGGGTGGTCCGGGCAGCAGATAGCTGGAGATTGTGCGGACAGGCCCCTGAGCGTGGATACGGTCGGTAATGTGACCTATGCCACAATAGGGTTAACCCATAAGGAATATAACGGATTTTATCAGGGGTATTCCAACGGTATTCTATGGCCTCTGTGCCATTACCGTGCCGGGTTAATGAATTATAGCAGGCACGACCTGCAGATTTATAACAACGTAAATACCCTGTTTGCGACCAGACTGGCTCCTTTGCTGGAGCAGGATGATGTGGTCTGGGTGCATGATTATCATTTGTTCCCGCTGGGTAAAGCACTGCGTGATTTAAAAATAAAAGCGCGGATCGGCTTTTTTTTGCATATTCCATTCCCACCGTGGAGTTTGATGCGCTCCTTGCCCGAAGCCGCCACCCTTATGCGCGCCCTGCGTGCGTATGATGTGATTGGCGTGCAGACCGAAGATGATGCGCGGAATATGAACGAAGCTTTTGCAGTGTTGGGTATTCCTGCCAAAGCGCGTGTTTTTCCCATCGGTATTGATCCGGACAGTTTTGCTACCTGTGCGCGGGAGGGGCAGAACTTGCCACAGCTCCAGCACCTGCAACAGGATCTGCGGGGCAAGCCGCTTATTATTGGTGTGGACCGCATGGATTATTCCAAGGGCCTGCCAGAGCGGCTGCGAGGTTATGCAACGTTTCTTAAACGCTACCCCGAATACAGGGGGAAGGTCGTGTACCTCCAGATCACGCCCATATCGCGCGGGAGCGTGCCCGAATACCAGAGCCTGCGTGCGGAACTGGACAAGATCGTGGGGCACATTAACGGCACATATGGCCAGTTTGACTGGACACCTGTGCGCTACCTGACTCATCCACTCCCGCGTGAACTTCTGGCGGCTTTTTTCCAACTATCCAGTGCTGCACTGGTAACGCCCCTGCGTGATGGCATGAACCTTGTTGCCAAGGAATATGTGGCCGCTCAAGTGCCGGATAATCCGGGAATGCTCATTCTGTCCCGTTTTGCTGGAGCGGCACCGGATATGGAGGATGCGCTTCTGGTCAACCCGCATGATTCAGACGAAATTGCATCCGCCCTGCATAAGGCGCTAAGCATGTCCCTTTCCGAGCGTCTGGTGCGCTGGGAGCGTCTGCGCACGGATGTGTGGCGGGTTACGGCTGCAAGCTGGGCGCGGTCGTTTATTGCGGCGTTATCAGAGGTCCGAACAGCATGAAAAAATCCATGCGGCAGAATACAGTAGCGTTGTTCATCATTCTGTCAGGTTTTGTGGCGCTGGGGGTGGCGTGGTGGACGCAGCATCAGATGGGGATCATGCCATGTGAACTCTGTTTGTGGGAGCGTTGGCCTTGGCGTGTGCTGATTGTGCTGGGGGGTATTGCTCTGGCGTTACCTGCCCGGCTGGGGCGGTGGGTTTTGTGGGCGTGTGGCCCTGTTCTGTTTGCGGCAGAGGGGTTAGCTCTTTGCCATGCTGGTGTGGAGTGGAAGTGGTGGCCTAGTCCTTTCCCGGCCTGCCACGCAACGCGGGTGGTAGGTCGCACTCTGGCTGAACGCTGGGCATCCATGCCACTTGTGCCATCCAAACCGTGCGATGCCGCAACCTACCTGATCCCCGGCTTTCCCGTTTCCATGGCGGTTATGGGGGGCGTGTTCGCGCTTGTTGTGTTTGCAGTATGGTTTTTTGGAATGATGAAAATCAGAAAAACCAATATATTTTAAGGGTATTTTGTTTTACTCAGTTCCAGTGCCTTGCATAATGGTGTGCGCAATACTGTAAAGGCGCGCACTGGCCTGTTCCCCTAACTGGCTGATTTCCTCATAACTGAACCAGCGAGCTTCCTGCGCATCATCTCCGGCAACGGGGGCCGTCAGGGCGGTAGGTGGTTCCGTGCAGAGCACGGCCAGAATAAGGTAGTGGAACGTTAATGTGCCGTCAGGCGCGTAGTGGATGCTGTCAAACACATCGACCAGAGATGTTGCCTTTGCCTGTATGGATGTTTCCTCCATAAGTTCACGTTCTGCGGCTTGGAAAAAAGTTTCCCCTCCTTCTACCTTCCCGCCGGGGAAGCCCCATAACCCTGCATCCGGTGGGTTGGCCCGCCGTACAAGCAGAAAATTGCTGCCGCGGCGTACAATGGCCAGCACACCAGCACGGGGAAACACGGAAGGGGGATGAGCGTTCATGGCGGTGCAGTCTAGGGTGCCGTGCATACAGGTCAACCCATCTTTGCTGCAAAATACTACATCTCTGTTCAGATGCGGTGTTTAATGCGTAAGGTTTTGCAAGAGTGCCGGAACAGGCCAGTTCGGGAAAAAAACAGGGAGAATATGACGTGACAGCAGAATTTGTAAAAATTGAAGGTATTCCCAAACCGGCTTCGCGTGTTGCGCTTGGTACATGGGCTATGGGCGGTTCCATGTGGGGTGGTGCAGATGATGATAATGCCAGAAAAACAATCGATAAAGCATTGGATGTTGGTATAAATTTGATTGATACAGCCCCAGTCTATGGTTTTGGTCATTCGGAGGAAATTCTGGGCAAAGCGCTGGAAGGTCGGCGCGACAGGGTGGTGCTGGCGACAAAGGTGGGGCTGAACTGGCAGGATGGTCAGGTTTTCCGCGATAGCAGAAAAGCCCGGATTGAGGAGGAACTCGACGCCTCGCTCAAGCGCCTGCGTACGGACCATATTGACCTGTATCAGGTGCATTGGCCTGACCCCAAAACACCGTTTGAAGAAACAGCCCGTGCGTTGGAAAAAATTGTTCAGGGTGGCAAGGTCAAAGCTCTGGGTCTAAGCAATTTTTCGCCCGAGCAGATGGATGAGTTCCGTAAGTTTGCGCCTGTTGCAACAATCCAGCCACCTTACAACCTGTTTGAGCGTGAGATTGAAAAAGATATTCTTCCTTACGCAGTCAAAAATAATCTGATTGTTCTGGCTTATGGCCCTCTGTGCCGCGGTCTGTTGTCTGGTAAAATGACGGCAGATCATGTGTTTACGGGGGATGACCTGCGCAAGGTGGACCCCAAGTTCCAGCAGCCCCGCTTTAACCAGTATCTGACGGCTGTTGAAGCGCTTAAAACCATTGCTGCGCAGCATGGCAAAAGCCTGCTGGCACTGGCCATTCGCTGGGTGCTGGACCGTGGCCCTACCATTGCTTTGTGGGGAGCCAGAAAACCCGAACAGATAACAGGTGTGCAGGATGCTTTTGGCTGGACATTGAGCGAGGGAGATATGGCGGCCATAGACAGGATTCTGGGCACGACCATTACAGACCCGGTTGGACCGGAGTTTATGGCCCCTCCCGCGCGCTCCTGACCTGAGGAGCCTGCGTGCCCTGCCTGAATGCGGGGCACTGCATTAGGCGCGGGGGAGGTATGATGGTGTTGACGGGGAGTGTGTTTTTTTCTCATGCTGACCCGTCATGAAAAAACCGCAGGTTCCTGAGAGCGCCGGAACACAGAGCGCCACGGTTTGCCGCTTTCCGTTGCAACGGGTTATGGAGCGGCGGCAGGCTGCTGCGTATTTGGGTATTCCTGCACGCCGGATGCGTTATCTGGTCGCCTTGGGGTATGGACCAGCTTCCATAAAAGGGTCAGCTTGCCAGTTCCGCAAAGACGATCTGGACCAGTATAGCGCGGCGCTATTTGCCCGCGCAGGGTTGGGGCCAGTGGCCCTTGCCCATTACCGTAAAAGCAGGGAACAGGCTGACCGGGGGTTTGATCCTTTTTTGGATATGGCGAGCCGGGATGAACTGAATCAGGCCCTTGCCCGCTATGCCAGCAGGGCAGTTATTGGGGTGGGGCTGGTTATTATTGTGCTTTCCCATACGCCTTTGTCGCGTATTCTGTTCCATGTGCTGCGTTAGAGGCGGTTCGTTCCCTTGCATAGCTGCGCAGACTTGCCCATCTTGTTGGGTATGGGTGCATCTTCTTCTTCCGCAGCGTCGTCCTCTGCCTTACGTGGCAAAAAACGGCCTTCTCTGAGCGAGCGGGCGGCTAGCCTGCCACCAGTCACGTTTGAACCAGACCGCCAGTCGCCCCGTCCGCGCCTGCGTAGGATGGAGGTTGTCTCCGAGTATGAGCCAGCGGGGGATCAGCCGCAGGCGATCAAGGAACTTGTGGCCGGGGTGGAGGCCAATGAGCGCGATCAGGTTCTTCTGGGTGTGACCGGGTCTGGTAAAACATTCAGTATGGCCAAGGTTATAGAAGCCACCCAGAAGCCAACACTTATTCTGGCCCCCAACAAAACATTGGCCGCGCAGTTATATGGGGAGATGAAGCAATTTTTCCCCAATAATGCAGTCGAATATTTTGTCAGTTACTACGACTATTATCAGCCCGAAGCGTATGTCCCCCGGTCTGATACCTATATTGAAAAAGATAGCCAGATTAACGAGCAGATTGACCGTATGCGCCATGCTGCCACGCAGGCTTTGCTGGAGCGGAACGATGTTATTATTGTTGCATCTGTCTCGTGTATTTACGGTATCGGATCGGTGGAAACCTACTCCCGCATGGTGGTCAAGCTGGAACTGGGGGGAGAAATTGACCGGGATAAGCTGATTAAAAGTCTGGTTGAACTGCAATACCGCCGGAACGATGCGGCTTTTGCACGCGGCACCTTCCGCGTGAGGGGGGAAACGATTGATATTTTTCCCGTGCAGAATGAAGACAGGGCTTGGCGTGTCTCGCTTTTTGGCGATGAGGTCGATGGTATTACCGAGTTTGACCCACTAACGGGTGATAAAACTGCCGATCTGCAGGAAATAACTATTTACGCCAACAGCCACTACGTTACGCCGCGTCCGACCCTTAATCAGGCGATCAAGGGGATCAAGCATGAGCTGCGTACACGTCTGGACCAGTTTACAAACGCAGGCAAACTGCTGGAGGCCGAGAGGTTGGACCAGCGCACTACGTTTGATTTGGAAATGATGGAAACAACAGGGGTATGCAAGGGAATTGAGAATTATTCCCGCTATTTATCCGGTCGCAAACCCGGGGACCCGCCGCCAACCCTGTTTGAATATCTGCCAGAAGATGCATTGCTGATTGTGGATGAAAGCCACGTAACCGTGCCTCAGATCGGGGGGATGGAGCGGGGAGACTTTGCCCGTAAGTCCATTTTGTCTGACTTCGGCTTTCGGTTGCCATCCTGTCTGGATAACCGTCCGCTTAATTTTGCGGAGTGGGACAAGTTCCGACCCCAGACCATATTTGTCAGTGCCACACCCGGCCCGTGGGAAATGGAACGCACGGGGGGTGTTTTTGCCGAGCAGGTCATTCGCCCCACGGGCCTGATCGACCCTGTTACCATTATCCGCCCTGTAGAACATCAGGTTGATGATCTGCTGGCAGAATGCCGGGAGACCATAGCAAAAGGCAGCCGCGTGCTGGTTACAACCCTGACCAAGCGTATGGCCGAAGATCTGACGGATTATATGAACGAGGCCGGTATTCGGGTGCGTTATCTCCATTCCGATGTGGATACGCTCGAACGGATCGAGATTATCCGCGACCTGCGCATGGGGGCGTTTGATGTGCTGATTGGCATTAACCTGCTCCGCGAAGGGCTGGATATTCCTGAATGTTCGCTGGTAGCTATTTTGGATGCGGATAAAGAAGGCTTTTTGCGGTCACGCACATCGCTCATCCAGACCATTGGCCGTGCTGCGCGTAATGTGGATGGGCGCGTGCTGCTTTATGCAGACAAAATGACCGACTCCCTGACCTATGCGGTGGAAGAAACCGCACGCCGCAGGGAAAAGCAGATGGCATGGAACGAGGCGCACGGTATTACACCACAGAGCGTGCGCAAACAGATTGGCGATATTGTAGGCTCTGTGTTTGAGCAGGACTATGTGACTGTAGCACCAGATGACGATACCGGGGTGGCCGAATTTGTGGGGCAGGACCTGCAAGCCACCATTGCCGGGCTGGAAAAGCGGATGCGTGATGCCGCTGCCGAACTGGAGTTTGAAACAGCAGGCCGCCTGCGGGATGAAATTAAAAGGCTGGAGGCTCTCCAGCTTGGGCTGGACGTGCCGCCAACGCCCACCTCCAAGGCGGGGCAGCGGGCAGGTGGGCGCAAAACCGGCAAGGAGCAGGTGCCACGTCCATTGGGGCCGGGTGGCGGCGGCTACGAGCCCAAACCCGGCAAAGGGCGCGGTAAAAGGCGGGGTTGATGCCCTGCTCTTGTTTATGCTGCGCAACCCTTCTACCGTTTCAGCGGTTAACAGGTTCACTTTTGCGGACAACAGGGTATGACCACGTCAGAATCCACCATCCGGCCCGATTACGAGGCCTTGTTGCAAGCGCCCGTCTGTGCGGAGCCGTACACACACATTATGGTGCCGCACTTTATTCGCAAGGATGATTTGCCAGGGCTGTTTGCCAGTCTGCCCCATATTGGTTCTGGTGGTTCGTTTCCACCACAGTCACTTAAACTGTCCCCTCTTGTCCAGTCGTTGGTGCAGGAGATGGAAGGCCCCGAACTGCGGCAGATTATTGCGCAAAAGCTGGGACTGGACCTGCAGGGCGCTCCATCCATGCTGACCATCCGGGGCCGCACGCGGGAAAAGGATGGTCGTATTCACACCGACTCTCTGGCCAAGCGCGTGACCATTCTGCTTTACCTGAATCCGGCTGGCCCGGGGTGGGAAAAACAGGAGGGCTGCCTGCGCCTGCTCCGTAGCCCACACGATATTGAGGATTACGCCAAGGAGGTGCAGCCTGTAGATGGTACGTTGCTGATCTTCCCCAATGGCCCCACCACATGGCATGGGCACAAGCAGTTTGTGGGGTCGCGCTATACCATTCAGCTGAATTACATGACCGAGGATGCCAAGGCCCGCTCCGAACTCCGGCGGCACAAGCTTTCTGCTCTGGCCAAAAAACTACCTTTGCCCAGCATGGGCTATTAGGTGCTTTTTCCTTGCTGTTTTAACCCAACACAGGATTTTTCATGATTTTTCGTAAAGCTACCATTTCCCGCGCAAGGGCCGCTGCATTGGTTGTGGGGGTTGCTCTGTGTGGGAGTGCCCTGTCTCCTCTTGGTGCGTCTGCACAGGTTGCATCTCCGTCCATGCCGTCCGTGCTGGTGCCACCTTCGCTTAGTAGTGCTCAGGTGGTCAGGGCGACTTTGCCCAATGGTCTCAAGGTTGTCATCGTACCGAACAAGCTGGCACCGGTGGTTACAACGGAAATCAATTATCTGGTTGGTTCTGCTGAAGTGCCAAAGGGTTTTCCCGGTACGGCACATGCGTTGGAACATATGATGTTCCGGGGCAGCAAGGGGTTGGACAAGGATCAGCTTGCTGCTGTGGGTACACGCCTTGGCGGCAGTTATAATGCGGATACAACGGAAGACGTAACGCAGTATTTTTACACGGCACAGGCACAGGATTTGCCCGTACTGTTAAAAATCGAAGCGCTCCGCATGAACGGACTAACCCTTTCGGAAGCAGACTGGAACAAGGAACGTGGCGCGATCGAGCAGGAAGTCTCGCGCGATCTGTCCAGCCCGGCTTACCGTTATCTGGAACAGTTGCAGGCCATTCTGTTTGCCGGAACACCCTACGAGCATGATGCACTGGGCACACGCCCGTCCTTTGATAAAACAACGGCAGCCGACCTGCGTGCATTTTATGAAAAATGGTACGGACCCAATAACGCCGTTCTGGTGATTGTTGGGGATGTAAACCCGGTGACCACCTTGCAACTGGTGGAAGATACATTCGGGTCTGTTCCACGTAAAACATTGCCTGCACGGCATAAGGTTGCTCCCGTTCCCCCACCGGCCAAAACGCTTACGCTGGCAACGGATTATCCAGTCGGTTTTGCAACGCTTGCGTTCCCAATGCCTGGCTCTTCCTCTGCGGATTTTGCTACGGCCGATATTCTGTCCGATGTGCTTTCCAGCCAGCGGGGAGCCTTGTATGGCCTTGTGCCACAGGGCAAGGCCCTGTTTGCCGGGTTTGAATATGCCCCCAAAAAGGAGGCTGGCTTTGGGCTGGCTTTGGCGGCTTTCCCCAAAGGAGGGGATGCGACAAAAGCCATGGCCGATATACGGGGTGTGCTGGAGGGTATTCGCAAGAATGGTGTTCCGGCTGATCTGGTGGAAGCCGCCAAACGGCGCGAGATTGCGCAAATGCAGTTTGCTGCCAATTCGGTAAGCGGTCTTGCGTCCACATGGTCTACGGCTCTTGCTTTTCAGGGGCTGGATGCACCGGGCGATCTGGTGGCTGCCTATCAGGCTGTTACGCCAGAAGCGGTTAACAGGCTGGCGGCAACCCTTTTGAACCCCGCCCATGCTGTATCTGCCGTGCTGACGCCAGAAAGTTCGGGCAACCCCGTTTCCGGCAAAGGTTTTGGGGGGGCAGAATCTTTTGCATCGTCTCCGGATAAACCCGTCAAACTCCCAGACTGGGCGGAAAAAGCGTTGCTCAAGCTCGATAAACCCGAGCTTTTATCCCAGCCGTACGTAAGTACCCTGTCTAATGGTATTCAGCTTATTGTCTGGCCCTCCCATGTCAGCCATACCATTCAGGTAAGCGGGCAGGTCCGGCAGACACCCTCCTTGCAGCAGCCAGAAGGCAAGGATGGTGTGAATGATGTAACCGAAGCCCTGTTCTCCTACGGGACCACGCATTATGACCGGCTGGCCTTCCAGAAGGCGCTGGACGACATTCCGGCATGGGAGAGTGCGGGAAGTTCCTTTTCCTTGCAGGTTCTGACACCCGACTTTGCCAAAGGTGTTGCTCTTCTGGCCGACAATGAGCTGCATCCGGCATTCGCGGAAAAGGATTTTCAGGTCGTACGCCAGCAGACGGCTCAGGCACAGGCAGGCGAGCTGCTCTCGCCCGACCATCTGTTCAGCCGGGCAATAAAAATGGCTGTGCTGCCACCCAAAGACCCCACCCTGCGGGAAGCTACGCCACAATCCATTATGAGCGTAACGCATGATGATGTTCTGGCGTATTACAAAAAAGTCTGGCGGCCGGACCTGACCACAATTGTGGTTACGGGTGATATTAGCCCGGAAAAAGCACAGGCAGTTTTGGAACAGGCATTTGGTGGGTGGAAAGCCGAAGGCGCAAAACCCAACATTGACCTGCCTGCCGTTCCTTTGAGCAAGGCATCCCACGCACAGGTGCCAGATAAGAGCAGCGTGCAGGATGAGGTAGTTCTGGCCGAAACGCTGGGGCTAACAGCCGCACATCCTGACCATTTTATGCTCCAGTTGGGGAACGAGGTGCTGGGTGGTGGTCTGTTCTCATCCCGCCTGTACCGCGACCTGCGTGTTAAAACCGGATATGTTTATACCGTGGGGAGTGCGTTCGAGTGGGGGCGTACGCGCGGCATGTACACGGTCAATTACGGTGCAGACCCGGATAAGGTGGGCAAGGCGCAGGCTGCTGCCGTGCGCGATATAAAGGCCATGCAGTCGGCTCCGCCATCGGATGATGAACTGGCTTTGGCCAAGGCATCACTGTTGCGCAGCCTGCCGCTTGCGCGTGCCAGTCTGGATCGCATTGCCGCGCAGTATTTGCACCTGAGTGAACTTGGTTTGCCGCTGGATAATGCGGACCGTGGTGCGCAGGCATATTATAATGCAACGGGTGCAGATGTGCAGGCAGCCTTCCGCCAGTGGATCCGGCCGGATGATCTGGCCTCCATTGTTAAAGGCCCTGCACCGGCCCTGTAATAAAGGATAGCTGTTAAAAAACTGTGTATGGGTGGCGGAAATTCTATTTTCCGCCACCCATGTTTTTTATGGCCATGGGGTTAGAAAACGCTGTTAAAAGCGACCTGCGGCGAAACATCAAAGCCGGTGTTGTGCCCTGCAAAATAGGTGGACACACCAGCAATAACCCCAAACTGGGGGGACCAGTTGTATTCAATGGCCGGTGCGATCTGCCAGTCGCCAGAGGATGCAGCAATGGTATCTATTTTTTTTCCGGCGTTTGAACCGCGCAAATGCGCACCATTGGCCCAGTCTCGCGCCAGATCCAGTGCCAGAACCCATCTCTGATTGATAGCAAATTCCAAAGAAAACCCGCTTTCGCCATACATTCCAGGCTGGGCACGGCCTTTAAAGCCGGATGTGGTGCCATAGCTGGTGACATCGTGCAGATGGGCGGTGGTAACGGCACGGCGGAAGGTGCTCCATACACGCAGGCGTAGTTCATGCTGCCCGGGTAACGTGTAAGTCGACTGTTCGGTCAAGGCCAGACGGAAGGTATAAGCCCCTGCGCCAACCCCGTCCTGTGCTCTGCCCAGTTTGTTATAATCGCCTGTTGGAAAAGCCATTCCGGCAAAAAGGCTGAGTGCTGGAATATAACGTTTTGGGTCTGCATCTACGTAACGCCACATCAGGTCCACAGGCAGGTCACCAAATTTGAGACCACTGCTGGTGTTATCCCCTTTTTTCCAGCGATAGCTGATAACAGGCGTAAGCTGAATACTGATTGAATCCGTAATGGAGTATTTATAAAGCGTAAAATTGCTAACCGCTTTTTGCCGTGGGTGGAGTGGTCCACTACTGCCATTACTATTGAGGTATCCCACAGGCTGGCTGTAGGTCATGTATGGCTCCCACGCAAACATGCCTTTTTGCGTCATAGCCCCTGAGGGAGAGACAAGAGACCCTGTGTACCACTGGGGTTTTGAGTTTTGTAATACTTGCGTGCTGCTGGTCTCGTCCGTGCTTGTGTCTGCCGCATGGGCAGCCATGGGCATGGAGAGTAATGCAGGGATGCTCATAAACACCCATAAGTTCTTGTACATATTTGCAAGTTTTCCAGATATGGCACAAGGGCGCGGCATGGTTTGCATTAGCGGTTATTCATCTGGGTGGGGGGCTGTGCATCAATCAGGTCTTCTGTCAGCACGATTGACGGCACGGTCTGGGGCACAGGGGTGTGTGCGGGTGTGTTCCGCAGGATGCGCCACCCAAGTGCCAGCACAATGACCAGCAGAGGGATTGCGGCAATTGTAAAGGACCCTATGGGGTAATCAAATGCCATTAATCCGATCACACCTGCAAAAAAAGCCAGTGTCATCCATGAGGTAAAGGGAGCACCGGGCATGGGAAAACCAGTGGGTGCTATTTCCCCATTACGGATTTTTTTGCGCAGTTGCATCTGGCACAGAACAATAAATGCCCATGTGCTGAGAATACCAAGAGCAGCCATACTGAGCATGATTTCAAAAATCTTGCTGGGCAGATAATAGTTCAGCACCACACCAACCAGATAAATGGCAACAGTGCTTAAAATGGCTGTGTAGGGAACGGATTTGTCGTTCATTGCGGTCAGATAACGCGGGGCAGATCCGTCCAGTGCAAGGGCGCGCAGCACCCGGCCTGTGGAGTACAAGCCAGAATTGAGACTGGAGAGTGCAGCCGTCAGCACCACAATGTTCATGATGCTATCAATCCCCGGCACGCCCAGTTTGGAAAAAAATGTTACAAACGGGCTGATACCGGCCTGATAGGATGTCCATGGTAACAGCAGAACCAGCAGGGTAATGGTGCCAACGTAAAAAATGGCAATACGCCAGATGACGTTGTTAATGGCTTGTGGCAGCACGCTCCGCACATCATGACATTCACCCGCAGCCGTGCCAATTAACTCAATGCTCGCATAGGCAAAAACCACGCCCTGAATAAGCACAAGAGCAGGTACAAAACCGTGTGGGAACAGGCCGCCATTTTCGGTTACAAGGTGCAGGCCGGTGGTGTGTCCATCCACTGGTATACGCATGGCCAGCACAATAACGGCCAGAACCAGAAAACCCCCAAGGGCAACAACCTTGATCAGGGAAAGCCAGAACTCCAGCTCTCCAAACCATTTAACGCCAGTCAGGTTCATACCTGTGACAAGCAGCAGCGCCATAAGGGCAAAAACCCACTGAGGAACTGCCGCAAAACTGGGCCAGAAGTGCATGTACATGGCCACGGCTGAAATATCCACAATGCCAGTGACCCCCCAGTTAAAGAAAGACATGCACCCTGCTACGTACGATGCGCGTGGCCCCAGGAATTCCTGTGCGTAGGAGACAAAACTCCCACTGGAGGGGCGGTACATTGCCAGCTCGCCCAAGGCGCGGAGCATCAGAAATGCAAAAATGCCGCAGACCAGATACACCAGCGCCAAAGATGGCCCAACAGCCTGCAACCGACCGCCAGCACCGAGGAACAACCCCGTGCCAATGGCACCACCCAGAGAGATCATCTGAATTTGCCGTTTACCTAACCCCCGATGGTACCCTTCTGGCGTTTTGCCCGTGCTCGCGGAGCCGGTTTGGGAGGATACGGGGGAGGACGCAGTCATTCAGCCAGCCTTACGCAATACAGTCTTTTGTAATGGAGCCGTATCGGTTGCCCCGAATTGTTGCGGGTGTAAAGATGTAACACCTATAAAATGACTGTATCCACAACGGAGTGTGATCGGCATTTTACCGTTTAAGCTAGGATTTTTGGTCTGTTTTGTGCGGTGTTTCTGGTTATTTACTTTTTGTATATTTCGGTATCAAAACATTTTCTGTGAATGACTTTGTGGAATTCCTGCATTCATCCATATTTTGTATATCAATTCTTTACGGCAGTAGGGAAAGTTGGCGTGCTCCCTCGGCCTGTCCGGGCAAAACCAGCCCGGTCAGGGACAAACCCAAAAGGCGAACAGGTTTGGCAAGGGGGAGCAAAGGGGATAACAGGCGCACACCGGCTTTGAGCAGGGTTGCCTCATCTCCTACAGGGTCCGTGAACGACTGACTGCGGGTCAGTTGGGTAAAATCCGAATGACGGAGTTTGAGCGTCACCGTCCGCCCGCTGAGTTCGCGCTTCTGGCAGCTTGTCCAGACCTGCGCTGCCAGTGAGGTCATGGCGTGTACAAGATCGGCCTCCGTATGGAGGTCTTCTATAAAGGTGGTTTCTTTCCCCAAGGATTTGCGTGGGCGATTGGCTTCAACCGGTCGGTTATCAACCCCATGGGCAATGCCGTGGTAAAATGCGGCGGCCTTGCCAAAATGGTGCTTAAGAATATCCAGCGGGCAGGCGCGCAGGTCTGCGCCGGTATGGATGCCCAGAGCGTTCATTCGCCGTGCCGTTGCCGGGCCAACGCCGTGGAACGTGCCAACCGGCAGAGGCGCAACAAAGCTCTCACCCTGACCGGGTGGAATAACAAATAATCCATTAGGCTTACGGTGATCGGATGCGAGTTTGGCCAGAAATTTGTTGTAGGAGACCCCGGCCGAGGCTGTCAGTCTGGTTTGTTCAAAAATACTGGCGCGGATTTCTTCTGCAATGGCTGTAGCAGATGCACGGCGGAGCAGGGGGTGGGTAATGTCCAGATAAGCCTCATCAAGCGAGAGAGGCTGTATAAGCGATGTATAGCGGGCAAAAATGGCATGTATCTGGGCAGATACAGCTCTGTATGCCTCAAAACGTGGTGGAACAAATACCAGATCGGGGCATTTGCGTTGGGCAATAAGGGAAGGCATGGCGGAGCGGACGCCATAGGGGCGGGCTTCGTAGCTGGCAGCGGCAACAACACCCCGCTCCTGGCAATGGCCTACAGCAACCGGCCGCCCTTTAAGGGCCGGATTGTCGCGTTGTTCGACTGAGGCATAGAATGCGTCCATGTCGATATGAATAATGCGGCGGACGGGCGTAGGCATTGCCCAACCCTTATGGCATGAATATCGCCATAATGGAACGTAAAGAGAACAATTATTGTAATATGGTCGCGACCAGGTCTGTTCGCGCTACCAAGCGCTTGCCCGTGCTTCGGGCAAAGGCTGAGCATGCACACACTACGGTCCTGACCCCTTGTGGAGTATGGGGGGGCGACTCCACTAACCTGCCGTATGGGGGGTATAACTGCGGCGCGCGGGCGCATACCGCCATGAATGAGCAATGCTCATATCCAGATCATGCCAGCGTGCGACCGAAAGGGCGGCGGTTGCAGGGTAGGCGGCGCGGCTCATGCCTGTCAGGGCAACGGGCTGTTGCAAGGGGCGTGCTGCATGGTGCGAGAGCCAGTAGCCAGCCCCCGCCAGACAGGCGCCCAGAGTGGTCAGGGCTGCCATCATGCGTTGGCGCAGGCGCGCAAAGGGGAGCAGGGGGCTAAGCAGAGCCTGCATGTCTGTTTCCCGCTCATTTTGCGCAGCTTCCGTGGCAAGGAGCAGATTATACTCGGTTTCCGTTACGGCCAGTGTGCTGCCTGCACAAATGTCCAGTGCGGGCATTTCGTGCGCTGCCATATCGGTCAATGCATCCTGAAAAGCTTGGGAAACCGCCATAAACTCCTGCCGAAAGCAGGGGAGGAACAGGCTGCCCGATGCACCGGGTGCGGCCCCACAGGGCGGGGGTGCCCCGGCAAGGCGGCGGATGGTCCACAGGGTCAGGCGTTCGCTGGCGGCAAGATCGGTGAGGTAAACGGGTGTGTGCTGCATGACGTGATCCGGAGGCGGAGCCTCCCTCCCTTGCTATCGGTCATAAGAGAGCATTAAATGAGAATCAGTCTTAGTTGCAAGTAAAACTTTGCGCTAAAACCGTGTGCTCACGTGCGTGGTTTTTTCTCTTTCCTTGGGGGGCAGCTTGAGGCACTAAAAATCCATGTCTTTGCTCGCATCCCTTTCCCTCCCGCTTGTGCGCAAGCTTGATCCCGAACAAGCGCATAAGCTTGCCATAGATGCCCTTATGTTGGGCATTTCCGTTCCCTTCAAACGCCCTGCGGATGACCCGGCACTTGCCACCCGCGCTCTGGGTATGCGGTTCTCCAACCCGATCGGCATTGCCGCAGGGTTTGATAAGGACGCCCGCGTCCTGCGCCCATTGGCGCGTCTGGGCTTTGGTTTTGTGGAAGCAGGGACCGTGACCCCGCGCCCGCAATCGGGCAACCCCAAGCCGCGCCTGTTCCGGCTGGTGGAGGACCGGGCGGTTATCAACCGTATGGGCTTTAACAATCAGGGGATTGACCGGTTTGCCGTGCGCCTTGCCCGCCTCAGCCGCCCCCTGCCATCTGGCCGTGCCGGTGGCGCAGGGGTGCCGGTGGGTGCCAACATCGGCATTAACAAGACAGGCGCAGACCCCGAGCGCGATTACCCGGCACTTGTGGCGCGGGTTAAGCCGTATGTGAATTATATTGTGCTCAACGTATCCTCCCCCAACACACCCGGTTTGCGGGGGTTGCAGGATGCGGCAAGGCTTAAGGGTATTCTGGACGCCATAGCTGCCCGCCACCCGGAGCGCCCCCCCCTGCTGGTCAAGCTTGCGCCGGACCTGGAAGATGATGCCCTTCCTCCGATTGTGGAGGCAGCGGTCGCTGGTGGCGCACAGGGGCTGATTATTAACAATACCACGCTGGCCCGCCCTGCTACGTTGCGTAGCCCGTATAAAGGGGAGGCTGGTGGCCTGTCTGGCCGTCCGCTGGCAACCCGTTCAACCGAAATGCTGCGGCTTGTGGCCACCCTTGTTGCTGGCCGTCTGGCACTTGTCTCCTGCGGGGGGATTGAAAGCGGGCAGGATATTCTGACCCGTATCCGCCTTGGGGCCGATCTGGTGCAGGTTTATAGTGCCTTTGCTTACGAAGGACCGGCTCTGGTTGCACGGTTAAAGCGTGAGATGCTCCAGATTATGCGAGCAGAAGGTGTGGAAACGCTGGATGATGTGCGTGGAGTGGATTTGTGAGCACCTCTTCAAATTGGACGTTGCCACAGGTGGCCGGGCTGGAAGCACTGGCCAGCCAGTATGATGGTTACATTATTGACCTGTGGGGCACAGTGCATGATGGCGTGCGCCCATACCCCGGTGCCATAGAGTGCCTGCAGGCTTTGCATAAGGCAGGCAAGCGGGTGGTCATGTTGTCCAACGCGCCCCGTCCGGCCGAAGTGGTCGCAACCCAGCTGGAAGCGTTTGGCGTCAGCCGTGCGCTTTATAATGGGGTCATGACCAGTGGGCAGGAAACACACCGCCAGATGCAGGCGAAGACCGACCCATGGTTTGCGCGCCTTGGCAGCAAAGTGCTGCATATTGGTGGTGTGCATGACCTGGGATTGTACGAGGGTCTGAACATCCAGCGTGTAACCGATGTGGGCATGGCCGATTTTGTTATGAACACAGGCCCGGATCTGGAGCGTGGTGTTGCCACACTGGACCCTTACCTGCCTGAACTGCGCGCCTGCCTTGCCCGTAACCTTCCCATGATCTGTGCCAACCCCGACCGGGTGGTGGTCAAAGGGGGGCACCGGCAGATCTGTGCGGGTGCTCTGGCGGCATTTTATGCCGAGCAGGGGGGAGATGTCCGATGGATCGGCAAGCCTTACCCCGGTGTGTATCAGCCCGTGTTCGATATGCTGGGTGTGCCGCATTCACGCATTCTGGCAATCGGGGATGCACTGGGGACCGATATTAAAGGTGCTGCGGCTGTTGGTGTGGATAGCCTGTGGATTCTGGGTGGTATCCATCAGGAAATGATCGGGGATGATATGGCACTGGCTACGGCAGAAGCCAATGCGGCTGGTCTGCGCCCTGTTGCGGCTGTGCAAAGGCTGGTCTGGTAATTATGCAGCCCGCTGTGGGGTGTGGCGCCTTTATTCTGCGGGATGGGTTTTTGCTGCTCATACGGCGGGTTAAAGCACCCGAGGCCGGTTGCTGGGGCTTACCCGGAGGGAAGGTCGATCCGTTTGAAACCGTTGCACAGGCTGCCATGCGGGAAGTGCGGGAAGAAGTGGGGCTGGAACTGGAGGCCGGTCCGCTGCTGTGTGTGGTGGACCAGATCGACCGTGCAGCAGGTACGCACTGGGTTGCGCCCGTTTACAGGGTTGCAGCGGTGCGTGGAGAACCCCGGTTGTGCGAACCCCACAAACATAATGGTCTGGGATGGTTTGCCCTCAATGCCCTGCCGCACCCGCTGACCGAGGCCACACGGGTTGCCGTACAGGCATTTAACGCCCAGAACGATTAGAAATCAGGCAGGGTCTGGGCAAGCAGCCCGCCCTGCCGCAGGGGGGCTACCCGGCGGGCAAGGCCGGTTGCATCATCCGTTTCTACCATAATCCCGCAGATCGTGGCTTCTCCTTCGGAGGGCTGGAGCCGTTCGCCGGGCATTTTGCGCACAAAGCGAGCAACTGCCGGTTCCTTCGTCATGCCGATCACGCTGTCATAATCCCCGCACATCCCGGCATCGGTCTGGAAGGCTGTTCCCGCAGCCAGAATGCGGTGGTCAGCGGTCGGAGTATGGGTGTGAGTCCCCACAACAAGGGAGACGCGACCATCCAGCATATGGCCAAAGGCCCATTTTTCGCTTGTGGCTTCCGCATGAATATCCACGACTATGGCATGGACCGTAGCCCCCATGCGATGTTTGGTCAGCAGTTCGTTCATGCAGCGGAAGGGGTCATCGAGCGGGTCCATGAACAACCGCCCCATAACATTGACCACCAGCGCCTTGCGGCCATCGGCCAGAGCCACCACCACACTGCCTTGACCGGGGGTGGCCGGAGGGTAGTTGAGGGGGCGGATAATACGGGGTTCCCCATCAATATGCCCGATCAGGTCACGGCGGTCCCATGCATGGTTGCCCAGTGTAAGCACATCCACGCCACTTTCCAGGAGCGATGTGGCAATGGCGGGGGAAAGCCCAAAACCGTGGCTTGCGTTTTCCGCGTTGACCACCACAAGGTCCAGCGCCAGACGTGCGCGCAGGTCGCTCAGGCGGGAGAGCACACCATCGCGCCCGGTGCGACCGACAATATCGCCCAGAAACAGAATTCTCACGCGCTTGTCTTTCGGTCTGTGCGCACTTGTGGATCAGTCAAAGCGGATAACCTCCTTTTCGGTTACAATACAGCTCAGGGGCTGGTCATAAGGGCCACAGGGCAGGTGCCCGACCTCCTGCGTGGAGGGAGCATAGCCTATACTGGTGGCGTGGGGCAGGGCAGCCAGGGTGCGGTCGTAATAGCCACCGCCATACCCAAGCCGGTGACCTGCGCGGTCAAAACCTAACAGCGGGACGAGCACAAGATCTGGTTCCATAACTGGCCCATCAGGGTAATGGGTGCCAAAGCGACCGGTCAGCATGGTTGATCCGGGGTGCCATTGCCTGAAAACCAGCGGAGTACCGCGTGGTGGTGTTTGCGGTAGGGCAACCTGAATGCCCCACTCTGCCAGCTTATGGCAAAGCGGGCGCAGGTCCACCTCGTGCGGGAGTGGCCACACGCAGGCTACTGGACCAGCGCTGCGGTGGAGCAGGCGCTCAAGATTATGGATAATGCCCTGATCACGCGTGACCTCACGCGCTCTGAGTGCTGCCATGCAGTGGACCCGTAGGTCTTTTTTGCGCGCAGCAACGTCAGGCGGATCATTGCATGGAGGAGGAGTGTGCGGAGCCACCATGGACCGTGGGTCTTTCAACCTCCAGGACCTGCTAGTGCAGGTGGGCACCGGGTAATGTGACCAGGGCCACAACAGAGCCAGCTCCCTAGGAAGTGCTTATCGGCCCAGGGGATGACTTGCCTCACGCGTCGGGCAGCCCCGCCTCTCCTATGTAGGCGCGCTCTATCTCCGCTGCAAGAGATTCCGCAGTGTCGGCCAGATCAGCCAGTCGATTGTTGGTCAGGGCCAGTTCCGCCCGCAAGCGTTCTGCATCCTGTGCGGCCAGTGCTGTGGTCTCGGGCACGCGGTTACCGGAGAGATCCTGAATTTCGTCCGCCATAAGCAGGGCGGCCAGTACCAGTACGCGGGTTTCGCCACTAAAACCCAGATTGCGGACCTGCTGCACGCGGCGTTCAACCTGATGAGCCATGGCCTGAACGTGGCGTTCCTGCCCGTTCTCGCATCCTACAGTATAGCTGTGGCCGTTAATATGAACGGAAACAAGCGCCATGGGTCAGTTCTCTTCCTCATGCCGGGGCGGGAGCGGGTTATGGCCGGGGGTGTCCTGCGCGGTTTGCTCCAGAGCGTCGCGTACACGCATGATCAGCGCATCAATATTGGCCAGCAGCTCCTGCTGGTGTGTGCTGGTGAGGTGCTGTTTTTGCTGCTTTTTATCAAGAGCAAAGGAAATGCGCTGCAATGCGCGGTCCAGACGGGTGATGGAATCTTCCGCCGATCCTGCGCGTGCGGATGCGCTGGCATAGCTGTTGCCTTGGGGTGAGTGCGGCTCCACGGCTTGATCCTGCATTCTTTTTCCCTTCTCTTAGGGTAAGGAATCACCCGCAAAAGCGATTGCGTCAAGCATGCTCACGGAAAACAGGCCACTTTTCTCATATTCTTCCGCGTCTATCCGGTATGTGTGTGTGCATGACCTTGCTGGCGCACGCATGGCTTTGCAGGTAGCGGATCAGGCTGGGTATGCCGGGTGCGTTGGCCTGCTCTCCCCCCAGGGGGCTGTGGCATTTATGGGGGTTGGCTGGTGGCAGGCATTGGTCAGCGCGCTTGCAGAATCGGCCAGCCGGACTTTTGTGCATGTGCTTGATTGCGGCAGCAGCCCGGCGGGTGCGCTCATGGCGTTGCGTTGTGGGCAGCAAGCTGCCATTCTACGCCCACAAAACCCACAATATGAGGCAGTTAGCGCCCTGTATGCACAGCAAAAAGCGGAACTTCTGCCCCAACGTCCATCATCATTTAACTTTATCATGCCGCTAAGTGGCATATCGTCTCTTGTCGGGTATTTCGCCCACGGTTATTGCCAACACCAGCATCCGGAAAATAATGTGCCGGACACAAGGCAAAAGAAGGACTGTTCCATATGACGCTTACCCCGAAGGTTAAGGCTATTCTCAACCAGTATGAGAGCGATAACCCCGGTACCAAGACGAATCTGGCCCGCCTGCTCAATGCGGGCAAGCTGGGTGGAACTGGCAAAATGGTCATTCTGCCGGTCGATCAGGGGTTCGAGCATGGTCCAGCCCGCTCTTTTGCTGCCAATCCGGCTGCCTATGACCCGCACTACCATTTCCAGCTGGCGATTGAAGCCGGGCTGAGCGGTTATGCTGCTCCGCTGGGTATGCTGGAATGCGGTGCCGCCACCTTTGCGGGTGAAATTCCGCTGATCCTCAAGTGCAACAGCTCCAACAGCCTTGCCACCGAAAAAGATCAGGCCGTAACTGGCACCGTGGCCGATGCGCTGCGCTTGGGTTGCGCGGGTATTGGCTTTACCATTTACCCCGGTTCCGAATACTGCTTCGACCAGATGGAAGAGCTGCGCGAACTGGCGGCAGAAGCCAAGTCCGCAGGTCTGGCCGTGATCGTATGGAGCTACCCGCGCGGTCCGGTGCTGGACAAAAAAGCCGAAACAGCGGTGGATGTCTGTGCGTATGCAGCCCATATGGCCGCCCTGTGCGGTGCGCACATCATTAAGGTCAAACCCCCGACCGATGTTGTTGCGCTTGATGCCTGCAAACCTGTGTATGAAAAGAACAAGGTGGACGTGGCAACTCTGGCTGCCCGTATCAACCATGTTGTGCAGTCCAGCTTCGGTGGCCGCCGGATTGTCATTTTCTCTGGTGGTGAACACACCGGCACGGACAACCTGCTGGCAACCATTCAGGGCATTCACGATGGTGGTGGCTTTGGCTCCATTATCGGTCGTAACGTGTTCCAGCGCCCCAAAGCAGAAGCGCTGGCCCTGCTCGACCAGATCATTACCATCTTCAAGAACTAAGGCGTGTTGGCGCGTATCGTGCGGGAAGGATAACTGGCGTGTCGGAACTCTATCTTGTTACGCCTCCGCTCGTGCGCGCCGGTGCGTTTTTGCCCATACTGGAACAACGTTTGGCCTTCTGCCAGCCAGCAGCCTTGCTGCTGCGTCTGGCAGAAGGGATAACCCCCGCTGCGGCTCAAGAGCTGATTGCGGCCATTCGACCAGTTGTTCAGCACAAAGGGATCGCCCTGATGCTGGAGAATGCACCCGAACTGGCGGCTCAGACCGACTGCGATGGTGTGCATCTTTCTCACACCTACACAACCGCATCAGTCCGCGACGTACGCCGCCAGATTGGCGACGAACTGCAACTGGGTGTTGATGTTGGGAGCAGCCGGGATGCCGCCATGCGGGCGGGTGAGGAAGGCGCAGATTACATCTGCTTTTCGCCCGGGCCACAAGGCACGGCAGAGGCTACGCAAACAGTGCAGGCCCTTGCCCAGTGGTGGTGTATGATGATGGAGTTGCCAGCCGTAGCCATGGCTGCAAAACCGGAGGATGCCACGGCATTGGTTGGGTGTGATGTGGATTTTATCATGCCAGATGTGACCTGGTGGGATAACCCCGCTCCGTGGGTGCTCTAACGGGCTTCCAATCTGGCACAACGGCGTTCCGTGTGGTTTTGGGTGCTGCCCGGTTCCTTCAGCCTGCCTGTTCCGGGCCTTAGGGTACGGATGCTGCCGCGGTTGTGGGGGGCAGAAGCAACTCACGGGTAAAATATAAAACCCCATTGGATTGCGGAATTCCCATCACCCATAACTGGCTGTTAAGGCCGTTGGTAGCACCAACCATAATCTGTTCGCTTTGTGGGTCCGCCCAAACTGCCAGCGGCGCTCCGTTTAGTGTTGGCAGGGACAGCCTATGGGCTGGAGCTGCTTGAAGTGCAGCACGCAGGGCTTTGTGTGGCCATTTACCGGGTACAATCGTGTAGCTCAGGAGTGTGCGGACCTGTGCGGCGTTGACAGGGTTAAGGAGTTGTCCCCCTGTTTGCCGGTTGTAGGTTTCCAGCGCATTGTTGGGCAGGGCAAACACCGTAAAGGGACCAGCCTGCTGCAAGGTGGGGAGCAGACCCGTGGTGTCCAGCAGGTGTGTGTAGTCGGCCAGTTCTATGGAGCTACGCAGTGTGTCTGATAAGGGACGGTCACAGAACGCAGGTGTTTGCGGGTTGCTGTAAGCGACTGCGCTATCAATTGGAGTGCTGGTCTGATCGGTATTGGCTGTGGTCCCCCTGTTGCGCCCGGTGGTGTACGTGCGTGTGCCGGAGACTGTGGGCATCATAGCGGCGCAGGTGGAGGCAGGGGTTAAGTACGTGTCCTGCCGGGCAGGGCTTTGTGCGCACCCGCTCACAACCACCATGGTGGCCAAAAGCAAAGGACGGCCCACCAACATGCACCATTTTTTCGCAGGTATGGTGTCTGGGTGGGGGGAATACAGGGGCGCCTCCTGACCAGTCATGGCATGGAGCAGCAGATACGGGTCAGAAGGCACAGCATGGTCAGGCCAGTTTAGCAGCCGTCCCCGCGCATTGTCCAACTTTTGACCACATCATTGACCAGTTCAAAGTTGGTCTGGCAGCTATAGGTGTAGGCTGTGCCAAAGCCACCACCCCAGCCTCCGCCGTAACCACCCCAGCCACCCCATCCGCCGTAGCCGCCCCAGCCACCACCCCAGCCGGGTCCATAACCCCAACCACCCCCCATGGGCATGGAGTAGTCGGTTTCCTGCGTGATGTAGGCAAGGAAGGTGTGGTTTCCAGTTGTAAACTGGCGTGTGGGCACACCAAAGGTCCGGATAACGTCAACCGTTTGCCGCCCGATCATGGAATCGAGTCTGCGGCGTTCCTGCGCGCTGGGGACCTGGCACGCGGTAAGGGCCAGAAGCCCGACCAGTAAAAGTTTGTTTGCGTATGTCATGGCACTGACTTGCCCCCTGATGGAATACGCCAGCGGTATTCATCCTGTTGGTGGAAGATAAGCAAAAAACACCTGTTAAGGCTAAATGTTGCAGACTAATCCTGTATCCACAAGACATCCTGTATCCGGGGGGCACCCGTGGCCAGCATGACCAGCCGGTCAAACCCCAAGGCAATGCCCGAACAGGGGGGCATGTTGGGCAGGGCTGAGAGCAGTTTTTCGTCTATCGGCCAGGTGGGGCGGGTCGGGTAAAGCTGGCGGCGTTCGGCGCTGTCTTGCTCAAATCGGGTGCGTTGTTCCGTGGGGTCTGTAAGCTCTTCAAACGCATTGGCCAGCTCCATACCGGCAGCGTAGAGCTCAAAGCGTAGGGCAACGCGTGGATCTGTGGGGTCTTTGCGTGCAAGGGCTGCCTGTGTGGCAGGCCAGTGGGTTAAAAATGTTGGACGGGTCTGGCCAATGGTGGGTTCGATTCGTTCAAGCAATAAGCGGAAAAACAGATCCTCCCAGTTTTCCCCATCGCGCAGGGAGCAGCCTGCTGCATGGGCAAGGGCCTGCGCGTTACCTTGTGTTGGCAGCAGGTCTACACGGGCATGGCGACGAAAAGCCTCTTCCATGCTCAGGCGTTCAAAGGGCTGGCTCAGGTCCAGCGTGCAGGTGTTGCGGTGCACGGTGGGGGGGAGCACGGTTTTGAGCAGGCTTTCCGTCTCATCCATCAGGCCGGTGAGTGTCATATTGGGCTGGTACCATTCCAGCATGGTAAATTCGGGCGCATGGGTCGCGCTGGACTCGCCATTGCGCCAGACACGTGCAAACTGGAACAGGGCTAGCCCGGTGGCTGCTACAAGGCGCTTCATGGCAAATTCGGGACTCGTATGCAGGAACAGCGGATGCTGCTGGCCATCTGGCATTTCCCGCATGGTCTGGAAGGGGAGCAGATGCACCTCTTCCCCCGGTGTAGGCACGGCGTAGGGGGTTTCCACCTCCACGCAGCCTTGTGCTTCCAAAAAGGCACGCACCCCCCGCATGATCAGGTTACGGCGGATTAAAAATGGCAGCCGGTCACGAATATGCTCGGGATCCGGGGCATCAAAGGGACGATGAGATGTTGCAGACACAGACATGGGCAGAGTAGAGGCGGTACATGTCTTCCCCGGTCAAGCCCCCTTTTGCGATCAGCCGAACGCTGCGCACTCCAGATGAACTGATAGCCGCAGGCATGGTCCCGCCGGATGGCAGAGCGGATTTGCAGGCCGTGGCCCAGCAGTATGCTACGGCGGTTCCTCCGGCTTTTGCCAGTCTGATGGAAAGCCCGAACGATCCGATTGGTGTGCAGGTTATCCCAACGGCACAGGAACTTCTGGTTGCACCAGAAGAGCGGTCTGACCCGATCGGGGATGATGCCCTGTCCCCCGTGCCCGGTATTGTACACCGTTATGCGGATCGCGCCCTGCTCAAACCCTTGCTGGTCTGCCCTTTGTATTGTCGTTTCTGTTTCAGGCGCGAACATGTGGGACCAGATGGAGGGGTACTGGATGAGGAGGCACTGGACCGTGCGCTGGACTGGTTGCGCACGCATGAGCAGATCCGTGAGGTGATTCTGACAGGAGGAGACCCGCTTATGCTCTCCCCCCGTCGGCTGGGGGATATTGTTCAGGCTCTTTCGGCCATGCCACACATCACCACCATACGGGTGCATACACGTGTGCCGGTTGCTGTACCTGAGCGTGTTACGGATGCCCTGCTGGATGCGCTGGAAACAGAGAAGGCCATGTGGATGGCCGTGCATGTTAACCACGCGCGGGAAATGGCGCCCACCGCTCGGTCCTGCCTGCGCCGCATTGTCCGGCGTGGCATTCCCCTGCTGGGGCAATCCGTTCTGTTGCGCGGTGTGAATGACAGTGAGGAGGCGCTGGAATCCCTGTTTCGCACAATGGTGGAAAACCGTATGCGACCGTACTATCTGCACCAGCTCGACCCTGCTCCGGGTACGGCGCATTTTCATGTGCCGGTAGAGCAGGGGCAACGTCTGCTGGCTGGCCTGCGGGGGCGCGTAACCGGGTTGGCATGGCCTATTTACGTGCTGGATATTCCCGGCGGGTACGGCAAGGTGCCACTAGGTCCAGATTATATACTGGGGCCACAACAGGTGCGGGACCCGGAGGGTAAAACGCACGCGCTGGACCGGCTGTAAAAACGAGAATGGTAGGAAGAGTGCTTACTCCCCTACCGCAGCTCCTCCGGGGTGGCGGTGGTCAGCCCCCCCATAAAAACGGGCAGACCCTCTGGTGTTCAGGCTAGGCCCACCGACCAGAATACCCTCCGGGATTCCCCAAGGTGCATGGAGGACAAAGCTGTACCCCTCCTGCTCAAGAGTATGCTGGACCTGTTGGGTCAAGGCGCCTTCTTCGACTTCTACAGTCTCTGGCATCCACTGTTCATGCAGGCGTGGCAGGTCTATGGCCTGCTGGATGTTAAGTCCGTAATCCACAACGCCCAGAAGAACAGACAGAACAATGGTGGGAATGCGCGACCCGCCGGGGCTGCCAATAACCATAACCGGTCTGTCATTGCGCGAGACAATGGTGGGTGCCATGGAGGAAAGAGGGGTTTTGCCCGGTGCTATGGCATTGGCCTTGCTGCCGGGAATGCCAAACATGTTCAGGGCACCGGGCTTGATGGAAAAATCATCCATCTCGTCATTCATCATAATGCCGGTCTCCCCCCCCATCACCTTGGCCCCAAACCAGCCGTTGAGTGTGTAGGTGGTGGAAATGGCAAAGCCATTCTGGTCAATAACCGAAAACTGGGTGGTTTCCTGTTTTTCTGGCGCGGCTACTCCTGCGCGCAGGTCGGCTGAAGGCACAGCGTGATTGTCAGGTGTGTGCGCACGAATGCTGGCAATATAGGCAGGGTCCAGCAAGCTGCTGACAGGGTTGTGGACAAAAGCCGGGTCGCCCAGATTCCGCCGGTCGGAATAGGCATGGCGCATGGCTTCAATTTCATGCTGCAGAGCAGGAGCCGAGTGCAGGCCAAGGGCGTGCATGTCATACCCGGCCAGTATTTCCAGCATTTCGCACAGGGCTATGCCGCCAGCACTGGGTGGCGGCGCTGTTTCCACCAGAAAACCACGGTAGGAACATTTTATGGGAGCAAGTTCGCGCGGTTTGTAGCGTTCAAAATCCGCTGCCTGCAATATGCCTCCATGTGCCTTGGACTGGGCAAGCAGGCTGGCAGCAATGGGGCCTTTGTAAAAAGCATCGGCTCCTTTGTGTGCAATCAGTTCCAGCGAGTGCGCCAGATCTTTTTGGACCAGCCTGTCACCGGGGCGCAGGGGCGTGCCATCGGGGCGCAGGAATATTTTGCGGGCATATGGGTCTTTAAGGAACGCAGATGTGGAGGTGTTCAGGAGTTCCACATCTCCTTCTCCCAGCACAAATCCGTCACGGGCAAGTTGAATGGCCGGTTCCATAACGGTCTGCCGGGGCAGATGCCCCCATCGGGTCAGCACCCTGTCCAACCCTGCAACGGTACCGGGTACGGCAACGGCTTTCCACCCCAGTACGGATTGATCGGGAATAACATTGCCCTTGCTGTCCAGATACATGTCTGGTGTGGCTGCAAGAGGGGCTTTTTCCCGGAAGTCGAGAAAAATGGAGGACTGGCCGGGGGGACGCAGCATCATAAAACCACCCCCACCCAGATTACCGGCTGCGGGGTACACGACTGCCAGCGCATACCCCATGGCGACAGCGGCATCTGCTGCATTCCCGCCTTTGGCCAGAATATGGGCACCAACATCGGATGCCAGCTTCTGGGCGGACACAGCCATGCCATGCTGCCCCGGCACAGGGGTGGCGACAGGTGGGGCGGAGAGCGAGGTGGAACCATAGGCCAAGGGGTCGGCATTAGGTGTGGTCTGTGCTGCAAATACCGTCCCACTGACCTGCAAACACACTGCCGCCAGCACCACATGCCGCATAACAAGGGAGGAGAATGTGGTGGAGGCGACTGTCATGCAGCTTATCCTTGGGTTGGGTAGGGGGGGCAGTCGAGGCCAGCGGGGGAACGGGTAAAAATTTCATACCCGGTCTGGGTTACTGCCAGCATATGTTCAAACTGCGCGGACAATGAGCGATCGCGTGTGACCGCAGTCCAGCCATCGTCCAGAATCTTGACGTCAGCTTTGCCGATATTCAGCATGGGTTCAATGGTAAACACCATGCCGGCTTTCAGCTTCATCCCTTCGCCGGGGCGACCATAGTGCAGGATGTTCGGTTCAGCATGGAACACCTGCCCAATGCCGTGACCGCAAAAATCTTCCACAATGCTGTAGCGGTGTTTTTCCGCGTAGCTCTGAATGGCGTAACCAATATCACCCAAAGTCGCGCCGGGGCGTACAACCTCAATCCCGCGCATCAGGCTTTCGTAGGTTGTGGTTATCAGCTTGGCAGCCTTGATGGAAACCTTGCCCACTGTGTACATCCGGCTGGAATCGCCAAACCAGCCGTTCAGCTTGGGGGTCACATCAATATTCACAATATCGCCCTCAACAAGGGGGCGGTCACCGGGAATGCCGTGGCACACCACATGATTAACGGAAATACAGCAGGATTTGGGGTAACCCCGGTAGTTTAGCGGGCCCGGTGTAGCGCCATGTTCCAGCGTATAGGCGTGGATAATACGGTCCAGTTCGCCCGTGGTTACGCCGGGTTTGACGTAAGGCGTAATCATGTCCAGCGTAGCAGCGGCCAGTTGGCCCGCTGCCCGCAGGCTTTTGAAGTCTTCTTCGGTATGGAGAACGATTCCGCCTCTGCCCGCCATTCTGCACTTCCTCATCGTTGTTGGTGCTTTTGAGAAAGCAGCAAGATGAAGAGTGCAAGCCACAAAGGCAACCCGCTTTGGTTATAACGGGCCGCCTAAATGGCTAGAAAATGCTAGGTCCGGTTATGCGCTGCGCGATGCCGGGCCGCTCCACGCTGGATGGCAGGGGTGGAAATGGTATGAACCTTGGCTCCGATCACAGCAGAATGGTGGCCGTGGCTGACACGGGTAATCGCGGCATGGTGGCGGCGCGTGGCAGGGGCTTCCGCCACTTCCAGAGGGGCATGTCTGCGGCTGGCAGCAGCCATGATCAGCGTGCCACGGTGGCTGCGGTGGCGCAGCGTGCTGCCAGCCTGTGCAACCATGAGCGGTCTGGCAACTGGTGCAACGCCCTCGGCATCAAAACCGTGGTCAAGCTGGTTGGCCATAACCAGAGAACGCTGTGTGTTGCTGGATGCCCCCATGACCACGCCAACCAGACGCACATTGTCCCGCAGGGCGGAGGTTACAAGGTTGCGTCCGGCTTCCTGCGTGTATCCCGTTTTCATACCATCTGCTCCGGCATAAACCTTGAGCATGGGGTTATGGTTGGGAATGTACCGGCCATGGAAGCGGAAAGCTGGCGTGGCAAAATAGTGGTAATATTCAGGGAAATCGGCAATCAGGCGGCGGCCCAGAGTAGCCAGATCACGGGCTGTGGTCATCTGGTCGGGGTCTGGTAGGCCAGACGCATTGCGGAACAGCGTTTTGGACATGCCCAGCGCATGGGCCTGCTGGGTCATCATGGTTGCAAACTGTGGTTCGCTGCCCCCACCAATCAATTCGCCCAAGGCGCAGGCCGCATCGTTGGCAGATTTGGTAACCAGAGCAAGAATAGCCTGCTCAACCGTCAGGCGGGAGCCGGGCACCAGCCCCAGTTTGGAAGGTTCCATGGTGGAAGCATGGATGGAAACAGGAACAGCCTGATTAAGCGATATGGCTCCAGCGCGCAGGGCATTGAAGGTCATATACAGGGTCATCAGTTTGGTCAGGCTGGCAGGGTAGCGGCGCAGGTCAGGGTCGGTCTGGGAGAGTACGGTACCGGTGTTGGCATCCATAACAATGGAACTGATCTGCCCGGCATATTGTGCATGGGCGTAATGGGTGGTGGTCAAAGAGCCGACCACGACCCCGGTCAGCAGGGCTGCCCATTGGCGTAAACGTGGCTTTTTTATGCTGGTGCCAGATACCGGTCTGCCGTGTTCTGCCATCTGCCGTAAAGTCGGTTTGTCTGCCACTGCTACCCCCACCTGCTTCCGTATGGAGCACTATTCCGCCTACCGTTAGGAATCGCAAGAGCATGGCGGCAAAAAACTGAAATTCCAGCGCAAGGAATCCAGTTGGCCAGAACCCCGATCACCATGTGTCATGTTGTGTCAGTGTATGGCATAAATATGGCACGGGGCCGCAGGTTGGGGGTGGAGCGGCATTATTGTGTCCGGTTGCCCCCTTTTATTGTACTTCGGCTTTTCCAATATGGTGGTAAGGAACACCTCTTGTTTTTTACCCCTTGTCTCTGGAGTTTGGTTGCTATGGCCTCGTTTCACTTTCCTGTTCTGCATACAGGCAATGGGCCATCGCGGCGTGATGAGGGAACGGATTCGGATCGGGATGATGCGGAAATTGGTGTGGTGGTGCGGGCCAGACCCAAAACCCGCAAACCCGCCATGTATAAAGTGCTCATGCTTAACGATGATTATACGCCCATGGAATTTGTGGTGTACGTGCTTGAACGCTTTTTTCAGAAAAACCGGGAAGAAGCGACAGACATCATGCTGAACGTCCACCGTAAGGGCGTAGGTGTGTGTGGTGTGTTTACCTACGAGGTGGCGGAGACCAAGGTGTCGCAGGTCATGGACCTTGCACGCCAGAACCAGCATCCCTTGCAGTGCACCATAGAAAAAGACTGAAAGCGCTTAGCCCGTATCAAGCCCCATGTTCGCGTTCCGGGGGTGTCTGGTGCCGTCTGGTGGAGTGACTACGGATTTTTAAGAAATACACGCCACTCCGTAAAAGCGCCAAAAACCAGCATTTTTACGGAATGTGAGAACGAAAAATGCGTGAGCGTGCGTTTTTTGCGAGGTTATGACTCGCATTTCTTGCCGAAGCAGCCAAATATGGTTTTAGGGCATCCGATCGTGGTCTGTTGGTCGTTTTACCACGCTCGGAAAGTCCGGGGAAAGGAGCGTCTCGTCATGTTGTCACGCAATCTTGAGCAGACGCTGCATCGGGCGCTTATTCTGGCCGGAGAACGGCACCATGAATATGCCACGCTAGAGCATCTGCTTCTTGCCCTGGTTGATGATGCGGATGCCGTAACGGTGTTCCGCGCCTGTGGGGTTGATCTGGACCGACTGCGGACAGACCTGACGGGCTTTCTCGACAAGGATCTGGCTGGTCTGGCGTCTGATCGTCCGACCGAACCCAAGCCAACGGCTGCATTCCAGCGGGTTATTCAGCGGGCGGCCATTCATGTGCAATCCACCGGGCGGGATGAAGTAACGGGTGCGAATGTGCTTGTTGCCCTGTTTGCCGAGCGCGAAAGCCACGCAGTGTACTTCCTGCAATTGCAGGATATGACCCGGCTGGATGCGGTCAATTTTCTCTCCCACGGGATCGCCAAGGCACCAGAGCGCACAACCCGCCGACCTGTTGCTGGTAGCAATTCCGGTGCGGAAAAAGGCGAAGAACCCGAACGGGCAGAAGCCAAAACACAGAAAAATCAGGACGCGCTCTCAACCTACTGCGTTAATCTGAACGATAAGGCAGCCGCCGGTAAGGTCGATCCGCTTATCGGGCGGGATACGGAAATTGAGCGCACAATCCAGATCCTGTGCCGCCGGACCAAAAACAACCCGCTTTATGTGGGTGATCCGGGTGTGGGTAAAACTGCCATTGCAGAAGGTCTGGCGCGCCGGATTGTAGAAGGAAGCGTGCCCGAGGTACTGCTTAAATCCACCATCTATTCGCTGGATATGGGCGCTTTGCTGGCTGGTACCCGCTACCGGGGCGACTTTGAGGAACGTCTCAAGGCTGTTGTCACGGAGCTGGATCAGGACCCGCACGCCATCCTGTTTATTGATGAAATTCATACGGTCATAGGCGCAGGGGCGACCTCTGGCGGGGCCATGGATGCATCCAACCTGCTTAAACCGGCTCTTGCGGCTGGCACATTGCGGTGCATTGGTTCCACCACCTACAAGGAATTCCGCCAGCACTTTGAAAAAGATCGTGCGCTTGTGCGGCGATTCCAGAAGATTGATGTGCCCGAGCCAAGCATTGACGATGCGGTTAAAATTCTGCGCGGCCTCAAAGGCAGCTACGAAAAGCATCATAAAGTCCGTTATACGGAAGAGGCTATTCGTGGTGCGGTGGAACTCTCCGCCCGTTATATTCATGACCGGAAATTGCCTGACAAGGCGATTGACGTCATTGATGAGGTCGGGGCCTCCCGTATGCTTCAGCCAGAAGGTCGTCGCCGCAAAACGGTGAACCTGAAGGATGTGGAAGACATTATTGCCCGTATTGCCCGTATTCCACCCAAAAGCATTTCTGCTGATGACAAGGAAGTTCTCCGCTCGCTGGAGCGCGACCTTAAAGGCATGGTGTTCGGGCAGGATCAGGCGATTGATGCGCTCTCCGCCGCCATCAAGCTGGCGCGCGCGGGCCTGCGGGACCCGGAAAAACCGATTGGTAACTATCTGTTCTCCGGTCCTACCGGGGTTGGTAAAACGGAGGTGGCACGCCAGTTGGCCAATGCTCTGGGTATTGAGCTGATTCGGTTCGATATGTCCGAGTATATGGAGCGCCACTCCATCTCGCGCCTGCTGGGAGCGCCTCCGGGTTATGTTGGGTTTGATCAGGGCGGATTGCTGACCGATTCCATAGACCAGCACCCCCACGCCGTACTGCTGCTGGATGAAATTGAAAAAGCTCATCCCGATCTGTACAACGTGCTGTTGCAGGTTATGGATAACGGTCGCCTGACGGACCATAACGGCAAAACGGTCGATTTCAGGAACGTCATCCTGATCATGACGACCAATGCCGGTGCGTCTGACATGAGCAAGGAAGCCGTAGGTTTTGGCCGTAAAGTGCGTGAAGGGGAGGATGAAGAGGCTATCAAACGCCTGTTTACGCCAGAGTTCCGCAACAGGCTGGATGCGGTTATTCCATTTGCCCATCTGACGCAGGAAATTGTGGGTCAGGTTGTTGAAAAATTTGTTCTGCAACTTGAGGCACAGCTGGCAGACCGGCACGTAACCATCGAGCTGTCTTCGGCAGCCAAGGAATGGCTGGCAGAAAAAGGGTATGACCGCCTGTATGGCGCGCGTCCGCTAGGCCGGGTTATTCAGGAATCCATTAAAAAGCCCTTGGCCGAGGAACTGCTCTTTGGCCGACTGGCCAAAGGTGGAGCCGTTAAGATCGGTCTGAAAAATGGCGAGCTGGCGTTTGACATTGTGGAAAGCAATGGTAGCGCAGCTTCCAGCTCCGGCGAGGATGAACGTGGGAGCGAACGTGAGGAAGAAGCCGCAGATTAACCCCTGCGTCTGCCTCGCTAACAGCGTTTATGGCTGGCCGGTTTATTCTGGCCAGCCATTTTTTTATTCAGTCGTATCTGGTGCCGTTGACGGTCACATAACCGGGAATGGACCATGAGCGGCCTGTGCCCCGGTGTGTCCAGTCTACGCCCTGCTGGCGGGGGGAATCGTAATAATAACGACCAACAATATCGACCTGATCTCCTTTGGCGACCCACGGCCATGCCGGTGTGTGCATCTCGTCCAGATTGGTTACAATCCGAATGGAAATGTTGGGGGCAACGGTTACATAAAAATAACCGTGTAGCCCGCTCCGGGTCTTTTTTGCGTCTTTGGCAAAAGCCAGAACTGTTCCGCAGATATGCACGGCAGCATCCGTTCTGGGAGCACCGTTTTCAAACGCCTGCTGCTTGGCCAGAAAGTCCTTGTTATCGCATACGGCTGATACGGTGGTGGGGGGAGCAGCCTGTGTGTGCCTGTGGCGTGCCTGTGCCGGGGTGTTCAGGCTGGGTATGGCTGCCAGCCCAAGGCATAAGGCAAGCAGGCGCGTGCGGTTGGTAAAACGGCTCATTATAAACCTTTGAACAAAGAGGAGCCGCGTATGGATTTACTCCATACGCGGCTGGTGTAAGGGGCAGGATATTGCCCGGGGACGCTACGCAGTATCTGCCACACGCGTGGGCGTGAGCAGGATGCCAATAGAACTCAGGGTTTTTCTTGCAGCAGTCGGGTTCGGTAATCATCGAGTTGATGCATGACATCCGCGCTGGGTTGTGGGGTAACCTGCCGTAAATTGTGCAAGGCGCGGATAATGGTGCCGATTACCACAAGGCGGGCGTACCATTTGTGATTGGCCGGTACAATAATCCACGGTGCGTGGGGGCGGGCGGTCTGGGCAATGGCATCCTGGTAAGCGGCTGCGTAATCGTCCCAGTATTCGCGCTCATGGAGGTCGGAGGGGGAGAATTTCCAGCGTTTTTCAGGAATATCCAGCCGGGCCAGTAACCGTTCGCGCTGCTCCTCGCGTGAGATGTTTAAGAAAAATTTGAGAACAATCGTCCCCTGTCGGCTCAGATAATGCTCAAGGTGACGTATGTCGCTGTAGCGCCCCTGCCAGAATTCGGGCGTGTTGAGTTCACCCGGCAGGTGGCTGTTTTTGAGCAGATCAGGGTGGACGCGGCTGACTAGTACATCTTCATACTGACTGCGATTGAAAATGACGATACGCCCAGCCTGTGGGGCCGCAGCATGAATACGCCATAAAAAACCATGGAGCAGGTCCGTTGGGCCGGGCTGCTTGAAGGAGGTAACAGCAACCCCCTGTGGGTTCACGCCGGACATAACGTGCTTGATCGTGCCATCCTTGCCCGCAGCATCCATGCCTTGCAGAATAATCAGCAACGAGTGGGTCTGGTTGGCATACAGCAGTTCCTGTAGGTCCTGTAAAAGTCCCTTGACCTGCCGGAGCAGCTTTTTGCCCATTTCTTTGTCCAGCCCCAAGTGGCCGTCGTCACCGGGGTTATGGTCACTCAGCTTGAACTGGCTGCCATCCGTTATTTTGTAACTGTCTAAAGCATTAAGAAAGCGGGAAAGGGTGTTCATGGACATGTGTCCTGAAAATTGATCTGTGTGTGTCAGTTGCATAGAATTACAGACAACAGATGGGCTGGCAATCTTGCCAAAAAAGGAAGTGTTTCTCATATCTCTAGGGATGGCATTCGTAAACATTACTCAACCCGACCCCGCTGTTATGGATAACAGCCTTTCTCTGGCAGGTATGCTGCTGGTGGCAACTCCCATGCTGGGGGGAACGCTGTTTGGGCAGTCCCTTATTTATCTGTGCAGCCATACGCCAGATGGGGGCGCCATGGGGCTTGTTATTAACAAACGCCTGCCACGCCCGGACTTTGATGACCTGCTGGAGCAGTTGCAGATCGAGCCTGTGCCCCCCATGCGGCGCATTGGCCTGTGCGCGGGTGGTCCGGTAGAGGAAGGGCATGGGCTTGTGCTGCACTCCGCAGACTGGAGTGGTCAGGACAGTATGCGTATTACAGATAATGTGGCGCTGACATCCAGCATGGATGTGTTGCAGGACATAGCATCAGGCGGAGGCCCAAGGGATGCGCTGCTGGCCATGGGGCACGCAGGCTGGTCCGCTGGGCAACTGGAGCAGGAAATTCTTCAGCATGACGCATGGCTGGTAGTGCCTGCCACGCGGGAGCTGATTTTTGGTATGGACCACACCGTCAAATGGCGGCGGGCGCTGGCATCCATCAATATTGATCCAGCACGTATGAGCGGGCAGACCGGCCATGCCTGATTGATGGGGAAGGGGAGACTGGCGCGCTGGCCGCTCAGTTTGGTTCGGTATGAGCCGCTTCGGCCGGTTTTCTGGCCCAGCGCCATGCGCTTATGCCCTGCCGTGCCAGTTCGCGGTGCATGATCATGATGGGCCATTGGCCAGAGCCTTTGTAATGGCCCATTCCATCGGGGGCGGACAGGCGGGTTGCCAGTGCTTCCACGACTGTAACAGAACGGTGTCTGCCACCGGAGCAACCTATGGCAATGGTTGCGTATTTTTTACCTTCCTGCACAAAACGCGGCAGAACCAGTTGCAGCATGGCATGTATTTGGTTGAGAAATGGCAGGTAATCCGGGTCATGGGTTACGTAAGTCGCAACATCGGCATCCAGTCCGGTTTTGGGGGCCAGCTCGGGCACATAGTGCGGATTGCGTAAAAAACGGGCGTCAAACACAATATCTGCCTCACGCGGCAGACCCGCAGGGTAGGCAAAAGACATAAGGGTGACGGTCAACCCTTCTCCCGCTCCGCCATCCCACGGGCTAAAGCGGCTTTCCACAAACTGTCGCAGGTCTGGTGGAGGCATGTCCGTTGTGTCAATGACCAGATCCGCTGCAGCGCGGAGCGGGGCAGTCAGGGCAACCTCTGCCTCAATGCCTTCCTTGACGCTGCTGTGTGGTGCCAGCGGATGCCGCCTGCGTGTGGCCGTGTAGCGGCGTAGCAGCACGCTTTCGTCCGCTGTGGCATATATAAGTTCTACACGCAGGTGAGGGTTGACCCGCAGGCGGGCGAGTGCGGCCAGCACGGCGGAGGCATCAAATCCGCGGGTGCGGGAATCGACGCCTATGGCAACAGGGCGTTCAGCACGGGCGACGATATCGTCCAGCATTCCCAGTGGCGGGTTGTCGATGACTTCGTGGTCAAGGTCTTCCAGAATCCGCAGAATGGAAGATTTGCCAGCCCCAGACAGACCAGACACCAGCAGAATTCGGCGTGGAACCGATGTATCATCCGCCATGTGCATGGACGGCTCTTCCTTCTTTACTGTCTGACAAACAGGCACAGCTTATCCGGGCTGCGTGTGGCATAGGGCGTGCACTGTGGACCAACCATGAGTTTAAAGCAGTTTGGTAGCGGAAGAGAAGGCATTCTGCTCAGATCAGCTATACCAAATGTTAACAAATGCAGTGTCTCTGCCCTGCGGTGGCAGATTTGTTACGAAAGAGAAAATTGCGGTTCCTGAGTTGCTGGCTTACATCATCATTCCGTGATGAAAGATAAAACTCTGACACGGAATGCACGTTCCGCCGCCAGTCGCCCACATGTTGTGCAAACAATGGGTGGTTTTGTTCTGGAAGGGCTTTATGCCCCGCAGTTCCGTGGCATGGAGCTGGCTGACCAATGCCGGGCTGCTTTTGAGGAGGCCGTGCCTCTGCTGGAAGCGCATGATCTGACATTGCGGGATGTCAGTCGCATTGTCTGCCATATTGCGGATGCGGATGAGTTCCCTGCCAGTTTCCCGGTATTCCGCCAGTTCTTTTCCACCACATCCCCCGGTATGACCATGATGTGGCTCAAGAATGCTCCTTCTTCCGTGCCCAAAATCATGATTGATCTGATTATCAATGTCCCTCAGGACGAAGAGCTGGAGGCTGGGGCCGGATTTTAAGCCCCGGACGTTGTAGGTTTAGCGTGCGGGGGAAGCGAGCACGCGCGGTAGTTCAATAATAAACTGCGCCCCCTTTATGTGCCCGCGTTGGTCATGCAGGTTTTCTACGGCAATGGTTCCGTGCAGGGCTTCTATAATCTGGCGGCTTATGGAAAGACCAAGCCCGGAGTGTTGGCCAAAGTTTTCGTTTTTGGGGCGCTCGGAATAAAAGCGGTCAAAAATCGAATCCAGCTTAGCCTGCGGAATACCCGGTCCTTCATCCGAGACGGCAATACGCACCATTTTGCCGTTAGCTGCCGCATGTAAAATAATCTGCCCATTGGGGGGAGAAAACGATATGGCATTGCCAATCAGGTTGCGCAGAACCTGCACCAGCCGATCCTCCACAGCCAGAGCGGTCAGGGGGTGTTCGGGCGTATCATCCTGTACATCGGTTAGAATAACGGCCTGATCTTCCTGCCGGGTGGCTTGGTGAATTTCCGCCAGAACAGACAGTAACTGACCAATGGCCACAGGCTTTGCCTTGGCGCGGGACATTTCCGCATCCAGTCGGCTGGCGTCCGAAATATCGGTAATCAGCCGGTCCAGCCTGCGTACGTCATCGTTGATAATGCTCAAAAGACGGCGTTGCTGGTTAAGATCCTCTATGCGCAAAAGGGTTTCTATGGCGGAGCGGATGGAGGTCAGCGGGTTTTTGATCTCGTGGCTGACATCTGCCGCAAACCGCTCAATGGCGTCCATGCGCTTCCACAGGGCCTGCGCACTGGCCTGTAGGGCGCGGGCAACATCGCCAATTTCATCCCGACGAGCCAGCAGGCGTGCAGGCACTGTTCCTGTCCGCCCCGTTGTATCCCGCATGACCTGCGCCGAGGCAGCAAGCCGTAGCAGAGGCCGGGCAATGGTGAGCGATAAATACCAGGACAGCAGGACCGTCAGCACCAGAGCCAGAAAGAACAGCGACAAAATGGTGGAGCGAATGGCAAACAGGGAGCGATCTACCTGCGAGGCCACCCGGGTTAGCTGGATAACCCCTACAGTCCAGCCATCGCGCATAACCGGTTCGGCAACAGTAATAATCAGCCGCCCCCGTGCAGTGCGGCGAATATAGGGAGGCGCTTCTGGTGGAGGGTGGTCCGCTCCTTTGGGCAACTGCGGATGTGTGGGGCGGTCTGGAATGTCCTCCTCATCGGTATTGAGGGTTACAATGCCGGGGTTATGGCCTGACCAGAGCCACGTAAGGAATCGTTCGTAGATGCCGGGCTGGAACGCCGGAGGGAAAGGAATGGTATGGGAATGAAAGCGGTGGGGTTCGGGTGGGGTGTCCAGCGTATCGGCAACATCAATCAGATTGTCGGCAACCAGTTTTCCATCCGGGCCAAACAGGCGGGCATGGGCGTTGGGGCTGGGTTCGGTCAGGCGCTGGAGCAGCGGGCGTGCCAGAGCCCCTTCGAGCTCATACCCGCGGTCCTGTGGCAGGCTGGCATGGGGGTGGGTTACATGCACCGCACTTTGCCCCAGAGCGCCAGCGTAAATGCGCGCCTGTTCGCGCAGGGCCGTGACTTCGGCTGTTAGCAGGCTGTTACGGAACTGGTTGAGAAAAAGCACCGTTAAGCCAAGCAGGGCCAGCGGAAGAATGTTGACCAGAAGCACCCGGCGCATAAGGGGGGAGACCAACCGGGTGCGGGATGCCTGATAGGCCGCAGTCGCCTCTATGCTGCCTTTGTGGGGGCGCTGGCCGGGTATCCGCAGGCTGCGAGCCTGCCGGAACAGGTGCGCCAGCAAGGGGGGGCGGTTGGTCATGCCCTTTTGTCAGTCTTCCTTATAGCGGTAGCCAATGCCGTACAGGGTTTCGATCTGGTTGAAATCATCATCAACCTGCCGGAATTTTTTGCGGACCCGTTTGATGTGGCTATCAATCGTCCGGTCATCTACGTAAACCGTGTCTCCGTAGGCTGCATCAATCAGCTGGTCACGGGATTTAACCAGGCCGGGGCGCTGGGCCAGCGTTTTGACCAGCAGGAATTCCGTAACGGTCAGGGGGACATCCTCCCCTTTCCACGTGCATTTATGGCGTAGCTCATCAAGCGAGAGGTTGCCGCGTGTCAGGGCGCCACCACCAGCAGGAGCGCCATTTGCTTCCGCCCGACTCACTTCGTTGCGGCGCAGCAGGGCGCGAATGCGCTCCAGCAGAAGGCGCTGGGAAAAGGGCTTGGTAATATAATCATCCGCGCCCAACCGTAGCCCCATAAGCTGATCTACTTCCTCATTTTTGGAAGACAGAAAAATGACAGGCAGGTTGGAGCGGGTACGTAGTCGCTGCAAAAGCTCCATGCCATCCATACGGGGCATTTTAATGTCCAGAATAGCCAGATCGACCGGGTAGGCCGTAAGCCCCTGCAATGCCGACTCGCCATCCGTATAGGTGCGCACGTTAAACCCCTCTGCTTCGAGGGTCATCTGAACCGATGTCAGAATATTGCGATCATCATCAACCAGCGCGATTGTCTGCTTGGTGCGCTCTGTCATCGTTTGTGTGTTCCTTCCCTTGCCATCAGCGCAAGGTGTCTAGCTTAGGCGCCGCAGGCTTCCAATGCCAAGAGGGGGAATGGTGTGATGCACGCTTTTTTAAGGTCAGAGCCTGCCATGCACAAAATCCTGCATTGCAGGGGCCTTGCGGGTCTTGTCGGCAGGGGCGGGGTTGCCTACTTCTTGCATCATGACGAACGATTCAGAACCCACACAGGTCGAAACCCCGGTAGATCCGGCTTTGGCCGAGCAGGCGGCTCCTCAGCATGAGAGCGCCGCTGAGAGTGATGCCGACGCACGTGTGCATGAACTTGAACAGACCGCTACGGAGTTCAAGGAAAAATGGCTGCGTGCGGAAGCTGAAAACCAGAACCTGATGGCCCGTGCCAAGCGCGACGTGGAGGATGCCCGCCAGTACGCGGTGCAGAAATTCGCGCGCGATGTGGTGGAAGCCGCCGAAAACCTGCGCCGTGCGCTGGACAGCCTGCCTGCCCAGACCGAGGGTGAGGATACGGTTGTGACCAAAATGCGTGAGGGCATTGAAAGTACGGAACGCTCCTTCCTGTCCATTCTGGAACGGCATGGCATCAAGAGCGATAATCCGGCAGGCAAGGCGTTTGACGCCAATCTGCATCAGGCCATGGCGGAACAGCCAAGCGAGGAACATGCACCCGGTACGGTCATGCAGGCATGGACGCCGACATGGACCCTCCACGGGCGTTTGCTCAAACCTGCCATGGTGGTTGTGGCCAAAGGCGCTGGCGCGCAGTAACGCAGCCCATGGCAATCCTGTGGGAGGGGAGAAAAAAACCTTCCCGCAGAGTGGTTTTTCCTCCTTGAAAAAGGGAAAACCGCACCATACATCAGGCTTGTCATTCGGGTGGTGCCCCGCTTTTGGTCAGGGTGCCACCAGTTACGATAAAAAAGGGCTTTATCCGATGCTTCGGGTCGGATGAGGTCGCTAAAAGGAGCACGAAATTGAGCAAAGTCATTGGTATCGACCTCGGCACCACCAACTCCTGCGTGGCCGTGCGCGAAGGTAACGAAACAAAAGTCATCGAAAACAGCGAAGGTGCACGCACCACGCCGTCCATGGTCGCTTTCACCGAAGGGGGTGAAATGCTGGTCGGGCAGGCTGCCAAGCGTCAGGCTGTTACAAACCCCGCCAACACCCTGTATGCCGTAAAACGTCTGATCGGTCGTCGCTTTGACGATGCGACCGTCCAGAAGGACAAGGGCATGGTCCCTTACAGCATTGTTAAGGGTGACAATGGCGATGCGTGGGTTGAAGCCCGCGGCACAAATTATGCCCCATCCCAGATCTCGGCCTTCATTCTGGGCAAGATGAAGGAAACGGCTGAAGCGTATCTGGGCGAAAAAGTCTCGCAGGCCGTTATTACGGTTCCCGCATACTTTAACGATGCCCAGCGTCAGGCAACCAAGGATGCAGGTCGCATTGCCGGTCTGGAAGTGCTGCGCATCATCAACGAACCCACCGCCGCAGCTCTGGCTTACGGGCTGGAAAAGAAGAGCGGCGGCACCGTGGCCGTGTATGACCTTGGTGGCGGTACGTTCGACGTTTCCGTGCTGGAAATTTCCGATGGCGTCATCGAAGTGAAGTCCACCAACGGGGATACGTTCCTGGGTGGGGAAGACTTTGATAACCGTATCATCGGGTTCCTGGCAGACGAGTTCAAGCGCGAACAGGGCATTGACCTGCGCTCCGACAAGCTGGCTCTGCAGCGCCTGAAGGAAGCAGCAGAAAAAGCCAAGATCGAGCTGTCCTCCTCCAAGGAAACCGAAATCAACCTGCCGTTCATCACGGCGGATGCCTCCGGCCCCAAACATCTGGTGGTCAAGCTGACCCGTGCCAAGCTGGAAAGCCTTGTGGATGATCTGATCAGCCGCACGCTTGAGCCATGCAAAGCAGCGCTTAAGGATGCCGGTCTGAACGCATCCGGGATTGATGAGGTCATTCTGGTCGGCGGTATGACCCGTATGCCCAAGGTGATCGAAACGGTTAAGGAATTCTTTGGTAAAGATCCTGCCCGTAACGTGAACCCGGACGAAGTGGTGGCTATTGGTGCAGCCATTCAGGGTGCCGTGCTGAAGGGGGACGTTAAAGACGTTCTGCTGCTCGACGTAACGCCTCTGTCCCTCGGGATTGAAACGCTGGGTGGCGTGTTTACCCGTCTGATCGACCGGAACACCACCATTCCGACCAAAAAGAGCCAGGTGTTCTCCACGGCGGAAGATAATCAGGGCGCTGTGACCATCAAGGTCTATCAGGGCGAACGTGAAATGGCAGCGGACAACAAGCTGCTTGGCAACTTCGACCTGACCGGTATTCCCGCAGCCCCCCGTGGTGTTCCTCAGATTGAAGTGACCTTTGATATTGACGCAAACGGCATTGTGTCCGTTTCCGCCAAGGACAAGGCAACAGGCAAGGAACAGCAGATCAAGATCCAGGCATCTGGTGGTCTGTCGGACAATGACATCGAAAAGATGGTCAAGGATGCAGAAGCCAACGCAGCAGCCGATAAGGCCAAGCGTGAGCAGGTGGAAGCCCGCAACAGTGCGGAATCCCTTGTGCATCAGGTTGAAAAATCCTTGGCCGATGTGGGTGATAAAGTGCCCGCAGCCGACAAGACTGAGGCAGAAGGCGCTATTGCCGCTGTGAAGTCTGCCTTGGAAGGCACGGATGTGGATGCCCTCAAGAGCGCAACCGAGCGTCTGACCCAGGCCGCCATGAAGGTGGGTGAAGCTGCCTACAAGGCAGGTCAGGAAGCAGAGGGTGCTGAAGCTGGTGCCGCTGGTGGTGCCAAGGCTGATGAAAAAGACATCGTTGACGCTGACTTTGAAGACGTGAACGAAACCAAGAAGTCCTGATCGGACGCATGCAGACCCCGTGGCCATGTGACAAACATGGCCACAATGCATTATCTTTCCGGCGTCCGTGCTTTTTATAAGGCGGACGCCTTTTTACATTTTACATTCTGGACAGATGCTGTGCTCACGCAAGAGGCAGCCCCAAGAGGACTTTCATGGCTACTCAGCTTGATTACTACGAAATTCTTGAGGTAACCCGCACGGCTTCTGCCGAGGAAATTAAGAAATCCTACCGCAAGCTGGCCATGAAGTTTCATCCCGATCGCAACCCGGGGGATGATACGGCGGAAGCCAGGTTCAAGGAAATCAATCAGGCTTACGATGTGCTCAAGGATGAGCAGAAGCGTGCTGCCTATGACCGCTTTGGCCATGCTGCGTTCGAAGGGGGCGGCGCTGGCCCCGGCGGGTTTGACTTCAATGGGTTTGGCGGCGGCGGTCTGGGTGATATTTTCGAGCAGATGTTCGGGGATATGATGGGCCGGCGTGGCGGTCAGGCCCGCAGCGGGAACGATATTCAGGCCCACGTGGAAATCACACTGGAAGAAGCATTTGCCGGTGTTGAGAAAAACGTGCGTGTGATTACCCGCGTTGCGTGCGAATCCTGCAATGGTACAGGGTCCAACAGTGGCGCTGCCGGGGTGGATACCTGCCCAAGCTGCCACGGTGCAGGCAAGGTGCGCGCCCAGCAGGGATTTTTTGTGGTGGAGCGGCCATGCCCGACCTGCCATGGCGCAGGCCGTGTGGTCAAAGACCCCTGCAAGAGCTGCCATGGCGAAGGCACGGTTGAAAAAGAACGTACAATCGCGGTGAAGATCCCCGCCGGTGTGGAAGATGGTACACGCATCCGTCTGACGGGTGAGGGCGAGGCCGGTGGTAATGGTGTGCCAGCGGGGGATTTGTATGTGCATGTCTCTGTTGCCGAACACTCCATTTTCCAGCGAGACGGGGCCAATGTTTACTGCCGCGTGCCTTTGAGAATGGCGCAGGCAGCGTTGGGGACCGAAATTGAAGTGCCGGTTATTGATGGCAGCCGCACCAATGTAAAAATTCCCGCGGGCACCCAGAGTGGTGCGCATTTCCGTCTGCGTGGCAAGGGGTTCTCGGTCCTGCGTTCCTCCGCACGGGGCGATATGTACATTCAGGTCACGGTGGAAACCCCGCAGGTGTTGACCAAGCGCCAGCGTGAACTGCTGGAAGAATTTGAAAAAGAAGCGGGCGAGGATGTGAAGCACAGCCCGGAACACACCGGTTTTTTCCGCCGTGTGCGCGATTTTTTTGAAGGATCGGAATAAAACAGATGCGCATTGGTATTGCCGGTATTACCGGCCGTGTAGGGCGCCTGCTGGTTGAGGAAGTACAGGCCGCGGGTGTGGCTCTGGCGGGTGGGACCACCCGCACCCCCGATAGGGCCGCAGGTCTCCCCCCCGCTTGTCCGCTGTTTGATGACATTGCCGCGCTGGCGGAAGTGTGTGACGTGGTAATCGACTTTACACATGCGGATACAGTTGTGGCCAATGCCCGCGCTTTGGCCGGTACAAAGGCTGCATGGGTTTTGGGGACCACAGGCCTGTCTGCCCAGCAGAACGAGTCTGTGCTTAAAGCTGCGGAGCATGTGGCCGTGGTTCATGCGGCCAATTTTTCCCCCGGTGTTACACTGGTTCAGCGCCTAGCCCGTATGATGGGCCAGGCTTTGCCTGCGCAGGCATATGATGCCGAAATTGTGGAAATGCACCACCGGCAGAAGGTGGATGCTCCGTCAGGTACAGCGTTGGCCATAGGGCAGGCCGTAGCGCTGGGGCGTGGCGTGGACCTGGATGCCGTGCGCGAGAGCGGGCGTGATGGCCATACCGGCCCCCGGCGGGAAGGGGCCATTGGCTTTGCTGCCCTGCGCGGTGGGCAGATTGTGGGTGAACATGACGTTCTTTTCACATCTGCGGATGAGCAGATTACCTTGTCGCATCGTGCCTTTGACCGGCGCATCTTTGCCACGGGTGCAGTCAGGGCCGCTTTGTGGGTAAAGGGGCGGGAAGCCGGTCTTTATAGTATGGAAGACGTGTTGGGCCTGCCCCCCCTTTAGGGATTTACCCTGGCGGGTTGGGGCGTGCTCCGCGTCTGGTGCAGGGCTGAAAACAGGGGCTTGCCTTTTGCGCAGGAGGCGTATGGCCCTTGACCATTGCTGTCTATCCCGCCATACGGTCTCGTCCCCTTTTTTTGGGGATGGTTACCTGTTTCCTTTTTTCATTGGCGTGGGGCGAACGGCACCATCATGCGTAAAGACGGCGATTTTCTGTTTACTTCGGAATCCGTTTCCGAAGGTCATCCCGATAAAGTTGCTGACCGGATCAGCGATACCGTTCTGGACGCGTATCTTGCGGCAGACCCGGAAGCCCGCGTGGCGTGTGAAACGTTGGTAACGACCAACCGTATCGTTCTCGCTGGCGAAGTCCGTGGTCCGGATTCCGTAACATCTGATCACCTGATCCATCTGGCCCGTGAAGCCGTGAAGGACATTGGTTACGATCAGACCGGTTTTTCCTGGCGTCATGCGGAAGCATCCAATTACCTTCATGCACAGTCCGCGGACATTGCAGTTGGTGTGGACAGCACCTCGGACAAGGACGAAGGTGCAGGCGATCAGGGCATTATGTTCGGTTATGCCTCTAACGAGACAGATACCCTTATGCCTGCGCCGCTGTATTATGCGCACCGTATTCTGCACACCATCCGTGACCTGCGTCGCGCTGGTGACTCGCGCGTTGCAGGTTTGCAGCCCGATGCCAAAAGCCAGGTGACCCTGCGTTATGTGAACGGTCGTCCGGTTGGCGCAACCTCGGTTGTGATCTCCACGCAGCATGATGAAGGTGCAGATCAGGCAGCCCTGCGTGACCGTCTGTTTGACGTGACACGGGGCGTTCTGCCCGAAGGCTGGATGCCGCCGGAAAATGAATTTTATGCCAACCCGACCGGTGTGTTCGTCATTGGTGGCCCCGATGGGGATTGCGGCCTGACCGGGCGTAAGATCATTGTGGACACCTACGGTGGTGCAGCGCCGCATGGTGGTGGTGCGTTCTCCGGTAAGGATCCGACAAAGGTTGACCGTTCTGCGGCCTATGCCTGCCGTTACCTTGCCAAAAACGTTGTGGCGGCTGGTCTGGCTGACCGTTGCACCATTCAGCTTTCTTACGCCATTGGCGTGTCTCATCCGTTGTCCGTTTATGTGGATCTGGATGAAACCGGCAAGGATGTGGATGAAGCACGTCTGGGCAATATCCTGCGGGAGGTCATGGACCTGACGCCGCGTGGTATTCGCAAACACCTGCGCCTGAACCGTCCGATCTATGCCACGACCTCCGCTTACGGGCACTTTGGCCGTACGCCGGATGACAAGCTGGACACCTTTACGTGGGAACGCACCGATCTGGTGGACGCCCTGCGCAGCGCCCTGAAGCGTTGATTTAAAGGCGTAATGTTCATGACGGAGGCAAAGGGGCAGCCCGTTACTGGCCAGCCAGAAGCAGTGGATGTAAAGCCCCCGCCGGAAAGGCTCTATGGCCGCCAGCGAGGGCACCCCTTGCGCCCCCGTCAGGAGCGCCTGCTGGATGAAACACTGCCCCGCCTGCGGTTTCCGCTGGAGCGGGCAGCAGACCCGGCATCTGTTTTTGGGCATACGCCAGAACAGATCTGGTTCGAGGTCGGGTTTGGTGGGGGCGAGCATGTGCTGGCCCAGACCAATGCCCATCCCGAAGTTGGCTATATTGCCTCCGAAGTTTTTCACAACGGTCTATGTTCGTTGCTCAACAAACTGGTGCCTGTAGAGCAGGAGGCAACAGCCCCTCTGCCAGATATGCTCCGTTTGTGGGATGATGATGCACGGCTTGTGTTGCGGGCTTTGCCCGACGCCAGTCTGGACCGTCTGTTTCTGATGTTCCCTGACCCATGGCCCAAGGCCCGGCACGCCAAACGCCGCTTTGTGCATCCGCAGAATGTTGCCTTGTGCGCCCGTGTGCTCAAGCCCGGTTCTGTATGGCGTGTTGCCAGTGACGACCCGACCTATCAGGCATGGGTGCAGGAGGTCATGTCGGCCCAGCCGTATTTTGAGGCTCCACCGCCTGCCACGGTGCGGCCAGATGGCTGGTTCCCCACCCGGTATGAGGCCAAAGCCATAGCGGCAGGCCGTCAGCCACTGTACTGGACGTTTACCCGCCGGTAAGTACAGTCCATCTTCTTTCCTTCGGCTGGTTGCCTGCGCGCGGCATGTTGGCTAATCAGCCGCATTACGTTTTTTGCCGTGCGAAAGGTCCCTCCATGAGCCAGACGACGCTTCCTATCCGTCGCGCCCTTATTTCCGTTTCCGATAAAACCGGCCTGCTTGATCTGGCCCGCGCTCTTGCTGCGCAGGGGGCGGAAATCCTGTCCACGGGTGGTTCCGCCAAGGCTCTGCGGGATGCTAACGTGCCGGTTACGGAAGTTTCGGATTACACGGGCTTTCCCGAAATTCTGGATGGTCGTGTTAAAACGCTGGTGCCCAAAATTCACGGCGGCATTCTTGGCCGTCGCGACCTGCCTGCCCATGTGGCGCAGATGCAAGAACATGGCATTGGCCCGATCGATCTGGTTGCCGTTAATCTGTACCCTTTTGAAAAAACGGTTGCCTCTGGTGCAGATGCGGAAACCTGCATTGAAAACATCGATATTGGTGGCCCAGCCCTGATCCGTGCCGCAGCCAAGAACCACGCCCATGTGGTGGTGCTGACTGACCCGGCCCAGTATGAAGGGTTGATTGACGCGTTGGGTAACGGTGGTACCACGCTGGATATGCGGCGTTTTTATGCCGGTGCTGCTTATGCCCGCACGGCTGCATACGATGCGGCGATTGCCGCATGGTTTGCTGCGCAGGCGCAGGATGCTTTTCCCGAACGGTTTGCCTTGGCTGGTCAGCGGGCGGAAATCCTGCGGTATGGTGAGAACCCCCACCAGCAGGCTGCATTCTACCGCGATGGCAGCACCCGTCCGGGTGTGGCAACTGCTGTGCAGGTGCAGGGCAAGGCGCTCTCGTATAATAATATCAACGACACGGATGCAGCGTTCGAAGCCGTTGCTGAATTTGATGCCCCGGCAGTTGTTATTGTAAAGCATGCCAACCCTTGTGGCGTCGCTGTTTCTGGCGCATTGACCACGGCCTGGGATCAGGCCCTACGGTGTGACCCGGTTTCTGCTTTCGGTGGGATTGTTGCCCTTAACCGTCCGCTGGATGCTGCAACGGCAGAAAAAATCTCGACCATTTTTACCGAGGTCATTGTTGCACCAGATGCGGAAGAAGATGCCAAGGCGCTGCTGGCCCGCAAAAAGAATTTGCGCCTGCTGCTGACTGGTGGCCTGCCTGACCCCGCTGCGGCAGGTACGGTTGTGCGTTCTGTCGCCGGTGGTTTTCTGGCCCAGACCCGCGATAACGGACAGATAACCCCAGAAGGCCTGAAGGTCGTAACAAAGCGTGCACCAACCGAGCAGGAAATGCGGGATCTGATCTTTGCTTTCCGCGTGGCAAAGCATGTTAAGTCCAATGCCATTGTTTACGCTAAGGATTGCGCAACAGTGGGCATTGGTGCAGGCCAGATGAGCCGTGTGGACTCCGCGCGGATTGCCGCCAGCAAAAGCGGCGAGGCAGCCAAGGCTGCGGGCCAGTCCGCACCGCTTACGCAAGGTTCTGTGGCTGCGTCCGATGCGTTCTTCCCCTTTGCTGATGGACTGGAAACAATTGTGGCAGCCGGTGCGACTGCCGTTATTCAGCCCGGTGGTTCCATTAGGGATGATGAGGTGATTGCCGCAGCAGATGCCGCCGGAATTGCCATGGTGTTTACTGGTATGCGTCATTTCCGCCACTGACGCGCTTTTCCCGCTCTTGCGGGAATGGTCCATCATGGCAGACTATAGCACCCGAGTCTCACGCATTGCCGTGCTCTGTCCTGTATGGGCAGGGCGCGCCTGTCCTTAGTGGTTGTTCCATGCGCTTTTTGCTTAGTTTGTCTGGTCTTATTCTGGCGTCTTCGGTTGCGGTGGCTGCTCCTGCCCATAAGGGGGGAGGCAGCAGTACCGCATCTTTTGCCTCCAGGCAGACAACAACGGAAAAGCAGGCAACAGGCGTGTATGACCTGTCTGCCCTGCCCGTGTTTACGGGGAGTGTCGTGCAGTTTTTGCCAGCCCCCCACGGTGGTGTTGTCGGGTTTGTGCTTAATGATGGCACGCAGGTTTTTGTTTCTCCCGAACAGGCCCATACATTTGCGGGGCTGGTCAAGGTTGGCGATAAGGTAGAAATTCGCGGCATTAAAGGACAGGTTCTGCCTATTATTCGCGCGTTTAGTGTTGCCAATCCGCGTGGACGCACCGTGCAGGACAGCTTTATTGAAATGCCCTTGCATTCGCCCGAAATGATCGCAGGGCCAGACCTTGTGCTGCATGGGGAGGTCTGGATGCCGCTGTACGATGTTGGTGGGCATTTGTGTGGGGCAATACTCAAGGATCATTCGGTTATTTATCTGTCCCCGCGCGAGGCGGGGCGTGTTGCCGATCTGCTGCGACCCGGGCAGACCCTTTATGCGGTTGGTGGTGGCAGCAGCGGGGATTTGGGCGTGGCGATTGATGCGCGCGAGATTGGACCCGCATCTGATAAGTTGATCAGTATTGCTGTTGGGAATACGCCTCCACCCGGTCCGGCACCGGGGAGCGCTGGTTATGATATTATTCCCGGAGCGGACGAGCACTAAGTCCGCTCAATACAAAGTGTTATGTCCACAATGGCGACCACCGAACCGTGGTCGCCATTGTGCGTTAAGCCTCTAGAAGGATCATGAAGCATTCATGGCAGGACCGTGGGTGAGTGGAGGTCGTAATGGCACTTATACGGTGGATTATTGTTTTTCTTATTTTTGCCCTGCTGGCTTCTTTGTTCGGGTTCAGTGGTGCTGCATCCGGTTTTTCAGAAATAGCCAAGGTGCTTTTGTTCGTTTTTGTTGTGCTGCTTATTATCAGCCTGTTTTTTGGCGGTCGGTCCCGCTCTGGCCCGTAAACAAAAATATGGCGCGCACTTAAGGTGCGCGCCATGAACTATTTGAATGCTACTTTTATGTTTCCCACCTTCCAGTTGCTGGAAGGTGGTTTTTTTATCCCTCGATCTGGCTGAAGTCCGCAATCAGCCGCATCATGCGTACAAGGCGCGATAGCAGTTTAAGCCGGTTCTGGCGCAGCTCTGCTTCTGGCGCGTTGACTGTGACAACTTCAAAAAAGCAGTCCAGTGGCTGGCGCAGGCTTGCAGCAGCACGCATGGCATCGGCAAAATGCTCTGCTGCAAATGCCTGTTCCACTGCGGGTTCCACCGTTTGCAGCGTGGTGTAGAGGGTACGTTCTTCCTCTTGCTGGAACAGGGCGGGGTCGGGCATACCCTCGTGCGGGCCATCTTTTTTGTCTTCAATGCGCAGAATATTGGCAGCGCGGCGGGTTGCTGCCAGCAGATTTTTGCCGTCTTCGGTTTCCAGCATGGTCTGGAGTGCCTGTGCACGGGCCAGCAGGCGCACAATGTCGGTATCTTCATTATCGACAGAGATCGCGGCTAGGCAGTCATGCCGAGCCCCTTCCGCACGGAGCTGTACGCGCAGGCGTTCGGCTATAAACTGGGGCAGAAGAGCCAGATCCGGTGCCGTACGCAAAAGTTCGGGCAGGGCTTGTGCTGCCAGTACAAACACTTCCACCAGATCCAGACGTAAACCGTTTTCGCGGATCAGGCGGATAATGCCAAGAGCTGCGCGGCGCAGTCCAAACGGATCACCGGAACCGGATGGTTTTTCGCCCGCAGCAAAAAATGCCGTTAGCATATCAAAGCGATCAGCCAGCCCAACAACAACAGAGACAGGAGCTGTTGGTACCTCATCACCCGGGCCACGAGGGGTGTAATGCTCGCTAATGGCCTGTGCCACATCGGCATGTTCGTTGTCATGCCGGGCATAATACCCACCCATCACCCCCTGCAGTTCGGGAAACTCCCCGACCATGCCGGTTGTCAGGTCTGTTTTGCTCAACAGGGCGGCCCGCTCGCAATGCTCCTGCGAGGCACCAGTTTTTTGTGCCAGAATGCCCGCAAGACGCACCATCCGGCGGGTACGGTCCCCCTGTGTGCCCAGCTTGGCATGGAAAGTAATATTGTTCAGCCCTTCCACGCGGGAGGCAAGGCTTTGCTTGCGGTCCAGATTCCAGAAGTGGCGGGCATCTGCAAAGCGGGCACGGAGCACGCGCTCGTTACCGCTGACGACCAGAGAGCCATCATCGGTTGGAATAATATTGGCAACAAAGGCAAAGCGCGGTGCGGCGGAACCATCGCTGTTGCGCAAGGCAAAGTAGCGCTGGTTAACCCGCATGGACACCTGCATGACCTCGGGTGGCAGATCCATGAAAATCGTGTCGATCTGGCCGAGGAATGGCACCGGCCATTCGACCAGACCCGCGACCTCGTCCACCAGTCCGGCATCGGGGACAATGCTCAGCCCCTCTGCTGCGGCAAGGGCGTTAAGCCCGGTTGTAATGGTCTGGCGGCGTTCGGCTGCATGTACCATAACATGGCGGGCGTGGAGTTCCTGCTGCCATTGTGCCGCGTTGTGAACATCCATAACACCGGGATTGAGGAAGCGGTGTCCTTCGGTCTGGTTGGAGGCACAAAGATGATGCCCATTATCCTCCGCCGTTGCCATAGAGAACGGAACAATCTGCCCATCCAGCAGGCACACAATCCGGCGCAGGGGGCGGACCCATGTCATGGTGCTGCCATTGCCCCAGCGCATGGATTTGGGCCAGGGGAAGCGGCGCAGCAGGTCGGGCATGACCGCAGCAATATGAACGGCGGCCGCAAGAGGGGCTTCCTCGCGTTCCAAAACCCAGAACCCGTTTTGCAGGGTCAGTACGTCTTTGTTAACACCGTGCTTGCGGGTAAAGCCTTCCAGCGCTTTTTCCGGCGCGCCTTCACGCGGACCCCGTTCGGAAATGGTGCGTCCTGGCACCATGCTATCCAGCTTGAGTGTTGCGGCAATGCGGCGTGGACCTGTGTAGCTGCGTGCATCAACCGGGTTGAGGGGAGCCAGTGCGTCGGTTAACAGGCGGAGCAGGTTTTCGCCTGCCTGTTGCTGCATACGGGCAGGGATTTCTTCAGAAAAAAGTTCTATCAGCAATTCGGGCATGGTTTTATTTGTCCTCGCCTGCCAGCCAGGTCTCGCAACAGAGTTTTGCCAGTGTGCGCACCCGGCCAATGTAGGCCGCGCGTTCGCTTACGCTGATGACGCCGCGTGCATCAAGCAGGTTGAACAAATGGCTGGCTTTTAGGCACTGGTCATATGCGGGCTGGGCAACGCCTGCTTCTGCCAAGGCGACGCTTTCTTTTTCTGCATCGGTAAAGTGCTGGAAGAGCAGGTCCGTGTTGGCCAGTTCAAAGTTATGGCGTGAATAGTCCTGCTCGGCGCGCAGGAATACATCACCATAGGTCAGGCCTGCTCCATTATAATCCAGGTCGTAAACATTTTCGACGCCCTGCACATACATGGCCAGACGTTCCAGTCCGTACGTCAACTCCGTGGACGGCAAGGTTACGGGAATGCCCCCAACTTGCTGGAAGTAGGTAAACTGCGTGACCTCCATACCATCGCACCAGACCTCCCATCCCAGCCCCCATGCGCCAATGGTGGGGTTTTCCCAGTCATCTTCCACAAAACGGATGTCGTGTTTGTCCGGGTCAATGCCAATGGCGCGGTAGCTGTCCAGTAGGAGCTTCTGGCTTTCTTCCGGTGTGGGTTTGAGCAGAACCTGATACTGGTAATAGTGCTGGAGCCGGTTTGGATTTTCCCCGTAACGTCCGTCAGACGGGCGGCGGCAAGGCTGCACATATGCGGCCTTCCATGGCTTGCTACCCAAAGCCCGCAGTGTTGTGTGGGGGGAGAGGGTGCCCGCGCCTATTTCCTGATCATAGGGCTGGAGAATGGCGCACCCCTGTTTTGACCAGAACTGGTGCAGGGTCAGAATAAGATCCTGAAAGGAAAGAGCCCGCTCTGTGGGGCGGGGAGACGCCGGGTCCATGATAGGGATGAAACTCCGCAATATGACGATCAGGTTGGATGTGCCCAGGGCACGGTTTGGCACACCATACAGCCCCATGGGCAAGACCGGAAGAGAAGGAGGCGTTTATGGCAGGGTTTCCCTGCTGGCACACTCTCTTGTAACAGTCTTGTCGGCACGCCACATCTTGGTCAGAGTGTTCTGGCAGAAAGCTCTGGTGCTGCAATGTGCCCGGCAGGGCGGGAAGGTATGGAATGACAAACGAAGAACGCGACCTTATTGAAAAATTTATGGCCCGTGTTGGTGGGGCTGCTCAGGGCAGTTTTGGCAGCGTGCCGGGGACCCAGCCCAACCTGCCAGCGATTGACCCGCAGGCGGACCAGTTTATTGCACAGGAATTCCAGAAATACCCCGAAGCCCGCTACCGCGTGACCCAGATGGCCGTGGTGCAGGAAGCCGCTCTGGTGCAGGCACAGAATCGGATTCAGCAGCTCCAGTTCCAGCTCCAGCAGGCACAGCAGGCTCTACAGGCCGCGCAGCAGCAGGCAAATGCAGGGCAGCAGAAGTCGGGTGGTTTTTTTGGTGGTCTGTTTGGTGGCGGGCAGTCTGCCCAGCCACAGGCGGCTCCGCCTCCGGGGTGGGGTGGTCGGCCAGCCATGCCTCCGCAGTATCAGCCCCAGCCCATGCCTTATGGTATGCAGCCTTCGGCTTTTCAGGGCGGTTCGGGCTTTCTGGGCAGTGCCCTTACAACGGCAACCGGGGTTGCAGGTGGGATGCTGGCAGCCAATGCCCTGACCAGTCTTTTTAGCGGCCACCACGATGCGGGCGTGGGAGATGCTGGCATGGGTGGCACCACAACCAATGAAACCATTGTGAACAACTATGGTGATTCGGGAGCTGACCCTTTTGCCGGTGGCGGTGTGCAGGCCGATCAGGGATTTGACGCCGGTGGTGACTGGGGTGGTGATGCCGGTGGTGGTGATTGGGGCGGTGGAGATGACCAGAGCTTCTGATCTGCCATCAGACTTTGGGCTGAGGTAATAAAAAGAGCGGTGCTTGCAAGCATCGCTCTTTTTTTGTGCGCAGGCCAGCCGGGCTATGCTGGCAAAAAGGGGAGGGTTAATCCGTAAAGCTCGGTTTAGCCATGGACTGGACCAGATCAAGCACTTTTTGCCGTAAGGTTTTATCCGGAATCTGGTAATAGGCCCGTACCAGATCCAATGTTTCCTTTCTGGCCAGAAGATCCTGTTCTTCCGTCATGGCTTGTGTGGTTGTGTTGGGGAAGGGAGGTGGAGGGAAGGCGGGTGGTGGCGGTGTACCAAAAGGCTTGCGTGTTTCCGCAAATCCTTTGGTGTTCATGCCCAGATCCTGCCTTGCTGTCATATCGTCAAAGAAAAAGCTGATCGGTACGTCCAGTGCTGTTGCAATGTCGTACAGTCGGGAGGCTCCGACCCGGTTGGTACCCCGTTCGTATTTTTGAATTTGCTGAAACGTGACCCCAAGTGCCTCTCCCAGTTTTTCCTGCGAAAGACCCAGCAGTGTCCTGCGTAGCCGAATGCGTTTGCCAACATGGGCATCAATGGTTTCGGCGTGGGTGACTATCGTGGGGGCTGGATCCGTCAGAGGTTCAGTTTTGCTCACGACTGGGCTTTTTCCCGCGGCTGTGAATGCTGGAACAAGGGGACGGATAACATGCAATCTTAACGTTTCATAAAGGAAAATTGGGAATGTTTCACCAAAACGTTCAGTAATTGCACCATAAAAAACCCTACCTATTTAATGCATAGTCGTTTTTTGCGAGGGCGCAACAGATTGTCGCGTAGCAGGCCGTCGGGGCACACCGGCCAGCAGGAGCAGCAGACCGCACAAAGCAAGAGGAATGGACTGACCAAACCTGCCAAATAAGGTTGGCGGAAGTGAGGCAGGGAGCGCGGTGACCAGAACACCTGTTTTACCCCACCCCAGATGATCAATCATATGGCCCAGACCATCATACGCAACGGAAATGCCAGTGTTGGCGGCGCGCGCTACTGGCAGCCCTTCTTCCACGGCGCGCAGGCGCACGGAGGAAAGGTGCTGGCGTGGCCCGGCACTGTTGCCAAACCACGCATCATTCGTCACGTTTGCCAGCCAGCGTGGGCGGTCATGGCTGTTGACCACATCGCCTGAAAAAATTACTTCGTAGCAGATCAGCGGACCAACGGCGGGAATGTCCGCCAGATGCCAGGTCTGTGGACCGGGGCCTGCGGCCATGCCTCCCTGAGGTACGATTTGCAGGGGAATAAACGGTGGCTGGTATTCCCCAAAAGGAACCAGTCTGGCTTTATCGTAAACAGCTTCCATGGCACCGTCAGGCGCAAGCGCAATAACGGAGTTACGGTAATGTCCGCTGTCATCCATTCGCAGCGCGCCAATAATTCCTGCATCAGCCCCCGTAGCCCATTGCATGATAATCTGCCGTGCATGGGGGCTATCCTGTAACAGATCATAGCCGGGGAAGGCTGTTTCGGGCCAGAGGAACACAATCGGACGGAAATGCTCCCCCGGTTTGTTCAGGCTGGCCTGTAATGCCTGCGCATGATGCACACCTTCGGCGGTTAGGCGCAGATAGCGCATAAAAATATCGCGTGGTGACTGTCGGCCAATCTTTTCAGTTTCCGGCACATTGCCTTGGACCATAATGGCAATGGGGCCGGGTTCACCCGTGGGGTGGGTGCTGGATAGTCGCACGTTTCCGGCAACACACCAGAGAAGAACACCACTGACCGAGCACACAAAAACGCGCTTGCGCAAGTCAGGGAGAGAGGGGGCCGGGGTATGATTTGCGCCGGTTTGCAGGCATATCCACCGCGCCAGCACTGTTGGTTCCAGCCAAATGGCACCACACAGACTGGCAAGCAGAACAAGAGCCAGAGTCAGCCCATCTTCCCCGATCCATGCAGCGGGCTGAATAAGCAGGCTGCCAACCGGGCCGGGAACGGCAAGGCTGCTGCCCAGAGCATTCCACGTAAAACCACTAAAAATAAAGGTGCGACCCATATCAAACAGGGTCCACAAGGCGGCAAAAGCGCTCAGGCGGCGTATGCCTGCGGGTAACAGGCAGCAAAGGGCGGCGGGAGCCGCAACTGTCGGTGCCAGAATGAGCGCACAGCCAAGGGAGGGAAAAGGTACAAACCACCAGAACTCATCCGCCCGGATCAGAACGGCATATACCAGCCAGTAAAGGCCTGCGGCATAGAACCCGAACCCGAATAGTGCTCCCGCCCATGCTGCGCGCTTCCAGCTTTGGGTGGCATTCAGGATCAGCCCCAGCGCCCCAAAGGTCAGGAGCAGGACTGGCAGACAATGCACAGGTGGGAGCGCTAAGGTGGAGAGGCCCCCCAAGCCCAGCAGAATGCCGGCAAAGCGGAGAGTTTCCCGCTTTGGGCAAAGGCGGGCAAACGCAGTTGTAAGGCGCATGGGGGTGCTCATGGCGCAAGTGGGCTGCCAGCCCGCTTGGTGGATCGGTTAAAATTCAGGGCGTAAAAGACCCATGGGCTACGCCATGCACGACTTAGTCCAGAGCATCGCGCAGGCGGCGTTCGTAGTGGCGGTAGTATTTATCTGCCAGCAGTTCGCTTTTAACCAGAATGGCAACATCCGTGGTGTTGAACTGCGGGTCAATAACCGCACCATCACCAACGTAACCACCAAGGCGCAGATACCCTTTGATCAAGGGCGGCAGGCCAACAAGGCAGCGGCGTACATTCAGTGTGTGCGGGTCGGTACGCAGCATTTCCACCCGCCGGTTTTCCAGCGCTCTTACGCGCAGGGCAGGGGGGGCCAGATGGTTGTGGTAGAGGTAGGTCAGTTCATCGGCAATCTGGTCCGGGTCCGTGCACGGCAGGCTTGCACAGCCGAACAGCAGGTCGATGCGATGCAGGAAGATGTAGGAGGCAATGCCCCGCCACAACAGTTGCATGGCTGCCCGGCCACGGTAGTTCTTGTCCACGCAGGAACGCCCGACTTCGAGCAGTCTGCCGGGGAACTCCTTGAGGGGGGTAATGTCGTATTCGTTGGAAGAGTAAAAACGACCGATTTTCTGGGCCGCGTCGCCCTGTACAAGGCGGTAGGTTCCAACCACACCGCGTGCATCGGAAGCAATGGCGTTGTCGATGACCAAAAGATGGTCGGCAACACTGTCAAACTCGTCAATATCGCGCTTTAAACGGAGGGTTTCTGCACTGGGGTGTGCGCCCATTTCCTCGTAAAAAACGCGGTAGCGCAAGGCTTGTGCCGCATCGCGCTCATCGTCTGTTTCGGCAATACGTACACTCAGGCTGCCGCCATGCAGCTCTGGAAAACGCGACCGGTCCAGTTCCAGTGCGGAGAGACCGCCAGTTGTTTGTGTGGAACTCATGTCTGGTCTCCCTTGCGGCGTGAACGAGGCGTTGTTTTGCCGGGGGCCTTGCTGGCGGGCTGTCGTTTTTTACCAAACAGTTCCAGTCGCATGGACACAAATTCGAATCCAAGCCGGTCCGCCACCTTCATCATGAAGGCTTCATGCTCGGGGTCTTCAAACTCGATCACTTTACCGTTATCAACGTCAATCAGGTGATAATGGTGCCGACCATGTTCCGTTGCTTCGTATCGAGCACGGCCACCGCCAAAGTCGCGGCGTTCCAGAATGCCTTTTTCCTCTAGCAGACGCACCGTGCGATACACGGTGGCAACCGAAATGCGGGAATCCAGTACCAGCGCACGGCGGTACAGTTCCTCCACATCCGGGTGGTCATCTGCTTCGGAAAGAACACGGGCAATAACGCGCCGTTGTCCGGTCATTTTCAGGCCGTGTTCGATACACAGCTGCTCAATCCGTGATTCTGCCGCTTGTACCTTCAAGGTCACAAACCCTGCCTAATGTTATCATCTCTGCGCTAGCCTTTCAGGTAGCCGAACTCAGAGGTGTTTGTCCAATTTTACACGATCATACAGTTTTTTTATGGTGTGTAAGCCTGAAGTGTATGATGGCGGCCTGTCGTTTTTTCCTCGGAAGGAGGCGTTTACATGCATGATACCCCGATACCCGAACGTGAGAACGAGACCAGTGCGGCCATGCTGGATATTACATCCGAGAAGTGCCCCATGACGTTCGTGCGCACTCGGCTGGCGCTGGATGTGCTGCCAGCAGGTGGTGTACTGGCCGTGCGCCTGAAAGGGGAGGAATCCCACCGTAATGTCAGCCGCTCCGTAAGGGCACTGGGTCATAGCATTCTGGCAGATGTGCCCCAGCCCGGAGGTAGCGTGCTGCTGACAATCCGCAAAAAAGAGGCCGCATCTGCTCCTGCCTAAAGAGTATTAAGGTGTGAGCACATGCGGCCTTGCCGTATGGCCCTGCCGAATGCAGGGCTAGTTGTTCATGGCTTCAAAGAAGTCATTGTTTGTTTTGCTGTATTTCAGCTTATCAAGCAGGAAGTCCATGGCGTCCATGGTACCCATGGGAGCCAGAATCCGGCGCAGGACCCACATCTTGGACAGGGTGGACCGGTCAACCAGAAGCTCTTCCTTACGTGTGCCGCTTTTGGTGATGTCGATGGCGGGGAAGGTACGCTTGTCCGCCAGCTTGCGGTCCAGCACCAGTTCCGAGTTCCCTGTGCCTTTGAATTCTTCAAAGATCACTTCGTCCATGCGGCTGCCTGTATCGATCAGGGCGGTCGCAATAATGGTCAGGGAGCCCCCTTCTTCAATATTGCGGGCTGCACCAAAAAAGCGTTTGGGGCGTTGCAGGGCGTTTGCATCCACACCACCGGTCAGGACTTTACCGGATGAGGGCACAACCGTGTTGTAGGCGCGGGCCAGGCGGGTAATGGAGTCGAGCAGAATCACCACATCGCGTTTGTGTTCCACAAGGCGTTTGGCTTTTTCGAGCACCATTTCGGTCACCTGCACATGGCGGTGGGCCGGTTCATCAAAGGTGGAGGCAATGACTTCGCCCCGTACGGAGCGGGCCATATCGGTCACTTCTTCCGGGCGTTCGTCAATCAGCAGCACAATCAGGAACACTTCGGGGTGATTGGCTGAAATGGACGAGGCAATGCTCTGGAGCATAACGGTTTTGCCCGAGCGCGGTGGTGCCACGATCAGGGCGCGCTGGCCCATACCAATGGGGGAGACAAGGTCGATCACCCTGGGGGTGAAGTCTTTTTGCGACCCTTTTTTGTTTTTGTCGCCCTTTGGTTCGGGGGCAGATGCCTGACTTTCCACTTCCATCTGCAAGCGGCGCTCCGGGTAGAGCGGGGTCAGGTTGTCAAAATTGATCCGGTGGCGAACCGCGTCGGGGGACTCAAAATTGATCGTGTTGATCTTGAGCATGGAAAAATAGCGTTCGCCGTCTCTGGGCGCGCGAATCTGCCCTTCAACCGTATCACCCGTGCGCAGGCCAAAGCGGCGCACCTGTGTGGGGGAGATATAAATATCATCCGGGCCGGGAAGGTAGTTGGATTCGGGGGCACGCAGGTATCCAAACCCGTCGTGCATGATCTCAAGCGTGCCTTCGCCATAAATGGCCTGATCGTTATCAGCCAGAGTCTTGAGAATGGCGAACATCATATCCTGCTTGCGCAGGGACGACGCGTTTTCGATATTCAGGTCTTCAGCACAGGCCAGAAGGTCGGCTGGGGACTTGGCCTTGAGTTCCGCAAGATGCATCTAATAAATGCCCTGACTGGCAAGAGAAGTTCAAAAGGGGAAGGTCCGGGTTGTTCCATGCACGGCAAAGTCGATCGGGGAGACCGGAAACATACATGCCCTGAAGAAGGCATGGCCGAGCCAGAAAAAACCTGACGGGAGGAAAACCGCTGGGCAGGTGAAGTCAGCCAGCGTCTGGGTCCGAATAATAGCTACGGCAGAATTGATCGTCAACAACAGATCAGGTCTGGCGTACGCATGGCGGAAGGGCGTTATTTAATGCCCCCCAGCCAGCCTTTTTTCCAGAACCAGAAGAGCGGGAGCACAATGGTGGTCGCCATGAGCCCTAGCGAATACCAATAACCGTAAGCCCAATCCAGTTCGGGTATGTATTTGAAGTTCATTCCGTAAATGCCTGCAATCAGGGTTGGTGCTACCCCGATAAAGCTGACTACGGTCAGAATTTTCATCACGCCATTCTGCTCAATGTTGATGAACCCCAAGGTGGCATCCAGCAGAAACTCCACCTTGTCCTGCGACTGGGAAACATAGGCATCAAGTGAGGACAGGTCGTGGCTGACAGAGGTTATGCGTGCACGCAGAATCCCTGACAGGGCATAGGCAGCGGTTATTTTGCCTTCCTCATCCGGTGCAGGAGTCGCAAGGGATGTCGGGGGGGCTGTTCGGGGCGTGCACAGGGCAAAGCCGGTTACTGGCAGGGCGGAGGCGGTTTTCCGGCTTTCTCCCAAAAACAGGGCAATCCGTTCCATGCCCAGCAGCGTATCGCGCATACGGGAGCATAGGTTGCCTGCTTCGCCCACGCGCTGGAGCAGGTCGCGCTGCCACATGGCAACATTGCGAATGGGAGTCTGCTGCGTGCGGGCACGGAAAATATCGTGCGAGAGCGTGTCGAGCAGATTGCCCATGCTTTCCAGAATGTCGGCCAGCCGGTCCACAATCCCTTCTATCAGGGCGACCAGTATCTCGCCTGCATGGAGCAGGGTTTCGTGCTGGGGGGGCAGTTCGCTGGGCTGGGCGGGCGTGCTCAGGTGGTCGGGTGTTGTATGCGGTGGCGGCATGGCAGAGGCCACGCAGTTTGCAACAAGCTGGGCTACGGTTTCGAACGCCAGATAAAACTGGAAACGAATGGTAAAAAGCCGGTTTTCGGTCAGAATAAAACCGACTGGCATGGTCTGAAAATCCGACCCACTCTTGCGGAGCAGGGGGGAGGATAAAAAAGCAGCCCCATTGCGCACACTGATGCGGGACGAACTTTCAATCGCGCTCAGGTCTTCCAGCGTGGGTATGGGCTGGCCGCAGAGCTTTTCTGCCAGAGCCAGTTCCTGGGGGGTGGGGTTGAGAAGATCCAGCCAGACAGCGCTTTTGGCATCGTCTTCCGTTTCAACGGCGCGAGCAGGCATACCGGGCCTGTGGGCCAGAAACATGCGATTCTCCGTGTTTTGCCTTTGGTTGGCGCAGGCGCATGGTGTGCTGCTGGCAGGTGTTCCAGAGCATGTGCGTCTCTCAAGTATGACGCCTTTGCCCTGTTTGTTGCAAGATGAGCGCACGGGACCGTGCAATGCGGTCGCGCATCTGGTAAGCCATTTGACACGTTGAAAAAGACAAAAATGGAAAGGCACCCGCCAGGGCGCGCAAAGTGGTTACAAGGAGCGGCAGGACGAATAATGGCGAACCCGACAGAGCACGGCGCCCCAGTGGCACAGAGCAATTCCTTCAGGCAGCAGCCTGATGAGCATGGTCATTTTGGTGGTCGCTACGGTGGCCGCTTTGTGGCCGAAACGCTTATGCCGCTTATTCTGGAACTGAACGAGGCGTACGAGGCCGCAAAGGCTGATCCTGCTTTTCATAAAGAGCTGGTGTACTATCAGACCGACTATATTGGCCGTCCTAGCCCGCTGTGGTTTGCCCGCCGTATGACCGAAGAGCTTGGGGGCGCAAAAATCTACCTCAAGCGTGAAGAACTGAACCATACGGGGTCGCACAAGCTCAATAACGTTATGGGGCAGATTCTACTGGCCCGGCGGATGGGCCGCACCCGTATTGTGGCCGAAACCGGAGCTGGCCAGCATGGCGTTGCAACCGCAACCGTGTGCGCCCTGTTCGGCATGAAGTGCGTGATCTACATGGGCGCGACCGATGTGGAGCGGCAAAAGCCAAATGTGTTCCGTATGCGTCTGTTGGGGGCGGAGGTTGTTCCCGTGACCGCTGGGGCCGGAACACTCAAGGACGCCATGAACGAAGCCATGCGCGACTGGGTGGCAAATGTTGCCGATACCTACATGCTTATTGGCACCGTGGCTGGCCCACATCCATACCCCGCCATGGTGCGTGACTTCCAGAGTGTTATTGGCGAGGAAACCAAGGCGCAGATGCGTGCAGCCGAAGGGCGCCTGCCCGATGTGGTTGTGGCTGCCATTGGTGGTGGCTCCAACGCAATGGGTATTTTTTACCCGTTCCTTGATGATGTGTCCGTGCGTCTGGTCGGGGTGGAAGCCGCAGGTCATGGGCTGGATAGTGGCAAAACGGCGGCGTCCATCGAGCGTGGTCGTCCGGGTGTACTGCATGGCAACCGGACATACCTGCTGCAAAATGCAGATGGTCAGATTGACGAGGCGCATTCCATTAGCGCGGGGCTTGATTACCCCGGGGTTGGGCCGGAACATTCCTGGCTGAATGATATCGGGCGTGCGGAATATGTCGGTGCGACCGATAACGAGGCACTGGAAGCCTTCCAGCTCTGTACCCGACTGGAAGGTATTATTCCCGCACTCGAATCTGCTCATGCCGTGGCTTATGCTGCCAAACTTGCCCCTACCTTGCCCAAGGACACGCTGTTGGTGGTCAACCTGTCTGGTCGGGGTGACAAAGATATCTTTACTGTTGCCGAGCATCTGGGAGTTACGCTGTGAGCCGTATTGCCGCCCGTTTTAAAGCCCTTGCTGCCGAAGGCCGTGGTGCGCTCATTCCTTATCTGGAAGCGTATGACCCCGACCGCTCCACATCGCTGGAACTGCTCAAGGCCATGCCAGCCGCCGGGGCTGACCTGATTGAGGTTGGGATGCCTTTTTCCGACCCATCGGCTGATGGTCCGGTTATTCAGGCTGCGGCGCTGCGTGGGCTCAAAGCAGGTGCCACGCTGGTGGGCGTGCTGGATATGGTAGCCGAATTCCGCAAGGATGATGACGAAACCCCGGTTATTCTCATGGGGTACGTCAATCCTGTAGAAGCTTATGGTTACGACCGCTTCTGCAAGGATGCTGCCGCTGCTGGTGTGGATGGGCTTATTCTGGTTGACCTGCCCCCAGAAGAGGCGGGCGTTATTGCCGCGCCCGCTCAGGCTGCTGGTCTGGACATGATCCGTCTGGTTGCTCCCACCACGCCCGATGCCCGTTTGAACTATGTGCTCGCTCATGCTTCGGGCTTTGTTTATTATGTAAGCATTGTTGGTATTACCGGCACGCGTTCGGCCAGTGCGCATGATCTGGCCAGTGCCATTCCGCGTGTGCGTGCGGCCACCAACCTGCCCATAGCCATTGGTTTTGGTGTGCGTACGCCAGAGCAGGCGGCACAGGCATCCAGTATTGCTGATGGTGCGGTTGTGGCTTCTGCCCTGTTGGCCACACTGGCTGAAACACTGGACGAACAGGGGCGGGCAACCCCCCAGACTCTTCCCCGTGTTCTGGAGCAGATTCGCGCTCTGGCGCAGGCAGTCCGTACCGCTGGGCAGAAAGCCGAGTGAGCAGCACTGTTGATGCCGCATGACGGATAAGCCGCGTATTGTTGTGGTAGGCGGTGGCCCGGCAGGGTTGGCGGGGGCGGAGTATCTGGCAGCGGCTGGGTGCTCCGTTCATGTTATGGACCGTATGCCCAGCTTTGGCCGTAAATTTCTGATGGCGGGGCGGGGTGGGTTGAACATTGCCCATTCCGAACCTCAGGCCATGGTGCTTGAGCGGTATGGTCCTGCGCGCCCCTGGTTGCAGCCTGCATTGGACCAGTGGACCATGCAGGACATAAGGGACTGGATGGCCGGTTTGGGGCAGGAAAGCTTTATTGGTTCCTCCGGTCGTGTTTTCCCCGTGGGGATGAAGGCATCCCCCTTGCTGCGGGCATGGCTTGCCCGGCTGAAGGATGCCGGGGTTGTTTTTCAAACCCGTGCAGACTGGTCGGGTTGGAATGCGCAGGAGCAGCTTCTGTTTGCTGTGCAGGCACACGCCCATGCAGTCCCGCAGCAGACTGTGGTGGAAGCAGATGCCGTTTTGCTCGCTCTTGGAGGAGCAAGCTGGCCTCGGCTTGGGAGCACTGGTGGCTGGGCACCGTTGCTTCAGGCCCGTGGGGTGGAGGTGGCCCCGCTGGAGCCTGCCAACTGTGGGTTCTGTTGCCAGTGGTCTACGTTTTTTGCCACGCGTTTTGCCGGAACACCCCTTAAACCGGTTGCCCTGAACTTTGGTGGCAGGCGTGTACGTGGTGAGATTGTGGTGACCGGTACAGGGGTGGAAGGAGGGGCACTTTATGCGCTCTCCCGCTTCATCAGGCAGGCTATCACGGCGCAGGGACAGGCCACGGTTCTATGCGACCTGCGACCCGACCTGACCGAGCAGGAACTGCTGGACCGCCTCCGGGCGACCCGCGCGCGGGAGAGCCTGAGCAATCGGTTACGCAAAGCGCTTCGCCTAGCCCCTGCGGCCGTGGCCCTGCTGCGGGAAGGAGGCGACCTTCCGACGGATCCGCGTGCGCTGGCGGCCCGGATTAAGGCTGTACCACTCATTTTTTATGCACCTGCGCCACTGGCCCGAGCCATTTCCACCGCAGGCGGGGTCACGCAGGCTGCGTGTGACGAATCCTTTATGCTCAAGGTTCTGCCCGGCGTGTTTGTTGCGGGGGAGATGCTGGATTGGGAAGCTCCGACCGGAGGGTATCTGCTCCATGCCTGTCTGGCTACGGGCAGGGCCAGTGCAAAGGGCGTGCTGGCATGGTTGCGCAAGGGTGGGGCAAGGCGGTATCCCCTTCAACCATGAACAGCATGATTACGATGGGGGAAGTGCCGGGGGGCGGTCCGGCACAGATGGACCTTGGCGAGCTTCTGGCGACACGCCTTCTGGTTCAGGGGAATTCCGGTTCAGGCAAGTCGCACCTGCTGCGGCGCTTGCTGGAGCAGTCTGCCCGTATGGTGCAGCAGGCCATTATTGACCCCGAAGGGGATTTTGTCAGTCTGGCTGAAAAATTTGGCCATCTGGTCATAGATGGTGCCGATCATTCGGAAATGGCTTTGCACGCCGCAGGGGAGAGGATGCGGATGCACCGTGCCTCGGTCGTGCTTAATCTGGAAGGGCTGGATGCAGACCAGCAAATGCGCTGGGCGGCAGCTTTTCTGGGGGGCATGTTCGAAGTGCCCCGCCAGTACTGGTACCCGGTGCTGGTTGTGGTGGACGAAGCCCAGCTTTTTGCCCCCGCCGCAGCGGGCGAGGTCTCGGATGAGGCACGTCGGGCCTCCCTTGGCGCCATGACCAATCTGATGTGCCGTGGCCGCAAACGTGGGCTTGCAGGTATTATTGCCACGCAGCGCCTTGCCAAACTGGCCAAGAACGTGGCTGCGGAAGCCTCCAACTTTCTTATGGGCCGCACATTTCTGGATATTGATATGGCCCGTGCGGCTGACCTGCTGGGTATGGAGCGCAGGCAGGCTGAAGCGTTCCGCGACCTTGCGCGTGGTACGTTTGTGGCCCTTGGCCCGGCTTTAAGCCGTAGACCGCTCTCCGTCCGTATTGGCACAGTGGAAACAGAAAGCCGCTCGGCCGGACCGGTTCTGGCTCCGTTTGTTCCCCCCGAAGCCCCGGTGCACGAGCTTATTCTGGCTCCGGTGCCTGTGCAGGAACTGCCAGCCCGGCAGCGCAAGGCGCCAGCGCCATCTGTACCGGATCTGCTTACGCAGCTTGCAGCCCACGGCGAAGTACAGGCCAATGTGCAGGCAGAGCAGGAACAGGAGGAAGAAGAGCCAGAATCGCAGGCCGAGCGGGAAGCACGCATGAGCGCCATCCTGCGGGATATGATGGACGACGAGGATTCGTCCTTTCGGCCTGTCCCCGTTCTGTATCAGGATTTTCTGGTGCGGTGCCGTATTGCAGGGTTGGGCCGCAATGCGCTGGACCTGCGGCGCTTTAACCGCGCACTGGCGACAGCCCGTAGCGGAGTGAGTGAGGATATGTCCGCATCGACCGAGTGGCAGGAGGCCGAAGCCCGTGCATCGGCTCTGCCGGAGGATTTGCAGGCGGTCTTTCTGTTTTTGGCCCGCGCTGCCATTGAACGCACACCCTGCCCATCGGATGCGCAGATTGCAAAGGTCTATGGTACGGTCTCCAAAGGTCGCGCACGCCGCCTTCTGGCTTGGTTTGAGGACCAGAATCAGGTTGTTCTGAGGGCCGATGGCGTGGGCCGCAGAGTACTGACCTTTATAGGCACAGGGTGGGAAACGTTGCCCGGTGTGGCGGATGGCTGAGCGCGCTCTGTGCATTTGTATGGCAAAAGGCGCAAAAGAACATGCCCGCGGGCATGACGGGCGAAGCGGGGAGTGCTATAGCCCGAGGCATGACGGACGACCCGCCCTTTAGCCCGGCCCTGCTGCCCGCTGGCTTTGTAGATCTGCTAACCCCCGATGCCCGAACGGAAGCGCGGGGTGTTGCAACCCTTATGGATGTGTTTGCCTCCCACGGGTATGACAGCGTCCGACCGCCTCTTATGGAATTTGAGGAAACCTATCTTGCCGGTGCAGGCGTTGCACTGGCAGAGCAGTGCTTCCGGGTGATGGACCCTGATACGCGGCGTATGATGGTGCTGCGGCCAGATATTACGCCACAGATTGCCCGTATGGCAGCGACTCGCGTTGGCGGGTTGCCACGCCCACTCCGTGTTTCTTACGCGGGGCCGTGCGTTGTGGTGGCTCCCGTTGCTGCGGAGGAAAGCAGCCGCCAGATCATGCAGACGGGCATAGAGCTGATTGGGCCGGATTCGCCCGAAGCCGATGCCGAGGTCATGTCCATTGGTGCTGAAGCGCTCATGCGTCTGGGTGTGAAGGATGTCTCCTTCGACCTGACCATGCCCCCTTTCATCCCTGCCTTGCTGGAAGAAGCTGGCGTACCGGTTGCTCACCGTCCGGCTCTTATGCGGGCTCTGGATCGCAAGGACGCTGCGGCTGTTGCCCAGCATGGGGGCGCATTGGCCGCAACGCTGATTGCTTTGCTCGATGCGACGGGGGCTGCAGAACATACAGTGGCGCATCTGGCGGAATTGACCTTGCCGCCCAAGGCGCGGGTTATTCTTGATCGTCTGATCGATACGGTTGCCGCCCTGCGGGAAATCTGTCCGACCCTGCGTATGACCGTGGACCCTGTGGAATTCCGTGGCTGGAAGTACCATACAGGTGTGTGCGTTACGTTGTTTGCCGTTGGCCGTTCGGAAGAGCTGGGCCGTGGTGGACGTTACCTTTGCAATGATAATGAGCCAGCCTGTGGTTTAACCCTGCGGCCCGATATCCTGTTCCGCATGATTCCACCAGCACCTGCGCGGGAGCGGGTGTATCTGGCGGTAGATGCCAGCAGGCAGCAGGCAGCCAGCCTTCGTGCACAGGGGTATGCCACCGTGCAGGGTTTTGCCTCCGGTGCACAGGCCGAGACCGAGGCCCGCCACCTTGGGTGTGCCAGCCTTCTTACCAGCACCCAGCGAATTGACCTTACCCAGGGGTAAGGTCTTGCCCCTGGGTGTGATTTTCCTTTTTTGACCAGCAGGCAGTTTTTTTCAGGAGCAGACCGTCTATGTCCAACGTAACCGTGATCGGCGCCCAGTGGGGCGATGAAGGCAAAGGCAAAATTGTTGACTGGCTAGCCAGCCGGGCCGACGTGGTGGTGCGTTTTCAGGGCGGTCACAATGCTGGCCATACGCTGGTGGTTGGCAATCAGGTTTACAAGCTGTCGCTTCTGCCGTCTGGCGTTGTAAGCGGCAAGCTGGGGATTATTGGCAATGGCGTGGTGGTTGACCCACAGGCCCTGCTGGCCGAAATTGGCCGTATTGCCGAACAAGGGCTGAAGGTTACGCCCGAAACCCTGAAAATTGCTGAAAATGTACCTCTTATCCTGCCTGTGCATGGCGCGCTTGACCGTGCGCGAGAAGCCGCACGGGGCGATCGCAAGATTGGTACAACAGGCCGTGGTATTGGCCCTGCCTACGAGGATAAGGTTGCCCGCCGCGCTATCCGTCTGTGCGATCTGGCAGAGCCGGAAACGCTGGACTGGAAGTTGGATGAACTGCTGCTGCACCACAACACGCTGCTCTCAGGCCTTGGTGCGCCCACGTTCTCCAAGGAAGAGCTGCTGGCTTTTCTGAAGGATGTTGCACCAAAGGTGCTGCCGTTTATGGCGGCAACGTGGGATATTCTGGACGATGCCCGCCGCAATGGCCGGCGCATTCTGTTTGAAGGCGCGCAGGCGGTCATGCTGGATGTGGACCATGGGACATATCCGTTTGTGACCAGTTCCAACACGGTTGCAGCCAATGCAGGGACTGGCTCCGGCATGGGCCCATCTGCCGCCGGGTTTGTGCTGGGGATTGCCAAGGCTTACTGCACCCGTGTGGGTGAGGGGCCGTTCCCCACGGAACTGCATGATGCGGTGGGCCGCCGCCTTGGCGAGCGTGGTCATGAATTTGGTACGGTTACCGGGCGTCCGCGCCGTTGCGGCTGGTTTGATGCCGTTCTGGTGCGCCATGCCGTGCGGGTTGGTGGTGTTAACGGGCTGGCCCTGACCAAGCTGGATGTGCTGGATGGTCTGGACGAAATCAACATCTGTGTTGGTTACGAACTGGATGGACAGAAGATTGAGCGCTTTCCTTCCGGCTCGGCTGCCCAGCAGCGTGTACGCCCGATTTATGAGACGATTGAGGGCTGGAAAGAAACCACGCAGGGTGCGCGCCGCTGGGCCGACCTGCCCGCTCAGGCAATCAAATACGTACGCCGGGTGGAAGAACTGGTAGGGGCACCGGTAACGCTGCTGTCCACCAGCCCGGACCGGGATGACACCATTCTGGTGCGTGACCCGTTTGAAGATTGATACATGATCGTTTTGTGACGACGTGCCGTAAAAGCCTCCGCCCTGTGCGGGGGCTTTTTTGTTCGTATGTTTGGTGCTGGGGTGCGCTGGTCATAAAAGATTCATAAAGCATTTTTTGCCGCGTGAACGGCGGTTTTTACGGGTATTCTGCGCGCAAAAACCCCTTTGATAAAGGGTTTGGAGCGGCGGATGGTTGTTTTTTGTCATCTGCGCGTCATATCCTAGTGGCAGGTTTTTAAAGGGCATTCTGGTATGCACAAGGCAGATCTTCTGGTTGTTGAGGATGATCCGGCACTCGCCCGGCTCGTTTGCTACAATTTGGAAAAACAGGGTTACATGGTCCGCCATGCGGCAGACGGAGAGGCGGCTCTGGACTATGTTCGCCAACGTCGCCCGGACCTGATTCTGCTGGACTGGATGTTGCCCGGTATTTCCGGGCTGGAGGTTTGCCGCCGTTTGCGCGAGCAGGCCAGAACAGCCGCCCTGCCCATTATTATGTTCAGTGCCCGTGGGGAGGAGGCCGATGCCATCCGTGGTTTGGATACCGGGGCGGATGATTATTTGGTCAAACCCTTTAGCATGGATGCGCTGTTTGCCCGCGTAAAAGCCATTTTGCGGCGTGCTCCACCGGCAGATAAAACCTTGCGGTTTGATACGTTGGTGATGGACCGGGTCAGCCACAAGGTGGAGCGCGATGGTCGCCTGCTTTCTTTAGGGCCGACGGAATACCGGCTGCTGGAATTTTTAATGTTACATCCGGCTCAGGTTTTCTCGCGTGAGGAGTTGTTGAAGCACGCGTGGGAGCGCAGTTCTTTTGTGGAGTTGCGGACAGTGGATGTGCATATCCGCCGTTTGCGGCAGACCCTGAACGAAGGGGGCGGCGCAGATCTAATCCGTACCGTACGGGCCCGTGGCTATGCGCTGGATAAAGTGCAGGATCAGGACTAAGCACAACCACCGCAGAAAAGGGGCGGCTGATCATGCAAGCTTGGCTGGCTGCACTCTACGGTATGGTAGGGGGGGGCGTGTTGGCGGCTCTGCCGCTGTATTTTGCGCGCTCAGACCGTTTTGAACCCTTGCCGGATGATGCCGAAAGGCAAAAAAGCCGCTTAGGGCGGGACGCCGCGTCTGTTACATTGGACGAGGTCATGGCCTGCCTGCCAGCTGCAACGCTGGTTCTGAACGATACGCGCCTGCCGTGTGTGATTTCCCCCGAGGCAAAGCGGCAGTTTACAAACAGTATTGGCAGCATTATTCGCCATCCGGCTTTTCAGAGCTGTGTGGACCGGCTTCTGGCGCAAAAAAAAGACGATACGCAACCAGCCGAAGCATTGATTATGCTGGATATTCCGCATTACCGGATTGTGCGTGCATGGTTGCAGAAAAAAACTGTCCCCGATGTTTTTCTCTCCGAAGGGTATCGCAAGGGAGGGGGCGCGTTTTCGTCTAAAACAACGCTGGTGTTTGTTGCTTTGCATGACGAGACGGAAGCTGTGCTGGCAGAGCGGCAACATACGGATTTTGTGGCATTTGCCAGCCACGAACTCCGCACGCCGCTGGCCTCTCTTTTAGGGTTTATAGAAACCCTGCAAGGCCCAGCAGCAGATGATGCGGCTATTCAAAAAGAGTTTCTGGGCATTATGTCCGAACAGGCCAAGCGGATGCAGCGTTTGCTGGACGGTCTGCTTTACCTGTCGCGCGTGCAGATGCAGGAGCACCATCGCCCAACGGATACTATTGGTATTGCAGAATTGCTCAAGCGCTTGTCGGATGAGGCATCCGGGTTAATTGCCGGTAAGCCCGTGCATTTTCAGGTTCAGGCGGATGGTGTGCAGGAGCTCTGTGTGCAGGGTGATGAAGCACAGCTTTTGCAGGTGCTGATGAACCTTGTTGAAAATGCGTTAAAATATGGCCTGTTTGACCGCGGTAAGCGTAATGGCCAGCCATTGGATATTACGGTTGCCTGTACACGGGCGACAAAAAACGCAGGCTGGCCGACCGAACCCGGTCTGGTGCTGAGCGTTACGGACTCTGGCCCCGGCATTCCTGCACGCCACCTTAACCGGTTGACAGAGCGGTTTTATCGAGTGGCCAAAACGGCCGCCAGTGTGCAGGGGAGTGGATTAGGGCTTGCCATTGTGCAGCAGATTCTTGCCCGCCACGATGGGCGCTTTGCGGTGGAAAGCACGGTAGGGGAGGGGACAACCTGCCGCATCTGGCTTCCGCTTCTGGCGTAAAGCGCTTGTCATAAAACCGTCATGTAATTGTCCTGAAAGCATAACACCATTTTGGCCTGACTTCCGTTAACCCAGAACAGCACGGCACATTTTTGCTGCCGGAAGCTTTATGCAATTGGCTCAGGGAAAAAACCAACATGCGTTTTTCAGTCAGGTCTGGAATGTGTCTGGCCGTTATGACAACCTTCCTTACGGCACTTCCAGCAGTATCTCGGGCCGAGAGCGTGACCGGTGCAGGTTCCAGCTTTGCCGCTCCGATTTATGAAGGTTGGGGTGCTGTTGCCAAGTCCGCTACGGGCGTGACGGTCAACTACCAGAGCGTTGGGTCCAGTGCAGGTCAGAACCAGATTGTAGCTGGCACGGTGGATTTTGGTGCGTCCGATGCACCAATGGATGCACAGAAACTGGAAACCAACCACCTGTTCCAGTTCCCCACCGTCATGGGCGGCATTGTGCCGGTTGTGAACATTCCCGGCGTTAAGCCAGACACGGTAACCCTGAGCGGGGACGTGCTGGCAGATATTTATGCTGGCACCATTACCTCTTGGAACGACCCCAAGATCGTGGCCCTGAACCCCGGTGTTAAGCTGCCAGAAGTTGCTATTGCGCCTGTGCACCGTGCGGACGGGTCGGGTACGACTTTTGTGTTTACCTCCTATCTTGCCGGTTCTTCCTCCTCCTGGAAGGAAAACTATGGTGCAAGCACATCCATTAGCTGGCCCGGTGGTCTGGGTGCCCGTGGGAATGATGGTGTTGCAGCAACCGTGCAGAACACCGAAGGTGGCATTGGTTATGTTGAATACGCCTATGCCAGCCGTAACCACCTGACCACCATCCGCCTGCGTAACCATGCTGGTGCCAGCGTGGTTGCGGGTATGAACAGCTTTTCTCAGGCTGCGCAGGCTGCGGAGTGGGATCATGCAACGCACTTTGCAGTAAATCTGTTGGATACGGACGGTAAGGAAGCATGGCCGATCATGTCGGCAACTTATGTGCTGGTTCCTGTTCCTGCCCGTAACCCTGATCGCGATCAGGCCGTGCAGAAGTTCTTTAGCTGGAGCTTCAATAACGGCGATGCCATTGCGACCAAGCTCGACTACGTGCCGCTGCCCAAGACTGTTAAGGATAATATTATGTCCGCCTGGAAAAACGGTAAGTAATCGTTTTTCCCGGATTTTAACGTCTTGATTGAAACGTATTGGAAAAGCGGCCCCGAAACGGGCCGCTTTTTTTCATAATTCCGTAACGAAACCATCATCGAAGCATCACGCACAAAAAGTTTGGCACGGGTTATTCACAGCTCATCGTTCTTATCATGGAATGGCCACAATGCGCTGTAAATCGCTTTTTTCTTCTGTTGCTCTAACCTCTTTTATGTTGGCTGGAATCGCTCCTGTGGCCGAGGCGGCTTCCACTGAGGATTCCGAAATTCGTCTGCTGCGTGCAGAAATGTCCCAGATGCGTCGGGATATGCAGCAGCAGATTATTACCCTCAAGCATCAGCTGGCTAAAAGCGATGTCGCGACAAAGGGCCGTGCTTCTCAGACGGCTGGCCATGGTCGTACCCTGCATGTTGCCGATGGCGCATATGATCCGAACATCCAGTTTGGCGAGCAGCAGCCCATTAAAAAAATTGCCCCTCTTTCTGGTATAGGCACTCCGCCATCAGACCGTGGCGATACCATGTCCTGGAAAGACTTTAAGGCTGCAACGGCAAAAGACGAAGAAGTCCAGATCGGCGGAATGCAGATTGGCTTCCCCAAAGGTCGCTTCACGGTTTCTTCTGAAGATGGTGCTTATGGCTTTTCGGTCGGCTTAGCTTTCCATGAAGACTTTGGTAGCTTTATTGGCATGTCCAACCCAGGTGCTGGTGGTAAAAAAGGCGATTTTGATAGCTTTACTGAAAACGCCCGTCGTATCCGTATTCCGTTTACGTTCCGCTACAAAGACTGGGTTGCCAACGTAACTCCTGACCTTGGTGCTGGCGGCGTGGATGGTGACACCACAAACCAGGGCCTCTATGAAGCCAACCTGAACTATACCGGGCTGCACAACACAATTCTGACGGTTGGTTACTTCCAGCCACGTGTTACGGAAGAAGATTCCGAAAGCTCGAACGATTTTGAAATGATGGAACGTCCCGTCATTACCGATCTCGTCCGTAAGATTGCCGCTGGTGACGCCCGCTTTAGCTTTGGTGGTCTGCATTACGAAAAACGCTGGTGGATTGCTGCCTACTTTACGGGGCAGAGCTTTGGCGGCCGTTCCAGCTCCAGCGGTGCCAATACGGCACTGGTTGATAGCCAGACAGGGGGCACGTTCCGTGCCGCAGGTCGTCCGTTTGTATCCAAGGATATTGATCTGCACGTAGGTGTGTCTGCCATTAGCGCATTTAAGGTTGCGCAGAATGGTAGCGGTCGCACGTATTCCTTTGCTGACCAGCCAGAAGTTAACCTGACGACAACAAACCTGCTGGGTAGCGGCACTATTCCTAACGTTGCTTCCGTATGGTCTGCCGGTCCGGAATTGGGGCTGCGTTGGAAAAAACTGCTGCTTAAAGGTGAATATTACCACATTGGCGTGACCCGTGGCGATGCTGCCACAACCCCGGCACAGAACCACAATGCCAGCTTTGAAGGGTATTATGGTTCTGCCAACTACACCCTTATGGGGCAGGGTCGCCAATACAACATTAAGGAAGGCGCATTTGGCGCTCCCGGTGTTGAGCACGAATTCGACCCCTCACGCGGGTTCTGGGGTGCGCTTGAAGTCTCTGGCCGCTACAGTGTGACAAACTTCAAGGATGTGGCCGCAGGCGTTGGCAACGGTAACAAACAGACTGTCTGGTCGGGTGGTTTGAACTGGTACCCCAACCGTCATTTCCGCTTTATGGTTGACTTCAACCACTTCATGACATCCGGCGGTGGCGGTGGGGCTACGACCTATAACATCTATGGTCGTCATGGTAACTCGCTGGCTGCCCGTGTGCAGGCTGCGTTCTAAAAAAGACCAGTCTCTGGCGTTAGTCAGGGCAATATTAAGGAAAAGGGCCATTCGCAGGAATGGCCCTTTTTTTATGCGGCTCGTTTTGGCGGAGTAGCACAGATAGTGCGACCACCAAGACCCACGGTGATTATGACGGATTAAGCTAAACCTGCGCGCATGCCCTGCACAGGGCGTGCGCGCTTGAGTGTGGTTTTAGCGGCTGTAACCGTAGGCGGGCTGGGGTGCAGGCAGAACGTTTTTGTAAGCGATCATGCACGCAACATAGGCGTTGTTATACTGGGTTTGAATGCCACCCTGCTGGCTGTTGGAATAGAGGCTCCCCCCCAGACCACCGCCCATGGCACCAGCAGCAGCACCAATGCCAGCGCCTGCGCCGCCGCCAGCGGCTGCACCAAGGCCAGCGCCCAGAGCTGTTGCTGCGAGTCCACCGTAAATGGCTTTATGGTTCTGGCGTTCGGCCTGCCCCTGAACGGCAGCAGCAGCCTGTGAACGACAGAAGTTCTGTTCCTGCAGGAACTGCCCGTAGTCCTTGCCCGGCCCGGGCAGCACCTGTGCAGTTGGGCCCATTGGGGTTTCTGCGCAGCCTGCCAGCAGAAGAACGGGCAGGAAAGCTATGGAAAGCGCTTTAAACTTCATCTCACTTTCTCCAAGTTCTATTGGATAATGGTCAAGTGAGAAGACTATGTCATTTTTTTTCGATTAGAGGAACAATAGAAAAAGGGGGCAAAGGCTACAGTGATCACAATAGCCTTTGCCCCCTTTTTCTAGCGACTACTTATGGAGTGGTGTTCAGCCGCGTAACCAGTAGCTGGTTGATGCGGAAGCCCTCCACATCCACCACCTCAAACCTGAAGCCCGATGCATCGACCCGGTCGGTTTTGCGCGCCATACGGCGGAGGCGGTGCATGATAAAGCCGCTGATCGTATCAAACTGCTCATGGTCAGGCAGGTTTACAATATTCAGTTCCCGCATGACCTCCCCAATAGGGGCCGCTCCATCGACCAACCATGAGTTGGCATCACGCTGCACAATGGCCTGCTCCTCAAACGGGCTGGCCAGCCCGTCCATCAGAACGCCCATAATGTCTTTAAAGGTAATCAGCCCTACAACCAGTCCGTACTCGTTAACAACCAGCGCAAAGCCTACGCCTGATGTGTCAAACTGGGCGAGCGTATCCCACAGGTTCAGTGTTTCTGGTACGGAGGGCACATCGCGGCGCATACGGGCAATGGGATTGCTATGGGGGCGGCCGGATGGTGCAATGGATGGATCCACAACCGAGGCCAGAACGTCTTCCGCGCGAATGGAACCAATAACCTTGTCCAGCCCCCCATTGCACAGCGGGTAGCGGGAGTAGGGCTCTGTGCGCACTTTTTCGTGGTTGTGTTCGGGGGTGTCCTGAATATCGAGAAAAATAATCTCGTCCCGCGGGGTCATGGCGGATGTGACCGACCGGTCCTGCAAGCCCAAAACATTTTCGATCATCTGGTGTTCTTGCTGAAGCAGCGCGCCAGAGGCCGTGCCAGCAGCCAGAATGGCGTGCAGGTCTTCCGGGGTCACAGGCTCTACGGCCGAAGCTGCGGGAATTTTGAGAGCTTTGAGCACCACATCGGAAATCTTGGAAAAAATCCAGACAACCGGATACAGAATACGCAGGGCAAGGCGAGGGAACCAGCCAACGGCCAAGGCCACCTTATCCGGGTTGCTCATGGCGACCCGTTTGGGCAGCAGGTCTGCAAACAGAACAAACATACCGGTGACAAAAACAAAGCTGATCGTGGAGGCCAGATTTTGTGCCCACCAGTCAGACAGCTTCCACTGGGTAAAAAAAACGGCCAGTGGGGGAGAGAGCATTTCCGAGCTGACAATACCGCCCATAATGCCCACACCATTCAGGCAGATCTGGATAACGGTTATGACCTGCCCACTGTTGCGGCGGAGCGCCAGAAAGGCCTGCGCGCGGGGGTCTCCTGCTTCTGCACGGCTGCGGAGCCGGACTTCCCGGGCGGCCGCAAATGAAATTTCAGAAAGCGCGATCAGGATACTGATGGCGATCAGCAGAACAAGGGTCAACAGACCCATAATGAACAGGAGCAAGAGAACGTCCGGTATACTGTTAGGATGCCACAGTATGAACAAAAAGGAAGCGGCTGACCAGCATCATTCCTGTTGTATTTTTTATGTCATGAAGGTGGGAGGTGGGACTTCAAAAATCTGTCAGTGTGGCACGGGGGCTCTTTGCAGGCGTTGGAGGGTTGTTAGTGTGTTTGGCCTGCTCTTCTGAGTATGGCGGGAACGCGCCCATCTGGATGTGAATGTGATGTTTGAAGCCCTCTACCTTGAAAAAACAGACAGGAACGGCCCAACAGCCACGCTGCGGCATTTGCCCGAAAGTGCTCTGCCAGAAGGGGATGTGACAGTTCGTGTCCATTGGTCAGGGCTGAATTACAAGGATGCACTGGCAATTACCGGGCGTGGGCCTGTGGTGCGGGCTTGGCCCATGGTGCCGGGCATTGATTTTGCGGGTGTGGTCGAACAGTCCACCAGTCCGGCTTTTTCTGCCGGGCAGGAGGTCATGTTGAATGGTTGGGGTGTGGGGGAAAAACACTGGGGTGGTCTGGCGCAAAAAGCACGGGTGCCCCATGACTGGCTTCTGTCATTGCCAACTGGTTTGAGTGCGCAGCAGGTTATGGCGCTGGGTACGGCGGGTTTTACGGCAATGCTCTGTGTGCAGGCGTTGGTGCGGGAAGGTGTGGAGCCGCATGATGGGCCTGTACTGGTAACCGGGGCAACTGGTGGGGTGGGTAGCGTGGCGGTCATGCTGCTGGCCAAAATGGGGTACGAGGTGGTTGCCGTAACCGGTCGGCTGGAAGAGCAGCCCTATCTACGAAAACTTGGTGCGGCTGATGTGCTGGCACGTTCGCATTTTGAAATGCCGTCCAGACCACTGGAAAACGCCCGCTGGGCAGGAGCCGTGGATGTGGTTGGGGGGCAGGTTCTGGCATCCGTCTGCGCGGCCATAAAACCTCGTGGGGTCGTTACAGCCTGCGGCCTTGCTGGCGGTATGGATTTTCCGGCAACGGTGGCTCCTTTTATTCTGCGGGGCGTCACTCTTGTGGGCATAGATAGCGTGATGTGCCCCCAGAATGTGCGGCAACAGGCATGGGCACGTTTGGCGACTCTGGTGGATAAAGACCTACTGGAGGGCATGACGCGGATTCTTCCGTTATCAGGCGTGCTGAATGCTGCAACAGACCTGCTGGATGGTAAAATAAAAGGCCGATTGGTTGTTGAAATACCCTGAGGGGCTTTGCAGGGCGGATAAAACGGTTTGATCTGCCTACTCCATGAAATTCGGATAGTTTAAGAAATTATGTAACTTTTGGCTTGATGAGGAGTCAGAAGATGAATTTTTGCGAACAAAAATAAAAATCATGAAGAAAAAAATCCATAAATTTTGTAATCAATAGATAAAAATAAAATACAAAATTATCAAAAAATATTTTTATATGAGATAATAAATAAATTCATAGAATATAAATATGTATCATTCATATTATTTTTTTCATATCAGCGCATAAATGTAATTTTTTAAGATAATTCCCTAGTTGAGAAAATTCTCAACATCCAGAATCTCTTGACGAGCGATACTTTCAAATATAATTAAACATTATTGTTAATTAAATCTTGTAAGTATTATCAGGATGATCACCACCCCTGCCAACTCTCTCGGCGCAGATATGACCAGGCGACTGACCCGTATTGTGCGGGGCTGGTTGCTGGGGTCTGTCGTTGCGGGTGGGGTCTCGGCAGTTCTGCTGGTTTGCCAGTTTGTGCAGCTTGCTCATGTTGTGGACGATATAGCCTTCCGTAACCACACTGTGGGGGCGGAGGGGCTACAGTTCGCCTTTATTCTCATCTGCCTTGCCGGGCAGGTGGGGGCGCGTTTTGTCTCGGATATGATGGGCACTCAGGCCGGGTTGCGGGTGGCCAGCCATGTGCGGAGGCAGCTTTTGGCGCGTCTGTTTGCAGCAGGGCCCGTGGCTTGTGCAACCATACCTGCAGGGGAGGTCATAACGACCTTTACCGAAGGTTCGGACGCATTGGTTCCCTATTTTGCCCGTTACATACCCTCTGCGGCCATGATGGTGGTTTTGCCGCTTCTTATTCTGGGTGTGGTTGCCGGAGTGGATGGATGGAGCTTTCTGGTTCTGGCCTGCACTGGGCCGCTTATTCCTGTTTTTATGGCGTTTGTGGGGTATGGCGCTCAGGTTGTTATGGACCGGCGGTGGCGCGAGCTTTCTGTGCTGGGTGGCAGTTTTCTGGATGCTTTGCGGGGGCTTAAAACCCTGCGGCTTTTTGGCCGCACGCAGGCAAGTCTGGAGCGTATTGCCTCCCTGGCAGATGCCCACAGGCGCACGACCCTGTCGGTTATGAAGGTAGCATTCCTGACTTCTGCTGCGCTGGAGTTTTTTTCCAGCCTGTCTATTGCTCTGGTAGCGATTGTGTTTGGCACACGTCTGCTGGCGGGAACGGCAGATTTTAGGTCTGCATTTCTGGTGCTGCTGCTTGCGCCGGAATATTTTATGCCTTTGCGTACGTTCTCCGCCAGTTACCATGCTCGGCAGAATGCACGTGCAGCTATGGAGAGCATGGGCAAACTGTTTGCCTTACCCACCGTGTTGCGGCGCGATGGTGATCTGGCCAAAATGCAAAAAAATGTTGTTGGGCAGCTAAGTTGCCAGTCTCTTGCTGTGCACAGTCTGGATGGAACACCCCTGCTGCACGATGTGACCTGCCATTTTGACCGTAACAGACTGACTGTTTTAACAGGTGCAAGTGGTGCGGGTAAAACCACACTTTTACAGACCGTGTTAGGATTTTTGCAGCCGCAGTCGGGTAGCCTGATCGCTTATGATCCATCTGGGCAAGTCATGCCGCTGGAAAATTTGCGCATGGCATGGGTTCCGCAGCGCCCACTTATGGTGTTTGGAACAGTGGCGGAGAACCTGCGCCTTGCCGCACCCAATGCGGATGCGCAACAGTTGCGGCGCGCTGCGGAGCAGGCCGATGCGTTGGGGTTTATTGAACAGCTTCCACAAGGGTTTGATACGCATTTAGGCGAGCGGGGGAGTCGCCTGTCCGGTGGGCAGGTGCGTCGGCTGGCGCTGGCGCGCGCATTGCTGCGCGACCCGGACGTGCTGGTGCTGGATGAACCCACGGCAGGATTGGATACGGCTGGCGCCATGCGTGTGGCCGATGCAATTTGCCGCTGCACTGTGGGGCGTATTGTTATTGTTGCAACGCACAGGCAGGCATTGGCCGCACGGGCAGATCTGTTGCTCCATGTGCAAAATGGCGCTGTGAAAGAACTGCCCATGCAAAAGGAAACCGTTGCATGACCACGCAGCAAAAACCTTTGCAAGTTGAACGCCTGGAACTGGGTATTTCCGGTTTTATGTGTCTTTCAGCCACTGTACGCTGGCGCCTTGCCGGAGGGGTGGTGTTGGCTTGCCTTGCGGCTTTATCCAGCTTTGGTTTGCTTGTTTTGTCCGGCTGGCTGCTGGCTGGTGCGGCAGTTGCCGGGCTTGCAGGGCAAAGTGCAGCGCGTGCGTTTAATATTATACTCCCAGCGACAGGCGTGCGTTTTTTCGCCATGACACGCATTCTTGGGCGTTATCTGGAGCGGGTTGTAGCGCATGATGGTGTGTTACGCCTGACGGGGTATTGGCGCACATGGGTTTATGCGCGCCTTGCTCCCCTTGCTCCCGCAGGGCTGATCGACCTGCAAGGGGGGGATCTGCTGGGGCGCTTTGTCTCGGATACTGATAAAGCTGCTGCATACTATACGGATGTTGCGTTGCCTTTTGCACGTGCATTGGTGTGTAGTGTGGTTTTTGTGGGTGTGTATGCCTGTTTTCTGCCTTCTGCTGCGTTGGTGCTGGCCGTAGGGCTGGTGCTGAGTGGCGCATTGGTGCCATTGCTTTTTGGTGGTGCCATAAACAGATGTGTGTGCAAAAATGCGCAAAAACAAAGCCATATTCGCAGTGATCTGGCAGAAACACTCCAAAATATTGGTGAATATCTCATTCTGGATGCGGCGCAAGGTCGGGCAGAGCAGTGGCAGGCGCAGCAACAGGCGGTAGACCATGATCGCTGGAAGCTGGATGCTCTGGAGGGTTCTGCCCGCGGTTTAATCACGATCATGGCGTTTGGTACGGCCCTGGTTGTACTTATGCTGGCGGCACAGGCCTATAAGGCCGGACATTTGAGTTCTGCGGAAATTCCCATGCTGGTTCTGGGAGTATTGGCAGCTTTTGATGTGATTATTCCTTTACCTCTGGCGCGGCAAGCCGCAGCAGAAGCCCGTTTGTCTGTTACACGGCTGGAACAGGCATGTGCCCCCCATGGGGTGGGCCAGAGCGTAAAGCCCCGGAGTTTACCGCACGCACCGTACGATCTGGTGATGCGGAATGTGAGTTTTGCGTACCCCTTGACCATGACGCCCGTGTTGGAAAACGCGTCTCTTACCATCAGGCAAGGTGAACACGTTGGGCTTATTGGTCCATCGGGTGCGGGAAAAAGCAGTCTGATCAATCTTTTGTTTGGTTTTTATGCCCCTCTTGGGGGGAGCATTACCTTTGGCGGTGTGGATGTGCACACGCTGGGTGCAGAAGATATGGCTGATTTTGTGAGTGTCGCTGCACAGGATTTTCATATTTTTGCAGGTACATTAAGGGATAATCTTCTCCTTGCCGCACCGTCTGCAACAGATGCAAAGCTTGCGGAAGTTCTGGAGATTACGCAACTCACCCATTTTGTGGCCTCTCTGCCAGAGGGTTTGCAAACGTGGGTAGGTAATGATGGTTTGCGTCTTTCGGGTGGGCAGGCCCGTAGGCTGGCTGTGGCTCAAGCCCTGCTGCGGCAGACCCCGTGGCTTATTCTGGACGAACCAACCGAAGGGCTGGATGCGCCAACAGAGCAGGCGCTTATGGCTGCCCTTATGCGGCACGCGAACAATACGACCATTGTGTGCATGACTCACCGTGCTGCGGTGCTGCCGTTCATGCACAGAATTGTCAGGGTGGAAGACGCCTGTTTTCACCCGGAAGGGGGAGCCGCATGACGAACTGAAAGTGAAAAGCGCTTTTCTTCTGGAATAAGGTTGTAAAAATGGATTTGATTAACCCTACGGTCGTTGATCTTTCGCGTTTTCAGTTCGCGTTGACGGCTCTTTACCACTTCATGTTTGTTCCCCTTACGTTGGGGCTCACTTTTATGCTTGCTGCCATGGAAACGGTGTACGTCGTGACCGGCAAGCAGGTTTACAAGGAAATGGCTCTTTTCTGGGGCAAGCTGTTTGGCATCAACTTTGCTCTTGGCGTGGCCACCGGCCTGACCATGGAGTTCGAGTTTGGCACCAACTGGTCCATGTACTCCCGGTTTTTTGGCGATATGTTCGGCACGCCGCTCGCCATTGAAGGGTTGATGGCGTTCTTTATGGAATCTACCTTTGTTGGTCTTATGTTTTTTGGATGGGATAGGCTGAGCAAGCCAGCTCATCTGGCCATTACCTACCTTGTGGCGCTGGGGTCCAACCTGTCTGCCTTGTGGATTCTGGTGGCAAACGCCAGCATGAACATGCCCAATGGCGCGCATTTTGACCCCGAAACCCTGCGCATGACGTTTGATAGCTTTGTTGGCGTGGTCTTTAACCCTGATGCTCAGGCCAAGTTTGTGCATACATCGGTCGCAGGGTATGTGGCGGCATCCCTGTTTGTAATGGGGATCAGTGCATTTTATCTGTTGCGTGGCGAACATCGTGCGTTTGCTGCACGGTCTTTTCGTATGGCTGCGCTGTTCGGTATTTTCTCCACCGTTGCAGTCATTACCTTGGGGGACGTGCTGGGCCGGTTGGATTATGAACATCAGCCAACCAAGATCGCAGCAATCGAGGGGCTGTGGCATACCAGCAAACCCCCGTATGAACCTTGGATTGTGGCGGCACTGCCCAACGACGAAAAGCAGGAAAGCTCTTTTGAAATTGGTGTTCCGTTTGTTCTGACCCCGCTGATTACGCACAGCTTTAATACCCCTATTACGGGTATGATCGAACTGGAAGATGCCGCGGCACCACGTATTGCATCGGGTATTAAGGCCATTAGTGCCCTGCGCAGATACGAGGAAAATCATCTGGCGGCAGATCTGGAAGAATTCCATGCCAACCAGAACGACATGGGTTACGGTTTGCTGGCTACCCGCCACGCTCCCAATCAGGATGTAACGGCCATACCGCCGGAGCAGCTCCAGACTGTTATTGACCAGACCAAACCTGACATTCTGCCGAATGTGTTTGTGACCTTCTGGTCCTTCCGCTTTATGGTGTTTCTGGGCGTTTTCTTTTTTGTTCTGTTCGCCATGGCGTCTTATCTGAGCCTGAAGAACCAGCTTGAACGTAATCCACTGTTCCTCAAGCTGTGCATGTGGTCCATTCCCCTGCCAATTCTGGCTACGGAATTTGGCTGGATCACTGCAGAAGCAGGCCGGCAGCCGTGGACTGTGTTTGACCGCCTGCCAACCTTTATGTCCGCGTCAACACATAGTGTGTCCTACATGGTGTTCTCGCTGGCCGGATTTACGGTGCTTTACAGCATATTCATCGCGGTGGAGCTTTATCTGATGTTCAAGTTTGCGCGGCTGGGGCCGGAAGCACATGACCAGCATGATAATGCAGACCCCGTTCACCTGTCCGTTGTGGCGCATTAAGGAGGATCTTGCATTATGGACCTCTACGTTATTCTCAAACTGATCTGGGCTGGCCTTTTATGTGTGCTTCTGATCGGGCTCGGCCTGATGGTAGGCATGGATATGGGGGTTGGCACCCTGTTGCGTTTTGTTGGGCGCACGGATGGGGAGCGCCGTACGGCGCTGAATATTATTGGCCCACACTGGGACGGCAATCAGGTTTGGTTTATTCTTGGGGGAGGCGCTATTTTTGCGGCGTTTCCCACATTGTATGCCACTTCGTTTTCAGTGTTTTATGTGGTGATGATCCTGCTGCTGTTCAGCATGATCCTGCGCCCTGTGGCCTTTGAATACCGTTCCAAGGTGGATGCGCGCCTGTGGCGTGCAAGCTGGGACTGGGTTTTTCTGCTTTCCGGCTTTTTACCCATGTTTGTTTATGGCGCGGCATTTGGGAATATTCTGCAAGGTGTAGGCTATCACTTCAACTGGACCGGGCAGTATTTTCAGGACGCATCATTCCTGACCTATCTGTTTAACCCTTTTGCCATTCTATGTGGCCTTATGGCGGTTTCGCTGAGCGTTATGCAGGGTGGCGTTATGCTGATGATGCGCTCGGAAAACCCAATTTATGACCGTGCGCAGCGTTATGCCAGCCGTGCAGGCGTTATTGCGGCAGTGTTGTTTGTTGCTGGTGGTGTATGGGTGCGTGGTATGCCCGGATTTGTGCTGGAGCAGGGTGACCCTGCCATGCCAGCCAACCCGATGCACGGGCAGCATGTGACTGTGCAGGTCGGAGCGTGGTTTGCCAACTATGCTGCCCACCCGGTGCTCTGGCTGCTACCCGTGCTTGGTGTGGTGTGCATGTTGGCGGGTGTTGCCCTTGTTAAGGCCAATCGCCCCCATGTGGCATGGTGGATGGGTCTGGGGTCATGGCTTGGTACGATTGGTACGGTTGCTGCCTCCATGTTCCCTTTCTTCATGCCGTCAACAACGCGCCCGGATCAGAGCCTGACAATCTGGAACAGTTCCGCCAGCCAGTATGGTCTGACCTGTATGCTGGCTGTGGCTTTGATCTTTGTGCCGCTTATTCTGTGTTACACATCGTGGTGTTACTACGTTATGCGCGGCAAGGTGCGTACAGCCGACATCATCAAAGATACGCATAGCTACTGATAGGAAACATGCAGATGATTATATTACTGCGTTGCGCCGGTCTTGGTCTGGCACTTGTTGTGGCTTTGCTGTTTGCCGTTTTTGTTGGTGACCAGGGACCATGGTACTTTGCATGGGCGGTCGGCACAGTCATGATTATTCTTGTCGCTGCAGCGGGTGCCGTTCTGTTTGATGCCCAGTCCGCACAGCATACGGCCGAAGAGGAGTTTTAACCATGATGGGTGATCTGGAAGCTATTATATTTTTTGTGCCATTTTTGTATTTATCCTTTTATATAATAGCATTTTCTGTTATTAAAAAGATGTTTCCCTAGCCTGTAGTTCTGACATCAGGGAAGCATTCACAAAGCAGCAGCCTGCATACCCTAGGGTATGCAGGCTGTTTTGTTCTGGTGCATACAAAAACCCCTGCACCGCATTGGGTGCAGGGGTTTATTTTTAATAAGTTTCTATTTTTTGAAGGAGTTTTACCATACCTTCTGTGGATTAAGCTTCCAGGCCCCCATCAACAGGCAATGCCGCACCCGTAATGTAGGATGCTTTTGGGCTGGCCAGAAAAGCAGCCATGGAGGCAATGTCATCCACCGTTCCGTAAGCGCCAGTTGCCACAAAGCTGCTGATCAGGGCTGCGCCTTCGCTATCTTCGGGGTTCATATCCGTGTGGATGGGGCCGGGTTCGATCACATTGGCAGTAATGCCGCGTGTACCCAGGTCGCGGGCCACACCTTTTGCAAAACCGCGTAGCGCGGCTTTGGTGGCAGCATAGAGCGAAATACCGGGGAAGGGGGCGCGGGCACCAAAGGCGGAGCCGATGTAAATAATCCGGCCACCTTCCTTCATGTGCTTGACCGCTTCCATGGTTTCCACCATCACGGCACGCACGTTCAGGTTCAGAATATTTTCAATCTGGGCAACCGTCATTTCGTCAATCGGGCCGTAGGGGTATGTCCCCGCATTGCAGATCAATGCATCAATGCGGCCAAAAGCGATCATGGTTTCGGCAATAACTTCGCGGTTGCCTTCCACCGAAGCGCTATTGGCTTTGATGGTCAGCGCCTTGCGGCCCATGGCTCTTACTTTTTCAGCAACTTTTTCTGCCGCACCTGAACTGCTGGAATAAGAGAGGGCAATATCATAACCATCTTTTGCCAGTGCCTCTGCAATAGCAGCTCCAATGCCACGGCTACCGCCGGTTACAATAGCAACACGATTGCTCATAATGTTAAAACCTTTCAATATATAAGCCTGTTTTTCAGGCGTTGTTCAAACCCAGCATCAGGCTGATGTTCTGCAAGGCAGCCCCTGATGCCCCTTTGCCCAGATTATCCAGACGGGCGGTTAACAGGGCCTGTCTGGTCTGCGTTGTGGCATGCACACGCAGTTCCATTTTGTCGCTTCCGGCCAGAGCCTCGGCAGAGAGTTTGGGTTCTTGTGGCATCACACGGACATGCGCCTGCCCTGCATAGTGTTCTTCCAGAATGCGGTGCAAGTCACACCCCGTAATATGACCCTGCATGTCATCCAGATGCAGAGGTATGGAGACGATCATCCCGCGGGCAAAATGCCCGACCGATGGCACAAACACGGGGCGGCGGGTCAGTCCGGCATGTTGGTGAATTTCGGGTACATGCTTGTGTTCAAGGGTAAGGCCATACAGCTCAAACGCGGGGCCGCCCTCACGCTCATGTGCTTCGATCATGCTGCGCCCACCACCGCTATACCCGCTGACGGCATTAATGCAGATGGGGTAGTGGCGGTCCAGTACGCCCGCCTCAATCAGTGGGCGTAACAGGGCAATGGCACCCGTGGGGTAGCAGCCGGGGTTGGAAACGCGCAAGGCGGTGGCAATCGCCCGGTCCTGCCCTTTGACCAGTTCGGGAAAGCCATAAACCCATGTTGCATCGGTGCGGAAGGCGGTGCTGGCATCTAACAGGCGGGGCGCGGAGGCTCCCAGTGTTGCAGCCATTTGCACAGCCTCGCGCGAGGCATCGTCTGGCAGGCACAGAACCACCAGATCGGCAGCAGCCATGGCGTCCTTGCGGGCGGCAGGGTCCTTGCGCCGGGCAGGGTCGATCGAATACAGCGTAACAGGGAGAGTGGAAAGGCGTTCGCGTATTTCCAGCCCTGTGGTGCCTGCTTCGCCATCAATAAAGATAACGGGTTTCTGTGTCATGCCTTCCTCTTCTGATTCTGGGCGGTAGGTTAGGCTTTCTGTCTGCTAACGCATAGACGCAGCGCAGGATTATGGCACAATGTTTAACACATTAAGACCCCGCCTCCTGCGTGGCAGGCTACCAGAACAGGCACAGAGCATGACCAATACGCCCCAGTCCCCCGTTACCGCACCATCTGCTGTGGTTCAGTGTCGGCAGAATGCTGCCCAGACCATGGAGCGCCTTCTGGCTCTTATGGCGCGCTTGCGCGACCCGGTGGAAGGTTGCCCTTGGGACCGGGAGCAAACGCACGAAACCATAGCCCCTTATGCTATAGAGGAAGCGTATGAGGTGCTGGATGCCATTCAAAAACAGGACTGGCAGGCGTTTCCCGATGAATTGGGAGATCTGCTGTTGCAGGTGGTTTATCAGGCACAACTGGCGGAAGAGCAGGGCAGGTTTGACTTTGCCGATGTTGCCCGGATTGTAACGGAAAAAATGATCCGTCGGCACCCCCATGTTACATTTGGTGCGGATGTACTGGGCCACACCAGACAGGCAGAGGGTGCAGCGAACAACCTGCCTGCCAGTGCCATGCCAGGGCAATGGGAGATGCTCAAGGAACAGGAGCGCAAGCGCTCTGCACAGGTAGGGGGGCAAAAGGACCAGCGCCTTGGCGCTCTTGCCGGTGTACCTCCTGCGTTGCCTGCATTAATCCGGGCGTCCAAGCTGGCATCGCGGGCGGCACGCGTTGGGTTTGACTGGCCCGATGTAGGCGGTGCGCTGGAGAAGGTCCATGAAGAAATAAATGAATTTTCCGTGGAAATGCACAAAGGTGACCGGGAAAAAATGCAGGATGAGCTGGGGGATGTCCTGTTCTCAATCGCCAGTCTTGCTCGCCGCCTGAAGCTGGACCCAGAGGTATGTCTCCGTCAGGCATGTGACAAGTTTACCCGCCGGTTCGAAGCCGTGGAGGCATGTCTGGCGCAGGAGGGGCTGAGTATGCAGGACCAGAGTGTCGACCAGTTGGACGCGTTGTGGTGTGCGGTCAAGCAGACCGAAAAGCCGTAAAGCTTCATGCTCAGGTGTGGCTTGGTGGCCAAACCACACCTGACGGGGTTGAACAGCAGATTAAATTTGCTGTTTTAAGGCAGCAGGGACTGGCCTTTTTTGGTCAGGTCACTGCACAGTTTAACGCGGGCTGACTGGTCGAGTGTTGCTACGTCAAATGGTGTGGATGTGCCGTTCTGCAACAGACCTTGTCCACCGATTGAATAGTGCGGGTCATTTTTAACATCTGGTCGTTTTGCCAGTGTGCGGGCCACGCTGCGGGGCGTGGTGCCAGAAACATAGTTTTTGTGAATGCAGTAAGTCAGCAACCCGGCCACATTCCCTGCGCTGGCGTGAGTAATGTCTGGCAGGCCGTTTTCTCCCAGAGCGCCAGGCGTTGTAGCGGTGGTGGTGCCCGTTACATTATTAATAATTTGTGCGCCATTGGTTGGAGCAGAAGCCGGATTGGCCGGGTTGGTTGCCAGTAGCGCACCCGGTGGTGGGGTTGGCGTGGTTGTGCCTGCAGGAAGTTCTGCAGCAACTGTTTGTGCCTGTGCGACGTGAACACCACCAAGGGCAAGAATAAAAGCTGATGCAAGCAGAGCAGTTTTGGAATAGGTCATACAAAAAGGTCCTTGCTCTATAGAATACCAAAAAAGAAGTGATCAGAAGAGAAAAAGTCATATTCTTCTGATGATTTTCCATCCTTCTTTGTGCCTATAAAGCGTGAGGAACGGCATGGTTCATTCTGTATTGTGTTTTTTGAAAATTTTGGTGTGATTTAATTTAACAATAAATGGTATGTTTGTGAAAATAACATAAATATCAACTAATAATAAAAACGGCTGGAGATGTGCTCCAGCCGTTCTGCCATTATCAACAAAGAGTGATGTCTGGTGTGTGTAGTGCCCGTTATGCTGTGGCACTCTTTGCCAGATAATCCATAATCCGGCGGGAAAAAGCATTTACGTCTTTGGGTGTTTCACCATTCTGTATGCTGGCGACATCGAGCAGAATATGGGCAAGGGAGTCAATCTTGTCCCCCGCCTGCACTTTTTGCGCCAGTGTGTGCACAATAGGATGGGTTGGGTTGAGTTCCAATACAGGCGTTACGTCTGGTATATCCTGCCCGCTCCGCTGCATCAGTTTGCGTAATTGCAGGTCCGGGCCGCCTTCGGGGGCACTGAGCACCATTGCACTGGAAACCAGACGGTCGGTTGCCCTTACATCGGATACGGCATCGCCCAGAGCGGTTTTAAGAGCCGGTAGCAGGGTGTCCATATCCGCTTTTTCGGCGGCGTTGGTTTCTGGTGCGCCAAATTTTTCAAGGTCATTCAAACCTTGCGCAACATTGCGAAGGTTTTTGCCTTCGTAGGTTCCAAGTCGTTCAGGCCAGAAGGAATCTACCGGGTCGGAGAGCAGAAGCACTTCCACACCACGGGCTTTGAACCCTTCAATCTGGGGAGAAGCATTCAGAACATCTGTATTGTCACCCGTTACATAATAAATGGCATCCTGCTCCGGCTTCATGCGGGTCAGGTAATCATCCAGCGATGTCAGACCTTCCACCGCACTGGAGCGGAAACGGCTTAATGCCGCAACATCAGCCTTATAAGTGGGATCATCCCACATGCCTTCTTTCAGGACCGGGCCAAAATTGTCCCAGAATGTGGCGTAACTCTGCGCATCCTTGGCGCGGGTCTTCAGTTCGTTAACAACTTTTGTGGTCACCGCTTTGCGGATGCGGGTTAGAATAGGGGTGGCCTGTAACATCTCGCGCGAGACATTGAGTGGCAGATCCTCCGTATCCACAACGCCTTGCACAAAACGCAGCCATGGCGGCAGAATTTCCGCATCATCTGTAATGAACATGCGGCGGACATGCAGCCGCACTTTGCTCTCACGCATCTGTTCGCCAAACTCAAATGGGCGCGTGGAAGGCACAAACAGCAGGGCGGAAAATTCCATGGTTCCTTCTGCGCGCCAGTGCAGCGTGTCCCATGGCTTGTCAAAATTATGCGTTATGTGCCGGTAAAATTCTTCAAGCTGTTCTTCCGTTACCTCATTGCGGGACTTGCGCCACAGGGCCGTACCTTCGTTTGCGGCTTCTTCTTTGCCATCACGCATGATGGTAACAGGCCACGCAATATGGTCAGACCATTTGCGAATAATGTCCTGCAAACGCCACGGATCCAAAAACTCATCCGCATCGGATTTGATGTGGAGCGTAATATCCGTTCCTGCTTTGTCACGCGTGGCGGGTTCCAGGCTATAAGATCCTTTGCCATCGGATGACCACCGCCATGCTTCGTCCGATCCAGCCCTGCGGGAGACAACGTCAACTTTATCCGCCACCATAAAGGCTGCATAAAAACCTACCCCAAACTGCCCGATCAGACTGGGGCGGTCTTCGGGTTTTGCGCTTTCCAGTTTCTGGCCGAATGCCCGGGTGCCGGAGCGGGCAATGGTGCCAAGGTTGGCGACCAGTTCGTCCCGGCTCATGCCCGACCCATCATCGCTGATTGTCAGCAGGCGGGCATCCTTGTCCGGATTAATGCTGATTTTAGCATTTTCGGGGAGGGCCTGCGCGCCATCTGTCAGGGCTTCAAAGCGGCGGCGGTCTGTGGCGTCTGCTGAGTTGGCGACCAGTTCGCGCAGAAAAATTTCGCGTTCGGAGTAGAGCGAATGCACAACCAGATCGAGCAGCCGACCGACTTCCGCGCTAAATTCGCGTGTTTCGCTGCCTTGGTGTGCTGTGGGGTTCTGGGTTGCTTCCGTCATGCTAATGTCCTGTTGTTCTGTTTCTATAATATGTTTGTGGGCAGTGAATGCCATACCCTTGGCACGGGTGCACAGTCCTGCCTGTTCTGGTTGAACAGATGTGGTGGGGGATGCGCGTTTTCAATATCTTGTGCTGGTCTGTCAGCCTATAGACTGCGTTTTGCTCTCATGAGAAGGAAAATGGGCCAGCACCTGTTCAACCATAATGGTTAGGGCATCAGCAAGGCTGGCAAAGCCTGCATGTTTGGTGCGTGTGCTTTCGTCCATATAAAGGTCACGCCGCATTTCTATTTGGAGTGCGTGCATGTTGATCCCTGGGCGACCATAATGGCGGGTAATGTATCCGCCCGCATATGGGTGATTGCGGACCGTTTTAAAGCCAAGTCCCTGTAACGTCTGCTCGGCAAGGTTGGTCAGGTGTGGAGTGCAGGATGTGCCGTATCGGTCGCCCAGCACAAAGTCGGGCGATCCGGCCTGCGGTGCCGCTGGCATGGAGTGCAGGTCAAGCAGCAGGCAAAAGCCATGCCTGTTACGCGCCTGTTCCAGCAGATTGGCCAGAGCAGCATGATAGGGCATCCAGTAATGGCGGATGCGCAAAGCGGCTTCCATAAATGGCAGGCGTTGCCTGTAAATCGGGCGCCGATCTGCCACAATACGTGGGATGGACCCCAAACCCGCCAACCCCCGCTCGGAAGGGGCAACAAAGGAGGGAATGCTCCCGTGGAACATGCGACTATCCAGATCCCACGCGGCTCGGTTTACATCGCAGAACACACGGGGAAAAGTTGCCTGAATAAGAGGTGGCCCCAGTGCCTGCGCACCCAGTGCGAGTTGCTCCACAAAGCTGTCTTCGCCACTCCGTAGAATATCCAGCGGTTGGCGTGCGGAGGATACAAATGCTTCAGGGTAGAAATGCCCGGAGTGGGGGGATGCCAGCACCAGAGGTCCAGTGGCAGGTGTGCCAGAAACCAGAACTGGTGCGGGTGAGGTTTGCCTCCCTGAATGTTCGTGCTCAGTCGTGCCTGATTGCGCCTGAAAAAGCCGCATCAGACTTGGTGGAAACAGGGAGGCCGCAAATTTTTTCATATTCGTACTATTGTGGGCTTGCGCTCTTAAGGCAAGGAGGATAAAAGGCCAACACACATCAGGAATGGGCGCATAGCTCAGCGGTAGAGCACTACCTTGACATGGTAGGGGTCACAGGTTCAATCCCTGTTGCGCCCA
>NZ_BAMZ01000020.1 GCF_000964225.1 Acetobacter syzygii | reverse complement strand
GCCCGGCATTGAGAAACATCTCCCACGGGGAGAAGGTAAGGGGTGCAAGATCGGTCATGAGAGACCTCCTTTGGAAGATGGTCTGCTCCAGGCCCGGATAAGGCAGACAGTGGTTACAACTAGGGGAATGGACAGGCTGACCCAGGAGAGTGCGAGCCAGATGCCGTGCTGGCCCAGCAGGGCGGAAAGCAGGCCAAAGCTGGTCAGCAGCCCCAGCGCAATGGGCCACGGCCAGACTGCCACCGGCTGGCGTGGGGCCGGGCGGGTGGCAGACCGGGGCGCTGGCCGGAGTATTGAGCCGGATGCTGGCAGAGACACTGACGGAGACGTTGGCTGGCGTGGCACATCCGGCGTGGCAGGGGGGACCGCTGTGGTCATTGCGCAGCCTCCACGCCCGATGTGGCAGAGGGGTGTGGCTCCGCATCATCCAGCTCATAGCCCAGCGCACGCAGGCGGGCATCGGTCGCAATTCTGCGCTTGCCAACCCACAGCACCAGACCGCTCACCAGCACACCAATCACCACCACATCCAGTAGTGCCCACAGAATGCGCAGCGGCATTCCGCCGTAGTCACCAAAATGCAGGGGGCGGGAAATTTCGAGAAAACGCAGATACCACGGCATAGGGTAAGCCCCGGTCAATGCACCCGTGCGGGCATCCACCAGAACCGGGGTAAACAGCCGCGCACGCAACGGAGTGGCCCCACGTGTCCACAACACATAATGCACAGGGCTGCCAAACGATGAACCGGGGAAGGACAGACCAGTGACCTCATTACCCGGTGCGGCTCTGGCCGCCGTATCAAACGCTGCCTGCACGGAGGACAGATGGTCCTGCGCGGGCACGGGCAAACTGGCATAGGGCTTGAGAATCTGCCGCACATCGGTCACGCGCCACAGGCCGAACAGGGGGGTCTGGAGTTCGTTGACCAGCCCGGTAAAACCCACAACCGTTGCCCAGACCAGCGTGGCGACCCCCAGCAGGTTGTGCAGGTCCAGCCATGTCAGCCGTGCAGCACGGTCGCGGCGGACGGACCCAAAGGGCAGGCGCTTCATAAACCGCCCATACAGCACCGTGCCGGAAATGAGCGAGGCCACAAAGACCCCACCCATAAGCCCAAGGAACAGGCGGCCCGGCAGGTAGGCAAACAGGCTGACATGCAGACGGCTGCAGACCCCCATAATCAGCCCGGTCCATGTTGCCGGGGGTTTGGGGTCCGTCTGCGGGCGTGACTGCTCCAAAACTCTGGCCGTACGGGCATCGAACTTGATCCAGTGGCCGGAGTTCCGGTCGGGATAATTCTCATCATCCTTAAGGGCCTGCCAGCTGGGGGCCATGGAGACCAGAACCGTTGGCTCATCATCATCCGGGTTTACACTGGTTACGATCTGGCCGGGGTAGAGCGCACGTGCTTTTGCCACAATAACATCAAGGTTTACGTTGGGCGTACCGGGGGGGAGCACCTCGTACGGGGGGTCATCGTCCCCCACGAATGTGTCCCATATCTGTTCGGAAAAAAGCAGCGGCAGGCCGGTCACGCAGACAATCAGCAGGAACACGGTGCAGACCAGGCTTGTCCACTTATGGACCACAAACCACCGACGCAGGGTGCGGCTGGTCATAGAAACAGCGCACTCACAAATGCGTGTAAGAGTGATTCGCAACTCTGTTCTGCGTAAAATTCTACCCGGTCCATTCAGTTACGCGCCTTTGGATACGTCGGAAATCGGGAATATTCCGTTGGTAGCGCCCAGTCAGCAGCCACGCGGAGCAAGCCCCTCACCTACAAAGACGATCTGGAACCCTGTTTTTCTTAAAAAAACTGAAAATTTTTTATATGGATGCGCATATGCGCCCCCAACCCATGGGGTAAGCCAGCCATAACCCGCAGCTTTTATGGACCAACCCCGGCAAAGAGCCTGCGCCTGACCAGCCCGCAGCGTGCCAGAATAGACCGCACCCTGCCCAGAGCGGGGGTAAAGCCCCCCAAGGTCTGCTTAGCTCTGCTCAACCCCGATGGCGTGTTCGGGGGTTTTACCGCTCAGGCAATCCAGCACCTGTTGTGCGCACATCATGGCCATTTTTTGCAGGGCTTCTTCTGTTGAGGCCCCAATGTGGGGGGTCAGCAGGCTGTTGGGGGCTGTCAGCATCGGTTCGTCCACTGCAGGCGGCTCGTGCGGCAGAACGTCCAGTGCGGCTGCGGCAATATCCCCCGCCTCCAGCCGGGCGCGCAATGCCACGGTATCAATCGCCAGCCCGCGGCTGGTGTTGAGGACGATGGCTCCCTTTTTAAGCAGGGCCAGCCTTTCCGCCGTTAAGGTCGGCGGCTCCAGCGCCTCCACCGGACGATGGAGCGAAACAACATCCACCTGCTCCAGCAGCGTACTCAAATCCGGCAGGCGCGTTACGCCATGTTTGTGAAAAACCTCTTCCGGCACATGGGGGGACCAAGCCACAACGCGCATTCCCAGCCCATGGTGCGCAATCTGGGCAACATGGCGGGCAATCGCACCAAACCCGACCAGCCCCAGTGTTTTGCCATACACCTCCATTCCGGGGGCCTGATACCGAAAACCCCAGTCCCCCGAACGGACAGCCGCATCCGCAGGGCAGATCCTGCGGGCAGCCGCAAGCAGGAGCGCTATGGTTAATTCCGCCACGGAGCGGCTGTTTGCATTGACCGCCCGTGTGACCACTATACCACGTTGCGCTGCCTGCCCGACCGCTATGCGGTTTGTACCCGAGCCATGGCAGGCAATAATCCGCAACTGCGGAGCGGCTGCAATTGCCGTGGCATCAAACCCCAGATCACGCGTAATAACCGCATCTGCATTCCCCACTTCCGCCCTTGCCGCCTCCAGCGTGGGAGCGCTGGCAAAGCGAACCTCCACCCCCTGCGCCTGCAAAAACGTAACGGCCATTGGGTGGATGGGCTGGGTTATGAAGCAGATGGGCATGGGGTTATTCATCCAGTCAGGTAGGGTTTAGAATGCACGCACGCTCAGCAAACGCTCCAGCAGACCAACACCTTTGAGAAAATCATCCATATCCATGCTCTCATCAGGGTTGTGGCTGCCATTGGCGTTACGTACGAACAGCATGGCCGTAGGCACCCCCTGCCCGGCAAATGTTGCCGCATCATGCCCGGCACCACTGGCCATGGACACAACAGGCAGGTGCATCTGCTCTGCCAGTTTTTTGGCAGCGGCCTGCAAAGTGGGGTCCATCACTGCGGGCGTGCTGCGGGTGCGTGGTCCAAGGTCAACACGCACGGAATACTCCGCCTCCACACGTTTTGCTTCTTCAATCACCCGTGTGTTCATCTGTTCAAGCAGGGCTTCATCGCGGGAGCGAATGTCAATCGCAAGGTCCAGCCTGCCGGGTACGGCAGCAAAGTTGGCCTGTGCCTTATCAGTCTGGCAGATGCCGAATGTCAGGGTCATTTCCGCCCCGGCGGCTTCGGCCTCCTTCCATACGGTATTCAGCGCCATCATCATCGCAGCACCCGCCATGACCGCATCTGAACGAAAACGCCGCGGCGTAGCGCCAGAATGAGCATACTGGCCGTAAATAACGGCGGAACGGTAACGTGTGCTGCCGCAAATTCCGCTAACAATCCCCACTGGCACCTGATCGCCTATCAGCACTGGTCCCTGCTCAATATGCAGTTCCACAAAACTGTCGATTCTGGAGGCTTCCAGCACAGGCGCCACACCGCACAGTTCGGGCTGGCCGCCACTGGCCTGCATGTGCTGGCGCAGGCTTATGCCATCATCGCGCCGGGGGGTCTCAAGGTCTGTCGGGGCCAAAAGCCCAAAGGCCGTGCGGCTTCCAATGTAAGAAAGGGGGAACCAGACACTCTCTTCCGCACGGGTCACAATCAGCGTTGTATCCCGCTCAGGTTGTAAACCGGCTTTGGCCCATGCGCACAGCACCAGCAAACCGGCAACAGCCCCGGCAGCGCCATCAAAATTGCCACCGCATGGCACCGTATCCACGTGCGATCCGGTCATAACGGCAGGCAGATCGCGGTTTTTGCCGGGCAGGGTTACAAACAGGTTGGCGGCCCAGTCCTTGCGGGTTTCCAGTCCATAATCCTGGGCAATGCGCACAAACAGGGCATGGGCCTGATTTTCCCCATCGCCATAAGACGGACGGGTCATGCCCAGACCATCAAACCCGATCCTGTGCAGATCATCAAAAATCTGGTTGGCCAGTTCCCGGTCAAGGTCAGGCACAGCAGCAGCTTGCAAAGAAGACAAGGAACTGGACATGGAAACTCCTTTAAAGATCAGGAAAGAAACTTACTGTTTGGCAAAAAGCTGTTCCATATTGGCAAAAGCCTTAAACTCCAGCGCATTCCCTGATGGGTCACAGAAGAACATGGTTGCCTGCTCACCCGGCAGGCCCTTGAAGCGGATCTGGGGTTCCAGACCAAAACGAACCCCGTGGCTCTTCAACCGTTCTGCCAGTGCTTCCCACTGCGGCATGTCCAGCACCACGCCAAAATGCGGGATTGGCACGTTATGCCCGTCCACGGCCCCGGTTTCGTCCTCTTTGCCACGGCTGGCTTTGGGGAGAAGATGCGCCACGACCTGATGGCCATACAGGTCAAAGTCGATCCAGCTGTTGGTACTGCGCCCTTCCGGGCAACCCAGAACCTCGCCATAAAAGGTCCGGGCGGCATCAAGGTCATCAACGGGAAATGCAATATGGAATGGATTAGGCATGACTACACCACTAATTTTAGAGAGCTGCATTCATACCATACGGTCTGGCTAACCCTATGACATGAATATATTTCTTCACATTTAAGGAAATATTGCCTTTGCAAACACCCATGCACACAGGGCATCTGCAAAGGCCATTCTGCTCAGGATAACGTGAGCACGAGCTTGCCATTCTGGCGCACAAAATGTGTGCCGTAAGGTGCGCAAAGGGCTTCAAACCGGGAGAGAATATAATCTGCCTCCTCCCCTTCCGCCAGCATTGGCAGACCACGGGTATGGGCGGATTTACCCAACCCCAGAGAGACGGGGTGAATTTCCATGGAGGTCAGTTGACCATCTTCCCCAAACTCGCAGACCGGGAGCAGTGTCTCCCAGAACCGGCGGTCTGCAGGAAAGCCTTTTGTATCGTTCTTTGTGCGTGTCTTATAAACCTGATGGGGCGTTACATCCGTATCCACTTTGTAAAAAGTGTAGGAATCAAGAGGGAGCATATCCACAAGCTCATTCTGCCCAATAAAATTCCCAAGGCTGTAAAAAATGGGCTTGCCTTTGTACAGTTCCATCCCTTTAAGCAGATGCTGACCATGACAGACCACAATATCCGCTCCCTGATCAATAACACTACGGGCGAAGGCTTCCAAAAACTCTCCGGGTTTTTCCCAGCTTATTTTTCCATCACTGTCATACCCGACTTCATGCGTATGCACGCTGACAATCACCACGTCAGACACAACACGCGCCTCTTTGACCCAGCGCCCGATTTCCTCCAGATCCTGCGCATCCGGGGTGGTGCTGATGCGGGTTTCCTCCCCTTCAACAAACCGGGTGCCATCCAGTGTTAGTGTACCTTCTGGCGCAGCATAGGAAAAACCGAGCTTGATCTGCTCCTGCTTGATATGCTCCAGCCCCAGACCGGTCGAAATCTTACGCAGAACCGCAAATTCCTCCGGTTTAACCTGATAGGTGGATTTGAAATGCAGCGGATTAAGCCCCGGCCGCCCCTGCATACTCCGCGTCTGGTCTGCCGCTTCCTGCCCACGTGCAAATGTTGAGCAGCACGACAGCATGGCGACCGTACCTTTGGGGTGGGTGTAATAAGCTGGCCGCCGCGCTTCCTCCAGTGTCAGCCCTACACCTGAGTAGAGTATTTCGCGCTTTTGCAATTCTTCAATAGCAATGCGCAAACCGGAAATACCATAGTCAAGACAATGGTTTGTTGCCGCAGCAAACAGGTCAAAACCCGCTATGCGCAGCTCATCCAAAATCCACGGATGCGCACTAAAGTGCGAACCACCATGGTCCAGTGCCGGGTCGCCCTTATAATCGCTTGGCATAATCTCAAGATTGGTAAAAGAGGCATCGCAATCACGGATCATGTCAAACAGCGGGGCACATACCGGATCCACATCCGTATTCAGCCGACGCAGGACAATACTATCTCCAGTAAGACAAACTTTCATAGGCTTGATCTTTCACAACTCATTATGAATTTTTGGCAGTTTTACAGATCGGTTCCATAATTTTTTGTGTAACCGACCACAAAATGACGGCCCCAATGCCGACAATGGCAGCCATGCTCAGCATTCCGGCAGACAGGGAACCGGTCAGTGTTGTCAGTTTGCCAACGACCATGGGGCTGATCACACCGCCCCACAAACCAATCGCGTTAATCAGGGCAAATCCACCTGTTGCGGCACTTCCTTGAAAAACATTTGCGGCCATGGCCCAAAAGACAACATAGGATGCGTAAATCCCCGCAGTTGCGCCCGCCAGAACAACCATTTTAAGAACAAAAATATCGGGAATAACGGTGGTGAGAACAAAACACACACTGGCCAGAGCCGCAGGCGCATAACAATGGAAGCTCCGCTCCCTCAGCCGGTCAGAGCGCGCGCTCCAGTAAGCCATGGAGATAACCGACACAACATAGGGAAAGGAGGAATACAGCCCCACAGCCATCGATGAGTGAATGCCCGCCTCATGGATAATGGAAGGCAGCCAGAAGTTGAGCATATACATGCCCGCCATCAATGAGAAAAAACCCAATGCCAAAAAGTAGATTGCAGGGTCTTTGACCACGGCGGAAAACGCAACATGCCGGACATTCTGCCGTGTGCCCCAGCTCTCTATCAGCTCACGTTCCTGCGTGGACAGCCATTTGGCATCCTTGGGTTTTTCTGGCAGTACAAAAGGCACTATCACGCCCAGAATAATAGAGGGCACACCTTCCAGAAAAAACATCCAGCGCCAGCCTGCTACCCCACCCACCTGATCAAAGTGTGACAGAATAAAACCAGAGATCGGCCCGATAATAATTCCCGCCAGAGGCAGGGAAAGCTGATGCCAGAAAATGGCCCCCGACATTTTGTTCTCAGGGTACCACCGCGCCAGATAATAGGTGCATGTTGGCGCAAACCCGGCCTCGAACACACCCAGCAGAAACCGCATGAGGTAAAACGTATCGCGGCTATGAATAAAGCCGGTGGCAGCCGATGTCATACCCCATAGCACCATAATCCGGGCAAATGTTTTGGGTGCCCCCACCCGGGAGGACCATAGGCTTATTGGAATTTCAAACAGAACCAGACCAACAAAGAATATACCCGCAGCAAAGCCGAACTGTGCTGCAGTCAGACCGACATCTTGCGAAATATGGGCCCGGGCAAATCCCAGATTGGTCCGATCTATACTATCCATCAGATAGATCACAATAATCCAGGACATGATGCGCCAGTTCAGACGATGGTATAATCTGGTCTGAATGTCTTTCATAAGGTCTATGCCTCCCCTTGATTCCGGCGCAATCGTTACGAAAGATTATTGTTTATAAATCTTTCCTAAAACAACATGTTTTAGAAGTTGTAGGAAAAACGACCACCCACAAACCGTGGCTGACCAGAAATACCCATGTTGACCGTTGTAGCGAGGGTACGGCTTACAATGTAATCCCGGTTCAGAATATTGGTTGCATAGGCAGAAACCGACCAGCGCCCCCCCACAGGTTTGAAGGTCACACTCCCGTTCATCAAAAAGTAAGCAGGCAGCAGGTAGGTTCCCGTTCCGCGTGGCACCGTATCCTGTGCACCACGGTAGGAATAGTCACCCTGCAAGGTTATGGTATAGTTTTTGAAAACTGGACGTGTTTCGTAGGAAATATTCCCGTTCAGCGTAAGTTTGGGAATACCCATATCCGCGCCATTATAGCTGTCGGTAATGGATGCCCACTGCCCCGTTGCCTTATAATGCGCACTGACTGCCTGCACATTCAGGATCTGGAAATCATCATAGGTACCACGCTGGAAACCAACATTCTGCGATAGCGTAAGACCACGGACCGGATGCAGGCTGACCGAGAGTTCCGTACCAAAAATATGCGAGCGCGGCACGTTGACGTAAGACCCGACCGTGCCCCACCCAGGTACCAGAATATAGGAAAAATACTGCTGGTCATGGTACGAATCCCAGAAGGCCGCCCCATTAATGCGCAGACGGTGGTTAAAGAATTCGCTTTTAAAGCCAACTTCATATGCCATCAGCCATTCAGGCTTAAAGCCTGCTGCCTGCTGCTCGGTCAATGTTGTATTGGCCGTAAACCCACCCGGCTTTACCCCACGCCGGATATCTGCATACAGCAGAACATTCGGCTGAACCTGATAATTAATGCCAACCTTACCAGAGAACTGGTTGGTCAGTATGCCATGGTCGGCAAAAACCTGTGTGTATGTTTTGGCAAGTGTGGTGGGGTTATACCGGAATACGGAGTCATTTTTGAACTGCCGGTCATCGCTCTGGTGTTCCAGACCAAAGATCAGATGCAGCTTGGGTGTGAGGCGATAGTTCAGATTAACAAACTGCGCAAAATCCTGCTGCGGCTGCGAATGAATGCTGTTCTGGAAATAGTTTTTACCCGGACGGTCCGTATAGTCGTACCAGTTTTCGCCCGTGGCGCGCACCCGGTTATAATACATGCCCGCCACCCATTGCAGGCGGTCATGCAAGGCCACACCGGACAGGCGCGCTTCTTGCGAAAACACGTTCATGCTCCCGGTCAGATAACTATCCCCGGAGCGATAAGCTTCCGCATCGCGGTCAATATATTCATGCCGCTGCTGCTGCTGGAATGCAGAAATCAACGCCAGATGTGCCCAGCCAAGGTCGCGGTCAACGTTAAGGTTAACGCTCCACTGCATATCGTTATAAGAGGGCTTGCTGTTACGCGAAATACCCAGAATTTTGGCATACTGGGGGTTCAGGTCCCAGCCCGTGGCATAAATATTCTGATCACGTGGAAGAATATTGTTATTATCCTGAAGGATAAAGCCTGCCTGTGCCTCTGAGGAATCCTGTGACCAGTTGCCTGTCAGCTTGATATTGGTTTTATCATCCGGCTGCCAGGCCAGTTTGCCACGCAAAGCCCCTTCGTTCGCGCGACCAATTGATTCACCCGTGTCCCGGTTATGGCGAAAAGCCCCACCCTGCAACATCTGCCCGGCCACACGGAATTGCAGCCGGTCCGTAATGGGCGCAGAAACATAAAAATTGGTCTTGCTCCGTGCGTAACTGGCAATATCTTCCGACACACCATAATGCAGGGTTTTGGTCGGATCGTTGGTTGTAATCCGTACCTCGCCCCCGGTATCGGCCAGACCATGTTCAAAACCCACCGGACCCGGCTCAACACCAACAGAAGCCACGTCAAACATCTGGCCGGAGCTCATGGCGGTAATGGTATAGGGAACATCGTCAAAATACGTCATGACGGACGACATGTTATTCTGGGTATAATCCTGCATACCAATGCCACGCAGGTAATAGTCCGGAACGTTGGAGCCACCTTCTGTCTGAATTGTCAGATTGGGCACCAGGTTCTGAATATCTTCCACGGTCGTAACATGGTGGATAACCAGATCTTCGGCGGTCAGATTGGTTGTGTTACCAGCCTTGCGCTGTTCCGCACCAAAATTAAAAGACCGGCGGGCCTTTGTAACACTAATAACCTCAGGGTCCTGCCGGGCCACGGCATCGCGGTGCGCGGAAGAAGCATGAACAGCCATATGCTTGACTGCCCCACGCTTGTGGGAGGCTTTGTCCTCTTTTTCCGTGACCGCGGCATTTGCAACGGAGAGGCAGCCTGTGCACACCGATACCATAAGAAAACCACGGAAAGCATGGTTCATCACGCGTTTTTGCCGTTCAGCCCGAACCGTAATCATCCCGAACTCCTGTCCATCCACAGATCTTTCCGCCAGATCTAAAATTTATTACGTTTCGTATTCAAAACATATTTTATGGGCAGGACATAGACATTCTTTCTTAATTCAAAAGATAAGAAAACTATTTATTCATTTTTCATTTTAACTCTTAACCCCTGAAAAATAATAGGTTTTTGGGGTTTTGGTTTTGCGGGTCAGGACCAGAAAATGGTTTTTCCATTTTGTTATATATTTTTAACGAACAAAATCGTTTGTATAACGGTATGAATAGTAGATCATTAACATTACGGAACAGAACAGAACCCGACCTTGCAGACAATGAGGCCATCCATGCCACTTTCCAATATCGGAAAAATTATCGATCATGTCGATAAATTATCTGAAAATGCCATTACACTGAGCGATTCTGTCTGGGCAGTACCCGAACTCTGCTACGAGGAATACCGCTCCTGCGCGCTCCACAGCACGTTCTTGCGCCAGAATGACTTTTCGCTCTTCCCCAATACTGGCAACATTCCAACGGCTTTAATGGGAGAAAGTGGTACAGACGGCCCCACAATTGCTTTTTTGGGCGAATATGACGCCCTGCCCGGTCTGGCGTCCGCCGCCAATGCGCTTGAACCCCCAACCCACACCGCCAACGGTCATGGGTGTGGGCACAACCTGCTGGGTGCCGGGGCTTTGCTGGCCGCCATTGCCGTGCGGAACTGGCTGGCGGACATGCAGCTACCCGGCCGCGTGCGCTACTATGGCTGCCCAGCGGAAGAAGGCGGGGCTGGCAAAGGGTTTATGGTGCGGTCTGGGGCTTTTGCCGGTGTAGATGCGGCATTATCCTGGCATCCTTCGGCTTTTTGCGGTGTTTTGCCCCCCACAACTTTGGCCAATGTCCGCATGGACTTTACTTTTCTGGGGCGCTCCTCCCACGCAGCAGCATCCCCCCATCTGGGCCGGTCTGCACTGGATGCGGTGGAACTGATGAGCGTAGGGGTCAATTACCTGCGCGAACATATGCTCCCAACATCACGCATTCACTATGCCTACATCAACACCGGCGGTTCGGCTCCCAACGTAGTCCAGTCCGAAGCCATGGTGCGTTACTCCATTCGAGCGGAAACCCTGCCAGAAATGCTGGCACTTGCCGAGCGAGTGCGACTGGTGGCACGCGGGGCCGCCATGATGAGCGAAACACAGGTGCAGGACCGCGTGACAAGTGGAGTTGCCAACCTGCTGCCCTGCCCACCGCTAGAAACACTGCTGCAAGAGAGCTTTACGGCTTTGGGGCCACCCCAATTTACAGTACAGGATAAGGATTTTGCCAAAAAAATTCAGGCAACTCTGGCAGAAAAAGACATCGCAGCAGCCTTCCAGCAAGCTGGTGTAACTCCCAGCGATGCCCCGCTGACGGATAGAATCCTCCCCGCAAACAGCAAATTTTTCCTTGGCTCGACCGATGTGGGGGATGTGAGCTGGGCGATACCAACCGTTCAGGCGCTGGGAGCAACATGCGCAATTGGCACCCCACTCCACTCATGGCAAATGACGGCCCAAGGCACATCCGACATTGCGCACAAAGGCATGGTCCATGTGGCCAAAGCACTCGCCATGACTGCCTGCAAGCTCTTCCTCTCGCCTGACCTGCTCCAGCAGGCACAGCAGGACCACGCAGCGCGCCTTAAAAGCTGCCCCTATGTTTCCCCCATTCCCAAGGACACATTTCCACCCGTTCAAATGCCCTGATCAGATAATCTGTAAAACACGCCCACTCCCGTGCTATGCTGCTGCAAAAGGAGTGCTAAACCACATAAGCAGAGGGAAGCAACAGCCTTGGACACGCGGTTTTTGGAAAGCTTTATTGCTATTGTAGAGCGTGGCTCCATTGCGGATGCGGCACGCCAGCTTGCCCTTACTCCAGCAGCCGTATCGCAACGCGTCAAAGCTCTGGAAGACCAGATCAAGCAACCTTTGCTGATACGCGCTGGCAGAACCGTTACCCCCACCGCGGCCGGTCTGGCTATTATTGAAAAAAGCCGTCAGTTGATCAGGGTTGTTGAAGAACTTAAATCCCTTGCCTCTCAGGATGAATTTACCGGCGAGTTGCGTGTTGGGGCAATCTCCACGGCATTAACAGGTATTCTACCGTTTATGCTGCGGAAATTTTTTATCGATTACCCCCAGATTGACCTGCATGTAACCCCCGGACAATCCATAAAACTGTACCATGAGGTCTTGGAAGGCCGACTGGATGCCGCATTTATTGTGGAACCACCCTTTGCCATTCCCAAAACATGTGGATGGAAAAGACTGATATCTGAACCACTTATGCTGCTGGTCCCTGAGAACTGTACCGAGACCAATGCTCTTAAAATTCTTAAAAGCCATGTTTTCTTACGCTACGACCGGAACCAGTGGGGAGGTCGTGTAGCTGACAATTTCCTGAAAGAAAAAAAGATTTTCCCCAAAGAACAGCTGGAACTGGATTCCTTGGAGGCCATTGCTCTTATGGTCAGTCAGGGGGTTGGCGTATCACTCCTCCCGGACTGGCAGCCACCCTGGCCCGAAGGGCTTAAAGTGCGCAAAATTCCAGTCGCCGATAGTCCACCCTACAGGCACATCGGCCTGTTGTGGCTTCAGGCATCACAACATGCAAATCTTATAAAAACAATCGATATTTCAACAAAAAAACTTAAAATTAATAAGATTACAGACGATAAAAAACCCCTTTAGTAAGCCCTCTATACCGCCACTGACCTTACTGTATTTTCAACGTTACAAAATGTATCAGAAAGTTCATCATGGATACGCGCTTCCTTGAAAGTCTCTTGATTGTTATTGAACAGGGTTCCATTGCAGGTGCAGCCAGACGGCAACACCTTACACCTGCAACAGTCGCCCAACGCATTCGTACCCTTGAGGATGAAATAGGCTGCACTTTACTCCAGCGCGAAGGCCGGAACGTGCGCCCAACCGAACATGCCCTTGCCATTCTGGAACAAAGTCAGAAAATCCTCAGTTCAGTCCGGGAACTCTGCACCATAGCAACCAGCAATACACTGGTAGGCAAACTACAGCTTGGTGCCATTGCCAGTGCGGCCAATGGTTTACTGCCCCCTTATTTAAAACGCTTTTTTGAATCTTTCCCCGATATTGAACTGCATATTGTTCCCGGCACCTCCTTTGCGCTGCACAATGCCGTTCTGGACGGTGCCCTTGATGCTGCATTTATTGTGGAACCACCCTTTGAAATTCCACCAAGCTGTATCTGGAAAAGACTTCGATCGGAACCTCTGGTCGTCTTGACCTCTCAAAAAATCACCGAAACAGACCCGTATGAAATTTTGCAGACATACCCCTTCATTCGTTATGATCGCAATCACTGGGGTGGGCGACTTGCGGATGAATACCTAAAATCCGCTGGCATATGGCCACACGAACGTTTGGAACTGGACTCACTGGATGCCATTGCCATTATGGTTAATCAGGGAACAGGTGTTTCTCTTGTGCCAGATTGGGCATTGCCTTGGCCCAAGAACTTACGCCTAAAAAAAATATCCCTTCCCCCTCCAGCTCCATGCCGCCACCTTGGTGTTTTTTCCCGCAGGAATGCTCCCAAACAGCGGCTGATCACCAGTCTTTTAGATGTTCTGGGTAGCCCTCTTGCCACCACATAAACCAATGTGCTGGTTCTACGGCCCTAAGGTCAGTTAACACCTCAAGCTTATGCAAATGGCATAGGCTTCCCGCCAGAAGACTATGCTCATTCATAAGCTGGCAATAAGCTTGCCGCCCCGTGCATGGCATAAGCGCGAGGAGGCAAAACTGTACCCACTTGTCAGAGGTAATCAAATTTTACCAATTATACGTCAGATTCCCGTAAACCTTACGTCCTTGACCCAAATAGCAGGAATAGGTTCCACCGCATGACGTAATATAATATTTGTTGGTCAGATTGGATATTGCAATCTGTGCCCGAAGACCTTTGAGCATTGGTAGCGCTTGCCCAAAATCATAATGTGCACCAATATCAAACAGAACATGATCTGGAATTTTAAAGCTATTGACGGCATCGGAATAGGTAAACCCTACATACCTCACGCCGCCATTTATACCCAACCCTTTAAAAAATGTTCCGGGCAGTGTGTAATCAGCAAAGGCTGAAACCATATTCCTTGGCACAGACTCAATATATTTTCCTTTCTGCGATACAATGGCGCCATCTGTTCCATCTGCAAAATTCTGCTTACTGGTATCATTTGTATCAAGGTATGTGGCATTATCGTACGTATAGGAGGCCACGACTTTAAGATCGTGCGTCACATTGGCATTGGCTGAGAGTTCAAATCCTTCCGAACGCACCCGCCCCGCATCTGCAGAATAGTTCGTATGCACTGGGTCCGTAACCAGATAATGGTCTTCGTCGATATGAAACGCGGCTGCGGTCAAAAGAACATTATGGTCCGGTGTCTGATACTTCAGACCAAATTCAAACTGTTTTCCAGTTAGTGGGTCAAACAGTTTTCCATCCCACCCTCTTCCTGATCCCCCGAGTGACTGGGGAACGAATGATGTCGAGTAACTGAAATATGGCGTTAAGCCAAAGTCAAAGCTGTAGGTCAGTCCAGCACGCCATGTAAAGGCATTCTGGGGTCTGGGCACGGCATTACTTGCACTGGTTACAACGCTCTGATGGCTTGAATTTTTATTGTTCCAGTAAAGTGTTTTCCCATGATAATTGACCCAGTCCTGCCGGCCACCCAATGTGATGCTAAGCCGTTTATATTTGATCTGATCCTGAAAATAGACACCCTGCTGAAAAAGAGTGGTGTTACTCTTATACCCACCATTCAGGCATTCCGCCGACTTCGGGTTCATACATGGAATATAATGGCTGACAGGATCGTAAACATTCACGATCGTTTCCCCGTCAACGCCCGGGTATCCATTGTTGCCTGGGGTATCATCCCAGTGGTTTCCTCCATTGCTGGTATATTGGCGAAAATCCGAACCAACAATCCATATGTTTTTTACCTTGCCAATATTGAATTTTCCACCAATACGACTGTCCAGACCAATCGTTGTATCAACAGAGTCCGCATCATAAGCCCCGCGGGACAGAAGCTGGGAATCCAGCATACCACCACCGCTCGACAGGTATTTGCTGTTCGTGCGCGATTGCTCCCACCGTAGCGTCTGACTGAACTGGAGGTAGCGGTTAAAATCGTGCCGAAACAAATATTCAAACATTGCATCTTTTGCGCCTGAAGTATTCCAGCCTGTATCACCCAAAAAACGGCTGCGCGGAATCCGACCCAACCCTTGCGTGTTCAGCAGCACGGAAGGCGGAAGCTGGATGTTATTTGTGCCTGTTCCCGGCGTATAAAGGTAACTGCCTACAAGTGTAAGGGATGTGTGAGGGTCAATATCCCACGCAATGGAAGGCAGAACACCCACGCGATGGTAATCAATGTGGTCTGTTTGCGTGCCCTGCGTAACACCAATTGCCGCAATACGGTAACGCACGTTACCCGATTTGGTCACTTTATCGCTGACATCGACAGTTGCCTCGTAGCGCCCCCAGTTACCAAAACCCACAGATGCCTGATGCAATGGTGTTTCCGTAGGTTTTTTCAAACTCATACCGATCATGCCGCCCGGTGTTGTCTGGCCGTACATAACGGACGCAGGACCGTTGAACACTTCCACACGATCGAGAAAAGCCGTCTCTGCCGCACTATTGGAATAGGAACGAATACCATCAACAAACTGAGATGTTGTAAAACCACGTTGAAGAATACCGCCATTATTATTATCCGTTGCCGCACCATTGGTATAACCACCAAGCACTTCGGTTGAGATACCCGGCGCGTAACGCAAAGCCTCCATAACATTCTGGGGCTGCTGGTCGATCATCTGCTGTTTGGTAATGACATAGATCGAATTGGGAATTTCAGTAATCGGCGTATCGGTTTTTGTGCCTGTCAGCGTATTTTCAGCAACATAACCAACACCCGGCCCGGTTGGATCTTGCCGCGCAACAGTTCCACCCACACGCACGGGGCCAAGGGTAATATTGGCCGAAGCAGGTACCAAAGTAACAACGTTACCATTGACGCGATATGTCAGCCCTGTGCCACTCAGAATTTGCGCCAGAGACTGCGAAGGTGACATTGTTCCATTGACCGCATGGGACGTCTTACCTTCGACCAATGACGCTGGAATACTCACCTGCAAACCAGCCTGACGACCAAACTGTGTCAGCGCTGCGGGCAAAGATTGCGCAGATATGTGAAACTCTTTTGCCGCAGTCGTTTGCGCGTGCAGTGGCGAAACTGCAATTCCGCCTAAAGCCGATGTCAGTAAAAAGACCTTGGAATTTTCAATATATTTCCGCATCCGTGCGTCGCCGGATTTTGCACCCATCACCTGATGACCTTCTCTATGCTACAGCCCGATGGCGCTTGCTGCGTTGCGCATTTCCTGCGAACGCGACGCAACTGCATACCCTATGTTTCTACTGACTGTTGAGGGGGTCTTTTTTTGAAATTTCTGAAAAATAAAATACAGGCTGATTTATATAGTGCTGCCAGAACAAGCGGTTAGCTGTCAGACAGAATCACAAGCCACGGCGATATTCTGGTAATTTTAATTCCATAGGCATCAGCCAAAGCCTTGATCGCTGCCTGCGGATGCCGCAGATCATAGACACCCGTTACGCGGCGGGTGCCGAGCCTGTCCCCCCGAAGAATAAGCAGTCCTCGGTGCCACAGGCGAATTGCCTCCACGACATCGGATATTGTCCGGTTCTGGACAGTGAGCACCCCGTCACGCCATCCCGCGATCATAGTCGGGTCGGTATTGCCCCGTCTCACAAGATGGTCAGCAGAGATCGCAACAGTTTGTCCGGCGACAAGATCTTCGGAGATCGCTGGTGGGTTAACAGACGTTACCCTGACCGCACCGCTTTCTACAGAAACTTCTGTTTCCCGTTCTGCTTCCTGCACGTCGAATTTCGTACCCACATCCATGACGTCCAGATCATGCGCGACGACGTGGAAGGGTTGCTCTGCGGAATGTCTTACATCAAACCACGCTTCCCCTTGCAGAAGTCGAACAGTGCGTGAATGCGCATCGGATGTGAATGCAATCGCAGAACGAGGAGCAAGAGTTACCGTGCTTCCATCGGGCAGCGACACGGTTCGTAACTGGCCTACACCCGTCACCTGATCAGCTTGCAAAAAAAGGCGCACATCAGAGCCAACAACGAGCCAACCTACCGCCACACTCGCGGCCAGGGCTGTTACTCCATACAGTCGTCTGCGACGCACAATTCGCCCTGACGCCGCCTGTCCAACGGACATAGAAGACGTAGCCTTGTCCAAGGACGGACGCCATGTCTCCTCAAAAACTGGCTTCGTTTCGCCTATAGCGCCATAAATCCGTGAGATTTTGGCCCAGGCACGCGCATTCTCTTCTGTCGTGTGTAACCAGATATTGAACTTCTGACGGATTGTCTGATTTTCACCCTCTTCCTGGAGCGAAATTACCCAATCTAGGGCCTCACTTTCTTCGGGCGTCAGATTTTCCAGATCATCGGTCTCCACCGCGAAGCCCCCAAACACAAACGGACATGCGGTAAGACATACCCGTAGGCAGACCGATCCATCTCCCTCTCATTATGAAGAGACTATCGGACACGGGATTTTTTCGGGAAAAACATCTTGGCATACGAGAAAATCAGCCCAACTTCGTCAGGCAGTGCGCCACACCCTTACGTATGAAATAATGAGCCTGCGTCGTGGAAACATCCAGCGCTTCCGCGATTTCCCGCAGTTTTGCACCACCCAGACGGTGCATTTCGACAGCTATCCGTATGTTATCCGGCAACTCAGACAACGCTTCCTGAAGCCGGAAAATTTCCATACGAGAGAGAGTCTGTTGTTCTGGCGAAGCTTCCGTCGATGCCATTTCGGCCAGATTTGTATCTGAATCCGCGACAAATATCCGCTCGCGCCTTTTCCGTGACCGGATATGGTCAAGGGCCAGATTATGCACTACGCGTCGCAGATAAGCCGCCGGTTTTTCCAGTAGCTGCTTGGCCGCAGTTTCGGCCAGCCGGACATAAGCCTCCTGAACAACCTCTTCTGCCTGATCGCGGCTTCCCGTCAGACGCCAGGCGTAACTCACCATTTCGCCGTGCGCCTGCGCGCTATGTTTGTAGGTTGCCGTGCTCACCCGCCGCTGTCCTGAATTCCGACTCACAAAGTGAGAACCGTTCGCATTTCTGGTTACGTCAGGACACCGTGAAAAGCAAGGAGAACGGAAGCAGACCTAAACGGCCTGGCCCGATTCCTTCTCTTTCCGGCGCTCATTTGGCGCGCCTCGCACGCAGCATTGCTACGCGAGATTTCTCCGCAGAATGCTTCCTATATGATTCCAGTTGTGGGTGTAGAAACGCAGAAAGCCCGCTCT
>NZ_BAMZ01000021.1 GCF_000964225.1 Acetobacter syzygii | reverse complement strand
CAGGAGCAGGAGCAGGAGCAGGAGCAGGAGCAGGAGCAGGAGTTGCTGTGTGGGCTGGTACCACAGGCTTTTGCGTGTTCTGCACTGCTGGTGCTGGTGCTGGTGCTGGTGCTGGTGCTGGTGCAACCTGTTTGGTGGTGGCAGCACTGCTCGGCGCGGGTTTGGTGGCTTTGGGGGTAGGGCGTTGCACGCGGGGTTTTGCAACGGCGTGGGGCGTTGCCTTGTGCGTGGTGCGTGTGTTCCGCTCCTGTGGAGCGGGGGCTGCCTCCTGCGCCGGTGGCGCTACGCCGCCCAGACTATCGAGTGCTCTGGAATTGGTGACAATCTGGGCATGGGCCGCACCTGCCCCCAGTATTCCCGTGGCACACAGCACAGAAAGACGGCACGAAAGAGAGAGCTTTTTTTTCATTGCGGTGCAGACTAGCCCAGAAGGGTGAAAGGATAAAACGGGATATTCTGGCCATGCGGGGCAAAAATGCACAGCGTCATGCGGAAAACTGCTCCTCGGCAATACGTTCGGAGAGTGTCTGCCCCGGATCAAACAGCAGGGTTACAGTCAGGCTCCGGTCCTCCCGGACCTGAACGGATGTCACATCGCGCACTTCTATCGAATCGGCCACGGCAGCCACGGGCCGTTTTTCGTATTCCATAACCGTAAAGCCAACGTGGGCGGTGGATGGCAGGAGCGCTCCACGCCAGCGGCGTGGCCGGAAAGCGCATATGGGAGTGAGGGGCAGCAAATTGCCTGAGAGTGGGACAATCGGCCCATGGGCGGAAAGATTGTAAGCGGTCGAACCGGCTGGTGTTGCCAGCAATGCTCCATCGCAGATCAGTTCGGGCACGCGTACCAGACCATCCACATCTATGCGTAATTTGGCAGCCTGACGGGTCTGGCGGAACAAATAGACATCGTTCAGAGCCAGCGCTTCATGTGTTTCGTTGTGGAGCGTGGTGGCCGTCATGCGGAGCGGGTGCAATGTTGCGGCCTGGGCGTGCAAAAGCCGGTTGGGCAGGTCTTCCTCGTCCATCGGGTTCATCAGAAAACCTACGGACCCGCAGTTCATGCCATATACAGGCGCACTCAGGTTGGTCTCCAGAACCACACGCAGGGTTTCAAGCATAAAGCCATCCCCCCCCAGGCAGACAATAATCTCGGCCTCTCCGGGGTGGCAGTTGCCGTATTGTGCGACCAGCCGGTCAAACTCCATCCGTGCTTCGTGCGTTGGGGCGGCCATAAAGGCGAGCTTGCGCGGCGTCTGGGCAAAAAGGGGCTGCGTGGGGGTGGAAGCGGCACTCATGCTCTGCCCTGTGGGTGGAGGAAGGAAGAGTTTGTCTTACCCCGCAAGGTCATGGTCCTGAAAGGGGGCAGCCGCATTTTTGGTGTGGAGGAAGGTCGGGGCCAGCTGGGTGTTCAGCAGTTCATCATACACACCCAGTGTTGCGTGCTGCATGGCCTCGGTCGTGTAATGGGCCATAACGGCCAGCCGGGCGTTGGTGCCCATGGTGGCAAGGGCCGCGGCTGGGGCTGTGAGTATGGCAAACATGGCATCGGCCAGTGCCGCAGCATTATTGGGTGGGACCGACAGGCCGGTCACGCCATTGTCTACCGTTTCCACCGCAGCACCATGGTGGGAGACAATAACAGGGCGGCACATGGCCTGTGCCTCCACCACCACCCGGCCAAAAGGTTCGGGGCGGAGGGAGGGAACCAGTACCATGGTGGCCAGCGCCATGGCGGCGGGCATGTCCTCGCAATGTCCGGCAAAGCGGATTCTGTCGCTCAGGCCCAGACTGTGTGCAAGTGCTGTAAGTTCGCGCACATACTGCCCATCCGCCTTGTCCGATCCGGCGAACACGCAGTGCCATGGCTGTTCCGGCAGACCGGCCTCCAGTTGGGCAAGGGCCTGCAGAACAAGGGATTGGCCTTTCCATGCACTTAATCTGCCGGGCATGAGAATAATTGCAGACCCTGCGGGTACATTCCACTGCTCGGCCAACTGGTGCATCCGCTGGCCACTCACGGCATCAGGGCTGAACTGTGTAATATCTGCCCCCCGAGGGATTACCCGCAGGCGTTGGGGGGGCACGTTGTAATCCTGCCGGAGGATACGGGCGATATGCTCGCTTATGGCAATAACCCGATTGCCGCTGGCCAGCACGGAATTATACAGTTTTTTGCCCGGCACCGTGTTGGCATGAACACCGTGCCATGTGGTTACGAATGCAGTCTGGGTGCGCCTGCACGCCATTCTGGCCATCCATGCGGGAATGCGGGAGCGGGCGTGCACCAGCGCCACGTTGTGCTGGGTGAGTATGCGGCGCAGGATGCGTGTGTTGCGCAATACATGGGCCGGGTTGCGGCTGCCACATTCGGGGAGTGTAATATGCTCTGCTCCCAGACTCCGCAGGAGCGGCACAAGGCGGCCCCCGCTGCTGGCAACAAGGGCTGTACCTCCGGCCTGCGTAATGGCCTGCGCCATTTCCAGCGTGCCTCGTTCAACCCCGCCTTGCTGCAGGGCAGGCAGAATTTGCAAAATGACAGGAGAGGTTAGAAAGCTGGCCATGTTGCCCCTATTATCATGCAAGAGGGCAAAAGTGCCATATTCTGAGCAGGATATACCAACGCTTGACCACGACGGGCACGTGTTTGCTATGGATGATGTATGAAAGCAGTTTTCTCCGCGCGTCGGTCTTTGCCCTGTGTTCTGGCTGGTGCTGTTGTTCTGGCTGGAGCATCTTCCATGGAGGATGTTGCGCAGGCCCGCACGCAACAGGCGGCGGGCGGAAAAAAACAGGTCTGGTCCGTAACCACCTGCATGGCCATGATAGGGGATGACCCCTACGGTGCCCGGGATTACGCCTTGGACTGGCAGCACAATGGTGGTGGGCGGGATGCACGGCATTGCCACGCTCTGGCCCTGCTCGAAGCCGGGGATGAGGATACCGCCGCACGCGAGCTGGACGATCTGGCGCACCAGCCTCCACAAAAAGGGGAGGCCATGCCCCCCGTATTGCGCGCCACCATAGAGGAAGAGGCCGCCGAGGCATGGCTGTCCGCCGGTGTGCCAGCCAAGGCGCAGACCAGTGCGGATTTTGGCCTTGTGGCCCAGCCGAACGATCAGGCATTGCAGATTGCCCGGGCCCGCAGCGTTCTGGCGCAGAACCGGGCAGATCTGGCGGAGCAGGAGCTTGCAGCACTTGTTGCCCGCTCCCCCAATGCAACAACCGAAGCCTATGTGCTGCTGGCCGAGGCCGAGCGCAAAATGGGGCGGCTGGATCTGGCTATGCAGCACATTACCCACGCACTGGCAGGTGCGTCCGAAAACGCCAATGCCCTGCTGGAGCGGGGTATCATTCGTGAACGCAAGGGCGATGCGGCGGGTGCCCAGCAGGATTGGCAGAAAGTGCTTGATTTGTCGCCAGATAGCCACGAGGCCGATCTGGCCCGGCAGGATCTGGCCGTTATGGCAGCCGACCCCGATTCTCCATGAGCAAGATGCAAGACGCTGATCCGCAGCGCATTCTGGTTATACGGCTGGGTGCGCTCGGTGATTTTGTGCAGAGTTTTGGCCCGTTTGAGGCCATAAGGCGTGCACACCCCACAGCACGGATAACCCTGCTGACTACCCGCCCGTTTGTAGAGCTGGCCCGCCTTGCCCCTTGGTTTGATGAGGTTGTGGTAGATCAGCGCCCACGCTGGACCGACCTTGCCGGATTGCGGGACCTGCGCCGCAAACTGGTGGGGTATGACCGGGTTTATGACCTGCAAACATCGGGGCGTACGGCACGGTACTTCTGGCTGGCGGGCAGGCCGGTCTGGTCCGGGCATGTGGCTGTGGCCTGGTTGCCCCATGCCAACCCGTGGCGCAACATTATGCACACACGCCCCCGCCAGCGTGACCAGTTGCGTATGGCGGGCGTTCCTCTGGTGGATAAACCCGATCTGTCATGGTTGACCGGTGCGGGGCCCCGCTTGGCGCAGCCATATGCCCTGCTTGTGCCGGGGGCCGCCCCGCATCGGCCTGAAAAGCGCTGGCCTGCCGGGCATTACGGGGCGCTGGCGGCGTGCCTTTTTGCGCGGGGGATTACCCCTGTTGTCGTGGGGAGCGCGGCCGAGCAACCTCTGGCAGTACAGGTGCAGGCACATTGCCCGCAGGCACTGGACCTGACCGGCCAGACCAGCCTGCCCGAACTGGCAGGGCTTGCCGCACGTGCATGGGGTGCGGTGGGGAATGATACCGGACCCATGCACCTTGCGGCGGAGGTGGGGTGCCGGTGCATTGTTCTGTTCTCGCACGCAAGCACGCCCTCGCGTACGGCTCCATTGGGGTACCGCCCGGGGCAGGTGGAGGTGTTTTGGGTGCGCGATCTTGCATTCCTTTCGGTCCAGAGGGTTGCAGCCGCGCTCTGGTAGCGCCATTAACAGTTTTTGTTTTTATTCTCCCTTCCTTTTGGAGCTTGCACCCATGCCCGCTATCACCCTGCCTGACGGTTCTGTTCGTAGTTTTGACGGGCCAGTCACGGGCACTACGGTGGCGGAATCCATTGGTGCCGGGCTTGCCAAGGCCGCTTTGGCCATGGAAGTGGATGGTCAGCTCAGTGACATCCGCCAGACCATCAAGGCCGATGCCAAGGTCCGGTTTATTACCAAAAAAGACCCGGAATCGCTGGAACTTATCCGCCATGATGCGGCCCATGTGCTGGCAGAAGCCGTGCAGGAGCTTTTTCCCGGCACGCAGGTCACCATTGGTCCGTCCATTGAACATGGGTTTTATTACGATTTTTTCCGGGCAGAGCCGTTTACCCCGGAAGACTTTGCCGCGATCGAAGCCAAGATGAAGGAGATCGTAGCAAGGGCCGAGCCTTTTGTGCGCGAAGTCTGGCCGCGTGATGTTGCGATCAGGTTTTTTGAAGACCGTGGCGAATCGTTCAAGGCCGAGCTGATCCGTGACCTGCCTGAAGCGGAAGATATTTCCATTTACCGTCAGGGCGAATGGCTGGACCTGTGCCGTGGCCCGCACCTGCGTACCACCAAGGACGTAGGAACCGCCTTTAAGCTGATGAAGGTGGCTGGTGCGTACTGGCGGGGTGACCACCGTAACCCCATGCTGACCCGCGTGTACGGTACGGCATGGCGCGACCAGAAGGAGCTGGACGCTTACCTGCTGCAACTGGAAGAAGCGGAAAAGCGCGATCATCGCCGCATCGGGCGGGAAATGGGCCTGTTCCATTTCCAGGAAGAGGCCGTGGGGCAGGTGTTCTGGCATGCCAAAGGCTGGCGTGTGTACTCCGTTTTGCAGGATTATATGCGCCGTGCCCAGACCCGGCATGGATACCAGGAAGTACGTACCCCCCAGCTGGTCGACCGTGGCCTGTGGGAGGCATCGGGCCATTGGGATAAATATCGCCATCATATGTTTGTGGCGACCGTTGAGGATGAGGATAAAACCCTTGCCCTCAAACCCATGAACTGCCCGTGCCATGTGCAGATATTCCGCCATGGCCTGCGTTCCTACCGCGAACTGCCGTTGCGTATGGCCGAGTTTGGGGCCTGCCACCGGTACGAACCATCGGGCGCGTTGCATGGGCTTATGCGTGTGCGTGGCTTTACGCAGGACGATGCGCATATTTTCTGCACCGAGGACCAGATTGCCAGCGAGACCGTGCAGTTCGTGCAGATGCTGCATGAAGTGTACAAGGACCTCGGGTTTGAGCATGTACGCGTCAAATTTGCAGACCGCCCCGAACAGCGCGCAGGGAGCGAAGCTGTGTGGGACAAGGCAGAAGCGGCTCTTAAGGAAGCCTGCACCGTAGCGGGTGTGGAGTATGAACATAATCCGGGCGAGGGGGCATTTTATGGTCCCAAGCTCGAGTTTGTGCTGCGCGATGCCATTGGGCGCGACTGGCAGTGTGGTACCCTACAGGTGGATCTGGTGCTGCCAGAACGGCTGGATGCCAGCTACGTAGGGGAAGACTCGGCCAAGCACCGTCCGGTCATGCTGCACCGGGCTATTCTGGGGTCTTTTGAGCGGTTCCTTGGTATTCTGATCGAGCAGCACGCCGGGCGCTTCCCGCTGTGGCTGGCACCTGTGCAGGTGGTTGTGGCATCTATTGTGAGCGATGCCGCACCCTATGCGCAGGAAGTGGCCGCAGCCCTGCGCAATGCTGGTCTGGTCGCCGAGGCCGATGTGCGGAACGACAAGATTAACGCCAAGGTGCGCGAGCATAGTGTGGCGCGTGTGCCAGTTATTCTGGTTGTTGGCCGCCGCGAGGCAGAAGAAGGCACGGTGGCCATGCGCCGCCTTGGCTCGCAGGCGCAGGAAGTGCTGACACTGGATGAAGCCCTGACCCGTTTGAGCGATGAGGCAACACCCCCCGATTTGCGCAAAAAGGCGTGAAGCAGGCCGGGTTTTTGTGGCAATGCTGCAATGCCCCTGATTTATTGCATGGACCGCTTGATAAACGGCGGATAATTGCGCACATACTATTGGCAGATGGGCGCACCGCCAGACGGTGCCCCTATTTGTATTTTGAAATGAATAACAGGAGCCGACCATAGTCAGATCCCCTTACCCCGCGGCGCCCAGCAAAGAAGGGCCGCGTGTGAATGAAGAAATTCGTGTGCCGCAGGTTCGTCTGATTGATGAAACAGGCGAAATGGCGGGCGTTATGTCCGTGCGTGATGCGCTGGCCCGTGCCTACGGTGTTGGGCTGGACCTGCTGGAAATCAGCCCCAATGCTGAGCCGCCTGTTGTAAAAATCCTTGATTACGGCAAGTTCAAGTACGAACAGCAGAAAAAGCGCAACGAAGCCAAAAAGAAGCAGAAAGTTATTGAGATCAAGGAAGTCAAGGTTCGTCCGAATATCGACGAAAATGACTATCAGGTCAAAATGCGCTCTGTAAAAAGCTTTATTGCCGATGGGGATAAGGTCAAGGTTACGCTCCGCTTCCGCGGGCGTGAAATGGCGCATCAGGAACTGGGGATCAAGGTCCTGGAACGGATTCGGGTGGAAATTGAAGAACTGGCAAAAGTCGAGCAGATGCCTCGGCTGGAAAATCGCCAGATGATTATGGTGCTGGCACCACGCTAAGCCCATTCCATTTGGACTGGTTCGTAAAAAACCCGCCCGGAGATAATTCTTCGGGCGGGTTTTTTTTATATGCTGCGTTGTGGTCCTACTGTGTTTTGTGCGGTGGATCAGGGTGCCAGAACAACAGTTGCGCGTAAGTCAGCCCGTACAGTCTGGTTTTCTGCCGTGCTGGAGGGATTGTAATGCACCACATCGCTCTGGCTGGCAGCACTTGCGGCACGCAGCATCATAGGCATGGGGTGTGGGTACGCCTGGTCCGATACGTTGACCCGTGCAAACCGGCTAACATGCAGGCCAAGTGATGTGGCCAGTGTATCTGCCTGCTTTTTTAAGTCTGTTATGGCTTTTTTCTCGGCTTCCAAAAACAGGGTTTGCCGTTTTTCATCCGAGAGTGACCAGTCCAGTCCTTCCAGAATAAGGCCCTGTGCCTGTAGCTGCCCGGCCAATGGCAGAAGGTTTTGGCCATCAGTTGCAGAAAAGCTTAGAGTCTGGCTGGCTGTCCAGTAAGGTTTGGCTTTGTCTGGCCGGTTTTCGTACACGGAATATTCCAGTACAGCGGCTTTAATATCCGCATTTTTTGCGGCGTCATCCGTAGCTTTTTTAACCAGCGCGTTCACCCCGGTCTGGGCAGATGCTGCACTCTGGTTCTGGCTTTCTGCCCTGAAGCGCGCTGTCAGCTTGTCGGGCGCAGCCTGCACGGTGCCTGTGGCGTGGAGTTCCAGCCGGGTCAGGTTGTCTGCACTGTTTTCGGCATTGGCTGTAGCCGTGTGGGCCAGTAGCGCCATGCCAGAGGCAACGGCCAGCAGGCCCGCAGGCCGGAAAAAGCGAGGAACGGTCAAGAGGGTGCTCCTTGTGCATTCAATAAAGCCCGCCGCAAACGGCCCAACCCCATACGGACATGTCCGTTTTCGCAAAGGGCCATGCCCTCTTTTTTCAGGTGGGTAACGGTTGGTAGTGGGCCATCATCTGAATAAGAATCTATCAAATGGGCAAGTTCAAGGCAGAAGGAGAGGCTGTCGGATGTTACAACAATAGGGGATGCTGTGGACGTTGGAAAAAAATGCCAGCCAAAAGACAGGGCCGCAGGAAGGTGCTGGTTACTGGCAAGCGTAACGGAACCACCTGTGACAACACCACCTAACGCAAGGAGCAGAGTAAGAGGTAAGCTGAGCTTCATGGGATGACTAAGAAACGTAAACTCATGTTATTTCAACTAAACTATGAGTCTCAAACGATCTATTAACGTTAATAGTTTTAGGTCATCATTGTAATATTACGTAGATTTTAGGTTTTATCAGATAAAACGTGGAGGGCAGGAACATCAATAGTCACAACAAGCCCGGGGGTGTTGTGGGTTAGGTACAGCGTGCCGCCATGGAGTTCCACAATGGCCTGAACAAGGGCCAGCCCAAGGCCGGAACCGGGGGTGTTGCGCGCCCGCTCGGCCCGAAAAAAGCGTTCGGATGCCCGGGCAAGATCAGCGCTGTTCATGCCAATGCCGCAATCAATGACCTTGATGCGGATGGTCGATGCCCATTCCCGGTCATTGGGTATGGCGGGGGGGAGCTTTTGAGCACTCAGGCTGATGGAGCCATGAGGAGGCGAAAACTTGATGGCATTATCCAAAATATTCGCCAAAGCCTGCTGGAACATGGCCTGATCCCCCATAAAAGGCAGGTGTTCGGGCAGGTCTGTCAGCAGTTTGAGTTCGTGTTCTTCTGCTACGGCTTCGTATAGTTCGGCCATGTCACGCAAGGTGGATGCCAGATCGAACGTGGCAAAGGCCGAGCGGCGGGTTCCGGCCTCAATCTGGGCAATGCGTAAAAGGGCTTCGCAAATGCCCGTTACGTTATCCAGATTAACGACGGCCTGATCAATGGCGGCGCGGAGAGCCTGCTCGCTTGTTGCGTGGCGGGAGGCATCCTCCAGTTCCGCGCGGGCGCGGGCGATGGGGGTGCGCAGGTCATGCGCAATGGAGTTGGAAACCTGCTTGACCCCATCCATCAACCGGCTGATCCGGTCGAGCATCTGGTTAATGGTCAGTGCCACATCATCCAGTTCGTCCCCCGTGCCGGATACGGCAATACGGCGGGACATATCGCCCTGTGTAATGGCCAGTGTTGTCCGGTTAATGGAATGGATGATCTGCCGGAACAGGGTGCGTACGACCCATCCGCCGCCTATGGCCAGCAGGCCAACCATCAGGCATGTCCAGAGCATGGCGTCTGTTAGCATACGCTGGATCTGGGTGCGGGCGCTTATGTCCCGCCCGATCAGCAGGCGGTAGTTGCCATCCAGCATCCACACGCGGGTCTGGGCCAGATTAAGCTGCCCATCGCGCAGGACGGGCAGTGTCTGCCAGTGCATGGCATGGTCAACCCGTGCGGGCCAGTGGGCCAGATTGCCCGCCAGCAGTCTGCCATCCGGGGCGCTCAGCAAATAAATGGCGTTATCGTCAATGTCCTGCGCCAGCCGGTTGCTAATCAGATTTTCCAGCCCGGGAACGCCCTCGTGGGCCCACTCCGTTAACATGGCGTGGGCATCCACCGCTATGGAGTGGCGGACGCGCTGGTCCAGCAGACCAATCGTACCCCACCATACAAAAGATAAAAACAGTATGGCGGAGATAATGAACAGAACGCTGTAAACAATGCCAAAACGCAGGCTAACGGATTGTATGCGAACCCCTGGTAGCCGGGTTGGCATAAATCGCCTTAACCAGCTCATTCCTGCAGCATATATCCGGCATTACGGATTGTATGCACAAGGGCATGGTCAAAAGGCTTGTCTATTTTTTGTCTCAGGCGGGAAATATGGACGTCAATCACGTTGGTCTGTGGGTCAAAATGGTAGTCCCACACGCCTTCGAGCAGCATGGTGCGGGTTACGACCTGTCCGGTATGGCGCATTAAAAATTCCAGCAGGCGGAATTCGCGGGGCTGGAGGTCTATTTTCTGCCCACCGCGCCGGACCGAGCGGGAGAGGAGGTCAATCTCCAGATCTCCAACGCTAAGCTTGGTCAGGGGCTGGGCCTCGTTCCGGTTGCGGCGCACAAGTGCTTCCAGACGGGCCTGCAATTCTGAAAAGGAAAAAGGCTTGCTTACGTAATCATCCCCGCCTGCTTTGAGCCCTGCCACTTTTTCATCCACATCTGCCAGAGCGGAAAGCAGGAGAACGGGGGTCAGGTTTCCTTCGCTGCGGAGGGTTTCCAGCAGGTGGAGGCCTTCTACCCCGCCGGGCAACATGCGGTCGAGAATGATGACGTCAAACTTGTCCTGGCTGGCAAGTGTAAAACCCTGCTTGCCGTCTGCTGCCTGTTCAACCAGATGGCCCGCTTCGGACAGGCCCTTGGCAACAAAATTACGGACCGTTTGATCATCTTCTATTAAAAGAACACGCATAGACAGACCTCTAATCACCCAAACGGATTACCAAATTCTTACAAGAAGTATATATTCTTGTCACGGGTAAGTGCGCGAATGTTTCATATCCGGTCTGTTTCGGCTAGGGGTTTTGTAAGGGAATCGAGCATTGCCAGCAAAACCGCCGTAAGGGGGGAGGCAAAAATCAACCCCGGGAATCCCAGAATGGCCCCGAACAGGGTCTGGGACAGAACAGTCAGGGCCGGGGGCATCTGTACGGCATGGCGCTGAATAACCGGCGCCAGCACGTTACCCTCAAAAAACTGGATCACACTGTACAGAACGGCCACCATAATGGTCTCGCGCGTGCCAAGCGACAGGGCAAGCAGCAGGGCGGGTATGGCCCCCATGATCGCACCAATATACGGGATAAAATTACACATCCCAGCCAGTACACCCAGCGCAAGGGCCAGGGGCACACCAATAAACCATAATCCAATGCCAGAGAGTGTTCCGACCACCAGCATGTCCAGCGACTGACCGGCAACCCATGCCCAAAGGGTCTGCCCTGCACGCAGGAGCAGCTGGCGGATGATCGGACGGCGCTCCTCCGGCACAAGGCGCAGCAGGCCATTGGCGTAGGTCGCGGGGGACATGGCAAAATAAAGCCCGGCAATAAGCACCACAACCAGCGTGCCAATGGCCCCGAAGGCCGAGCCCAGAATACCGGTCATGGACCCGGCAATGCGCGAGCCAAGGGAGGCCAGACCGCTATCCCCACCCGTATGGTGCCCACCAAGGGAGGCGGGGAGGTAGTTAAGGATCATCTGCCCGGTGGGGGAGCCTTGCAGGGTGTCACGCAGGGCGGCCTCCTGCTGGCGCAGGGCCTCTTGCAAACGGATGGCTTCGCTGACAATCGCGGGGCCACTGTTCCAGACCAGCAGGGCCGCACTGGATAAAAGACCCAGCACCACAATGGACAACGCCCATGCGTGGGACAGCCCAAGGTGGCGGCGCAGAATGTTGGACAGCCCATACAGCACGACCGCGCACAAGACGGATGCAAAAAGAACCATCAGCACATCACCCAGAAGCCAGATGATCAGGCTAACGCACACGGCCCCCAAACTGAGGCGCAGGATGCGGGCAATATGTTCGGGGCCAAAAGCAGGAGAATCCGCGCGCGGCGTGGAGGGAGGTGGAGGGCTGCTGTCAGATGGCATGGAAGAAAACTCTTTCAGGATCGGGAAAGGCTGTGTAACGGCTGTCCGCTTGTTAGTCAGTGGGCAGACGAACATATTATTTTTTTTTGTATTCTTATCCATTCATGCACGGATGTGAGAAGACATTTCTTTGAAAGTTTGAGGAGTGCGAACGGGCATGTCTGGCGCGAACGATGGTGGATTGGCGGCTGCCTCCAAGGCCATTTTTGCTCTGGCGGTGGGAACTTTTGCCATCGGCACGGGGGAATTTGCTGCCATGGGGCTGCTGCCACAAATGGCGGACAGTATGCATGCCACTATTCCACGCACGGGGGAGGCTATTTCCGCCTATGCTCTGGGTGTGGTGGTGGGTGCGCCTGTGGTGTCGGTCGTGGCGGCCCAGTTGTCGCGCAGGCAGTTGCTGGTCATGCTTATGGCGTGGTTTGCCGCAACCAATGCGTTGGGCACGCTGGCTGGTTCCTTGGGAATGCTGGACCTTGCACGGTTCATAACCGGGTTGCCGCACGGCTCTTTTATGGGGGTTGCTGCACTGGTGGCGGCAGGGCTGGTGGACCGGGGGTACCGTGGGCGCGCCGTTGGGCGGGTTTTTTCCGGCCTGACCATTGCCAATGTGGTCGGGGCTCCGTTTGCTACCTACGCCGGATCTTATTTTGGGTGGCGGCTGTCCTACCTGTTTATTGGCCTTATTGGGGCTGTGTGCTGCCTTATGGTGCTGGCATGGGTGCCGTATGACCCGCCAAACCGGGCGCGTTCGGCCTTGTCCGAGCTTGGCGCTTTTTCCCGCAAGCAGGTTTGGTATGTTATGGGCACGGTGGCGGTTGGGTGCGGCGGCATGTTCTGCGTGTACACCTATTTTTCCGTTACCTTGCAGGACGTAACCCACGTACCGCTTTGGGGTGTGCCGCTTTTTCAGGCGCTATGGGGTGTGGGCATGTGCGTGGGCGCATGGGGTGGTGGCCACCTGATGGACAAAAACCTGAAGTGGGCCACCATCCTTGCCTTTTTGTGGAATGCCGCAGCACTTGGCCTGTTTGCTCTTGTAGCCCACACCATATGGCTGACGGCTCTGGCCGTATTCATGCTTGGTGGTGGCATTGCCATTGGTCCGGCCATGCAGGTCCGCCTTATGGACGTGGCAGCAGATGCCCAGACCCTTGCCGCTTCCATGAACCACGCCGCCTTCAATCTGGCCAATGCGATTGGGGCTTGGCTTGGCGGGCTGGTTCTGGCCATGGGGTTCGGGCTGGAGTCCACGGGCTGGGCTGGTATGGCGCTCTCGCTTATTGGGCTGGTGCTCTTTTTGCTCTCGCTCCGGGTGGAGGAGCGGGACGCTCAAAAAGCCACCCAGTCTGCCTGACCTCTGTTTGCAGTTTAAAGCTGCCGTGCTGCCAACGGGCAGGGGCGCGGCTCTGTTTTCCCGCCCTTGAGGGCGGGTGTCAGGGGTCGCTGGCTGCGGCTTCCTCCATTTCGGCTTCGGCTGCCAGCCAGCGCTCTTCGGTTTCGGCCTCATCTTTGGCAATGGCTGCAAGGCGCGTGTTCAGCCGTGTGACCTCTGCGGCGTTGCCATCCGCATACAGGCTGGGGTCTGCAAGTAAGGCTTCCAGTTTTGTGCGTTCGGCGGCCAGTTTGGCCAGTCTGGCCTCCGCATCCTTGATAATTTTGCGCAAGGGGGCCAGCGCCTTGCGGGCTTCTGCCCGGTCCCGCCGTTCATCCTTGCGGCTTTGCTGGGCAGTATTATCCTGCTTGGGGCGGTTGGCGGCCCGGTTACGTTCAAGCAGCCATGTGCGGTATTCGCCCATATCCCCTTCAAACGGGGTGACCTGCCCATCTGCTACCAGCCATAGTCGGTCGGCCACCAGTTCCACCAGATGTGGGTCATGGCTGATCAGCACAACTGCACCTTCAAAATCGGCCAGCGCACGGATCAAGGCATCTCGCGCATCCAGGTCCAGATGGTTGGTTGGTTCGTCCAGAATAAGCAGTTGGGGGGCATCGCGCGTGGCAAGGGCTAACAGAAGGCGGGCTTTTTCCCCCCCGGACAGGTCTTTTACCGCTGTTTCCGCTCTATCGGCATCCAGTCCAAACCGTGCGAGCTGTGCCCGCACAATGGGGGGTGTCGCTTTGGGCAGCGCACGGGCCATATGGTCGATCGGAGTTTGGTCTAGGTGGAGTTCTTCCGCCTGATGCTGGGCAAAATATCCGACCTTGAGCCGCGGGTTGCGTTCCACATCGCCCGATTGCGCACAAAGCCGACCGGCAATGAGTTTGGCCAGTGTGGATTTGCCGTTACCGTTGGCCCCAAGCAGGGCAATGCGGCTTTCCATATCCAGCCGGAAGGAGAGGTTGCTGAGCACGGGCTTGCCGTCATACCCCACGCTGGCGCGGTTGACCGTGAGGATGGGTGGCGGAAGCTGATCGGGTTCGGGGAAGGCAAAATGTGCCGCCGTGTCTTCTACCACAGCATCGATTACGGGGAGTTTTTCCAGCGCTTTCAGGCGGGCCTGTGCCTGCTTGGCCTTGGTGGCCTTGGCCCGAAAACGATCCACAAAAGATTGCATATGCGCCCGGCGCGCAGCAATTTTTTCTGCCTGCCGGGTTTGTTGCAAGGCCTGCTCGGTACGGATTCGGACAAAATTTTCATAGCCACCGGGGGTCAGGCTCAGCTTGCCGCGTTCAAGGTGGGCAATGGCATCCACGCAGGAGTCGAGCAGGCCACGGTCATGGCTGACAATCAGAGCGGCTCCCGCGAATCGGCGTAGCCAGTCTTCCAGCCAAAGTGTTGCCTCAAGGTCCAGGTGGTTGGTTGGTTCATCAAGCAGTAGCAGGTCTGGTTCCAAAAACAGGGCTGTGGCGAGCGAGACGCGCATACGCCACCCGCCAGAAAAATCTGATACGGGGCGGAGCTGCGCTTCCGCACTAAAGCCCAGCCCTGCCAGCACGGCCCCTGCGCGCGCGGGGGCGCTATCGGCCCCAATGGCGCGCAGCCGTTCGTGTATTTCGCCCAGACGCATGGGGTCTGTGGCCTGCTCGGCTTCTGCCAGAAGGGCTGTGCGTTCCGTATCCCCCGCCAGCACGGTCTGGAGCAGGTTAGCCCCATCTGCCGGGGCTTCCTGTTTGACGCGGGCCATACGTGCGCGGGAAGAAAGGCGGATTTCCCCCCCATCGGGGGCAATATCTCCCGCAATGGCGGCCAGCAGGGTGGACTTGCCCGCACCGTTGCGCCCGACCAGCCCCACCTTGCGGCCGGGGTCAATGGAAAGGTTTGCCTGGTCCAGCAGAACACGGCCAGCCATACGCAGGCTAAGGTTGGAGATGACAAGCAGGCTCAACGCAACTCTCGTTTCTTCTGGAATTGTTCATTACATTCTGTGTGGTACCTACCAGCCAGCGCCGATATGCTCTAGATGGAAACGCTGAGCGTTCGCCAGATCAAGGCGGATATCTGCGTTTATATCTAAGGAGGGCCTTATGGCTAAAGAACGTACTCTTTCCATTATCAAGCCGGATGCAACCCGTCGCAACCTGACCGGCAAGATCAACGCCGTGTTTGAAGATGCAGGTCTGAGCATTGTTGCCCAGAAGCGCGTCCAGCTTTCCCACGCTGTGGCTGGTGCTTTTTATGCCGTGCATAAAGACCGTCCTTTTTATAACGATCTCGTGTCCTTCATGATTTCTGGCCCGGTCGTGGTGCAGGTTCTGGAAGGCGAAAATGCCGTTGCCAAAAACCGCGAAGTCATGGGCGCTACCGACCCCAAAAAGGCCGACCCCCAGACCATTCGCGCCCAGTTTGCTGAAAGCATTGAAGCAAACTCCGTGCACGGTTCCGACAGCGCCGAAAATGCTGCAAACGAAATCCGCTTCTTCTTCGCAGAAACGGAAATCCTGCCCTAATACAGGCAGGACACACCCCGGCGTTGTGCCTTGTGCATACGTCGGGGGCGACCAAATGGCGGAAAACCGCCAAGGTAAACGTCTTGCGCATGGGAGATACCCGGCGGCAAGGCAGGGCAAGACATGCCATTTCTTATATATGATCGTTTCTTATGCTTTAGCGTTATGGGTAAAGTGGGATGCTGTTTGCGTTCCTGGCCCGCAGTAGGCAGAAAGGAATGTCATGAAAGTTCTGGCGGTTCATCCTAGCGCCCTGATGTACACCAAGGTCTTCCTGCGGCTGGAGCCGCTGGGGCTGGAACTGGTGGCCGGTGCTGCGCGGAATGCCGGACATGATGTACGGATTATCGACCTTCAGGCGGAAACACACGAAGACTACTGGAAGCTGGTAGAAGAATTCCAGCCCGATGTGGTGTGTTACTCTGGAAGCTATCTGGCCAATGTGCCCGAAATCCTCGATCTGTGCCGCGAAACCCGTTACCGTTTTCCACTCGTTTTCCAGTTTATTGGTGGTCACTCGGTCTCGTTCATTGCCAAAGATGTGCTGGAACTCTCCGAAGGCACGGTCAACTGCATTCTCAAGGGTGAGGGCGATGCTACGGTCGGTCTGTTGCTTGATGCCGTGCAGAAGGGCACGGATATTCTGGAAGTTCCGGGCATCGTAACGCTGGATGGGGAAGGCCCACCCCCGATTTTTGTTAAATCCCTTGATGAGGTCCGCCCCGCGCGTGACCTGCTGCGCCACCGTAACAAGTATTTTATTGGTACGCTTGACCCCGCAGCCTCCATTGAATTTGCCCGTGGCTGCCCATGGGACTGCACGTTCTGCTCGGCATGGACTTTTTATGGCCGTTCCTACCGCACGGCCAGCCCGCAGGTCATTGCGGACGAGCTGGAAGAAATCAAGGAACCCGGCATCTTTATTGTGGATGACGTGGCCTTTGTGCACGAAGAACATGGGATGGCCATTGCCAACGAAATTAAAAAACGTGGCATTAAAAAAGAATATTACCTTGAAACCCGCGCAGACGTGCTGTTGCGCAATAAGGAAGTGTTCAAGGTCTGGAGCGAGATCGGTCTGTCCTACATCTTTATCGGCATGGAAGCCGTCGATGAGGAGGGGCTTAAACAGTTCCGCAAGCGCGTCTCGCTTGATAAGAACTTTGAGGCTTTGGAATATGCCCGCTCGCTGGGGCTGATTGTGGCCATTAACATTATTGCCGACCCATCCTGGGATCGTGCGCGCTTTGAGGCTGTGCGGCAGTGGTGTTTGGAAATTCCGGATATTGTGAATATTTCTGTCACAACCCCCTATCCGGGCACGGAAATCTGGCACAAGGAAGCGCGCCGCCTGACCACGCGCGATTATCGCCTGTTTGATATCCAGCACGCCGTGCTGCCCACAACGCTACCTTTGCCTGAGTTCTATGAAGAACTCGTCAAAACCCAGCAGGTGCTCAACACCAAGCATATGGGGTGGCAGGCGCTCAAGGATACGGCAGGAATCGCGGTTAACCTGTTGAAAAACGGCCAGACCAACTTTGTGAAGATGCTGTGGAAGTTTAACTCGGTGTTTAACCCCGAGCTTCAGCTTGCTGACCATCAGCGTCCTGCACGTTACCTTATGCCCATGCAGCCGGATGCGGTGGAGAGCTTGGACCGTAAAGACCTGTATGTGCATGGTCCGGGTGGGCGTAAAACCCGCGCACTGGATGATGCGACCGAAAACTTTGTGGATAAAACCCGTATGGGGGAAGAGGCTTGATTTAAGCTTTTCTTTTCCGCTCTGGCATGGTTTGTCCTGTGTATGCCAGAGCGGGCTACTATGGCCAGCAACCCGCTGGCCGCACTTTTGTTTTTTTCAAGATGAAGCCACTGCTGGTGGCGTGAACGCAAAAGATTGCGGCGTATAGGTTTCCACCACCAGACTAAATGGTGTGCCGTCATCCCGACGTAAAAGAGCGATATGCCGGAAAAAATGGGGAGGAAGGTCCAGTGGGGCGTCCTCCCCATTTTCTGCTTCTGCACTATGGGGGGATGAGGGTATGTGGTGCTGCATCTCCCACAACGGGGGGAGGGGGGACCACAGGGTCTCGCGCCGGATCAACTGGCGGGTAAAACGCAGGGGGGCCACAACCCGGCCAAAGGGTGTGTCGGTCTGCTCAAGCGCTTCGGTCATGGGCTTGGTCAGGCGTTCTGGCACAAACCAGTTCTCGGCTTCCGAATAGGTCCGGTTGTGCGCAACCAGACGAATTTTACGGTAACGCAGGCATTGCTCGCCCTGACTGGTGGGCAGGTCCAGAGCCGCTGCCAGGTCGGGGGGGCACAGGCGTTGTCCCGTGCGTTCGCGCTCGACCCGGAGTGTGTCTGCCCGACCAAGCAGGCCGTGTTCGTGCAGCCAGTGTTCCAGCGTATGCGTGGCGCTGTTTTCCGCCAGCAGGCGGTTTTCCATCTGGTTGATCAGCGTTGCCAGCATAAGCCGGTGCACAAAACTGTTCCGCCAGAAGGGGGCTGGGTCTGCCATAAGCGGCGGAGGGGGCGCAAAGTGGGGCATGTGCCCCTTATATCATGCTTTGCAGCGGGAATGAGGGGCACATCATTGTTTCGCTTCAAGGCGGAGTTGCGTTATGGAAGAGGTAGAATGGGGGTATAACAACCACCACGGGTACAACAGGTAAAAAGGATGCAAACGCAATGAGCCAGACGACAGCAAGCTTTATGGTCGAAGGGATGACATGCGACGGTTGCGTTTCTGCCGTAAAACGTGCGCTGGCTGCGATTGACGGAGTGGAAAGTACGGACGTTAATCTGGCAAACGGTGAGGTTAAGGTAACATATGACCCCGCACGCGTTGGCGTATCCTCCCTGCGTGATGCCATGCGTGGCGCAGGTTACGAGGTAAGCTGAGCACAATCCCTGAGTTTGTCATGCAGCCAGCGGAAAGGGGGGGTGCCATGCGCTCTCTGGTTGTGGGCTGGCAGGCATGGCACCATGGAACGCGCCGGGGTAACCGGTGGCAAAAGGCCGCTCAACAGGCGGGAACAAAGGTAAGCTGGTCCGTGACGCAGAAAACAAACAGATTTGCTTTGGGGATAATGGCGGCAGGGGGCTTCCTGCTGGCCGGGTGTTCGTCCGAAATCGGGCGTGTACCCATGGTGGATACAGATGTAAGCTGCCTGCACAAGCAGATGGCCGGCCCTATGTTCCTCAGCTTTCCGCTGGCGGCCAATACCTGCCAGCGTATGAGCAATGGCGGGTTTATTCTGGGCGCGGCCAAAGCCAAACCCCTGCCTCTGGACCTGAAGAATGCGCCTGATCTGCAAAAACTGGCGGATGAATACGGCTATAGCTACACCCGCTAACGTTTAGGGTGCGGCGGAAGGGTCATCCCTCCAGCTCCGCATCCCAGTATAAGTAGTCCCGCCAGCTTTTGTGCAGGTAATTGGGGGGGAATGCCCGCCCGTTTTCCTGCAACTCCCAGGATGTGGGGCGCACCGGCGTGCGGCGGGGCAGCATACCAATATGGTGGGGCATATGCGGGCCTTTGCGCAGATTGCAGCAGCCACAGGCGGTTACAACATTCTCCCAGCTTGTGCGGCCACCCTTGCAGCGTGGAATAACGTGGTCAAACGTCAGTTCCTGCGTGGGGTGCTGTTTGCCACAATACTGGCAGGAAAAATTGTCCCGCAAAAAAACATTGAACCGCGTAAAAGCCGGTTTGCGGGCGGCGGGAATATAATCCTTAAGGGCAATAACGCTGGGCAGGCGAAAAGCCTGATTGGGTGAGTGCACTTCCATGTCATATTCGCTCAGGACCGAAACCCGGTCGAGGCACACAGCCTTTATGGCATCCTGCCATGGCCATAGAGACAGCGGAAAGTAGGATAGTGGGCGGAAGTCTGCGTTTAGAACAAGGGCTGGGTAGTTTAAAGTACTGCCATCGGCCAAGACATGTCTCCCCGTTTGCACGAGAACACAGATCCGAAGGGGGTCCAAAAACTCAAGCCGACCGCCATCAGAAGTGCGTCGTCGAGATAATCTCCGCCAAGACTATTGCAGACCAAACAGGACGTGGCAAGAAAATGCGGAGCAATAGTGCTGGCTATTTGGCTGCATTGCGCATCTGGTAAGAGCATTATGACTATTCGATTACAGTATAGTGACTATTGCAAAACAGACTGGGTCACACGTTTTGCTCCAAGCCCTACAGGTGCCCTGCATCTGGGGCACGTTGCATCGGCGCTGTTTGGGTGGCGTTTTGCCCAGCCCCATGGGCAATGGCTTGTGCGGATGGAGGATATAGACCCCCAGCGCTGCAAGCCTGCGTTCGCTGCGGGTATTCTGGAAGATCTGGCATGGCTGGGGTTGGTGCCAGCAGGTCCGGTTTTATACCAGTCCACCCGTATGGCGGCTTACAGGGAGGCTCTGGATGTGCTTGCGGGGATGGGGGTGCTGTATCCATGTTTTTGCACCCGCTCAGACATTGCGCGAGAGAGCGCTGCCATGTTCTCCGCCCCTCATACGGCTCCAGATGGCAGTCTGCTTTACCCCGGCCGGTGCCGCCACCTTGGCGCGCAGGAGCGTTTACGCCGTATGGAGGCCGGTCAGCCCTATGTGTTGCGGCTGAATATGGAGCGTGCCGTGGAGCAGGCCCGCAGGCTGGTTGCCGAGCAGCAGGGGGTATGGCCTCTGGTCTATCATGATCTTGCCTGTGGTCCGGTGCCCTGCCAGCCTGATCTGTTTGGTGATGTGGTTCTGGCCCGGCGTGATGTGCCAGCATCCTACCATTTGTGCGTCACGTATGATGATGCGGCTCAGGGTGTTACGTTGGTTACAAGGGGGGAGGACTTGTGCGCGGCGACCAGTCTGCACCGGTTGTTGCAGACCCTTATGGGCTGGCCAGCCCCGGCTTATGCCTTCCACCCCCTGCTGAGGGATGCAACGGGCCGCCGCCTTGCCAAGCGTGATGGAGCGCTATCTGTGCGTGCCATGCGCGCGAGCGGGTTGAGTGCGGAGCAGGTGCGGCAGAAAGCCCTGTTTGAATGTGCAGCACACGGAGCAATAAAGGCACCATAAACGCCGCGTGGAACTGGGTTGTGGTTCTTGTCGTCCTCCGCTCGCATAACAGGGGAAGAGGGCGCGCAGAACAAAAAAGATAGAGCAAGTGGAATCTCCGGTTCCGCCATGGCCGGAAGAGGATTACTGTGCGCGCCGGAGCAGCGCATCTGCCCCACAGGCAGGACTTCGGGTTTTGTCCGGTGGTGGGTGCCTTACAATATTGTGTCGGAAAGTAAGAAAACCATGAGCCTTGTTGCTGACCGCCTGAACAGGATCAGCCCTAGCCAGACAATCGTCATTTCAACGCGTGCGCGCGCGCTGAAGGCCGAAGGGCGGAATATTATCAGTCTTTCCGCGGGTGAGCCGGACTTTAATACCCCGGACAACATTGCTCAGGCTGCCATAAAGGCCATTGCAGAAGGGCAGACCCGTTATACGGATGTGGCGGGTACACCTGAATTGCGCAAAGCCGTGGCAGAACGCTTCCGGCTTGATAGCGGTCTGGATTACACGCCTGAGGAAATTATTGTTTCCACCGGTGGTAAGCAGATTATCTACAATGCCATGATGGCAACTCTTAATCCGGGGGATGAGGCCATTATTCCCGCCCCCTGCTGGGTGTCCTACCCGGATATTGTCACATTGGCTGAGGGCGTGCCCGTAGTGGTACCCTGCAAGCGCGAAAATGGTTTTAGGTTGCAGGCGGAGGAGTTGGAGGCAGCGATTACGCCACGCACCAAATGGCTGTTCCTGAACTCGCCATGCAACCCCACAGGTGTTGCCTATTCCGCCGAGGATCTGCGACCGCTGTGCGATGTGCTGCTGCGCCACCCGCATGTGTGGATTTTTACGGACGATATTTACGCCAAACTGGCATATGATGGCTTCCGCCCTGCCACTTTTGTGGAAGTGGAACCCCGCCTGCGTAGCCGCACAGTAACCATGAACGGTGTTTCCAAAGCCTACGCCATGACAGGGTGGCGGATTGGCTTTTCTGGCGCGCCGGTGGAACTGACCAAAGCCATGAACAAGTTGCAGGGCCAGTCCACCTCCAACACCTGCTCCATTGCGCAGGCCGCGGCGGTGGAAGCTCTTACAGGTCCGCAGGACTTTATTCAGACCATGGTGGACACCTATCAGGGGCGTCGTGACATGGTGGTAAGCATGATCAACCAGGCCAAAGGCATGGAGTGTGCGGTGCCGCAGGGGGCATTTTATGTGTTCCCATGTATTGAAAAATGTCTGGGAAAAACCTCTCCAGGTGGAAAACTTCTGAATACGGACGAAGATTTTGTAACCGCCCTGCTGGAAGAGGAAGGCGTGGCCGCCGTGCATGGCTCTGCCTTTATGTATCCGGGGTATATGCGCATTTCCTACGCTACGGATACGCAGAGCCTGCGGGATGCCTGCACCCGTATCCAGCGTTTTTGCGAAAGTCTGCTGTAAGCCATGTCCCGGAGTTTTGCACACCGCCTGAATGGTCTGCCCGCCCCCGCAACCATAGAGATGGCCCGGCGCGCCCGGGCACTCAAGGCGGAAGGGCGGGCGGTTATTTCGCTCGCTCTGGGGGAGCCGGATTTTGCAACGCCTCCAGCAGTGGTGGAGGCGGCGCATCAGGCCGCGTTAAACGGGCAGACCAAATACCCACCAGTGGATGGTACGCCCGCACTCAAGGCGGCTATTGCCCGTAAATTCGCGCGGGAGAACGGGCTGGATTACACGCCTGAGCAGATTATGGTCTCCAACGGCGGTAAGCAGGTCATCTTTAACGCGTTTATGGCAACCCTTAATCCGGGGGATGAGGTCGTTGTACCAACGCCCTACTGGGTGAGTTACCCGCTGATTGCCCGCATGTTTGGGGCAACGCCGGTTTTTGCGCCCTGCGCGGAAGAAGATGGTTTTAGGCTCCGGGCCGATGTTCTGGCGCAGGCTCTAACGCCGCGCACGCGCTGGGTTGTGCTGAATTTTCCCAACAACCCTACGGGTGCCATATGTCCGGCGGAAGATCTGGCGGAAATCGCAAAAGTTTTGCGTGCATACCCCGATGTCTGGATTTTGTCGGACGAGATTTACGAACATCTGGTGTTTGAAGGCGGGCGTTCGGCTTCTATTGCTGCTGTGGCACCAGACCTTAAAGACCGTATCATTACGCTCAATGGTGTTTCCAAAGCCTATGCCATGACCGGGTGGCGGGTTGGTTTTGCCGGGGGGCCTGCGGATATTATTGCCGCCATGCGCGGCGTGCAGGGGAATGCTACATCTGGCGTTTGTTCCATTGCACAGGCGGCTGCGGCTGCCGCACTGGATGGGCCACCAGACCTGATCAGCACAATGGTCGCAACATATAGCCGCAGGCGTACTGCCGTTGTGCAGGCGTTGCGCGCCGTGCCGGGGCTGACCTGTGCCATGCCAGAGGGCGCATTTTATGCTTATCCGGGCGTGGCTGGCTGCCTTGGTCGCACAACAGCTGGTGGACGGCGGATAGACACGGACCATGACTTTGCAACCGCTTTGTTGGAAGAAGAGTTTGTTGCGACTGTTCCCGGTTCTGCCTTTGGCCAGTCCCCCTACCTGCGCCTGTCCTGCGCGACATCGGATGATGTGCTGGCCGAGGCCTGCACGCGTATGGCGCGGTTTGTAAGCGGGTTAAAATAGGGGGTTATAGACTGGGAGCCATAAGTATCTGATAAGCAGAGTTCTTATGTTGTGCCGCCTCTTCGTGGAGATCATGAGGCGGTCCTTCATCAACTTGGATTTTATCGAAGCAAGTTATCAGGCTTATGACCTTTGTGAGGTCACCCAACTGATCAATACCTTTTTGGGTGCCTTCATTCATCCTTTTGAAAAATCGGCCAAAGGGAAGGAATTTATCAGGCACTTCAGAGGAAAACCTCCACCGATACCCTTTGAATCCGAGGCAGCGGGGACGCTCAATTATCTAGAATTCATCTATTTTGTAAGGCATGCCTTGGCCCATGGCGATCTGCATTACAATCCCAATAAGATCAAACAAATCGAATCAATTACTCTTTGGAATGCGAAGCACAAGGAAAAACCGATCAGGATTACCGTATCCATACAGGATATGAGATATTTTTTATTTGATTTCAAAAAGTGCTTTGACCAGATTTATAAAATATAGCCTGATTAAAATAAGGAAGTGTATTTCAATGTTTTTCCGTAATCAGGAAAAACATTGCTGAAAAACCTGTTTTCCCATACGTTGGGAACTGGCGTGTCGTAGCGCCTTTTCACTCGAGGTCGCCCCCTATGTCGGGTGGCCTGCCTAATGCAACACCCGGCTTTCGAGCCAAGGCGGTGAATGGGGGCACTCATTCCATCGCCCAAGGGAAATAAGCAGGGCGTGCCTATACCTCGTGTGAACACGCTACGACCCGCCCGACGCCAGGGATGACGTTGATGCTTAATATTGCTCGTCGTAGGGCAAAAACACGAGGTCAATCAGTTATGAGAGATTTTTTATTAAAAATATTATCTAAAATAGGTATTCTTTATAATAGAAAGGAACCTGTCACCCGTTTTCAGTAGGTGATATGGTTCGCGTCTATACCGGCTGGCCCAGAAACTACGATCTTGATTTCGTTGGAGAGATTGAGGACATTAGAACTGATATTGTTCCTGAAGATGAAGGACTTCCTTATCGGGAACAGCATCGGTTTGGGATCAAACTGCCCCATGCTGGAATATATTATTTCAGCGAAGCCGAGATAAAGAAAACACATCACGCCAGACGGAAGTGAATTCCATCACATGAAGTTAAATGTGGTAGGTTGTGTTACGCAATATAACCTACCACATTGCAGAATAATTCAAGAGGCTGAATGTAATTCAGGTTTTTTGTCATCTACTTGTTTTTCTGCTTTTGGATGCGTTTTAACTGCATTGGAAGGCACACGGCAGAATGATGGAAATGAGGCACATATAGCTTTGATATCAAATTATCCTCTTTAAAGAGTAAGGAGGGTTTGCCTTGTCGGGGTTTGTGGTTCCAAGTATACCACCCTATAAAACAAGACCCAGCCAGAATAAAAACAGGTCCGCCGCTGCCAGAAAAGCCGGGACCGGGAGCACCAGACTTGCCTGACCAGTCCCTGCCTGTGCGGGAAAAAATAGCGTTCCGTACCTTCTCGCGCGAGGAATGGGCGCTGGTCTGTATTACCGTCCTGTGGGGTGTTACGTTTCTGGTCGTGCATACGGCCATGCGCTATACGGGGGCGATGTTTTTTGTAGGGCTGCGTTTTACCACGGCGGCCCTGCTCTCCATGCTGCTGTTCCGCCGGTTGCTACTGGACCTGACCTTGCGTGAGGTGCGTGCGGGGGCCTGTGTGGGAGTGGCCATTTTTTTTGGCTATGCGCTGCAAACTGTTGGGCTGGGGAGTATTTCCAGCAGTCAGTCCGCTTTTATTACAGCCATGTATGTGCCTGTGGTGCCGTTTTTGCAGTGGTTTTTTTTCCGCAGGCCGCCGCATCTTATGGTCTGGCTTGGGGTGCTGTTTGCTTTTTGTGGTCTGGTGCTGCTGACCGGGCCACAGGCCATAACCCATCTGCGCCTCCAGTTTGGTGAGGTCGTTACCCTTGTCAGCACCATTGCCATTGCCATGGAGGTTGTGCTGATCAGCCGCTTTGCTTCCCCCGCCATCAATAGCTTTCGGGTCGCTATTGTGCAGTTGTTTGTGGCGGGGCTTCTGGCTTTTGCAGCCATGCCCGTTATGGGGGAGCATGTGCCAGCCTTTGCGTGGTGGTGGGTTGTGCCCGCTCTGGGCCTTGGGGTCATGAGTGCCGTTATTCAACTGGTTATGAACTGGGCGCAAAAAACTGTATCCCCCACCCGGGCAACCCTCATTTATGCAGGGGAGCCTGTGTGGGCCGGGCTGGTTGGGCGTTTGGCGGGCGAATACCTGCCTGCGCGGGCTTTGGTGGGGGGAGCGCTGGTTATTCTTGGTGTTCTGGTCAGCGAGGTGCGCCTGCCTAGCAAACAGCAGCGGCAGGACTAGGCTTTTTTGTAATGTATGGTGCCTAACCTCATACGTAGTCCATTCGTCCGGAGTGGCGTAGTCTTTGCCAATAACTCGGGACGTTACAGTTATTCGTGCAGAACGTTGAGCGTATAGCGGTGTGCGAGGGCAGTGGAATCTTCCTCCTCCCCCAGCATTCCCACAAGTTGGAGTTCGTCGCAGTACTGGGCAATCTGTTCGCGCAGCGCGTGGCCGACAAGCGGGTGGATGGTTGGTTCGTTGTGCAACATGTTGCGGGCACTGGTGGCAGGCAGGCCTGCTGCGTTATCTGCAATAAGGGTTGCGGCATCATCTTTGTGGGTGTTCACCCACAAGGTTGCCTCGCGCAGGGCCATAACCAGTGCCGTTGCGGCTGTTGGGTCATGTTCCTGCGCTGTGTCCGCAACACCCAGAATAAGGCTGGTGCGTGCGGCATAATGCCCGGTATCGCTGCCGACCAGTTCGTATAAAAGGTCGGGGTGGTTCTGGAGTAAAATCCACGCATCAGCATCATGCGTGACCACCGCATCTATTTTCTGGTCATGGAGTGCCTGTTCTATCTGCTGGATTGGCAGGTCAATCCAGTTGATGTGGTTGAGCGCATCCATGCCTTTACGGCGCATCATAATACAAAAGAACAGCTTGTCTGCTGCATTCTGGTCGGGCACGGCTACGTTGCGGCCCATAAGCTGGTCCAGCCGTGTAATACCGCTGCTGCGGCGGACCAGCAGGCGGCGACTGCCCGATTGCACCCCCATAACCAGATGGGCAGGCAGGCCAGCATGTAAGTGCTGGAGCCATGTTAGTGCGGGGGCAAGTGCATAGGCAGTCTTTTGATGGGCGAGGGCATCCAGCGCCTCCTGCCCGTTATGGATGTTGGGCAGGGGGTCCACGTCCAGATTGTACTGGGCAAAAAAATTCTTTTCCAACGCAGCAGCAAGCACGGGGGACATGCTGGCTTCCGGCCAGCCGATCTTGAGCTTGCGGTAAACACCATCGGGTTCTTTGCGTGGTGTTCTGGGTTTGTGGTGGTGGGTAAGCAGGGCAAAACCACCAGCAATGGCGCAACCTCCGGCCCCCCAGAACAGGGCACGGCGCGGAAATGAAGGGGGAACAGGTGCGCTCATGTCTTTTTCTTTACACCGAGTTGGCAGTGGTGTCCCGGTTAAGGGGAGGAGAAAATGAAAAAAATCCCTGTTGGGTTCTTGTGCCGCGATGATGTTTTGGATGCGCAGACACGCATGGACCGGTGCCGAACAGTCTTTTACTTCCCTGCTTTTAAGGCCATGGGGGCAGGGGTGGGTGAGGAGGCGATCATTCAGTTACAGGTGGCTTTTGGAGGAGGGTTTAAATTAACATTTTGTAATATAAAAAGGGTCTTGCACCCTCAAAGGGTTGCCGTTATACACCCTTTCAGCAACACAGAGCGCCACGGGTTGAGAAATTCTGGGTGACACTATGTTGCTAAGTGGTTGAAAAAATTATTATTCCCGAATAGCTCAGTTGGTAGAGCAAGCGACTGTTAATCGCTGGGTCGTAGGTTCGAGTCCTACTTCGGGAGCCACCACACATCTCTCCACACAATTAAAAAATTCAAGCCGTCTGCCTTCTGCGCAGGGACTGGTTGTACTTTTATTGTATGCAAGTGGTGTCTTTTCGTCTCCTGCGTTCCCCTTGCACCTACATAAAAATCATGGCGGGTTCGGGCATAAAAGCCTTATCTGTTAATGGGATTTCTGTTTGGCATCTTCTGCCGTTGGGTGAAAAATTGCCTGAATACCAAGGGCTTTCATAATACCCATAAGGGTTGATAAGCTGGGATTCCCCTTGTCGGAAAGAGCCTTGTAAAGAGCCTGGCGGCTGATGCCTGCCTTGTTTGCTGTCTCTGCCATGCCCTGTGCCTTGGCTATAGCTGAGAGTGCTTGGGTGAAGGCGGGTATATGGCCGTTCTTCCAAGCCATGTTGAGCTGTTCTTCCTGAACGCGCCGTTTTTGTGCGGCTGCTGCGCTGTGCAGGGCGGTCTGTTCTGTTTCCTTCATGGTTGGTCTTCCAAAGTCCGCGGCATGTATGTGTTGCTGGGAAGGAGGCACTGGCAGCGACCCGGCGCTTGTGGCCGGGTTATTGTTGCATGCTTGCCATAAGGTCTGCACAAATCGAACAGGCTGGCTGCCAGAGCTGTCTATTGGTTTTTTTTAGGGTAATGCCGCAATGCCGGTTAATTCCACTTTCCATGATGGGTCAGCAAGTTTGGCTTGTACGGTTGCGCGGGCAGGTTTGTTGTTTTTGTCCAGCCAGTCGTCCCATGCGCGGTTCATGGCGGCCATGTCGTTCATGTCTGATAGAAAAATCTGAACGGAAATCAGGCGACTTTTATCCGTGCCTGCTTTGGCAAGCAGGGCATCGACCTGGCGTAGAATGTCCGCCATCTGCCCTTGCGCATCAAGCGAGGCATCGTCAGCAATCTGCCCTGCCAGATAAACCAGTCCGTTGTGAATGACCGCACCGGTCAGGCGTTCTTCCGGGTCCAGGCGGGTTATGCTCATCGTGTTTTTCCTTGTGTTGCAGGTTGGTGGTTTTATGGGGTTACGTAACAGGCATATTATCAATCAGGCGAATTTCTCCCAGACTGGCGGCAACAAACAGGCGTGTGCCCGGTGTGGCTGTCTGGGCTTCCTTCAATGTATCCCCCATGCGCAGGTCCAGATAATGCACGTCAAATCCATGAATTTTCAGGTTTTCGCGGCATGTTTGCAGGCAGGTGGCAACAGGTTTGCCTGTTTGAAGGTCGGTAATGCAGGTTTTTAATGCAGTGGGTAGCGCGCTAGCCTGCTCGCGTTGTGGAGGGGTTAACCTGCGATTGCGTGAGGATAGGGCAAGTCCATCCGCTTCGCGCACGGTGGGGACGGGGATTATGCGCACGGGCAGGTCAAGGTCGCGCACAAACCGGTGGATCAGGCAGAGCTGCTGGTAATCTTTTTCACCAAAAGCAGCAACACTCGCCCCGGTCTGGAGCAGCAGTTTGGTCACAACCGTTGCTACGCCATCAAAGTGCCCGGGCCGGTCCGCGCCACACAGCATCTCATCAAGGCCGGAGACCATAATGCGCGTTGCAAACCCCGGTGGGTACATGTCGGCCTCATCGGGGGCATAGAGCACATCTACTTTGCCAGTGTTTTGCAGCAGGGTTGCATCCGCTTCCAGCCCGCGTGGGTAAAGTTGGAAGTCCGCTGCGTTGTTGAACTGGATGGGATTGACAAAAATGGTCACAATCCGGCGTGTCACCACACCATCCAGTGCGTTAACAAGGGCCAGATGCCCAGCATGGAGCGCGCCCATTGTGGGAACAGTGCCAATAGTTGCCCCTTCTGTACGCCATTGGGCAACCTGTGTGGCAAGCTCTGTTCTGGATCTGATAATCCGCATGAAATATCCTGAAAAACAGATGAACACCCATGGGGGGAATACACCCCAGAGCGTGAAAGTGCTGTAGTCTAGTGCTGATCGGTATGTGTTTCCAGTCGCGGGGGCTGGGTGGAGTGGCGCGGTTACATCCGATTTAAGTCTACGCAATCGGTGGAGAGGGGGGCTGCCTGTGCTATAGAGGGGTATGTCCTACGCTGATTTTGTTCATCTTCGTGTGCATTCTGCTTACTCCTTGAGTCAGGGTGCGATCCGTGTGCCGGAAATTGCTGCTCTGGCGCAGGAAATGCGTATGCCTGCCGTGGCTATTGCCGATTCGGGCAATTTGTTCGGGGCACTGGAATTTTCACAGTACTGCACAAAAAGTGGCATTCAGCCTATTATTGGCGCGCAGATTGGCCTGCCAGCCCGTAACGACAAACCGGGCGCACCAGCCGAGCCGGTTGTGGTGTTGGCGCAGAATGAGGTGGGGCTGGCCAATCTTCAGTTCCTTTCTTCCCAAGGGTTTAAAACATCCGACCCGTCCGACCCGTTTGTTAGCATGGACGTGCTGTGCGAACGGGCAGAAGGGCTGTTTTTGCTGACTGGTGGCACACGTGGCCCCGTATTCCAGATGTTGGCCGAAGGGCAGAAGGACGAGGCAACCCGCTGGCTTGCCAGAATGCACGAAGCTTTTAATGACAGGTTGATTGTCGAGTTGCATCGCCACGGTCTGGCTATGGAAAAAGCGGTGGAACCGGGCGTTCTGGCATTGGCCAGCCAGTTTGGCTTGCCCCTTGTTGCCACAAACGAATGTTTTTTCCCCAAGCCGGAAATGTACGAGGCGCATGACGCCCTTGTCTGTATTGCTCAAGGCCGGACCATGGCGGAAAAAGACCGCTTCCGCGTAACGCCCGAGCACTGGTTTAAACCGCCACAGATGATGCGCGCCTTGTTCGCGGATCTGCCCGATGCGTGCGACAACACGCTTGAAATTGCCCGGTGCTGCGCGGTCAAGGTGGAAACGCGCAAGCCCCTGCTGCCAGTATGCCCCAAGGTGCGGGAGGGCGCGACGGAGGATGAGACCCTGCGCGCCATGGCAAGGGAAGGGCTGGAGCGCCGCATGTCCACCATGCAGCTCGATGAGGAATTGCAGACCCGCTACCGCGAGCGCTTGGCGTTTGAATTGGATATTATCTCCAAAATGGGGTTCCCCGGTTACTTTATGATCGTGGCGGACTTTATCCAGTGGGCCAAAGCGCATGATATTCCCGTGGGGCCGGGGCGTGGGTCGGGTGCTGGTTCGCTGGCGGCATGGGCCTTAACCATTACGGATATTGACCCCATTCCCTTTAACCTGCTGTTCGAACGGTTCCTTAACCCCGAACGTGTGTCCATGCCTGACTTTGATATCGATTTCTGTCAGGACCGACGGGACGAGGTCATTGCATATGTCAGGCGCGAATATGGGGCCGACCGTGTAGCCCAGATTATTACCTTTGGTAAGTTGCAGGCCCGCGCAGCAGTGCGGGACGTGGGGCGCGTTCTGGGGTTGCCGTATGGCATGGTCAACCGCGTGGCGGAGCTTATTCCCAACAATCCAGCAAAGCCTGTAACGCTCAAGGAAGCCATAGCAGGCGAGCCAAAATTGCAGGAAATGCGTGATAATGACGAGGCATTGCGCAGACTGCTTGAAATTGCCCAGCAACTGGAAGGGCTGTTCCGCCACGCCAGTACCCACGCCGCAGGGGTGGTGATCGGGGATCGTCCGCTGGTCGAACTTGTGCCGCTGTACCGAGACCCCAAGAGCGATACGCTGGTCACCCAGTATAACATGAAGTTTGTTGAACAGGCCGGTCTGGTCAAGTTCGACTTTCTGGGGCTGACCACGCTGACCATCCTTAAACGGGGTGTGGATTTTATCCAAAAAATGGGCAAAACGGTTGATCTGGCAAGCATTCCCCTGAATGACGGCCCAACATACGATATGCTCAGCCGGGGGGATACGGCAGGCGTATTCCAGTTTGAAGGCGCGGGTATGCGCGATGTTCTCAAACAGATGCGCCCGACCCGACTGGAAGATCTGATTGCGGCCGTTGCACTTTACCGCCCCGGTCCAATGGCCAATATTCCCGATTACTGCCGCCGTAAACATGGTGAGGCATGGGAGCCACCGCACGAGGAAATCCGCGATATTCTTGAAGAGACTTATGGCATTATGGTCTATCAGGAACAGGTTATGCAGATTGCCCAGAAAATGGCAGGCTATAGTCTGGGTGGAGCCGATCTGCTCCGCCGCGCCATGGGTAAAAAGATCCGGGCGGAAATGGACCACCAGCGCGAGATCTTTACCAAAGGCGCAACCGGGCGCGGCATAGACCATGACAAGGCGGTGGAGGTCTTTGACCTTATGGCCAAGTTTGCGGACTATGGTTTTAACAAATCCCATGCCGCGGCTTATGCTTTGGTTTCCTATCAGACTGCATGGATGAAGGCCAACCACCCTGTGGCCTTCCTTGCTGCCTGTATGTCCCTTGCGCGCGAACGGACGGAAAAGCTGGCAGCCCTACGGCAGGAAGCCGAGCGTATGGGCATTACCGTTCTTCCGCCCGACATCAATCGCTCAGAAGCGGATTTTGCCGTTGAGGTTCTGCCCAATGGGGAATATGGCATCCGTTACGCACTGGCTGCGATTAAAAAAGTTGGTTTTAGTGCCATGGAAGTTCTGGTCGAAACCCGTGGCAACACGCCTTTTGCCGATCTGGCAGACTTTGCAAGCCGCATTGACCCCAAGCACATCAATCGTATGCAAATGGAAAATCTGGCTAAAGCTGGTGCATTCGAATGCCTGGATAAAAACCGCGCACGGGTTTTCCATTCAGCGGATGCCATTTTGCGCCGGGCGCACAGTCAGGCGCAGGAGGCGGCATCGGGGCAGATCGGTCTGTTTGGGGGCGGAGGAGAAAAGGAGCCTCTGCGTCTGGCCGATGGGCCGGACTGGCCTGAGTTTGAAAAATTGGCGATGGAAGCGGAGGCTATTGGTTTCCACATGACAGCGCACCCGCTGGATTCCTATGGGCCGGTGTTGCGCAAGCTGGGGGTAGTCAAATCCTCGCAGCTTTTGTCTGTGGCGGAAGCAGGTGTCGGGCGGGTTAAAATTGCAGGTTGCGTTGTGGACCGCAAGGAACGTCCAACCCGCACGGGGAACAAAATGGCATGGGTGCGCCTGTCCGATGCTACGGGTGGGTGCGAAGTGACCGTGTTTTCCGAAGTGTTGGGGCGGGTGCGCGAAAGTTTGGTAGCCGGGCGGGCCGTGCTGGTAACAGCCGAGCTTAAGCTGGAGGGGGAGGCCATGCGCATAACCGCGTCCGACATTGTGGAACTGGAGCAGGCTGCTGCGCAAGGCCAGAGCGAAATGCGGATATGGCTGGATAAGGAGGAGGCCCTGCCTGCCCTGCAAACCGTGCTGGGTGAACAGAAAGGAGGGGCAGGGCGCATTGTGCTGCTTCCCGGTGTGGCGGAAAGCTGCGATGTGGAAATCCGGTTGCGGGGAGGGTACAAGGTTACACCACTGCTTGGGCAAAAACTGCGCACACTGGCAGGTATTTCCCGCGTGGAGCAGGTCTGAGGCATGGCATGGGTGCAGCCACTGGCATGGCGTAACCCGGATGTGGTGCTGGCCATGTGGGGGCAGGCACCGTGGTGTGCTTTTCTCGATAGTGGCGGAGAGCTGGATGGCCGTAACCGCTGGCAGATTTTTTGCCATAATCCATGCCATACCCTTCATGTTTTTACAGACAGGGCAGAACTGGATGGCGCGCCCATAGTGCACGGTTCACCACAGGACGTTATGCAAACCCTGCGGATAATACTGCAAAAATTTACGCAGACTGTGCCTGAAGGGGATGTGCCTTTTTGTGGTGGTTGGGTTGGCTTGGCCAGCTATGCGTTTGGTATGGCGGTGCAGGGCGTGCCAACCCGCCATGTGGCCGGGGAAGAGCCGCTTTTTTCCGCCGCTTTTTACAATCATGCTTATGTATGGGATCGCCAGAACAAACGTGTTTTTCTGGCAGGGCTAACGCAGGGTGGGTTGTCTGCTCATGCACGGGGCAAGGCTTTGGCGGCATGGGCGGCTTTGCCCGAACAGGCTCCTCCCCCTCCTGTTGTGGGGCCTTTGATCCTGCATCCCAGCTACAGCGATGCCAGCTACCGCCATGTGGTGGAGCAGGCGCGGCAGTATATTGCCGCGGGCGATATTTTTCAGGTCAACATAACCTGCCAGCATAGTGCGGCTTTGCCGCCTTGTGTGCGGAGTAGCGACCTGTACCGTAAGCTCAGGCAGGTTGCACCCGCCCCGTTTGGTGCTTTTTTGTCTTGTGGTCGGGATTTTTCTCTTCTTTCCTGCTCGCCGGAACGGTTTTTGCAGGTTGATCGCCACGGGCAGGTGGCAACACGCCCCATAAAAGGCACAGCCCCCCGCGGGCAAACCCCGACCGAAGACCAGCATCTGGCCCAGCGTCTGGCAGCGGACGATAAGGAACGTGCGGAGAACCTGATGATTGTGGACCTGATGCGCCATGACATAGGGCAGGTAGCACAGGTTGGTAGCGTGCAGGTGCCCCAGCTCTGGGTGGTGGAGCGGTTTGCGCATGTGCATCACCTCGTTTCGGAAGTGCAGGGGCGTCTGCTGCCGGGGCGCGATGTGTTTGACCTGCTGCTGGCAACACTGCCGCCGGGGTCTGTAACGGGTGCGCCCAAGCACCGTGCCATGGCGATTATTGACGAGCTGGAAAATACGCCACGTGGTGCTTATTGCGGCACAGTCTTTTGTATTGGTGTGGATGGGCGGATGGATAGTTCCGTAATTATTCGCAGTTTTGTGGCGCAAGGCGGTCAACTGCGTATTGGCACAGGTGGTGGGATTACCATTTTGTCCGACCCGCAGAAGGAATATGAGGAAATGCGGCTTAAACTGGCACCATTTGTTGTCTTTGCGGAGGGTGTGTGATGTTTGTCTGGCTCAACGGTGCCATTTGCGCCCAGCACGAGGCCCGGATAAGCCCGGCGGATCGAGGCTTTACTCTGGGCGATGGACTGTTTGAAACCATGCGTGCGGTTGGTGGGCAGGTTGTGCATCTGCCCCGCCACATGGCGCGGCTGGCAGCCGGGGGAAGTGTGCTGGGGCTGACTGTGCCCACAGAGGAATGTGTGGAACAGGCAGCAAAAGCCTTGCTGAGTGTCTGCGGTCTGGAAGATGCCGTGTTGCGGTTGACTGTGGCACGGGGGGAAGGACCAAGGGGGCTGTTGCCCCCTGTGCATGGGCAGCCAACAGTTCTGCTGACTGCCGTGCCGGGAGAATTTGCCGTATCATCTGTGCGGGTGATAACCAGCCGCCTGATCAGGCGGGATGAGGCATCCCCGTTATCTTATATTAAAAGCCTGAATTATCTGCCCGGCATTCTGGCCCGGCAGGAGGCCGAGCAGGCCGGGGCGCAGGATGCGCTTTTGCTCAACACGCAGGGGCGGGTGGCGGAAAGTACAATCAGTAACCTTGTTCTGGCAACCGATGCCGGATTGGTAACGCCTCCAGCAGCAGAGGGTGCTTTGGCAGGTATTGCCCGCCTGCGCCTGCTGGAAAAAGGTGTGGTGCAGGAAGCCCCGGTGCACCCTGCGGCTTTGCATTGCGCGCGGGGGGTATGGCTGGTTAACTCCCTTTCGCTCCGGGTGGTGGAGCGTGTTGATGGGCAGCAAATGCCGGATGCGGATGAGCAGACGGCCCGTCTGGCGGATTGCCTGCGGCAGGTTGCATAAAACTGGTTTGATTTATGCCCTTTTCGTCTGGAAGGCAGACATGCGATGATAAGGGCTTGTGCAGATCGGGCGGAATGCTCAATCGTGCGCCATTCCCTTTCAGGCCGGAATAATGTGCATCGGAAGAGCCGGTCTGTGGTATTCTGACGAGGTGAAACCATGCAACAGGCAACAACCACCACGGAGCAGCAGGCGGAGCGGGCCAATGCCCCCCGCTACGATCTGAGGCAGATCGATGTTGACCCCAACTTCTGGTATCCTGTGGCATGGTCCAGCAAGGTGCGGCCGGGCAAGGCATTTGCTGCGCAGTTTGCAGGCCACCCCATTGCGTTGATCCGCCCCGAATACGGTCCGGTTTATGCGCTGGAAGACCGCTGTGCCCACCGGCAGGTGCCGCTAAGCAAAGGCGTTGTGGACGATAAAGGGTGCGTTAAATGCTGCTATCATGGCTGGGCGTTTGACCGGCAGGGCAAGTGCGTGACCGTACCATACCTGAACAAGGAGGGCGTTGGCCGCCCGGTCAAGGCATATCCGTGCCGGGAAAAAAGCGGGCTGATCTTTATTTTCCCCGGCAACCCGGATCTGGCTGACAAGGTGCCCGTGCCGGACATAGCGCAGGTTGGTAACCCCGAATACAAAACCCGCCAGTTCAGCCCGCGTCTGAAGTGCCATTATACCTTCATGCATGAAAACCTGATGGACATGAACCACCAGTTCCTGCACCGCAGGCAGATGGGGTCCATTACCGCCCGTTTTCTGGGGCAGGACAAGGGCGATAACTTTATGGAAGCGCGCTACAGCTTTGCCCGCAAGGGCGGCAACCAGCCGCTGGCCGAAGCCCTGATTTTTGGCAAACACCATGATGATGGCCGGGAGCAGCCTGTGGAGGAGGTGGTATCCATCCGTACCACTTACCCGTACCAGACTCTTCAGATCCACGATAAGGACGGAGATCTTATTATGGACCTGTGGGCCTGTTATCTGCCCTTGGGGGAAACCCAGCAGGTTACGCAGGCGTTTGGTCTGCTGTCCGTTAAAAAACCCAAATGGACTTTTTTGCTGGATATGGCGTGGCCTGTGCTCGGCCTGTTCACACATCGCATTTTTGAAGAAGATCGCGAGATTGTGGAAATGGAGCAAAACGCATGGCGTGAACTGGGCGGAGACCACAATGTGGAGGTGTTCCCGGTGGTTAAAAGCCTGCGGGACCTGCTGGCACGCAGTGGTGTGCCCAACCAGTACGCCAAACCGCTGGAGCAGGGCTGAACCCATATTTTGGCCTTGCCTGTGGGGCCAAAAAACGCCATATAGAGCCGCCCCGGCGTCTTGCGGGGGTATAACACACGCGAGGCCATACACCTCTGGTGCCCGGTCCAATGGCTGGGTGGTGTCTCGCGGAGGTTTAACCAGTTAGGTAGGAATACGCCCCATGGCGATGCCCGATTTCACACTGCGCCAGCTGCTTGAAGCTGGTGTTCACTTTGGTCACCACACCCGCCGCTGGAACCCGCGCATGGCGCCGTTCCTGTTTGGTGTTCGTAACCAGGTTCACATCATCGACCTTCAGCAGACCGTTGGCCTGCTTGACCGCGCCCTTAAAGCGATTCGTGATGTTGTGGCCGGTGGTGGCCGCGTTCTGTTCGTTGGCACCAAGCGCGCCGCACAGGACCCGATTGCAGAAGCAGCACGCCGCTGCGGCCAGTACTACGTCAACCATCGTTGGCTGGGTGGTATGCTCACCAACTGGAAGACCATTCAGGGTTCCATCAAGCGCCTGCGCCAGATTGAAGAAACGCTCGAAGGCGCAACTTCCGGTCTGACCAAAAAGGAAGTGCTGGAACTGACCCGCCAGCGTGACAAGCTGGAACGCTCCCTCGGCGGGATCAAGGAAATGGGTGGCCTGCCCGACGTGCTGTTCGTGATCGACACGAACAAGGAAAAGCTGGCCATTGAAGAAGCCAACAAGCTGGGTATTCCGGTTGTGGCCATTCTGGACAGCAACTCCGACCCCCGCGGCGTGACCTACCCGGTCCCCGGTAACGATGACGCCATTCGCGCCATTGGCCTGTATTGTGACCTTGTTTCCGCTTCCGTGCTGGACGGTATTTCCGCCGAGCTGGGTGCGGCTGGGCACGATGTGGGTGCTTCTGAAGAACTGCCGGTTGAGCCTGCTCTTGCAGCCGCTCCGGTGGCTGAAGAAGCTCCGGCAGCCGGCTGAAGCCTTTAAAAACAGCCCGGTCCAGACCGGGCTGTTTTTTTGCATGAAGTGCCTGTTTTTTGCAGGCAATGGAATGTTCTGCCGCGCGCCCTGCCAAGGGCGCGTTGCGGTTTTCTAAGGAGTAGGAATATGGCGGAAATTACCGCTGCACTGGTCAAGGAACTGCGCGAAAAAACCGGCGCAGGCATGATGGATTGCAAAAAAGCGCTGAACGAAGCGCAGGGTGATATTGAAGCCGCCATTGACTGGCTGCGCACCAAGGGCCTTGCCGCAGCAGCCAAAAAGTCTGGCCGTGTTGCAGCAGAAGGTCTGGTGGCCGTTGCCTCTGGCGACAAGGTTGCCGCCATGGTGGAAGTCAATGCAGAAACCGACTTTGTTGCCCGTAACGAAGCATTCCAGAACTTTGTGGAATCCGTTGCCAAAGTAGCGCTCAAGGTTGGTGAAGATCTGGAAGCCATTAAGGCCGCTACGCTGGACACGGGCCGCACCGTGGCTGATGAGCTGACGCACCTGATCGCCACCATTGGCGAAAACATGACCCTGCGCCGCGCGCGCGTGTTCACCGTGCCGTCTGGCGTTGTGGCAACCTACGTGCATGGTGCCCTGCGCCCTGGTCTGGGCAAGATTGGTGTTCTGGCAGCTATTGAAGCTCCGACGGCTGATGAAGCTATTGAACAGCTTGGCCGTCAGGTTGGGATGCACGTTGCAGCTACCCGTCCGTCCGCTCTGGATGTCAGCAGCCTGAATCAGGAAGAAGTCGAGCGTGAACGCGCTGTTCTGATCGAACAGTCCCGCGCATCCGGCAAGCCCGAAGCCATTATTGAAAAAATGGTCGAAGGCCGTATCCGCAAGTTCTATGAAGAAGTTGTTCTTCTGGAGCAGGTATGGGTGCACGATGGCGAAAGCCGCGTGAAGGACGTTGTTAAAAAAGCTGGTGTTAAACTGGCTGGTTTTGACCGCTTCCATCTGGGCGAAGGCATTGAAAAGACCGTTGATGACTTTGCTGCGGAAGTGGCAAAGGTTTCCGGCGTCTAAGACCGGGTCTTTTGGATGTTGAACAAGGGCGGGACTTCTCTGGAAAGGGAGGCTCCCGCCCTTGTTGTTTTTGTGGCACCACAAGGCGAGAGCGGCACACGGGTTCACTTACTGACTGAGGAAGATGGGCTGGTGCGGGCTTTGGCTTATGGCGGGGCCAGCCGTGCAGGGCGCGCCTTGTGGCAACCGGGGAATGTGGTTAAGGCTAGGCTTGTGCAACGGAGCGAGGGCGCACCGCTGCGTGTTTCAGGCGAAGTGCTTTATGGCTGCGCTGCGCGTATTTTAAGTATGCCACTGGCACTGGCCATGATGCAGTCTGCCTGCGTGCTGGTCGATGCAACCCTGCCTGAAGGCGAACCATGCCCGGCATTTTTTGGTGCCACGCTCACGTTGCTGTCTTTCATCGGGTATGACCCGGATGTGGCTGAACGGGTGGGATTACCAAATTATATTGAGTGGGAACTGGCACTGCTGGACGTGCTGGGTTTTGGGCTTGATCTGCGCGCCTGCGCGGTAACCGGGCAAACGCACGGGCTTGCCTATGTTTCCCCCCGCACAGGGCGTGCGGTCAGCGCGGAAGGCGCAGGCGCGTGGAAAGACCGGCTTTTACCACTCCCGGCTTTTTTGCACGATCCTACAAATGCAGGGAGTTGGGCAGACTGGTTGGATGGTTTGCGCCTGAGTGGATATTTTTTGGCGCGGGACGCATTTGGGCAGCGGCATCAACCCTTGCCTGCGGCACGGCAGAGGCTGCTTGCACGCGTTGAAAAACTGGTTGCAGGGCACAACACGGACTGAAGTGCGCGCCAAGGCTGGCACAACTGGGCCTGTGGCGGTATGTCTGTGGCAAATCACATATCGCACCGTTTTTTCTGGGGCAGAGCATGAACGAGACATTTGAAGGCCATATTGAGGAGACAAAACTGGCGGATGCGCTAAGCGAGCGTTATCTGGCCTATGCTTTGTCCACCATCATGTCGCGCTCTCTGCCAGATGTGCGCGATGGGCTAAAGCCTGTTCACCGGCGGCTGGTTTACGCCATGCACCAGCTTAAGCTGGACCCGGCTTCGGGGTTCAAAAAATGCGCACGCGTTGTGGGGGACGTTATTGGTAAGTTCCATCCACATGGTGATGCCTCGGTGTACGAAGCACTGGTGAGGCTTGCACAGGATTTTGCTGCCCGTTACCCGCTTGTGGAAGGTCAGGGCAACTTTGGCTCGATCGATGGTGATAACGCCGCCGCCATGCGTTACACGGAAGCACGCCTGACCGAGGTGGCCGTAGCCCTGCTGGACGGGATAGAGAGTGACGCCGTGGATTTTCGGCCCACCTATGATGGTGAGGAGCAGGAACCCATTGTGCTGCCTGCGGCTTTTCCCAACCTGCTTGCCAATGGTGCTGCGGGTATTGCCGTGGGTATGGCGACCAGTATTCCCCCCCATAATGCTGCCGAGGTCTGTGCCGCTGCGGCTTTGCTGGCACGTAAACCCGCCTCCACAACGCAGGACCTGCTGGCCCTTATGCCGGGGCCGGATTTTCCTACCGGTGGGCTGATTGTTGAGGATGCTTCTGCCATTTTGCAGGCATACGAAACGGGGCGTGGTGGTTTTCGTATGCGGGCGCGCTGGGCTGTAGAGCAGGGGCGGTTTGGCACGTGGCATATTGTGGTGTCGGAAATTCCGTATCAGGTACAGAAATCCCGCCTGATCGAGCAGGTGGCGGATCTGCTGGAGCAGAAAAAACTCCCGCTTCTGGGCGACATCCGTGATGAAAGTACGGACGAGATCCGCCTGATTCTGGAGCCTAAAACTCGTGGTATTGAACCCGAAGTGCTGATGGAAACCCTGTTCAGGGCAACACCGCTGGAAAGCCGTTTTGCCCTGAACATGAACGTACTTGGCGCGGACCGCTCCCCCGGTGTGCTGGGGCTTAAACAGGTTCTGCAGGCATGGCTGGACCACCGGCACGAGGTACTGGAGCGCCGTAGCCGCCACCGCTTGGCTGCCGTGGAGCGGCGGTTGGAAATTCTGGCTGGCTTTTTAATTGTTTACCTCAATCTGGATGAGGTTATTCGGATTATCCGCGAGGAGGACGACGCCAAAGCCAGCCTGATTGCCACCTTCGGGCTGACGGACATGCAGGCGGAATCTGTGCTGAATATGCGTCTGCGGAGTTTGCGCCGGTTGGAAGAAATGGAAATCCGTAAGGAGCATGACGCACTCTCGGCGGAAAAAGCCAGCCTTGTCGGTCTGCTGGGGGATGAAAAACTGCGCTGGAAGCAGATCGGGCAGGAACTGGACAAAATGGTCAAGGTGTTTGGCAAAGGGCGTGTTGGGGCCCGGCGCAGCACCATTCTGTCTGCGCCCAAGCCGGTTGATATTTCGGTTGTGGAAACCGTGGAACGTGAGCCTTTGACCATGATCCTGTCCCAGAAAGGGTGGGTCAGGGCCATTAAGGGCCATAATGTTGATCTGGATAACCAGAAGTTCAAGGAAGGCGATGGGCTTAAGCTGGCTATTCCCTGCCAGAGTACGGACCGGCTGTGCTTTTTTGCAACCGATGGCCGTGCCTTTACCGTAAAGGGGGCCGACCTGCCGCGTGGGCGCGGTGATGGCCAGCCGGTGCGCCTGCTGATAGAGCTGTCCAATGATGAGGAGCTTCTGGCGGTATTCCCCTTGGAAGAAGGGGGCAAACGTCTGGTGGCGTCCAGTGCCGGGCGCGGCATGGTGGTAGAGGATGACGCTCTGGTGGCCGAAAAGCGGTCGGGGCGGCAGGTGCTTAACCTCAAGGGGGATGAGTCCGCCCAGTTGTGTATTCCAGCACAGGGTGACCATGTTGCCGTTCTGGGGGACAACCGGCGGTTTTTGATTTTCCCACTGGATCAGCTTCCGGTTATGACGCGTGGCCTTGGTGTGGCACTGCAAAAATATGCAGATGGAGGCCAACTGCGGCAGGCTGTGGTGTTTGCCGCAGAGGATGGGCTGGTCTGGCCGGGAACGGTACGCTGCCGTTCCATGGCGGATTTGCAGGACTGGCTGGGCAAGCGCGCCAGTGTTGGCAAGCTGGCCCCTACATGGGCCAATAAAAAGGGCTAATTCTGGCGCGGCGTGCTTGCCAGGCGGCTGGTCAGAATAACGGAGCGTCTGGGAATAAACCGCAGCGCTCTGTGTTGACTGGCTGAGTGGGGTCCAGTGTACGCCAAGCATCCTGCCGCAGGATTTCTGCCGGGCGGAAGCCGCTTTTATAGGCCATTTTGGGGCTGCCTGGAATCCAGTAGCCCAGATAAAGGTAGGGCCGGCCAAGCAGGAACGTCTGGCGGATAAGAAAAAGAATGACGTAAACCCCCAAGGAGCGCATGGGCTGGCTTGGGTCGTAAAAACTGTATACGGCGGAAAGCCCATCATCCAGTGTGTCGGTCAGGCTGACTGCAACCAGTTTTTGGTCGGGGGTACGGAATTCTATAATTTGCGTATCGACTGTGGTTTCTTCCACCATAATCCGGTAATCGCGCGGGCTCATGCCCGCCATTTCACCATCCGCATGGCGGGTGCTCAGGTAACGGTGGAAGAGCGTGTACTGCTCGCTGGTTGCTGTTGGGGGCAGGAGCGTAGCGGTCAGGTCCGCATTACGGTTGCCAATGCGTTTTTGTGTACGGCTGGGGGTAAAATCCGCAACGGGCAGGCGGATGGGGATGCAGGCCGAGCAGCCTTCGCACAATGGCGCATAGGCCAGCGTGTGACTGCGGCGGAAACCCGCACAGGACAGGCGGCTATGCAGTGTGTCTGCATCAGGAACAGAGAGATCAGCCAGAATTTTGCGTTCCATGCGCGCCGGTAAATACGGGCATGGCTGTGGGGTGGTGGTGTAAAAAAACTGCGGGTTACGCAGTGGAGACGTCATGGTCGGCAATCCCGGATGCGTGGCGGGCTGGTGTTATGCCAGTCCGCCTTACCCGGCATAGGCCAGGCTGTGTGGTTACAGGCCCGATCTTTCCCGAATATGCTGTGCGGCTTCAATGGCAAAATACGTTAACACGCCATTGGCACCTGCACGGCGGAAGGCCATAAGACTTTCCATAATGGCACGGTCGCGGTCGAGCCAGCCATTGTTGATGGCTGCCATAAGCATCGCATATTCTCCAGAGACCTGATACGCAAAAGTCGGCACACTGAAGGTATCTTTCACCCGGCGGATAATATCCAGATAAGGCATACCGGGTTTGACCATGACCATGTCAGCCCCTTCGGCAATGTCCATCTCGACTTCACGCAGCGCTTCGTCACTGTTGGCCGGGTCCATCTGGTAGGTTTTTTTGTCCCCTTTCAGCAGACCGCCAGAACCAAGGGCATCGCGGAACGGGCCATAGAATGCCGAGGCATATTTGGCGGAATAGGACATGATACGTGTGTTGATCAGCCCATTCACGTCCAGATCCTGGCGGATGGTGCCAATGCGGCCATCCATCATGTCTGATGGGGCAATAATATCCACCCCTGCAATGGCCTGATTAACAGCCTGCTGGGCCAGAATCTGCACCGAGGCCTCATTGACGACATAGCCATTTTCGATCACCCCATCATGCCCATGGCTGGTGTAGGGGTCGAGTGCCACATCCCCGATCAGGGCGAGGTCAGGGAATTCTTTTTTGAGCAACCGTGCTGCGCGGCACATCAGATTGTCCGGGTTGAGCGCTTCTTTGCCGGTTTCATCCCGTGCTTCGGACGGGGTGATGGGGAACAGGGCAAGAGCGGGGATACCCAGCTTTGCAGCAGGCTCAACATGTTTGGCCAACCGGTCGAGTGTTACGCGGTGCGCGCCGGGCATGGAGGATACTTCGGTTGTGGCACCCGTACCTTCCATGAAAAAAATCGGCCAGATCAGGTTGCTGATGCCCAGTGAATTTTCGGCAACCAGGCGGCGTGTCGCATCGTCAAACCGGTTGCGGCGCGGGCGGGTCAAAGGGAAACGACCTGCCATCATGGGCGGGATCTCCTTGCACGGTGTTCGCCACGGAGCGGGGTATTGGCCCGGTTGAACATGGCAGAACAAACAGGGGTGAATAAGACGTGGCGGAGTATGCGCTCCTGCCCATGTTATGCAACCCCGGAGCAGCAGGGAGCAGCTCCGCGTGGAACGGTGCTTAAGAGCCGGATTTGCGAATCCGGACCAGTCCGGCCCTTAAATGTATGGAGCCGGATGTATGGAACCGGGGGGTGGAGCAGGCGGGGGGAGGTTGCGCCATGCCGGGGTGGTTTGTGGCGGTATGTTTTTTCCCTGCTGTTGTTTGCGGTTTATCCAAAGGCAGACCGCGTGTAAAAGCGGGATCAGCCTGAATGGGAGCGAGGTTCTGCCGTGTTGGAATTTTTCTCCTGTCAGGGGCGCGTGGAACGGGGTAAGAGACCATCCAGTGCTTCTGTCTGCTATAATGCAGGCTCCGGTGCAGTCTGGCTGGAGTGTGCTGGAACCATTGACCGCTATCTGCCGCCCGGCAGGCATGTTGCCAAACGACAGTTTGATTTTGAGGGAACACCCGAATGAGCCACACGGATCTGGACCGTTTTTTTCATGCGCCCCTGACCCAGACGGATCCGGACGTTGCGTCCGCCATTGCCGCCGAGCTGACCCGCCAGCAGGATGGCATTGAGCTGATCGCCAGCGAAAATATGGCCTCCGAGGCCGTTTTGCAGGCGCAGGGCAGTGTGCTGACCAACAAATATGCAGAAGGTTACCCCGGTCGCCGTTACTATGGTGGCTGCGTGGAAGTGGACAAGGTGGAAATCCTTGCCATTGAACGGGCTAAAACTCTGTTTGGCGCGGCTTTTGCCAATGTGCAGCCCCATTCTGGTGCCAATGCCAATCAGGCGGCCTTCATGGCCATGGGCAAGCCGGGCGATACGGTGCTGGGGATGAGCCTTGCCGCTGGTGGCCACCTGACACACGGCGCAGCTCCCAACTATTCTGGCAAATGGTTCAATGCCGTTCAGTATGGCGTGCGCCAGCAGGATGGGATGCTGGATTACGAACAGATGGAAAGCCTTGCGCGTGAGCACAAGCCGTCCATTATTGTGGCTGGTGGGTCTGCTTACCCGCGGATTATCGATTTTGCACGCTTCCGCCGGATTGCGGACGAAGTGGGCGCACTGCTTATGGTGGACATGGCACACTTTGCCGGTCTGGTGGCAGCAGGTCTGTACCCCAACCCGCTTGAATATGCGGACATTGTTACCTCCACCACGCACAAAACCCTGCGTGGCCCCCGCGGCGGCCTGATCCTGACCAACAGCGAAGCTCTGGCCAAGAAGATCAACTCCGCCGTGTTCCCCGGTTTGCAGGGCGGCCCGCTCATGCATGTTATTGCCGGTAAAGCCGTTGCTTTTGGCGAGGCCCTGCGCCCCGAGTTCAAGGAATACCAGAAGGCCGTGCAGAAGAACGCAGCGGTTCTGGCCGAAGTGCTGGTTGAACGCGGGTTTGATATTGTTACGGGTGGTACGGATTCCCATCTGCTGCTCGTTGACCTGCGGCCCAAAAAGGTTACCGGCAAGGCCGCCGAGCAGGCGCTGGAACGTGCAGGCATTACAGCCAACAAAAACGCCATTCCGTTTGACCCGGAAAAACCCGCCATTACCTCTGGCGTGCGTCTGGGCAGCCCGGCGGCAACGGCGCGTGGCTTCCGCGAGGAAGAGTTCCGTCAGGTTGGGGAAATGATTGACGAAGTGCTGACAGCCCTTGCCGCTTCCGGCGGTGAAGGTGATGCAGTCGTTGAGAACGCTGTGCACGAACGGGTTAAGACCCTGTGCGCACGCTTCCCCATTTATGCGCGGTAATTCGCCTTAAAAACTGGGTGTGTCAAAAAGCGTGGGAGGTTTTCTCCCACGCTTTTTTTATTGCCTGTTTCCCTGGTGCCATCACCGTTTGTGGGGTGTGGCGGTGGCCGATCGCACAAAGGGGCAGGGGATGGAGGCAGATAAAACGCACCGCGTCTTTTTTGCGCGTTGACGTGGCACAACACCCCCCGTAATGCTCTGCCTTCCCGAACCCAGCGAAGCCCGAATAGGCGCAGCCTGATTAGCGCCGGAGGCGCTGTGTGATCATGCCCACAACATTTACCGACCTTAATCTGACCCAGCCCCTGCTCAATGCTCTGGCGGAGGAAGGGTACACGAAGCCCACCCCCATTCAGGCCCAGTCCATACCGTTGCTGCTGCAAGGCCGCGACCTGCTGGGTATGGCCCAGACGGGTACAGGCAAAACAGCAGCTTTTGCCTTGCCCTTGCTGCACCGTCTGGCACAAACACCCCGCCCGGCCCCCAAGGGAGGGGCCCGCGTGCTGGTGCTGGCTCCCACGCGGGAACTGGTCTCCCAGATTGCGGATGGGTTTGAAAGTTTTGGCCGTTACCTCAAGCCACGTGTGACAACCATTTTTGGTGGTTTCGCCCAGATACATCAGGTGAATGCCCTTAAGGATGGTGTGGATATTATTGTTGCAGCACCGGGGCGTCTGCTTGACCTGATTGAACAGGGGCTTTGCGATTTGTCCCAGTTGGAAGCACTGGTGCTTGATGAGGCCGACCAGATGCTGGATATGGGGTTTGCCAAACCGATTGAGCGTATTGTTGCAACCCTGCCCAAGGAGCGGCACACGGTGCTGCTGTCGGCAACAATGCCAAAATCCATTGCGGCTTTGGCCGAAAGTCTTTTGCAAGACCCGGCCAAGGTTGAAATTGCCCCCCCATCGACGACGGTTGACCGGATTGAGCAGTCGGTCATGTTTGTGAACGCTGCGGACAAAAAGGACGCGCTCCTGTCCCTGCTGCAAACACCGGGTATGGGGCAGGCTGTGGTTTTTACCCTGCAAAAGAACATTGCCAACGAGGTCTGTGCCTTTATTACCGAAGCGGGCATGACCGCCGAAGCCCTGCATGGCAACAAATCCCAGGGCCAGCGCGAACGTGCGCTGGAGGCCTTCCGCACGGGTCATGCGCAGGTTCTGGTTGCAACGGATATTGCCGCCCGTGGCATTGATGTGGATACGGTGACGCATGTTTTTAACCACGATCTGCCCAGCCTGCCCGAAAGTTATGTCCACCGTATTGGCCGGACAGGCCGCGCGGGGCGGAGCGGTTTTGCCATTACCTTGTGCGATGCCGAGCAAAGAGCATGGCTCCATGCTGTAGAGCGCGAAATTGGGCGTGGTCTGGACGTGCAGCGCGATCATCCATGGCATTCGGATGCTGCCCAGAATTCCACCATGCGTCCACCTGTGCTGGGTGGCGGGCCGGTCAAGCAGGTCAAGCCGCAGCAAAAGCGTGAGCGTAAGGTCTGGACCGAGGAAGAAAAAATGGCAGCCCGCGCAGCCGCCCAAAAAGCACAAGCCGCAGGCTGATTACGCTGCATAAGGTCAGGGGCGCGGCTTTACTAGCCACATATTTGCGGAATGTGGCGTAAAGTCTGGCCTTGTCTGCTGGAATGTGCGGGCCTAGTTTTCCCGCGCGGTCAGCCATGTTGCGTGTGTAACGCCTTTTTCGGCTTCCAACTGGTTTACAACGCGTTCCAGTTCCACTGTGTCCAGCACGTTGGAACTGAGTATGGCCGAAATTTCCACACTTCCTTCCGCATGGTCGGACAAGGCGACCTCGGCAACGGGAAAACGGGCCTCCTCCAGCCGGTCCACCACAAGGTCTCGCAACAGGCCCGCATGGGCATGGTCGGTCAGGACGCTTACGGAGTAGGTTGCTTCGTCCGATTGACCGGCGGGAATGCGGTCAATGGCTTTAACCAAAGGCCGTAGCAGGGTGTTCCCCGCAATAATAAAGAGTGTGAGTAACCCGGCTTCGGCCACCATGTCGGTTCCGGCACATGCCCCAACGGCAGCGGAACACCATAATGTTGCCGCGGTGTTGAGCCCGCGCACATTGGCACCATCCTTCATGATCACACCTGCGCCCAAAAAACCTACGCCGGAGACAACATAGGCAATAACCCGCACGGCATCTGCATTGCCTGCAAGCTGCTGGGCCAGATCCACAAAAGCTGCTGCCCCAAGGGCCACCAGTGCGTTGGTGCGCAGGCCAGCCGTACGCTGCCTGTACTGGCGTTCTGCGCCAATAAGGGTGCCAAAAATAAAAGCAGACAGATAACTTATAAATGTATCGCGAAAAGAGGATGGGTCGAATGTCGTAATAAAATGCATTGCGCCTCATTCCTGCCTGTTAAAAAAACTGCCAGAACACGCACCGTGTGGTGGGTGCGTGGCGCAGGGTGCGCAGGGAGGGGAACACCGTCAAGACCCGGGAAGTGTTGTGTGTGACGGATATGGAAGTGCTTGGGGCACGCGATGACCCATACGTGTGGGGACGAGTCAGATCTGGTGCCCATATTAAAGTTTTATTGCCCCGTTTGTTGGGGAATAGTCGCAGTGCCTGACAGTGGATTTTAAAGAATGCGCGCCAGCCTTACCGCCGTGTGGCCACGCCGGGGGCGTAAATTGGGTATGACCAGCATACAGTTGTTGTAAGGGGTGCGGATTTCATCCATGCCATCAACGGCAATTATGGTGCCTGCCTGCTCTATAATTTCTCCCCCCACAAAAGGGCGCACAAAAGCAAAGCTGGCGGTGTAGGCTTCCACACAGTCGGTAACCATGGCGTTTACGCACGAAGCTGACGGGCACAGGCCCTCCTGCGCGGCAACGGGAAGCATTCCATGCAGGGCCAGTATTTGGCGTGCTGAGAGCAGGCTTTGCCCTGCGGCGGAGCGTGTCCAGTGTTGCCCTGCTTCAAGCAGGCAGGCGCGGGCTGTTCCCGCCGGTGCGGAAAACCGTTCATAGTCAATCAGGCGGGGGCCGGTGGGGTGCCCGTGGTCCAGCACAACCTGTGGCGGTGCCGCCTGCCCATTGGCCAGTGCGCTTGCCATATGCAGGTTCCGCTCCGCCATGCTGGTGAGCAGCAGGGTTGCGGAAGGCCATGTCATGGTGTGCAGGTCGAGCAGAATGTCCACCGTGTCGATAACGGGGAGCAACTCGCGCACCCGACGCATTTCAAGCGATGTGTGGGATGAGCGGATCAGGTGTGGCATCCACAGCCTGTTCATATCCTCCTCAATAAAGCGGAACTGGGAGGGGCGGCGTGGGTCAAACGCAGCATATGCTTCCAGATTAAGAAAAATCAGACTTAATCGCCCATGGGCCGGGTGCAATGGAGTGCTGAGTAACTGGGTTAGCGCATGGGCCCCAGCATATTCATTCCCATGCATAAGGGCAGTAATGGCAATATGTGGGCCGGGTTTGTGGCTTTCAAAATGATGTACCCCTTTTATGCCGCAATTTCCCTGCGCCCACGGGGTCAGGTCGGGTAGAGGATATTCCGGTGCGGCATGGGGTAAAGGGGGGAGTGGCGGAGGCAGAACTTCCGGCAGGGTATGGAAGCGGTAAGAGTTTTGGCCACTCCGCTTGCGTTTGGCACCACAGCTCATGGTTGCCCCGGTGCATTGCAACGGCGCGTTGGCATAAAAACGCGGCAGAATGGGTGAGGGGGGAAGGAGCTGCACCACATGGATGCAAGTATGGTTCGGGTTTGGGCTGGCTGCAATCCCTCCGTGCCGGGTTAAGTGCGTGGAGCGGTTTCTCTGCCGGTGTGCGTACGCGTGTGCATAATTGTGGTGGAAGCGGGCTTCCACCACAAAAATGGGTTTAACGGCAGGGCTTTACGTGCTGGCAGGTCTGGTGCGGGGTTTGGCAGGCGCTGGGCTAGGAAGGGCCTGTTCCATGCTTAAAACGCGCAGTTTAACATGGGCACCAACTTCCACCTGCCGTAACAGCTTGCGCTCGGCACCCGAGCAGAGCGTGAGGGCTGATCCCTTTTTTCCTGCCCGGCCAGTGCGACCAATGCGGTGGAGATAGGTTTCTGGCAGTTCCGGCACATCGTAATTGATGACCTGCGTGACCGAGGCAATATCCAGCCCACGGGCGGCCACATCGGTTGCTACCAGAATGAACAGGCGGCCCGCACCAAAGCTGGCAACCGTGCTTGTGCGTTTGTCCTGCGTCAGATCGCCGTGCAGGGGAGCAACTGCCAACCGTGCTTTTTTAAGAGTGGCGGCCAGCACGTCGGCCTCGGCTTTGGTGCGTACAAAAACAATGCTGCGTGTTTTGGGGCTGCGGCCAAAAAAGGTTTTGAGGAAAGCGGTTTTCTGCTCGTTCTCAAGGAACAGGACCCCCTGCCGGATGGCGGGGCGTTCCTCTGCCGGTTTTTCCACGCTCAGTTCAACGGGCTTGTACACAATGCCAGCCAGAATGGTTTTGCACGCTGCAGGCATTGTGGCGGAAAAGGCGAGGGTTTGCCGCGGAGTGGGCAGGTAGTTGAGGATGGTCATGGTTTCCTCCTCAAACTCGTGGGTGAGCAGGCGGTCGCTCTCGTCCATGACCAGTTGAAAACAGTCCGAAAGGTCGCAGGTGCCTGTGCCAATAAAATCCAGCAGCCGTCCCGGTGTTGCGATCAGAATACGCGTGGCGCCGCTGGTCTGGATGAGTTCTGCTGCCTGTTCGTCCCTGTCTGCTCCGCCAAAAAGGCAGATAAGGGGCAGGTTGATGGGTTTGGTATTGGAAGGCTGCTTGTTTTTGCCTGTATCACCCATGCAGGTTCGGAAAACCTTGGCGGTCTGCAATACAAGTTCACGCGTAGGGACCATAACCAGCAGCGTGCGCGGTTTGCGCGCCTTGAGCAGCCTGTGCAGCATGGGAAGCGCATAAGCTGCGGTTTTGCCCGTGCCGGTTGGGGCCGTTGCCAGAATATCCCGCCCATCCAGCGCAGCGGGAATGGCGGCCAGCTGGATGGGGGTCGGTTCTACCATGCCTGCCTGTTGTGCGTGGGCGCAAAGGGCTGGGGACAGACCCGTCTCCTTAAAGCTAGCGGACATACTGTTGCCTTTCTCGTGGTCTGTAATGCGTACAAGGTGCCTTGCTTTTAAAGGCAATCCGGTTGCAAGGACAAAGCAGGACCATGCAGGGCGCATGGTTGCAAAGGCCGATGTGTAGCGGAGGAATGCGCGTTATGGCGAGCGCAATGTATGCAGGTGCGCAAACTGGTTCAAATCCCACAGAGGTTTTACCCTGTGCGCAGCCCCATGCTTTTGTTGTGGGGGAAAATTTTGCCGGTATGCGTTCGCAGGCATTGGGGCTGACCAACCGTGCCGGGTGGCATGGCGTTTTTCAGCCCGTGTGCCCCGGCCGTGTTGCACGTATGGCCCTGGCAGGTCCGCGCTGGCTGGGCAAACCCTGCCTGCGCGGAAGCAGCGGGCAGACCCTGGAATCCCACGCAGACCTGTTGCGTGCGGATGTTGTGATCAGCATTGGTGGCAAAGGGGGAGCCATTGGGGCTGCCCTGCGCTCCTCCTGCCGGCCTGTTGTGCAAATTCAGAATCCACGCCAGTCCCTTGCCCGCTTTGATCTGGTGATTGCCTGCCGCCATGATGATATTTCTGGCCCCAATGTGCTGCTGGGGCGTACGGCACTCCATGGTCTGACCCCAGAAGAGCTGGAACATGCCAAACAGGAGTGGGAACCAAAGCTGGCCCATCTGCCCCGCCCCTTGGTGGCCGCCCTTGTTGGCGGGTCCAATGGGCGCTTCCAGCTAGGGGAGGCTGAAGCGCGCAGACTGGCCAATGTGCTGGTGCAGACCCGGCAGGCCGAAGGTGGCAGCCTGATTGTGACGGCCTCCCGCCGGACAGATCCGCAGGCTCTGGCCGTGCTGAAGGAAATTATAGAACCCGCAGGTGGCTACGTGTGGGATGGGGAGGGTGAGAATCCCTACATCGGGCTGATCGCGTGTGCGGATAACCTGCTGGTTACCATAGATAGCGTGTCCATGATGTCCGAATCCGTGGCAGGTCGTGCACCAGTCACGGTTTTTCCGCTTCCGGGCAAATCACGCCGGATCAGTGAGTTTGTGGAAGAACTGGAACTGGCCGGTCGTGTGCGTGTGCTGGGGGAGAGCGCAACCCGCCTGCCTGCACCATGGTACGTAACCCCACTGGATGATACGCCCGAACTTGTGGGGGAAATGCATAATAGGCTGGGTTTTTAACCCTCTGCTACAAGAGCAGGTGCCTGTTGCCCGGGTTGTGCAAAAAGGTGCAGGGACAGCAGTTGGCCCTAGGGCTGTTGTGCCTCAATCCTGTGCTGGCCAGATGGACAGAGCCAGCATGGTCGCTATGGTTGCAAGTGCGCAGAGCCCCATAGCCGCAGCGGAGAGGTCCAGACCAGCACTCAACCACCCTGCAAGTGGGTAAGCCAGTAGCCAGCATAAATGCGAGAGTGAAAACTGGGCCGCAAACAGGGCGGGGCGGTCCTCCGCTGTGCTGGAGCGGCGGAGCAGGCGGCCGGAGGGCGTTTGCGCGACCGAATACCCAATGCCAAAAACCGTCCATAGTGGTAGCAGCCAGCCATAGCTTGGCACCCATATGGCCATAAAGGCACCGGCACACAGCATACCCGCCCCTGCGAGCATAACGGTGCGGTCGGCCATGTGTGCCAGCAGGCGTGGCAGGCCCAGCGCTGCCAGCACGGACCCACCGCCAAAGCAGGCGAGTGCGAGAGCCGTAGCACTCTGGCCAAGACCAAAGTGGGCCTGCACGTAAACAACCGTGTTAACCAGCACAATGGATGCTGCGGCAGCAACCGCCATATCTATGGCCAGCAGGCCACGCAGGCAGGGTGTTGCCAAATACAGGCGGATGCCCCGGGTTGTCCGCTCGATCACACCACGTTTTGGCTCCTGTTGTGGGCGTGGGAGAGGCACGGAAAGAACAAGAGCGGCGGAGCACAAAAACCCGACAGCCGTTCCTATGAACAGTATATTGAAGGGCACAATGCCTAGCAGGGCTGCGGCCAGAAGCGGGCTGAGAACACTCTCCATGTCATACGCAATGCGCGAGAGGGAGAGGGCATCGGTATAATCGTCTTCATCGGGTAGAATATCGGGGATGGTCGCCTGAAAAGTTGGGGTGAACGCCGCGGATGCAGCTTGCAGTACAAAAATCAGGCCGTAAATCTGCCCCGCCGTGCTGACAAAGGGCAGGCAGGCCGCCACAAGGCAGCGCACAAGGTCAAGCAGCACAAGCAGGGTGCGCCGGGGTAAGTGGTTGGCAAAAGCTGCGGCAAAAGGGGCAACGCCAACATAAGCCAGCATTTTTATGGCCAATGCCGTGCCCAGCACGGCCCCGGCCTGTTCCCCCGCTATGTGGTAGGCCAAAAGTCCAAGAGCCACAGTGGCAAGGCCCGTACCAGTCAGGGCAACAAGCTGTGCGGCAAACAGGCGGCGGTACGTTCGGTGGTGCAGAACATGCAGCATGTGCCGCTCCTGCTCCTAAAGATATTTGGTAAGGGAGGTAAAGGCCTGCAGGGCGTCCTCGCGGCTGATCTGCCCATCGGCTATGGCATCGATAATGCAGTGCTCCAGATGGTCCTGCACCAGCATTCGCTTGGATTTGCGTAATGTGCTTTCCACGGCTGCCAGTTGTTGCGCCAGTTCGGGGCAACTCCGGCCTTCATCCATCATGGTAATGACTTTTGCCAGATGACCATGGGCCTGTTGCAGGTGCTGCCGGATAAGAGCGTGTGATTTATGAATCATCCCCAAGCCCTACCCTGTAGGGGAGGGGGTATGCAAGGGGCAAGGCTATTATCCAGATCACGCCGAACATAAAAGCGGATGAGGCACAGACGATGCCGTGGGAATTGTTATATTGGAAAATACGCTTGAAAATGCACGAACAGCGTTAAATCCATATACTGCCAAGCAGCAGAATGGTGCCCACAATCAGGGCCGCAACATGCCGCATAACATGCTCAGGCGTATCCTGCGGCAAGGTCAGATAGAAGTTGAAGCAGTAAAGAACCAGCCCCGCACCAAGCAGAATGCAGATGACGCGGGCAATGGGGTAGGTGGAAATATCCCTTGGGTCAAACTGCATGGTGCTTTGCTTCCTTTAAGGTACGGTCCAGCTCTGGTGGTGTGGGTTACGCACTGACAAAGGCAGATGCGGGATAGCCCTGCATGAACAAGGCTGTGCGGAGCGAAGTGTGGTTGATCTGGGCGGCTATGCTCTGGCGCACAACAGGCTTGGCAAAAAAGGCAATGCCAAGGCCCGCCTTGCCCAGCATGGGCAGGTCGTTTGCACCATCGCCAATAGCCAGTGTCTGTGTTTTTTCCAGCTTGTGGTGGCTGGTCAGTTTTTCCAGCAGGTCCAGCTTGGTCTGTGCGCCCAGAATGGGCTGGCCGGGGGCACCCGTCAGATGGCCCGTATCATCCGCCAGCAGGGTGTTGGCGTGGTTTTCCTCAAATCCGCAAAGTGCGGCTACGCGTGAGGTAAAAAAGGTAAATCCGCCAGAAACCAGCGCTGTATAGGCCCCATGCGCCCGCATGGTACGGACCAGTTCCACGGCACCGGGGTTCAGGCGTACATCCTGCCAGGCTTTGTCCAGCAGGCTCAGGGGGAGGCCTTTAAGCAGGGCCACGCGTTCCCGCAGTGAGGTGGCAAAATCCAGTTCACCATTCATGGAGCGGGTGGTAATGGCGGCTACCTTGTCCCCAATTCCGGCCAGACTCGCCAGATCATCCAATGTTTCGTTCGCAACGATTGTGCTGTCCATGTCCGAGACCAGCAGTTTTTTGCGGCGTCCCTGTGCTGGGGTAATGATGGTATCCACCTTGCCCCCAAGCTGCTCGCGGAGCACGGGGAGTGCGTCCTGCGCACAGGGCGGGCATGGAATATCGACCGCCTCCCCGGGTGAGAGGATAATCGTCTCGCCATTGGCGCGGACAATATCACGCGCGAGGGAGATGGTGGCGGTATCGAGTACGGTTGCCGCGCGGGGGGCAACCAGGGTCAGAACAAGGCTCGTCATGGCACTTGGGTGTGTGGCAGGAATACGGGCATGAAGCAAGCAGAACACCCAGGCCCCACCCATGCGGTGGCTCAGGCCCATGCAAACCCGCCCGCCCTTATTATTGCGGGCCCGACCTGTTCGGGCAAATCCGCGCTTGCGCTCCGGCTTGCCCAGCAGTTGAACGGGGTCATTATCAATGCGGATTCCATGCAGGTTTACCGCGATCTGCGTGTGCTGACCGCCCGCCCGGATGAGCGGGAGGAGCAGCTTGCCCCGCATAAATTATATGGTGTTTTACCCGCTGCACAAAAAGGCAGCGTTGCATGGTGGCGTGAGCAGGCTCTGGCTGCCATGCAGCAGGCATGGTGTGCTGGCCAGTTGCCCATATTATGTGGGGGAACGGGCATGTACATGCGTGCCCTGACCGATGGTCTTGCCCAGATCCCCGAATGTGCAGAAAGCGTTCGGCTGGAAGCCCGTACTCTTGTGGAGGTTGAAGGGGCTCCCGCCGTACATGCAAGGCTTATGGCGGTGGACCCGCAAACGGCCATGCGGCTTAAACCTGTAGATTCGCAACGTGTGGCCCGGGCATGGGAGGTCTGGCGGGGTACGGGGCAGGGGCTGGGCTGGTGGCAGGCCCAGCCTGGTCTGCCACCCGCTCCGTGCCGTTTTGTTGCCGTGCGGCTGCATCCCTCCCGGCCAGAGTTGCGTGCACGGATTGCCACGCGCTTTGCGGCCATGCTGGAACAGGGTGCAGTGGATGAGGTCCGGCATTTGTTACAACAGAATCTGGACCCGACCCTGCCTGCCATGCGCGCCCATGGTGTGCCCGAACTGGCAGCCATGCTGCGGGGAGAAATAACGCTGCCCGAAGCCCAGACGCAGGCTACAGCCGCCACAGGGCGCTACACCAAGCGGCAGGCTACATGGTTTGCGCACCATCCGCTTACGGCAGAGGGACTCACAAGCATAGTTAGTGCCTGTTTTTCCGATTTTGAGCAATTTTCGGAAAGAAATTACAATGAAATTGTTTCTTTTATTCTAAGGGGGATTGACGCCCCAAGGATCGGGCCCTAAACAGACGACCTGCTCCCAATTCCGGGAAGAGAGGACGCTATGACACGCACAACGGGTTCGACCACATTGGACGCTCAGACAACTGCAACCCTGCCGGGTGCGGAAGTCCTTATGCGCGCTTTGGTCGAACAGGGGGTCGAGGTTATTTTTGGCTACCCCGGTGGCGCTGTTCTTCCTATTTATGATGCGCTGTTCAAGCAGACCCATATCCGCCATGTTCTGGTCCGGCACGAACAGGCTGCCGTGCACGCGGCGGAAGCTTATGCCCGCTCAACCGGTAAGGTGGGCGTGGTGCTGGTAACCAGCGGACCGGGTGCAACCAATGCCGTGACCGGCCTGCTGGACGCCATGATGGATTCCATTCCGCTGGTCTGCCTGTCCGGGCAGGTGCCAACTCCCCTGATCGGGAATGATGCGTTTCAGGAGGCGGATACAACAGGCATTACCCGCCCGGTTACCAAATATAACTATCTGGTGCGTAAACCCGAGGATCTGGCGCCTGCTGTGCATGAGGCTTTTGCCATTGCCCGTTCTGGCCGCCCCGGCCCGGTTCTGATCGATCTGCCCAAGAACATTACAGTGGGCGATGCGCCTTATACAGATGCGCAGTCCGTAACGCCCCGCACCACCCGCATGGGCGCAACGCCAGACCGTGCAGCCGTTGCCCGCGCCGTAGCAGCCATGAAGGCAGGCAAACGTCCGCTGTTTTATACTGGTGGCGGGGTCATTAATTCAGGGCCGCAGGCAAGCGAGAACCTGCGTAAGTTGGTGGAGCTGACGGGTTTTCCCATTACTTCCACGCTTATGGGCCTTGGGGCGTTCCCCGGAACGGATAGCCGCTTCCTTGGAATGCTGGGTATGCACGGCACGTACGAAGCTAATCTGGCAACCCATGATTGCGATGTGCTGATCGCCCTTGGCAGCCGGTTTGATGACCGGGTGACCGGGCGGCTGGATGCGTTCTCGCCCAATTCTTTCAAGATCCATGTTGATATTGATCCATCGCAGATCAACAAGATCGTGCATGTGAACGAAGGCATTGTGGGCGATGTCGGCCAGATCATCGCTATGATGATCGAAGAGTGGGAAAAACAGCCCGCATACGCGCACAAAGCCGATTTGGAGGCCTGGTGGGCACAGATCGAAGCATGGCGTGCGCTGGACTGCCTGCGCTTTACGCAGGACAATGCAGCCGATGCGGTGATCAAGCCGCAGCAGGCCATCCAGCGGATTTACGAACTGGCACGCCAGACCGGGCGAGACACTTATGTGTCCACCGAGGTCGGGCAACATCAGATGTGGGCTGCACAGTTCTTCCGGTTTGACCAGCCTAACCGCTGGCTGACCTCTGGCGGGCTTGGCACCATGGGGTATGGCCTGCCTGCCGCTGTTGGTGCGCAAATTGCTCACCCCGATGCGCTGGTGCTTGATGTGGCGGGTGAAGCCTCTACCCTGATGAACATTCAGGAACTGGGGACCATTGCGCAGTATCGTCTGCCAGTTAAGATTTTTATTATTAACAACCATTACATGGGCATGGTTCGCCAGTGGCAGGAACTGCTGCATGGCTCCCGCTATTCGGAAAGCTACAGCGATGCACTGCCGGATTTTGTAAAGCTGGCGGAAAGTTTTCATGCGACCGGCCTGCGCGTTACCCGCCTTGACCAGCTGGATGCCACCATCCGTCAGGCGCTGGAGCATGATGGGCCTGTGGTTGTGGATATTTGCGTGGCAGAAGGCGAAAACTGCTTCCCCATGATTCCTTCTGGCGCGGCTCATAACCAGATGATTCTGGGCCCCGAACAGGAGGAAAGTGGCGCTACGATCAGCAAGGAAGGGCAGATGCTGGTTTAAACAAAACCAGCTTTGCTTTTGGGTTCTGTCTTGTTCATTCTGCTTTGATTGTGAGAAACATGAATATGCAGGTCGAAGTTTCCGGTTCCGCTGTTATTTCCCTTCTGGTGGATAATGAAAGCGGGGCACTTGCGCGTATTGTAGAACTGTTTTCTGGCCGTGGGTACAATATCCAGAGCCTGACCGTCGCTCCAGTGGATGAGCACGGACAGACTTCGCGCGTCAATATTGTTACAACAGGGACGCAGTCTTCCATCCGGCAGGTTAAAACACAGCTTGAGCGGCTTGTTCCCGTCTCCCGCGTGGTCAATCTGACGGCGGAAGGGCCTTATGTTGCGCGGGAAATGGCTTTGGTCAAAGTGGTCTCTTCCGGCGAACCACGGACAGAAGCCCTGCGTATTGCGCAGGCGTTTAGGGCGCGGGCGGTGGATACAACTGCCAGTTCCTTTGTGTTTGAACTGACCGGCTCTACAGACAAGCTGGACAGTTTTATTGAGCTGATGCGCCCGCTCGGGCTTGTTGAGGTGTCCCGCACCGGGGTGGCCTCCATTTGCCGTGGGCCGCAGACAATTCAGAACTTCTGAAGTATAGCAGGCAGCAACGCCGGGGAGTGACTCCGGCAACAGGGAGAAAAGAATAATGGCTATGCGCGTGTATTATGACCGTGACGCCGATGTTAACCTGATCAAGTCCAAAAAGGTGGCCGTTATCGGTTACGGCAGCCAGGGCCATGCCCATGCCAACAACCTGAAGGATAGCGGTGTATCCGACATTGTGATCGGCCTGCGTGAAGGCTCCACGGCGGCAGAAAAAGCCCGTAATGCTGGCTTTACGGTTATGACGCCCGACAAAGCTGCTGCATGGGCCGATGTTGTTATGGTGCTGACCCCCGACGAAGGTCAGGGCGCGCTGTACACCGAATCTCTGGAAAAGAACCTGAAGCAGGGTGCCGCTCTGGCTTTTGCTCATGGTCTGTCCATCCACTTCCGCCTGATCGAAGCCCGCCCTGATCTGGACGTGTTCCTGATTGCACCAAAAGGCCCTGGCCACACCGTGCGTTCCGAATACCAGCGTGGCGGCGGCGTGCCCTGCCTGGTGGCCATTGCACAGGACAAGTCCGGCAAGGCTCTGGACATTGCCCTGTCTTACGCATCCGCCATTGGTGGTGGCCGTGCAGGCACGATCGAAACCTCCTTCAAGGAAGAAGTGGAAACCGATCTGTTTGGTGAGCAGGCCGTGCTGTGCGGTGGTCTGGTCGAACTGATCCGCGCTGGCTTTGAAACGCTGGTCGAAGGCGGTTACGCCCCGGAAATGGCATATTTTGAATGCCTGCACGAAATGAAGCTGATCGTGGACCTGATCTACGAAGGCGGCATTGCCAACATGAACTACTCCATCTCCAACACCGCTGAGTATGGTGAGTATGTGTCTGGCCCGCGTGTGATCACGGCAGAAAGCAAGAAGGCCATGAAGGACATCCTGACGGATATCCAGAACGGCACCTTCGTGCGTAACTTCGTGCTGGAAAACAAGTCCGGCAACGTGTTCTTCAAGGCAACCCGTGCACGCAACGATGCCCACCAGATTGAAGCCGTTGGTGAAAAACTGCGTGGCATGATGCCCTGGATCGCCAAGTCCCGTCTGGTTGACAAAACCAAGAACTAAGACTGCGGCCCTTAACGGCATAACGCTGTAAAAAAGGCTCCCTCACAGATGTGGGGGAGCCTTTTTTGTTGGTAAGGGCCACCGTTGCCACGGTAACTCTGTTGTCCGGCAGAGCAGGCTCAGCTTGGTGCGCGTTCGGTGACAAAGCGCATGCCAAGCGCCATGAATGCAAGGCCGGCGCAGCGGTCAACCCAGCGACGGCACCTGAGAAAAACAGCCGAAACACGCTCAAGACTGAGCAGCAACGTCACCAGTGCAAACCATGCAACGGCCACCGCAAACATGGCAGCAACACAGGCCAGACCGAGATGAATAGGGGCATGTCTGGGCATGGTGGCCGCAAAAAGGCTTGAGATAAAAATTGGGGCTTTGGGGTTGGCCAGATTGGTCAGAAGTCCTGCGAGAAAATGACTGCTGCGCGCTTCCGTGGCTGAGGTTACCTGAGTTGGTTCAGCCGTGCTGTGCCAACTGCTGATGAACAGCTTTATTCCAATTGTTATCAGGTAAAGGCCGCCACCGATTTTGAGCGCCAGATACAACCACGGTGCTGCAATAAAGAGTGTTCTGATACCAAAAAAACCAGCCACGCCCCATGCTGCAACACCCGTTGCAATGCCAAGAGTAGCCTGTAGGGCAGCCCTGCGCCCCCGCAGGACCGCCAGACGCGTGACAAGCAGAAAATCCAGCCCCGGCACGATCATGGCAACCAGCCAGAATGCGGAAACCGCAGCGATAATGGATAAATCCTGTGCCAGATCCATGGCTATGCTTCTTTCCCCTAAAATGGAGCAGATACTATGACCAGAACCCTCATTCATGCGTCAAGGTATTGGGGGAGCGGGCAGTTCTACGGTTTTTCCTGCATTCTGCGGGGCGGGGTGCTGGTGTAAATCGACTTTGCAGGGCAAGTCCGTTATAGAGGCAGCGTTTTTCAACAGAATTGGCAAGGGGCAGTTTGTGCAGTGCGAATGGCGTAGGTCTTACGACAGGCTGGTTCCGATGCTGATCAAGGAACACTTTGGCGATCCGGGGGCTCTTACCCGTCAGTTCCCGAGCATGAAGTCAACTTTCCTGTGGAAGGGGGATGACTTTATTCTAACAGCGCAGGCGCTGGCCAGTGCGGATGCTAGTATGCACGGGCTGGAGCGGCTTGCCATGGAGCAGCATCGGGCGGGGGCATGGCAGCTTGCGGGGGAATACTGGCTGATTGCAGCAGGCTGGCGCCGCAAGGTGATGGATGACACCAACGAACGCCACGAGGAGGCGTTGCAGTTTGTCCTGCGTCATGTCGAATATAACAGGGCGCTGGTTGAGTGGAAGAAAAAGAAACTCGGCAGAAACGCCATGCCTTACCCGGAGCTGTTTGGTCTTTCCGATACGGAGTGCTGAACCGGGTAAAGTGGGGGCATAGAGGTGTGGGTGTCTGGTAATAGCTGCCAGAGCAGCACTATTTGACCATCTTGCGGATAACGCCCATCAGTTCTTCTATCGCATCTTCTCCACCATTCTCAGCTATGGCGGTACGAACGCAGCCTTTGGCGTGGGAGGTGAGAATTTGAACACCCACACCATCAAGTGCAGATTTAACTGCGGATAACTGGGTTAAAATATCCACGCAGTAGCGGTCATCCTGCACCATGTTGAGAATACCGCCCACCTGTCCCTCAATCCGTTTAAGGCGGTTGATCAGAGCTGTTTTGTCAGGCTGTGTTACGTGCCGCTCAGGGCTGGCCGGGGTGGGGGGTGTGCAGGCTTGGCAACCGGGTTTGTCTGTGGGCATGGAGCATTCTGCTGGTTGTTTTAAGGTGGCGGAAGAAAAAGGTCGAAGCCGGGTATAACACACCCGGCTTCAGCTTTGTGGGTCGTCTTGGCATTCGTGCAGAATGCTTGTGGAATTGGCAGTAAATGAGGCCAACTCAAGTGTGGGTCAGAACCATGTTCGAACCCCAAAGGTAAAGCGTATATCTTCTACACCATTATCGGCCGCACCATGCCCATTGGCTGAGCGGTTGGCGGTGTTGCCGTAATGGCCAGCGTAGGTGACGGCAATGTAGGGGGCAATCTTGCGTTTGAATTCGTAACGCAGGCGCAACCCCGCATCAATGTCGGAAAAACCACGGCTGACATTACGCTGGGCATCCGTGTGAGAATAAAAGTTGAGTTCTGCCTGTGGTTGCAAGATCAGCCGGTTGGTAATCAGCAGGTCATAAGACCCTTCCAGTTTGCCAGCCACACCTTGGGCGTTGAAGTAGGCGGTTGCGGATACATCAAAAAAATACAGGGCCAGCCCCTGTACCCCAACTGCGCCCCATGCACGTGTGGGGCCACTGTCCAGATCCAGCCGCACGCCGGTCTGTACATCAAAATAGGTGGATATGGCATGGTCGTACAAAAATTCATGGTCACCATCGCTCATGTGGCCATGTCCATCCACCGTCCCTTCGGATTTGATCCAGAGCTTGTTGTAATCTGTGCCAAACCAGCTTTGTCCAGAGTAACGCAGTAAGCTGTTGCCTGCTGTGTAACGTCCCTCAAACTGTTCCATCAGAACATGAAAATACGTGTTGTGGTCCATAACCGGTGGCATGTTGTGAATATAATGCACAGCAGGTGTTATGGGGGGCGTTGCGGGCCACTGCGCACTGGGGGCCAGTGCAGGTAAAGTGACGTGCATTGGCATATGGTGGGTATTCTGCCCTTGTGCGTGGGTTTGCCCACCTGCGGCCATGCTGGCGGAAGTGCGCTGCGGAGTGGATGGCAGGTTATTTTTGCGGCCATGAGGTGCCTGTGCCCGCGGTTGCCGTGGGGGAGGGGAGGGCATGGTGCTCTTCTCATCGCCCATATCCATACCCTGCATATCACCCATATCGTCCATGCCGGCCATTGCGGGCATGGTATGGGCATCTGCGGCATAGGTGGCAACGGTCGGGTAGAAGCTGCTTAACCCGACAAGGAGCGCCACACAGCTTTTGCTTGCCGCGCGGATCATGACACCACCACAGTGCGGAACATGCCAAGGTCCATGTGGTAGAGCAGATGGCAATGGTAAGCCCACAATCCCGGCGTATCGGCGGAGACAAGGTAGCTGAGCCTGGACCCCGGCTGCACAATAATGGTGTGCTTGACCGGATTATAAGCACCGTTCCCGTTTTCCAGCTCGCTCCAGAGTCCGTGGAGGTGTACGGGGTGTTCCATCATCGTATCATTGATCAGAGTAAAGCGGACCCGTTCGCCCAGACGGAGGGGAATAGGCTCTGATTCGGAGAATTTTTTGCCGTCAAACCCCCATATGTAGCGTTCCATATTGCCGGTCAGGTGGAGTGTAATCTCGCGCGAGGGGGGGCGTGTGTCCTGTACGGGGCGCAGGGCGCGCAGGTCCGCATAGGTTAAAACGCGGCGGCCATTGTTGCGGAGTCCATCTCCAGGGTCGGCCAGCCGGTCTATGGGGGTGCGGGCGATATTCTGGTTTTCAACATTCAAAGGAGGGGTATGGGCTGGCAGGGGGGCCTCCATATTCATCCCTTTCATGTCCATGTTCTTCATGTTCATGGTTTCGGCCATACCCATGTCCAGCATGGTGCGTACCGGGCGGGGGTCCATTGGAGGAATGGCGGCCTGCATATGAGGCTGTGGGGCCAGCGTGCCCCGTGCAAACCCCGTACGGTCCTCGGTCTGGGCAAAAATGGTGTAAGCCCGGTTGCTTTTAGGCTGCACAATGCAGTCATAGGTTTCGGCCACACCAATGCGGAATTCATCAACACGTACGGGTTCCACATCGTTACCGTCTGCCTGCACCACATCCATTTGCAGACCGGGAATGCGAATGTCGTAAAAAGTCATGGAGGACGCGTTGATAAAACGCAGCCTTACCCGCTCATTGGGGCGGAACAGTCCGGTCCAGTTTGTGTCTGGTGTGCAGCCATTCATTAAATAGGTGTAGATAATGCCTGTTACATCCGAAATGTCGGTGGCGGACATGTTCATACCTGCCCATTGCAGGCGATTTTTCAGGGCTGGCAGCAGGCCGTCCTGCTTGGCGTCGTGCACAAGGGAAGCCGCCGTGCGCTGGCGAAAGTTATAGTAATCGTCCTGAAATTTAAGATTGCTGATAATGTCGTGCGGGGCAACGTCCGACCAGTCGGAGAGCAGCACAACATAGTCCCGGTCCCATGTCTGGCTGGAGGGAGTGTGCGGGTCAATAATAATGGCTCCATACAGCCCACGCGCTTCCTGCATGTTGGAGTGGCTATGGTACCAGTAGGTGCCGCTCTGCCTGATGGGGAAGTGGTAAGTAAAACTCTGCCCCGGACCAATACCGCCAAAGCTCAGGCCCGGCACTCCATCCATGTTGGCCGGGCAGCGCAGGCCGTGCCAGTGGATGGAGGTATCTTCGCTCAAATGGTTATGTACGTTCAGTGTGACCTCATCCCCTTCCCGCCAGCGGAGGGTCGGGCCGGGTACGCTGCCATTCATGGCCGGAACGGTCTGGGTTTTACCGGCAATGGTGCATGTCAGTGGGCTGATGTGCAGGTCAAAAACCGAGCTGGCACCTGCTGGCACGGTGGGTGCAAAAAGAGTGTCGGCCCGGGCGCCCGGCACGGTGCCAAGGCTTGTCAGGGCGGCAAGGGCGCTGGCGCCAGTTATAAACTGACGGCGCGCAATACCTCTTCCACGATCGGGGGAAGGTCGGGGCATGGTATGGGTCCATTCTGCATGGTCTGCGTGAGGCAGATCACAGGTCTGATCGGGCGGAGCCTGTAGGGAGGCTCCGGCGGCTGGGTCAGGCTGTGTGCAGTCTGGGCGGGCGGAGCAGGGGGGCGGCCCTGCGGTCAGGTAGTGCGTGCTGGGGCGTAAACACCGGGCGCACCGCTGCGTGCCATAAAAAACCCGCAGGCAATATGTCGGCCGATGGATCCATAACAGACAGGGCATTACCCGTCATGCAGCAGGCTGCGTGGTGGTGCATCAAATGGTGCACCGCTGCCGTAGCGGATGGGCAGCCAACGGCGGAAGTGGGATTGTTGTGCGGACCGCCCGGTGCCATGGCGTGGTGGTGCCCATTGTGGAGGGGGGCATGGACCATGGTGGTCTGGGTCGCATGGGCTGGGGAATGCAGCACCCAGACGCCAGCCATGCTGCCCAGCATAAGCAGGCAGGTCAGAATAAATCCACGCAGGGGAAAGTGGCGCTGCATAATTTGCATATACCCCTAGGGGGCATATATGGCAAGAAGAATGGAACACGGTATGGTGGCACGCCCCATGCCACTGCATTTTTGCCCGGCCGGGCCTGATCACAGGTATGGAGCCATAACAGTATGAGCCAGATAGTCAGTTTTCCCGTGGAGGGTATGAGCTGCGCCAGTTGCGCCGCCCGGCTGGAAAAAGTGCTCAACAGGCAGCCGGGGGTACAGGCGTCGGTCAATTTTGCCACCGAACGGGCGCAGGTTACTGTGCAGAACGTGGCCGAACAGTTGCCCGGCGTGCTGGATACCGTGCGACAGGCCGGATTTACGCCCCAGAGTACCAGTGTGGATCTGGCTCTGACAGGTCTGACCTGTGCATCCTGCGTAAACCGGGTGGAAAAAGTGCTGAACGCCCTGCCATCCGTTCAGGCATCGGTTAATCTGGCTACGGAGCGGGCGCATGTCTGTTTTGTACCCGGCGTGGTGGATGCACCATCCCTGATCGCCAGTGTAGAAAAAGCGGGATTTGGTGCAAGCCTTTACACCCCTCAGGACCCGGATGAGCAAAACAGGCAGAATCAGGCTGAATGGCGGAGCGAGTGGTGGAATTTTCTGCTCTCGGCTTTGGTAAGCCTGCCGTTTCTGGCCCAGATGCTAGGAATGATGGTGGGCGTTCACACCTTTATGCTGCCATGGTGGGGGCAGCTTGGTCTGGCAGCTCTTGTGCAGTTCTGGTGCGGACGGGCTTTGTATGGTGGCGCCATTCATGCGTTGCGTGCTGGTGCTGCCAACATGGATGTGCTGGTGGTTATGGGAACAGGCATAGCCTTTGCCTTCAGCGCGGTTGTGGCAGCCATGGGGCTGGATCAGCCTGTTTATTTTGAAACCAGCGCGTTGGTGATCACACTGGTGCTGCTGGGGCGGCTGCTGGAGGCCCGCGCCAAAGCCCGTGCTCGGGCGGGTATGCAAAGTCTGATGCACCTGCAACCCCGCACAGCTCATGTGGAGCAGAATGGCCAGTGGGTGGACCTGCCCGTTGAGCAGATTGCTCCGGGAGCCGTGTTTATGGTCCGCCCGGGGGAGAGTGTGGCGGTAGATGGTACCGTGCTGGAGGGACGATCCGACCTGAACGAGTCCATGCTGACGGGGGAGAGCCTGCCAGTTGCCAAAACCACGGGGGAACCTGTGTTTGCTGGTACGCTAAACCAGACAGGCGTTTTGCGCGTACAGGCGACCAACGTTGGTGCCCGGACTGTGCTGGCAGGCATTGTGCGCATGGTGGAGCAGGCACAGGGCAGCAAAGCCAGTGTGCAACGTTTGGCAGACCGTGTGGCGGCTGTGTTTGTGCCTGCCGTGTTAGGGCTGGCAGGGCTGACTTTTGGCGTGGGCTGGGCGTATTCGGGCAATCTTGGCGTTAGTCTGGTCAATGCCATATCCGTATTGGTCATTGCCTGCCCCTGTTCATTAGGGCTGGCCACGCCAACAGCCATTATGGTCGGCACGGGGCTTGGCGCACAGGCTGGTATTCTGTTCCGAAATGCGGATGCGCTCGAGCAGGCGCGCAAAATGGATATTCTGGTAACAGATAAAACCGGCACGCTTACCATGGGGCGGCCCGGCGTAATTCAAGCGGACTTCCCCCCCACCGTGGACCAGAAGAGCGTGCTGGGTCTGGCCTATGCGCTGGAGCAGAGTTCCGAACACCCTCTGGCGCGTGCGGTTGTTGCGTATGCCAGGGTACAGGGGGCGGAGCCTGCTGCCATAACTGCTTTTAAGGCCATACCAGGGTGGGGTGTGCAGGCCCGTATGGGGGGCGATGATGTTTTTATGGGGTCTCTGGCCTTCATGCAGCAGATCGGATGCCAGATTGACCGCACCCTCACCGATGGCTGGCAGGCACGGGGGCAGACCATTGTGGCCTTGGCGCGTGCCGGTGCAGTGGTGGCATATTTTGGACTGGCAGATCAGGTCCGGCCAGAGGCGCAGCTTGCCATGAGGGCATTGCAGAGCGAGGGCGTGCGCGTGGTCATGCTGAGTGGCGATAACGAGCGGGCGGCACAGGCCGTAGCCCGTCAGGTCGGCATAGACGAAGTCATAGCCGGTGTGTTGCCAGATGGTAAAGCAACCCAGATTGCACGGCTGCGCGGCCAGCATGAACACTGCGTAGGCATGGTGGGGGATGGCATAAACGATGCCCCTGCTCTGGCTTTGGCTGATGTGAGTTTTGCCATTGGTGCAGGGGCCGATATTGCGCTGGAAACAGCGGATGTCGTGCTTGTCCGTAGCCAGTTAACGGCTTTGGTCGATGCGCTCTCGCTCTCACGCGCAACGGTTGCCAAAATTCGGCAAAACCTGTTTTTTGCTTTTATTTACAACATATTGGGCCTGCCATTGGCGGCATTCGGATTGCTGGACCCGGTTCTGGCTGGTGCCGCTATGGCAATGAGTTCCGTATCGGTTGTGAGCAACTCCCTCCTGCTCAACCGCTGGAAGCCGCGCAAGGTCTGGTCCTGATGAGTGCTCGAACGCTGGATTGCAGAGCGGGAATGGTCACGTAGGCAGGGTGGGTGTGGAACTGCCCAACAGCAGGCTGGAGGCATGGGGCCGCCATTCTCCGGTATTTTCATCCCGCCCTTGCAGGTAAAGCCTGCGGGGTACGGCAGTTGGGGGTGGTTGTGCGGCTGCACGTAAAAACACCTGCATATCTTCGGATTGCTGGCGGTTGATCAGGCAGCATAAGGGCGTATCGGGAAAAGATTGCAGCAGGTTTGCCGTGCTGTCTTCACCAGCAAAAATCATGAGCGGTGGCTGTTTTCTTTTTTGCTCATAGTGGAGGCGGATCAACTCGGTTTTGCCTACACCCGCGGGGAATGGATAGTGGGGAACCTCAACCGGTTCCATAACCCCTTTGCGTTCGACCAGCCGTGCGCCAAACACGTGCTCATGCCGCAGGTTATAGCCATATTCGGCCGAGGTTGCGAACAGGGCCACCAGATCTTCCAGTGCTGAAGAGCAGATAATCGGATCTATGCCGTGTTCTTGCAAAATCTGGAGCAGGTTGCCCATCTCCGGTGTCAGGCGCAGCATTTGGGTGACGTTGACCTGTACAGGTCCAGCCTTGCCGGGGCGTGTGGAAGGGCAGACCCATTTTTGCGCGGCAATGGAGGCTCCAAGACACCATTCATTAGCAGCGCGGCTGAGTGCAATAACATCCGTCTGGGTTTGTTCTGCCACAAGCCGGATCATCCATTGCTGGGCCGCGTCGGGGCCATGTAACGCGGCAACAGCCTGATGGCAGAAGGCCATACGTGCCCTGAACGCTAGCATCGCGGGGTCATCCTGTAACGCCTCGCGCGCAATGGGGTGGGGCATGTGCCCGTAGCGGGCCGCCAGTGCGCTGTAATCTTCTACAATGTCCGCCACAAGGTCGGGAAAAGCGACCGGCTGCCCAGCCATGTTTGTAAAAGGAGCCGGAAGTGGGTGGCTGGAAGCATGGACATGGATCAGCTTGCGGAACTTTTGTGCAGGCATAAGAAAGCAGAAGTGCTCCAGCATGAACAGGAACAGCGTTTGCTGCACATCGCCCACTATGGCCATGTTATTCCAGTCCATCACCACATAAGGAGGGCTGCTGGCGTTGTAGTGCTCGGAATATTGGCCATTGGCGTTAATGAGCGCCTGAATGGCCTGCCGGAGTGGTGGGTACCACTTGAGTTCTTCCAACTCGGGTGGTGGGCGGTCCATAAGGTCGGGTATGGCGGTTGCATACCCGGTGGCGGGGGCGGCTAAAAGCGCGGTCAGACCCAAACCAAATGTACGGCGGTGCAGAACAGGGCGCATACAAAATCCAGACTGACAGGGAGCGGCACAATCCTTTCTATGTGAAAGGTGAGAGCACGCATGGTCAAGTCATGTTTATGGGTATGGCCATTCAACCGGGTCAACCTGTGTGGCTTTTTGTTCCGGCCTGGCCATACAGCTCCGGTGGGTGTGCCGGGGCTGTATGGGTGTTTTTAGGCTGGTGCCGGATACTGCCCTTTATCCGTGGGAAGGCAGCAGACGGGCCAGCGCCCGGGGGCGGCCAATAAGGGGCAGCAGGTCGCGCAGTTCTGGACCATGCTCTTCCCCCGTCAGGGCTACGCGCAGCGGATGGAACAGGGCTTTGCCGCTCCGTCCGGTTTTGTCCTTAATAGCCGTGGTCCATGTTTTCCATGTGCCTTCATCCCACGGTTCTGCCGGGAGAAGGGCTGCGGCATCCTTCAGGAACGCTTCGTCCGCTTCCTGCACAGGGGGGATAATGTCCCCTTCCACAACCTGCAACCACAGCTTGGCCTCGGAAAGCAGGTCAATATTGCTGCGGATTGCCAGCCAGAACGCTTCTGTTGCGCCTTTGGGCAGTTTGTCGGCAATGGCATCAAAGGGGAGCTGGGCAAGGTAGCGGTGGTTCAGCCCCAAAAGCTGGCGTGTATCAAAGCGGGCGGCAGAGCGCGAGATATGGGACAGATCATAGCTCTGGGCCAGAGCGTCAAACGGCATTAACGCCGGGTCGTCCGAGCTGCCAAGGCGTGCAAGGTAGGAAATGAGCGCCTGAGCTTCCACCCCATCCTGCCGCAATGTGCGCAGGGAGCATGCATCAAACCGTTTGGAGAGCTTGCCGCCGTTTTCGTCCAGCAACAGGGGCAGGTGGGCAAAACGGAAGTGGTCAGGGCGTGCGCCCAGAGCTTCGGCAATGTCAATCTGCACGCCAGTATTGGTTACGTGGTCTTCCCCGCGGATAATGTGGCTGATCCCGGTTTCCAGATCATCCACAACGGAAGCGAGTGTGTACAGGACCGTGCCATCGGTCCTGACCAGAACCGGATCGGAGACAGACGGCAGCTTGACCTGACATTCCCCCATTACAAGGTCGCGCCAGCGCACAATGCGGCCGGAGAGTTTGAAGCGCCAGTAAGGCACCTTGCCGTTGGCTTCTGCCTGTGCGCGCTGCTGTTCGGTCATGCGGAGCATGGCGCGGTCGTACACAGGGGCACGGCGCTGGCGGATCTGGGTTTCGCGCTTGGCGGCCAGTTCCTGCTCGCTTTCAAAGCAGGGGTACAGGTGGCCGGATGCCTTCAGTTTTTCAATGGCGGCGGCATAGCGGTCCAGCCGCTCGGTCTGGCGGAAGGTTTCGTCCCACGTAATGCCCATCCATTCCAGATCCTGCTGAATGGCACCAACCAGTTCCTCGCGGGAGCGACCGGTATCTGTATCATCAATACGCAGTTGGAATTTGCCACCGTTGCGGCGGGCAAACAGGGCGTTGGCAAGGGCAAGGCGGGCATTGCCCACATGCAGGAGGCCGGTAGGGCTGGGCGCAAAGCGGAGTTTCATAACAGAGGCTTATGCCGTGATTGGGCTGGAAAGACCAGCACGAAGAGAACAGAAAACAGGGCAGGGGCGCCATGCCACAGGCAGTTCTGGCCCCCTTGCCAGCGGGTGGCTTAGTTAGTGCAGGTTGTGCAGGCCGGGGTCAAACGCGTCATCTTCGCTCTCTTCCCCGTCCTCTCCTTCACTTTCGTCGTCTTCAAGGATGATTTCCTCACCATCCACCAGACGGCGGGGGTCCAGCATACGCCAGTCACGTTCCATGGGGGTAGCCGGGGTGGCGGTAAAATCGTCCAGTTCGTTGGCAGAGCGCCAGCCATCCTCGCCAGCATCCACCACTATGGCGTCCTCGCCAAAGCTGGTCCATGTTTCCAGCACGTCTTTGGCAGAGGCACCGGGGGTGCGGCACCGTTCTACGCTGTCGCGCACATAGGCGCGGGCAAAAGCGTTGGCATGGGCCAGATCATGAAAAATGCCAATATCTTCCACAATATTGTCTTCAGCACCGCCGGACAGGTCCAGAATACGGACTTTCCAGCCTTGTTCCTGCGGGGGGGCTGTTTCGTTCATGGATTTTCCTTGCTGTCTTTTCGGTTGCGGGCTGATGCAAACAGGAATTCCCGTCCGATTTTAACCCGCTCAACACCGTTGTAAGAAATAATATCGGCTGTTGCGTAGGTCTCGTTCCATATTTCGGGAATGAACGAGCCTGTGCCAACAACATCTATGGGGGCGTGGGCATCGGCCATACACGCGCATTTGGTCACCCCAAAGCCAGAGGAGGCAATAATGCGCACTTTGTTAAACCCGGCTTCGTCCAGTGTTTCACGCATTTTCCAGATCGAGGCGGCGGACACGCCAGTGCCAATCAGGTACCGCAACTCCCGGTCGGAGCGGTAGCGGCGCAGGGCTTCTGGCGCATGGCGGTTAACCACAGCATAGGATTCCTGCGGGTTTAACCCCTCCATAAACCGCCCGCCGTGCGTATCCAGCCGTACGGCAATGCGGCCAGCTCTGGCCAAGTCTTCAAACCGGCGGCATACGGCCAGTGCGTCCGTGGTTTCCTGCCCAAAATAGTCGACCAGAACGACAAGGTCGGTGTTGGGGAATGTCTCGTGGAACATTTCTGCCGCCCGCACGGTGGAGCCAGCGTAACCAATAAGGGCGTGGGGCATGGTGCCAGCCCCTTCTGCCGTGCCAAAAAAAGAGGCTACGGCATCGTTCGCAGTACCGACAAACCCGACTGCGCCATCTTTTTGGGCTGCCCGTCCACCAATAGAGGCCGCATAGGCCATAAGCTCCTGCATTTCATACCCGGCGCAATGGCGGGCATCCATGGCTAAAAAACGGGTATGAGGCAGGGAAAGCGCCATCTGGTAAGCGCGCAGAGCCGCAACACAGGCGCTCCCCAGTTTTTGAAGCAGCAGGGTTTCCAGATCCGCCAGATGCAGGAACGAGCCGGTTATATAAACCAGTGGTTCACCCGCTCCCACCCACTCCCCTTCCGGGTGGAGCACATCGACCGTGTAGGCGCAGTTGCGTGCAGCCATAACGTTTTTGAGCCATTCCAGCATAATACCGGGGGCGGATATAACCGGACAACGGAGGAAAAAGGCGTAAGTCACCTCGCAATCCCCGAAGTGGCTGACAATCTGCCGGGTCCGGTTGAAGTAGGAATCCGTACGGGCACGGATTTCGGAATCCGACAATGCTGTGGCGGCCTGGGCTGTGGTAACGCCAGGAGCTGCCACGCCGGAGAAGGATTGCGTCATTGCTGAAATGCTCTTTTCTGCCAAATACACTCTACACAGATCATGGGTGCGATAGTGGGGGGCGTAAAGACCACCCCCCGCTACTGTGATCAGGCTAAAGAGCGGGCGGCCTAGCTGCGACCGGTCAACTCCTCCGCGATCAGGAACGCCAGTTCAAGCGACTGCTCAGCGTTCAGGCGCGGGTCACAGAAGGTTTCATACCGTGCGCCAAGGTCTGCTTCGGTCAGGCGCTGGGCACCGCCCACGCATTCCGTCACGTTCTGGCCCGTCATTTCCAGATGAACACCGCCAGCAGGCACGCCTTCTGCCGCACACACGGCAAAAAAGCCTTTAACTTCCTTCATAACCGCATCAAACGAGCGGGTTTTGACCTTGCTGTCGGTGGAAATGGTGTTGCCGTGCATGGGATCACTGATCCACGTAACAGGCTGCCCCGTTTCCTTGACTGCGCGCATGAGCGGAGGCAGGAACTGCTCGATTTTTTCTGCCCCCATGCGTGAGATCAGGGTAATACGCCCGGCCTCGTTCTGGGGGTTCAGCACCGTGGTCAGGCGTTTGATGTCTTCCACACTGGTGGTTGGGCCAACCTTGATGCCAATGGGGTTACGCACACCACGCAGGAACTCAACATGCGCGCCATCGGGCTGGCGTGTGCGGTCCCCGATCCATACAAAATGTGCGGAGCAGTCATACCATGCGCCCGATGTGGAATCGATCCGTGTCAGCGCCTGCTCATACGGCAGCAGAAGTGCTTCGTGCGAGGTGTAGAATTCGGTTTCGTCCACCTGTGCGGAGGAGGCGGCATCAATCCCGCAGGCCTGCATAAAGGCGAGGGTTTCGCCAATACGTTCAGCCATAGTGCGGTAACGGTTGGCAAGGGGAGAGCGCTCCACAAAGCCAAGGTTCCAGCGGTGGACTTCGTGCAGGTTGGCGTACCCCCCGCGGGAGAATGCGCGCAGGAGGTTCTGGATCCCGGCGGACTGGAAGTAGCCTGTTTCCATCCGGGCAGGGTCGGGAATACGGGCTCCGGGTGTGAATTCCGGCCCGTTAATAATGTCCCCCCGGTAGGAGGGGAGGGTTACGCCATCCACGGTTTCCGTATCGGACGAACGCGGCTTGGCAAACTGCCCCGCCATGCGACCGAGCTTGATAACCGGCACCTTGGCGCCAAAAGTGAGCACCACAGCCATTTGCAGCAGAACCCGGAAGGTATCGCGCACAATATCGGCCTTGAACTCGCCAAAGCTTTCCGCGCATGGGCCACCCTGCAGCACAAAGGCCTTACCCTGAGCGGCCTGTGCCAGATGGTTGCGCAGGCGGCGGACCTCCCCGGCAAAAACCAGCGGCGGGTATGTGCTCAGCCGGTCTTCCACATTTTTGAGTGCTGCTGCATCCGGATAAGTAGGGATCTGCTTGAACGGAAACGAACGCCAGCTATCCGGCATCCAGGTCTCAGACGTCGGGTTGGGCTGGGTGAGCGTGGCACTCATAACGCGTTCCTGTTCAGTTTGGCTGATTACACACAGATGGTAAGCAGAAGGGTAAAAACAATCTCTCTTGGCCATGAAATTGCCAAAGGCGGCTGCCTTTATGTCTAATATGCAGCAATTACGCAAATAGCGTTTGTTGGCTCAAGCCATGTTCTGGTCAAGGGTGTGGCATCTGCCCCACTTGGATGCAGAGAATTTGGATTTTTGCCCTTTTGGTGTGATAAGGGTCTAAGTATGGAACCCGCAAGGCTGTTAAGCCTAATGGCTTTACGGGGTGTTTTTCTTTTTTTCTTGCGGGGTAACGCGCAATGGCGCAGCTGCGTAGACCGTTTGTAAACGTAATGTCCGGCCTGCTGATGGGCGCAAGCCTGCTGGGGGCAGTCAGTGTTGCCCATGCGGACCCTCTGATGTCCCCTAATGATGATGTCTCCTTTTCCGAAGGAAGTGGCGCCATGGATACGGGGGCGGGTGCGAGCAAATCCACCGAATCAAAAACCGTGCATGGGCACCGTAGCCTGCCACCTGGTTACCAGGATGCACCATCCATGGATTTCCAGCATGGGGATGACCCAGACCATCTGGCTAAGGTACACAGGGATTCGGTAACGGGTTCAGACCTGTCGCGCTATGGCTCCGCGTACCAGACATCCGGCCCGTTCGGGTCCGGTCAGGTCGGGGATTCTACAGGGAACGGCTGGGTTATCCCCCGTTAACGGGCAGGCCGCTCAGTCTTCTATAAGGCGTATCTCGGCCTGACCACTGGTTAGGTCGGTTATCTTGCGGCACACATCATCATGTAAAGCCTGCGGCAACAGGAGCTGGAACTGCGCTCCGTTTTCGTCAAAAATCGGGTGGTCGGCCTCCACCCCCCATTCAGGCAGGCGTGCCTGAACAAGACCCAGCAGTGAAAATGGGCAATGGAAGCCCAGCCTGATCCGTTCGATCAGCTCTTCCTTTGGGGCTTCTCGCAGGCATTCTGCGGCTGTGCCCGCATAGGCACGCACCAGTCCCCCCGCTCCAAGTTTGATCCCGCCAAACCAGCGCGAGACAACAATGGCCACCCGGTCCAGCTTCTGGGCGACAACAACCTGCAAAATAGGCCGCCCAGCAGTGCCGGAAGGTTCTCCCGCATCGTGGCAGCGGCAGTGCGGGCCATATTGCCAGGCCCAGCAATGGTGCGTGGCATCAGGCTCGGCTGCTGCAATGCGGGCAATAAAGGCATCTGCTTCTTCTGGGTTGGCTATGGGTATGGCGCGGGCCAGAAACCGGCTTTTCTTAATATCCCGTTCCAGCTCAAAAGGGCCAACCAGCGTTTCTGTCATGCCGCCTTCTTATCCCTTTCGGTTGGGTTCGGGCAAGTCGGTGTGGTCCGGGGGCACTTTGCTATTTTAAGGTGTTTTGCCTCTTGCCAAGCAAGGTGCTCGTGCCAAAACTGATACCGATAGTTCTGTAACAGCAAAGCCTGGCTACTAAAGGTCAGCATAAAGGAGGAAGAACCGACATGGTGCCGGTATTCCGTAAAAAATGGACAATCATGTTCGGTCTGTGTGCGCTGGCGCTGCCTCTGGTGGCCGGTGTTCCTGCACATGCTGAAGGTGACGGGGACGATGATGATTCCGATGCCCACCGTGCATCGAGTATGCATAATCTGGCGGGCAAACTGCCACTCCCCCGTGCGCGTAAGGATTTTAGCAAATACCACTTTACCCCGCCGGGTGACCGGGTGGTGGAGCAGCCCGATACAAACCGCCTGCTATTCTGGACCAAAGATGGCCAGCCCGATGGGTACGCCCAGCGGCGTGGAAGCAGTGTGATTTATTACAATGCACAGGGGCAGGCCATACGGGTGCAAAGGCTCACACCAGAGGAAATGGCGGATTAGTCTGACCTGCTGTGTAGCCCGGAGTGGTTGAGTAGCCAGAAACCATGCACCGTTGGTTCAATAACGGTGCATGGGGCTGGTCAGGCAGTAATGGCGATCAGTTCCAGAATAGAGGCGGATGTCTCTTCAATAGAACGACGGGTTACATCAATAACTGGCCAGTTATGGCGGCGGCACAAGCGCCGGGCCCAGTGCAGTTCTTCCTGCACTTTTTCCAGATCAATATAAGCGTAATCCGTTACCGCCTCGGGGCGGGATTTGCCGGGCATCATCTGGTTCAAACGGTTACGGCGAATTTCTATCAATCGTTCGGGGTCGATTGTTAGGCCAATAACCGGCTTGGTGGTGTTGAACAGTGCTTCTGGCGGTTCAATCCCCATGACTAGCGGCACGTTGGCAGCCTTAATACCCCGGTTGGCCAGATAAAAGCAGGTCGGCGTTTTAGACACGCGGGAGACACCAACCAGAATCACATCGGCTTTGTTCAGGCCGCGTGTTTCCTGCCCATCATCATGGGCCAGAACGTAGTGCATGGCCTCAATGCGCTGATAGTAGTTTTCGTCCATAATATACTGGCCGCCAGGGTGGCGTGTTGCTTCTTCCCCGGTTTCTTCGGCCAGAAAGTGTAGCGCATTATCCAGTACGTCCAGAAGCCGGATGTGAAGGCTGGCGCACCCTGCTTCCATATCAGCCTGTAGAATAGGGTCGGTCAGGGTGGACATGACCGGACCACGGTTATTGGCAATATGCCGCAAAACCCGCCGGAGCTGAATCTGGGTACGAATAAGATTCCAGTGCCGTAGCCGGACTTCCGTATTGGGGAACTGTGCAATACATGCCCGCGCCACGGAATCAAGCGTTTGCCCCGTAGCCTCGGAAACGAGGTGGAGTGTAAGAATTTTTTGCATGATACCAGATTGAAAAATGGCCGCCTCGGGTGGGAGGCGGCCACTCTTTCCTTAGGCTTTAACAGCCTTGTTATTGCGTGCAGCCAGGGCTGCCTGAGCGGCGGCCAGTCGGGCTACTGGCACACGGAAAGGCGAGCAGGAGACGTAATCCAGCCCGACTTCTTCAAAGAAGGCGATGGAGAGCGGGTCGCCACCATGTTCACCACAGATGCCAAGTTTGATGTCCGGCTTGGAAGCACGGCCTTTTTCCACACCCATACGGACTAGTGATCCAACGCCCTCACGGTCGATGGAAATAAAGGGATCCTGCGGCAGCAGCCCTTTTTCCACGTATTCAGGCAGGAAGGAGCCTGCATCATCGCGTGACAGACCGAGTGTTGTCTGTGTCAGATCGTTGGTGCCGAAGGAGAAGAAGTCAGCACTTTGTGCAATCTGGTCAGCGGTCAGAGCAGCACGGGGCAGCTCAATCATGGTGCCAATTTTGTAGGAAAGCTGTGTACCGCGTTCCTTAAGCACATCCGCAATCACGCTTTCGCAGGATTTGCGAACCAGATCCAGCTCGGCCTTGGTGCCAATCAGCGGGATCATGATTTCCGGATCAACGGCTTTGCCTGTTTCCTTGGCAATGTCCAGAGCGGCCTCGGTAATGGCGCGCACCTGCATGGCGTAAATTTCCGGGTAGGTAATACCCAGACGGCAGCCACGGTGGCCAAGCATCGGATTGGATTCGGAAAGGGCGGAGCGGCGTGCGCGCAGGCTTTCCACGTCTTTACCCAGTGCCTTGGCAACATCAGCCAGTTCAGCCTCACCATGCGGCAGGAACTCATGCAGCGGTGGGTCCAGCAGGCGGATGGTTACGGGCAGGCCCGCCATAATGCGGAACAGTTCCGTAAAGTCACCGCGCTGGAATGGCAGCAGGGCTTCAATGGCACGGGCACGAGTGGCAACGTCGTCTGCCATAATCATCTGGCGGACGTGGCCAATACGGTCTGGACCAAAGAACATGTGTTCGGTCCGGCACAGGCCAATGCCTTCCGCACCAAAGCGGCGCGCGGTCTGAGCATCTTCCGGTGTTTCGGCATTTGCGCGGACGCCAAGGCGGCGAACACCATCTGCCCAGCCCATAAGGGTTGCAAAATCGCCAGAAAGCGTAGGCGGAATGGTAGGAACGCGGCCTTTGTAAACAGCACCCGTGCCACCATCGAGGGTAATCCAGTCACCCGCCTTGAGTGTGTGGCCGTCCACGGTCATGGTCTGGGCCTTGTAGTCCACGGCAATGCTGCCAGCGCCGGCTACGCACACGCGGCCCATACCACGCGCCACAACAGCCGCGTGGGAGGTCATGCCGCCGCGCGTGGTCAGCACGCCACGGGCTGCGTGCATTCCATGCACGTCCTCTGGGGAGGTTTCAATACGGACCAGAATAACGTCCTCACCCTTGGCAGCGCGATCTTCTACATCTTCAGCAGAGAATGCGATAATGCCGGTGGCAGCGCCGGGGGAGGCGGGCAGGCCACGGGTGAGCTGTACACGTTCCGCCTTGGGGTCAAGCACGGGGTGGAGCAGCTGGTCGAGAGAAGCAGGCGGCACGCGGGTAATGGCTTCTTCCTGCGTGATCAGACCTTCCTTGGCCATATCAATGGCTACGCGCAGGGCTGCTGCTGCGGTGCGTTTGCCGGAACGGGTCTGTAGCAGGTAGAGTTTGTTGGCCTGAACCGTAAATTCAATGTCCTGCATGTCCCGGTAGTGGCGTTCAAGCAGGTCACGTACCTTGAGCAGTTCGTTGTAAGCACCGGGCAGGGCCTTTTCCATCGAGGTCTGGCCCTCGACCGCACGACATTCCGCCATGGGCTGCGGGGTCCGGATCCCGGCCACAACGTCCTCACCCTGAGCGTTAATCAGGTATTCACCGTAGAAAATGTTTTCACCGGTGGAGGGGTCGCGGGTAAAGCACACACCTGTTGCACAGTCATCCCCCATGTTGCCGAACACCATGGACTGTACGTTAACAGCGGTGCCCCAGCTTGCGGGAATATCGTGCAGTTTGCGATAGGTGTTGGCGCGTGGGTTCATCCATGAGCCAAAAACGGCACCAATGGCACCCCACAGCTGATCCTTGGGATTTTCGGGGAAGGCAGAACCCGTTTCCTTGAGTACAATCTGCTTGTAGCTCTTAACGACATCCTGCCATTCTTCTGCCGTCAGGGCTGTGTCGTCCAGCTTGTTGGTGGCGCGCTTGACCTGCTCCAGCAGATCTTCAAATTCATGGTGCGGTACGCCCAGCACAACAGAGCCGTACATCTGAATGAAGCGGCGGTAGCTGTCCCACGCAAAGCGGGCATCGCCGGAAGAGCGGACAAGGCCTTCAACCGTTGTGTCGTTCAGACCGAGGTTGAGCACTGTGTCCATCATGCCGGGCATGGAAACGCGCGCGCCAGAGCGGACGGAAACCAGAAGCGGGTTGTTGGCATCGCCAAAGCGCAGGCCCATGGCCTTTTCTACCAGACCCATGGCAGCTTCAAGCTGGGATTCCAGCTCAGCCGGATACTTCCGTCCGTTGTCGTAAAAGGCGGTGCAGACTTCAGTGGTAATGGTAAATCCGGGCGGCACAGGCAGGCCAATATTGGCCATTTCTGCCAAGTTAGCCCCTTTACCGCCGAGGAGATTGCGCATCCCGGCGTTGCCTTCGCTTTGGCCAGCACCGAAACTGTAGATCCACTTGGTCATTTTGCCGTTCACTTCATTCTTTATTGTGCCAGATGAGCTGAAGTTCCGACCGAGGGGATGGGAACAGGGGATACCGGAACAGCAGCCAGACTGGGCACGGAATTTTTATTCTTGGTTAGGACGACGAACTCCACCCCTTCGTTGCCCCGCAGCATGGCGCAGATTTGGCTGCCGGGCAATCTCTCTTTTACACGCGAATGGTAAAAAACTGGGGGTGTGGTGCTTCTACCCGTTTGTTACACAAAAGGCGTTCCACTCCGCTTCATCCATGGTCTGGATGTTCAGCTCTGCCGCCTTTTTGGCTTTGGACCCCGCTTTTTCCCCCAGCACAACCAGATCCGTTTTTTTTGAGACGGAGTCGGATACCTTGCCCCCCATGCGTTCGGCCGTGGCCTTGGCCTCTGGCCGTGTCATGGTCAGCAGGGAGCCAGTAAACACAACGGTCTTGCCAGCCAGCGGGCCGCCACTGGCTGCACTCTCCTCCGTAATGTGCAGTTCTGCACTTAGCTCGGCCAGAGTGGTCTGGTTGTGGGGTTCAGCGACAAACGCCACAACATCCGTGGCTATGGCATTGCCAATACCGGTAATGGAGCCAAGCTCCAGCCGGGCATCCGAACCAATAACGGTAGCGGCCTCCATCTGGCAGAGCCAGTTGGTGTAGCTGCCATAGTGGCGGGCCAGCAGGCGGGCGTTGCTTTCCCCAATGCGGCGGATGCCCAGCGCATAGATAAAGCGGGAGAGTGAAATTGTCCGCCGGTCCTCAATGGCCTGCAGGAGATTGCGCACGGACTGTTCGCCCCAGCCATCGCGCTGCTCCAGTGCGGGGGCATGGGTTTTAAGCCGGAAAATATCGGTTGGGGTGCGGATTAACCCCGCATCATAAAATTCGCGAATACTGCGGTCACCCAGTCCTTCAATGTCAAACGCAAGGCGGGAGACAAAGTGAATCAGACGTTCCACTGCCTGAGCAGGGCAGGTAAGGCCACCTGTGCAGCGCCGCACGGCCTCGCCCTCGGGGCGCACTGCCAGCGCACCACAGGCGGGGCAATGGTCTGGGAACTGGAATGGCTGCCCACGCTCTGTAGCGTTTGACCCCTGCGGAGCAAGCCCCAGCACCTGAGGAATAACATCGCCCGCACGCTGGACAAATACCAGATCTCCTTCACGCACGTCCTTACGGTTAATCTCATCCTCGTTGTGTAAGGTTGCGCGGGTTACAAGCACGCCTCCCACATTAACGGGTTCCAGATGGGCAACAGGGGTTAATGCGCCAGTACGTCCGACTTGAATTTCTATGGTGTTCAGCCGTGTTGTGGCCTGCTCGGCGGGAAACTTCCACGCTATGGCCCAGCGGGGCGCGCGCCCTGCAAACCCCAATCGTTCCTGAAGGCTCAGGTCGTCAATCTTGTAAACAACACCGTCAATATCGTAGGCCAGATCCGCCCGTTCACGGCTGATGTCTTCAAAAAAAGCTTCAGCGTGGGCCGCGCCATCAATCTGGCGGCACAGCGGGTTGACTGAAAAACCCCATGCCCGGAGCTGTTGCAGGTAGGCCCAGTGGCTTCTGGTTGTTTTTTGGGAACAGAACCCCTGCGCATAAGCAAAGAGAGAGAGCGGACGCTGGGCGGTAATGCTGGGGTCAAGCTGGCGCAGGGACCCGGCCGCCGCGTTGCGCGGGTTGGCAAACAGGCGTTTACCAGCCTGCTCCTGTGCGATGTTGAGTGCTAGAAAATCGTGTTTGGAAAGGAATACTTCCCCGCGGATTTCAATCAGGTCAGGGTAAGGGGCGGGGAGTTCCAGCGGAAGGTCGCGTAATGTGCGCAGGTTGGCCGTTACGTCCTCACCTTCCGTGCCATCGCCTCGGGTTGTGCCACGGATAAATTTGCCGTGCTCGTAGGTCAGGCTAATGGAAAGTCCGTCAATCTTGGGTTCGCCTATCAGGCGAAGTGAGGTGGAATCTTTTTGCTCCAGCCCCAAAAAGCGGCTGGCGCGGCTTATAAAACTCTCAAACTCTTCGCGCCCAAAAACATTGTCGAGCGAGAGCATGGGAACAAGGTGGGTGTGTTTGCCAAAAGCCGTGTCGGGGGTGGCGCCGACTGTATTGGCGGCGCTGTTTTCCGGTTCGGCCTCTGGGTACTGGGCGACAAGGGTGTTGTACTGCTGGCGGAGCAGGTCGTAGTCCGCATCGCTTATTTCTGGCGCATCATGGCGGTAGTAAGCGGTGTTGTGGTGTGCAATCTGCTCGGCAAGGTCTGCCAACCTGGCGCGGGCCTGCGGAAGGTCCATTGGTGCAGTTGGTTGGGTAGCAGTCATTTTTTGGGTTCCAGCAGGCTGGCAGCAGCGGCGCGGGCCGCATCGGTTATTGTGTCTCCTGCCAGCATACGAGCAATTTCTTCCCTGCGTTCTGTCTGGGCCAATGGAGTGGCGTGCGTGGCTGTTTGCCCGTTGCGGGTCTGTTTGCCAATACGCAGGTGCGCATCTGCACTGGCGGCGACTTGCGGACTATGGGTAACAGCCAGAACCTGTACGCTTAGTGCAAGGCGGTGCAGGCGTTCGCCAATGGCCGCAGCCGTGGCACCGCCGACCCCGGCATCGATCTCGTCAAAAATAAGCGTGCCAATACCGGATTGCCCGGCCAGAACCAGCTTGAGTGCAAGCATAAGGCGAGAGAGTTCCCCGCCCGATGCAACCTTGGCTATAGGGCCGGGGGGCTGCCCGGGGTTGGCTGCAATCAGAAAGATGACCTGCTCCATACCGTGGCGGCTCCACTGTTCTGGGGGCAGGGGCTGCAATTCGGCCAGAAAGCGGGCTTTTTCCAGTTTGATCGGTTTGAGTTCAGCAGTAACGGCCTGCTCCATTTTTTTTGCAGCATGGGTGCGGGCATCTGTCAGGTTCTGGGCTGCATCCCTATAAGCCAGCCGGGCATCCTCCGCAGCTTGGCGTAACCCCTCCAGTTCTGTTGCCCCGTTTTCCATTACGCTCAGGCGGCTGGTCAGTTGGGCCAGTAATGCTGCCAGATCATCCACCAGAACATTGTGTTTGCGTGCGGCGGTACGGAGTGCAAACAGCCGTTCCTCGGTATCCTCCAGTTCACGCGGGTTGGCCTCCGTATCCGCCATAAGGCGGGAGAGCAGGCTTTCGGCTTCGGCCAGAGCATTCTCGGCATTTTCCAAAGCGCTCAGGGCTTCCGTTGTACGGGTTGCCAGTACGTCCGGTTCAGAGGTTGGACTGTCGGATGAGGGGGAGGAGGGGACAAGCCGCAGGAGTGCCCGGCTGGCAGCGCGCAGGGCTGCTGCAGGCCCGGTGGAGCGCCTGTCCCGCGGGGTGAGTTCGGATAAAGCCGCAGCAACAGCCTCGCCCCGACGCTCAGCCTGCTGGAGTGCGTGGCGCTGCTGTGCAAGCTGACTTTCCTCCCCTGGTTGGGGTGCAAGGGTGGAAAGTTCATCTACTGTATGGCGCAGCCATTCTTCCTCTCGGGTGGCCTCTTCCAGTGCCTGTTGGGCGCGGGTAAGGCTGAGGTTGAGGTCCTGCCAGTGGGTAAAAGCCTGCGCGACCTTTTTGAGCAGGGCAGGTTTTATGCCGTAGGCATCCAGTAGGCCACGGTGGGTTGCGGCATCGGCCAGACCCATCTGTTCGTGCTGCCCCTGAACTTCAATCAGTTGGGCGGCCATTCTGCGCAGCAGGGTCAGACCGACGGGCTGGTCGTTGATCCATGCGCGCGAACGCCCCTCGCGCGAAATAACGCGACGCAGAACAAGCGGCTCCCCCTTATCCGCGGGAATGCCCTGTTCTTCCAGTTGTGCGTAAATCGCGTGGCTTGCCGGTGTTTCAAAACAGGCTGTTACACGTGCTTCTTCCGCGCCGGAGCGTACAAGGCCCGCATTGGCACGCTCGCCCATGGCCAGCCCCAGACTGTCAAGCAGAATGGATTTTCCCGCCCCCGTCTCCCCCGTTAAGGCGGTAAAACCGGGGTGGAGATTAAGGTCAAGTGCTTCGATCAGCACAACGTCTCGGATGGAAAGATGTGTCAGCATGGCGACATCCGGCGTTTAGGTTCTCACCTGAAATAACTGGAGTCTGCGGAGCAGACCAAACAAACGCGCCTGCCCCAGCCAGAGCCTGAACAGACACATCCACTCCTTGGGATAGGAGTGGTCTGTTCTGTATGTTCTTGTTGTGTTCTTAATTCAAGAGCAAAGTTGGAAAAACAGTGTTACTTTTTAGTGGCCGTAGGCACCTGTGCTGCAGGCTGGGCATTTGCCGGAGCCGTGGCAGACGGCTGGGCTGTGTTGGGCTGTGGCGGCGTATCTGTCTGCTGCATGGCGGCGGGTGCGGCCATGCGCTCATCCCGGGTGTCGGATGTATGGGATTCGACCGTCATTTTTTTGGCAGGAGCTGTAACAACCGTGCCGGGGGCAGGCAGTTTGCCATCAAGCAGCTTGTGGCTTTTCAGCTTATCATAGGCATATTTGTACCACTGACTGCCGGAATAGTTGTAGCCGAGAACCGTAGCGGCTTTGCGGGCCTGATCTGTGAGACCCAGATCAAGGTAAACTTCCACCATTCGCTCAAGGGCTTCAGGCACATGGTTGGTGGTCTGGAAGTCCTGCACAACGCGCTGGTAGCGGTTAATGGCCCCTTCGTAATTACGTTCGCGCTGGTAATAGCGGCCGACCAGCATTTCTTTCCCGGCAAGGTGGTCGCGGCAAAGGTCAATTTTAAGCTGGGCATCCCGGGCGTATTTACTCTGGGGGAAGCGGGTTACAACTTCTTCCAGCGCATCCATGGCTTCTGCCGTGCCCTGCTGGTCACGCCGTACGTCTGCAATCTGCTCATAAAAGCAGAGTGCGCGCAGGTAGTAAGCATAGGCGGAATCGGTGCTGGTGGGGTGCAGACTGATAAAGCGGTTGAGCTGCTGCACGGCCTCAGGATACTTGGTCTTGAGGTAGTAAGCATACCCTTCCATCAGCTGGGCGTTGGGAATGTAGCCGGAATACGGGTAATTCTGCTGGAGTGTTTCAAACTCTGCGGCAGCAAGCTCGTAACGGCGGGTGCGCAGGGCATCTATACCATTATTGTAGAGCGTTTCCGGCGGAGCAATTTTGGGGGCTGGAGGCGGTGTTTTGCTGCCGGAAAAAAGGCTGCAACCACTCAGCCCCGTCAGCATGAGAGCTGAGAGCAGGAACGGCAGACGACGACGGACTGACTGTGTTTTTATAGAAATATCAAACATACCGGCTCTTCAGATCGAGACAAAATCTTATAGCATGTCAGCGGGTCAAGAAAAGCACCGAAACGCTGATTATTGACCGTGCCTCGCAAAAAGCTGGTCAGGCGGCGGCGGATGTGGACTGGAGGTTGGTCATATCCTGCCATCCCGTGTTCTGTGCGAACAGGGTATGGAGCAGCTTGTTGTTGAGCGTATGGCCAGAACGGTGGCCATGAAAGCGTGCATTGAGCACACAGCCAGCCAGATACAGATCCCCCACAGCATCCATAACCTTGTGGCGGATAAATTCGTCCGGGCAGCGCAGGCCGGTCGGGTTCAGCACGGAGTCATTGTCCACCACAATAGCGTTGTCCAAAGACCCACCCAGCGCCAGCCCGGCCTGATGCAGGGCTTCAATTTCCTGCCGCATGGTAAACGTGCGGTTGGCAGCCAGTTCGTTGCGGAAGGATGTGGGGGTCAGGTCCAGATCGTAGCTTTGCGCGCCAATGGCGCTGGCTGGAAAATCAATGCTCATGGACAGGTGTGGGGTCGCGCCATCGTGGGGGAGCAGTTCTACCCATGAGTCTTTGTGTGTGACCCGGACAGGTTTTATAACCTGTATGGTCCGGCGGGGAAGGTCCTGAGCTTTACGCCCGGCGCAGTCGAGCAGAAAAACAAAATCGGCGGCCGAGCCATCAAAAACCGGCGTTTCCGGGCCATCTACCAGAATGCGGGCGTTATCAATGCCGCACCCGCACAAGGCTGCCATAAGGTGTTCAATAGTGGCAACGCGGTTTTCGGGGCGGTCTTTTTCGCCCAGAACAGTGCTGAGCCGGGTTTCTACCACATGGTCATACCGTGCGGGCAGTGGCGCTGCGGCGGGAATGTCCGTGCGCTGGAAAACAATGCCGTGGCCTGCCGGTGCGGGTTCCATGGTCATGGTAATGGGGCGGCCCGTATGCAGGCCAATACCAACAGCATGGATGGCATGGTGCAGCGTATGCTGGACCGGAGAATGTTTTTTGCGCATTTGTCGCATAGTGGTTGGAAGGATCTCCGCAGACTTGGAATACGGGGCAAGATCCCCAGTCAGATTATCCATGATCCCGACCATCCATGTTCGTGTGAAAACTTACGACACGTTAACGTTAGAGCCTGTCCGGGTTAGATGCGAGTCAATGATTATTGCGGTCTGTTTCATACCCTGCAACATGGCGGAGGCCATGCCACAGGATAGATTAAGAAGTGCTTAACGGCGCAGAAAAGTTGGAATTTCCAGACCATTATCCCCTTCGCTACGGGGAGCACCCTGTTCTGCCTGACTAATGGTGGGGTGGGATTGCGCTACGGGTTCCTGCCGTGTTTCGGGCGTTGTTGCGCGGCGGAATGCCCCTGTTACGCGGCCAAACAGGCTACGGGCGTTAGGGTCCTGCACTGGGTAGGCCGAAGGGCGTGGTGGTTCGCTGAACAGGTTGGCGTGCTTGGAGGCCGCGGGAGCCGCAGGAGGGGCAGGCTGGCGGGGCTGCTGGGCCGCAGCCGCAACCTGGCCCGGTACGGTATGGGCCGGGGGGGCTGCATGGCGGGGTGCGGGCTGCTGCTGGGCATACCCCTGTGACGGCGCCCCTACAGGCTGCTCGGCTGCCGGTGCCTGCGTTTGTGCCACTGGTGCCGCGCCGGTGTTGGTCTGGGCCTCGGGTGCTGCGTATTGCGGTTCTGGCTGAGCTTCGTTTTCTACAGCAGCCAGATGTGGGCGTTCATTCCCCGTAGGAGGGACATCAATACCCGTTGCCACAACGGACACACGGACGCGCCCGCTCATTTTTTCCTCGATCACGGTCCCGAAGATCATGTTGGCATCTTCGGGGACTTCGCGGCAGATGCGGTTGAAGGCTTCTTCCGCCTCGAAGAAGGTCATGTCTTCACCGCCGGTGACATTGACCAGCAGACCCTTGGCCGTGGCCATGCAGGTATCTTCAAGCAGTGGGTTGGAAATGGCGGCTTCGGCCGCTTCCACGGCGCGGTTGTCGCCTTCGGCTTCACCTGTCCCCATCATCGCCTTGCCCATTTCGGCCATAACGCTGCGGATATCGGCAAAGTCGAGGTTAACGTAGCCGCGTTCCATCATCAGGTCGGTTACGCCGCGCACACCCATATTCAAAACTTCGTCAGCCAGCTTATAGGCTTCGCGCAGGGTGGTGCGTTCGTTGGCAATACGGAAGAGATTCTGGTTGGGAATCACAATCAGCGTATCAACATACTGCTGGAGTTCCTGAATACCCTCATCAGCCACGCGGGCGCGGCGTTTGCCTTCGTATGCAAAGGGCTTGCTGACCACGCCAATGGTCAGAATGTTCCGCTCCCGTGCCATGCGGGCAATAACAGGGGCTGCCCCGGTGCCGGTGCCCCCCCCCATGCCTGTGGTGATGAACACCATATGAGCGCCGTCCAGATAGCGGGCAATTTCGTCCGCAGCTTCTTCCGCTGCGGCGCGGCCGACTTCGGGCTTGGCCCCGGCACCCAGACCGTGGGTCAGGTGCGGGCCAAGCTGGATGCGGCTGTCTGCCAGACTTTTGGCCAGACTCTGCGCGTCGGTATTGGCAACAACAAATTCCACACCTTGCAGGTTGGAGGCAATCATGTTGTCAACCGCGTTCGTCCCCCCCCCGCCAACGCCAATAACGGTGATTTTGGGCGAAAAATCAGCATGAGTCTGGGGTGGAACGGTTAGGTTGAGGGTCATGTTTCTCTCCCGGACTGCGGCGGGTTAACGGTGGAGGAGTGGATAAGATTGCAAATAGTTTACCAATCTTTTGTGGCGCAAATCAAACCCTCTCACGAATAAAAGCAACCAGTTTTTGTAAAAAACCACTTGGCGCGGCTTCGCGGAATTCTACATCACTAAAAGGACGTTCCGCACTAGCCGCCCAGAACAGCAGCCCGGCCGCAGTGGCAAAGCCTGCGGCAGCGGCTGTATCCTCTGGCAGACCGGCAATGTTTTTGGGGCGGCCAAGGCGGACAGAGCGCGTAAAGCCGGGGCCGGAGTGGCGGCCAACACTGACCGGAACTCCCAGAATACGCTCGGCCAAAGGGCGGATTCCATCCAGCAATGACCCGCCACCCGTCAGCACAATGCGACCGCTGGCAGCCATGCCAAGACCAGCCCCATCGAGTTTTTCGCGCACCAGTTCCAGAGTTTCCTCCATACGGGGGCGAATAATGCGGCCAAGCATTGCGCGCGAGATCTGCTCAAAATGGGGAACATCGTTCCCCAGCAGTTCCACGGTCAGAACATCATCTTCCACATCGGAAGCCAGATCAGCGCTGCCGTAAACGGTTTTCAGCCGTTCTGCATTATCGAGCGAGGTGCCAAGGCCACGCGCAATATCACGCGTAACATGCAGGCCACCCACGCCAATCTGGGCCGTGTGCAGGATCTGGCCTTCGCCAAAAACTGCAAGCGATGTGGTGCCACCCCCCATATCCACAACAGTGGTGCCCAGGTCGCGCTCATCCGCATCCAGCACGGACAGGCCAGAGGCCAGAGGGGAGGAGACAAGGGCTTCCATCCGCAGTTCGGCGCGGTTGAGTACGGTTTCAAGGTTCAGCAGGGCGGTGGTGGCAGCATCAATAATATGTAGGCGGGCCTTGAGCGTTTCGCACAGATGCCCACGGGGGTCGGAGACACCTTCCGTATCATCCACGGTAAAATCGATGGGGAGGGTGTGTATGACCTCACGCCCCTGCACGGTGGCCTGTACCCGCCCTTCCGTTACCACGCGGCGAATGTCTGCCTCCGTTACCACGCGCCCGCCAATGGGCCAGCGAACATTGAACAGGCGGCTTGCAGGGTGCCCGCACGACAGGTTGACAACAACTTTGTCTATGGTGCGCTCGGCCATGTTTTCGGCCTGTGCCACGGTGGCACGTATGGCGGCTTCAGCCTCCTGCAACTCGGTAATGGCACCGTTGCGCACCCCAGCGGAGCGACGCCAGCCATAGCCAGCCACGCGCAGCATTCCGTTGGGCTCCCCTTTGCCAATAAGGCAGGTAATTTTGGTGGAGCCGATATCCAGCACCGCGCTGTAACCGTTACGCCATGTGTGAGGGCGCTTGTTTTTTTCGCTCGGGGGGAGAGGGAGAGAGCCGTCGCCCCCGCTCATGCGCAGTGTGCTGCCCGTTGTGGTGGACGTCCGTTTTTTGTGCAGGCGGTCGGTCAGGCTGCGATCGGGGGAAGCTGGGAAGGGGGTATTCTCATTCATCTCGGCTTTCCTCCGTGGCTGATCTGGGGGTGTCTTTGGTGGGTGTGTGGTGGGGCGGCGTGTGGGGGGTGTCCTTGCCAGTAGGGACGGCATGGGGGATAGCCGCATTTTTGGCTGCATCTCCCACCTGTGGCATTGTGCTGGGTGGGGGTGGTTCGGACGGACGCTCCCGAATGGTCAGCCGGTCGGGCAGGCGCATGTCAATCAGCACCACCGGGCGGTCCAGTAGCTGTGTGCTGGCATTCAGCCGTGCCAGACGGTGAATGGCCGGTGCTTCCTCCCCCTCGGGCAGGAGCACGGTTGCACCGTCCTTCAGGCTCAGGTTCCAGCGGCGGTCGCTTACGCGCACGGCTGCCGTTACGCGGGATTTAACGTCAGGTTCTTGCAAAAGCACATCAATAAGCGCTGCCGCATTCTCGTTTGCGCCATCGCCAACGACGAGCGGCAATTTTGCAAAGGCTGTGGCATCCTTGTCGTTTGTACCCTGATCAGGCACTTTTTGCCCCTGTCTGTCGATCAGAATAAAATGCCCCTGATGCTGCCAGACTGCATAAGGCGGACGTTCGGTAATATGCACGTCAATTTCGCCCGACAGGTGGCGCTCCACACTGACGTGATCAACAAAGGGCATGGCGGTCAGCATTTCCCGCGCGTGGGAGACATTAAAGTTCAGGACCGGGTCGCCTACGGCAATATTCAAAGCCGCACGGATTGCACTGTCGCTGGTCAGGTTTGCGCCATCAATACGAATACTGGTGACCCGCAGGGCGGAGGTGCCCAACAGTTTGTCACGCAGGGGGGCAATCTGCTTTTGTATGACGGGTAATGGCAGCGCCAGATACGCCACACCTCCAACGCCCGCCAGCAGCACAAGCCCGATAACGGGCCGTAGCAGGCGCTTCTGGCGCTTGAGGAAAAGTCCAGTACGGGAGGGGCGGCTTGCAGGGCGCTTCATTGGCGGCAGGCGGCCTGCTCAACCAGCCAGTTGCACAGTTCCGGGTAGCTTATGCCGCAATAGGCAGCCTGTTCGGGCAGGAGCGATGTTGCGGTCATGCCCGGCTGGGTGTTGACCTCCAGCAGGATCAGGCGCGGGTTGGCCGGGTTTGTATCATCCAGCCGGAAGTCAGAGCGGGATGCCCCGGAACAGCCCAGTGCCTTGTGGGCTGCAACCGCAACATCCATGGCCTGCCGTGCAACCGCGGGGTCAATCTGGGCGGGCAGCACATGCTGTGACCCACCCGCGTTATATTTGGCATCATAATCATAAAAATCATGGCCCGGGCCGGTGGGAGTTATATCCGTGACCGTCAGGGCACGTTCCCCCATAACGCCCACGGTAATTTCGCGCCCGGGAATAAACTCTTCCACCAGTGCCTGTGGGCCATATGTCCAGTTACGGGCAATATGTGCGCGCACATTGGTCCCCGGCCGGATGATGGAAACCCCGACAGACGACCCTTCGCACACAGGTTTGACCACATAAGGGGCGGGTAGGGGGTCATCTGCTGCCAGTTCGGCAATGCGAATAACCCGCCCTTGAGCAACGGGCAGGCCCGCAGCCAGAAAAACGGCGCGGGCGGCAGCCTTGTCCATGGCTGTAGCGGAAGCACGCACGCCAGAATGCGTATAGGCAAGGCCCATCCAGTCCAGAATACCCTGAATGCAGCCATCCTCGCCAAAGCGACCGTGCAGGGCGTTAAACACCACATCGGGCTTTTGCGCAGCAAGTTCAGCCACCAGCACGCCCAGATCCGCACCTGCATCCAGTGTGTTGACGGTATGGCCCAGACTGCGCAGGGCTTCTGCCACCCCCTGACCGGAGGACAGGCTGACACTCCGCTCCGAAGATACGCCACCCATAAGCACGGTAATACGTTTTTTGGTCGTGCTCATGCGCAGGGTCCTTCCGTGCGGCCAAGACGTTTGATTTCCCAATGCAAATGCACGCCGGAATGCTGGGCTACGCGGTGGCGTACATCATCGCCCAGCGCTTCCAGATCATGGGCTGTGGCATGGCCAAGGTTGATCAGGAAGTTGCAGTGTTTTTCGCTTACCTGCGCATCCCCCCTGCGCAGGCCACGGCATCCGGCCTGATCAATCAGCTCCCATGCCTTGCGGGTGGAAATATCGGGGTCAGGGTTACGGAAGGTAGAGCCACCCGTACGTGCCCGTACGGGCTGGGACTGCTCGCGCGCTGCGCGGATATCGGCAATCCGTGCGGCAATTTCGGCCGGGTTTGCCTCGGTCCCGCGCAGGCGTGCCCGGACGACCATAGCCCCTTCTGGCAGGCCGGAACGGCGGTAACCAAACCGTAGCGCGGCATTGCCCAGCCGGAGCATGTTGCCATCGCGCGTTATAATATCTGCCCAGTCCAGTACACTGGCAATATCTGCCCCGTAAGCCCCAGCATTCATGCGGACAGCTCCACCAATGGAGCCGGGAATACCAGCCAGAAACTCCAGCCCGGCAAGTCCGGCCTGCGCTGCATGTTCCGCCACTGTTGCGTCCAGGCAGGCGCTGCCAACCACCAGACCATCGGCTTCCACGGTAATCTCCGCAAAGCCCCGGGCCATACGCACAACAATGCCATCCAGCCCACCGTCTCGGATAATAACGTTGGAGCAGGCTCCAAGGGCAATAACCGGCAGTTCGGGGGAGAGGCGGCACAACATGCCTGCCAGATCTTCCGCGTCCTTGGGCTGGAACAGCCATTCCGCCGGTCCACCCACGCGGAACCACGTCCGTGCGCCCAGTGGTGCCTGCGCGGTTACCCGCCCGCGTGTGCCATCAAAGGCATGGCGGACCATGTCTTCCAAGGTGGTTGCGGATGGGGTGGTCATGCAGCACTTCCACCTTTTTGTTCTGCCTGCAGGGTGGCAAGCTGGGCGGGCAGGGCCTGTGCCCAGTTGGTAATGGTGCCCGCACCAAGGCAGACAACATAATCGCCCGGTTTGGCAATGGCGTTGATCATTTCCGCCAGATGGTCAGGGCTGGAGAGCGGCACCACCGAGCGGTGCCCACGTTCGCGCAGACCTTCTATCAGCCTGTCACGGCTGGCATCGGGCAGGGGGTCTTCGCCTGCGGCATAGACATCGGAGACAATAACGGTATCCGCGTCGTTCATGCAGGTGCAGAAGTCCGCGAATAATGTGCGCAGGCGCGAGTAGCGGTGGGGCTGCATAACCGCAATAACGTGGTTGGCCCCGGCCTGCCTTGCGGCCTTCAGCACGGCTGCAATTTCTACCGGGTGGTGGCCGTAATCATCGATTACGGTAATGCCCCCTGCTTCCCCCGTGCGGGTAAAGCGGCGCTTGACACCGCGGAAGCTGGCCAGACCGGAACGGATGACATCATCGCTAATGTCCATCTCGGTTGCGACGGCAATGGCGGCAAGGGCGTTCTGCACATTGTGCGCACCAAGCATGGGCAGGCGGAAGGGGCCAGCCTTGCGGGTACGGCGGCTGACGCGGTCTGTCAGGGTGACCTCAAAAGTAGCACCCAGCTTGTCGGTAATCACCTTTTCGGCCCGTACGTCCGCTTGGGGCGAGAAGCCATAGGTGACAATCCGATGGTCGGACAGGCGCGGGATCATCTGCTGCACGGCTGGGTGGTCAACGCACAGAACCGCAAAACCATAAAATGGCACGTTGGAGACAAACTGGTCGTAAGCGGCCTCCATGGCCTCTGCGGAGCCCCAGTGGTCCAGATGTTCGGGGTCCATGTTGGTCACGACCGAAATAACAGCAGGCAGGCGCAGGAAGGAGCCATCGCTCTCATCCGCTTCCACCACCATCCAGTCACCTTTGCCCATGCGGGTGTTGGTGCCATAAGCCTCGATAATACCGCCGTTAATAACCGTAGGGTCCAGCTTTGCGGCCTCCAGCACGGCGGCGACCAGGCTGGTTGTCGTGGTTTTGCCGTGCGTGCCGCCAATGGCAACCGACCAGCGCAGGCGCATCAGTTCGGCCAGCATTTCCGCCCGGCGTACAACCGGAATAAGCTTGGCGCGGGCGGCAACAACTTCCGGGTTGTCGCGCTTGACCGCGGTGGAAATCACCACGACCTGTGCATTGCCCAGATTGCTGGCATCATGCCCGATTGTGACTGGAATACCTGCGGCCCGCAAACGTTTGACATTGGCGTTTTCTGCTATGTCCGAGCCTTGCACGGAGTAGCCGAGCAGGCACAGCACCTCCGCAATGCCGGACATGCCAATGCCGCCAATGCCGACAAAATGGATGGTTCCGATGGAAAGGGGCAGGGCTCTCATGTGCGTGTCTCCGTCTTGCTGGAGGGCGGAGGAACGGGTGAAGGAGAAAGTTGGAGGCATTCTTCTACTATATCAGCCAGACGGAGGGCGGCGTCCGGGCGGGCCAGCGTTGCCGCGGCAGCAGCAGCACGGGCCAGTTCGTCCGGAGCGGTGAAAAGGTCTTGCAGGCGTGTTGCCAGCGTTTGGGCGGTAAAGTCGGGCTGGCGGATCATCCAGCCTGCACCCACATCGGTTATGGCGCGGGCATTTTCTGTCTGCTCATCAGAGGCGGCAATGGGCAGCGGCACCAGAAGCGAGGGGCGACCGGCTGTTGTAATTTCCGCAACGGAGGAGCCACCAGCCCGCCCGATAACCAGATGGGCAGAACGGAGCAGGTCAGGCACATCGTTCAGGAAAGGTTCTACCCGGGCTTTTACACCCATGCCAGCATAGGCTTGGCGCACGGCTTCCACATCATCCGCGCGGGCCTGCTGGGTTATGCTTATGCGTGTACGCAGGGTATCTGGCAGGCGGGCAATGGCGGCCGGGACAACCTGCGAAAAAATACGGGCGCCCAGAGAGCCACCCCATACCAGCAGATGAACGCCATTGTCCGGCTCCTGCCATGGGTCCCCTGCAAGGGCGGCAATGGCAGGGCGCACCGGCATTCCGGTCAGTACGGTTCTGGCGCCCATGGGGAGTTTGGCAACGGTGGGAAAAGATGTGGCAATCACATCGGCAAAGCGGGAGAGCACGGCATTGGCCTTGCCCAGAACCGCGTTCCCTTCGTGGATGATCAGGGCCGGGTGTTTGCGCCCCATCAGCCGTGCCCCCAGTAGGGGGGGAATGGAAGGGTAACCACCAAAGCCGACCACGGCATCTGGCTGCACGTCCTGCAACAGGTTGCGGGCCTTCCATGCGCTGGCAAGGAGCGTAACCCCTGCCCGCAGGGCACGGATGGGACCGCGCCCGGCAACACCGGCACCTTGCAGGACAAACTGAGGGCTATGGGCAAATACGCCGCTGGAACGCTTGCCTGCCCGTGCATCGGTCATGAGCACAATGTGGTGGCCGCGCGCAACCAGCGCATCGGCCAGAGCCTCGGCAGGAAAAAAATGTCCGCCGGTGCCCCCAGCCGCAATCACAATAGTACGGGACGTCATGCTGACCGCCATTGTCTGAGAGTGGTGATAAAGCTGGTTCCCGGGCGTAGTCCCCCCGGTTGCTGCCGCGTTAAAGCCAGCACCATGCCAATGGCGAGTGCAACAGACATGGCAGATGACCCCCCGTAGGAAATGAATGGCAGCGTCATGCCCTTGGTGGGGATAAGATGCAAGGTTGAAGCCATGTTAACAAAAGCCTGCAAGCCAAAACCCGTTAGCAGCCCCGATGTGGCAATGACTACAAACGGATCATCCTCCCGGATCAGGCGGAGCAGGGTGCGGACAACAATGGCTGCAAAAATGCAGATGATCAGCATACACACGACCAGCCCGTATTCTTCCCCGGCTACGGCAAACACAAAGTCCGCGTGTGCATCTGGCAGCAGGTCCTTGACCCGTCCTTCCCCCGGGCCACGGCCCATCAGGCCGCCATTGCCAAAGGCACGCAGGGCGGTATCGATCTGGTAATGGTCACCCACATTGGGGTGCATGAACCGCTCTACGCGCGAGCGCACATGCGGGAAAATAAAGAACGCCGCAATCCCGGCGGCTACCATGCAGCCAAAGCCAAAACCAACAAAAATCAGGTTTAGCCCATCAACAAAAAGCTGCACCAGAAAAACGGCGGTAATAACCGTCAGCATCCCAATATCGGGCTGGGATTTGAGCAGAAGCAGAATAAGCCCGTACAACCCGAAGGCTATGAGCATTCCGGGAAAATAGCGCGAGGTGCGGCGCTCCGTCAGCAACCAGCCGGTGACCACCGCAAAGCAGGGTTTGAGAAACTCCGATGGCTGTAAAGACATAAGGGGGAGCGCAATCCAGCGCCGCGCCCCCTTGATTTCTATTCCATGCACAAGGGTCAGCATGGTGGCCCCCAGCATAAGCACACCGCCTATAAGCGAGAGCCTGAGTACGGCCCTGCGCGAGAGCATGGACACACCCGTAACAATCAACCCGGCCACGCTGAGAAACATGACCTGTTTGAAAATGAACATATTGCGCGATGCGCCAATACGCACAGCCACAGCGGGGCTGGCTGCCAGCATAAGAATGTAGCCAAAACCGATCAGGATAAAGGTACAGATCAGCGTTGTGCGGTCCACATTCCGCCACCAGCGACCGAAGGGCGAATCATCCGTGCGGGAGTAACCGGCCATGCTTGTTCTATTGCCCCGTTCTGCTCATCTGTTGCGCATGAACCGCACGGGCCAACGCCTGAAAATGCTGCCCGCGTGCCTCAAACCCACCGTACTGGTCAAAACTTGCGCAGGCGGGTGAGAGCAGAATGACGGGTGTGTGAGTCTGCTGTGCCAGAGTGTAAGCCTGCGGTACCGCATTTTCCAGTGTGTTCACCACGGTATGGGGCACATTGTGGTGTGCAAGCGTTGCCGCCAGTTCTGCCGCGTCCCGCCCGATCAGAAAAGCATGTTCAATGCGGTTAAAATAGGGCGCTAATGGTTCAATCCCACCCTCTTTGGCCATGCCGCCAGCAATCCAGACCAATCGGTCATAGCACCCCAGAGCGCGGGATGCGGCATCGGCATTGGTGGCTTTGCTGTCATCTATAAAGGCAACGCCGTTGCAGCTTTCAACCAGCTTTTGCCGGTGCGGCAGGCCGGGGAATGTGGCAATGGCGGCTGCGGCTACGGTTTTGTCCACGCCCAAAAAGAGCGCCATGGCCAGGGCAGCGGCTGCGTTCTGGGCATTATGGGTGCCGGGCAGGGCAGGGCCTGTTGTGGCCAGTTCCGTACCGTTGTGCCAGATCGCACCATTTTTGCCGTAATAACTGGCTGCGGAATTTGCGCCGGAAACGGTTATGCACGGAGCCGCAGCCTTGGCCAGTGTTGTGGCAATGCTGGTGCACCATGCGTCATCAATGCCAATAACGGCCAGATCCTGTGCTGTCTGCCCGGCAAACACGCGCTGTTTGGCCTGCGCATATCCTTCCATGCCCGCATGGCGGTCCAGATGGTCGGGGGTCAGGTTAAGCAGGCAGGCGGCATCAAAGTGCAGGCTGTCCAGCCTTTCCAGCATGTAGGATGACATTTCCAGCACATAAATGCCGTTATCGGGCAGCAGGGGGAGGGCAAGGGCCGCAGGGCCAAGGTTGCCGCCTGCGGCCACAGGCAGACCGGCCTGTTGCAGAATATGCGCGAGCAGGGTGGTGGTGGTGGATTTGCCGTTGGTGCCGGTAATACCTACAAAACGCGCTTTGCTGCCAGCGGCACGTACAGCCCGGTAAAGCAGTTCCGCATCGGACAGAATGGGCACCCCTGCTGCAATGGCCAGAGCCGCTACCGGATGCACACGGGGGAGGTGGTGTGGAATGCCGGGGGAGAGCACAAGTGCGTCAAACCCATCCAGACGATCCAGTGGTGCGCAGCTTATGCGGGCCGCCTGTGCGGGGGGCATATGGGCCAGAGCGGCGTGCAGGCCCTGTCGGCCTGCCTCTCCATCATCCCATGCCTGAACCTGCGCACCGCAGGCGGAAAGGGTCTGCACGGCAGGCAGGCCGTTGCGGCCAAGACCCAGAACGGCAAAACGTTTCACGGCAAACAGTGCGGCGTTCAATGTGTTCATCGTAGTTTGAGTGTGGCCAGACCACACATGCCCAATACAATGGAGACAATCCAGAACCGGATAACAATTTTGGGCTCGGCCCAGCCCTTTTTCTCAAAATGGTGGTGAATGGGCGCCATAAGGAATACCCGCCGCCCAGTGCGTTTGTACCAGAAAACCTGAATAATGACGGAGAGGGTTTCTACCACAAACAGCCCCCCAACAATGCACAGGACCAGTTCATGCTTGATGGCGACGGCAAGGGAGCCAAGCGCGCCCCCAAGGGAGAGCGACCCGGTATCGCCCATGAACACGGCAGCCGGAGGGGCGTTAAACCACAAAAAACCAAGCCCCGCGCCAACAAGTGCGGCGCAGAAAACAGCAAGTTCCCCAGTGCCCGGTACGGCGTGCACCTGAAGATAGTCGGCAAAAACATGGTTGCCCACAACGTAGGACAAAATGGCAAATACCAAGGACGCCACCACCACAGGGCCAATTGCCAGCCCGTCCAGCCCGTCTGTAAAGTTAACGGCATTGCCAAAGCCGGTAATCACGATCATGGCGAATACCGGGTAAAGCAGACCAAGGGGGAGCAGCAGCTCCTTGGCAAAGGGGAAGGCCAGATGGTTGGCCAGTTCTGGCGGCATTAAATACTGCAACCACCCACCACATATGAGCGATATGGCAAATTCCGACCCCAGCCGTGCACGTTTGGAAAGACCGTCCGTATTGCGCCGGGCAAGTTTGCGGTAATCATCGGCAAAGCCAATAACGCCAAAGCCAAGAGTGGTCAGCAGAACCGCCCAGACAAACCCGTTCTCCAGATTGCCCCATAACAGCGTGGCTATGGTCAGCGAAATCAGGATCAGCATTCCCCCCATGGTGGGGGTTCCGGCTTTTTCAGTAATATGCCGTTCTGGCCCCACGGCGCGGATGGGCTGCCCGTAACGTTGGATGCGACGGAGCATGGTAATCAGTGGCCTGCCCAGCAACAGGCTTATGCCCAGTGCGGTCATGCAGGCGCAACCAGCCCGGAAGGAGATGTAACGTAGCAGGTTGAGGAGCGTAATGTGCCCGTCATGCACAGCGTGGGAGACCAGAAGATAGAGCATTCAGGCAGGCTCCACAGTGTTCAGGGTGCCAAGGGCTGCAATCACATCGCTCATGCGGCTGCCCAGACTGCCTTTGACCAGAACGGCATCCCCCCCGCGCAGTGCTGCGCAGACCAGAGGAGCAAGAGAGGCGGCATTGTCCGCCCATGCGCCCTGCTTGGCGTGGGGCAGGGCATTAAAAAGGGTTTTCATGTGAGGTCCGCAGCAAAAAACAAGATCGGCTGAGGCAGCTGCCGGTTGGGCAAGGGCCGCATGTTCAACCGTGGAAAAGTCCCCGAGTTCCCGCATGTCGCCCAGAATGGCAATGCGTCGGGTGGCGGGGAGGTGATGAAGAACATCCAGTGCCGCACGGATGGATGCGGAGGATGCGTTATAGCTCTCATCCAGCAAGGTGATGGCTCCCCCTGCAATATGGCTGAGCGCGCCGCGCCCTTTGCCCGGAGCCCAAAGCTCCAGCGCTGCTGTAGCCTTGGGCAGGTCTGCGCCAAGGGCTGCGCAGGCGGCCAGTGCGCTCAGGGCGTTGCGGGCCAGATGCAGGCCGGGTGCGGGCACATGGACCAACTCTTCCGCTCCGGCAATGCGGGCAGTAAAATGAGTGCCATCAGCCCCTGAGCGGATATGGCTCATATACGCGGTGCTGTTGGGGCTGGCTCCCGCTGCCCAAAGGGTTGCACCGGTGTGTTGTGCTGCCGCAGCAAAAAAGGATGCGCCATGCGCATCATCGGGCACAATGGCAATCCCGCCTGTGGGCAGGGTGGTGATGATGGACGCTTTTTCCGCCGCAATGGCATCCAGGCTCCCCATATGGCCCAGATGAGCGGACCCTATGGTGGTTATTATGGCCACATCTGGCTGGACCATGCTGGCAAGGGGGAGAATTTCGCCGGGATGGTTCATCCCGATTTCACTAATGCAGAACGCGGCATCCCGGGGGAGGCGGGCAAGAGTGAGCGGAACACCCCAGTGATTGTTGTAGGAGGCTTCAGCCGCATGGGTTTTGCCATTGGCACCAAGGCACAGGCGCAGCATCTCTTTGGTGGTGGTTTTGCCAACACTGCCGGTGACAGCCACAACCTTGCCTGCAAAGCGGGCGCGCGCTGCGCGCGCCAGATGCTGCAGGCCCTCCATTGTATCTGCCACAACCAGCACGCGGGGGTCTGTAAAGCCATCCGCCGTGTGCACCATGGCGCAGGCGGCTCCCTTGTCCAGTGCGGTCTGCACGTGGGCGTGTCCGTCGCTTGCATCACCCCTGAGCGCAATAAACAGGTCTCCGGGCCGCAGGGTCCGTGTATCAATGGAAATACCGGTTACGGATAAATCGGTCTGTGCTGCACCAGATTGCGCACCCGCGGGGAGGAAGCGCCCGCCTGTCGCCTGTTCCAGCTCCGTGCGTGTCCACAGGCTGGTCATGGTTGACCTGCCAGAGTGCGAATAACGGCCGCATCATCAAACGGCAGAACGGTTGAGCCTATAATCTGGCCCTGTTCATGGCCTTTGCCAGCCACCACCAGCACATCCTCCGATCCAAGCATGGACAGTGCCTCTGCTATGGCCTGCCTCCGATCCCCAATTTCAAGCGCACCGGGTGCGCCTGCGCGCACTTGCGCACGAATGTGCGCCGGGTCTTCCGAGCGGGGGTTATCGTCTGTAATTATGGCAATATCCGCACCATTGGTGGCGGCCTCGCCCATAAGGGGGCGTTTGCCTTTGTCCCGGTCTCCCCCTGCGCCAAAGACCACAATCAACCGCCCATGCGCATGGGGGCGCAGGGAAGACAGCAGGTGACCCAGCGCATCTGGTGTATGGGCATAATCCACATAGGCACTGGCCCCGTTGGGGAGTAATACGGCACGCTCCATGCGCCCGCGTACACCGGTAAGTGCAGGTAGCAGGTCCAGAACATGGGGTAATGCGGCCTCGTCCTGCACAGCCAGTGCTGCGGCCAGCAAGGCATTGTCTGCCTGAAAACGCCCGGGGAGGGGAAGCATGACTGTTTGGGTGTGCCCATTGCAGCGCACACTCAACTCCTGCCCGCTGGGCAGGGGGCGGCAGGCCAGCAGGCGCAGGGTTGTGCCATTGCTCCCCGTTAGGCGCAGGTGCTGGTTGCGGCTTTGGGTAAGGGTTCGCAGGGCGTCCAGTGTTGCGGGGTCCATATCCGCATTGGCAACCGCAATGCCCCCTTTTGGCAAAAGCCTTTCAAACAGTCCCAGCTTGGCGGCGCGGTAGGCCTCCATTGTGCCGTGGTAGTCCAGATGGTCGCGGGTCAGGTTGGTAAAGCCTGCGGCCTGAAGGTGCAGCCCATCCAGCCGCCCCTGTTCCAACCCGTGGGAGGATGCCTCGAGTGCAGCGTAATGCACGCCCGCATTCTCCAGCGCGGCCAGACCATTGGCAAGGGCAACGGGGTCTGGGGTCGTCAGGGCAGGGAAGCTGACGCCCGTTCCCTCTGCGCCGGTCAGCCCCAACGTGCCAATACCTGCGGCCTTGTGGCCTTGCAGGGTCCATAGCTGGCGCAGAAAGTCGGTTGTGCTGGTTTTGCCATTTGTGCCTGTTACGGCCACCAGATGGGCAGGCTGTGGGCCTGCCAGTGCCGTAGCCCACAAAGCCAGCATATGGCGGGGGTTGGGGCAGGTAACCAATGGGCAAGGGGGCACGCCTTGCGGCCACACTGTTCCGGTCGGGGCAAGAACGGCAGCCGCACCTTGCGCCACGGCAGTGCCAATAAAATTACGGCCATCCACCCGTGTGCCGGGAAGGGCCGCAAATATGATGCCCGGCCCCGCCTGCCGGCTATCCGCTGTAATGCCGGTAATAGACGGGTCCAGGCCACTGTTTGCGGTCAGGCCAAATGTATGCAGCAAAGTGGAAAGGGAAGTGCTCATTCGTCCATGGTCTCCGCTGCTGTTTTTTTGCGGATGGCCAGCGCCTGCTTGGCCGCAAGTTTGGCGGCACGGTGCTCGGCCTCCAGCTTGCGTGGGTCGCCGGGGTCATTCCCCGGCCCAAGTGGCCGGACACCACGAGGAACCGCCGGGTGCATGGGAATGGCAAGCTGTGCATCAATCTGGCTGGCATGGGCCAGATCGGGGAAAATCTGCAACATTGGACCAATGCGCGAAATAATGCGCGAAACCGTGGGGGCTGCGTTCCACCCTGCCGTTGTCCACCCATGTGTCTGTGGCGTGGCCTGCGGGCTGTCGAGCATGACGTACACGGCGTAGCGCGGGGCGTTCATGGGGAAAATACTGGTAAAGGCAGAAATGTTGACGTGTTTGAGGTAGCCCCCATGTGGGCCAATTTTTTCTGCCGTGCCGGTTTTGCCGCCAACAAAATACCCCGGGGATTCAGCCGTTTTGCCTGTACCCTGCGTTACGTCCAGCCGCAGCAGCTTGCGCAGCAGTGCTGAATTGCTTTCGGATAGAACCCGCACACCCTGCGGAACAACGGGTGCCTCTGGCATGGACGCGCCGGTACTGGTGGCAGGCGTTCCCGTGGCGGAGGGGGAGAGCGTCTGGCTTAAAGCCGCATTTTGCACGCCTTGCTGGAACTGGGCCGCAGGGGAGAGGGGCTGCTCCTCTGTATCCAGATTTTCCTGATCCAGCAGGGTTGGGGTTACCAGAATACCCCCATTGACCGTGGCAGCCGTACCCCGCACGATTGCCAGAGGCGGTTCAGCCACACCATGGCCAAAGCCCACGGTCATGGTGGTGGCAAGCCCCCACTGGCGGGGCACAAGCGGTCGGGCGGCTTCTGGCAGTTCTACGGGAACGGGGGCAAAAAAGCCCATGCCGCGCAGCCATTCCGCCTGCCTTTTGCCGCCTACATCCAATGCAATATGGGCCGCTGCCGGGTTGGAGGAATAAGCCATGACCTCCGGTAGGGACAGCCACGGTGCAAAGTGGTCGTTCTTCATATCCCGGATGGTAAAGCGGCCGATTTTGAGCGGAACGGAGGAAAAACTATCCCATATATGGATTGTCCCCGTTTCCAGCCCCATGGCGGTTGTTTGCAGCTTGAAGGTGGAGCCGGGTTCATACAACCCGGTTACGGCCCGGTTAAACCGCTCGTCGTTTGTTGCGTGGGAAAATTCATTTGCGTCATAATCAGGCAGGCTGACCATGGCAATAATTTCGCCGGTGCGGACATCCATAACAATGCCGCACGCCCCTATGGCCTGAAACATGTCTTTTGCCGCAGCAACTTCTTCCCGCACAGCGGATTGCACGCGAATATCAAGCGACAGCCGCAGGGGTTTGCGGTCTACCAGAAGGCGTTTGTTAAAAAACCGCTCCACACCGGCAATGCCGTTATCGTCAATATCCACAGCCCCCATGATCTGGGCGGCCATGTGACCAAGCGGGTAATGCCTTTGTTCCCCCGGTTCAAAGTAAATTCCGGGAATACCAAGGTTGTTAATCGCCAGTTCCTGCTGTGGCGTAATGTTGCGTGCGATGTACACAAACTGCTTGTGCCGGGCCAGTCGCTGTGCGGTTTCCTGCTCGTTCAGGTCATGCAGAACAGATTTAAGCTTGTGTGCCACGTCCTGCGGGTCAATCAGTTCCTGCGGGTTGGCGTAAACCTGTGCCACAGGCAAGGAGAGGGCCAAGGTTTGCCCGTTGCGATCCACAATGGATGCACGGTGCACCTGTGGCAGAGCGTAATCGCCCGCCAAGCTGCCCTTGGGGTCAATTTTGGGAATTTTGGGAACCTGTGGCGCAATCTGCCGCTGCTCGGGTGCCATGGGCCGCAGCACGGTTGCGATTGTCAGCTTAACCGCGACAAGAGAGAACAGAAAGCAGAACCCGGCGGAAACCCACAAAAGCCGCACATGCATCTGTTCCCTGTGCGCACGGGCGCGCAGGTCTTCCCCCGTTACACCAATCGTGTGTGTGGTTTCGGAATCATGGCGTGGGGGAACGACCATATCGTATCAGGAGGACTTTCAGCCAAAACGATCAGTTGGTTACAGGAACAGGTGCAGGCAGCGCATCGCTACCGCGACTCAACAAAGACCCGTTCGTATAACCGGAAGTCGCGCGGGCTTCCATATAGCCTTCGTTCAGGGGCGCTCTATGCTGGCGTACCGGGTGCCAGCTTGCGGCTGCAACAGGCAGCGGGTGGCGCACGGGGGTGGCATCATCGCTGTTCTGGGCCAGACGGCGGGGAGCCATGGCATCTGCCCGGCTGCTTGCAGCAGGGGCGACATGGCGTGTGGTGGCGGTTTCCGCATCATCCGCGCTGGCAACGCTTACAGTCTGCCGGGTAGGGCGGACTGCGGTTTCGGCTGCCTGTAAGGGCTGGCGGTGCGCCACACTTGCTGTGCGCACCACGGGGGCATCATGCGCAGCTGTGGGCTGTGCCGGGGTTGGGGCAACCAGAACATGCGCCACAGAAGGGGCCGGATTGTTCATGGCCACAACCATCGGGTGTGGGCGCACGGTGCGCACGGTGCGCACGGGCAGGGGGCGGGGTGGTGTTGCGTCTGCTACGGTGGCCGCGCGCTCGTGCTCAGGCTCCGGGGGAGCCATATGCGGTGTGGCAACTACGGCCTGTGCTATGGCAACGGGTGCTGCCACAGCTGCTACAGCAGCCGGTGGTGCAATAACCTTGCCGCCTGCCTGAGCCACGGCCTGTACGGTACCGGAGGCCGCAGGCGCTGCGTCCTTGGTTACATTAGGTAAGTGCTGCACCAGATCGGCCATGCGCACAAACTGGGCTGGTTCCATGGATTGCAGGTAGGCTGCGTGCTTGCTGACAAGTGCGCTCAGCCGTTCTGGCTGGTTTTCCAGTGCCCATTCCGTTCGTAGCATGGCGGTTTGCGCGCGCACGTGCTCGGTCTCATGAACAATGCTGGATATCTGCTGGTCCAGCAGGGTTGTCTGGTGTTTCTTTGTATAAAGGAAGAACCCCGATGCAATCGCCAGAACAGCGCAGCAGCATGTGAATGGGCGGGGAATCATGCACTCAATCCTTTAGTCAAAGAAGCGGATGGAGAAGGGCGTTTCATCATGGCGCGGAGCCGTGCGCTGCGGGCGCGCGGGTTGGCCTTGCATTCGGCATCGGTCGGGCGGATGGCCTTGCTGGTCAGGCCAGCAAAGGCGGGCGGGGCAACAGGTGCCAAAGATGCACGCGGGTCATGGCGGGAAAAGCTGACATCCTTGCCAAGAGCGCGTTGCATGGCACGCTTGACCAGCCGATCTTCCAGCGAATGGAAGGACACCACAACAAGCCGCCCGCCCGCGTTGAGCAGGGTCAGCGCCTGTTCCAGCCCGCGTTCGATCTCCCCCAGTTCGTCATTGACTGCAATGCGTAGCCCCTGAAAGCTGCGGGTTGCTGAATCAATGCCTGAACGGTCCTGTGGCACTACACTGCGAATGACTTCTGCCAGTTGCAAGGTGGTGTGGAGCGGGGTTTCTGCCCGTGCGGCAACAATGGCCCGGGCAACGCGGCGGGCGTGGCGTTCTTCCCCGTAAAAATGGAAAATATCGGCCAGTTCAGCTTCGGGCGCTGTGTTGATGATGTCCGCAGCGCTCCGGCCCTGCCGGGCCATGCGCATGTCCAGCGGTCCATCAAAGCGGAATGAAAAACCGCGTTCGGCCTCATCAATCTGGAAGGAGGAAACCCCCAGATCCATTACAATGCCATCAAAACGCGGAGCGTGGGCCTGCTCCGCCAGTTCGGCCATGTGGCCAAAGCTGCCAGCAAGCATATGCAGGCGCGAACGGCCTTCGGTTTGCTGCAAGGTGGCGCAAAGGGCCTGCCCACGTGCAATGGCATCCGGGTCGCGGTCTATGGCCCATACGGAACAGTCTGCCGCATTCAGTATGGCGCAGCTATAGCTGCCCCCGCCAAAGGTGCAGTCCAGAATGGCCTCGCCATTGGCCGGGGTCAGGTAATGCAGCACTTCGGCCAGCATAACCGGCACATGGCCACTGCTTGGAGGGGTAATGGTGGAGGGGAGCACAAGCGCATTCATGGCCTAGTCTTCCCTCTGGCTGCTGGTATGGGGGGCTGCGGGAATGGTTACACGACGGGACTTCTGCCGCGCTTCGGTCCGGCGCTGGCGTGCGGCCTCCGGCTCCCAGATCTGAAAAATACGGCCAACACCCATAAATGCCGCCGTCGGGGCATCCTGCAGACTGGCATGTTCACGCAAAAAATCTGGCAGAATCAGACGCCCCTCGCGGTCCGGGTCCATGGGGTAGGCATCTGCGTAAATGGCGGCTGCAAGATCATCATGTTCATCGGAGAACATATCCAGCCGGTCCAGTGGTTCGGTCAGGCGTGCAAAGGCCACGGCGGGCCACGCCTCTATGCAGGGCAGCGTATGGGAGGGGCGGAGAATCACCAGCGCGTCGCCTTCCTTTTGCTGGGACTTAAGAACAGAGCGGAACCCAGCAGGAATCGAGACGCGTCCTTTTGCGTCGAATCGATTTTCATGCGTGCCGAGGAACACACTCACGAAGTTCAGAAGTCCTTTCGAGCCAATGGTTTCTGTTCTTTGAGAGCGGGGAACATGGGGCCGCAACCATATTGTGTGGTCTGACGTGGGATAGCATGGGACAGCATGGGACGCAAATTAAAAGCGAAGAAAAAACAGCAGAAAACTGCCGTTTATAAAGTATTCATACTCTGCCTGTGCGGCGCACCCATGTATTGATCCTGTAGAATCGCACCAAAGGATGACATTATTTGTTCGTGTTATGTTCTTTTACAGTTCCCGAGGGGACATAAAAACCCATGCGGAGTTGCTGCACAGTGGGGGAAAGGTAATGCCAGACGGTCTGTAAGCCGGGTTCTGTCTAGCCCAAAAGGGCCTGGACGATCATTCCTCTGGGACATGTTTTGCAACATGCCTCACGCGACCAACCCGAACGACGGGGCGGGAGAACCCCCGAAACCCGAAAGTTTCTGCCGTTCCTATTCGGTCTTGCTCCCGGTGGGGTTTGCCGTGCCTCCCCTGTTACCAGCGGAGCGGTGCGCTCTTACCGCACCGTTTCACCCTTACCTTCAGCCCGTCCCATGGTTTCCCATGATACGGAACCAGGAAGGCGGTCTGTTTTCTGTGGCACTTTCCCTAAGGTCACCCTCGCCGGTCGTTAACCGGCACCGTTCTTCCCGTGGAGCCCGGACTTTCCTCCATTGTGCACAAAAGCGCACAACAGCGACCGTCCGACCGTCTGGCCCGCGCACCCTGCGTTGCCCGTTGGCGCAGGTCAAGGGCTTTGTGGCGGAAAAGCACTCTTGGCAGCAAAGGCAAGAGTGCACATCATACAGACATGTCGGATTTTTCGGTTCCATCTTCTGCATCCCGGCCGCTTGTGCCCAATCTGCCATCCCGCCTGCTGCTTTGGGGTATTCGCAGGCAGGAACAGCGCAAAAAAAAGCAGGCAGCCCGGAACGCAGCTACAGTTAATGCCAAAACAAATCAGCAGTCCCAGCCGCTGGAGCAGGGAATGCTGGCGCAGCAACAGCATTTTTTGCGTGTTTTGCGTAAGGCAATGGATACCCCTTCTTTTCCGCAAATCCTGTCCGCCTTGCCGTTGCGCCGGGTTGTTCGGCTGCGGGTGCCGGGGGCTGCGGGACCACTGGATGCACGGCTTTATATTCCTCGCGGGCGTGTGCGGGGGGCTGTTCTTTACCTGCATGGAGGCGGGTTTGTGCATTGTGGGTTGAACTCCCACCATGGGATATGCTGCCGTCTGGCCCGGGCTTCTGGCGCTGCTGTGCTCTTGCCGGATTACCGTCTGGCGCCCGAACATCCTTTTCCTGCTGCGGTGGAGGATGGCCATGCTGTTCTGCGCTGGCTGGCGCGGGCATCCGCCCGGTACTGGGGGGGGCAGGTGGCTGTTGCAGGGGATAGTGCAGGGGGTAATCTGGCGGCTGTGCTGGCGCAGGCTGGCAGGGCGGGGCAATGCCCCAACCCGGTTTTGCAACTGCTGTATTATCCCTCGCTCTATGGCCGCAACGCCTTGCCTTCGCAGCAGACATATGCGGAAGGGTATTTTTTATCCCGCAGGTCAATGGAATGGTATGCGGCCCAATATATCCGACGGGATGAGGACTGGACGCACCCGCGCTTTGTGCCGGGTCTGGCAACAGACCTGCACGGTTTGGCACAGGCGGTTATTGTAACGGCTGAGTGTGACCCCATGCGTGATGAGGGACATGCCTATGCGCAGGCCCTTAAGCGGGCAGGGGTGCCTGTGCTGTACCGTTGCTACCGGGGCACTCTCCACGCCTTTCTCAATTTTTACGCGCTTATGCCGCATGGCAAGGCCGCTTTGCGGCTTGGCGGGCGCGCACTCCGCAAAGCATTTGCGGGCAGAGTGTAAATTCTGAGCGGCGTATTAAAGGCCAGCGGATTAGGGAATGGGGTGGAACTGGTCGGGGGAGCCCTGATCGGAGAGGATAATCCGGTTCATGCGATCGACCTTGAGCGTGAACAGTTTGTTCAGTTCCCCTTTGGGAGCAGGGCAGTTGCCTGTGCTTTTTTCCATCACATCAATGCGTGATGCCGTGGGCTGGTCGTTGCCGTTCACCACAAACAGCAGGCATTCGGGTTTATCATGTGTCATGCCGTTCTGCGTGACCTTGAGCCGCAGGTGCTGGACCAGAGCCGTATCATCGTACCAGCTTTGAGCCGAGAATGTGTAGCGGTCCACCATGCGTTCAAGAATGCCGCTTTTTGCCAGCACAATCATCAGCACTGTCAGGGGGAGCACCATGGCAAGCCTGCGCAGAATATGCTGGCGCAGTGTCCGCTTGGCAAAAGGTCCGCGCTTTGGGGTGCTGGGGGAGGGAGTGGGGGATTTTTTTGTATTGGTCATGTCAGCATGTCTTCGTGCCATAAGGCGCCATCGCGGGCGAGCAGGGCTCTGGTGGAGGCCGGGCCCCAGCTACCCGCCGGGTATGGCTCAAGCGGGGTCATGGCATGGCGCCAGGAATTCAGAATAGGTTCGATCCATTGCCAGGATGCTTCAATCTCATCGCGGCGGATAAACAGGGCCGGGTCGCCGCGCACGGCATCGAGCAGCAGCCGTTCGTACGAATCCTGATAGGTGACGGAAAACGCGTTTTCGTAAGACATGCCCAGTTTGGCATTGCGAACCCGAAAGCCACCGGCTCCGGGGTCGCGCACGGCCATGACAAACGAGAGTTCCTCCCGCGGGGCAATGCGAATGACCAGCCGCCCCGGTGAGGGCATATTGGTAAAAATCGGCCAGACCTGCGGGCGGAACTGAATGACAATTTCGGTAGTTTTGGTGGCCAGTCGCTTGCCAGTACGCAGGTAAAAGGGGGTGTGACCCCAGCGTGCCGTGCGGATTTTGGTGCGGATGGCTACAAAAGTTTCCGTATTGCTGGCGCGGTTTTTGCCAAGGTCCTCGTTATAGCCGGGTACGTCCTGACGTTTGATCTCGCCTGCCACATACTGCCCGCGAATAACATTGCGGCGCACCATATCGGGTGTCATGGGGCGCAGGGCGTTCAGGACTTTCAGCTTTTCGTTCCGCAGGTCATCAGAGCGGAGGGAGGCGGGAGCATCCATGGCAACCATGCACAAAACCTGCAGCAGGTGGTTTTGCACCATGTCACGCAGGGCGCCCGATTCATCGTAATAAGAGCCGCGGCTGCCAACGCCCACAGTTTCGGCTGCTGTAATCTGCACATGGGCTATGGCCTCGGATGACCACAGTTTTTCCAGTACGGGGTTGGCAAAGCGCAGGGCCAGAATGTTCTGGACCCCCTCTTTACCAAGGTAATGGTCAATCCGGTAAATCGACTCTTCGGGGAAAAACTGCCCCACACCCTGATTGATGGCCCGTGCGGTTTCCAGATTAATGCCAATCGGTTTTTCCAGTACCACACGGGAGTGCTGGTTGATCAGATGGTGGCGGGCAAGGGCTTCGCATAATGGGGAATAAAGCGAGGGGGCGGTTGCCAGATAAAAAACACGGGGGCGGTCTTCTGCCGTAAGCAGGCTTTTGAGGGCCCGCCACTCCCCACCGGGCTGGAGTGCGTCGAGGGTAATATACGTCAGCAGTCCCAGAAAGTGCTGTAGGGTCTGCTCGTCCTGCGCTGTTTCGGGGGCAAATTCGCGCAAAGCCGCTTCGGTCTGCTCACGGAACTGCTCCGTGTTGAGCTCGGTTCTGGCAACGCAGATAATCTGGGCATCGTCACTGAATTCCTGCGCATGAAAGCGGCGCAGAAAGGCAGGGAGCAGCTTGCGGCGCGACAGATCGCCCGTTGCACCAAAAATGACAAAGTCAAAAGGTCCCGTGTGATTGACCAGAGCCATGAAAAAAACATTCCCGCAGGGGTGGTAGGCAGGGCCGCCGTCAATATGGGCGTTGACGTGCATTAACATGCCACAACGCAAAAAGGTTGTTGAGCTTATGGAAGGCTCAGGACGTGTTTGCAAGGGTTAGAATGGTGTGTGATCATTGACCACATGCACGCGGCACGATAAGCCCGCGCCTTTGGTAAGCGGCGGAATACGGGTTTTGTCATGTCCGTATTCATGAGCCTGAGACAACGATGCGCAACAAAGGGAGCCGAACATGGATGGCGAACATGAAGACGCAGCAGTAGGCGGCATTGCCGCAGACCGTCTGAGAAGCATTATTGAGCGGGTCGAACGGCTTGAAGAAGAGCGTAAGGCTCTGGCTGGCGATATTAAGGACATTTTTACCGAGGCCAAATCCGCCGGGTTTGATGTTAAGGTTATCCGCCAGATTATTCGCCTGCGTAAACAGGAGCCGTCGGAAGTGGAAGAGCAGGAAACCCTGCTGGACATCTACCGCCGCGCTTTGGGCATGTAATATGCGCCGCGCAAGCGCAACACAGGGTCGGGACGGCTTTTCATGATGACATTGTCTTTTCCCGAATGGGTGCCGCTCTGGGGCCAGTTGCTGGTTCTGGGCGTGGGCATTGTGTTCGGGCTTGCGTTTATGATGATGCCTTTTGCCGTTTTTGGCGTCAAAAGCAGGTTGGCCGAACTCTCCCTCCAGCTGGAGGAATTGCAGGCGGAACTGCGCGCACGCGCCATGCAGGGGAACGGAGCCTCCAACGGGTGGACCAGTATGGACCCCGAAGGATCGCTCCCCTTTGCCCGCCGTGCGGGGGGCGAGGACCGGCCCGTGGTGGAAGAGGTACGCCCGCCCGTGGTGGAAAAACCTCAGCAGCCACGCAGTACACCCGTTTTTGCCGAGCTGCGCGCCCCCAGGGTGTCGGATGCCTACGAGCCACGGCAGGATGCGCCACCAACACCCCATTTGGACCCGGAACCATACAGGTCCGCTCCAGTCCGCCGTATGCCGTGGCATGAGGAAGAGGCCGGACGACCTGCCAGCGGGGCAGAAATTCTACGCCGCTCCAAAGCTCCTGATGCGAATCAGGAAGCTTACAGACCCGATTTTTCGCACGATATGGGGCCGCAGCGCACGTCCACAATGGATACACGCTATGACGACCATACCGGGCGGTCAGAACCGGTGCTGCATTTTCCATCCCGCCAGAAACCGTAAGCAGTTACGGTGCCCTGGCGGGTAGGCAGATCAGGTTTCAGTAAGGCAGAATGGTCAGTTCAGATCATAACGAGATCATCTCGGTGGATGATCTCGTCCCGGCCCTGCCGGCCCAGAATACTGGCTGTCTCACTTGAGTGGTGTCCGGCTATGCGGCGTGCCTCATCCGCATCATAGGCAGCCAGCCCGTGGGCAAGAATACGCCCGCTGGCGTCCACCACTTCCACCAGATCCCCTTGCGTAAAGTTGCCCTGTACGGCCAGCACCCCGGCGGGGAGCAGTGAGCCACCTTTGCGCAGGGCTTCGGCTGCACCAGCATCCACCTTGATCTCGCCCGAAGGGTTGAGGCTGCCTGCAATCCATTGCTTGCGGCCTGTATGGCTGTTGGGCTGGGGCAAAAACCACGAACAGCGCGCACCATCCATAAGGGCGCGGAGCGGGTGCATGGTTTTGCCAATGGCAATGGCCATGGCACAGCCAGAGCGCGTGGCAATGTTTGCTGCCAGCAGTTTGGTGCGCATTCCACCAGAGGAATAACCCGGCGGGGGTTCGCCCCCCATGGCTTCGATCTCGGGCGTCAGGCTCTCAATAACTGGCAGATGCGTTGCGTTGGGGTTGGTGCGCGGGTCGGCTGTGTACAGCCCATCAATATCGGAGAGCAGAACAAGCTGATCCGCATCGGTCATTTGCGCCACACGGGCCGCCAGCCGGTCATTATCGCCAAAGCGGATTTCGGCTGTGGCGATTGTATCATTCTCGTTAATAACCGGCACACACCCGAGTTCCAGCAGGGTGTTCAGGGTTGCACGGGCATTCAGGTACCGTTTGCGATCTTCGGTATCTTCCGGGGTCAGCAACAGTTGGGCTGCGGTTAGCCCATGGGCGGACAGAGCATGGCTCCATGCCTGCGCAAGGCTGATCTGGCCTACCGCGGCCGCGGCCTGCTTTTCTGCCAGTCGTAGCGGGCCTGCCGTTAGACCCAGCGTGTGCCGTGCCAGAGCAATAGCCCCGGACGAGACAACACTGACCGCAACACCCTGCTGGCGCAAAACGGCTATGTCCGCGGCAACACTTGCCAGCCATTCCTGCCGTGGTGCTGCTTTTTGCGGGTCCACAACCAAGGCGCTGCCGATTTTGATAACCAGCCTTTTTGCACGGAGGAGAGAGGGGCGGGTAAGGTCTGTGCTCATGGACTAATCCGTTAGGGGGCGCTCCCCCTTCCAGCTATGGCATGGGTTAAGGAGTGGTCAGGACTGGGCTTCTGCATCATCCCGGCGGGCTGCGGTTACGGTATTCTGCAAGAGCCGTAACAGTTCCGGAACGCCCTGCCTTGTGGCGGCGGAAATGAGCAGAACAGGCGCACCACTTGCTTTTTGCAAGGCTGCACGGCGGGCCGATGCCTCACGCGGGGTCATGGCATCGCTTTTGTTCAGGGCAATAATTTCCGGCTTTTCGGCCAGCCCGCCACCATAAGCAGCCAGTTCGTGCCGGATGGTGCGCCATGTGTCCACCACGTTGCCAGCAGCCCCATCGACCAGATGCAGCAGTACGGCGCAGCGTTCTACATGCCCCAAAAAGCGGTCGCCCAGCCCTGTGCCTTCATGCGCGCCTTCAATCAACCCCGGAATGTCCGCCACCACAAACTCTTCGGTCATGGAGAGGCGGACAACACCTAGCTGCGGGTGCAGGGTGGTAAAGGGATAATCCGCTATTTTGGGCCGTGCGGCGGACACAACCGACAAAAAGGTGGACTTGCCAGCATTGGGCATACCAACAAGGCCCACATCTGCAATCAGTTTAAGGCGCAGCCATACCCAGCGTTCCTCACCCGGCCAGCCTTTGTCCGAGCGGCGCGGGGCGCGGTTGGTGCTGCTTTTGTAGTTGGCATTGCCAAAGCCGCCATCCCCCCCACGGCACAGGGTAACCCGCTTGCCTGCAACGTCCAGATCGGCCAGCAGGGTTTCCCGGTCATCATCCATGATCTGGGTGCCGATTGGTACTTTGATGATGACAGGCGGGGAGGCGGCTCCAGTCCGGTCGGAACCTGCGCCATTGCCCCCCTTGCGGGCACGGAAATGCTGGGTATAGCGAAAATCGATCAGCGTGTTCAGGTTGGGAACCGCTTCAAAAATAATATCGCCCCCACGCCCGCCATTGCCGCCGTCCGGGCCGCCAAATTCAATGTATTTTTCCCGACGGAAGGCTGTCACACCATCTCCACCGTCGCCTGAGCGAACGTAGATTTTAGCTTGATCAAGAAACTTCATGACATACCTTCCGCCCCGGAACACGAAAAAGGGCCGAACCTTCCGGCCCGGCCCTGTTTTGCGTTCCAGCTACGTTAAAAAACGCAGGCTGGAAAAACCAGCCCGCTTATTCGGCTGCGAGGGGCAGCGCATCAACAGAAACGTGGACGCGGCCTTCTGCACGGCGTTCAAAACGCACATTGCCGGGAACCAGAGCAAACAGCGTGTGGTCGCGGCCAACGCCAACGTTTACGCCAGCCTTTACCTTTGTGCCACGCTGGCGAATGATAATGTTGCCAGCAAGAACCTGCTCGCCACCAAACTTTTTTACACCAAGGCGGCGTCCGGCGCTATCGCGCCCGTTACGGGATGAACCGCCAGCTTTTTTTTGTGCCATGACCTAAGTCCTCCGTGGTCGTAACCGATCTGATCTTCCTGCGGGAGGAAATCAGGCGGCGTTAATTTCCTGAATGCGCAGAACGGTAACCGGCTGACGGTGGCCGTTTTTGCGGCGGCTGTTCTGCCGACGGCGCTTCTTGAAGATGATGACCTTCTTGAGGCGGTCCTGAGCGATGACGGTTGCCGTCACCTTTGCGCCAGCTACAGTGGGAGCACCAATGGTGGTGCCGCTCTCGCCACCAACGGCCAGAACGTCATCAAAGGTGATGGTGGAGCCGGCTTCGACTTCCAGCTTTTCTACCTTCAGCACCATGTTGGGCTCAACCCGGTACTGTTTGCCGCCCGTGCGGATAACTGCGAACATAAACTGTCTCTCTTTCCGATCTCTTGACCCTCGCGGCACCGCAGGCACAGGCGAAAGATCAGCTCGCTTTTTATTCTTTGGTCGCGGCTTTGCGCAACATGCTTCCATCTGCGTGGATTAGCGGGGCTTTTACTGGCAGACTCGCCGCCACGTCAACAAAGAACTTCCATATGCTCCCGATTGCGGTGCCACAACCTGGACTGATGCCTAGCGGGCCAGAATTTTTTTGACTTCGCGGTATGCCTGTAACCCAATTCCGTAAGCAGAGAGGTCGGTATATTTTGCGTCGATTAACGTTACATCCCCCACGGCGGAGAGCGTGTGCATTCCTTCTGTATAAGGGGCATAGCTGTCTGGCCGACGTATGGGGCTGCCTGCATGGGTTACAATCCGCTCGGGTGTGAGCTCATCAAACGTGAGCGGGCGGATCGCTCCACCATATGTCTGTGTGCAGTCCTGCACAGGCAGGACCAGTTTGCCATTGACCACACAGGGGGTGCCGCCGGGGCGGGTGCTGGCAACATCCAGCCTGACCGGGTTGGCGGGGTGGTGGTGCCATGGGCCAGTCAGGCTTTTGGCATAAGCAACGTGGAGTGCCCCTATGGGGCGGGTCGCGCAGGCATAAAACAGCCACCATAATCCGTTATGGAAAAACGGTGTGGCGTCTATGGCTATGTCAGCCCCAAGATCAATAACCGTTGCTTCCTCCCACTGGTCGGGGAAGTGTTTGCAGCGGTAGAGTGTAAGCCTGCCAGAACGGTAGGCTTCGGGCAGCATCCATGTTTCTCCCTCTGCTTCAAACACATAGGGGTAGGAGAGGTGCCATGGGGTCTGGAGCACCTTGCGGTGCGCGGTCAGGGTCAGGCTGGCATCGTAAATAAGGACGTCGATGCTGCCAATGCGCACACGATAATCATAGTCTTCTACAAAAACGTGGAGCCTGCCATTCCGCCACAGACCAAAAGGATCTGCACGAAAACAGTAGCGGCGCATCGGGGGCGTCCATGTCACAGGCAGACCGGCCAACGTGCCTTGCGCCAGTATGGTGGAGAGTGGGCTGTTTACAATGCCTACGCGCCAGATGTCTTTTCGCAGTCCCATTGAGCGTGTTCCGGTCATGGTGGGGGAAGGGTAAGCGGTGTTGTATGTTGGAATTGTTCAGGAGGTACTGGCCGTTAAATCAGTTCTGAACAGCCATATGCCTACAAACCGGGAGGCCAGAACAGCAGCGCTGCACATAAGTGTCGCCAGGCAGGCTCCATATAACCCCATCTGGCAGGTTAGGGCGTAAAGGGCCGGAAAGTACAGGAATGTTATGACTGTTCTGTTGATTGTTAAAAACCGGACACGGTTCATAACGGTTAGCAACGGGTCCAGGGGGACCAGCAGCAGGTTACATGCCGTGGCGATCAGCATCATTGAAATATACACGGATGCGTTGTCGATTGAGGTATGGAACATGAAAGAAAAGATTTTGCCACCCGAAAAAAACGATGCAACCACAAGTGCCAGAGAAAGGAGGAGAAGAGCCATGAACATGACGAATGTGAGTTTTTTTAATCCTTTCCAGTTATTCTGATCGCGCATTTTAATCAGTTCTGGATAAAGAACGGGAGAGAGGAGTTGCGCTGGTGTTGCCATGGCGTCCGCAATCTGCCGTGATACCCGAAAAATAGCGGCATCCGTAGGGCCAAGATTGCCCCCGATAATCAGGGTTGCAAGCTGCCCGGAGATCGAGCCGAGAGTTTGATTCAGGGTAATGTTGCGGGTAAAGGCCCACATACCGGCAAGCTGCCATTTTCGATTTTGGAAAGCGTGCGCGTAAATATTGAAAATATTGATTTTAATGGAAGAGAGTGAAAAATAGACATATAGCGAATAATCAATAATCCGCGCAAATGCCCATACAAACAGGAAGTATCCTAAAGTCAGGTGGAGTGCGTAGCCAATTATAACGGCAGATGTCTGGAATATAGAGGCAGAAAAATCCACAATGGGAACAAGGTGGAATTTTCCCGATAGTCTTAAAATCCCATTCATCCACCCCGTATACATAAACGGGCTACAAAAAGCATAAATAAAGGCGAGCGTTATGGTGTGTTGTGACCAGTTGGCCATATGCCCATAAGCAAAGGCAAGAATTATCCCCAGCACTAACGCGGTTGCGGCGGAGAGCGTGTCCAGGCGGATGGAAAAACCGATAACCTGTTTAAGTAGTGGCAAGTCCTTACGGGCAAATGCTTCGCTACCAAAGTGAATAAGTGTCTGCCACGATTGCATCCGGGAGACCATGGATGCTGTGGAGGCCAGTGAGTGAATAAGGATTAACAAACCAAAGTCAGCAAGCCCCAGAGTTCTGACGGTGAGCGATATGTAAATGAAGCTGCATAACGCATTGCCAATGCGCCCGGCTGTTAGAAAGCCGACATTGCGGAATATGCTGTTGACGGTTGATTTGTTGCTAAGCATAACCTTGTCGACCATAAACCTACGCATTTGTCCATGACTGAGGGGTTCTGTGTTCAGAGTCGCTTTTATTTATATTGCTGAGCCCTACCAGTGTTACCATACCGCGTCTGTGGCCTCTGCTCTGGCCCGCCTTCCCGGTTATCAAGTTACCGAATATGTCAACTTCCCCGAAACTGTCGCCCATTTAAGCAGGATCAGGCGGGATCTTAATGCGCCTGATTTGCCGGTTAAGTTCTTTAAAAAATCTCCGTTAGCAAAGCTCCTTGGTCGTGCCAAGCGGTTTGATCGTGAACGGATTGTTATTCTGCGGGAAAATATTGCAGAACTGAATGGTTATGATGCCATTGTTGCAACGGAATATACTGCTGGTATTTTAAAAACCATGGGTTTGAAAAAGCCCAAGCTGATTTGCATCATGCACGGTGCAGGGGACCGGCTTGTTAATGATGAAGTGTTGATCAGGAATTTTGATTTTACTCTTCTTCCCGGCCCCAAGGTGGAAAAATATTTCCAGAACATGGGGTATCTGAATGCCCAAAATTCCAAAATAATAGGGTATCCAAAGTTTGATGTTTTTGAAGCAGTCAGGCAGAAAAAGCCCTTCACGTTCAAAAATGGCAAAGATTTTGTTCTGTATAATCCACATTACCAAAAGAAACTCAAAACATATGATACCTGCCTGAACAAAATGATTGCGGGCTTTGATAAGCAGGATACTTATAACCTCTTAATTGCACCACATATTAAAATATTTCACAAAGGTTTTGGATTTTATAAAAAAGCATTAAAAAAGAAAAATACCCACACTGTATTTATAGATACGGGGTCTCCAGCAATGCTGGATATGACATATACAGCATCAGCTTCCATGTATATAGGCGATGGCAGTAGCCAGGTTTATGAGTTTCTGGCTAATCCACGCCCCTGTATTTTTTTGAATCCAAAAAAACTGGAATGGCGGGGTAATCCAAACTTTCTTCATTGGACATTGGGGGAAGTGGTGGAAACGCCGGACCAGATTATGCCTGCTGTGTTCAGGGCTTTTGACAGGCATGAGTTTTACAGACCGTTGCAGGAAAAACTGTTTTTAGAAACTTTTGGCAGTCCGGTTCTGGGGGCTTCGCAACGTGGTGCAGATGCAATCTGTGAGTATTTGGGGAGCGAGAATCAAAAAACATGAGATTTATTAGAGTGTCTTGAAATTTTCTATTATGGGGGGCTGTTGTGAAAATTTAATTCATAACAACAATTATCCCAAGTTTCGTGAGTATAATGGTTTGTCGGTGGGTGAAAATAATTCCCCGATCACCCCGATATGAATAACAAAAAATTTCCAATAAATAAGGGTTTTTACCTTCTGGATTTTTTGTCTTCCACAATTTGTTCAACGCGGGCCAGAATACGTTGACCAGTCTGGTCGAACTGTTGTGCACCAAAGCGTGTCAGTACTGTGGAACGGGCATTTTGGCCCATAGATGCCAGTTGCATGGGGTGGCGGAGCAGTTCTTCTAAGGCGTTAGCCAATGCGTTGACATCCGTGGGTGGTACAAGGCGGCCAGTTTGTGGTGTAATGGTGGAAGACATTTCCCCCGCATCCGAGGCAACAACGGGCAGGGCGGCCAGCATAGCTTCATGCGCTGCCAAACAGAAACCTTCCCATAAGGAGGGTTGCACATAAAGATGCAGGTGGGTCAGAAAAACTGCCGGGTTTTTAATATGCCCAAGAATGCGTACAGGGAGTTTTTCGCGTGCGATCAGCCCTTCAAGGGTAGGGCGTTCCTCGCCTTCGCCACCAATTACGACTTCAAAAGGCGGTAGATCTGGGCGTGCCTGCAATTTTGCAATAGCCGCACAGAGTGTGTCGTACCCTTTAACGGGATGAAGGCGACCAAGTGTGCCAATGCGTATGGGAGAACCTGGCTGCCACGGGCTGGCGGTTGGCGTATGAGGGTCAGCCCGAAAAATAGGCCATTCCACAAGCTGGTCGGGCAGAACACCCAAGGTCAGACGCGTCTGTTCCGCTACGCAGGATGAGTCCGCAACCCAAAGAGCACTTTTGGTTTTGAAGCGCCTGAGCAGGGCAGCATTAAACGGTTTAAGCCGGGCGGAATGCTGCCAGCTTACAACCGGAATGTTCTGCCATTGACCTACCAGTTGGCCCAATAGTGTGGCACGGCTGAGGGATGTCCAGAGCACATCGGGTTTGTAATGGTGCATTTGCTGGTTTAACCAGCGGATGGCGGCCACGTGGTCTTTGCGTGTGCCGGGGCGGATATGGAGTGTTAACCCTGCATCTTCCAAGGGTTCAATTGCTAGACCGTTGCGCCGTGTAAGTGCAAAAACCTCTACGTGATGACCGGCGTCACGCATGACCTTTGTTATGGCTGGCACGGGCAGGGCTGCACCACCGCCTTCTACCGAATTAATGATATAGGCAATCTTCATCGGCGTGCGGTTTGCAAAAAACGTACAATGGCATCCGCAGCACCGGGAGATGTTGGGCCTTTATCCAGATGTTCAAAGGTTTCGGCTACATAGGCGTGTTGTTTGTCTGCGTATTCATCCGGGTGGGCAAAGGCGTTGGCCAATGCTTTGTCCAGTGCGTCAGGGGTATCTATAACCTGACCCAATGTCCAGAAACGGTAATCTTTATTATTCTGCCATGCTGCATGGTGCGCATTGAGGAAAATACAAGGTCGAGGTCGGATCAGAAATTCTGCGACCTGACTGCTGACATCCCCCAAATAAAGGTCTGCTGCCATGGTATAGGTCATATCGATACTGCGGGTGCTGCCTGTATCGATCAGGATGTTCTTATATTGGGCATAGCGTTTGACCAGTGCATCGGCCTGTTTCTGGCGACCGTTGAACAGACGGTAATGGGGCGCGCAGATCAGGTTGTAGCGGTCCTGATTGGCAAAATGGCGCAAAATGGTTTCGCCAAACAAATACCAGGAGGTCAAGCTGCGTGAAAAATGTGGGTTATACAGAATAATAGGCTTGTTGTTATCAAACAGGCGAGGTTTCTGCTTTTGCAGGCGCTCGACAATATCAAACTTGGCGTAAGTCCCCATATGGTATTCACCGGGGGTGATCAGGTCGCGCTCCAGCAGTCTTTCTTCCACTTTTTTGCCAGAGAGGAGAACAAAATCAAATCGTTTGATGTCTTTGGCAAACCCAATGGCACGGTCGCCAGCGCCATGGCGCGTCCATATGTAAAGGGGTTTGGTAACCCCCATGCGCTTGAGATAAAGGGATGTGCGCTCTGGCACCACAATAGCTTGGAACTGCTCAAAATAACGGCGGCTGAACAGTAAGGCGGCCAGTCGCTCAATCGGGCCGGGACCATTCCGTGCAATCAGCTTTTCCAGCCATGCTGGAAGAGGGAGGAGGTCGTAAATAACGTGCGCTGCAGGATAAAGCTTGCCCAGAGAGCGTGCATAATCAAGATGGTGCCGGGTAGGGCAGGTTACATGTACTTCCACATTGGGATGACGGGCCGCCATTTCAAAAGCAATGGGGAGGGAATGGAGCGTCTGGTGCGGCTGGGCGATCAGAAGAAAGACCACTTTGAGTGCTTTTGGCGCAGTCTGGTAAGGAGCCTTTTGTACAGGCGTATCCTGAAAGGCTTCCCCCATGATCTGAAGCGGTTTGTGGCGATCTGTCATATTAAAAAAATGGCTGCACAGGCTCATATGGCAAGCAACGGCTCTTTCCTAGGAGGAAGCGGGCACCGTAACCCGGTTGCCTCGCAGGCACCTCATTCCATTCAGTGTCAACAAAGACACAAGATTGACCGCTGACTTGCGCCAGATAGCGCTCAGCGTCAAGACGCAAACAGCCGGAGTGTGGGGTTGAATAAACGCATGAAACCTCACTTAATATGGATGTCTGATACATATTTTGACTCATCCATGTGCTTTGTGGAGCCTTGTCGGGCTAGCTGGATGTGCCGTGGATGCTGGAAGCATGTAATCCACATGAGCAATCATGCCTCAATAATCCTGCGGATCAACGCTTGCGTATTTGCGTGAGCACACCTATAAGCCATGGCCACGGAGAGGTGCCAGAGCGGTCGAATGGGGCGGTCTCGAAAACCGTTGTGCGAGCAATCGTACCGAGGGTTCGAATCCCTCCCTCTCCGCCAATGATTCCAATGACTTAGACGGATGTTCCTGATTCGTCCAAGGTCATTAAATCCGTTTTTTTGCGACAATTTGCGACAAACGCTAAAATCATCCTCAGAAACGAGCAGGGTCTGTTTGTCATGGAGATGGCAAAAATGGCGAAGCATACAAAGACGAAAGAGCCGGGAATTTACTATCGCGGCCCGGCTCAATATGAGGTCAAAATCCGGCGTAAAGGCGTGGCTATAAGCCGTACATTCGATACCCTTGCCGACGCTCTTCATTTCAAAGCGATGGCTGTCCACGAGACACATATCCATATCCCATGCTTCAAAACGGCTCTGCCCGCGATGTGCCGCTTATCAGGGCCGCTTCAGCGTACATCCACGCTATGCGAAACACCCGGCCGCGCCGATTGGATGGCTGGCTTTTTGGCGATCCTGATGTCGATGCGGATGATGGCGGTTTCACAACATGGCATGTCCAGTATCATGACCGTGCTGCGACAAAGCGTGCCGGTCTGGCGAGTGAATTGACTTTTCATGACCTGCGCCACGTCGGATGCACCCGCCTTGCGCTATTGCATCGGGATTGCTTTGAACAGGCGAAGACCACAGAACACAAAGACCCACATATGTTGATGCGGTATTATAATCCCAGCATTGTTAACCGTGTCGCGCAGATCAGGACGCGGGAACGGGTGTTGGCGATTTGGTGATAAGGGCGTGACTATGGCTCCTGCTGGCGTTTTTGTAAGCTGAAGCCTGATAACGCTTTAGTCATTATTATCTTCCTTGGAAAAATACCTTATTATATTATCAGTTCTCCATTTTATGGAGAAATCAGATATATCTCCTATATTTACTAGTGATATATCTTCCCGCGCTCTTCCGAGTTGGTGGGATGTGTAAGTGCAAACTTGTAATCATTTTGGTGGGAATAAGATTTATCTTTTACAAACAAGGATGAAATTCAATCCGTCTGCCTGCTGCGCGTTGCATCATCTGCGTAACGCAGTAACGCAGTAATGCATGTAATAGTGGTTTTGATTTATTTTTGCAAATTATAGTCAGTATTTCTATAAATTTAATTGGGTTCATTAAAATAGCCCACTGACTAAATTTCCTTATATTTCCATTTTTCTCTATTGCACTGAGCAGAGATAATAAGTTCACGTCATCTAAATGGTTCGAGTAAATTCCAATACTATTAATGTGATCCGAATTGATTGTATCGCGTCCAATGGATACGGATTCTATGGCGTTAGAATGAAGTAAATAAATCAAACTTTCACCCTTATCACCACGACCATCTTTTGGATCACCTCCACTGAAGCTATATTATGTCCCGAATTTTAAATTTGCCTTTGATAAAATCATCGGCGTATTCTTCCTCGCTTAGGAATTTTATAAAATGGATAATTTCTGCAATCACGTAATTACTTCGAATTTTCCCCGAATAATGCCATTGAAGCTAGGGGGAGGCTCATCCATCGCCTCACCGCCAATTTCCCTATCAGAGATCGACTAAACACAGAAACTTCTTAGGTATCTCGACTCAAAAAGGGTGGTTTTCGGGTTCTGGTCAAGCACTCATCATGTTTTCGCAACATTAAGTGTTCAAAAAGCGGCTTTTTGAAGAGTATTTTGAGCCGTGATACGCTGAATCGTCGAGATAGAAACGCCCAGGATGTCAGCGATCTGGCCGTTTGTATGCCCTGATGCGGACATCGTCAGAGCGTGGCCCCTTTGTCTTATTGTCAGTTTTGGCCGTCTGCCCAGCCGTTTCCCGGCCGCTCGTGCGGCTTCCAGTCCAGCCAATGTTCGTTCCTTGATGATCTCCCGTTCAAACTCAGCAAAAGCGGCAAGAATGGTCAGGAATAGCCGGCCATTCGGTGTGTTTGTTTCGACCCCAATGTTAAGAATTCTCAGGTTTATACAGCGCTCATTCAAAATCCGAATGAGACCAATCACGTCCACAGTATCCCGCCCCAGTCTGTCCAGCTTCGCAGCAATCAGACTGTCTCCAGCTTCCAGCATTTTCAGCAAAGATGACATGCCGGGGCGAGACATTGCTGGCACACTGCCAGAAATGATGTCTTGAGTGATCATATCGTCTGACAACCCCTCGCGACGTAAAGATAGCAGTTGCGGGTCGTTTGTCTGACCTTCAGTTGACACCCGTGCATAGCCATACCGCTTCATAACCATAACCCCCGTTTTCGATCAGCATTCAATCAGTGGTTTTTGGCGTGTTTCAATACGACAAGCTGATGTTCAAAAACCACCCTTTTTGACTCGTAACGGGGATTGATTAGGGCAATTTAACGGTTCCGAAAGACTGAAGGGGGGGGCCTTGGGGGCGACGGTATCCCGGCTGCCGCCGGGGTCGCGTCCACGTCATCTCACTCGAAGATCGTCACCACCTTCGCCAGAACCTCGTCCATGATTTCATCCGGTAAGGTCTCAACCAGCCGTCCATTCCTGGCGTTGATGTCCAGAACGCGGGGCTGATCGCACCGGATGATTCCTGTCGTCTCCGTTCCGCTTCCGGTCAGTGACACAGCGAACCCCAGACGCCGCGCGAAGTCCCCGCCATTCGTGATGGGCAGGATGACGGGCAGGCGCGTGGCCCTATTGAAATCGTCGGGCGATACGATCAGGACAGGCCGGTATCCTTGCTGCTCCCGGCCTTCGGTCGGGTCAAGATCGACTTTGTAAATGTCGCCGCGCTTCACAGAATCTCGCCCCCGACTGCCGGCGCATCGACCCACTCCCGATCTTCCTGGGTGTGCGGCCCAGAATAGTCCGACGCGGCCAGCAGTTCGGCCATCGTGTATTTCGTCTTCGTTTTCGGTTCGACAACAAGGCGTCCCTCGGACACGCTGATTGAGACCTTAGCCCCTGCGGACAGATGCAAGGTCTCAAGGACGGCGGGAGGGACGGCCATCATGACCGATCCGCCGACCTTGCGGAGATTGGTGGTGTGCATTGATCGCTCCTGGTTGGATAGATGTTATATTGAAATATAACATACCTATGGAGACGCTTCAACGGTAATCAGCCTGGCGGCTTCGTAAGCTTCCGGTGTGAGACGCCTTGTTGAGTTTATGGTGTGGTGATGTGTTCTGTTCATGACAGAGCGATCAGAACAGAATGATGCTTGTGTCGCAGCGACATTCGCTGCGACAGCATCGCGAGCCCTTCATCCGGTTATTGAAATTGTTGGCGAACGGCGCCGGGCCTATGATGACGCGTTCAGGCGTCGGGTTGTGCTGGCTTCTTATGAAACTGGTCAGTCAGTCCGTGTGAATTGCCCCGGGTTTTGTGGAGACGTTTTTATCTGAAC
>NZ_BAMZ01000022.1 GCF_000964225.1 Acetobacter syzygii | reverse complement strand
CAACCTTCAGGGGCAGGAGCAGGGGAGCGAAAGCGCTGCCAACAATACACCAGGCCCAGTACCCGTTGCGGCACCCAGTGCCACATCCGCTGTGCCGCCCAGTGCTCCATCCGGGGGTACGCCGTGACTGGCATGGCAGATACGGAGCAGGGCGTGGATGGGCCCGCCGGAGGGCTTTCCCTTTCCTTCGCTGACTGGCAGCAGACTTACCTGCGCCGCACCCGGCGTGAGGATGCGTTGCGTTGGGGGTTGTCCTTCCTTGCCGTGCTGGCTGTAACGGGGGGCGCTGTGTGGTGGGTCATGCGCCTGCCAGCCCCGCCCGTGGCCGTGCCCGAACCCCCGCCTGCGGCCATTGCCATCGATATGGCGCCCGAACCTGTTTCTACGCCTACGCCACCGACCGATGTGCCGCCGGGGCCACAGCAGACCCAGTCCATCCCTGACCCGGCACCAATGGAGCCGCCCAAAATTACGGCCCCGCCTTCTCCGGCGCCCAACCCGCCAGTGCCTGTGCCCAAACCGGAAAAGCCGCGCAAGCTGGTTAAAAAGCATAAGCCTGTGCCAATGCTTAAAAAACCCACGCCCGACAAAACGCCACCGGCGGACGAGACAACAGCCCCTCCATCGTCCGAAGCGCCACCGGCTCCAGCACAGGCGGCTCCGGCTCCCGGTGCATCTTCGGCCAAAGCATCGCACGACCCGCTAACATGGCAGGGCGCTTTGCTGGCACAGTTGGAAAAGTTCAAGCGTTACCCGTCCGATGCCATGGCTGAACATCAGGAAGGTGTGCCAACTGTGACCTTCTCCATGGACCGCAAAGGGCATGTGCTTTCAGTCACACTGGCCAGCAGTTCGGGCCATGCCCTGCTGGATCAGGAGGCCGTGGCCCTGCCCAGACGTGCCCAACCACTCCCCGTTCCGCCCGACACAGTACAGGGGGACCCCATTACCCTGACCGTGCCGGTCGAATTTTACATCCATTCCGGTGGAAACTGAGCTTTTTCGGCCCCTTTTTTTCCCAGATCGTGACAGGATCATTGCCATGCTTGCTTATTCCGAACACCGTCGCTCTCCGCCTGCTCTCCACCAGATCCGCCCCGGTATGGGAGCAAGCAGCAGGCAGGTCCGCCAGCTGGAGGTTCGCTGCGAGGAAGCGGGAATAAAAATGACCGATCTGCGGCAGGTGCTGCTGCATGGCATTCTGGAGGCGGGGCCGGGGGCAACGGCGGTGGAAATCTGGCAGATACTGGGCACCATGACCGATGGACATGCGCCTTCGCAGGGGTCCATCCAGCGTAATCTGAACCTGCTGGTCGAGCGGCATATTCTGCGGCGCGATGTTTCTCCCGACCGGCTGTGGCACTACCATGTGGCCCCCGAGCGCAAAACTGCATTGGCCATTACCTTTGTGGAGGCTGGTACAGGCCGCAAAATAGCCTGCGATGCGCCCGAAGTAGCCATTTTGCTCCGCCGTGTTGCTGCCGAACGTGGGCTGGCCGTGCAGGGGGCATCCATTACCGTAACCCCGTCTGCCGGGCAGGAGAGGGAAGCCCGTTAAGGGCCGTTCCATTTTTTTTCTGCAATGGGTGAAAAAAATCCGTTGCCGATCGTCTAATCAGTAGAGCCTTCCCGCAGGGACGGGACCCCCTTTGAAATTTATTGCATGGTTTGTCCATCGCCCGGTGGCGACAACGCTGCTGCTGGTCTCCGCCGTGCTGTCCGGGCTTATGGCGCTGCCCCATCTGCCGGTCTCTGACCTGCCCGATGTTGACCTGCCGGTTATTTCGGTCTCCGCCACCAACGCCGGGGGATCGCCCGAGGTTATGGCCCGCACGGTTGCGGCCCCGCTGGAGCGGCATCTGGGCAATATAGCGGGTGTGAACCAGATGGTCTCTGTTTCCACGCGGGGGCAGGTGTCCATTATGCTGGGGTTTGCACTGGGGAAAAACCTCAATGGCGCTGCGCGGGATGTGGAGGCCGCGATCCGTGCCGCCCGGCGCGACCTGCCGACCACGCCGGGTTCCGACCCGACCTACCACCGCGCCAACCCCAACGCGACCCCAGTGCTGATTGTGGCGGTGACGCCGGGGCAACATGCGCTGTCCCACCTGTATGATCTGGTCAACACCACGTTACGCCCCATGCTTTTGCAGGTCCCCGGTGTAGGGGATGTCACGCTTATGGGCAGTTCCACCCCCGCCGTGCGGGTAGAGATGAACCCGCTGCTGTTTTTTAAATACGGTATGGGGTTTGAGAATGTGCGGGCCGCCCTTGCCTCGGCCAATGCCCATACCCCCAAAGGGGTCATTGATATGGGGGGGCGGCGTTACCAGCTTGCGGTGAACGATCAGGCTGAACGAGCAGATGCTTACCGGGGGCTGGTTATCGCCTACAAAAATGGACGGCCCATCCACCTGCGCGATGTGGCGGTTGTGACCGATAGTATGCAGGATGAGAATGCCGCGGCTTTTTTTGATGCGCAACCAGCCCTGACGCTGATGGTCCGCGCCCAGCCGGGGGCTAATCTGGTGGGCATTGTTGATGCGGTCAAAGCTCGTCTGCCACAGCTCCGCACATTTATGCCGCCGGGGGCAGATATTGCGGTCGCGCGGGATGGTTCGGCAGTTATCCGCTCCTCCTTGCACCATACGCTGGTTACGTTGCTGGCCTGCTGTGTGCTGGCGCTGGCGGTGGTCTGGGTGTTCCTGCGGTCATGGACGGCATCTGTTGCGGCGGCCATTATTGTGCCGTGCTGCCTTATTGCAAGTCTGGGGCCCATGCACCTTGCAGGGTTTGGGCTGGATAACCTCTCGCTCATGGCGCTTACGGTTGTCAGCGGGCTGGTGGTGGATGACGCCATTGTGGTGATCGAAAACATTATCCGCCTGCGTGAGCGCGGCCTGTCGGTGGAGCAGGCCGCGATTACCGGGGCAAGTGAGGTCGCATTTACGTTGCTCTCCATCACCATTTCCGTGCTGGCGGTGTTTTTGCCCATTGGGCTGGCATCGGGGTTGACGGGGCGGCTGTTCGGAGAATTTGCGGGCACGGTTGGTATTGCCATTGTGGTCTCGCTGGTGTTGTCCTGCGTGGCCACCCCCTGCCTGACAGCAGTGTGTATGCGCGTTGCACTGGCTGGTGCATCTGGCGGTGGCGAGCCGCAGGTGGCGGTCTGCACACGGCAAAAAAAATCCCTGTATTGCCGCATATTGGATGTTTGCCTGACCCACCCAGCCAAAACGGCCCTGCTGTTGCCGTTAACTCTGCTGGCAACGGGTGTGCTGTTTGTGCGTATGCCCAAAATTATTTTTCCACGGCAGGATACGGGCATTGTTACGGGCGGTTCACGCGGGAGTGGCAGCACGTTGGCACAGACCAAGGCGCGGCTGGAGCATTTTAGCCGCGTGTTGCTGGCAGACCCCGCCGTAAGCCACGTGGTCGCTTACATGGACACGGCGGAGGGGGCCAGCCACGGTATGGTGTTTGCAACACTGCGCGACCTGTCTACCGGCCGGGCTACGGCGGCGGAGGTTGCGGGGCGTGTTGTGGCCCGGATGGGGCGGGATAGTCATGCCGAATACCACGCGCAGGCACCGGGGAACCTGATGATGCGTGTGGGTGCAAACAGCAGTGGTGTCAGCTACGTCCTGCGGAGTGAGGATGACCGCCTGCTTGGGCCAGCCATACGCAAACTGGCGCAGGCCCTGAGCCACCACCGCGAATTTACGGATGTTAACCCCGATGTTGACCCGCCGGGGCAGGGCATAACCCTGACCATTGACCGTGATCGTGCTGCACGTGTTGGGGTTACACCTCAGGTTATTGGCAATGCCCTGTCGGATGCGTTGGGGCAGACAACCGCCTCCGTGGTTTATACGGCGCATGGGCAATATAATGTAGTGCTGACTGTGGAAAAACGCTTCCAGCGCGATCCGGAGGTGTTGCAGCAGTTCTGGGTCAGCCCGTCTGGTGGTGCCGCCTCTGGCAGTGCCGCGTCCAATACCATTCGTGTGCGGGGGAGCACGGTGGGGGAGGCAACCTTATCTGGCGGTGCTGCGGCTTTCAGGAACCAGATTGCCAATGCACTGGCGGGGGGTGCGCACGCGTCAACCGGTGCTGCTGTGGCTACGGGGGCGGAAGCGCTGGTTCCCTTATCCGTTGTGGCACGGATAACTCCAAGCCTTGACCCGGTGGCGGTCACGCATCTTGGCTATGCCAGCTCGGCCTCTCTGGCGCTGGAGCTGGCGCCACGGGTCAGCCTGTCTCAGGCACAGATGGTTATTGATCAGGAGTGGCGCAGGCTCCATATGCCGCGCACCCTGAATGGCCAGTTACAGAGCGATGAGGGGGATCTGGGCAAAAATACGTATGAGAGTGAACTGCTGATTATTGCCGCACTTGCCACCGTGTGGATTACCTTGGGCATGTTATACGAAAGTCTGTGGCACCCGCTGACCATTCTTTCCACCCTGCCTTCTGCGGGGATTGGGGCCGTAATGGCGCTGGATATGTCTGGTCTGCCATTCTCTGGCATGGCGGTGGTGGCCATGTTGTTACTGAGTGGTATTTCGCTTAAAAATGCAATTATTCTAGTAGATTTTGCTATTTATGCAGAGCGCGAACAGGGCATGACAGCCCGCAACGCCATGCGTAGCGCCTGCCTGTTGCGCCTGCGCCCCATAGTCATGACCACTTTTGCCGCAGCACTTGGCGCTCTGCCACTGGTGCTTATGGGGGGCTATGGCATGGAATTGCGCCGCCCCCTTGGTATTGCGCTGATTGGCGGTTTGCTGGTCAGTCAGGCCCAAACCATGCTGGCAACCCCGGCACTTTACCTGCTGGTCGCACGCTGGCGTACACGTATTGCAACCCTATGGTGCAAAAACAGGCGTGGGGAACGCTTGTTTTAAGTATTCCCCACGGTATTTGTGCGCGTGGCGTTTGTAGCTTTTAACCGTTCCGGTAGTAATAGCTGTACCCGTTAATGGCGGGGGTGCCACCCAGATGCACGTAAAGTACTTTTGACCCTTCGGGGAAAAACCCTTTTTTGGTTAAATCAATCAGTCCCTGCATGGATTTTCCCTCATACACCGGGTCTGTGATCATGGCTTCCGTCTGGGCAGCCAGACGAATGGCATCATTTGTCTCATCTGATGGTACGCCATAAGCGGGGTAGGCGTAGTCTTCCAGAATAACAATTTCATCCTCGCGCACGGGGCGGCCAAGTTCTACTAGACTGGCGGTGTTGTCCACAATCTGCCTGACCTGCGTACGGGTTTGCTCGGGGGTGGCTGAGGCATCAATGCCAATAACGCGGTGTGCCCGGTCCTGATCTGCAAAGCCAACAATCATCCCGGCCTGGGTAGAGCCGGTTACAACACAGACAATGATGTAATCAAACGTAAAACCAAGTTCTTTTTCCTGTTCGGCAACTTCCTGTGCAAAAGCCACATACCCCAGACCGCCAAATTTATGGACCGATGCCCCCGCCGGAATGGCATAGGGTACGCCCCCTGCATCCCAGACCGATTGAATGGCATTTTCCCAACTCTGGCGAATGCCAATATCAAACCCTTCGTCCACCAGCCGGGAATCTGCCCCCATAAGGCGGGTCATCAGAATATTGCCAACCCGGTCATACACGGCATCGTGGTGGGGGACCCAGCTTTCCTGCACAACAACGCATTTCATGCCGAGTTTTGCTGCCGTGGCAGCAACCATGCGGGTATGGTTGGACTGCACCCCCCCGATGGAAACAAGCGTGTCCGCCCCGGCCTGTATGGCATCTGGCACAATGTATTCGAGCTTGCGGAGCTTGTTGCCGCCCATGGCAAGGCCGGAATTACAATCCTCCCGTTTGGCGTAAATCTCCACTTTTCCGCCCAGCGCAGCACTCAGGCGCGGCAGAAATTCAATGGGCGTAGGCCCAAAGGTGAGAGGGTAGCGTTCAAAAGCATCAAGTTTCATTGTGCGGTTCCTGTGCGTCCAAGACGATTATTTTGTGTATCTTGAATTTTGAGAAATGTGCTTTCATATTTTTAGGTATTGTGACTATATTTTAGTTAAATTAAGATATAAAAGAACGAATAATCCATTTTGAGATAAAAATATGAAAGAAAAATTCACACAGATTCTCGACCGTATCGACCATGCGATTCTGCGTCTGTTACAGGCGGATGGACGCCTGACCAATGCGGATCTGGCGCAGCAGATTAATGTGAGTGCAGCAACATGTTACCGGCGCACGCAGCGTTTGTTTGATGAAGGGTATATAAAAAGCGTCCATGCCCGGCTGGAGCCCGAAAAAGTGGGCATGGGAACAGTTGTGCAGGTTGCCGTAGTGCTGGACCGCTCAACACCGGAAAGTTTTTCGGTATTTGAGCAGGCTATTCAATCCATGCCCATGGTGCTGGACTGTTATCTGGTCGCGGGGGATTTTGATTATCTTTTAAAAATACGCGTTCGGGATATGCAGGATTTTAACAACCTACATGCCGAGCAGCTTATTGCCCTGCCGGGTGTGCGGCAGGCCCGTACCTTTTTTGTAATGAAGGAAGTCAAGGACTGTGGGCTTCTGCCCCTTTAACCTGCACGGAGGTTAAAACATTAAGGGCAGGAACAAGGTCTGTTCCTGCCCTTAAGGCTGTTCTGGTCAATAAGGTATTGTCGCGGTCTTAAGCGACTGTTTCCAAGGCTTTGTCGATCGCGGAGGTAATGCGGTCAAGGTCGTGGGTGGTGGCAATAAGCGCAGGGCTAAGGCACAGTGTGTTGTTATAGCCCGGCAGACTTCTGTTGGTTGCGCCAATAAGCACACCCTGGCTGCGGCAGTGGCCCACAATAGCCCCAATTACTTTTTCCGAAACGGGGGTTTTGTCACTCATGCGGTCCTGTACCAGTTCCACACCCCAGAACAGACCCTTACCACGGACATCGCCCACCATGGCGTACTTGTCCTTGAATGCCAGCAGCTTCTGCTCCAGATAGGCCCCCATCTGGCGTGTGTTCTCCAGCAGGTTTTCGCGTTCCAGAATGGCAAGGTTTTCTATGGCAGCGGCGGGGCCTGCTGTGCACCCTCCAAAGGTGGAAATATCGCGGAATGCATTCATCGGATCATCGGGGAATGCCTTGAACTTTTCAAAAACGGCTTCCGTGGTGACGGTGCACGAAATCGCTGCATAGCCCGATGCAACCCCTTTGGCCATTGTTACAAAGTCGGGCTGTACACCATAATTCTGGTAGCCAAACCATTCCCCCGTACGGCCAAAACCACAAACCACTTCATCAATATGCAAAAGAATATCGTATTTGCGGCATAGGTCCATAACCCGTGGCCAGTAGCCATCGGGGGGAACAATAACCCCACCACCCGCAGTAATGGGTTCCAGGCACAGCAGACCAATGGTTTCCGGCCCTTCACGCAGGATCACATTTTCTATGGCCTTGACCGAAATTTCGGCAAAGCTTTCGGGGGATGTGTCTGTGCGGCGGTATTCCAGACAGTCGGGAACGGCTACAAAGCCATCAAGGAACGGGCCATACCCATCCATGCGCTGTGCTTGCCCGCAGGCGGACAGGGCCGCAATGGTTGTGCCATGATAGTCTCTTTCCCGGTAAAGGATTTTTGACTTTTTTCCGTTATAATGCTGCGCGGAAATCTGGCGCACCATTTTATAGACTTTTTCATTCGCCTCCGAACCGGAGTTGGAATAATAGACGCGGCTGAGGCCGGGCATTTTTTCCAGCAGTTTTTCGGCAAACAGTGCAGCGGGAATAGTGCCCCCGCTGCCTGCATAGTAGTTCAGCCGGGTTAGCTGCTCGCACACGGCATTGGCAATGCTTGCCCGCCCGTACCCAACGTTAACCGTCCACACCCCGCCCGATACGGCATCCAGATACTCGGTGCCGTTGGCGTCCCACAGGCGCATTCCCTTACCCTCCACCATAATGGAGGGGTTCTGGGTTTCAAAGGGTTTATGCTGTGTCAGGTGGTGCCAGACATGCTGCCTGTCTGCCTGTACTGCGTGGTCCAAAGTCTTGTCTGTGTTCGTAAGCATTGTTGTTGCCGTTCCTAGAAGTCGATCTGGATTGAACCAAAGAACTGCCGGGGGGCACCAAGCAGGATGGACTGGTTCTGGCCCTGTGGGTCGCTCATGAGAAAGCCGTTCTGCCCAACAGTTGCAGCGTATTTGACGTTGGCAATGTTGTAAACGTTAAAAGAAACAACAGCGTGTTTCATAAAATCCAGACCTTTATGGTACTGGCCGATGTTGCCAAGGTCATACCGCAGGCCCGCGTTGGTCAGCCAGTAGCTGGGGAGCTTGTAGTCGCCCGTGTAGGAGTAGTTGCGCTGCCCCATGAAGGAGGAGTCCACAAAAACCTCTGCCTTGCGCCATGCGTAGGATGCGCGCAGCTTGTACATAAGCTGTGGGTAGTCCACGACCTGCTTGCCAGCGGTATGGTAAAGAGTGCCCTGGCTGGTCATGTTGTTGTTGTAGGTGGCGTGGTTGTAGCTGATGCTGCCGCTGATCGCCAGACCGGTTACGGGTGTGAGCGTTACGCCCGCATCCACACCATTCATGGTCACACCGCCAACGTTCTGCACCGTGGCGAGCAGGTTGCTGAGCGTGCCGCCGGTTACAATCTGTTGCAGACGGTTATGGAAGTCCGTGTGGTACAGGTACACGCTGCCTTGCAGCAGGTGGTCCATATAACGGTAACCTACCGCGTAGTTCCAGGCTGTTTCGGGGCGCAGGGTGCTTTTAACCGAGTCATAAGCTGCCTGAGAGACAGCCATGGCAGACGCGGTCAGGTTGTACCCGGATTCCGAATAGGCATGGGCATTCTCAGAAACATCAAAGAACAGTTCATGATGTTTGAGGAAGTGCCAGTCCCCGCTGATATGCGGCAGGAAGGCGTAAGCCGTTGTCAGACTTTCGCCCCCGGTAATGGCGCTTACGCCCGTATAGGGCTCCCAGTTACCGTTTTCCTGCACGCGGGATGTGTTGAGCATGGATTTAAAGCCAAAGTGCAGCGCCACGTTGCTGACCGGGTGGTAGGTGTCGCTGAAGAAGGCTGTAAATGTATTGGTGTTGTAGGTCTGGCCCCACAGCATACGGCCCTGTGTGGGCGGCGTGCCGTACTGGTCCCACATGCTGCCTTCATTGGGGAAGGGAACAGCATAGGCATACTGGTTGGAAATGTATTTGTTGTTTTCGTACCATACACCGGCGGACAGGTCGTTATGGGCAATGTTGTATTCAACGCTGGACAGAATGCCATAACGGTGGATTTTGGGGCGTTTGGTCTGTTCAAACATGGGGTTGCCGTTCAGGCTGACCCGGTCGTTTGTGCAGTACTGGGCATCGGAACTGGTGTAGGTGGGGTCGGCAATATTGTAGTTGCTACCGCAGCCATAGGGGTTGGTATATGTGCCGCGAACGGTCTGGTCATGCCCGTAAACGGTTGTTTTCCAATGTAGTTTGTCCGCCAGAACCAGATCGGAGGACATACCGCCAAACAGATCGTATTCCATGCTCGTGCTATCGTAGTACGAGGAGTCACGGGCATCGTAAATGTTGCTGGGCAGATTTTTGCCTATGGCGTAGTTATAGGCATTGCGCCAGCCGTTTTTGGTGCCAATGAAGTTGTCAATCATTGGCCCGTTATGCTTCAGCCAATAGGGCGAATAGTCCTGATAGTTGGTCTGTTGCAGGTTATCCCAGTCAAAAAAGGCGCTGAATTTGCTTTGCTGGCCAATAGGCTGGACCAGCTTGGCGTTGACCTGCTGCATGAACTGGTCGCTACCGCCCTTCCACTTATCGGTTTCGTTGCGCATGTAGGACGTAAAGAACTTGGTGCCGGAGCTGTTCAGCTCGCCGCTGTCAAACCGGGCAAACGTATGCCACATGTTGTTGCTGCCAAATGTTTGCAGCAATGTACCGCCTCTTTTGGCAGAGGGTGTGCGGCTGACGTAGTTAATGGACCCACCAAGGTTGTTGGTGCTGGCAACGGATTCCGCACCAGCACTTTGCGTAACATCCAGACGTTCCACGTTTTCGGAGGAAATGGCGGCAACAGGGTTAAGGCCGTTGTAGTTACGGTAAACAGGTTCACCCAAAGGCATACCGTCCAGCGTCATCCCGATTTCACTTTGGGAGAAGCCGTGCATATACAGGTTGACCGAGTAGGTATCCACACCCTGCGGGTCATCCGACTGGAAGGCAACGCCGGGCATTTGCGCAAGGGCCTTGAGCGGGTTGGTGCCGGGTACCTGCTTTTCCAGCAGGGCTCTGCCGACAACCACTTCGGTCCCGCGCACACGGCGGCGGGTGGAAACCGACAACTCCTCCCCCTTTGCTTGCAGGCTGGCTGATGAGCGCGGTTTGTGCTTGACCGCAAGAGCAGGTTTGGTCGTAGGCGTAGCCGTGGCGGGGTGGCTGACCGTTCCAAGCCGTTTGTGCGTGTGGGCTGCCTCTTTGGTGGCGGCCCATGCACTGGCTGGGAACAGTGCTGTCGTGATTAAAAGACCACGCATCACTATGGATTTTGTGCTCATATGCCAATCCTTATATAGCGTGCTCTGGCGGGATGCCCTGAGCCTGTGCCGGTGGAAGGGAGGACTGAGTCTGCCTGTGCCGCAGCCTGAGGTTGCAGATGCCAAACAGTGCAAGCACTGCAAGGGTGGCCATGCTGCACAGGATTTGCACACGGGTGGAGGGGGAGAGGGCCATCATGATAAAGATAAGCAGCACCGCCGCCACGACAGACCAGGAAAGATAGGGAAAAAGCCAGACATGCAGGGAGATCTTGCGACCTTTCTGTTGCAGGGCATTGCGCTGGCGTATGTGTGCAAGTGCGATAACCAGATAGTTGAACAGCAGGACCGCACCAGACGCATTGATAAGAAAGTAGAGAAAGCTGCTGTTAAAACCGACAGCAATCACGGAAAAAAGCAGGGTGCTTGCCCCCCCTGCCAGCACGGCGGCAACAGGCACGCCCCGCCAGTGCTTCCGCCATTGTGACGGTCCCTCCCCATGAACCGAAAGATCCGCCAGTACGCGCGATGTAACGTAAATGGAGGAGTTCAGGGAGGACAGAACGGCTGAACACACAACAACCGTCATGGTACCAGTCAGACCGTTAATGCCGATATGCCCGAGGGATTGCAGGAACGGAGAGCTGTTGAGGTCGATCTTGTCCCACTGCAACATGCACAGGACAAAGAACAGACCACCCACATAAAAAACCAGAATACGCAATGCCACGGTTTTGACCGCGACCGTAACGGAACGGGCGGGATCATCTGTTTCGCAGGCGGCTACGGTTGCAATTTCAGCACCGGCGAATGTGAACATCACCGCAGGAAGAATAGCAGCCACATCGCGCCAGCCATTGGGCGAGAACCCGCCGTGCTGCCACAAATGTGCAATGGATGTTCCGCGATAGCCAACAACAAGAAAAATGGTGCCCACCACCATAAAGGCAATAATGGTGGTGATTTTGATACACGAGAGCCAGAATTCGGCCTCGCCAAAGCTCCTGACCGAAATAAGGTTGGTCAGGGTCATGACCACAACGCAGATCATGACGACCGCAACGGGTGACAAATGCGTGATGGGCGCCAGAATGGCCGATGCGGCCACGGCCTCCACGGTTGCGGTTACAATCCAGTAAAGCCAGTAGGACCACCCGACCATAAAAGCCATGAACGGACCAAAAACCCGGCGGATATGGTGAACAAAGTTCCCCTTTGCGCTCCCGTTAAGGGAGAGCTCGCCAAGCATTCTCATCAGCAGGAACACCAGCAGGCCATCCACCAGATAGGCAACAAGGATGGCAGGACCGGCGATATGAATGGTTGAGGAGGTGCTTACAAACAGCCCCGCCCCAATAACGCCCCCCATGGCGATCATGCTCATGTGGCGAGTCTTCAATGTGGCCCGTGCAGCCGTATCAAGGTCTTTCTGGCTGGCTGGGCTCATTCTGATTCCTTTCACGACAACATCGTTCCGGAATCAAAATAACAAATAGACACCCAAGATAGAAATGAATAATTTAGATATAGACGATAAGGATTTTTGATTCGGATGCGTTACAATCTTGACATCGATGTTGTACGGTCATTTTGCGCTGTGGTAGACTTCGGGTCATTCAGTGTGGCGGCAGAATATATTGGACGCACCCAGTCCGCATTAAGTATGCAAATACAGAAACTTGAGAAGATTACCGGGTGCTCTCTTCTTATCCGTAATGGCCGCGGAGTTATGCCTACGGCCAAAGGGCAGCGGTTTATGGTCTATGCCCGCAACCTGCTGCAACTGCATGACCGCGCTTTGCTGGATGTAACGGATCAGGATATTACGGGGGAGGTCAGCTTTGGCTGCCCGGATGATTTTGGGCTGTCCATTCTGCCCAATGTGCTCAGGCTGTATGCCCAGACACATCCAACAGTCAGGCTCAATATTACCTGTGCCCCTTCGCCCCGGTTACTGGAACTTTACAAGAACAACCAGCTCGATATTATTTTATGCAGCTATTATTACGAAAGCCATATGGCCTGCCTGAAAAAGGAAAAGCTGGTCTGGGTGGCCGCTCCGGATTTTCAGGTTTCTCTTGATCGTCCTATTCCTCTGGCAATTTCGGAAAGTACAGCACGCGAGCATGAGGCCGCCATTCGGGTGCTAAGCCAGCAGAATATTTCGTACCACATCCAGTACATGACCGAAAACACATGCGCGCTTATGGGAATCCTGCGTTCGGGGCTGGCCATGGCGGCCATGATCAGCAGCGCAGTGCCGGATGATCTTCAAATTATTTCGTTACGGACCGGGCTGCCATCTCTGCCCAAACTGGCCATGGCGTGCCACCATGCCTCCCATAAAACAGGGATCCTGACCGATGCGCTGTATGCCTGTATTGCCCAGACCTTACAAACTGCGGATGTTCCCATAAATACCTGAGCAACACTGGCAGCGCTCTCCCCCACCAAGGCAGGGGGGAGGTAGGGCAGGCTGGCAGAAGCCGCCTGCCGGGGCGGTATTCAGCCCATTGTGCGGTCAACAGCCAGACCTGCGGCAGCCTGGCATGTTGGCATCATTTCAATATAGTTCACATTCATATGGGCGGGGCAGCCCACAATCCATGAAACCGTGTTGGCGATGTCCTCCGGGGTAAGGGGGGAGGTGTTCTCATACACGGCGTCTGCCTTGTTCTCATCTTTCAGGCGCACAAGGCTGAACTCGCTGCCACCGCACAGGCCGGGAGCAACATTGGTCACCCTAATGGATTTGCCCAAAAGGTCGCTCCGCAGGTTTTGTGTAAAGCGGTCCACAAATGCCTTGCTGGCACCATATACGTTGGAGCCGGGGTAGGGGTAGCGGCCAGCCGTGCTGCCCAGAAAAATAAGGTGTCCACGGTTACGACTGACCATGCCCGGCAGCAGGGCGCGGGTTGTTTCCACAATGCCGCTAATGTTGGTGGCGATCATGGTTTCCCAGTCATCAACATTGGTTTCCCATGCTTTTTCCAGCCCAAGCGCCAGACCGGCATTGTTGACCAGCACGTCCACTTCCTGCCAGCCAGCAGGCAGGCTGGCGGGTAATGCCCGCACGGCGGATTTGTCAGACACATCCAGTTGCAGGGGCAGCACGGCCTCGCCCAGTTCGTTGGCAAGGGCCTGCAGGCGTTCCATGCGCCGCCCGGTTGCAATAACGCGGTAACCGTCCTTGACCAGCTTGTGGGTGATTGCGGTGCCAAAGCCTGCCGTAGCCCCGGTTACGAGTGCGACTGGGGCGGTGGTGTTTGTTGTCATGGTGTTTTTTCCATTATTGTTTGGTCTGTAAAGTGGAGGCTGGTTATCGGGCGGACCGTTACAGTCCGATCTGCCGCCGTATGGAGGCAAGGTGCATACGGGCGGACTGGCCATCTTCCTCGCGCATCTGCCGGGCTGTGTGGGCGGCCACATCTGGTGGAACAGGCACAAGCCTGCGCCCCGTTGCCATGGCCAGGCATTGTACTTCCGCTGCCCGTTCCAGATAATACAGGTCATCCCATGCCTGCGCTATGTCGGGGGCCAGAACCATAACACCGTGGTGGCGCATGAACACAATGTCCGCATCCCCTGCGGCGGCGGCAATACGGTCCCCTTCCGCGACATCGAGTGCAAGGCCATTAAAATGCGTATCTACGGCAATACGGCCATAGAATTTGAGCGCGGTTTGCCCTGCAAACACAAGTGGGTCACCTTCCGTCATGGCGAGTGCCGTGGCGTAAGGCATATGGGTGTGGAAGGCCGCACGTGCGCGTGGGCAGTTTTTGTGAATACGGGCATGAATGTAAAAGGCGGTGGCCTCTGGCACACCATCCCCCGCAAGAACGTGCCCTTCATAATCGCAGATCAGCAGCCGCTCGGGCGTGACCTCGGCAAAGGCCAGACCATAGGGGTTCACAAGGAACAGGTCATCATGACCGGGCACCACAGCGGAAAAATGGTTGCATATGCCTTCTTCCAGTCCCAGCCGGGCGGCCATTTGCAAACTGGCGGAAAGGTCTTTGCGTGCTTCCCATATGTCTGCGGTATCAAGATCGCGGCTATTGCTCAGAAAAACAGCGCCTAATGAGGGGGAGGGAACGATCTGGTGCGCCATGTCTGTCAATATTCCTTGTTGGATCAGCACGATCGAATGAATCGATATCGATATGATTAATATTTTTACCTATGAGAATAAAGAAAGTTATCATGATACCAGCTTTCAGTATTCCTTATAGGGTGTGTGTCAGGCTAACCGCAGGACCATGGCCCCCATTGCAATCACACAGGCGCCAAGGATGCGGCGTCTGCTGACTGTCTCGTGCAGGATGAAGACAGAAATTAACGTGACAAACAGGATCGATGTCTCCCGCAGGGCAGCAACAACGGCAATGGGGGCGTATGTCATGGCCCATAAGGCCAGACCGTAGGAGACAATGGTGCTGGCGCCACCAATAATTCCATAAGACCAGTTTTTAAGCGCATAACGCCCTATTCTGGCGGGGTTCCGCACCACGGACCACCCCAGAAGCGGCAGGCCCGTAAGCAGGAAAATCCATAAGGTGTAAGCAGCGGGGGCATGGGAGAGGCGTACCCCCATGCCATCAACCAGTGTGTAACTGGCGATAATGGCCGCAATGAGCAAAGAGAGTATAACCCCCGATCTTTGCGAGCGGGAGTGAAGGGTGGTCATGCACAGAATGCCCACACAGATCACACACACACCCAGCCACGCCGCAGGGGGGAGAACTTCTTTTTGGATAAACAGGTTGAGTACGGCAACCAGCAAAGGTGCTCCACCGCGCATGATCGGGTAGGCCTGCCCAATATCCACAATGTGGTACACCCGCGCAACAAGCGTATAATACACAACCTGCAACACGGCAGAGAGCACAATATACGGCCAGCTTGCAGCCAGTGGCGCGGGCAGAAAAGGCAGAAGCACCACAGCCAGTAATGTGGCGGATGCGGTAACAAGCGTTGTGGTTAAAAACTTGTCCGGTGCACTTTTAACCAGAGTATTCCAAAGCGCATGGAGTAATGCAGCAAACAGAATAACGGAAAACAGGAATATGCTCATGGCTTTATCTTGTTATGCTCCAAACGGGCGGGAGCAACGTCTGTTGCAGGGTAGTGCTGGGTGCCTGAGCGGTTGAGAGCTTTCCCCCGGTCAGGGGTGTGGCAATGCAGATTTATGGGAGCGGTAATGCAAAACATGCGGCCCGTTCCGTAAAGTTGAGCAGGGGGGATGCTCGGCCTCATATCCACGCAAACCGCCATGACAGACAGGCTATCTCCAATTCGTTTATGTAACGGTATCGTATTGAAGGCGTTTGCTGTAGCGAATAAATCTAATAGTAACCATCAGCTTAAATGATACGGTGTAAAAATGATCGTGAGCTGGGTTGCGGCCTCTGCCGAGATGGATAGACTGAAAATCTGGAACGACGGCCCTAATACCGGATACCCCCAGAAGTGCTGTTGTATCCAAATTTATCAGGAGAGTAGAAGATTATGAGCGCATACGTTGTTTTTACGCGTGAGAGCACTGAGGACAGTGCGGAGCTGGATACGTATATGAACACGGTCGCTCCGACCTTTGAAGGGCATCCAATAAAGTTTCTGGCGCTGTATGGTCAGTTGGACAAGCTGGAAGGTAACGGGCCGGAGGGGATTGTTATTCTTGAATTCCCCACAATGCAGGCCGCACGCACATGGTACGACAGCCCAGCCTATCAGGCGGTTGCTGCGCACCGGCACAAGGGTGCTACCTACCGCGTAACGATTGTAGAAGGGCAGCCATAAAAGCTCTGGGCTGGCGTGTGCGCCGTATGTGCACACGCCACACATGTCACAGTTAGCCGCCCCATAAGGCCATGCAGCGCCTATGGGGCGTGTTATGCCCCGGCGAGTGCCAGCCCTTCGGCAACGGAGACAAACTCTCCCCCCAGTTCCACGCGATCTTCCCCAAAGCGGTTGGTAAACAGGTTGCGCACGGCGGGCACAAAGGACGTGCCACCTGTTAGAAAAACGCGGTCAATCTGGGCTGGCTCAAGTTCTGCTTCGCTTAACGCTGCGTCTATGCCCGCACCCAGTCGGGCAATATCGGGGGCAATCCAGCGTTCAAAATCCATGCGCGAGATGGTTGTGGCAATCTCCAGCCCCGGTTGTGAGAATGACAGATCCGCCGTTGCCTGAGAGGACAAGGCGCGTTTGGTCGCAGAAACAGCGTTGTAAAGTTCCTGCCCCCGTTGTTCGCGGATGAGTTCGATCAGGTTTTTCAGCTTGTCCGGTTCGGATGCAGTGCGGGCCACATCTGCTATTTCGTTCAGAATACGCGGTGTACGCATGAGCGAGAGCCGGTGCCAGCGGGCAAGGGCATGGTACCACTCAATTGGCACGGGCAGTGGTTCGCCCCCCATAATACGGAATGTGCAGTCACGCCCCAGATAAGGGGCAACAACATGGTCAATAATGCGGAAGTCAAACTGGTCTCCGGCCAGGCCAACGCCTGCGTGGCCGAGTGGCTGCGTGGCGTTGGGGCTGGCTGGGTCAAACCGCACAACCGAAAAGTCACTGGTGCCACCACCAAAGTCTCCGACCAGTACGGTTGCGGGGTGGTTCAGCCGTTGCATAAAGCGCCAGCCCGCGGCCTCTGGCTCCATCATGACCGACACATCCGCAAAGCCTGCCTGGGCGAATGCTGCACGCAGGCGGGTTTCCCCCAGTGCATCATCTGCATTGTCCCCTACAAAATGCACAGGCCGCCCAACCGTAACATGGCACTGTGCGGGGGAAAGACCACCAAGCGTCATGAGTTCGCGCAGGAAGGTGGCAATCAGGCTTTCCAGCGACAGGCGCTGGCCGAACACCTGTGTCTCGCGGAAGCTGGCCTGAGCCAGATAGGACTTCATGGACATGATCAGCCGCGTTTCGGCCGGGTCATCCATATGGGCTTCAATGGCGTAAGCCCCCACGGCACGCTGGGCAATACGCCTGCCTCCTTCCTCCTCCTGCCATAAGGCCAGCAATGTGCGGCAGGTTTCGCTCTTGCCTCCTTCGGGAGTGGGGAAGAGGATGGTCTGGATCGTATGATCGGGCCGGGCAATGACAATCACACTATTGGTGGTGCCAAAATCAATGCCGATACGGATGGGGGTGGGTAAAGAGGTCATCACCGGCGGAAAATAGAACCCGGCTGCCGTGCTGTCCATGCCCTGCGTGCGGATATGTGGCGGAGGGTATAGTCAGCCCCGCCAGTTGTTCTGCCGGTTGTTATGGTGGGACCGGGCGTTATGCAGGTTCGGTTGGCTGACCTGGTAGCGTGGCACGTTCTGGCAAAGGAGGCCCATCCTTGGTGGGGCTGGCAGGAGCGGGTGGAACAACCCCCTGCTGGTTCTGGTATGTTGCCATGAGTGTGGAAAGGGCCGCGCAAATGCACAGCACAAGGCTGAACAGGCCGGTCCACAGGTACAGCCCGTCGTTCTGGGTGGCGCTGGCAAACAGGGTTGTGGCCGCTTGGGAGAACATCCACGCGCCACCTGCTCGGGCTGCCAGTTTGCCGGATGGGTCCACAAGGCAGGCCAGCCCCACAAGACTGGGGTAGATAAAAAACCATAGGGCGTAGTTGAATATAAACGCGGTGCAGAACAGCAGGCGGGTGGGCGGGCAGGCCTGAAGCACGCACACGCCACCAATCAGCACAATGGCGGGGACCAGCAGCGGGCTTGTGCTGTGCCTGTGGCTACGCAGGGCCGTTACAAGGCAGACCACCAGTCCTACAATATTGGCTATGGCCGATAAAATACCAAAAGAGGTGGTCTGCAACCCAACGGCGGCTCCGATCCGTTCTGTAAAAGGCCATACGGCCAAACTGCCGCCAGTATAAAACAGTACGGCCAGTAGGGCCCATAAACTGGCATCTGGTGTGGGGGAGCCGCCGGAGGGTGGATGAGGGGATACGGGAGTGGCATCCGCCGTATCGGGCAAAAAAACCATGGCGGGGAGCAGGAGCAGCACAAGACCTGCCAGTGCGGCAAAAACCCCTTTTTGCCCCGCCAGTGTGGCTGCATGGGGTAGAAAAATGCTGGCAATGCTAAACACAACAGTTTGCACCACCATAACAAAAGAGAGCACAAACACTGGCTTGCCCAGCCTGCTGGCGCCAATGTTGACCACCGCATTCAAGGCCCCCAGACTGCTACCGGACAACACGCGCAGGAGCAGCAAAGCCCCCATACCTGTGGCAAAGGCAGACCCGGCCTGAGCAATGACCAGACCCACTGTGGCGGACAGGGCAAGGCTGCGCAAACGGACCTTGGGGGATAAAGGGGCTATGCTGGTCATGGCGGTTGCGTAGGCCAGCATTTCCACGCAGCTCCATAATCCAGCCTGCATAATGCTCAGGTGCCCGTTGCGCACCAGTTCCCCCACGGCAAATGGGCCAAGCGAGTTCATGCTATGGGCGGCGCAGTCCACGGCGCTGATAGCTACCAGTACATAAAGCCCGGCCCGGTTGTGCAGCGCCCGTGCCATTACAGGGACCGCATGACTTCAAAACCAAAAGCTCGCAGGTCCCCCGGATAGCGGCTGATATTACGGTTAAAAAATTCGCCAAAAGCGTTGGTGTAAGTCATCTGGTTGGTTACGTTATGCAGCCAGAAAGCCACTTCCATTTTTTCGTCCACTGAGTGCCAGGCAACGCGCACATTGCCCGTAATAACCGGATTTTGCGAAAAAGACTGCCGCACCAGAGCCTGCATCTGCGGGGATGCGAGAAACGCAGCGGGGGTTGTGGCGTGTGCGTCCGACCATGCCTGAAAACGATAGCGGCTTGTGTAGCGCCAGTCTGTCTGCACCGTAAAATCCCCAAAGGAGACAGGGATTTTATAGCTGAGTAAAAAATTGGCCGTTACGCGGGGCGCGCGCTCCAGTGGCTGGCCAGAAAGGTTGACCGGGTTCCCTCCGTTAAAGGGCGTAGGGGCACTGGCGTTTTTAAAATTGGTGTAGTGTGCATCCTGGTAGGAAACCCCAAAGGAGCCAAACAGGTTGGGGAGCGGGCGGATCTGCCCTTCAAATTCAAAACCGTTGGAGACCGCCTGTGCTGCATTGGTGGTGTGGGTGCCGGTGTTTTGCAGAATAGTCACCTGCATATTGTTATAGTCATAATGAAAACCGGACAGGTTAAGCTGGGCTTTTCCACCCCAGATGCGGGCTTTGACCCCACCTTCATAATCCGTCAGCTCTTCGGGGTTGTACAGGCTAAAGTCGGATGTGGTGGCAACGTAAGTGTTGTAATTGCCTGTCCGGAACCCGCGGGCATAACGCAGGTAGCCAATAACACCGGGAGCAAAGCGGTATTTAAGGCTTGCGTCCTCGCTATCCTTGTTAAAAGTCTTGTGCAGCGGAGGGCCGCTCATGGCCTGCCCGGTGGTGGGGTCTATAAAGGTATTTGTGTTGGTGTTGATGTAGGTAACAGCCCGGTCCCCTGTATAATAGGGGTTGGATGGGTCTGTATTGTAAGCCCATGCCTCGCCATTGGCGCTTCTGGTCTCCGAGGTAAAGCGCCCGCCAATGTCCAGCGTCAGGCGTGGGGCAAGGTCGAAGGAAAGGGCGGAAAAAACCGCTGCGTCCTGCGTGTTGATGTTGAAGCTGGAGGCATTGCCCCCCACTCCAAAATCCGTGGGGCTATAAAGGGGCTGCTGGCTATAGGACTGTGTGAGGTTACGCATGTAATACACCCCGCCCACATAACGGATTTTTTTGTTCTGTGGAGAAACGACCCGGAATTCGTTGCTTAAAACACGCGCAACACCCCCAATGTTTTCCTGATAATCAATGGGGGCCGGGCTTGCATCATCATCAGAAAAAACGTTGAAGTGGTTCCATTCCAGCGCAAAAATATCGGCCAGACTCCACCCGTTGGCAAAATCATATTTGGCATTAACGGACAGGCCGGAACGCCGGGTTGTGGCATCCGTGCGTCCGTTATTCTGAATGTTGCGTACGGAGGTCTGGGCATATCCCTGCGCATCCGTGCCGCCATCCAGCAGACCAACATGGTCAATGGGCACCATGGTCTTGTTCCGCCCCAGATGGGCTTTGACAAGGATGGACAGATTTTCTACCGGTTTGGCAAGGATCTGCCCGCGCATATCGTAATACTGGTAGCCCCCTGTCGGGTTTTTGTGGGTGCCATTGTAGTACTGTCCGTCATAATCACGGTTGACTATGGCAAAGCGGGCCATCAGCTTATCTTTGATCAGTGGCCCCCCCAAAGCACCTTCTTCCCCCCATAGGCCATAATTCCCTGCTGTGCCGCGCACGTAACCATCGAGTTTGTTGGTCGGCTTTTTTGTATAGTAGGAGACCATGCCCGCCGTTGTGTTCTTGCCCTGCAAGGTACCCTGTGGGCCACGGAAAACCTCCACATGGTCAAGGTCATAAATCGGCACGCCCTGCGATGCGCCACTATCGAGGAACACATCATCCTCAGAAACGCCGACAGCCGTTGTCATGTTGGCCGAAAAGTCGTTGGTGCCAATGCCGCGCAATCTGTAGCGTGGATTGGCTGAGCCTGATGTTGTTTCGGCCATCAGGCCGGGTACATCGCGCGCAAGGGTCAGGGCATCGCGCACGCCGGTTGTTTGCAGGGTTTTACCACTGAGTGCAACAATGGAAGCCGGTGTGTTGTTGGCGGCCTGCGCGCGTTTGTTGGAGCGGACGGTTATTTCCTCCAGCTTGCCACTTGCCTGCCTGGGGGCTGCGGGTGGGGTAGCGGCCCGTTGGGGAGTGGTTCTGGCGTGCTGCTGGGGTTTGGGTTGGGGCTGTTCGGTGGCGCTGGCTGCGTAAACCGTGCTGGTTGAGAGTACCAGAGCAAAGGTAACGCGGTGGGTAATGGGAGCAAAAACCATGGCTGTTCTATCCGTTCCTCGGGTAGGGCAGGCGGGCTTCGGCCTCAAGCTGCTCCAGAGGTTTGTGATTTCTGATGTATTGGCGGTGGGCATTGGCAGGGGGCTGGTAGTCCCATGGCGTACAGCGCCCCGTAGCCAGTGCCCGTTTGACCAGAGCGCGCCTTTGCTGGCTGGCCAGCACGCTGCTGTGCAGGGTATTCAGGTTCCACCGGCTCTGGACTTCGTTTAAAAACGCGGCTTCTGTCTGTGCGTGTTCAGGCTGGCCTGCCAGATTGCGGGTTTCATCCGCATCTTGCTGCACATCATACAGTTGGTTGGGGTCTTCGGGGGTGTGTACGAACTTCCATCGGCCCCGGCGGATCATAACCGTGGGGGCAAAGGTGCCTTCGCCAAGGTATTCACCAAAAATTTCGTCCTGTTCAAGCGGGTTACCCAGCAGGCAGGCACTCAGGTCCCGGCCATGGGTCTGGGGGGCGGCGGGGGCATGGGCCAGTGCGCACAGTGTTTCCCCCACATCGGCCAGACTCACGGCCTGCGTAATGCGGTGGGGTGTCTGCTGCCCGGGCAGGGCAATAATAAGGGGGATACGGCACGCGCCCTCGCGGAACGACATTTTGTACCATTGCCCATGTTCTCCCAGCATTTCTCCATGATCGCTGGTAAAAACAACGGCTGTGGTTTTGTCCAACCCGGTTTCCGCCAGTGTGTCCAGTAACTGCCTGAGCTGGTGGTCTACGTAAGAAATGGCACCGTAATAGGCGCGGCGGGCGCGTAGTATATCCGCATCGGTTGGAGGCGCGGCGTTAATGCCGCAGGCCTCGCGGATGCGCAGTTCGGCAGGGTGCGTGGGGCAGGGTGCCGCCACACGGGGGAGCGGTATGGGGGTGTTTTCGTATAGATCCCACCATTGGGGGGTAATGTTGAACGGGTCGTGGGGGTGGGTAAAAGACGTAACAAGGCAGAACGGCCGCTGTGGCTGACCCGCCTGTGTGCTGGCGCGGGCTAGGTCGTAGAGTTTGCGCCGTGTGGCAAAAGCCACTTCCTCATCAAAATCAAGCTGGTTACTGCGGAGCACCGGGCCTGCATTCAGCACGGAATCCATGGAATGGTACCAGTCTGGCCGTCCGGTCCGGTTGGTCCAGTCGGGTACCCATGTAAAATCGGCCGGGTAGATGTCTGTTGTCAGCCGTTCTTCAAACCCGTGGAGCTGGTCTGCGCCGACAAAGTGCATTTTGCCTGCCAGAATGGTCTGGTAGCCAGCAAGGCGCAGGCGATGGCCAAATGTTGGTATATCTGCGTGCCATTCGCAGCCATTGTCATACACATGGTTGTGGGAGGGGAGCAGGCCGGTCATCAGCGCGCTGCGTGCCGGGCCGCACAGGGGGCTTGGGGTGTAGGCATTGGCAAAAACCGTGCCGCTTCTGGCCAGTTTGCTGAGTGTTGGCACCTTGACAACGGACGGGTCCCGCCCACCCAGAAGTGCAGGCAGGACGCTCGCTGTAAGCTGGTCGGCCACAACAACCAGAAAATTTGGAGGCAACCCGGACCGTTTGCGCATAACGTGAATTATCCCTCGCCACAAAACAACACTATGTTAATCGTTATTTTTTATATAAACACATAAAATACGTTGATTGTGATGTATGTTCATACTTATTCGTGGTATAAGCTGACGTTATGACACCCAACCAGATCGAGTATCTGCTCCGTTCCCTGCGCATTCTGGAAACCGTTGGCAGGCGCGGCAGTTTTAGTGCTGCGGCCACAGAACTGGGGATGACGCAACCTGCAATAAGTCAGCAGATTGCACAGTTGGAGAGTGTTCTGGGGTTAACGCTGTTCAGGCGTTTGCACAGGGGGGTTAGCCCGAGCGATGCCGGGCAGATCCTGCACACCGCAGCAGCGGATGTGCTGGCCAGAATCCATACCGCCATGAAGGCCGTAAACGCCAGCATCCAGCAAAAAAACCTGACCGTTCTGACCGACTACGGGTTTGCGGCCAACTGGTTACTGCCGCGCCTGTCCGATTTTGAGAACCGCTACCCTGAACTGGACTTGTGCCTGTTAACAACACAGGCACGCCAGACCGGTGTTGCAAACGATCCAGCGGATGTGTCCATTCTGTTTGGTAAAGACCCAGACCCGGCAGGCTGTGATTCCACCTTGCTGTTTGCGGAGGAAGTCTACCCCATATGCAGCCCCCGCTATCTGGCGGATATGGGGCCTCTTGCTGGCGTAACCGATTTTGCCCGCGCCCGCCTGCTGGATCTGGATAGTCCAGCCCAGCACTGGTTTACGTGGGAGGACTGGTTCCGGCTTGCAGGGCAGGGAACACGCCCCGTCATCAGGACCAGAAATTCCAGATTGTTTGGGAATTACCCGTTGCTGTTGCAGGCTATTTTGCAAGGGCAGGGCATTGGTCTGGGGTGGCGACCATTAATAGACGATTATTTGCAAAGTGGGCAGATTGTGCTGGCGTGGCCACAACCCATTCGTAGTGAGCGTGGTTATTTTTTGTCCATCAACCCGGATAAAAAAAACATGGCGGCGGCGTTCCGGCAGTGGTTGCAGGGGCAGGTGCGCTCCAGCCCGTTTGCCGCCAGAGCGTAATCGGGTGGCAGAACCGGCTACTATGGGGCCGGTGGTGCGGGCGGGCTTATCCGGCGCACGGCCAGCCACCCCAGAGCAATGCAGCCGACCAGCACTACGGATTTAAGGCCATCCAGCCCAAGCAGAACAAGGGCCGGACCGGGGCATACGCCACTTAACCCCCACCCCACCCCAAAAAGAATGGACCCGATGAGGAGCCGCCCATCCGGTGGCCAGCGGCGGGGCCAGTGCAATGCCTGCCCCGCAAGAGTATGGCCTTTGCGGCGCAACACCCAAAAACCGGGCAGGGTTATGGCAACGGCACCTCCCATAACGCCAGCCAGAATGGGGTTCCACTGGCCTGTAACATCCAAAAAACCCAGAACGTTGGCAGGGTCCGCCATGCCCGAAATCCATAACCCGCTGCCAAATAACAGCCCGCAAAGACCCGCAATGAGCAGATGCATTATGCCCCCTCCACCAGATGGGAGATATAGACCGTTGCCGCCGCAACACTCATGAACACAGCCACGGCAATAAGCGAGCGACCCGACCTGTTGCCCAGACCACAAACGCCATGCCCGCTTGTGCAGCCATTGGCCAGCGCCGTACCTGCACCAATGAGCAGGCCAGACAGAACCAGACGCAACCAGCCTGTGTGCACAAACTGTTCAGGCACACCCGCGCCGTACAGGCGTACCAGCAGCCCCGTGGCAACCACCCCGCCCAGTACACCCCAGCGCCACCGGTGCGTAGGGTGTTGCAGGGCATTGCCCAGAATACCGCTTACGCCCAGAATACGCCCCTCCAGCGCCATAAGCAGTACGGCGGCTGTGCCAATAAGCACGCCGCCGCCTAACGCTGCCAGCCATGCTGTGGTCATGGCCTAATGCACCAGTTGTTCAAGGGCTGCGACAAGTGCATCCACATCCTCAAAACTGTTATATAAACCAAAGGAGGCCCGGACCGTTGCTTCCACCCCAAAACGGCGCAACGCGGGTTGGGCACAATGGTGGCCCGATCGCGCGGCAATGCCCTGCCGGTCAAGGTGTTTGGCAACATCGGTCACTGTGTGTCCTTCCACAATAAAGGAGAGCACGCTGGCCTTGGCCTGTGCTGTTCCAATAATCCGCAAACCGGGAATACGTGCGAACTGCTGTGTTGCATAGTCCAGCAAGGCATGTTCGTGGGCGGCAATGGCGGGCAGCCCAATGCTTTGCAGGTAGTCCACTGCGGCACCCAGCCCAACAGCGCCAGCTATATCTGGTGTGCCCGCCTCAAATTTTTCGGGCAGGCCCTGGAACTGCGTATGGGCAAAGGTTACATCGCGGATCATATGCCCTCCCCCTTGCCATGGTGGCATGGCCTCCAGCAGACGGCGCTTGCCATACAGAATGCCAATGCCCGTAGGACCATAAATCTTATGGCCCGAGAGCACCAGAAAATCAGCATCCAGTGCGGCAACATTCAGAGGAAGATGGGGAGAGGACTGTGCAGCATCCACCAGTACCGGCACCCCTGCTGCGTGCGAGAGGGCGATAATCTGTTCAACCGGGTTAATGGTGCCCAGCGCATTGGCAACGTGGGTGACAGACACAAGTTTGGTGCGGCCAGAAAGCAGGGCTGCAAAGTGGTCCAGCAGTAGCTCCCCCCGGTCATTGACCGGAGCGACCTTGAGCACCGCTCCGGTTTGCTGGGCCAGCAGTTGCCACGGTACAATATTGGCATGGTGCTCTATGGTGGTGATCAGAATTTCATCACCAGCGCCAATGTTGGCGCGGCCATAGCTTTGCGCCACAAGGTTTATGGCCTCGGTTGTACCGCGGACAAACACAATTTCCGCAGCTTCACGCGCGCCAATAAAGCGCCTTAGTTTTTCACGCGCTCCTTCAAACGCATCGGTTGCGCGCGCTGCCAGTGTGTGGGCTGCACGGTGGATGTTGGAATTATCGTGCTCATAAAAAGCGGAGGTTGCCTCAATCACCGCGCGTGGTTTCTGGGTAGTGGCGGCGTTATCCAGCCAGATCAGCTTATGCCCGTTGACCCTTTGGTGCAGGATGGGAAAATCCGCCTGAATGCTGCTCAGGTCATAACCACCCACCGGACTGCGCGCGCCATGCTGTGGCAGGGACGTTGCGGGGGCGGCATGGTGCAAAAAGTAAGGTACGCTGTGCTGGGGTGCCAAAGCGGCGGCGTGTAGTGCTGGGGGGAGTTCCGGTGCCGGTATGCCGGTAGAGGGAAGGGTGAATGTGCCGCTAAAAAAGGGGGATGTTGCCGGTTGCTCCCAGGCATGGGCCTGTGTGCTCCCCTGCTGTTGAGAAACGGGGTGTTTGGACCAGACGGGTTCGTAAGTGGAGGCATCTGCGCCAGAGGCAAAAGGGTAGGGAGCATTCTGCTCCTGCGGGGCAGGACGTGGCGCGGCAGATGCCGCCCCATGCCCCAGCACATCCTTAAAAGCCTGTTCAACCGCGCGCTGGCTGCTCAGACCTTCGGGATCTGCAAAAGTATCAGGTATAGTCATAATAGCTCCCGATCTGCACGTTATCGAGCCGCGCAATGGCATCTTCCACCAGAACCGCGGCGGAGAAGTACCGTGTAATCAGGTGCGATGCCACGGAATGTTGGTCCGTGCCGCTGTACCGGACAGACAGCCCCGGTTCGACCTCGCCCGTAATTCCCGTATTGTGCAGGCCCACAACGCCCTGCTCTTCCTCTCCAACCCGCAGGAGCAGAATACTGGTGCGCCCATCTGGCGTAACCGGAATTTTGTCTGATGGAACAAGGGGGATACCCCGCCAGGTAATAAAGGGCGAACCAAACAGGTTAATGGTTGGCGGTGGCACGCCACGGCGCGTGGCCTCACGCCCAAAAGCTGCAATCGCTTTGGGGTGTGCAAGGAAAAACCCGGGTTTTTTCCAGACTTTTGTCAGGAGTTCATCCAGATCATCCGGGGTTGGGGGGCCGCTACGTGTGGGCACGCGCTGGGCTATGGCGGTTTCGTTCAGTAATCCGAACTCGGGGTTGTTGAGCAATTCCCATTCTTCCCGCTCCCGAATAACGTCAATAACAACACGCACCTGTTCGCGCAGCTGGTCAAATTCGTTGCTATAAAGGTCTGTAATGCGCGTATGGGTGCGCAGAACGGTCTGAATGGAATGAATATAATATTCGCGTGGATGGTCCTGATAATCCACAAAAGTGGTTGGCAGTTTGGGCTCCCCGTCCACACTGGACAGGACCTGAATGGCGGCCTCGCCATACTGGTTGGCTTCTGGCGGGTTGCCCGGTGCGCCGGAGGCAAAAGCTGCTTGTAGCCATGGGGTGCGTGTAATGTCTGCCGGTGCCAGGGTGAGCAGGGTTGTGGCACCAACGGCCTGCAAATCCTTGGTTCCGTATGTGGCGGTCACCACAAAATGCTGGCCGGGTCCGGCAAACAGATGCCTTACGGCCCGCCCGCCCGTGCTTTCCTCCTGCTGGCGCACACTGCCGGAGGCAACAAGGGCCAATGTACCTTCGGGGAGGGTAAAGGTTGTGCCATCAGCTTGTGTCTGCTTGGCAAACTTGCTGGCAAGTTCGCCAAGCTGTGCATCTGTTGCACCGGAAAGTTCCGGCAATGCTCGCAGGCTTTCTGGCACAGGCTGGGTATTATTCCCTTCCCCTGTAAACAGTACACCTCCAAAACGGGAGGAGATAAGCCGCCGCCGGTTAACACGGAAAACACCCCCGCCAACATTCACCCAAGGGAGCAGCAGGTGCAGCCAGCGTGGGCTGCGCTCCAGATTTTGCACGCGGGTAACGTGGGCGGTGGACAGTTGGCGAGCAGACAGGTTGCGGTCAAGCGCAGATGCGCTAACCGTATGAACAGACTGTTTTTCAGTCACGGTTAATACTCTTTCGGATAGTTGGAATATTTGAAGATGGAATAATGTCAGAAATAATTTTTCCGAGCGTTATGGCCCGATCAACATCGATTTGTAAAAAGCATATGAGAATACATGGTCATGCTCCCATTTTTTACGAATCAGCAGTTCTGATTCGGTTTGTCCGTTCAGCCTAGCACCCGCAAAAGAGAGGTCAACAATAAACATATAATTTTTGTTGATTATTTTATATCACAAAAAATTATCGTTAAATAAAATAGTCAATGGATGGAAACGTGAGGTCCATTGTTAAAACAGGCCAACTGGCATGGCTGTTTACGTAGCGGGCCGGGTTGCCTGCAACAGCGGTAAAGGGACTGACCGATTTAACAACAACAGCTCCCGCACCAATTTTAGCGCCTTCTCCAACTTCTATGGGACCAAGGATCTGTGCCCCCGGGCCAACCAGTGTGCCTTGGCGCAGGGTGGGGTGCCGTTTGCCCGTATGCTTGCCCGTACCGCCCAGAGTCACATCGGACATAAGGGTTACATCGTTTTCAATCAGTGTGGTTTCACCAATAACAATGCCGCTTCCGGGGCCAAGGATAAGCCTGTCGCCTATTGTGGCAGCGGGGTGCACATCAATTCCCATAACTTCTGCAATGCGGCTTTGCAGGTGGCGGGCGGAAAATGGCTGGTTGTTCTTCCATAAAATATGGGCGAGCCGATAACCCTGTGTGGCCTGAAAACCCTTGCTATATAAAAAGGGCGTTATGTATTGCTGGTCTGCTCCACCCCTTTTGGCATAAGTGTGCAGATCCTGCGCAGCAGAGGCCAGAAGGGAAGGGTTCTGTTGCAAAATACTCTTGAAAAGAAAAAATAAAACAGAAAATGGAGTGCTTGTGTCCCCCAGTTTTTCGGCTAGCAGATGTGCCAGCCGCCCGTGTGCTTCAAGCGGGTATGGTGGTGCCGTAGGCGTTATTTTCCATTCTTTTTCCAAACCTTGCCAGACATCATCTGTAAAAGAATGGCTGGGTCTGCTTTGATCAGCCTGTTGCTGGAACAGCATCGTATCCGACAAGATGCCTTCCTCCACACAATACACAATACGGAATTATAAATTGTAAAATACGTTTTATTCTGGTGTGTTTTTGTTCCCTACAGAACAAAAAGCGCCGGACCATAAGTTTATGGAGTTCTTGCGTGCCAGAACTTACGCATATGCCGTGTGGGCCAGACTGGTCAGCCGCACGGTGCGTGTGGTCAACATCGGGCACTTTGGAATATGTGTTTGTGGGGTCTCATCAAAACACAGTCACACCTTGGTTTGCCGCCCCTAGTGATCTGGACGTGTGAATGAATTTAGCGGGTATTTTCTGTGTGTCAACATAAATACAAAACATATCGGTATTTAATTATAAAAACACTAAATTAAATAGTTGTATTGTGTCTGGGGCCAGAACCTGCTCGTTCCTCCCAGTTATGGATGACACGCCGGGGCTTGAAAAAGAGTGTGTATCCTGTTTAATTCCATCCGGACGGAATTAAACAGGACCTAAGGCGACAACGCATGGCGCGCCCCAGAACCATAGACCGCGAAAAAGTGCTGGCCTGCGCGGAGCAGCTTGTACAGCGCAATGGTGCCACAGCCCTTACGCTGGATGCCGTTGCGCGCGAAGCGGGGATTACAAAAGGCGGGCTGCAATACTGTTTTGGCAGCAAGGATGACCTGATTGCCGCATTGATCGAGCGCTGGATTGTGGTGTTTGACACGCAGGTGGCACAGTGCCGCGGCACGGATACGGGGCCACTCAGCCTTGTGCGCGCATATGTGCAGGCCTGTAGCCGGATCGATAGTGCGGCCCGTGCGCGTATGGTGGGGATGCTTGTTACTCTGCTTCAGTCCCCCCGGCATCTGGCGCGGATCAAGGGGTGGTACGCGCGGCTGTTGGGGTATGCGGATGGTCATGCCGTGGAAGCACGGCAGATACGCACAATGATTTTTGCCGCCGAAGGGGCTTTTTTTCTAAGAAGTTTCGGTTTTGTCGATATGCAGGATGCCGAGTGGAAAACCGTTTTTGCGGATATTCAAAATCTGGCTTTACCCACACAGGCCGGTGCCACATAAGCGCTGGGCCTGTGTGAATATATTGTGATAGTGCGTTGAGCCATTCACAGATGAATACGATCTCTCACCTCTAGCAAAGTGAAGGCGGCCGTGTCTGCTATAGAGTCCTCTCCCCCCCCCGCTACTACGCCCACGCTTTTCAAAGGTATGGGCAACAGTCTGGCCCATACGGTGGCCGCAGCCTGTGACTGGCTGATAGGGGAGCAAAAAGCCGACGGGCATTGGGTTGGACCCGTTGCGTCCAACGCCTCCATGGAGGCGGAATGGTGTCTGGCGCTGTGGTATCTGGGGCTGGAGGACCATCCGCTTCGCCCACGTCTGGGGAATGCCCTGCTGGAAATGCAGCGCGAGGATGGGTCTTGGGGTACCTACTGGGGTGCCGGGAATGGAGATATCAACGCAACGGTGGAAGCCTATGCAGCTCTGCGCTCGCTCGGCTACCCGGAGGATACGCCAGCCCTGAGCAAGGCGTGCGCGTGGATTATGCGTATGGGCGGGTTGCGGAATGTACGCGTTTTTACCCGCTACTGGCTGGCGCTGATCGGGGAGTGGCCGTGGGAGCAGACCCCCAACCTGCCGCCAGAGGTGATCTGGTTCCCCAATAAATTTGTTTTTTCCATCTATAATTTTGCACAATGGGCACGGGCTACTCTGGTGCCGCTGGCTATTCTGTCCGCCCGCAGACCAAGCCGCCCCCTGCGGCCGCAGGACCGGCTGGATGCGCTGTTCCCCGGTGGGCGTGAGAATTTTGATTACGTTCTGCCCAAAAAGGACGGGGTGGACCTGTGGTCCAGTTTCTTCCGCACCACGGACCGGGGGCTGCACTGGCTCCAGACCAGGTTCCTCAAACGCAACACTGTGCGTGAGGCGGCAATCCGCCATATGCTGGAGTGGATTATCCGCCATCAGGATGCCGATGGCGGATGGGGTGGGATTCAACCTCCATGGGTCTATGGGCTAATGGCCCTGCATGGGGAGGATTACCAGTTCCACCACCCTGTTATGGCCAAAGCCCTCGCCGCACTGGACGATCCGGGCTGGCGGCAGGACCGGGGGGATGCTTCGTGGGTGCAGGCCACCAACAGCCCGGTGTGGGACACGATGCTGGCCATTATGGCCCTGCATGATGCCAAGGCCGAGGAACGCTACACACCCCAGATGAACAAGGCACTCGACTGGCTTCTGGCCCGGCAGGTGCGCGTAAAGGGTGACTGGTCGATTAAACTGCCAGAGGTGGAACCGGGCGGCTGGGCGTTTGAATACGCAAACGACCGTTACCCGGATACGGACGATACGGCAGTGGCGCTTATTGCGCTCTCTTCCTGCCGCCACCGCGAGGAATGGAAGCAGAAAGGGGTGGAAGCCGCCATTCTGCGTGGCGTAAACTGGCTGATCGCCATGCAGAGCACCTGCGGCGGCTGGGGCGCGTTTGATAAGGATAACAACCGTAGCCTTCTGTCCAAAATTCCATTCTGTGATTTTGGCGAAGCTCTGGACCCGCCATCGGTCGATGTAACAGCCCATGTGCTGGAAGCCTTTGGCCTGCTCGGTCTTTCCCCGCAAACGCCAGCCATCCAGCGTGGGCTGGCCTACATTCGTGCGGAGCAGGAAGCCTCGGGCGCATGGTTTGGGCGGTGGGGTGTAAATTACCTTTATGGCACAGGGGCCGTGCTGCCAGCCCTTGCCGCCATTGGCGAGGATATGACCCAGCCTTACATAACCCGTGCGTGTGACTGGCTGGTGGCCCACCAGCAGGAGGACGGCGGCTGGGGCGAAAGCTGTGCATCCTACATGGATATTGCCTCCATTGGCCGTGGGACCACCACACCCTCGCAGACTGCATGGGCGCTTATGGGCCTGATTGCGGTGAACCGGAAGCAGGACCACGAGGCCATAGCACGCGGCTGCCGCTATCTGATTGACCGGCAGGAAAGCGATGGAAGCTGGACGGAGCTGGAATTCACGGGGACGGGCTTCCCCGGTTATGGGGTGGGGCAGACCATTAAGCTCGATGACCCAGCGGTCGCCAAGCGCCTGCAGCAGGGGGCGGAACTCTCCCGCGCCTTTATGCTGCGGTATGATCTGTACCGACAGTTCTTCCCGCTTATGGCGCTCAGCCGGGCAGCCCGGATTATTTCGTTCGAGCAGTAAGGAATAGTATCAGCGGGCCGGAGCAACCTCGTCAGGTGCTCTGGCCCGCAGGCATATGGTTCTCTGGCATGGGTTGGTCACGCGGGATGCCGCAAGCTGTCCGTTTGTTCCGTTCCATGAACAGCTCTGTTCCAAAGATGCTCCTTTAGCCGCCAGATGGCGGTTTTTTTTGGCTTGCGAATCAAAACGCGGACTAATATGATCCGCGTATGGCACTTTATGGCGCAAGTACGGAATATGTTTTGCACAGCCTGCTCTGGCTGGTTGCCCATCCCGGCCCTGTAAGCAGTCTGGATCTGGCGGATATGCAGGGAATTCCCGCAGCATTTATGGCCAAGTTGCTTCCCCGGTTGGAAAAAGCCGGAATTCTTGTGGCGGTAGAAGGGTTGCGCGGGGGCTACCAACTGGCCCGTCCAGCGGAGCAGGTGAGTGTGCTGGACGTTGTGGATGCTGTAGAAGGGCGCAAAACCCTGTTTAATTGCCAGCAAATTCGGGGGCGTTGCGCCCTGTTTGGCACCGCGCCACCCGGTTGGGCGGAGCGGGGAGTATGCAGTATCCATGCCGCCATGTTGCGTGCGGAACAGACCATGCGGGCCGAACTTGCACAAACATCCTTGGCAGATCTGGCACAAACCGTGCGCACCAAAGCTCCCCCCCCTTTTTGGAGCGAGGCACAGGCATGGTTTGATGCGCGCGCCCGTACGCGCAAAACCGGCAAGGTCAGGCAAAAAAAGCGGCCTGTGGAAGATAAACTGGCATGAAAATTCTGGTTGCTGGCGCAAGCGGCGCATTGGGGCACCCCCTGCTGGTGCAGTTGCTTCAGGCAGGGCATCAGGTCTGGGGTATGGCGCAGCGGGCGCAAAGTCTGAAGAGTATAAAAAACCTTGGTGCTACCCCGGTGCAGGGGAATGCGTTGGACCGAACTGGCGTTTTTGCCATGATGGCTCAACTGCGCCCTGATTGTGTGGTGGACCAGTTGACATCGCTCCCCGCCAGTCCATTAGACCTGCCACAGCGTTTGCCCGCCGACCGGGTATTGCGCCTGCAGGGGGGCGGTCATCTGTTTGATGCGGCAGTAGCGTGTGGCGTGGGGCGCTACATTCAGCAGTCATGTGGCTTTTACCTGAACGGCAACGGGGGGTTGGCAGGGGAGGAGGCTCCGCTTGCCATAGCCGCACCGGGCCATATTGGGGAGAGTGCGCGGATGTACGCCGCGTTGGAAAAACGGGTTATGGGCACACCCACCATACAGGCCACGGTACTCCGTTACGGATTTTTTTATGGGCCGCGCACATGGTACTGGCCCGATGGAGCTTTTACAGACCTGATGCGGCAACGGACCATGCCCCTGATCGGGGGCGGGGAAGGCGTGTTTTCCTTTATTCACGTGGACGATGCAGCAAGGGCGACTGTATCCGCCCTTGCTGCGCCGGGCGGTGTGTACAACGTGGTGGATGACCAGCCTGTGGCGTTGCGTGTATGGTTGCCCGCTTACGCCCGGTGGGTTGGCGCACCCGCTCCGCCTTCCGTGGCGGTGCAGGTCGCCTTGGAGCAGGCAGGGGTGGAGAGTGTTTACTACCAGACCCGCCTGAGTGGCGCCACAAACGGGAAGGCCCGGCGCATTCTGGGGCTGGAAGCGTGCAGGCAGCCATGGATGCCACGGTAACTCTGGTGGCTGGGCATGGCTCCATGCCGGGATTATGGGTATAAAGCAGCATCTGAGGTAAGTGCGGGGCCAAAAACATGCGACTACCCGATTTGGAAGCATGGGCCATTTTTGCAAAAGTGGCGGAGTTTGGTTCCTTCGCGCGGGCAGCGGAGGATGTGCAGCTTTCCAAACCCACCGTTTCCAAGGCTGTTGGGCGGCTGGAGCAGGCTCTTGGTGTGGCGCTGTTCCACCGGAATTCCCGCCATCTGTCGCTAACGGAAACTGGGCGCGATTTACTTGGCCATGCCAACCGTATTCTGGTTGAGGCTGAAGCCGCCGAGGCCGAGGCCCGTGGCGGGCGGCAACGTCCTTCTGGTCGGGTGCGGGTGGCTGCTCCCATGACCTTTGGCATCCGCCATCTGGCTCCTGTACTGCCGGAGTTTATGCAGCGTTACCCGGATGTAGACCTGTCCATAGATTTTAGCGATGCCGTGGTCGATCTGGTCGCCGATGGGTACGATGTGGCGTTGCGCATTGCCGCTCTGGCCGATTCATCCCTGCGGGCACGGAGCCTGTGCACGTTCAAGCTGCTTCTGGTTGCATCGCCACAATGGCTGGACCAGCACGGTCGCCCCACGCACCCGCGGGAGCTGGAGGCGCAAAAAGGCTTTGTTTATACCAACATGGCAGCGCCGGGCATGGTCCGGCTTACGCATGCAACAACAGGCAAAGAATGTGTCATTACCCAGAGTGCACGGTTCTGGGCTGATAATTCAGAGGCCTTTCTACCCTGCCTGGAGGCTGGTCTGGGGTATGGGGTGTTCCCCGAATTTATGGTCTGGGATGGCCTGCGTGATGGACGGCTGGAGCGTATTTTGCCCCAGTGGAGTGCGGCTTCCATTACCCTCTACCTTGTTACGCCAGCAAGCCCACTCCGCCCTATGCGGGTTACGGCCCTGCTGGATTATCTGGCCAAAGCTTTTGAGCGCCCGCCCTGGGCGCTGGACCAAAACCAGCATAGTAGTGCGCCATAACAGATTGGTATGGGCAATATGGGACAATGCAATTTTCTGCCCTGCACGGTATGCCCTTGTGTGAGTACGACATGCTCACGCTACGCGTTTTACGCAGAAAGTTGGTGAGTGCCCTATGCAAGAGGTGCAGAAGCTAGCTTTCGCCTCCATTAACGGTATTGATGGCCTGTGCCGCCAGATAACCCGCCGTAACGCTGAGCATACAAAGCCCTACAGACAGGCCAATGTTCAGCATGGCTCGCCCCGGTGCGCCATTTTTTAAAAGATCAAGTGTTTGTAAGCTAAAGGAGGAAAAAGTGGTGTATCCTCCGCATAATCCGACCATAAAAACCAGTCTGCCGGTTTCTGATACGGGCAGGCGGCCACCTGCTGCGGTCAGGGTGCCAAAAAAAGCAATGGCAAAAGAGCCTGTAACATTGATCAGAATAGTACCCCAGGGCAGCATTTGCCCCCAGCGCAGGGTGGCCAGTCCAACCCAGTAGCGCAGTAGCGTGCCCGCGGCACCAGCAAGGCCAATAAGGAGAGATGGCGTAATATTGGCAAGCATGGTCAGTCATGTTCTCCAGTTAGGGGGCTGTGTTCATGGTGGGTCAGGATCGGCCATATGCCGTGGCGCAGCATATGATGGGTTGGGCCATCAAGCAGCCATTCAATAAACTGTGGTCGCCCGTAAGCTCCCATAATCAACAGATCCGCGCCTGCGCGTTGGGCGTGGGCGCTAATCTGTTCCCCCACGTTTTGGTCTGCCAGCGTAAACCGGTCCACATTGACCGCTACACCACTGGCCCGCAGGTCCGCTACCCATGCGGGTTCAGGTATTACGGTGGACTGGCTCTGCCCTATCAGCACCGTGACCTGCCGGGCCGTGCGGAGCAGGGGCAGCGCACTCTGTAGGGCACGGGTCAGGGAGGGGTTATCCTGCCATGCAACAACAGGGTGCTGGCCCAGAGTAGCCTGCGGGTGCAGGGGTGGCAGCAGTACGGTTGCCTGTGCATCATACAAAGCGCCGGTAAAAGCCTGTTCCGTACTGTGTGGTGGTGTGGTGCCCGGGCGCGGGAGGATGACAAGGTCCACCTTGGCTGCGGCATTTGCAACAAGGGTTCGTATATCTCCCGCAGGTTCCAGCCAGTGGAGGCGGGGCTGGTCTGTGGTGGGGAGAGTTGCTGCCCAGTCTGCAAAAATCTGGTGTATGGCTTTGGCACGGGTTGCAACTGTATGGGCAAACCGTGCTTGTTGCGCGGGGTCTGGCAACCCTTCATCCGGGCTTTGAAAGTCCGGATCAACCGCCAGTTTGGGGTGCATGGCATAAATTTCTGCAATGCCAGTGCGCAGGCTTAACTGCCGCGCTGTATCCAGCGTAAGGGCCGCAGTCTGTGGGTGGTCAAGAACAGCAAGAATGCGCATGGGTGCGGCTCCGGCCAGCAGGGTATGCGGCGGCACGGTCAAGCCGGGGCATACCACGTGTTGTGGGGGTGTTGCATTGTGCCTGTTTACACATTGGACGCATAACGTTGGACGGACTCCTCCCTCGCGCATGAGTGTTTGCGGGGTAGGAATCATCAGCCAACAGGGCGGTTCGATTTTGGTTACCAAAATCCGGCAGAGTCCATTGCCACCCTCAGTATGCGAAGAGAGCTGTGGCCAAGTCAATCCTCCCTATGGCGAGTAGATTAAAAAACATATCCCGATATATCTTGACTTACGATATATCGGGACTTATATCGGAATTATGAAACATAGAAACAAACACGCAGGCGGTCGTAACCGCCACCAGTTTTTTGCTCCAGAAGGTCTGCCGGGTATGGGGCGGGGTGGGCACCACCATGGCCGGGGTGGCGGTGGCCGACGGGGCGGGCGGCATCGTCTGTTTGATTATGGGGAGATGCGCCTGCTGGTTTTGAGCCTGATTGGCGAAAATCCAACATATGGTTACGAACTGATCAAAACCATCGAGGATAAGTTTGCAGGCAGTTACACCCCCAGCCCCGGTGTGATTTACCCCACGCTGACATGGCTGGAAGAGGCAGGCCACATCCGCCCTACGGAAAATGACGGGCGCAAAACCTACCATATAACACCAGAAGGGCAGGCTTATCTGACCGCCAACCGTGCCGGGTTGGACGAAATTCTGGCCCGCGCAGCAAGTGCCCCCACACAGGAGCGGGGCGGGCGGCGTAATGCACCGGTGCCCGTGGTGCGGGCGATGGAAAACCTCAAGACTGCCCTGCGCCTGAAGCTGCGTAACGGAGGGTTGGACCCGCAGACGGAAGAAAAAATAGCCGCGCTGCTGGACGATGCCGCAAGGGCAATTGAACAGGTTTAAGCAGCATTCGGGCACAAGGCCCGGATGCTCCAACAAATACCAAGGAGCAGAGCAGAATGCTAAAGGATGAGAAAGGGCTCCTCTGGCCCAATGCCCCAACGGTTGAGCGCATACGCCACGAACTGCGCAGGCGTAGCGTGCGTGTGGCATCCGTTGAGCACCTTGGCCCGCATATGATCCGTATCACTCTGAGCGGTCCGGAACTGGCGGGTTTTGCCAGTGTTTCGCCAGATGATCATATCAAAATTTTCATTCCCGGGCCGGATGGGCGGGAGGTGCGCAGGGATTACACACCCCGGTTCCATAATGCGGATGCAGGCACGCTTGTGCTGGATTTTGTTAACCACTCCGGAGGTCCCGCCGCGACATGGGCGCGTGCTGCCAGAGTGGGGGACAGGCTGGATATTGGCGGGCCAAAAGGTTCCCAGATTATAACAGGGCAGATCGACCATTGGCTCCTTGTGGGGGACGAAACCGCCTTGCCCGCCATTGGACGCAGGGTGGAGGCTCTTCCCCCGCACGCACAGGTTACAACTCTTGTGGCTGTACCCGGTCCCGCGGATGAGCAGGTTTTTGCAACCCATGCCCGGCATAATGCCCATTGGGTGCACCGCCCTCTGGCTCAGGCGGATCAGGCGCAGGCTGTTCTGGCCGCGCTGGCGCAACAGCCCATACCGGTTGGGACATTTGTGTGGGTGGGGGCGGAGGCCCATGTGGCCAAAGCGTTGCGCCACCACCTGCTGGTGGAGCGGGCTGTGCCTGCCCAGTGGGTCAAGGCATCAGGCTATTGGGTCAAAGGGCAGGCTGACGCATCCGTGCGTGATGTGGAGCAGATGAGTTAAGTATTTGGCCGGGTTAAAGCCCAGCCAACCTGTACCTAGTTAGTTTGTGTGCATTCCCGGTGGGGGTGCGTTGCCACCGTTCTGCCACGCGTAGTCTGCCAGCCATACATTCAGCAGTTCATCCAGATGGTCTGCGCATAGAAGAGCCAGTTTGGGTTCGAATGCGCGCCCGGCTTCCTGCTGCAAAATTTTTCCAACGGCTTCGGGCGTCCAGGAATGCTTGTAGTTCCGCTTGGACAGGCAGGCATCAATTGTATCCGCAATGGAGACAACCTGCACCCATAGCGGAATATGTTGGCCTTTTAAGCCAAGTGGGTAGCCGGTGCCGTCCCACCGTTCATGGTGGAGCAGGGCCGCATCCATGACTTCGCGCGGGAAGCTGTGTTTGTACCATTGCAGCACACCAAGCCCCAGCAGGGGGTGCTTGCGAATGACGTTTCTTTCCTCCGGGGTCAGGGCGCGGGGGGCGTGCAGAATATCGCGCCCTGTCAGCACCTTGCCTGTATCGTGGAGTTCTCCGGCCAGTTGAATAATGTCCGGGTCCAGCCCCAGTTCTGCCAACTGGTTAATCCGTGCAGCCAGTAACCCGACGCGACGACCATGCCCGTTCTGGATATTGCTCACACCCTTGATAAAATCCTTATGGGGGAGTGAGGGTGGGGGAAGCGTTCCGGCATCCCACATGGAGGCGGTGGTACAGTCAGGCATACATAATGTACTCTTGGAGCGTGGAAGTGATTTATTCAGATTTTGTTGGTCTATTTTATAATCAATAAAATTTGGCGTAAACTCAGAAAAAAATTTATTACCAAGAAAACATGGCTTTGCTGCACTGCAATTGTTGCAATGCCAGAAAGGTATTGCTGACCAGCGTACAAAAACCTTTGGTAAGGGAAGGTCTTAAAATTGTTTTATATCAAAGGGCTGAGTAGGTTTGGGCATGATGTAAAACAGTTTTGTAACGGCAACGGCCCATTCCGCATGGCGTGGGAGTGTTCCCTCCCATTATTGATTTATTCGTAATATTAGGCAGTTTGTTCAAAGAACCGCGTGTGTGCTGACAATGCGATTGCGGCCATTGTTCTTGGCTTTGTACAGAGCCTCATCCGCCTGATGGATGAGCAGGCGGCTGTTTGTTTCCCCTTCAAAAGCGGCAACACCACCAGAAATGGTCACACTGACCTGATCATTGGAAGAGAGCGTAAGCGATTGTTCTGCCAGTGTCCGGCGAATACGCTCCGCACAGGCCAGCGCCTCTTCCGCTGTGGTTTCGGTCAGCACAATCAGGAACTCCTCCCCACCATAACGGAAAATAAAGTCATTGGCGCGCACAACGGAGGCAATGATTTCCGCTACAAAGCACAGCACTTCATCCCCGACCAGATGGCCATGCCGGTCGTTGATCTTTTTAAAATAATCAATGTCCAGAATAACTAGGCTAAAGGGTTTGTCGTGCGTCAGGGCAAAGGTGATCTCGTTCTGGATCACCACTTCAAGGAACCTGCGGTTAAAGACCTTGGTTAACGGATCACGCCCGTTTTCCACTTCCTCCAGATGCCGGAAGACGCGGCTGAGCAGGAAGGTCAGGTTGGTAATGGCTTTATGGAGTTCTGTGGGGAATTCCGCCGGAATAATCCCGCTTTTACGAATGGCGGTAATCTTGTTGTCCAGGTCAAGTGTTTTGCTCTGGATTTCAATGGATTCATGCGTTCCCTTGAACAGGCTCATCCCCTTGTGGGTCAGCCACAGGCCAAATTCGGATTCAGCAATGGTCGGCAGGTCTGCGGCATGGCCTTTGCACAGGCAAAAAAAGGCCTGCGTGCTCCAGCTGGAGAACGTGCTGATCTGTGTTTCTTTTTCGTAAGCAATATTGTGGCCGAGGGAGACAAGGCGGAATGCCTCGTCACTTTCAACTTTTTTGCGGAAGTTGATGTCGTAAGCCTTGATCATGAACTTGAAGGCAAAATCCATCATACTATGCAGGTAAACAATGGCGGCTATAATATCATCTTTATTGGATGTTGTGGATTTTATGGAAGTAATGAGTGCCTGCTTTATAATATACATTCCATAGACAACAATGTCGGTTGGAATTTCCAGCCGGGCATGGACTGCACCAACACGGCACTGGAGTTCGCTCAGCGCTTCCGCCTGATCGGCCTCGGTGGAAAACAGGCTTTGAATCCACGCAAGAAGCTGAGGCCGCATTTTGACCTCTACCGTTTCCTTTTCCAAAAAAATGGCAGCGCGTTCATGGTGGAACAGGGCCTTGTAAAACAGGTCCACGCAATGGGCACCGGAGTCCTGTACCACAGTGCGTAAAATGTGGCGGATATGGACCGGGGTGTTGTTAATTGTCTCCTTCATCTGGTTCAGGGGAGAGAGGGTGATGAATTCGGGAGACATATTTTAATAGAACCCTTTGATAACAATATACAAAATAAGATACGGCAGAGATGGTCAAAACACGGGGCGCCAACCATACCAGAGTGGCGGGTTATAGTATAATACGAACCGTGATTGTCATACAAAGGGCTCCATACAATTTGGTGCGGCGGCCATGTTCTGCACAGCCGTGTGAGCCATGGCAGCTTTTTGCATGTCCACCCGTTAACACGGGCAAAGCTGCGCCCGATATGGTGGGAGGCAGCGATTGGGGAGGAAGAATGTTCATGCGTATTGCCAAAACTGTTCTGCTTTTATGCACCGCATGGGTGGGGGCTGGCCTGTATGGTACGGTGGTGCAGGCAGCGCCACAGCATGTGGTGCTGGGGCCTGCCAATACGCAGGCGCGCCTGTATGCCAAAACAGCGGTGACCAACATTGATGGCAGTTTTGCAAAAGTAGCGGGCACTCTGACATATGACCCCGAAGACCAAAGCTGCTCGGTTGATTTGAACATGGCCGTGGACTCTCTGGATGTCGGCTCTGCCGTGCTCAAGACCATCATGCTGTCAGGGATCATGCTGGACGGAGACAGCCACCCCACCATGCACTTTGTGGGCACGTGCAAACCCACCATCCGTCAGGGCAAGGCGCATACTCTGCTGGTCGGCCAGCTAACCATGCGTGGGCAGACCCACCCGCTGACCTTTGATGTTGCCATGCACTTTACAGGCAATACTCTGACCCAGATCCAAAGTGATGCCACGTTTGACCAGCGGGAATGGGGGGTAAGCACCCTGCTCCATTCGGTAGACCCTATGGTGCGCACGCAAACGGTTATTGACCTGTCTTCTCCGTCCCCCACGGACCACAAGGCACCGCACTAACCATGGGGTGTGTGCCGGTAACGGGCGCTGGCCGCAGGAGGGAGGGTTAAGAATGGCCGGGCTGTGCGGCATCCATGCGATGTTGTGGGGGTAACAGGGGTAGAATACGGTAGTATGCGTCTGCTTCCGTCTCATCCTCCGCAATGCCAAGCCAGTGGGGTTTGCGCCGGGTCATCCACCCCAGCATATGGGCGCTGGCTGTGCGGCACAGGCTAAAGTCTTCTGCCAGCAGGGCAATTCCCAGTGGGAGCATCCATAAGCCCAGAACGGGCAGGAAGGAGAACAGCCCCCCCGCAATCAACCCAACGCCAGTTGGCAGGCGGAGCCATTTTTGCCGTGGTTCGCGGAGCCAGAACAGCCAGCCTCTTGTTTTTTCTGGCAGGCGGACAAGGAGCAGGGCCATGCGGCGCTGGCGTAAATGCTCGGCAGAAAGGGTGGTTGGGGTGCTGTTCCGTCTATCGGTCATAGCGATCATATGGGGTGCGACCAGCGGTTTGGAAAGATGCTGGCCGCACCAGGGGCAGTCTGCCCTCCAACTGGGTCTTTATTGTGTGGCTATGGGGCGTAATGCCTGTAGGGATGGGCCACTGGCAATGACCTGCATATCCACCGCGGGGTCTGGTGTTGCCAGTGTGCGCAGTGCCTCCAGCCCCTGATGGAACAGCCTTACGGTTACGTATGGCCCGCTGGGTGAACGCCAGAGTTCAAAGGCCAGAGTTGTGTTGGGCGCAGTCGGGTCTGGTTGGTCGGTAAAGGACCAGTCCAACCCGTAGAGTGTGGCCAGCACATCCAGGTTGGTATCATGCCCGGAAAGAACGAGCAGTTTTGTCTGCTCTGTGGCTGCGGGGAGTGCCGTAGCGGGTTTGCCCGCCAGCACATCCTGCACGACCGATGCCATGGTGGCCCCCTTGTGGGCGGCCAGCGTGGGCAGGCGGCGGATCAGCCAGCTTTCCTGCGTATGGAGGGGAAAAACCTGCTCAATCAGGGTTGCCGGGTTTTGCTGGCTAAAGGGTTCGGCATGTACAGGCATTCCTTGCGTGTATTCCAGAAGCAGATTTTCCGCCGCGGTGCCACCTGTTGCAAGGCCTCCTTCAAGGTGTGGTTTGTCCTTTTTCCATGCCAGTGTGGTTGTGTTGGTGCTCAGGCAATGGGGTTTGTCCGTGGTGCAGGCTGCGGGGGCCAAAACCGCCTGCAATGTGTTCATGCTCCTGCCAACAGTGGGGGGGGTGGTGCTGACCCTCTGGTTGAACTCACGCGTAATGGCATTTTGCTCCTGCACACTCAGCGGTGTGGCCGGACCTGCAAAAATGGGGTCTTCCTGTGCCGCCGCAAGCGAGAGGGACTGCTGCTTGCAGGAGGGGGCCAGATGTTCAGCCCATATGGCCCCACTCTCACGCGTGCGGTGGTCCTTGGCATCGGCCCATATGGTTAGGCTGCCCGGTGTTGGGCAACCCGAGGCAGGGAGCAGACCAGCCTGAACGTAGTGCTGGCGCACCATGCCCACCATCTGCTCCAGTGCCTGTTTGCCATGGTCCGTTAGTTCCCCCGGAGCAACAGGCCACTGTGCCCATACATGGCCAGTCTGGCTTTGCAGGGTTTGGGGTGGTTTGGTTGGGCTGCGTATGCCATGGCGGGCGACCAGCACGACCCGTTCCAGAACGGCGGCCTGCTGTGTGGCAGGGGCGGGAGGGGCCGCAAGGGCCGGTGTGCTTGCCAGCAGCGCGCATAACAGGGGAAGATGTCTCATGGAATGGTCACCGCAAGGTTGAAGAACACGCTACGTCCGGGGTTGCGCCAGTAAAGCGGGGCATCGCCATAGCTCTGGTTGCCCGCAAAGTTGCTAATAGCCCGGTTATTGAACAGATTGCCAATTTTAAGGCTGGGCGTAATTTCGCGGAAGATGCTGCCCGCATTGCGGATGCGCCAGCCCAGAGCAAGGTCGGCAGTTACGTTGCTGCCAATTTTGTACTGGTTTGCAAACTGCGTGTTGCCTGCGGCATTGGTGGTGCTGTCCAGCCCCCAGTGTTTACCCACATATTTGCCAATAAGGGAAAAATAAGCGCCCCGTTCGTTCTCGTAAAGTAGCCCAAAGGAGGCCAGCATGTTGGGGCTGGAGGCAACACGCACATCGGTGTGTTTGTATTTGGCACTGTTTACACTGTAGTTCCCGTAAACGGACAGACCATAACCGATAACATATTGTGCTTCCAGTTCCAGTCCTTTGTATATGGCGCCACCGCTGTTAACGTAGGTGGATGTGGTACCATAACCGGGAACGGAAATCTGTGCTGCGGCAATGTAGTTTGAAAAATCGATGTAATAGGCATCTGCGGCCACCATCCATTTTTTATCCCGGTAAACCGAACCGACCTGATAGTTCATGGTTGTTTCGGGCTTAACATTGCCAACATCCCCGACCTGAAAAACGGAGATGGGGGGAGCCAGAAAGCCGCGGGCAATCTGCCCATAAGCGCTCCACTGGTTCATGATACGCTGGTTTATGGCAATGGATGGCTGCCAGGATGTAAAGGTCTGTGTGGCGTTCAGGGGCTGTTTGGTGGATTTGTTCAATGCCGCATCATAATCGCGGTGGAAGTAGGAGTATTTGACGCCGGGTTTGATGGTCATACCAGGGAGGGGGTGTATGTCCAGTTCCAGATAAGGCTGGAGCGTGGTGTTCGTATCCGAAATATTGTAGCTGTAAGGGCTGCCCGTTTTGCCAGGAACGGGAATGGAACCTTTGGAAAGGTCTACCGCATAGCTTACACGTCTGTCTTTTTGCACATCGGCCCAAACACCAAGCTGCACATCCACATAGTGTGTTTTTGCAGTCAGGTTCAGGGTATCACCATAGTTGCGGAAGTGGGCATCGGCGTATTTTCCGGGAATATCCGATTTGTATGTTGCTACTTTTTTGCCTGCGGCGTTGTAAAAGGTCACGCCATTGGCGTCGAGCGAGCGTTGGCTGGAATCGGTTGATTCCGTATATTCATGCTCAAACCCTGTTGTGTAGATTGAGTTTTGCAGACTAAGCCAGTCGTTCAGGCGGGTTTTAAGGGCAACATAGCTAAAGTCGGATGTGTAGGTGCTGGGGTTGTACCCATAATAGCACTGTCTGGTCGGGTCTTTGCACAAACCGTAGTTTTTGCCGTATTTGGCATAATCCTCCAGCGTTGCCCCCTGAGTGGTGTACTGCCATTCCTTGTTGTAGGTTGTCTGGATGGTCAAACTGGTCTCATCCGCCAGCTTAATTTCATCCTTGAACAGAATGTTACTGCGTTTTTCGTAAGAGTTGGTCAGGTAGCCGTCTGTTTCTTCATGCTGCATGTCCAGAACGGCTTTGCCAAAGCGGGTTTTGCCGCTATCCAGTTCCAGCCCACCTGCACGGGTGTTAAAGCTGCCATATGTGCCATAAAGCTGGGCACCTGCTTTGCTTGGTGGGGTTTTGGAGCGGAAGCCTACCGTGCCGCCAAAGGTGGCATTGCCAATGGTGGAGGCCGTGCCGGGGCCACGGTCAATCTGTGCTTCGCCCAGAAAGTGCGAGATAAATAAAGAGGATGTTGTGTGGTGCAGGTCTGAGGCATCCCCAAATGGAATGCCATCATATGTCATGTTGTACTGCCCGTCCTGAAAACCGCGTAGGCTCATGGTTTCGGCTTTGCCCATGCCCGGACCATTTGGGTTTTGGGTCCATATGCTGGGCTGGAACTTGATAATATCGTCCACACTGGCCAGTGGAATAATGTTGTTATTGATAAAATTGCTTTGGATGCGCGATGTGGGTTCCGTAATATCGAGCGGCACCACTGCGGGCGACAGGCGCATGGCCCGGCCCAGAACGGTAATATGTTCGTCTGTATTCTGCTCTTTTTTTGCGCTGGCACTGTGTGTTCTGGCTTTGGCGGGGGTCGTGGTGGATTTGCGCACGATCAGCATGTTTTTTTGGTGCGTATCAATATCCAGACCTGTGCCCTGCAACAGGTGGGTCAGGGCGGCATCTGGCTCCATGGTGCCATAGACCGGGGTGGCGGTGGCTTTGGCGGCCAATGAGCTATCCAGTGCGACCTGCTGCCCGGACTGGCGGCTAAAGGTTACAACTGCCTGATTAAGAGGCCCGGCCGGAATGGCAAAATGAACCGGAGCCGCCAAAGCATGGGAAGCAGAAAGAACGGATACGCTGCACAGGCACAGCGCAAGAGAGGAAACACGGACAGAAAAAAATTGCACGGTAGTGGCCCTGCTTGTGACGGAACATACCGTTAAGAGTCAAAACTGCTGCATTTTCCGCTGGTTTTTTTTGTTACACAAATAAGACAGGATAAAACCCCACCCCATCCCCCTTAATACAGCATAAGTGTTTGTGGGGTTTGCGTTAGTCTGGCACCCAGAATGGTTTGTGCCGCCAAGGCAAAATCTTCCGGCTGGTTGAGGCTGAAAACACCTGTAAGCTTCCGGTTGGCAAGCGCTGGAGAGACACGGATCTGCCTTTGGTTGTAGCGGTTGAATGTGCTGGCAATGCTGGCCATGCTTTCGTCCCGCGCTTCCAGGCGGCCAATGCTCCATGCGTTCTGGGCTTCCATTTCCTCGGGTAATAAACTGCGTACTTCTGGGGGGAGGTCTCCGGTCAGGCTAATCTGTGCGCCAGCATTTAAGGTCCACCATTCATCCGAATGGTGCCTGCGCAAATGCACGGTGCCCGAAATGCTTGTGGCCGTAACCTGCGTTGGCGAGCAGGATAAAAGCAGGCGGCCCTGTGGGGCAAAAATAAGGTTGCCCGCTTTGACAATCATACCAGTGCGGCCCAGCACGCAGCAGCGCCCGGTAACAAGGCGGCTGCTCTGCAACCCCATTTTAAGTTTGGAGTAACAGTCCAGCGTAATGGTGCCAAAAGCCGTGTGCAAAGGGGCCGAAACAGCGTTGGCTGTCGCATACAGACTATTGGCCTTGCCCTGCCGTTTGGGTGTGGCAAGGAGCAGGGCAGCCGCGGCGGCTGCTGCAAAAAAGCGGCGGCGGGGCAGGGCAGGTACAGGCGTAGGGTGGGCAACGGGCGGGGCGGTTGGGCCATGCAGTGCTGCCAGCCTGCCACTTGCCTGCCAGATGGCCTTTGCACGCAGGAAGGCACCCTTGTGTCGTCTATCCTGATCCAGCCAGTGTTGCAGTGCCTGCTGTTCGCTTGCGGAAAGGGGGCCTTTGTCTAATCTGGCCGTCCATCCTGCTGCCGCCTCTTCAGGGCTGGCGCTTGCGAGAGTGGGCGAGACGCGGGCGTCTCTCCTCATCAACGGTCATCTCCCTCTCTGATTCCGAATATTCTTTGGACAGAAAAACAAGTGCGCGGGCAAGCTGTTTTTCTACAATGTTTTCAGAAATGTTTAATTGCGCGGCGCATTCCCTCTGGCTTAGGCCACGCGCTCTGCGCAGAATCAAAATATCCCGGCAACGGGCCGGTAGTTTTGCGATGGCTTTTTCCAAAAAGCGCATTTCCTGCCGGGCATGAACAACCTGCTCGGCCGAGGGCATGGCATCTGGCATGGTATCGGCCTGCATAAGGGCAAGGCTTGTAACCGGCACCACGCGCGCCCGCCGGTAATGCTGCATAACGAGATTGCGGCAGATGGACATAAAATACGCGCGCGGGTTGGTAATGCCTGCCCAGTCGGCCTCTGCTATGGTCACATAGGCTTCGTGGATAATGTCATCAGCATCAATATCCGCATAACGGCGGAGCCTTGTGCGGATGTGGTTTTCGTGCGGGAGAATATGAGTGGCCAGCCAGATGCTGCACTCGTCAGCCTTGTTGAACAATCGAACCCTCTGCCCGCCAGTGTGGTTGATTGGCAGGCATGTAGCAAACGCATGACTTATGCAGTGTGACAGTTACATGACAAAGCGTGCAGCGCTGCCACCGCCAGCACGACCCTGCGGCACAAAGCCATGATGGAGAGGGTCTTCCTGTGGCAGTTTACCTGCCTTTCACACGAACTGTACACATTATCCACAGGCTTATGCACTGGAACATCCGCAAAATCTGTGGGCGACTCTGGCGTAAAGAGGGTTTTTGCTCCGGTGCAGCGACAACAGTCTTTTAACCCGGCGGGCCCTGCCAGATGGGAGTGCAGACCCTCAGAGCCAGGTGGTTGCGCTGGATATGCAGGGGGTGTGTTTAATACATATCTGTATTGCATAATTCTCAAACTTATTGTTGCACCAGATCATTCTGCAAAGCTGGCGCGTAAAATAATAAATTTTTTAATTCCGGTTATTCTGCAAAGCACACCTTGAGAAACGTGTTTTTGCTAACCAAATATTGAGTTTGAATCCCTAAGGTCCGGTGTTCAACATTTTCAGGCAGGATAGTTTTTATGCGTTTTAAGGCATCTCTGGCGGCAGTTGCCGCTCTTATGGTCAGCGCCTCTGTGGCACAGGCTGATGGTCTTCACACAGACTGGGAAAAGTTCAAGGCTGGCCGTGCGCTGCACCACCTCTCTGTAGATGGGCAGAAGGCCATGCAGGATGTGCTGATTGCGCGCGACCTGCTGGCACAGGGCAAAACAGATGCCGCCATTCCACCTATTTATGATGCACAAAAACGGTTTGTGGCTGCGCAAAAGGATAACCGGCGTTTTTATGCGGCAGAGAACCAGTTGCAGCCTGCGCCCCAGCATCCTGTGTCCGCCACCCATAAACCTACCACTGGGGCTGTTACGTGGATTCCCGTTGGTGGCGAGTTTATTCTGACTGAAACACTGGCCCCCGATAAAAAAGCCGCAGCCCAGCAGGCTAATCAGGCGCTTAAGGCAGGGCAGAACACACAGGCCCAGCAGAATTTGCAGGTTGTAGGAGAGGATGCGGACTTTATTATTGCTCTTGCCCCGCTGGAGCAGACCAAAAGCACGCTCTACCGCGCCCGCGTGTTAACCGAGGGACGGCAGGCCGCTCAGGCCAAGGAAGCACTGGACCAGTTGCTGGATGGTATTGTGTTTGTCTCGGATGATTTTGTGGACCAGAACGCAGCGGCCCAAACATCGGGCAAGGGTAAAGCGGCGGCTCCGGCTAATGTTGCACCAGCCAGCACGGCCAAAACCCCGGCAACGGCTGCTCCATCTTCAGCAGCCAGTACGCCTGCGGCCCCTGCCAGTGCCCCGGTGGCAACACCTGCCACGGCACCAGAAAAATAAAAATGTTATAAAACAAATAATTAGATGTGACGTTCAGGGGGGCTGCAAAAAAAATGCAGCCCCCCTGTTTTTTTGCTTGCGTTTTAATGAGAATGGTTCTTATTATTAACTTGTCGCGGTGATGAAGGCGTTTCTGCTGGTGGGGCAAGGGGCATCACCGCGACAATCTGTGGTTGTCGTGACTACCGTAAAATACTATCCCCCCGAACTTACGAACTGTTTTGCATCCCCGGTCAGTTCGTAAGATCTCTTTCTACTCCTCCCCCTTGCCCCACCAGCCCAAACCCGCCCTGTGCGGGTTTTTTATTGTTCGGGCAGTGCCCGGTAAGGCACAACACCGCGCGCGTTGCTCCCCGTATCCAGCACCCGGCCAGAAACAGGGAGCGAGCGGTGCCCGCATTGCTCGCGGCCACAGGCCCGGCACCCCGGCCCAATAGGGACAACCAGCGTGTGGTCATTCAGGTTAAGCCCTGCAGCGTAAACGGTTTTTGTGGCATCGGCTATGGTGCAGCCCAGCACCATGGCAATCTGGCGCGGTCGGTCTGCGTAGCTCAGTCCTTCCCGCCCGACCGTACGGGCAACATTCAGGTAAATGGAATCATCCGTAGTCTGGGAAAGCTGGACCTGAATCTGCCCCGGCGTTGCAAAAGCCCGGAACACGTTCCACAACGGGCATGGTCCACCAAAACGGGCCTGAGAAAAACGGTTTGCTGAAAAACTTTTGAGAATATTACCGGCAATATCAAGTTTAAGAAAATAAAAAGGAATACCTTCCGCACCAAAGCGCTGCATGGTGCTTAATCTGTGGCAGACCTGTTCAAAGCTGACACCAAAGTGGCGGCGCAGTTCATCCACGTCGTACCGTAAGGTCTGGGCTTTATGCAGGAACCTTACGTAGGGCAGAATAAGCGCACCTGCAAAATAATTGCCAAGGTACACGCGTGCCAGTTCCAGCGCATTGCGGTCTTTTGGACCCTCGCGGCGCAGAATATCGGCCATAAGGCGGCTATGTTCAAGCTGGCCAATAATCTGGGCCAGAAAAAACAGCGTGCTCTCGTGCGGTTGGTTGTGCGGGAGCTGGATCTGGCGTTTACGCCGGTCTATGCGCCAGACCAGCCCTCGGTCCAGCAGGTCTGTTGTGTGGGTTATGCCCAGACCATGCTGGTCTTGCAGATGGTGGATCAGGCTTGTGCCCAGATCGCCCGGTGCGGGCAGGAGGCGTTCGTAAAAATTCTCTGCTGCACAATCAAGTTCATGGAAATAGTTGTTGTGTTCCTGCACCCAGTTCCCCACAGCTTCGTAGGGTTCCAGTGGAGGTGTGCTGGCTGAGGGCGCATGTTCGCGCCGTTCCTGCTCAAACGCGTAAGCACGGTAGAGGGTTAAAAAGGCTTCGCAGAGTTCAGGGCTCTGGCGCGCGGCTTCAGCCATTTTTGCCAAAGGCAGGGGGGCGTTTTTAAAAACAGGGTCGGCCATTGTCTCGCGCAGGGCCTGCACGGCATGGGCCTCGCGCGTATCGGCAAACCATGCGGGGCTGAGGGCAAAGCGCTCACACAGGTTTTGCAGCAGGTGGTCGGGCAGGGGGCGGTGGTTGCGTTCCAGCTGGTTAAGGTAGCTGAGCGATATGCCAATACATTCTGCCAGCGTGGCCTGCGTCATACTTTCGCGCTGGCGGAGCTGGCGGAGTCTGTTGCCAGCAAACAGCTTGGTTCTTGTTCTGGGCATACACACCGACCTTCACAGACTTTGCAACAGGTGCGAATTCCTTCGCTTCTTTCTACTCTTATTCCTCTGCTGCTTTACGCAATAGTCTGCAACTGTTTCCCCAGATCACAAGATTGCAAGGGTTGAAGCAATGCAGAATCATGATGTGCGCGTGCACCCCGAGAGCGAGCGCCTGAACCGTGCGGACCAGCTGGCATGGAAAATTGCACAGGTCGCGGCTGACCCGGTTGCCGTGGAACCCGCCGTGGCGGACATGATCATCAACCGCATGATCGACAATGCCGCTGTTGCCATGGCTTCCGTCAACCGCCATTCGGTCATGAGCGCACGGACCGAGGCACTGGCGCACCGCAGGCCGGGTGGTGCCACGGTGTTTGGCATGGGGGCAGATGTGCGGGTCCATGCAGAATGGGCGGCATGGGCCAATGGCACGGCCGTGCGGGAGCTTGATTTTCATGATACGTTTCTGGCAGCAGAATACTCGCATCCGGGGGACAATATTCCCGGTATTCTGGCGGTAGCACAGCAGTGCAACCGCAGTGGCGCAGACCTGATCCGGGGGATTGCCACGGGGTACGAAATCCAGATTGATCTGGCCCGGGCAATCTGCCTGCATAAGCATAAGATTGACCATGTTGCCCACCTTGGCCCGTCTGTTGCGGCTGGCATTGGCACGCTTTTGCGCCTGCCGCCTTCGGTCATTTACCAGGCCATTGGGCAGGCGTTGCATGTGACCACCGCCACCCGCCAGAGCCGCAAGGGCGAAATTTCATCATGGAAGGCATATGCCCCTGCCCATGCTGGAAAAATGGCCGTGGAATCGGTCGATCGTGCGATGTTGGGAGAAACATCCCCAACTCCCATCTATGAGGGAGAGGACGGGGTCATTGCATGGATGCTGGATGGCAAAAATGCGCTCTATACTGTGCCATTACCCACCATGGGCGAGCCAAAACGGGCCATTCTGTCCTCCTTTACCAAGGAACACTCGGCCGAATACCAGAGTCAGGCGCTGATCGACCTTGCTTTTCGCATGGGTAAAAAAATCAGCAACTGGGATGATGTGGATGATGTGCTGATCGAAACCAGCCACCATACCCATTATGTTATTGGCACAGGCTCCAACGACCCGCAGAAGTTTGACCCACAGGCCACGCGGGAAACACTGGACCATTCCATTATGTATATTGTGGCAGTGGCCCTGCAGGATGGGTGCTGGCACCATGTGCGCTCCTACGAACCAGAGCGCGCACGCAGGCCCGATACGGTCCGGTTGTGGAAAAAAATCCATACGATTGAAAAACCGGAGTGGACAGAACGCTACCATCAAACCGACCCGGACAAAAAAGCCTTTGGGGGGCGCATTATCATCCGCATGAAAAACGGCACGGTGCTGGAGGATAAACTGGCGGTTGCCAACGCCCATACGCTGGGTGCCACCCCGTGGCAGAGGGCGGACTATATTCAAAAATTCCGCACCTTGTCCGAAGGGATTGTGGACCCGGCGGAAGTTGAGCGTTTTCTGGCAGTTGTGCAACGCCTGCCAGAGCTTAAAGCCGGGGAACTGCACCAGCTGGAGCTGTATATTCCACCCAAGGACATGCAGCTTAATCAGGTGGAGGGCATTTTCAATTTTGGCCAGTCTGGTGTGGGTGCCAAAAACACCCAGCAGACTGTGGCCCTGACGTCCTGACAGACAGAACAGATCCAGGCAGGGGAGCAAGGACCATGCACACCGAACTGCACCGCACAAAACCAAAAAAATCTGTCGCCCTGTCCGGCACCGTGGCGGGTAATACCGCGCTCAGCACCGTAGGCCATAGCGGCAACGACCTGCACTACCGTGGGTACGATATAAAAGACCTTGCCCGTGCCTGCACGTTTGAGGAGGTCGCCTACCTGCTTATCCACGGTTATCTGCCCAATACGGCGGAGCTGGAAGGGTATAAACGCCACCTGTACAGCCTGCGCGACCTGCCCGATATTGTGCGGGCGGCACTGGAGCGTCTGCCAGCTTCCACCCACCCCATGGATGTGCTGCGCACGGCGGTGTCTGTTCTGGGCTGTGCCCTGCCCGAACGGAGCGATTGCCCCACAGCAGGCGCGCGCGAGATTGCGGACCGGCTTGTTGCCTCCACCGGTTCCATGCTGCTCTACTGGTATCATTATTCCAACCACGGGCGACGGATAGACACCCGTACGGATGATGAAACTGTTGGTGGGCATTTTTTGCATCTGCTGCATGGGCACACGCCGCCATCAGACTGGGTGCAGGCCATGCACACATCGCTCATTCTGTATGCCGAGCATGAGTTTAATGCCTCCACCTTTGCCTCCCGCGTGGTGGCCGGTACAGGGTCGGATATGTATTCCGCCGTGACCGCAGCTATTGGTGCGCTGCGTGGCCCCAAGCATGGTGGCGCAAACGAGGTGGCGCTGGATATCCAGCAGCGCTACCGCACAGCGGACGAAGCCGAGGCAGACATCCGCCGCAGGCTGGAGGCGCGGGAGGTGATTATTGGCTTTGGCCATCCGGTGTACACACTGGCTGACCCCCGGAATGGTATTATCAAGGAAACCGCAAGGGAACTTTCCCGCCGGAATGGCACCATGCGGCTCTACACCGTGGCCGAACGGATTGAGCGGGTTATGGCGGAACAGAAAAAGATGTTCCCCAACCTCGACTGGTTCAGTGCGGTTTCCTACAACGCCATGGGTATTCCCACGGCCATGTTCACCCCTGTTTTTGTTATGTCCCGCGTTACGGGCTGGTGCGCACATATTATGGAACAGCGGCAGGATGGAAAAATTATCCGTCCTTCCGCCAACTATACGGGGCCGGATGTTCGCCCACTACCCCCTCTGCGTGAGCGCGATGGACTGGAGTATGCAGCATGACCTATCTGGTAGGAAAAGACCTGCCCGCAGTTCCCGCGGGACAGCGTTTTAGAGAGATGATGCACAGGCGCGGCATTATGCAAATTCCTGGTGCGCATAACGGGCAGGCGGCCCTACAGGCCAGAGATTGCGGGTTTGGTGCGCTGTATCTTTCTGGCGCAGCCATGACCGCCAGTATGGGGCTGCCAGACCTTGGTATTATTACCATAGACGAGGTGTGTTTTTTCATCCGTCAGGTCGTGCGGGCTTCTGGCCTGCCCGTGCTGGTGGATGGAGATACCGGCTATGGTGAAACCCTGAATGTCATGAACATGGTGCGTGCATTTGAGGAGGCCGGGGCCGCAGCCGTGCACATAGAAGACCAGATCCTGCCCAAAAAATGCGGGCATCTGAATGATAAAAAGCTCGTTTCTGCACAGGAAATGGCCCAAAAAGTAGCCGCCGCAGCCCGTGCGCGGCGCAACATGGTGGTTATTGCCCGTACAGATGCCGCAGGTTCGGAAGGGTTGGATGGTGCAGTGGCCCGCGCCCGCCTGTATTACGAGGCCGGAGCCGATGCAATTTTTCCAGAAGCCCTGATCTCGGAAGAGATGTTCAGGGAGTTTGCGCGCCGCCTGCCCGATGTGCCATTGCTGGCAAACATGACCGAGTTTGGCCGCTCGCCCTATTTTACGGCGTCCGAGTTTGAGGCCATGGGCTACAGTATGGTCATATGGCCGGTCAGTTCGCTCCGTGCAGCCAATAAGGCACAGGCGGATCTGTATGCCACCATTGCCCGCACGGGTGGCACACAGAACATGCTGGACCGGATGCAAACCCGTGAAGAGCTGTACAAAACACTCCGGTATTATGATTATGAAACGCTCGATGCAGGCATTGTGGCCACGGTTCTCCCGCACATTGGCCAGCCCGACCGCACTGCCGCCTGAAACCGCAGACCTTTGTCCCGAACACAACAAAAAAACAGGGGATACAAGACCATGACGGACCAAACGGTTATTCCTGCCCGTAACTACCCGCACTACCCGGCGATTATGACGCCGGAGCAGTTGCAGGCCATGCGTGAGTACGCCCGACGAGACCCGGACGGATTCTGGCTGCAACAGGCTGCCCGCATTCACTGGTGTTCCAGACCGAGCATTGGTTTTTCTGGTAGTTTTGAAAAAGATGTGTCCATAAGCTGGTTTGCGGATGGTACACTCAACGCCTCTGTCTGCTGCATAGACCGGCATTTGACCGACAGGGGCGATCAGGTGGCCCTGATCAGCCAGCGTGAGGCACAGGGACGGTCGGAAAGTCTGACATACAAGGACCTGCACGAGCGCGTTTGCCGCCTTGCCAATGCCCTGACGCACCTGGGGGTGGAAAAAGGGCACAGGGTTGCCATTTGCCTGCCCATGGTGTCGGAGGCGGTTGTGTCCATGCTGGCATGTGCGCGTATTGGTGCCGTGCATGTGGTGCTGTTTGGTGGTTTTTCGGCCGAAGGTATTGCCGAACGGCTGGTGGATAGCGGCGCAGTTGCCGTTATTACCGCTAACATGGCATGGCGTGGCAACAAGCCGGTGCCTTACAAGCAGAGCATGGACGAGGCCCTGCGCATAGCCGGGGGCAATAGTGGTGTGCATTCCGTTCTGGTCGTGCGTACATCGGAAGAGGCTGTTCCCATGCTACCGGGAAGAGACTATGATTTTCACGATTTTGTAGATAATTTCGAGGTGGATTTTGTCCCCGTTGTCATGCGGGCGGAAGAACCCCTGTTTATGCTCTACACATCGGGTAGCACGGGCAAGCCCAAGGCCGTTGTTCATGCAACGGGTGGTTATATGGTGTGGGCTGCGTACACCATGGGCATGGTTTACACCCATCAGCCGGGTGATGTGCTGTGGTGCACGGCCGATGTGGCATGGATTACGGGGCATACTTCGGTCGTTTATGGGCCATTGGCCAATGGCGGCACCACCATGATCTCGGATAGTCTGCCAACTTACCCCCAGCCCGGCCGGTGGTTTGAGCTGATAGATGCCAATAAGGTGACCATGCTCTTTACCGCGCCCACCGCCGTACGTGCCATGATGGCGGAAGGCGATGCGGTGGTGAACAGGCATAAGCTCGACTCCCTGCGCCTGCTTGGGGTTGCGGGGGAGCCAATAAGCCCGGATGCGTGGCTGTGGTACCATGATGTGGTGGGCAAAAAGCGTTGTCCGGTGGTGGATACATGGTGGCAGACCGAGACCGCGGGCATTGTGCTTGGCCCCATACCCGGTGTGCAGTCGCTCAAACCAGGCTCTGCCACCATGCCTCTGCCAGGCGTGGAAATGGTGATTACCGATCCGCAGGGTAAGGTGGAGCAGGGTGCGGCGGAAGGAGCACTGTGCATTGCCCGCTCGTGGCCCGGTCAGGCGCGCACCATATGGGGGGACCATGCCCGTTTTTGCCAGACCTACTTTGCCATGGTCCCCGGCCTGTATTTTACAGGCGATGGCGCCAAACGGGATGAGGATGGTTATTACTGGATAACCGGCCGTATGGATGACGTTATTAACATTGCCGGGCATCGCCTTGGCACGGCTGAGGTGGAGGATGCACTGGGCGAAGACCACAGAATTGTGGAATGCGCAGCAGTGGGTGTGGACCACCCGGTCAAGGGGCAGGCGCTGGTGGTGTTTGCCATTTTGCGCAAGGATGCCGCCACTGGGCTGGACGAGGCCGGCATAAGCAGGCTGGTGGTCAAGCTGATCGGGCGGTACGCAGCACCGGAGGCTGTGTATCTGGTACCGGATCTGCCACGCACCCGGTCAGGTAAAATTGTGCGCCGCCTGTTGCGCAAGATTGCCAGCGGCGATACGAATGAACTGGGTGATCTGTCTGCCCTGAGCGATCAGTCCATTGTGCCCATGCTGCGGGAGCGTGTGTGGGGGCAGATGGCCTTTGGGCAGGCAGAAGCAGTGCAGGCCAGAGCATGATGCTTATGGGCTGAGCACACAAGGAATCTTGCTTAGCGCGGCAAGACCGGGGGGTCGAGGCGGCAACGCCCCGGCCCTTCTGCATTTGTGGTCTATGGGCTGTGGCGGGTGCGCTGTGCCACCGTGCGGCCTGTGTGTTGGCTACAGTTTTATGGCGTTATGAAAAATCTGTTTAAAATACTGGCGTATTCGTGATCATTCCTGCGTGGCGGAAACAGGTGCTGACATGCCACAAGGTGGGAACCGGCAAGCAGGAGTACCCCCATGGTCGCCAGTGCCCTTTCCACCATTGACCGCACAACAGCTCGGCATGTTGTTGCCGCCTCCTTTTTGGGATGGATGCTTGATGCGTGCGATTTTTTTATTGTCCTGTTTACGCTGGATAACGTGGCTCACAGTTTTTCCACCTCGCTGGAGACCGTGCTGCTGGCGCCAACGCTTACCCTGATTACCCGCCCCTTAGGGGCATTTTTGTGCGGGCGGGCGGCAGACCAGTATGGCCGCAAACCCGTGCTGATCGGCACCATTACCATTTACTCGCTGATTGAGGTGCTCTCGGCCTTTGCACCAAACCTGACGCTCTTTCTGGTCTTGCGTGCCCTGTTTGGCATTGCTCTGGGTGGGGAATGGGGGGTTGGCACATCCCTGATCATGGAGAGCGTGCCGCCAACGTGGCGTGGCACGGCATCGGGTATTTTACAGGCGGGTTATCCTGCGGGGTATCTGCTGGCGTCGCTTATGTTTTTGCTGTTGCCTGTTCTGGGCTGGCGGGGGCTGTTTGTGCTGGGGGGAGGGGCCATTGTGTCCGCCCTTTACATCTGGCTACGTGTGCCAGAAAGCCCGGACTGGCTGGCCCGGAAGGCCCAGGGGGCAGGGGCCGTGCGCCAGCCCGGTATGCTGGAGGTCGCCCGGCAGAATATGGCGCTGTGCGTGTTTGCTGTGGTGCTGATGGCAGCCTTTAACTTTATGAGCCACGGGTCGCAGGACCTGTACCCCAAGGTGTTTTTGGCACTTGAGCGGCATGTGCCCCCGCCCTCCATTACCACGCTTGCTGTGCTGTATAATCTGGCGGCCATTGCTGGTGGGGTTGTATTTGGTGTGCTGTCCCAGCGGATTGGCCGCCAGTATTCCATTGCGGTGGCGGCTGCCCTGACCCTGCCACTCCTGCCGTTGTGGACCCTGCCGCATTCCGTGTTCTGGCTGGGGGTGGGGGCCATGTGCATCCAGTTCTGCATTCAGGGGGCGTGGGGCGTTGTGCCAGCCTATCTGAGCGAACTTTCCCCCGCTTCCGTGCGGGCCACATTTCCGGGGTTGGCCTACCAGTGTGGGAATCTGATCGCGGCCAGCAACGCCCTGCTGCAAACCCGGCTGGCGGGGTGGATAGGGGGTGGTCTGGCCCCTGCCCTTATGCTGACCGTGGGGCTGGCAGCACTGGTTGTGCTGGTGCTCACCTTGCTTAATGCGCGCCTGCACCCGCAAAGCACATTGGGTGGAGAGACCCCATAACTCAGGGACGAAGTGCCCCTGTGTGGCCACGAATGGATGGTTTCCCCTCTGCCCTGCGGAGTAGGGGCACAAAATCTCCTTCCCGCAAAAGCTGGGCCTGATTGTGTTGGGAGCGGGGTCTATTACCCACGCCCAATGTGTTCCCCTTAGGTATAGTCTGGCAAAAATTCGCCGCAGGCAGGCATCCATTATTGCCACAACCACGGCACATTGGCGTGCCACACACCTGAATAACAGCCAGTCTGGCGTTACCCGCGCAGGGAGCGCGGGGCAACCATAACGCGGCACACAACAGGACCAAACAGAACGCATGACCCTAGCAGAGCAGATGGCGCATATGCGCACAGGCGCAATGTACAATGACCTGACCCCGGAACTGGTGCAGGCCCGCCAGAATGCGGTGTTGCTGACCAATCGCTACAATGCCAGTTTTGGCCGCCCCCAGCCCGAGCGGGAGCGTATTCTGCGCGAACTGCTGGGTCACATTGGTCAGGGTGTGCATTTTGAGCCAACCCTGCGGTGCGAGTTTGGGCGCAACATTACAATCGGCCATAATTTCTACGCGAACTTTGACTGCGTTCTGCTTGATGCAGGCGGGATTGAAATTGGGGATGATGTGTTATTTGGCCCGCGGGTGGGGCTGTACACCGCCAACCACGCGCTGGACCCACAGGAGCGGGCCATGGGCGGGTGCCATGCACGGCCTATCCATATTGGCAACCGTGTGTGGGTGGGGGCGGGAGTGCATATTAACCCCGGTGTGCGTATTGGCGAGGGCAGCATTATTGGCGCAGGCAGTGTGGTTACGCGGGATGTGCCTGCCGGTGTGGTGGCGGCTGGTGTGCCATGCCGGGTCATCCGCCCGCTAACCGCGGAGGACCGCACGGGGTTTGCACCCTAACAGGGCAGACGGGGGGCTGGCGCAAGGGCTGTTCCTATGGTTGCCGGTATTGGGGGCTGGTCTGCTGGCGGCATGGCCTGTGTGGTTTGTGCTGGCTGGCGTTGCAGCCTAAACAGGGACAATTATGCATAAACTCTGCCAGCCGGGAGCGTTATGAAGGATCTGTTCAAGGGCCATCACGTTGGCCAGTCCCGCCCGCTCAAATTATCGGGGGATGTTGTGAGTACGGCCAGTTATGGCGGGCCGGATAAATGCTACCGCTATACCCTGCGCCGCGTGTGGGAGGAGGGCAAACCACTGGTTATGTGGCTGATGATGAACCCTTCCGTAGCAACCGAACATGGGGATGACCGGACCGTTGCCAAATGCCAGCGCTATGCGCGCGCATGGGGGTATGGTGGCCTGTTTGTGGGTAACACCTTTGCCTACCGCTGTACGGACCAGATGCGCCTGCTGGAAACACCGGACCCCGTAGGGCCGGGGAACGACGCCGCTTTGCTGGATATGGCACGGCAGGCCGACCTTGTTGTGGCTGCCTATGGTTCTCCCCACCACAAGGCATTGCGTGCGCGTGGCCCGCAGGTGGTGCATATGTTGCAAAGCCACGGTATTGCCGTGTGTGCGCTCAGGCTGAGTGCCGGGGGGCGGCCGTGCCATCCGCTTTACCTGCCAGCAGACCTTAAACCTTTTGAACTGCCAGTTGCGCCACCAGCAGGAGTTGACGCCAGCGCGCCTTAGGTATCCCATACGCACAAAGGGTTACGCCACAAACAGGGACAGGCATAAACGTGACAGAACAGAACACGCAGGCCACAGGTGGCTATCTGGCCTCAGCCGAATTTTCCGCCATGCTGGACCGGCTGGGCGAGGTGGCGGCCCGTACGGGGTTGAACGTTGCCCCCGGTCAGCAGGTTATTATGACCGCCCCCCTCCATGCCGTGCCATTGGTCCGCCGTATTACGGAACATGCCTACAAGGCTGGGGCATCTTTGGTGACCACATTCTATTCGGATGAGGAAACCACACTCGCCCGCTACAGATTTGCCGAGGAAAGTACCTTCGATACAGCATCTGGCTGGCTTTCCGCCGGTATGGCGGAGGGGTTCCGGGCCGGGGCTGCCCGTATGGCCATTACGGGCTCCAATCCTGCACTCCTTGCCGGGCAGAACCCGGACCATGTCTCCCGCGCAAGCAAGGCGGCTTCCAAAGTGAACCGCCCGGCCATGGAGATCATCACCAATTTTGATGTGAACTGGTGCATTGTGGCTGCCGCCACTCCGGCATGGGCCATGCAGGTGTTCCCCGGTCTGCCCGAAGAGCAGGCGGTGGCAAAACTCTGGCAGGCCATTTTTGCCGTCTCGCGCCTGACGGGGGATGACCCTGTGGCCGACTGGGAGGCACATAACGCCATTCTGCACCGCCGTGCCGCGTTTTTGAACGATGTGCGCTACGATGCCCTGCATTTTTCCGGCCCCGGCACGGACCTGCTGGTTGGGCTGGCCGATGGGCACGACTGGGCTGGCGGTGCGGAAAAGGCGGGCAATGGCATTGTGTGCAACCCCAACATTCCAACCGAGGAGGTGTTTACAACACCCCACCGACTGCGTGTGGAAGGGACCGTTGCCAGCACCAAACCGTTGTCTCACCAGGGTACACTCATTGACGGGATTCAGGTCCGGTTTGAGGCCGGGCGCATTGTGCAGATGCACGCAACACGCGGGCAGGATGTGCTTGAACGTGTGCTGGATACGGATGAAGGCGCCAGACGTCTGGGCGAGGTCGCGCTTGTCCCTCATTCCTCTCCCATCTCCCGCAGTGGCGTCCTGTTCCAGAATACGTTGTTTGATGAAAACGCAGCCAGTCACATTGCCCTTGGTCAGTCCTACACCAAATGTATGCGCGACACGCAAGGGCAGGATGAGGCGGCATTGGCAGCCCGTGGTGCCAATAGCAGCATGATCCATATAGACTGGATGATCGGCTCGGGAGAGATCGATGTGGATGGGCTGGATGCGCAGGGGGGCCGCGTGCCGCTCATGCGCCGTGGCGAATGGGTGATTGCAGCATGAAAAGGTTTGAAAACATGGCTTTTGTTCGCAAGGTATCAACTGTTCTGGGGGGTATGGCCCTGCTGGTTGCCGGGGCCGCACAGGCCCAGAGCGTGGCCCCTGTTGGCGGGGCTACGCCACGTGCGCCAGCCCTGACTGCCGAACAGGTGGTTTCCATGCAGCAGGGGCGTGAGGCGGTTTTGCACTATAAGCTGGCCCCCGATATTCTGCCCCGCCTGACCGCCACCCTCAAGGCCATTCAGGCTGCCAACATTCAGCCGCCAACGCAGATGGGTGCCACATTGGAGCAGCAGATTGCACTGGTGGAAAAAGTGCCGGGTGTGGATGGGATTTTAAAAGCCCACGGCCTGACCGCGCGGGACTTTGTCATGAGTCTCGAATGTGTGGGGCAGACAGGCAGCCTGATGAACATTCCACCCGGTCAGGGCGGGTCTTATATTCCTGTGCCAGACCCGGCCAATGTGGCGGTGCTCAAGAACAACCCGCAGGCTTTGCAGGAACTGGCTGGCGTGTTGCGTAATGATGCTCCGGCAGGCAGTTCCGCACAGGTCCACTAATGCGTTAATCCTGTTGGCCTGAGCCTGCGCCGTGTGGCAGGTTGATGCACCGGGGCCGGGTGCGGATGGGCCGCGCCCGCGCCGCATCCACTGTTACGGAGCAGGCCATGACAGCCACAACAGGATCAGGCAGCCTGCCCGGTGCGGGTAGCTGGGTGGGGCTTGGGGCCGAGGGTGCCGCCATGCCATCCGCTGCAACCATGTTACAGGCTGCACGGACTGCTCTGGCGCAGGCACAGGCCCAGCAGGCGGATGTGCTGTTTACCCTTTCTGAAGGGGCGCAGAACCTACTGGGCAGCGCCCTGCTCTCCACGGAGGCCGTGACCACCTCCACCACGGAGGAACTTGCCGCGGCTACGCAGGGTACGCGCGCAGCCTTTGCCACGGATGGCACAAGCACACTGGCGGCAGATGTTATGCAGGCTGCCAATGCGGTGCTGAATGATACCAGCACAACTGTTGAACAGAAAAACATGGCGACAGCGCTCAAGCATCTGGTTACGGCCATGGGTGCGCAGTCTGCCACTGCGGAGCAGAACGCTGCCGGATTATCCCCCCGGACCATCGGGCAGACCATAAGCCAGATGCTTGACCAGCAGGCGGGTGCCGCCGTTGCGGGCAGTGCGCTTGGGGGCGCGGTTGTAACCCCCTCCGGCCTGTATGGTCTGGCCAGTTCCGCTGTGCAGGAAGGCCGGCGGAGCATGGCCACAGCATTGCTGGGCATGGGCACCGCACAGGCGGAGGAAATAGTGCTCCCCGGTGGCATTGTGCAACTTCCCCAGCAGGCTACGGGCACAGGTGGGGCAGCCTCCGGTGCAACGGTTGCATCCGAATTGGCGGGGAATGGTCTGAGCAACGCCCTGTTGCCAGACCTGTTCAAAGCGATTGCGTCCGTTTTGATGGATGCAGGTGCAACAGCGGAGCAAAAGGCGGCTGCGACAGCACTGCTCCAGATGTTTGAAACAGCCGAAACCCCGGAGCAGATACCGCAGGTTCTGCTTAACCCCCTGCTGGCGGCCGTGCTTGTGCCTGCACCCAGCCCATCGGTACGGGGGCGGCTGGTGCGTGCGGCGCTGGCCGAGGAGGTGGAGGATATGGGGCAGACGGAAGGCGCTGAACCCTCGGCCATTGGAGCGGGTGGCCTGCGTGCTGCTCTGGGTAAAAATGCCGCTTATCTGGCTGCGGTACAGCAGCCCCTTCTGGCCCATACGCTCCAGTTGACACAAAAGCAGGAGGCCGAGGCAGTGGAGGCCGCACTGGCCGGGTGGGGCATGGCAGCGCTCAGTCCGGCACAGCTTATGGAAGAGGCTCTTCAGTCCAGTTCCATACTGGCTTTTTCACAAAATCTTATGGCAGATTCCGTGTATATGGGGGCATTGGCCAGCACAGGATTAACCCCGGTGCTGGTGATGAGCTGGGCCGCCCTGCTTTCGGGCTGTCTGCCACGGGCTTACCCGTTTGTGCCGCGTGTGTGGCGGCGGGCGAATAAACGCAAGTGGACCAGAAAAAAGCGCCCGCCCAAAATGGACTTCCAGAATCTTTTTTTTACCGATGCCCCGGTGCAGGCATAAACCCGCCCCTGCGGTGGGGGGCAGGTTAGTTGGCCGTATCCTGCGCGCAGGTGGGGGTGGCGGGCAGGTCCAGTGTGCTTAGCGTGCCCTGCATTTTAAAATCCCCAAAATCCAGATGGAGCTGGTCGGATACGCCATTGGCAAAGTAGCGCATTCCCATTTCGTATTCCGGCATCATGGTGTGGGCGTTGCGGTCATAAAAAGCGATATGCACGTGCCCTGCCGCCAGTTTTTGCAAAGCCTGATAAGGGCTGTCTGCTGGGGGGGCGGACCAGTTCAGCAGGGTTACGTAAGTATCTTCCGGTCCATCGGGTAAGGTGCCATCAAAAAGCGGGGTGGTCAGCTCCTTGTCCCCTTTCTGTGCAGCCGCCAGAATACTGGCGGTATGGGCAATGGGGAACAGGGTGCCCGCAGGCAGGGTGAGTGTTTTGGTCAGGGGCTGCCGGTAATGCACAACACCCGAACCATCGGGGTTCAGGGTGGCTTCCCCACTCACAATGCGTAGCAGTTTGCCGTTGCGTGTTTCCTGCGTTTTAAAGCTCAGGTGCCGTCCGTCCAGACTTTCCTGCGCGGCATAATCGGACAGAAGGTGCTCCTCCCCCTGTTTGCGGGTCACGCTCTGTATGTCCAGCCTCTGGTGGGAGGACCAGCCAAGGCAGGTTTTGAGCACTGCATAGCTCATCCTCCCTGTGGCGGAAAGCGTTTGCCCGCCTGCGGTTTCCACCAATCCCAGATCATATACCGCACGCTGCGATACAAGGGCGGAGGCAGGCCCCGCCGCAGCCTGTGCGGGTATGGCAGGTTGCATCAGGGCAAAGGCTGGCACGGTGGCGGCCAGCAGGAGGAGGCGCAGGGGGCGTAAGGTCATTCCCCTACAAAAAAACATCCGGCGCGGTCATGCAACCGGCCGGATGTGTGTTTATTGGCCCGGAGGGGGTCAATCAGTCTTTTTTGACCACGGGTTTGGGCTTGGGCAGATTAAGCGCGAGGGAGAGTTCCTTCATGCGTTCGGGCGGAACGGGGGCCGGAGCACCCATCATCAGGTCTTCGCCCTGCTGGTTGAGCGGGAACAGAATAACCTCGCGAATATTGGGTTCATCTGCCAGCAGCATAACAATGCGGTCCACGCCGGGGGCGGAGCCACCATGCGGTGGTGCGCCGTAGCGGAAGGCGTTGAGCATACCGCCAAAGCGGGCTTCCACCTCGCTTTCGGGGTAGCCTGCAATTTCAAACGCACGGACCATCACGTCAGGCAGGTGGTTACGCACCGCACCGGAGGAAAGTTCGATTCCGTTACACACAATGTCGTACTGGTAAGCCAGAATATCCAGCGGGTTTTTGGTGTTCAGGGCTTCCAGACCACCCTGCGGCATGGAGAACGGGTTGTGGGAGAAGTCAACCAGACCGGTCTCCTCGTTCAGTTCATACATCGGGAAGTCCGTAATCCAGCAGAAGCGGAATGCGTTCTTTTCGATCAGGTCCAGTTCTTCGGCAATGCGGGTGCGGACAAGACCGGAGAATTTGGCAACCTCCAGCCCCTTGCCAGCAGCAAAGAACACGGCATCTCCCGCCTTCAGCCCCAGCTTGGCGCGAATGGCCTCGGCACGGTCGGCTTCCAGATTTTTGGCGATGGGGCCTTGTCCACCCTCTGCGTTGAAGGTGATGTAGCCCAGACCACCTGCTCCGTTCTCACGCGCCCAGGCGTTCAGCTTGTCAAAGAACGAGCGGGGTCTGTCCCCTGCACCGGGGGCGGGAATGGCGCGGATTTCCCCACCATCGGCGGCAATGCGGGCAAACAGGCCAAAGCCTGAACCGGCAAAATCTTCCGTTACATCGGTAATCAGCAGCGGGTTGCGCAGGTCCGGCTTGTCCGACCCGTACACCTTCATGGCGCGGGCGTAGGGAATACGCTCGAACGGGGCGGTGCTGACCGTGCGGCCATTACCGAATTCGGTAAACAGCCCGCTCATGACCTGTTCCATAACCGCAAAAATTTCGTCCTGCGTGGCAAAGGCCATTTCAAAATCAAGCTGGTAGAACTCACCGGGGGAGCGGTCCGCGCGGGAGGCTTCGTCGCGGAAACACGGAGCGATCTGGAAGTAGCGGTCAAATCCGGCCACCATAGCCAGCTGCTTGAACTGCTGCGGTGCCTGCGGCAGCGCATAGAACTTGCCCGGATGATTGCGTGACGGCACCAGAAAGTCACGCGCCCCTTCGGGGGAGGATGCGGTGAGAATGGGGGTTTGCAGTTCAATAAAGTCCAGTTCCGTCATGCGGCGGCGCATACTGGCAATAACGGCGGAGCGCAGGCGGATGTTGCTGTGCACCTTCTCGCGCCGCAGGTCGATGTAGCGGTAGCGCAGGCGCAGTTCGTCGGAGTAATGTTCCTGACCGGCAACCTGTAGTGGCAGCACGGCAGCGTGGGACTGCACCACAAATTCCTTGGCGCGGACTTCAATATCACCCGTGGCAAGGTCAGGGTTGCGTGTGCCCTCCTCGCGCAGGACCACCTCACCCGTTACCGTAATAACGCTTTCCACGCGGATATGCTCGGCCGTTTCCATAACGTCAGACCCGGCGGGAATAACAATCTGGGTCATGCCCGTTTCGTCCCGCAGGTCAATAAACAGCAGGCCACCATGGTCGCGCTTGCTGTGCACCCAGCCGGACAGGCGCGCGGTTGTGCCAGCATCGCCCGCGCGTAGGGCCGAGCAGCTATGGGTACGGTAAGGGTGCATGGTCTAGTCCCAAATTTTTGGCCCAGCCTGCGGGCGGGCACTGGTTTTGCCATAGTTCAATGGGGGTGGAGGAAGCAGGGGCAGGGGCCTTATGTCAAGGCTGGAGCGGGGGAACCCCGCCTGTTTTGCCCCCAGCAGGGTATTTTGCGCACAGGAGCCTAACCCTGCGCGCTGGCCCGCAGGTCTGCCGCAAGGGCTGCAACGGAGTCCATACAGGCGTCCCACGCGAACATAAAGCGGTACACGCTGCCAAACACGGTATAGAATCGCCACCCCTGCGCGCGCAGGGTATTGGCAACATGTTCAGGCATAAGCACAAACACACCATTGCTTTGCACCGGCCACGCCAGTTCCACCGTATCAATCCCGGCTATGGCCTGGGCAAAGGCTGCGGCTGCGGCATTGGCATGGCGGGCATTGGCCAGCCATGCGCCGGACTGGACCATGCTCAGCCACGGGGCGGACAAAAAGCGCATTTTGGAGGCAAGTTGCCCCCCCTGTTTGGCGCGCTCGGCAAAGCCCTGTGCAAGCTGGGGGGTAAAGAACACCACGGCATCCCCCATGGCCATACCGTTTTTGGTGCCGCCAAAAGTCAGCGCATCCACACCGGACTGCCATGTCATGGCGGCGGGTGTGCATTCCAGCGCGGCTACGGCATTGGCAAAGCGCGCGCCATCCATATGCAGGCGTAACCCGTTATCGTGGCAGGTGTTGGCAATGGCCCGGATCTCGTCGATCGTGTAAAGCAGCCCGTTTTCGGTCGGTTGGGTGATGCTGACAACCGCCGGGGTGGAGGCCTCAAAATCCCGCGTGCGGCGCATGGCCTGCGTTATGGAGGCAGGGGTCACCTTGCCATCGCCTGTTGGTGGGGTCACCAGTTTGGCCCCGCCGGAAAAAAACTCCGTAGCACCCCGTTCGGACGTGTCCACATGCGCGATTTCGGAGGCGATAATGCTGCAATAGGGCGGGCAGAGCGTTGCCAGAACCAGCGCATTGGCCGCCGTGCCGTTAAAAACAAAAAACACGCGCGCCTGTGGGGCATCAAACAGGTCGGTCACGGCTTTGGCGGCAAGGCGGGTCCATGCGTCATCCCCATAGGCGGGGGTGGAGCCGGTGGCCGCGCGGTTTATGGCGTCCAGCGCCTGTGGGCATACGCCTGCATAGTTGTCGCTGCCAAACTGCTGCCGGGGCTGGCTGGTTGCGGGCTGGTGGGTAAGTCCCTGTGGGGGAGGGGTCATGGCAAACTCTCCAGCTTGGGTTGGCGTGTGCCGTGGGGCACGGGTTGGGTTATGTGGGGTCGGGTCTGTGTGGTAGCGATGCGGGCCGACCTTGCTTGTGGCGGGGTTTTGCTGTAAGGCCGCAGCCACCGCGCAGGCACCCCTGGAGGCCTGCGTGCTCAAGTTTTTCAGGAGAAGTCAAGGTGTCCAAAATTACAACAATCGAAGCTTCTGCGCGCGCGAAGGCTGGTAAGGGGGCAGCGCGGGCGACGAGGCGTGCTGGTCTGGTGCCCGGCGTTATTTACGGCGGCAAGCAGGAAGCTACACTGATCGCGCTTGATCCGCGCATTGTCATCAAGGGAATCCAGACCTCTGGCTGGCGCTCCCGCGTGTATGACATCCAGATCGAAGGCGGCAAGACCGAACGCGCTCTGGTACGTGACGTGCAGCTCCACCCGGTCAAGGATTCGCCCGTCCATATCGACTTCCTGCGTCTGGCCGCTGGCTCGCGCGTGCATGTTGAAGTGGCTGTGCATTTTGTGGGTGAAGACAAGTGCCCCGGCATCAAGCGCGGTGGGATGCTGAACGTTGTGCGCCACACGGTTGACGTGGAAGTGGCAGCGGAAAACATTCCCGAATTCTTTACCGTTGACCTGAGCAAGCTCGACATCAACGACAACGTGCGTTGGGACGATGTGCAGGGCACGGCTGGTGCGACCCCGGTTTCCCACGAAGCCAACTTTGTGGTTGCCAGCATTGCAGCACCGATTGTTGATGCAGCACCCGCAGCGGACGCTGACGCTTCCTGATCCGGAAGTCATGTGATCCGAGTCTGATGGAAAGCGGGGGTACGTGCAGGTGCATGTACCCCCCTTTCTGTTCATAAACATGAGGCAGAATCCGCAATGCTGCTCTGGGTCGGACTGGGTAATCCCGAGTCCTCCATGCGCCGGCACCGGCACAATGTTGGTTTTATGGCGGTCGAAGCCATTGCCGCCAGATATGGTTTTACGCCGTGGCGCAACCGTTTTAAGGGCGAAGTGGCCGAAGGCCGCATAGGCAACCACAAGGTGCTGCTGCTCCTGCCCATGACCTACATGAACCGTTCGGGCGAGAGCGTGCAGGAAGCGGCCGCTTTTTACAAAATAGCCCCCGAGCAGATCACGCTTTTCCATGATGAGCTGGATCTGGAGCCGGGTAAGCTGCGCATCAAGCGTGGCGGTGGGGCTGCGGGCCACAATGGTCTGCGCTCGACAGATAAAATGCTGGGCACGCCAGACTACTGGCGCGTACGCATTGGCATAGGCCACCCCGGAGCCAAGGAACGGGTGCACGGCTGGGTGCTTGGGAATTTTACACAAACAGACCAGCAGGAATGGCTCGATCACATGCTGGAGCGCATGGCCGATGCCGCCCCCCTGCTGGCGGATGGGCATGCGGACCGGTTTATGACCAAGGTTGCACTGCCACAAGGGAGCAAGGGCTGATGGGATTTAACTGCGGGATTGTAGGTCTGCCCAACGTGGGCAAGTCCACCCTGTTCAACGCGCTTACGGCTACGGCCACGGCGCAGGCTGCCAATTACCCGTTCTGCACGATTGAGCCGAACGTGGGCCGCGTGGCCGTGCCGGACCCCCGGCTGGACAAGCTGGTGGCTATTGGCAAATCCCAGCGTGAAGTGCCCACCAGCCTTGAGTTTGTGGATATTGCGGGCCTTGTGCGTGGTGCATCCCGCGGGGAAGGTCTGGGTAACCAGTTCCTTGCCAACATCCGCGAGGTCGATGCCATTATCCACGTTCTGCGCTGCTTTGAGGATGATGATATTACTCACGTTGAAGGTGGGGTGGACCCGGTCCGGGACGCGGAAATTATTGAGACCGAGCTGATGCTCGCTGATCTGGATTCGTTGGAAAAACGCCTGCCCGCGCTGGAAAAGCGCGCCTGCAACCGCGATGCGGAAGCCATGGCCCAGATCGAGATTATGGAGCCCATTCTGGCCGCCCTGCGCGATGGCCGGCCTGCCCGCACCGCCGTTCCCGCCGGTGCGGAAGAGACGGTGCGCCGCCTGCAACTCATGACCAGCAAACCCGTGCTGTATGTGTGCAATGTGGACGAGGATTCGGCCGCCACAGGCAATGCTTTTTCTGAAAAAGTGAAGGCCAAGGCCGCTGCCGAAGGGGCTGCGGTTGTTATTGTTTCCGCTGCGATCGAGGCGGAAGTCAGCCAGTTGGAAAATGAGGAACGGCGTGAATTCCTCGAAGGGCTGGGCCTGAACGACAGTGGTTTGGACCGCGTGATTGCCGCAGGTTACAAGCTGCTGGGGCTGAGCACTTACTTTACCGTTGGTCCCAAGGAAGCCCGTGCATGGACCATTACGGTCGGCACCAAGGCACCACAGGCGGCTGCTGTTATTCACAATGATTTTGAGCGTGGCTTTATTGCCTGCGAAACCATCGCATTTGACGATTATGTCCGGTATAATGGGGAAGCAGGTGCCAAGGAAGCCGGACGCCTGCGCGTAGAAGGGCGGGATTATGTTGTGCAGGATGGTGATGTTCTGCTCTTCCGCTTTAATGTCTGATACGGCACTCTAGCGCGGCAACGGGTCCGTCCATGCGGGACGGACCACATGACGTAAAAAAAGAAAACAGGACAATGGAGATAAGGGACGCCAGCATGAATACGGAGGAAGACAGTCGGCAGCATATGGCCACGGCGGATACGCGCGCACCGGAACAGGGTGTGCCATCGCCATGCTCCATGCATGTTCTGGCGCACAGGGCAAGGCTGGCTGCCCGTACTCTGGCCCAGAGTTCCTCCTCCGAACGGGACAAGGCCCTCTGGGCCGCAGCCAGCGCGCTGCGCGAGTCCGCTCCTGCCATTTTGCAGGCCAATGCGCTTGACCTTGCTGCTTCCACTGCGAATGATGCCTTCCGCGACCGGCTGACCCTTACCCCGGAGCGGGTGGAGGCCATGGCCCGTGGACTGGAAGATATTGCTGACCTGCCCGATCCGGTAGGGCAGGTGCTGGAGGAATGGTCACGCCCCAACGGCCTGCGTATTCGCAAAGTCGCAACAGCCGTTGGCGTGATTGGCGTTATTTACGAAAGCCGGCCCAATGTTGGGGCCGATGCTGCTGGCCTGTGCATCAAGTCCGGCAATGCCGTGCTGCTGCGCGGTGGCTCGGAAAGCCTGCACAGCGCACGGGCCATCCACGCTGCCATGCAAACAGGTCTGCGCAATGCCGGTCTGCCGGAGGATGCGGTGCTGATCGCCCCGGATGCGGATCGCAAGCATGTAGCGGATATGCTGACCGCAACAGGGTATGTGGACCTTATTATTCCACGTGGTGGGCGTTCCCTTGTGGAGCGCGTGCAGCGCGAGGCCCGCGTGCCTGTGCTGGCCCATGCGGAAGGGCTGTGCCACACCTATGTGCATTCCGCCGCAGACCATGCCATGGCCCGCAGGATTGTGCTGAACGCCAAAATGCGCCGCGTGGGTATTTGTGGCGCAACGGAAACCCTGCTGATCGATGCAGCCATTGCCTCCGTTCTGCTGCCCCAGATTGTGGCGGATCTGGCGGAACAGGGCTGTACCTTCAAGGCGGATGCGGCAGCAAGGCAGATTATGCCCGACCTGCCCGCAGGCACCGAAAAGGATTTTGCCACCGAGTGGCTGGATGCGGTGCTGAACATCGCTGTGGTGGATGGGGTGGACGAAGCACTCGACCACATTGCCCGCTTTGGTTCCTCCCACACCGAAGCCATTGTGACGGCGGATGAGGCCGTTGCAAGCCGGTTTATGAACGGTGTGACCAGTGCTGTGGTCATGTGGAACGCCTCTACCCAGTTCTGCGATGGCGGGGAATTCGGCTTTGGGGCCGAAATTGGCATTGCCACAGGGCGCTTCCATGCCCGTGGGCCGGTGGGAGTGGAGCAGCTGACAACCTTCCGCTACGAGGTTCTTGGCAATGGTCAGGTTCGTCCCTGACCCCGCCTTGCCCCATCCCGCGTATTGCCCCCATGCTTATGGGTGATGTGCAGGCAGGCCGCCTGCGGGGTGCGCATGGTCCGGATGTGGGGGGGCATGTTCCCTTGCCCGGTCATGGGCACGTGCAGGGTATGGGGCCGCACAGGCAGGCCCACGCGTTTGGTATTCCCACATGGGGGGATAACCGCCGTGGCCGCATTGGCCTGCTGGGGGGGTCTTTTAACCCGGCCCACAAATGGCATCAGGCGATTGCCCTCCGGGCTTTGCGGGAATTACGGCTTGATCAGGTGTGGCTTATGGTCTCACCCGGGAATCCGCTCAAGGCGGGGCGGGATATGGCCTCTTTTGCCACCCGTCTGGCAACAGCCCGCCAACTGGCGGATGGGCGGCATGTGATTGCCACGGATCTGGAAGCCCGACTCGGTACCCGTTACACGGTGGATACGCTGGCCCGGCTTAAGGCCCGCTTTCCCCATGTGCGGTTTGTATGGCTGATGGGGGCGGATGGTCTGGTAAGTCTGCCACGCTGGAAAAACTGGCAGGCGCTGGTAAGGCAGGTCCCCTTTGCGGTTTTCCCCCGTCCGGGGCAGAATGTGAGGGCTTTGGGTGGGTTGGCGGCGCAGTATCTGGCCCGCTGGCGCATTCCCGCACGGCGGGCTGCAACGCTTGCAACACTTTCTCCCCCAGCTTGGGCTTTCCTTCCGGGGGTACAAAACAGTATATCTGCAACAGCCATTCGTCAGCGGGGCGGGTTTGACGCCACCACGGATCAGCCTGCCACCCGACAAAGATATTTAGTTTCAGGAGAACGGTCATAACCACCAAGCCACCCGCCGAGACGCCGGCACGCACCCGCCCGTCCACGGCTTCCGCTCGTGGGGGCCGTGCTGCCTCCGCCCGCGCCGCTACTGTTCCCGGAGCTGCTGCGGCACCGGGTTCCGTCCGCAAAAAAGCTGCCGCCGCTGGCCCCAAAACACGCACCAAGCGCGAAACGGTGGACCCCGATCTGCTGGAACAGTCGCTGACGATCATCACCACCAGTCTGGAAGATGACAAGGCTGAGGATCTGGTGGTCATTGACCTTGCTGGCCGTGCCTCCTTTGCGGACCGGATGGTGATTGCCACAGGTCTGGCCGACCGCCAGATTGCCGCCATGGCCCAGCATATTGAGCGTAAACTGCGCGATATTGGTATCAAACGCGTTCTGGTCGAAGGGGCTAATGGCTCCGACTGGGTTCTGCTGGACACGGGGGATATTGTGGTCCACCTGTTCAAACCCGAAGCCCGCGCCCTTTACGGTCTGGAAAAAATGTGGGGTGCGGAACTGGATGAAAGCAACGAAGACGGCGTAACCCGTCTGTAAGTGCCGGTGTCTGGTTTACAACATACAGTGTCCTGCTGCGGGAGCCTGATATGAGGCTGGTTGCAGTAGGGCGCATGAAGGACAAGTCCGAGCGGGCGCTGGTTGAGCGGTACCTCAAACGCCTGCGACCCGCATTGGATATTGTGGAACTGCCTGACGGGCGCGGCAGCCCTGATGAGATCAAACGGCGCGAAGCCCAGGCCATTTTGGCGGCCTGCCCGGCCCAGAGCCTTGTTGTCGCGCTGGATGAGGGCGGCCGCACCTATAGCAGCGTGGATTTTGCCGCGACCCTTGCCGGTTGGCAGGATGCGGGCCGCATACCATGCTTTGTTATTGGTGGGGCGGAAGGGCTGGATGCCTCCGTTCTGCAACGGGCGGGGGCAACTTTATCCTTTGGTACGCTCACATGGCCGCACATGCTGGTGCGGATTATGCTGGTTGAGCAGATATACCGTGCACAGGCCATTGCGGCGGGTCATCCTTACCACCGTGCAGGCAGGCCCGATTAGGGCTGACGCCATCTGGCTTTCATATCGCCAAATTTCCGCCACATCATGCTATGCTCAATGGCAGAAAAGGGAAGGAGATTGACGATGATCTTCAAAACAAAGCGTTCAATGGCGTTTCTTATGGGGCTGCTTCTGGCTGCGGCACCCCTTGCGGCCCATGCACAGCGTGGTCCCGGTGGCCCCGGCGGCGGCCCCGGAGGCCATGGTGGTGGCCCGGGAGGGCCCGGTGGAGGCCCCGGCGGTGGTCCGGGCCGCGGGCCGGGCGGTGGTGGCCATGGTGGTTTTCATGGTGGGCCGGGTGGTGGTCCCGGTGGCTGGCGCGGTGGCGGCGGCGGTGGCCCGCGTGGCGGCATGTGGCGTCGGGGCGACCGATACGATGGTGGTGGCATTTTTGTCGATAACTGGCGCGGTTACCGTGGCCTCTATGCCCCACCGCCGGGTTACCGCTGGATTAGCTATGGTGGCAGCTTTTTGCTGGCCGCTGTTGCAACGGGGATTATCTCCAATGTGATTACGGGTGGGGCTTATCCCGCCGTACCGTACCCGGTGGCAACACCTTACCCGGCGTATGGGGCCTATCCGGTTGTGCCAGTGCCAACACCAGTGCCTGCACCATACCCGCCGGGCTATTAAGCCGAGCGGTCAAACAAAAAGGGGAGCCAACCTGTGGCTCCCCTTTTTTATTGTGGAGGCGGCGCACGGGTCTGTCTGGCGTGCGCAGGTAACGGTAAAGGAATGGGGGTGTTCAGCTCTTGTCCTGTGGGGTCGTAAAATCGGCATCATCGGTTAATTCGGCGGACGGTATGGTCTGGGGTACTACATGCAGCGGGGTATGGCTTGCGGCCTTCCAGCCGACAAACAGGAGTGCTGCCAATGCGGGAATGGCCATAATGGAATAGGTGCCCGTAGGGTAGTCAAACAGCATAAGAACGAGAATGCTGATAAAAAAGGCTATGGTCAGCCACGCCGTAATGGGAGCGCCAGGCATGGCAAAACCCGTGGGGGCAATGCGCCCTGCGCGAATGGCCTGCCGCAGTTTGATCTGGCAGAGCAGGATAAAGCACCATGTGCTGACAATGCCGACCGAAGCCATGTTAAGAACAATCTCAAAAATCTGGGAAGGCAGAAGGTAGTTCAGCACGACCCCAATCAGATAAATGGCCACGGTTGTTAAAATGGCCGCAGCTGGCACGGCCTGTTTGTTCATATGGGCCAGATAACGTGGGGCTGTGCCGTTCAGGGCCAGAGCGCGCAACACACGCCCGGTGGAATACAGGCCGGAGTTCAGGCTGGAAAGGGCGGCGGTCAGGACCACCATGTTCATGAGCGAATCCGTGCCCGGCACCCCAAGACGGGAGAAGAAGGTGACAAACGGGCTTACACCGGCCTGATAGGATGACCATGGCAGCAGCATGACCAGAAGAGTGACCGTGCCGACATAAAAAATCATAATCCGCCAGATCACGTTGTTAATGGCGGCGGGCAGAATTTCGCGCACATTCCTGCACTCACCCGCGGCGGTACCGATCATCTCAATCCCGTAATAGGCAAATACTACGCCCTGAATAAGCACAAGGGCGGGTAACATGCCGTGCGGAAAAAGGCCGCCATGCTCGGTAATGAGCTGCAAGCCTGTGGCGTGCCCGTCCACTGGCACGCGCAGGCCCAGAATGGCCGTTCCCACGATCAGAAAAATCAGCAGCGCTGCAACTTTGATAAGGGAGAACCAGAATTCCATCTCCCCAAACCATTTAACGCCAATCAGGTTCATGCAGGTAATGACCACCAGAGCCATAAGCGCCATTGCCCATTGCGGCACGGAGGCAAAAACACCCCAGAAATGCATGTAAAGAGCCACGGCGGTAATATCGACAATGCCTGTCATGGCCCAACTGAAGAACGAGAGCGCCCCGGCAACGTAGGAGGCCTTATCGCCCAGAAACTCCTGCGCGTAGGAGACAAAGCTCCCGCTTGTGGGGCGGTACATGACCAGTTCCCCCAGAGCGCGGAGCATAAGAAAGGAAAAAACACCGCAGACCAGATAAACAATAGCGAGGGATGGCCCCACCGCCTGCAACCGGCTGCCAGCTCCCAGAAAAAGGCCGGTACCAATGGCCCCACCAACGGAAATCATCTGGATCTGTCGTTTACCCAGACCTTGCCGGTAGCCTTCCGCCGTTTGACCGGACGGGGCATCGGATGGGGAAGGAGGGATGATGCTCAAAGTTTTCTGTCTCCGTATCGGCAGCGGGAACGGGATCTGTCGATTTGTTTCGTTATGGAACCGGTTGCTTTGAGAGTGATATGGGCAGTTCCGGAATCGCAATAAATCGGATGGTATGTAAGTCCTTTTGTAACTTATATAAAATTAACCAAAATACGCGCTGAGCGGCAAATAATTTTATTGCTCTCCCAGTATGACCAGACCGCACGAGTCCGGGTATTTTTGCACTTGTGCACCCAGATGTGATTATGAAATGCTGGAAGAGCCAAGCAGACAGACCTTCTTCCATAAAAAAGGGAGGTTGTGAGGGAATATTTCTTTTTTGAACAAAAACAAATAACAAAATTTCAGATATTTGGGTAATTGGAGTGCCGGATTTTATGGAAGACTGTCTGGATAAAACGGACCGGCAGATTTTGCGCCTGTTGCAGAATAACGGGCGTATGCACAACGCGGAACTGGCGGACAAGGTGCAGGTCAGCCCCGCGACCTGCCACCGCCGGGTGCAGCGTTTGTTTGATGAAGGATATATTTCCTCCGTAAGGGCCACGGTAAACGCCAGCCGGGTCGGCTTGGGCATGCTGGTGCTGGTGGGGATTGTGCTGGAGCGCACACCAGACAGCTTTGCCCTGTTTGAAGCAGCCATGGCGGACCAGCCCCTTGTGCTGGACTGCTACCTTGTGGCCGGGGATTTTGATTATTTTTTAAAAATCCGTGTCAGGGATATGGAGCATTTTGACCAGTTCCATGCGGATGTGCTGAGCACCCTGCCATCTGTGCGGCAGACGCGCACTTTTTTTGTGGTCAGGTCCGTGGCGGAGGCCAAGGAATACAGTTTTTAGACCAGTCTTTGTAACAGTCGGATTATTCCAGATCAAAAAAGTCCTGTTCCGGCTGGCGGTTTGTCCATTTGCGGCAGGCTGTGCGCAGGACTGCGGCAAAGCGTGTGACCAGTGGCATGTTCTGCCCTGCACGTATGGCAACAGCCAGCGTTGCACGGGGGGCAGGCTCGCTTATGGTATGGAAGGTAACCCCGCCAGCATGGATCTGGCTGAGTGAACGCGGAACAACCGAAACCCCAAGCCCTGCGGCAACCAGAGGAATGGTCCCGGCAATCTGTGGGGCCTGCTGCCCCATAACCGGCGTAACTCCCGCAACCTGATAGGCCGAAAGTATGGCATCATGAAAACCCGGCCCCAGTTCCCGCGGGAAGATGATCAACGGGTCCTGTGCCACCATATCCAGACTGATCACCGGCGTATCTGCAAGCTGATGGCCGCGTGGGAGGGCAATAACCGTGGGTTCATCCAGTAGATGAAAAACCGAAAGCCGCACCGGGTCGGGCACGGGGGGGCGGACAATGGCTATATCCACACTGGGTTCATGCAGCGCCGTACAGAGTGAGGGCGTGTTGCTCTCTTCCAGAAAAATAGTGACATCGGGTGCCATTTCCCGAAAACGACGGATCGTGAACGGGATAACCGGCAACAGCGATACTGCCCCGGCAAGCCCCAAGCGGATATGCCCCATTTCGCCCCGTGCCAGCCCTTGCGCGGTTGAGAGGAACTGGGTCTGAAGGTCGAGTATGGTTTTGGCGCGGGGGAGCAGCATGGCGCCAATATCGGTCAGTTTAACGCCCCGCGTCAGCCGTTCAAACAGCACCACACCAAGGTTTTTCTCCAGTTGCCGGATCTGCTGGCTCAGGGGGGGCTGTTCCATGCCCAGGGCTTCGGCAGCACGGGTAATGCTGCCATGCTCGGCTACGGTTACAAAATAACGGAGGTGTCGGATATCCATAACCCATATATATCCGATATGGATAACACCGCCAAGATATATTGGAAGACTGCTTCAAGCCGTTATAACATCTGCGTCAGATGATCTGGACCCGTTTGTGTTTGAAGGAGAGCGTATCATGGTAAAGCAGCCGGTGGCGGACATAGACCTACGGTCTTCCGCTTTGGGGAATGGCGTTGTCGGTCGGCCTCTGGTGAACCGCCTGTACCAGACCTCCACCATGGCCGCCTTGCTTGATGCGGTGTACGATGGGGAAACCACGCTGGATGAACTGCTCCAGCATGGTAACTTTGGTCTTGGCACCTTTAATTCCCTCGATGGGGAAATGATTGTAACGGATGGTGTTGTGCGCCAGTTCCGTGCGGAAGGGCTGGCGGCAGAAGTGCCCGGCTCGCTTAAAACTCCCTTTGCCTGTGTGACGTATTTTGAACCCGAAAAAAATGTGACGGTCGATACCCCCAAGGACAAGGAAAGTTTTGAAGAGCTGGTAGACCACCTGCTGGGCAACCCCAACCTGTTTGGTGCAGTGCGCTTTACCGGCCTGTTTGAGCGGGTGGATACGCGCACGGTGTTCTGCCAGTGCAAACCGTACCCCCATATGCTTGAAGTGGTTAAAAAACAGCCAACCTTTACGATGGAATCGGTTACCGGCACCATGATCGGCTTCCGCACCCCGGTTTATATGCAGGGTGTTAACGTGGCAGGTTACCATCTGCACTTCCTCTCTGAGGATCATAAGCGGGGCGGGCACGTAACCGAATACAAAATTGTTAAGGGTGTGCTGGAAGTTGCAACAATTTCCGACCTTCAGGTTCAGTTGCCGCGCACAAAGCAGTTTGCGCAGGCCAACCTGAACCCCGAAAGCCTGAGTGAAGCCATTCGCATTGCTGAAGGCGGCTAAAACTCTTTTCGGCTGATCCGTGTTTTTTTGAATGGCCTGGGGCTGCTGCGCGTCTTTTTCCCGGCAGCCCTGCCTTGCTTGGGGTTTTTTCTACAATGACCAAAATGGCAGACACCACTGCACAATGCGGTGCGGAGCTTATTGTCAAAAATCTGGAAGCACATGGGATTACCCACGTGTTCGGTATTCCCGGTGCCAAGGTGGACCGGTTGTTTGATGCGCTGGTCGATTCCTCGATCGAAACCGTCGTAACCCGGCATGAGCAGAATGCCGCGTTTATTGCCGGTGGGCTTGGCCGCATTACCGGCAAGGCGGGGGTGTGCATTGCAACATCCGGCCCCGGTGCTTCCAACTTTATTACCGGGCTGGCCACGGCAAATTCCGAAGGGGACCCCGTTCTGGCTATTGGTGGGGCGGTCAAGCTGGCAGACCGGCTAAAGCTGACCCACCAGACCATGGATACGGTCAGCCTTTTCCGCCCCGTAACCAAATATAGCGTGGAACTGACCACCCCCACGGCTATTTCCGAAGTGATGGCAAACGCCTTCCGCTTTGCAGAAAGTGGTCGCCCCGGTGCGGCATTTGTCAGCACCCCCATGGATGTGTTGTCCATGCCTGCCAGCGCGCCTGTTCTGGCCGACCGGCTGGCTCCGCGTATGGGGGGTGCTCCGGCGGATGTTGTGGCCGAAGCCGCCACATTGCTTAAAAAGGCCAAACGTCCGGTTATGCTGCTGGGTATGCTGGCCAGCAGGCCGGATGTGGCGGATGCGGTGCGCGCTTTTGTCAAACAGACTGGCGTGCCGGTGGTGGGGACGTATCAGGCCGCAGGGGCTGTGTCCGAAGAGCTGGTGGACCGGTTTGGTGGGCGTATTGGCCTGTTCCGCAACCAGCACGGGGACCAGCTCCTGCATGAAGCCGATGTGGTGGTAGCCGTTGGTTACAACCCGGTCGAATATGACCCGTGGCTGTGGAATGTTAACGACGCGCGGCAGATTATTAACATCGACATTGTTCCTGCTGAACTGGACAATGCGTTTGTCCCCGCCATTGAACTGATTGGTGATATTGCCCTGACGCTGGAAGGGCTGGGGGGCAAGGCAGGTGGTCTGGCCCGCGCCCCAGAGCTGGAAGCCGTGCTGGAAGGGTACAAAAAAGCCCGCCGTACTGCACTGCTGGATGCACGGAGCAGCAGCAACAGTGCCGTGCACCCGCTCCAGATCGTGCGGGAACTGGAACAGTTTGTGACCCCCGACATGACCCTGTGCCTGGATATGGGAACCTTCCATATCTGGCTTGCACGTTACCTGCTGTCCTTCCGGGCCCGTCAGGTGCTGATCAGCAACGGGCAGCAGACCATGGGTGTGGGCCTGCCGTGGGGCATTGCGGCCAGCCTTGTCAACCCATCGCAAAAAGTTGTTTCCATCTCGGGCGATGGCGGGTTCATGATGTCGAGCATGGAGCTCGAAACCGCTGTGCGCCTGAAGTGCAACCTGATCCATATGGTCTGGATCGATCAGGCTTACAACATGGTCGAAATTCAGGAGCAGAAGAAGTACGGCCGTGGTTCGGGCGTGCATTTTGGCCCGATCGATTTTGCAAAATATGCAGAAGCCTGCGGGGCAAAAGGCATTACGGCCACAACGGAGGATGGGGTGCGTCAGGCCCTGCGTGATGCCATGGATGTGGAAGGCCCGGTAGTGATTGCCGTGCCGGTTGATTATTCCCACAACCATCTGCTCATGCAGCCACTGGCACAGTTGGGGGAAACCACAGCAGCAGCCTGAAAACAGGACTGCGCTTGACGCAGAACAGGTTCTATTGCTGTCATCCGCTCCATCCGTTTCATGAACGCGATAATGTTGTTATAACACCACAACACGACGCCATGGGCGGACGGAGCAAAGGAGGCAGGCACACTGCCTTTTTTCTTCCATGACGCGGCAACGCAGTATGAAAGAGAACAAGAATGCAGATGCCCGAACCGAGTCAGGCCATTCTGAGCCAGCGTGATGCACTGGCGCAGGGCCTGCGCAAGATTGTGGGAAAAGACTGGGTCATTTCCGACGATGCACAGCGCAGACCCTACCAGTGCGATGGCATTACCGCTTACATGGCCATGCCGTTGCTTGTGGTTTTGCCCGGCTGCGCGGAGGAAGTGCAGGCCGTTCTGCGTTTTTGTCACGAAAAAGGTGTAAAAATTGTGCCGCGCGGGTCTGGCACATCACTTTCCGGTGGGGCTCTGCCACTGGAAGATGGCGTGCTGCTGGTTACCTCGCGTCTGTGCAACGTGCTGGCGGTGGACGAACACAACCGTGTGGCGCGCGTGCAGCCCGGTGTGCCTAACATTAAAATTACCGAGGCCGTCAGCCATCTTGGTCTGTGTTACATGCCCGACCCATCCAGCCAGCTTATTTCCACCATAGGTGGGAACGTGGCGGAAAACGCAGGCGGCGTGCACTGCCTTAAATACGGTGTGACCGCCAACCATATTCTGGGCATTCAGGCTGTTCTGATGACCGGCGAGATGGTGGAACTCGGTGGGGCTTACCTTGGCGCGGCCGAAGGCGAGCTGGACCTTATGGGTGTCCTGACCGGATCGGAAGGGCTGCTGGCCGTTGTGACGGAAATTGCCGTACGGCTGGAGCCTGTGCCCGAAGTGGCGCGAGTGATTTCCATGAGCTTCCCGTCCGTGGAGGAGGCCTGCGCATGTGTGGGGGCCATTATTGGCGCGGGCATTATTCCCGCCGGACTGGAGTTCATGGACCGTAAGGTGCTCGATGCGGTCTCGGTCCTGATCAAGGAAAAATTTGATGACCGCACGGCGGCACTCCTGCTGTGCGAACTCGATGGTACGGCGGTTGAGGTGGATGCACTGGTTGGGGTGGTCAGTGACGTTGCGCGTGGTCAGGGTGCGATCGAAATCAAGGTCAGCACCACGGAAGAAGAGCGCCAGCGCATATGGAGCAGCCGCAAACTGGCTTTTTCTGCCATTGGCAAGCTCTGCCCGGACTATTACTGCACGGACGGCACAATTCCGCGCAACAAACTGCCCGAAGTGCTGAATAAAATGGCCGACATGTCCAGAAAATACGGGCTGGATTACGCCAACTGCTTCCATGCGGGGGATGGCAACCTGCACCCCATTATCATGTACGATGCGGCCAAACCGGGTGATCTGGAAAAAGCCGAGGAATTTGGGGCCGATGTGCTGATTGCCTGCGTGGATGCCGGTGGGGTGCTTAGCGGGGAGCATGGGATTGGTGTTGAAAAACGCGACCTGATGACCCATCAGTTTACCGAAATTGATCTCCAGCAGCAGCAGATGGTCAAATGTGCGTTTGACCCCAAAGACCTGCTTAATCCGGGCAAGATGTTCCCAACCCTGTGCCGTTGCGCGGAATTCGGGCGGATGCATGTGCATAACGGCAACCTGCGTTTTGCAGATATTCCGCGTTTCTGATTCTGGTAGGGCATTGCAAGCATGACAGACACACAAACCATTGCCGCCATGCGTCCTGCCAGCACGCAGGATGTGGCCGATATTCTTATGGATGCAGCCCGGAAGGGCGAGCCTCTGGCCGTGCGGGGGAATGGCACCCGTACAGGGCTTGGCAACCCGGTGCGCGCAACGCGCGTGCTGGAACTGGGCGGGCTGAATGCCATAGATTTTTACGACCCGGATGATCTGGTTATCCGCGCCGGTGTGGGTGTTACACTGGATGAAGTGGAGCAGCTTCTGGCGCAGAAGGGCCAGTACCTGCCGTTTGAACCGCCACGCTATGCCGGGTTATATGGCACCGATAGTGCCCGCTGCACATTGGGTGGGGCCGTGGCAACAGCCCTGTCCGGCCCACGGCGGATACTGACCGGTGCGGCGCGCGACTTTGTTCTGGGCGTGGAAGGTGTGAACGGTCAGGGGGACGTGTTCAAGGCCGGTGGGCGCACCATGAAGAACGTTACAGGCTATGACCTGAGCAAACTGGTTACAGGCTCCAACGGCACATTGGCGGCACTGACAACCGTGACCATTAAAGTACTGCCTGCCCCAAGGGCGGAGGTCACGCTCGTGCTGCCCGCCACCTCTGTAGAGGAGGATGTGGCCCTGTTCGCCAGAATGCGCGCCTTGCCGCTGGGCATAGGCGGGCTGGCCCGCCGGGTTAATGCCGCAGGTGTGTGCGAAGTGCTGGTGCGGGTGGAAGGGAGTGTCCCCGGTGTTGCAGGTAACCAGCAGATTCTGAACAGTCTGCTGGCCACGCGTGGGCCCATGCAGGTGCTGGAGCAGGCAGAAAGCCAGAGCCTGTGGGCTGGTGTGCGTGAACTGACCTGCCTGCACGCCCGACCGGACGAACTGGTCTGGCGTGTTAACCTGCCTGCCACAACCATGCCCGCGTTTGTGGAGCAGGCGCGCAAGGCAGGCTGCATCAACCGCTTTTTTGTAGATTGGGCGGGTGGCGTTGTGTTTTCCACCATGCGCGGTGTGCAGCCGGAGGTGGACACCCTGCGTTACCGTAAAATGGCAGAACAGGCCGGTGCGCGCGCAACCATCCTCCGTGCGCCAGATGCGGTGCTGACGCAGTTTGGCGCGTTCCCCCCTGTAAGTGCCGGGGTTGCGGCACTGGCCGCGCGTACCCGTGCTGCCTTTGACCCGGCGGGTATTCTCAACCCCGGCCGTATGACCGTTCAGGCGTAGGAGACGCACCAATGCTCAGCCACATTCCTCAGGCCGCGCTGGATGCGGACCCGAACGTTCAACTGGCCAAAGATATTATTGGCAACTGCGTGCATTGTGGTGTGTGCCTCTCGCGCTGCCCCACATACGCCGTAAAACATGAGGAAAATGACAGCCCGCGTGGCCGCATTTTTCTGATGAAGGATATGTACGAAAAAGGCGGTGCGCCAGACGCCAAAACGGTCGAACATCTGGACCGCTGCCTGACCTGCCTTGCGTGCGAGGCCATATGCCCTTCAGGTGTGGAATATTCCAAGCTTATTGCGCATGGGCGCGAATATGTGGAGGAACATTACAGGCGCCCCCTCTTCCAGCGGGCCGTGCGCGAACTGCTGGTCCGGCTTATTCCCAATGCCCGCCTGTTCCGTCTGGCTATTTTTGGCGGGCGTATGGGGCGGCCTTTCCGGGGGCTGTTCTCGGGCACCATGCGCGCCATGCTGGATATGGTGCCAACCAAGCCGCTGCCTGCTCCAAGTCCTGTTGACCGGCCCCAGACATTTTTGCCAGCACCCGAGGGGGGTAAGGCAGCCAAACCCCGTAAGCGTGTGGCGTTGCTGAACGGCTGCGTACAGACCGTGCTGGATACCGCCATTAACGAGGCCACAATTCGCCTGCTCCAGCGCCATGGGGTGGAAGTGGTTGTGGCGGCGGGGTCGGGTTGCTGTGGCGCCCCCGCCGAACATATGGGGGACGAGGCGCAGGCCCTGCCACTGGTCAAGGCGAACATTGACGCATGGCTGCGCGAGGCTGATGGCCCGGATGGGCTGGATGCCATTGTTATCAACACCTCAGGGTGTGGCACGTCCATCAAGGCGTATGGCCATGCGCTCCGTCTGGACCCGGCATGGGCGGACAAGGCGGCCCGTGTGTCCGCCATGGCCAAGGATATTAGCGAGTTCATGGTGGAAATCGGGTTGCAAAAACCCGTTAACCCCACCGGGCTGCGCGTGGTGTACCATTCCGCCTGTTCCATGCAGCATGGGCAGCGGATTGTGAACCAGCCCAAGGACCTGCTGCGCGAGGCAGGGTTTACCGTGCTGGATGTGCCGGAAGGTTATCTGTGCTGCGGTTCTGCCGGGACCTACAACCTGCTCCAGCCCGACATTGCCAATGAGCTGAAGGAGCGCAAACTGCGCAATATCCGCTCCGTTCATGCCCAGATTGCCGCCAGCGGCAACATTGGCTGCATGACCCAGCTGGCGGGCGAGCTGGGCCTGCCGTTTGTGCATACCGTGGAACTGCTGGACTGGGCTACGGGTGGCCCCGAACCCGCAGCGCTCAAAGGGCAGAAGCTGGCGGCGGAATAACAGGTCGCCACGGTGTAAGGGGGCTTGCTCAGGCACGGCCCCCATGGACTGGCCAACAGGGGCAGGGGAGCAAAAGGCATGTCAGGCATAACAGGTGTGGATGCGGCCGGGGGCAGATTGCGCCGTGGGGCTGCCGTGCTGCTGGAGGTTCTGCGCAGCGAGGGGGTTGATTATATTTTTGGCAACCCCGGCACAACCGAACTGCCACTGATCGATGCGTTGCTGGAAGTGCGGGACGTGCATTACGTGCTGGGCCTGCAGGAAGCCAGCGTCGTGGCCATGGCCGATGGCTATGCACAGGCGGCGCGCAAACCGGGATTTTTGAACCTGCATACGGCTGGCGGGCTTGGGCATGGTCTGGGCAACCTGCTCAATGCCAGCGTGTCCCAGACCCCGCTGGTGGTGACAGCAGGGCAGCAGGATTCCCGCCATACCATTTCAGACCCGCTGCTGTTCGGAGATCTGGTGCAGATTGCCCGCCCGGCGGTCAAATGGGCGCAGGAGGTCGCACATGCGGACCAGTTGCCCGTGCTGCTCCGCCGTGCCTTCCATGATTCCACGGCAGCGCCCAGCGGGCCTGTGTTCCTCTCGTTGCCCATGGACGTTATGGAGGAACTGAGTGCGGTGGATATTGGTGCGCCATCGCAGATCAACCGTCAGGCCGTGGCCGGTGGACTGCCGGAGCTTGCGCGTGCTCTGGCGGGCATAGCCCCCGGTCGGTTGGCGATTATTGCCGGGGACGAGGTTTACGGTTCCGATGCCGCAGCCGAGGTTGCGGCCGTGGCCGAATGTCTGGGTGCTCCGGTTTATGGTTCGTCCTGGCCATCGCGCATTCCGTTTGCAACGGCCCATCCGTTGTGGTGTGGCAACCTGCCCACGCAGGCAACCGCCATTGCGGAAAAGCTGGGTGCGTATGACGCCATTTTTGCATTGGGTGGCAAATCCCTGATTACCATTCTGTACACGGAAGGCCCGGCCCTGCCGCCAAGCTGTGCCGTGTATCAGATGTCCTCCGATGTGCGGGATCTGGGGCGTACGTTCTGGACCCCGCTTTCGGTCGTGGGGGATATTCGTGCGTCCTTGCAGGCATTGCTGCCGGAGTTGCAGGGGCAGACGCAGGCGAATGCGCAGGCTTATCACGCGGCAGGTCAACAGGTTGCGGCAGAGCGGCAGGCGCACAGGGCGCAGGCCCGTGCAGACGTGCTGGTCCACCAGAGTGATGCGGTTATCCACCCCAGCGTTGCTGCGTGGGAGGTGGTGCGCGCCATTGGCCCGGATATTGCCATTGTGGATGAGGCCATAGCCACATCCTCCGATGTCCGCCTGTTTTTGGAAAGTGCATGGTCTGCCCAGTATTCCTTCCTGCGTGGGGGAGCGCTTGGGTGGGGGATGCCTGCTGCCGTTGGGGCATCGCTCGGCCTTGGGCGCGAGCGTGTTGTGTCTCTTGTGGGGGATGGCGCGGCTCTGTATTCGCCTCAGGCGTTATGGACCGCGGCACATGAGAAGCTGCCTGTGACTTTTGTGGTCATGAATAATCAGGAGTACAATGTGCTCAAGAACTTCATGCGGCAGCAAAAAGACTATATTTCCGCGCGGGAAGGGACTTATCCAGCCATGGATATTGTGAACCCGAGCATAGACTATCAGGCGCTTGCCCGTTCCATGGGTGTGCCCTCCACCAGATTGACGCGGGCGGCCGATATTGCCCCGGCACTGGAGGCGGCTTTGGCAACTGATGGCCCATCTTTAGTGGAAATTGTGATTGCAGCGAGCTGAGGAGGCTCGTTCTTTACCGGGGGTGCGTATGAAAATCGGGTTGTTTATTCCCTGTTATATAGACGCGTTTTATCCAAACGCGGGGATTGCTACACTGGAGTTGCTGGAAAAGCTGGGTCAGGACGTGGAATACCCCATGAACCAGACCTGCTGTGGCCAGCCCATGGCCAATTCGGGCTGCAACAAGGATGCAGCACCGGCAGAAGCTCTGTTTGTTAAAAACTTTGCCAAGTATGATGCCATTGTTATGCCATCTGGCAGTTGCACACACCATGTGCGCGACAATTTTGATGCGATCGAACAAACGGATGAAGTACGCCATGTGCGTGAAAACACGTTTGAACTGGTCGAGTTTTTGCATGATGTTCTGAAGGTGCAGGACTTCCCCTGGGCCGAGTTCCCGCACAAGGTGGGGCTGCATAACAGTTGCGGCACATTGCGCGCGCTGCGCACGGCCAGCATGTCCGAGCTGGGTGAGCCGTTTTTTTCCAAACCCATGGATTTGTTGAACAAGGTCAAGGGCATTTCCTTTGCCACGCCCAAACGCCCGGATGAATGCTGTGGTTTTGGTGGAACCTTCTCGGTTACGGAGGAGGCTGTGTCCGCCAAAATGGGAACGGACAAGGTGCGTGACCACCATCAGGCGGGGGCTGAATATATTGTTTCGGCCGATACGTCATGCATGATGCACCAGCAGGGGTGCGCGGAGCGGGCGGGCGTGCCTATCCGCTTCATTCATATTGCTGAAATTCTGAATGGAGCGCGGGAATGAAAGTCAAACCTGTTAACCACGCCAAGGCTGCTGAAGCATTTATTGAAGATACGGCTCACATGGATTTCCATGATGAACGGCTTTGGGACCTGCGGCAAAAGCGCGACCAGCAGATGCACATTCTGCCCGAATGGCAGGAACTGCGCGCCCGTGCTTCCGCCATTAAGGAGCATACGCTGGCCAACCTGCCCGAATATCTGGAGCAGTTTGAAGCAAATGCCAAAAAGAACGGTATTCACGTTCACTGGGCTGCCGATGGCGCGGAACATAACCGCATTGTAGGCGAAATTCTGGAAAAACACGGTGCCAAGTCGCTCATCAAGAGCAAGTCCATGGTGACCGAAGAATGCTGTATGCGCGAGTATCTGGAACCACGCGGCGTTGTGGTGACGGAAACGGATCTGGGCGAGCGTATCCAGCAGCTGGATGACCAGATGCCCAGCCATATTGTGGTGCCAGCCGTGCATAAGCTGATCCCCGATGTGGCCAAGATTTTTGCCAAACATTACCACACCGACCCGAATGATGATGATGCGCAGTCCCTTGCGTGGCAGCAGCGTCTGGCGGCCCGCCCGGTTATTCTTTCCGCCGATGCGGGGATGACGGGGGGTAACTTTGTGGTGGCGGAAACCGGCTCCTTTGTCGTTTGCACCAACGAAGGCAATGCCGACCTGAGTGCAACCGTGCCGGGGCTGCACATTGCCACAATCGGGATTGAACGCCTTGTGCCGCGTATGGCGGATATGGGCGTGTTTATCCGTATGCTCTCCCGCTCGGCGCTTGGCTCGCCCATTACGCAGTACACCACGCACTTCCGTGGCCCGCAGAAGGGGAGCGAAATGCATGTGGTGCTGGTGGATAACGGGCGTTCGCACCGTTTGGGCATGGAGGAGTTCTGGACCTCGCTCAAATGTATCCGTTGCGGCGCGTGCATGAACACCTGCCCGGTGTACCGGCGTTCGGGTGGTCTGTCCTATGGTGCGGTGTATTCCGGCCCCATTGGTGCAATTATTGACCCCACGTTTAACGAGCGCAAATACAGCACACTGCCCTTTGCCTCGACCATGAACGGGAGCTGCACCAACGTATGCCCGGTCAAGATCAATATTCATGACCAGTTGTACAAATGGCGGCGTGTGCTGGCCGAACACCACGAACTGCCGTTTGTAAAGCGGGAGGTCATGTATATGGCGGGCAAGCTTATGGGCCAGCCCAGCCTGTACCGTGCCGCCATTAACAGTACGGAAGTCGCGCTGAGCACCATGCCGCGCTTTGTGCTGTATAACTGGCTTAACCCGTGGGGCAAGCACCGCGAACTGCCACACCCGGTCAAGCAGACATTCCATAGCTGGTATAAGCAGAACCGCCTGAAAACCAAAAAGAAGGAAGGGGAAGGCGCATGAGCACGTCGCGCGATGCCATTTTGACCCGCCTGCGGGATAACCGTCCGGACCCCAAGGCGCACCCGCTCCCCCCCGTTGCAAGGCTGGGGGATATGGATAACGGGCAGGCCCGGTTTGAGAACAGCCTCCAGATTCTGGGTGGGCAGGTGCTTGAACGCCAGGAGGGCGATACACTGGCCACGGCCATTGCCCGCCGGTTCCCTGATTCCAAAGTGATCTGTTCGGCCGTGCCGGATTTTGAAGGGACGATCCGTATAGAAGACCTTGGCACGCCCCAGCAGGCGGCCTCGGTGGATGTGCTGGTGGTGCGCTCTCCGTTTGGTATTGCGGAAATGGGCTCGATCTACCTGAGCGAAGCCCAGTTGCATGACCTGAACTCCGCTGCCCATCTGACCCAGCATATTGTGGTTATTCTCTCGCCCAAAAATCTGACGGCCAACATGCACACGGCCTATATGGACCGCCCAGAGTTCCATACTGCCAATTATGGTGTGCTGATGAGCGGCCCTTCCGCCACTGCGGATATTCAGGGTGTGCTGATCCGTGGCGCACAGGGTGTGCGTACTCTCTCCATCTGGTGGGAAGACTAGGCTGTATCTCCCGCACTTTATGTGTGGGGCCAGCGTATAAAAAAACCGGGGCAGGTCAGGCTGCTCCGGTTTTTTGCATTCAGGCGTGTGGTGGGGCTGTCAGTCCCTTACGCGCTCGATCAATGCGCCACATTTGGCCAGTTTGCGTTCCACGGCCTCGTACCCCCGGTCAAGGTGGTAAACGCGGCTCAGAATGGTCTCACCATGCGCGGCAAGGCCCGCCAGAATAAGCGAGAAGGACGCCCGCAGGTCGGTTGCCATAACCGGCGCGCCGGACAGGCTGTGCACGCCACGAATAATGGCGGAAGACCCGTGGACATTAATGCGCGCACCCATACGGTTGAGTTCGGGCACGTGCATGAACCGGTTTTCAAAAATGGTTTCGGTAATCATGGAAGCCCCTTCCGCGACCGAGAGCAGCGCCATAAACTGGGCCTGCATGTCGGTTGGGAAGCCGGGGTAAGGCTCGGTCATAATATCTATGCCGCGCAAAGCCCCAGTGCGGCGCACACGCATGGTGTTGCCATCCTGCGTAACTTCTACCCCGCATTCTTCCAAGGCACGGACGACAGCCCCCAGATGGTCCATTTGGCCACCAACCAGCCGCAGGTCACCGCCTGTAATGGCTGCGGCACAGGCATAGGTGCCGCATTCAATCCGGTCGGGCATAATGCGGTGTTCGGCCCCGTGCAGGGCCTCCACACCGTCAATCAGAATGGCGGAGCTGCCCGCGCCGGTAATGCGTGCGCCCATGGCGTTCAGGCAGTTGGCCAGATCCACCATTTCCGGTTCACGGGCGGCGTTAATGATCTCGGTTTTGCCCTGCGCCAGCGTTGCCGCCATCATCAGGTTTTCGGTCGCACCAACGGATGCAAAGGGGAGAATAATGCGCTCCCCTTTTAATCCTTTGGGTGCACGGGCGTTGATATAGCCGTTTTCCAGCGTAATTTCGGCCCCGAGTGTTTCCAGCCCTTTCAGGTGCAGATCCACCGGGCGGGTGCCAATGGCACAGCCACCGGGGAGCGATACGCGTGCCTCGCGGCAGCGGGCCAGCAAAGGACCAAGGACCAGAATGGACGCCCGCATTTTGGAAACAATGTCATACGGGGCTTCGGTATTGGTAATTTCCCCCCCGACGGACAGGGTGGACCCGTCCCCCGCAAGGTCGTGCACTGCCAGCCCATGTTGTTCCAGCAGGGCGCGCATGGTGGCAATATCGGCAATATGCGGAACATTGGACAGCACAAGCCGTTCGGATGTTAATAATCCGGCTACCAGCAGCTTCAGCCCGGCGTTTTTGGCACCGCCAATGGCTATTTCCCCATGCAGGGGGCGGCCCCCCCGAATAACAAAATGGTCCATGGGGTTACATCCGTGGCGTGGCAACGCCACGCTGGCCCATATATTTGCCTGCGCGGTCCGCGTAGCTGACCTCGCACGGGGAATCGCCCTTGAAGAACAGGAACTGGCAGATACCTTCGTTAGCGTAAATGCGGGCTGGCAGGGGGGTTGTGTTGCTGATCTCGATTGTGACCTGCCCCTCCCACTCCGGCTCCAGCGGGGTTACGTTGACAATAATGCCGCACCGCGCATAGGTCGATTTGCCAAGGCAGACCACCAGAACATCCCGCGGGATCCGAAAATACTCAATGGTATGTGCCAGCACAAAGCTGTTGGGCGGAATAATGCATTCATCCGCCTTGCGGGAGACAAACCCTTCGGGGCTGAAGTTCTTGGGGTCCACAATGGCGTTGTTGACATCCGTAAAAATACGAAAATCGTCGGCCACGCGGGCATCATACCCGTAGGAGGACAGACCGTAGGAAATAACGCCTTCGCGCTTCTGGTTTTCCACAAACGGTTCGATCATGCCGTGATCGTTCGCCATCTGGCGGATCCATGTATCGGGCATCACGGTCATGTCTTGCTCTCTTCATTGCCGGGGGTGGTCTGTGTGGTGGCGGGGCGTTGGTCCTCCGCCGTCTGGTCCTGCCTGCTGCGGGCCTGTTCCTTGCGGCGGCGCAGGTTGGCGCGCAGTGCTGCCGCCTGGCGAGCAAGCCGTTCGGCATGTGCCGCTTCCGCTCTGGCGGAAAGGGTCTGTCCGGTGGAGGGTGTATTGTGGGGCGTATCAGTCATGCCAGATGCAGCAAGGCCAGTCGCGTACAGGTTGAACGTTGGTCTTGCTGACTAGCAGAGGTGGTCCGCCATGCCTAGACCCTGCCACGGGGGCAGGGGGCATTCGTGGTGTTTTATGCCAGACTGCCGGTCCATACCGGACCGGCATAAGGGTTACAGGGCGGCAATAACCTTAAGCCCGACCAGTGCTGCGTTGCGGATGTTGTGTGTTTCCCCCGGGTGGATCATGTACTGGAATTCTGGCTGGACCAGCACGCCGTGGGTTGCATCAATCCCGTAGTAAGCTTCAATCAGTTCGGAATCATTTTGGATCCCATGAATGGTTGAGCCCAGAGAATACCCGTTTTCCACAGCCAGAATCTGGCTTTCGCGCCGTCTGCGGCTGACTTTGTACCATGAGTACAGCACACCAAAGCGGTCGGTCATACGGCTGGGAATAAGCCCGACAAAGGACAGGCCCGCATAGGCCTGATCCGATATGTTCACGACCCGTGGTGTGGCGTGCACATATCCGGCCATCAGGTAGCCACCGGCCATCTGGTTACGGCCACCAAGGCGGTAAATCATCTGGTCTGCTTCCAGCCACATGGAGTCGGATGGTGCAGAGCGTGTGCCCGGCAGCGTGTTGGCCACATGGGCAGGCAGGACCGAGCCAATCTTGTCCGCATAACGGGTTGTATCATGCTCGTACCCCAGCACGTAATGGCCCGGCAAACGGTTGCGGGTCAGGAAAGGTGCCCAGGTCAATTCGATTGGCAAGGACAGGCCGGTCGCATCTTCTGCGCCCCATGCCCAGCCGGAGGGGTTGTCGGTAATTTTGCTGACCGAGTAAGCGCCAACCTGCAAGGCCGTGTCCCGCGTGGGGCGGAAGCGCACGCGTGCACCCCATGTTGCCTTTGGGTACACGCTCATGCCCGGAAGCTGCTTGATGGCCACCGGAGCCGAACAGGTGACCATGAAGGAGCACAGCAGGGGCGACGTTGCAAAGACATGGGTCAGCGACATTCGGCCAAAAATGATGTCCAGCTTGTTGTTGAGCATCTTTTTCTCGGCGTACATGTCCACCAGATGGGCCACCACGTTGCCTGAGAGTGTGTAAACTTCCTGAAGCGCTGCGTAGTATTCGCCCACGCGCACGTTCTGGGCTGCACGGCCTGCACGCTCCATAACCAGTGCATGAACGGACCAGCCATTGAGCGACTGGTTCATGCGGCCCAGATCAAACGTGGTCTGCAAGGTCAGCTCATGCACGTAGCTGATCCCCTTCTGGTGGGGGAGCCCCCCGGCAACCAGACCCATGGCCTCCCCTTTGTAGGAGAAGGAGAACGAAAAGCCTTTGTCCCGCAGCCGGTCGCGGAATGGCATAAGCTGCGGAATAAGGTGCCCCGTACCCGCTGTTGGCACGTAGTAGGGGTCTGGCAGGTCGTAGTCGCGCTGGGCATCAAGGCTTGCGGGCAGCAGGGCGGATGGACCTTCCGCATTGCTGAGTGCGTCCAGTTCAATCTGGTGGAGCGAGTGTGGGGTTTCCGATGGCATAATCGGCATCACACTCAGTGGAGCCAGACCGGGCGATGGCAGAATGGGCACCCCGCTTGGTGGAATGGGAGTGTTGGGCGGGCGGCGGATGGCGCTCAGGTCCGGGCCAATGGTTTCCGCATCCAGCGGGCGCAGGGACTGCGTGGGCAGGGCATGGACCTTGCTGCCGGGGTTGATGATCGTGTCCGAAACGGGGGCAACGGCAGGTTGCGCGGTGAGGGCAGAGGCGTGGGTTGTCTGGGCCTGTGCTGTGCCCACGCCAAAGGGGGTATGCCAGACCGATGCCAGTGCAAAGGCTGCTGCCGCAGTGCGGGTGGGCAGGGAACACAGCGCACGCTCTGGCGTGCCACGGTGCGGCAGGGGGCGGTGTATTTTTGGCATTGTTCTTCCGCTTCCTCTCGTTTTGCCGGAGGGAGTTGTTTTGTGCGTGCAGTGGTGTGAGGGGAGGGATGTTCCCTCTGGCCCTGTCGTTCAGACGGTGAGTGCAACCCACAGAACGGGCAGGGCATAGGTTCCAGTGCCACCAACGTGGTGCGGAACGCAGCAAGACCGGAAGCAGATGGTCCGGGGAGGAGAATGTGCAACCATGGGACAGACCGTTATTGTTTTTGTTGTTGTCGGTCCGTCATCTGGAGCATGAAGGGAAATGTTCGGTCAAGGGTGGTTTTGTAATATTATTACCCAAAAACATTAAAAAACGGCATTTTAGAAAAAGTTGAGTGCAAATTTTTGTTATAACGATAAATTTGCAACATGCGCACGGCAGCTATGCACCTTGCGCGACATCCTGCCAGCCACAAAGCTGCACTCCCGCATGTTCCAGCCCTGACCGAAAATCCTGCGAACAGAGGGCATGGAATTCTCCCTCGTGTTCATAAGTGGGCATCAGCGATTCCAGCATGGCGTTCTTGTGGGTGGCAGGGTGGAAATAGATCTCGGACACGCCATCGGGCAGGTGTGCTGCAAGGGCAGCCATACGCTCGGTAGTCATGTGTCCGCTCCATGCCAGACCAAAACACCAGTCGTTAGTGGCCATGCCCGCAGCATGGGCCTGATGGCGGAGCAGGGCCGTCCAGCGGCGGAGGGCGGCATCTCCCAGTGTGTCGGTGTAGGAGCCTGCGGCTTGCAGGGGCCTGGGGGGTTCCAGAGGAATGCGCACGGCGTTCAGCCCATACCCCTTGCCAATGCCAATCATCAGCTTACCCACGGTGGGGTGCAGGTGCATGTGTTTGTGGGCATTGGCATGGTCCAGTGCCAGCCCTGTGCGGCTGAAGGCTTCAAACTGGGCGGTAATTTCCGTTGCCAGTTCCCGCCGCCCTTCGGGGCGAAAAAAGTAATCCACGCCAAGTCCAAGCTGGGAGGAGGAGAACCAGCCATTGTCCCGCGTAATCAGCGGCAGGCGTTTGTGGGGCAGAACCGATGGTCCTTCAATGACCACCAGATGCAGACCAACCTTGAGGGAGGGCAGGCGTTTGGCCCGTTCCACCGCATCCTGTGCGGCAGGGCCGGAAACCATAAGGCTGGCGGTTGAGAGCACGCCATTGACGTGGGCCTGTTCAATGGCCTCGTTAACTTCAACCGACATGCCGAAATCATCGGCAGAAATAATGGCGCGTTTCATGCTTCTGGCAGCCCTTTTCACTTTGCCTGCTGTTTATCACCGGCAGGTGTGGGCTGTCATGGCTGTTCTGGGTGGGGGCTATGCGCCACACCCCACCCAGAGCCGTTTGTTATGCCTGATCAGGCAGCCTTGCGGCCTTTAAGGAACTGGAAGAACTCCACACCTTCGCGCAGGCGGCGCTTCATCATCTGGGGCGAACGCACCATTTCCCCAACGATGGAGGCAATCTTGGGCGCACGGAAGTAGAACTTCTTGTAGAATTCTTCCACGCTGTTGAAGATTTCGGTGTGCGACAGGTGCGGGTAGTGCAGCGGTGCAATCTGCACGCCGTTTTCGTCCAGCAGTTCGGCGTTGCTTTCGTCCAACCAGCCGTTTTCCGTGGCTTCCTTGAACAGGGCTGTGCCGGGGTAAGGTGCCGCCAGCGAGACCTGCAACGTGTGTGGGTTGATTTCCTGCGCGAAGCGAATGGTTTCCTGAATGGTTTCCTTCGTTTCGCCCGGCAGACCCAGAATAAAGGTGCCGTGGATTTTAATACCCAGCTCGTGGCAGTTCTTGGTGAACTCGCGCGCCACTTCAACGCGCATCCCTTTTTTGATGTTGTGCAGGATCTGCTGGTTGCCGCTTTCATAACCAACAAGCAGCAGGCGCAGGCCGTTGTCACGCAGGACCTTCAGCGTGTCATAAGGCACGTTGGCCTTGGCATTGCACGACCAGGTCACACCCAGCTTGCCCAGTTCGCGGGCAATGGCTTCGGCGCGGGGCAGGTCATCGGTAAAGGTGTCATCGTCAAAGAAGAATTCCTTGACCTGCGGGAAGTACTGCATGGCCAGACGGATTTCCGCTGCCACATGCTGCGGGCTGCGGGTGCGGTAGCGGTGGCCACCCACGGTCTGCGGCCACAGGCAGAACGTGCAGCGCGATTTGCACCCACGACCCGTGTAGATGGAAATGTACGGGTGCATGAGGTAGCCGATGAAGTAATCTTCAATCCGCAGGTCACGCTTGTACACTTCGGTCACGAAGGGCAGGGAGTCCATGTCCTCGATCATGGCGCGGTCGCGGTTGGCAACAATTTCGCCATCCTTGTTGCGCCAGGTAATGCCGTCCACGTCCTTGAAGTCCATGCCATCGGCAATGTCCTTGATCGTGTAATCAAATTCATTGCGGGCAACAAAGTCGATGGGCGCGCCTTTAAGCAGGCTTTCCTCGGGCTGTACGGCCACTTTGGCGCCAACCATGCCAATCTTCAGGTTGGGGTTTACGTCCTTGAGCATCTGGGCCACCTGCACGTCCTTGGCAAAGGACGGGGTGGAGGTGTGCAGCACCACCAGATCGCGGTTCTTCACATCTTCCAGAATGGGTTCCATGCCCATGTTGGCCGGTGGCGCGTCAATCAGGCGGCTACCGGGAACCAGAGCAGCAGGTTGGGCCAGCCATGTCGGATACCAGAAAGATTTGATCTCACGGCGTGCCTGATAGCGCGAGCCTGCGCCGCCATCAAAACCATCAAAAGTTGGCGGCTGAAGAAAAAGGGTTCTCATCGTCATCGGTTTCTATCCTGACAAGGGCGTAGAACGGTGGGGTCCAACGGTAAGTTCCGGCACAAGTGCTGGTTCAAGGACTTCCGTCTGCTTTGGTTTAGGCAATTACTCTGGCGCATATGGAGAAAGCAAGTCTTGCATGAACCCCTTATGGGCCGGGGGAGAGGCTGCGCACGGGGGTAGAGGGGGCAGAGGGGTGTGGGGCAATGTGCATGGTTTGCCCCCGCCAGTGGACTTCCGTACCGCTGGCACTCCCTACCATAATGGCGGCAGACAGCCAGTCCCGCAGGGGGAGCAGCAGGAGCGGCCAGAGCGCACGCGCACCAACGGCACGGTCGATCAGCAGGGATGTCAGGGCACGCATGGCCCATATGCCCCAGAAGAATGGCAAACTCCACGCAGCATGTGGCTGAAAAAGCACAACCAGCGTAGCCCAAAACAGCGGGAGCTGGATGGAGGAGGCCGCATACCCGGCCGGAGCCAGCGTGCACACCGTGCGGCCCCAGCGCAGTTCATGCCGGAGGAGTTCGCCAAAGCTGGATTCGGCAATGGTGGTCCACGTCATGCACTCGGCAATGGCAATGTTCATGCCCGTCTGGCGCACAAGCCTGCCCAGCAGCGCATCGTCCGCAACATGGGGCAGAAGGGCTTCCAGCCCGCCTACCGCATCCAGCGTCTGGCGTTGCAGGGCCATGGTGGCCCCCAGACAGTCCTGCCGCCCCAGATAGCGTGAGAGCATGACCCCGGGCAGAAAATTATGGTTGATCTGGCAGGCCGCCAGCATCTGCACAATGGACCCTTTTGCGGGCAGCCCCGCATACAGGGTGGTGACCAGCCCGGTATTGGGCTGTTGCAGGGCGGATACAATGTGCCGCAGATAGTCGGGCCGTACATGAATGTCGGAATCCGAGATAACCAGAATATCATACCGCGCCTTGGGCAGAATATTCATCAGGTTACTGATCTTGCGGTTAAGGCCGTGCAGGGCTGGGTCTATAACAAGATCCATGTCCAGGTGCGGGTGGCGCGCCTGAAGGCGGCGTACAATGGCAATGGCGGGGTCATCCGCATCGCGTACGCCAAACAGGATCTGCATCTGGGGGTAGTCCTGCAGGCAAAAGCTTTCCAGCGCTTCTTCCAGCAGGGGTTCGGAGCCGTAGAGTGGTTTGAGCACACTGACCGGCGGCGCGTTCTCCAGCACCACCTGCCGCTGTTCCGTACGGCGGAAGCGCGCCAGCAGACCAGCGCCCAGAGAGGACTGGATACAGCCGGTAACCGAAAGCAGCGCGCTGGCAGCAGCCAGAAGAGGAAAAACCGCTACCATGCCTCGACCATCATGCGCCCCAGATGGGGGATAGGTGTCTGTTTGCGTTGCCGCACGCGCCTGGTCCTGTTCCCTTAGTCCTTGGAGGAAGCCTGAGCCTTGCGCTCAAGAACATTGATCAGGCCCGTAACACCACCCGATGTGAGCGTGGAGCTAAAGTCGGAGCGCTGTGCCGCTGCCTGGCTAATGCGGGCGTCGCTGAGCAGCACGTCCACAATTTTCCAGGATCCACCCGTATTGTGCATGATGTAGCTGATTTCGGTCGGGGTTGACCCATCGCTGGCCCCCAGATCGGTCACCACAATCTTGTTGCCGCCTACAGGGGCATCGGTCACGTTGGGCTGGATGGTGAACTTGATATCCGCACCGGGCTTGAAGTTGCTGACATAGCGCGAGACCGTGTAGTCCTTGAACGCGGCAAGCAGCTTCTGCTTTTCGTCCGCACTCAGCGCATTGTAACGCAGACCGATGGAGGCTTTGAGCACGGCTTCCAGATCGTAGGACTGGTCAACCGCAGCAGCAACAATCTGGCTGCGCTCGGCAAAGCTGCCGTGCGACTGCACAATCTGGTCCAGCGCCTTATACAGCGTCTGTACAGGTGCAGCCACAGCGTTGGATGGAGCGGACTGGGCAAAAGCAGCCGGGGCGGACACGCCAGCCCCAACCACAGGAAGGAGCGCCATGCTCATGCCAAGCACGAGCCCTGCGCGAAAAGAAATGCGTTTCATGCTTACGATTTTGTCCCCGTTGAGCGGTTTGACAAGGTTGCTTCGAGCATGTCTCCGATGCCCGCAGCGCTCACACCCAGCGCATTAAGTGCGGTTGCGACGATGTGGGGAGCGGAGAGCCCTGCCTCGTCATACTGCGCATCCTGCGTGTTG
>NZ_BAMZ01000023.1 GCF_000964225.1 Acetobacter syzygii | reverse complement strand
CCTCTCGGGTCGTTCTGTCTCCACAAAACCCGGGGCAATTCACAATCTTCATAAGGCCACACGGCAACAACCGTGATGTGCGGGCGAGAGGACGCGACCTGTTCGCTTCGTCCGCTACGTGGCAGCTTCAAGCCCCAAGTGTACCACAAACGGATCAAAGTCCCGGTTACTATAGAGAAGTCGATACCCGCTTACGATGCATCATGCGGCAATCAGGGTACTAATGGCTTTCCCGATGGGGATGCACCCTGTGATCAGGTGTCAGGGTTTTCCTAAGGCTTTGCTGGGATTATGCCCGCCTAAGCACCATGATATTGCCGGGTAAGTGAAGGATTGTCATCCCCGTTGTCGCGGCAATGGTCGAGAGGGCTTCGTCAGGCTGGTAGATGCGAAACACGCCACTGATACGTCTGGCAGTCGGTATCTCACCCCAGATATAGACCGCGCCACGCCGATAGCGGGATATGGCATGCACGGCATCGGCAAGTGTGGCGTTATCCAGCGTCAGATCCCCGCGCGACCAGGTTGCGATCTCATCGGGGGGGATGTTTCTCTCGATCGGAAAAACCGTACCGTTTGCGTAAGCCAGACGCTCGCCTTCACGGAGCCGGGCAGGCACGGAACTGTCGCGGGGCGTGTAAACGTCCACAAGACCCTGACTGACGCTGACTGTAACGCGGGCAGGGGCATCCCGTAATTCAAAGACCGTGCCAACATCTTCAATTCGTCCGTCCTGATCGGTAACGCGAAAGGGGCGGGTGGAATCATGGTGTACCTTGAAAAGGGCGTTACCCCGGAGCAATGTAATATCCCGATGGTTGGGCGTAAAATGGATGGCAATTGCGGTATCGCTATCGAGAACAACCTGCGATCCATCGGCGAGTGCCACAGTCCGAATAGTCGTGCCTGTCCACTGATCGGCCTGAAGCCATATCTTCAAGGCCGGAGTACAAAGAAAAATAGCGGCTGATGCGGCGATGGCTGTCAGGGAAAATAGCCCGGCTTTCAAGGTCCGCTTTCGGCTCATGCGCTTCCACGAAGCGCGCACGGCATGATCCTGTGCGGGGGAAATCCTGAGGGCTCGCCAGAGCCTACGCTCCTGTTCGAAAGCCGTATTGTGTTTCGGAGAGGCCGCACGCCATGTACGAAACTGCGCGAGTTCGTCCTCAGTCATTTCTCCCGATGCCATGCGCACGATCCAGTGCCGTGCGGTTTCCGCGATGTCAGGCTGTGTCTGGGTCACGTTGTATCCATGGCTGTTTCGCCGCTCTTAACTGTAAGACGGTCGGAAACCGCAGCTTTATACTGGCAGGTCATGGTTTGGGAAAAAATCAGTCGTCTCGGGCCGTGGCCAGCAGGTTCAGGGCTCGTTGCACGTAACGGTTGATCAGCGACACCGATTTGCCGGAGCGGCGTGCGATTTCCGTCTGGCTCAGTCCATGGAAGCGGTTGAGGCAGAAAATGGTCTTCATAGGCTCGGGCATGGTTTCGATCATGGCTTCAACCTGAGCCAGTCTCTTTTTTCCGGCCAGTTGCTGTTCGGCTGTCGGTTTGTCGTCCTCCAGCCAGAGCAGGTCGTGAATGCTGTCCTGCACGTCTTCTCGGCGGTAACGGCTGCGTGCGGAATCGATCGCCAGGTTGGATGCCAGCCGGTACAGATAGGCATGAGGGCTGAGGATTACCGCCTCGGGTTCGACATGCTGGATTTTTTCGAACAGAGCCTGAACTGCGTCTTCTGCTGCTTCACGGTTCTTGATGATCCGATACATGAGGTGAAACAGCGAGGGGCGTTCCTTCACCATCAGGTTCGTCAGTGTGGCGATGTTATCCTGCATGTCATAGGGTCATCCATGAAATTCTCTATATATCTAACAGTATTAAGAACAATTCGCAATATTGTTGATGAGGTCACACCGTCTGGTGCCTTCCCTTCGGGATGCTTTAGCTTTCTTATGTCTGGACGTCTGATGGGGGCGGATTTTGACACTTTTCAGCATCTAAAAAAATCCTGTTGTAAATGGGGGACAGGGAACGGGCTGGTGCATCGATACATGCCGTGAGGGTGTGGAACGCACCACGCATCTTGCACGCTCGCCCAACGCATGTTGCCGTCATCCACCCCACGACTTTGGCATGGAAACGCGCTTTAATCAGTTGCCTTTTTAATGCTAAAATAGGCGTTCGTGTCGGGTGCTTTCTAGTCCACTGGTGCAGGTTACGCCGTGGGCTTCTGGCGCGCTTTCGTTTTCACGAAGCCTCCAAAAGTGTGTTGACTGGCCCAAAATGCTGGTGCTCTTCGTGTGCTCGTGAATTGGTGAGGTTATCAAAAAAAGATCGGGAAGGGTGTGGATATCCGTGCCGCCACGTCGTCTTCCATTTTATGACAGAATTTTGAGAACTCTTCTCAATTGCATATGGGAGCGTCGTTCACCAATGGGTCACACATTGCGCCGTCAGTCGGCGTCCGTTGCTGGGGTCTGTCTTATGGCCCTGCTGGCTTCCAGTTGCCTTTCCGGGTTTTTGGCTCCCGCTGCAAAGGCGCAACCCGTGGGTGACGGTGCGGGGGCAGTCCGGCATTTCACCATCGCGGCGCAACCCCTGCGCACTGCTCTGCACCAGTATCTTGAACAGTCAGGCGTTCAGGTAGCCTATCCGACGGCGGACGCAGGTAACGTCCGGTCCACGGCGATCTCGGGTAATCTGACATCTCAGGAGGCTCTGTCCCGACTGCTGACAGGGACGGGCCTGACCTGGCGTGCCACGGGGCCGAACAGTGTGACCCTTGCAAAAGCTGCAGCCAATATCACCCTTGGTCCGGTCCGTGTCGGGGGTACCCTTAATGCACATGAGGCTGCCATTGGACCTGGTGTCGGATATGTTGCTACCTATACTGATGCCGGGACAAAAACAGATACACCTATAACTGAGATTCCAAATTCAATTTATACGATTACAAAAGATCAAATTATTGACCAGCAGGCACAAAATATAGCGGATGTGTTGCGCTATATGCCCGGTATTTATGCCGAGCGATTGGGAATGGCTGATCGGGGAAGTGGTTCTGGCCCAAGCGATGGAGGTGGTGGTTTTAGTCAAAGAGGTTTTTCCTCTACGCAGTATATTGATGGTATTATTTCTAATATGCAATCTGCGGCGGAAACAGCTTTTGTAGAGCGTGTGGAAGCAATTAATGGACCTGCGTCCGTTATGTATGGGCAAACTGGACCTGGCGGTATTATTGCCATGCGTTTGAAACAGCCAACCGATACGCCACTCAAGAATGCGACTATTGGTTTTGGTAATTGGGGTCGTTATGAATCTACATTTGATATAAGTGATAAAGTTACAAAATCTGGGAATGTTCGTTATAGAATAGCGGGAATTGGTGTTACGCAGGGAACTCAAACTGACTATGTTAATTACCACCGGGTAGGGGTACTTCCGTCTATAAAGTGGGATATAGATGAAAAAACAAGTTTAACCCTGTTAGGTATGTATATGTACACGCCCGGTGTTGGTTCCGGTGCATATTATCCTCTTGTAGGCACATTGATTCGGGGAAAATATGGATATATTCCACGTAGCCGTTTTCTTGGTGACCCGGATGATAATGTGACGGGGGCAAAAGATGCTCGATTTGAATACCAATTTTCGCATAAATTCAATAAAAATATAGAATTTCAACAAAACCTTTCTTATGAAAACAGCCGTAAGTGGAATAATAATACTTATGGGGGCTCTTTGAACTCTGATGGCGAGACATATACAAGGTACGCTTGGAAGGGAAATCATAAATACAGCACAATAGGCATTGATAGTCGCGTTATAGGTCGGGTTAAAACAGGTCTATTCCAACACACGCTGGTCGCTGGTGTGGATTACAGGCATGTCGATCAGTCATGGAATTTGTCTTATGATTTTACTCCTCTGCAATCGATCAATATCTGGAATCCTGTCTATAATGTCGTGCATCCAGATTACAGTTCTCATAGTTCTGATATGCTGTATTTCTACCGTTATCCGGTGTCATGGAATCAGGCAGGTGTTTATTTTCAGGATCAAATAAAAATTAATAAATTTTCTATTGTCTTGGGTGGGCGAGAAGATTGGTATGGATATGATTATAAGCGCTATTCCGGGCATCAAACATCATCGTCTGTGCAGTCAATGTCACTGGCGGAAAACACAAAAGAAAATGGCTCTGCTTTTACGTGGCGTGCTGGAATTGTTTATAAGTTTGATTTTGGACTCTCACCTTATTTCAGCTATTCAACTTCGTTCAATCCACAGTATGGGAGTACTGTTGCAAATGGGTCAGTCGCCAAACCACTGACTGGAGATCAGTTTGAAGTCGGGTTAAAATACTTGATTCCGCGTTCTAACGTGCTGTTAACGGCATCAGCTTATCATATAAAAGAACATCATTATTTGATTAGTGATCCTGATAATCTGGACTTTAGTACAGATGCAGGCACTGTTGTTTCAAAAGGAGTTGAATTATCTGCCCATGCAAATGTAACGCGCGACTTACGTTTGACCGCATCCTATACGTATAATGATATTCGGGTCGCAAAAAGTGATACAAGTGTAACGCAGTATGACATTCACGGGAATAATCTGGGAGATGTCTCGGAGCAAGGGAAGTATGTATCAGGTTTGCCACGAAACATGGTGAACATGTTTGCAGACTACACGTTGCCGCGGTCTATATTCCATGGTTTTGGGGTTAACTTTGGCGTCCGATACATCGGCTTTACGTATGCAGATGACTCTAATTCATTTAAAGTTCCGCCCTACACGCTTTTTGATGCGGGTGCCCATTATGATTTTGGAGATATTTCTCCCAATCTTCACGGATTAAAAGTATCGCTCGCTATGTCGAATTTGACTAACAAGCGTTATTTTGGGTCCTGTGCGGTAAGGCAATGTTATTATGGGCAATCCCGCCGTGTTTATGGGAATATTTCATATAGTTGGTGATTTTTACAAATTCTACGAAATATTGATCAGAAATCAATTTTGAAAAGTAAGTGTGAGGTTATGGGGCAGCTACTTCCTGTGGTTACACTGGATGGAGGTGGCTTTTCCATTTCCTTTTATCCAAAAGCAGATTGGCTAAAATTAGATTTTAGATGGGTTAAGTTCCTATATATCCTGTAGTAAGAGAATAATAGATTGGAGATTGAGGGGTATGCGATAGTATAAATCCTGCTGTTTAGCCCATATACCTCAAGAATTTACTGACGATGTTTTTGTGTTGGCTGCTTAAGAATAATCTGTGTGGGTATAGGGATCGGGGCTGAACCGGCCTGATCCGTGTGCTGAACGTACGCGATGATCAAATAAAACGCTACCAATGACCTTCGGCCTATCTCGGTGTTATTAGCATACAGCTCTTATGTCGCAAGCAGTTATGTACGTGACGGGAAGCAGGTTCTTAGAGGGACTGTTATTCAAGTAAGACGTAATGCTTATCGGTGTCTGTAAAATGATATCTTTTTTATTGTATTTAACGGTGAATAATCATATATAATAGAACATTTATTTATTTCACTATAATATTTTTACAAATATTTGGAATATACTAAATATATTTGGGTTCATATATCCATGATAACTCACTCATTGAAAATAATAGGGTGATTGTCACGGAGGAGGGCTTGTATTACGGATTATGGTGGACTTTCTGGTGGAGGTCATAAGGAATGTTAGGGGCAAGAGTATGGTCGGTAGTAAGGATACAGGTGATGCTGGTGCAGGCCTTCATACTGCTCCGATTGTGCCTGTTATCCTTTCTGGCGGGGCGGGGAGCCGGTTGTGGCCTGTCTCACGCGGGAGCTTTCCCAAGCAGTTCTGGCCATTATTGAGTGACCGCACCTTGCTGCAGGAAACCGCTTTGCGCGGTCAGGGGCAGGGGTTGGCAAATCCGATTGTTATTTGCAACGGTGAGCATCGTTTTATCATTGCCGAACAACTGCGTGATGCCGGTGTGCAGGATGCACGGATTGTTCTGGAACCTGCCGGGCGTAACTCAGCACCTGCCATAACTGCGGCTGCATTTATTGTGGCGGAACAGAACCCGGATGCAGTGTTGTGGGTTATGGCAGCAGATGCTGCGATTGAAGATGTGCCCAAGTTACAGGTTGCACTGGAACACGCTGTTTTGGCTGCACGTAAGGGTTATGTGGTCACATTTGGTATGACACCAACCCGACCAGAGACTGGATATGGCTACATTGCACAAGGTGGGAGCATAGATGGTCTGCCAGGGGTTTATGAGGTCAGTCGATTTGTAGAAAAACCTGATCGGGATAAAGCTGCGGCGTTTCTGGCACAGGGGGGGTATTTGTGGAATTCGGGCATGTTTGTTGTCCGTGCGGCAACCTTTCTGGCTGAGATCAAGCGGTATGAGCCCGCACTTTACACATATGTTCAGGAAGCCGTGGAAAAACGTAAGACAGATATGGATTTTGAGCGGCTTGACCCAGAAAGCTTTTGTAAGTCTCCGGATATATCAGTTGACTATGCCGTGGCCGAACGAACAGATATGGCAGCAGTGGTGCCCGGTAACTTCGGCTGGTCGGATGTAGGGAGCTGGGACACCTTATGGGATCTGGGTAAAAAAGATGCTCAAGGGAATGTGTTGCATGGGAATGTTGTTGTACACGACGTAAGTCAATCCTATGTGCGTACGGATGGTATGCTGGCTGCTGTTCTGGGCGTGGATAATCTGATTGTCGTGGCAACGCAGGATGCCATTCTTGTTGCCAGTAAGGACCGTGCACAGGATGTTAAAACCCTAGTGCAGACCCTGAAGAACAATAACCGACCAGAAGTGGATATGCACCGGCTGACATACCGGCCATGGGGGCATTACGAGGCACTGACAGAAGGTCATCGTTTTCAGGTTAAAAAAATTGTTGTGAAACCGGGCGAAAAACTTTCGTTGCAAAAACATTATCACCGCGCTGAACACTGGGTGGTGGTGGAAGGCACGGCTCTTGTTACGAGGGAAGATGAGCAGGTGATTGTGCGGGAGAACGAGAGCATTTATCTGCCGCTTGGAAGCTTGCACAGATTGGAAAATCCGGGCCGTATTCCAGTTACTTTGATTGAAGTTCAGTCCGGTCCCTATCTGGATGAAGATGACATTGTCCGGGTTGAGGATATGTATAGCCGGACTGTTTGAGCTTTTTGTAAAACCGGGAAAAAGAAAATGCCGCATCTTTCCATAGATCGTCAGGCGGCAGAGCGCGTAACTGCTGTTTTGGCACAATTAACAGAACATCTGGGCAATAAGGTTTCCACCAATCCGTCTGTGTGTGAAGCGCATAGCCATGGCGAGGCACTGGAACTGGCGCGTTTGCCTGCTGGTGTTGTGTTTGCAGAAACTACGGATGACGTTTCAACCGTTCTGGCGCTCTGTCACTCCGCTTATGTGCCTGTTGTGGCATTTGGCGCAGGCACTTCGGTGGAAGGGCATGTTACGCCGCCTGAACATGCTGTGAGCATTGACCTGTCCCGTATGACTGCTGTTTTGCAGGTTAATGCTGCGGATATGGACTGCCGTGTGCAGGCCGGGTTGACCCGGCAGGAACTGAATGTTCGCTTGCGTGATACGGGGCTGTTTTTCCCGGTTGATCCCGGTGGCGAGGCAACATTGGGTGGCATGTGCGCAACCCGTGCATCAGGGACTGCTGCTGTGCATTACGGTACGATGAAAGAGAATGTGCTTGGTCTGACGGTGGTCATGGCAAATGGCGAGGTCATTAAAACAGGTGGACGGGTTAGAAAATCCTCCACCGGGTATGACCTGACATCTCTGTTTGTGGGGTCCGAGGGTACTTTAGGTATTATTACAGAGGTCCAGCTGCGCCTGCATGGTATTCCCGAGCAGCTTTCCGCTGCGATTTGTCAGTTTGAAAATCTTGAAGATGCCGTGCGTACGGCGGTTGAGGTTATTCAGGCCGGTGTGCCCATTGCACGCGTGGAACTGATGGATGACGTGCAAATGGCAGCGAGCATTCGCTATTCTGGTCTGGAGGAATTGCGTCCGATTACGACCCTGTTCTTTGAATTTTCCGGTGCACCAGCGTCCGTAAGGGAACAGGTGGATGTAACCGAAATGCTGGCCAGGGAGAATAATGGCCTCGGTTTTGCATGGGCTGATACGCCTGATGAGCGTACACGATTGTGGAAGGCGCGGCATAATGCGTTCTGGGCTGTAAAAGCGCTTTATCCGGGTGCGCGGATTGTAACAACCGATTGCATTGTCCCGATTTCTCGCCTGGCAGATTTAATTGTGGGCGTTAAGGCTGATATTCAGGAATCCGGTCTGGAAGCCGCTATTCTGGGTCATGTTGGTGATGGTAACTTTCATACGCTGATCATCACGGAAGACAGTGCTGCAGGACATGCAAAAGCAATGGATCTGGACCGGCGGATTGTGGCCCGTGCGCTTGAACTGGATGGTTCCTGTAGTGGCGAGCATGGCGTAGGGGTCGGTAAACTCGAATTCCTTGCGCAGGAACACGGTGAACCCTCGTTGCGGGTGATGAGAACATTGAAGGTAGCACTAGACCCACGCAATATTCTCAATCCCGGTAAACTTCTGCCGGAAGGGTTAGCCTACATCGGATGATTGCGTGAGATCACCACAAATAAACTTGACAATCAGGTGCTATATTTTATTCAAGCAAAACTTATAGTGATTTATTATCTGGTTTGGTTCCTGTTTGCGGGGTGTGTTGGTGATGCTCTCTTCCGTTCTTTCCCGCCGGTTTGTGCTGGCTGGTGCTGCTGCTGTGGCGTGCGCTCTGGTTGGGCATACAACCGTAGCGCAGGCCGCACCGCAGGTTGTGCGTGTAGGCATTATGGCGGGTGAGGATGAGGATGTATGGCCTATTGTGGCTGCTAATGCCGCCAAGGAAGGGCTGGAACTCAAAATTGTGACCTTCTCGGACTATAATGCTCCAAACGAGGCGCTGGCCGAGCACGAACTGGACGCAAATGCCTTTCAGCATGGTCCTTTTCTGGATGCGCAGAACAAGGCTAAGGGTTACAGCATTGTGCCTGTTGGGCATACATATGTAGCGCCTATTGGTCTGTATTCAACACGTTGGAAATCTGTTGCGGCTCTGCCGGACAAAGCTGTTGTCGGTGTTCCCAATGACCCAACAAACGAGGGGCGTGCCCTGCTGCTTTTGCAAAAACTGGGGCTGATTAAGCTGGCAGCAGATGCCGGGAATACACCAACTGCGCTTGATATTACGGAGAATCCCCGCAATATCAGTATTCGGGAACTGGATGCAGGCGTTGTGGGCCGCGCCCTAACAGACCTTGATGCGGCTGTTATTAACACGGACTGGGCCAAAAAAGTTGGTGTTGATATTGAAAAAACGCGTATTGCGCAGGAAACAGCAGATAATAACCCATACATCTGCATTATAGCCGTGAACGAGGCCGATAAATCAGCCCCTTGGGTGTCCAGGTTGGTGGGAGCTTACCAGCAACCCAATGTGCGGCAGGCGTTGGATAAAGCGTTCCACGGTGCTGTGTTACCTTCGTGGCCATGAAACTGCTGGAAGTCGAGCGGCTTAACCGTTCCTTTGGTGGGCAGGTCGCTTTACACGATATTTCATTCAACGTGGGCAAGGGGGACAGGTTGGGTATTATCGGTCGCTCTGGTGCCGGTAAATCGACCCTGTTGCGTTGCTTAAGTGGTTTGGACCGTCCCCAGTCTGGCAGAATTCTGCTGGAGGGGGAGGATATGGCTGTTCTGCCAGAAGCAAGGCTTGTTTTGCTGCGGCGCAGAATTGGTCTGGTTTTCCAGCATTTTAATCTGCTGACCTCCCGCACAGTGGCTGCCAATGTGGCTTTACCGCTGGAAATAGCGCGAGTGCCCAAAGCACAGCGCCATAAACGGGTCGCCGAACTGCTTGATCTGGTTGGTCTGGCCGACCATGCAGGCAAATACCCCGCCATGCTCTCTGGTGGTCAAAAGCAGCGCGTGGGTATTGCGCGTGCGTTGGCCGCACAGCCTGCGTTGCTACTGTGTGATGAGGCGACTTCCGCCCTGGACCCGGAAACAACAGAGGCCATTCTGGCTTTGCTGGCCGATATTAATCGTGTGCTGGGTTTGACCATTGTCTTTATCACGCATGAAATGGACGTGGTGCGCCGTTTGGCCCAACAGGTTCTGGTGTTGGAAAAAGGGCGTATTGTTGCACGTGGCACCCCAGCCGATATTTTGGATGCCAACCAACTGGATGCCATTTTACCGCCTAACCTGAGCCAGACCCCGCATGATGGTAGTCATGCCATTGTCCGTCTTACCGTCACAGCGCAGGCCATGTTGGCACCATTATTGCAAATGCTGGAACAGCAGTGCCAAGCCAAACTCACCTTGCTGCAAACCCTGCCAGCAAGGGAGGAGGAAGGGTTGGTGGATCTGGTCGTGCAGATGGATGGTCTTGCTGTTTCAACCATGAACGCTCTTCAGGCACATGCCTGTGCAGCCGAGGTAATTGGATATGTCCCGGCTTATTCTTGACCTGCTCTGGAACGCGACCGTTCAGACATTGGAAATGGTCCTGGCTTCTGGCCTGCTGGCTGTAGCAGGTGGGCTGCCTCTGGCGGTGCTGCTTGTGCTGACCGCTCCGGGGGGGCTTTATCCGTTACCCTGGCTTTCGCGTACTCTGGGAGCTGTGGTGGATGCAGTAAGGGCTGTTCCTTTTATTATTCTGCTTGTCTTGCTTATCCCTTTCACGCGTATGGTCGTTGGCACAGCGTTGGGCACAACTGCGGCTATTGTACCGCTCTCCATTGCAGCTATTCCATATTTCGCCCGCATTGCAGAAGTTTCTTTGCGGGAGGTGGACGCCGGTTTGGTGGATGCCGTGCGTGCCATGGGGGGCACACGGTGGATGGTTGTGCGTTACGTGCTGCTGCCAGAAAGCCTGCCGGGGCTGATCTCCGGTTTTACGGTAACATTGGTCACTCTTGTGGGGGCTTCGGCTATGGCTGGTGCCATTGGTGCTGGCGGACTAGGCGATCTGGCAATCCGTTACGGTTACCAGCGATTCAATACCACTGTTATGCTGGGCGTTGTGGCTGTGCTGGTTGTTCTGGTAATGCTGTTGCAAGGCGCTGGTAATGTTTTGGCGCGGTATTTGCGGCATACACAGCCGACCCCGAGGGGGTAATATCTGCTGGGTAGGCACCGTTGCACCTTTGATGCGTGGAATTACACGCAAACGTGACCAGAAGATGAGAATTTAAAAAATTAACAGACGGTAATTTGTTGCACACATTTTGCCATGTGTTATCAATGTTCTCAGGTTTGTTGGTACAGAGGTTATCCGCTTTTTTCATAGACTATTATTTGAAGTAGAGCGGTCTGCATTTTGTACATTTACAAATATGAATGACGTTTGCCCGCTAAACATTCTGCCACGACGTGGTAAAGTGGAGGAATTAAGATGGCTCAACGAGACAATGTTATCTCGCCAGGTATTGAGCTTGGGCAGAGAATCAAAATTCTTCGTAAAACTGCAGGTCTTACGCAGCAGCAGGTGGCTGATGCACTCGGCGTATCCCGCCCAGCCATAGCCTTCTGGGAAACCGGTAGGGAGGGAAGTGCCCGCAAGCATATTCCCAAACTGGCCGCTCTTTTGCATGTGGACCCGGAAGTGTTCTTAACCGGTTTTGTGCAGGAAGATATTGACCTGATTGTCTCGCCTGATGAACGGGACATGGTCTCATTGTACCGGATGCTTGATGCATCCCGCAAAGTTTCTGCTCAAAAATGGCTGGAGCGTCAGGCAAGAACAGCCCAGTTGGAAAACTGAGCTATTTGTAGCCCGCGCCAGTAATCTGGTTATGGGTAAGGTGGGCCTGAGTGCCCACCCCATGATCCGTAAGATTAAAATTCCATAGAGAGCGTGAAGTGATACACGCGTGGCAGCCCGGCATACAGGGTTGACCCTGCGCCAGATGTGCCAGCGGGTGCGCCTGTATAGACGGAGGCCCAGTACCGTTCGTTTGTGGCGTTGCTTACGCCAAAGCGGGCAACCCAGGGGAACTTTGTAACGTGGAAGGCATAACGGGTGCCAAGGTCCAGCGTTGTGTAAGACCCGGTGTGGAGTGTGTTTGTAATATTTGCCGCACGGTTGCCCATATAATGGACATTGGCGTTAAACGCCCACCCGGAGGCAAAAGAACCAAGGGTGGCGGGGAGCCTGTAGTCCAGTAGCAGGTTGGCCTGCAAAGGAGCTGCTCCCACAATCTGCTTGTGGTTGTAAGCCGCAATCTGGCTGCCAACAAGTTCAGCATCCAGCCAGGTCATACCTGCGAGAACAGAAAGATTTGGCAATACTTCTCCCGAAATCTGGGCTTCCACACCATAATTACGCTGTGTGCCGTAATACCCGTATGTCAGGCAGTTGCTTCCAGCCACGCAGGAGGAATTGGCAGCAGGTGTTGGCATGGCATATTGGGATGTCATGCGGAAACCGGCAATGTTGAACTGCATTTTCTGGTAGCGGAATTTATAGCCGACTTCATATTCCTCAGAGTGGCCAACTGGCAATGCCGCATTGGGGTTAGAAATATTGTTGCTGTTCGTGGCAACAGGACCAGCCTCCACCGACCGGCCATACGTAAAGTAAAGGGTCTGGTTCTGTGTTGGTTTGTAAAGCAGGCTGGCTGTTGGGCTGAATGCAGCATTGGTTTGCGGGAGCTGGCGCACAGCACTGGTGACACTTGAACGGCTTTTCTGGTTGATCCAGCTCCACGCCAGTGTTCCCATAACCGACCAGTGTTTATTGATCTTGATTGTATCGCCAATAATAAAGGATTGGCTCATCACACTGCTGGATTTGTAATCTTTTTTACTATAGTACGGTTGCGTTCCATTGGTGGGGGCCGCGCCATACATGGAGTATGTGCCCAAAGGCAGTCCGGCTTTTGGCACAATGCCACTCACACCTACAGGGTTGTAGTTCCCCATCATGTAGCCATTGGTGCCAATGACCAGATCATGCTTGACTGGTCCGGTATAAACACGGCCATTAAAATAGGCCATGTTACTACCAACACGAAAATCGTTTGCAGATGTAGCGGCTTTTGCAACTGCCGAGTAAATACCGTGTGTTCCTTCGGTCGCGCTAAGCGTATCAGTTATCCCAAAGGACTGGCGCATGGCATCCTGGTAAAGTCCGCCGAGCGTAAAGCTCCAGTCTTTGTTGATCTCGTGTTTGATTTTGGCCAAAAAGGTGTTGGTTTCCATATTATACCCGCTCCAGTCCGGAGCTAGGCGGTTGCTCAGGTCGGGTGCTTCGGGCAAAGCCCCACCAACACCTGCGGCTGGAATGCCAAACCCCGGAGCCAAACCACGGGCAGCGTAGGTGTAGTGGCTGGCGTCGAGTTCGATAACTGTTTTGTCGTCCAGATGAATATCAAAATCCGCACTGACCATTTCGCGCCGGATCCAGCTTCCTGGTGCATAGGCCGTGCCATTGGCATGCAGCATATTCAGGCGGTAACCAAACCAGCCATTTTTGCCCAGACGGCCAGAAACATCGCCGTTAACTGTTGGGGTGCCGATGGAATCTACCCCAACAGAAAGCCGTTCGGTCCGCCGGTCAGTCGGGCGTTTAAGGGTGTATTCAAACACACCAGCCGGGTTTTCGGGGCCATACATGGCACCGGCCAGACCGTTGAGCACCTGCAGGTTGTCCACCCATTCCGCTGGGTAAGGCGTGGTGGAGACCACGTTTAGACCATCAAGGCGGGAGTTGGAGACCACATCAGCCTCAAACCCGCGCGATTGTGGGCGCGATGTATTGGGGTCTCCACGGATTTCCAGCTGAACGGAAGGCAGATATTGCGCCATGTCATTAATGTTGCGAATCTGCTGATTGACCACCACGTCATGGGGCACACCCATGACCGAGTAAGGTGTGTCCAGCGTATCCCGGTTGCCCAAGGGGCCGAGATAAACAATTTTGTTCATGTATTTGGCGCCCGTGCCATCAGCCGCATGGTGGCCATGTACGTTCACGGTTTCGCCATTGGAGCCATCTAAAATCCCGGCAATAGGCGTGGTGGTGCCGGGTTTTGCGCTGCTACGTGCCTGTGCCAGCGGGCTTTTGCTCTGCGCTGTTTTAATGGTGCTCGGCTTACCGGCAGGGAGCTGTTGCTGAGGAGCAACAGAGGTTGCGGCCAGTGCCGAAGTCGTTAGCAAAAATGCGCCAAATGTTCCGGTGGCGAAAAAAATATGGAAACGATCGTGCATGGATCTGGCTGGTCCGGGATATGATAAAGAACAAAGGGTGCGTTCTTCTGCCCGGATGCCACGCTCTTTGTCTATATATAGGTGTGCATAAACCTATATATGCAGAAATATATTCAAAAGGTGATGCCAGAATAACACACCTCTGTTGCACGCTGCCATAACTGGCAGAGAATGGTCTGGTCGTGCGTTACTGTTCCATGCCGGTCAGGGCCAGAGCTGCTGCGGTGGCAACATCTTTGCGCAAGGTCACAACATTTCCCTGCCCGTTGGGGTGAACACGGTTGGTCAGGATGACAACAAAGCTGCGGCTGTTGGGGACCAGCCACAAGGAAGTACCGGTAAAGCCGGTATGACCAAAAGAGGATGAAGGAAAGTGAGCGCCGCGCGCTGTGGAATAGTGGGTTGCTATATCCCACCCCAGTCCACGCAAATCGGTTTTGCCCTGTGGCTGCTGTGGGGTGGACATAAGGTAAAGTGTTTCTGCCTTCAGGGGGAAGGTGGAGGGTAATCCGGCCAGTTTATCCAGCAGGCTGTGTGCGTAAGTTACGGTATCCTGCGCGCAGGAAAACAGTCCGGCATGGCCTGCAACGCCCCCCATGCGCCGGGCTGTAGGGTCGTGCACAATACCTTGGAGCATCTGCCCATTCTCATCATATTGAGTGGGAGCAATATTGGTTTTTTGGGTGGCGTATGGCAGGAAAAATGAGGCCTTCAAACCCAGCGGTTTGAGAATATGCTCCGTTGCGTACAGGGGCAGGGAGGTGCCGGAAAGCCGTTCAACAATCAGCCCAAGCGTGATGAAATTAATATCACTATAAACAAATTTTTCGCCCGGAGGATTTTGGAGGGGCGTGTTCATGACCATACGGATGGCAGCTTGTTTGCCACTCCATGGAAAACTTAAATCCAGATCAGCGGGTAATCCGGAATAATGGGTTAGCAGTTGGCGTATGGTAATTGCGTCTTTGCCATGTGCTGCAAAGTCCGGCAGATAATGGCAGGCTGGTGTATCCAGCGCAATAAGACTCCGCTCATAAAACTGCATGATCGCAGGGGCGGTTATAAGAACCTTTGTCAGGGATGCCATGTCAAATATGGTATCCCATGTCATGGTTTCAGTTTGGGGTATTATGGCGCGATTGCCAAAAACCCCTTTCCAGACCAGTTGTCCTGCATGTCCTATTGCCGCTACGGCACCGGGCATTCTGTGGTCCCGAATGGCTTGATGAAAAATATTCTCCACCGCAGAAAACGGATTATCCTGCTCTTGTGCGGCATAAGCCGGGAGAAAAGGCGTGCTCAGGCAGGCGGCGCAGGCCAGTCCTGTTTGCAACAGTGTGCGGCGGGGCATGGTGCTGGCGTTGGGCATGTTGGGTCAATTAAGTCCGTGTGGGGTTTAAAAGAGCGTGGGCAACATAGCGGAAGGTTACGTTGAACCGGGTCATGCCCGTAAGGGGGTGTGCGGAGGGGGCCAGATTTTTAATGCCGTGGTAGTTCAGCCGTGCTGGCCCACCCCATACCAGTACGTCTCCATGCTCCAGCGCAAATGTGCGAACCTTATCTGCCCTGTTGCGCCCCCCCCATATAAATAATCCTGTTCGCCCGAGGGAGAGCGAGACTATGGGCTGCGTGGTGTCCTGTTCATCTTTGTCCTGATGTAGCCCCATATGAGCGCCGTTCTGGTAACGGTTCAGCAGGCAGGCGTTAGGGAGGAAGTTCGTATACCCCGCGGCCTGTGCGGCATTTTGTGCGAGTTGGAGCAACGGCAGGGGTATGGCGGGCCATGGATGGTGGCTGGTCGGGTCCTGCGTGGTGTAAGCATATCCATGCGCGGAGCTGACCCAGCCCAGTGTGCCACAGCTGGACATGGCAGCCGACATGCTGCCTCCACCGGGTGTGAGCATGTGGCGGAAAGGCGCCTGCTGGACAACTTCGTCTATGGCATGGAGCAGTATGGCGCTTTGCTGTGTGGCAAACTGCCGCAGTAGCACGGCGCCTGCTTCTAGCTCCACACGCTGGGGGCGGGTGTCAGGGAGCAAAAGGTCCATCTGTTGGGCTGTCGGGTGGGAGCGTGGCATGGCAATGCTTAATGAAAATCGTGAGGGACCCAGCGCACTCTTTGGCGTAGAGCAGAAGAATGCTATCAACATTGCAAACCATGCCCGCGCTTGCAAGGAGCCAGACAGCACCAATGCCCCCATCTGCACAGGATATTATGCTTATTGGCGGCATTCCGGCCCTTATCAGTTTTCAGGTGCAGCGTGCGGTTTTCCGCGGTGTTTTTGTCGGGCTGAATGCGGAAGTAGATTTTTTTGCCAGCACTGTGGCTGGCCTTGCACCGCAAGGCGAGGCTGCCCTTCGCTCATTTTTCAAGCTATGCCAGCGTAACCAGCGTTCCCCCTTACGGTTGAGTGAAGGCGGGCAGCAAAACTACCTGCTGGAAGAACTGTATGAGCAGATGGTTGAACCAGCCCGTAGGTGCGGCATAGATTTGTATGATGTTGTGCGTGAGCAGGTCAGGACTTTCCAGCCCACTCATATTGAGACTGCTCCTGCTATTCTTCTTAGCCTGTAATATAGGGAACAGGTCAGCAGCTGATGTGGTGGGGGATGGCCTTAATGGCCATCCCTTTTTTGTTGTGCAGGTGTGTTCCGCTTTTTAGGCAGGATTTTCCACGCTGTCCGGTTTGGATGTGCTGATTGCTTTTTTTGCAGGGTACAGGGCCGAAATCACGACCACAATTACAAGGTTAACGCCAAGAGCCAGCAGACCCGTGGAAACATTGCCCGAGAACAGACCCAGATTAACGGGGTGAATAGGCTTAAGCCCATCCATCCAGCACAGGCTGACCCCAAACACGGTGCCAATCAGCCAGCCAGCCAGCATGGCGGTGGCGGAAAAACGGACCTTGAGCAAACCCAGAATAAGAGCAGGAAAGGTTTGCAGAATAAACACGCCGCCAAGAAGCTGGAAGTCAATGGCGAACTGCGCATTCAGGAACAGCACACAGACCAGTGCCCCCAGTTTGACCAGCAGCGAGGTCAGGCGGCTGGTGCGTACCGGGTCTTTCTGGGCTGGGAGCAGGTTGCTGGTAACAAGGTTGGCAGCACCAATGGCCATAACGGCAGCAGGCACAAGCGCACCCACCGCAATGGCGGCCAGACAGAACCCGGCAAACCATGCCGGAAAAACCTTCTGGAACAGCATGGGAACAACCATGGAATTGTTGGTTGTTATTATGCCTGCCGCGTGGGCCATAAAGCCCAGCATGGCAATTAACCCAAGTACAATGGTGTAAACAGGCAGGAATACGGCATTCTGGCGAATGGTATCTGCCGAACGGGATGCCAGAATACCCGTAAGCGTATGGGGGTAAAGGAATGCAGCCAGAGCGGAAGAAAGGGCCAGAGTGGCATAAGGCAGACCCTGCCCAGGTTTGAGCATGGTTTGTGCATGTTCAACCGAGGCAAACAGAGCACCATATCCACCTGTATGCAAAGGAATGACCGTAACTGCTACCAGCACGGCAATATAGATCATGATATCTTTGATAAAAGCGGTCAGGGCGGGGGCGTGCAGCCCACCCAGCCAAGTATAGGCTGCGAGGGACAAAAACGCGATAATGAGCGGCAGATCCCCCGGCAGGCCCAGCGCTTGAATAACGGTCCGAATGCCAATTAGCTGCAAGGCAATGTAGGGCATAACGGCAACAAGGCCGGTCAGGGCAATAACAATTTCCAGTGCGCGGCTGTCAAACCGGGCACGCACAATATCTGCCGCTGTGGAGTGCCCGCCTTCACGTGCAATTTTCCACAGTTTGGGCATAACAATAAAAATAAACGGGTAAACAATAATCGTGTAAGGCAGGGCAAAAAATCCATAGGCACCTGCGGCGTACACCAATGCGGGCACGGCAATAACCGTGTAAGCCGTATAAAAATCCCCCCCGACCAAAAACCAGGTTACCCACGGGCCAAACCCACGCCCACCTAGCGACCACTCCTCGTGAGAGGTGGAACTGGTCTTTTTGCTAAATAATCCGCGGATCCACTGGATGGAGGAACCAATAACAATGGTCGCGGCAAAAAAGAGGATAAAGACGCCAAGCGCCCATGGATTGATGGCGTTCATGCGCGGTTCCCCTTCTTCCACACAACCCAGATCAGGACGGATGTTACGGGTACCCAGGCGAACTGGTACCAGTAAAAGAAGGGAAAACCGAGCAGGACCGGGTCGTGCCGGTCATACAGCGGAGTCCAGAGCAAACCCAAAAAGGGTAGCAGAAGGAGTAAATTAAGATATTTCATTTCGTGAAACCGGCTTGTTTTGTTATTTTTGTTCGCAACCGGCTGAACATGCCGATGGAAACCGGCTCATGTCAATTACGCCTGAAGCGTTTTCAGGCGAGTATCATCAGAATTGTGTTTTTTGCGCATCAGGTATGCCCTTGTTATAACGCAATCGTTAAAAACAAGGGCGTGGAGTGTTAACGCGTGGCGTTAATTTTGTGGTCCTGTAGAACCTTGTTTAATGTATCGCCATACTGGCGGTAGCTGCCTTCTGGCACACAGCCCAGTTCTTCCAGTTCTTCCAGATCAGCACCATGGTTAATCCACTGGTTGGCTTCACGCGTGTCTAATGTGGCGGGAATGGTCCGTGCTTCGTACACCACAGGCTGTTCCCCATCTTCCGCCGCTCCAAAGGACATAAAACTCTCTTCGGCGGGAGATTTATTCTCGCTCAGGCTGACCTGACCGCAGACAATCTGTTTTTTGTCGCTGTTGGTATGGACGGTCAGATTGCGGAATTTGGGGTGGGTATTGGAAAAACGTGTCACCAGAGTTTTGAGCGTGCTCTTGACGAAAGGAGAAGCCTTTTGGGCGCTGTTATCAAGCACGGTCTGGGCTGTTACCGTCTGGTGTATGGTTGTGGTGGCCAAGCCCGGCAACAGGATGCAAAGCGCGAAAAAACGTTTCATCAAGAAGGTCTTTCCTGTCAGTCTGAACAAGATGGATCATCAACATCCGTGTCTGTACACGGTCAGAGCCTGCGACCCCATGGGGTAATACCCATGCAGGTCAGCCGCCCACCTGTTTGAGGGGAAGCTACACCCGTTGTGGTCGGCAGGGAAAGGGGCAAGCCGTTAAGACTGCGCACTGCCAGGAAACCAAAGCATTCTGCTTCCAGTGCATCCCCTTTCCAGCCGCATTGTTCCGCTGGGTAAACCGTGCCGGGGAGCACTTGGGCAAGGGCCGCCATAAGGGCAGGGTTATGCCTGCCCCCGCCACAGACAAACCATGTTCGCGGCTGTTCTGGTAAGGGGGTGCGGGCAATGGTCTGTGCCGTAAAGGCTACCAGAGTTGCAGCACCATCGGCTGCATTCAGCCCCTCAAGGCAGGTTAGAGCGTTGTGAAAACTTAACCTGTCGAGCGATTTGGGGGCAGGCTTGCGGAAAAACGGATGTGCAAGCAGGTGTTCCAGAATGTTGTGCGCAACCTTGCCACCAAGGGCAAGCTGCCCATCCTTGTCGTATGGAATACCTGTATGTTGGGCGGCCCAGTCGTCCAGCAGGGCATTGCCGGGGCCTGTATCGCACGCAACGATTGGGCCATGGCTGGGGATCAGGCTCAGGTTAGCGACGCCACCAATGTTCAGGACGGCAACAGGCGCTGGCGCATTGCGGAGCAGAGCCGCATGGTAGAGCGGTACCAAAGGTGCGCCTTCGCCACCTGCGGCAACATCGGCGGATCGAAAATCGTGTATAACAGGCAGGTTGGTTTGGGCGGACAGGTAAGCCGCATCCCCAATCTGCCATGTCCGCCCCGGCCTGTGCAGAATGGTCTGGCCATGAAAACCGACAAGATCCACCGGCATGTCCGGGGCCATGTGGCGAAGGCGCTGCACGGCCTGCACATGCACTACGGTCAGGGCGTGTTCCGCGGCTTTAAGGTCAGCATCGTCTGCCCCCAGATCGGGAGCGCGATCCAGCAGGGTGCGCAAACGCTGGCGTAGGTTTGCCGTGTAGGGCAGGGTAAAGGAGGGTCCATGTGCGGCTATGTCTGTGCCATCCGTGCGGATGAGCGCAGCATCCACGCCATCCAGCGAAGTGCCGCTCATCAGACCCAGTGCGTTCACAAACCCATCGGGCTGATGTGTTTTGGGGGTGTTGGGCATAAAAACTGTCAGGGTGCTTTTGCCTCCAGCCCTGGCTGTATCTGCCCGGTTACAACATTCCAGAGCATAATCCGCTCCTGCCCTTTGCCAGCGATGTGGAGCGCCAACAGGTCATCCCGCACGCGGGCCATGCTCAACAGATGTTCCTCTGGCCCAAGGGCAAGGTGGGTGGTCCGTGCATCGGTTAGGGGAATGGTCGTGCCAATGGCAGGGTGCTGGGGGCTGTTCATACGGTGAATAACCACACCAACCAGTATGACCACCCCTGCGATGATCAGAAGACCCATACCCACAACAGCAGCCATAAGCGCTTTGGGTGTTTTGTAATCCTGCTCTTCCATTCAGGTACCTGCCGCTTTGTTGATGTGGGCCAGCATGGTCTGGATGACAGTTGGCAGTCCGTCAAAAATGGCCTGACCGATCAGGAAGTGACCAATATTCAACTCCCGAATTTGGGGAATGGCAGCAACAGGTCCCACGTTTTCGTAGGTCAGGCCATGGCCTGCGTGCACTTCCAGACCAAGGTTTTCTGCTTGCAGGGCAGCGCGTTGCAGGCGTTCAATTTCGCCCACCTTGCCGTGTGCATAAGCGCCGGTATGGAGTTCCACAACCTGGGCGCCGGTGGCTGCCGCAGCTTCAATCTGCTCCGCGTCGGGGTCGATAAAGAGCGATACGCGAATACCGCACGCTTTGAGCGCCTGAACCTTGGGCGTAAGGGTGGCAGAATGACTGGCGACATCCAGCCCGCCCTCAGTTGTCAGTTCCTCACGCCGTTCAGGCACCAGGCAACAGGCATGGGGGCGTAAGGTCCGGGCGATGGAGACCATTTCCTCTGTTGCGGCCATCTCCATGTTCAGGGGGGCCTCTATCTCGGCACGCAGGCGTTCCAGATCTGCATCCCGTATATGGCGGCGGTCTTCGCGCAGGTGGGCTGTTATGCCATCCGCCCCAGACTGTACGGCCAGAAGGGCCGCGGCCACCGGGTCGGGGTGCTGGCCCCCGCGGGCGTTACGGACGGTCGCAACGTGGTCAATGTTGACCCCAAGCCTTATGGCCGGTCTCATGCATGTTTCCTTCTGTTTTCGGCCAGTGTGGCGGCCAGTCTTATGGCAGCTTCCAAGCTGCGTGGGTCTGCCTTGTTCTGGCCTGCTATGTCAAATGCGGTCCCATGGTCTGGCGATGTACGGATAATGGGCAGACCCAGTGTGACGTTAACGCCCTCTGCCATATCCAGCGTTTTAAGCGGGATCAGTCCTTGGTCATGGTACATGCAAAGGGCTACATCGTACTGGCTGCGTGCATGGGGTGTAAACATTGTGTCCGCAGGTAAGGGGCCGCTGGCTGTCATCCCTTCCTGCCGGAGGGTATTGAGGGCGGGGATGATAATATTCTGCTCCTCGTCCCCCATCAGACCATGTTCGCCTGCATGGGGGTTGAGGCCCGCAAAGGCCAGCCGGGGGTGAGGAATACCAAAGTCCCGCCGGAGCCCGGCTGCAACAGTACGGGCGGTACGGATGATTAAGTCTGTAGAAAGCTGGGTAATGGCGTTGCGCAGGGCAACATGGACTGTAATGGGCACAACCTTAAGGGAAGGACCAGCCAGAAGCATGACCTCATCCCCCGGTGTTTGGCAAAGCTCTGCCAGATAACTTGTATGCCCGGGGTGGCGAAAACCCGCTCCCTGCACCACATCCTTGCTGATTGGGTTGGTGATCATGGCCGAGGCTTCACCACTCAGGGTCAGTTCCACAGCCTGACGAATACTCTCTATTACGCTCGCGGCATTCCGGCGGTCGGGTTCTCCCATAGCCGGAGGGGCTGCCAGATGCAGGGGAATAACAGGCAGGGCGTGGCTAAAAACATCTGCGCCATCCGCAAGGTAGCGAATGGGCTGCACTGGTATGCGCCGCTCCAGCAGGGATGGGTCGCCTATATAAACAAAAGCCGGACCACTCTGGCGGAGCTTTTGCCAGACTGCGGCGGTAATTTCTGGCGCAATACTGGCCGGGTCTCCCTGAGTCAGAACCAGCATGTCTGTATCTCCCTCATGCGTCTGCTGCCTTTTGGCGCGGTGCACGGGCAGCAAAACGCAGAAAAGAGAATGCGTAAAGAGGTTTAAAGCCAACAGCACGGCAGACGGGTGGAAAAACCATGGTATGGTAGCCACAAGTTGCCGTGCAGCCTGTTGGTCTGCATTCTTGTTCTTTGCGTAGGATAGGGCTACCACACCACCATGATCAGGCTCATAATTGTTGTTCCGTTCCTGCTTGCACTTGTTGTGTTCAGTGCCAGTAATCAGGACCCGCAGGATATGTGGATGCTCACATATAGCTGGAAATGTTCGCTAGGCGTGCTGGCGCTAAGCGTTGGTGCTCTGTCTTTCCTGCTTGGGGCATTCTGTCTGTGGGTGGTTGAGTTCCGGCAGGGACGCAGAGCCCGCAAGGCCGAACAGCAGGTCCGGGATCTGGAGGCACAGCTTGCGCAGGTCAAGGCTATTTTGGCCAACAGACCCGCAGTTGTTGCAGCTCCCCCCGTGGAGCAACCCGTTGTTACGCCGCAGTCTCATCTCACAGGGAGCGAAGAGCAAACCAATGTCTAAGCCAAACCGTCGCACGGGTCTTATTGTTTCCCTGGATACGCAGGACCCTGTTCAGGCCCGCCAGTGGGTCCGGGATGTGGCCCCCGTATCTGGTATTATCAAGCTGGGGCTGGAATTTACCTATGCGGCGGGTTTTCAGGCTGTAGCGGATGTTGCGCGTGGCTCCCCCCTGTTTTTGGACCTGAAGCTGCATGATATTCCCAATACGGTTGGTGCGGCAGTGCGTTCGCTCTCGCACTTGCGCCCTCGTATGCTTACCCTCCACGCATCAGGTGGCCGCGCGATGATGGAGGCTGCACGTACAGCCTGTGATCTGGCTTTTCCCGAAGGGGAGCGTCCATTGTTGCTGGCTGTTACGGTGCTGACCAGTCTGGATGATCAGGGCTTGGCCGAAACCGGGGTTATGGATGGTGCCTGTGCGCAGGTGCGGCGTCTGGCCCGTCTGGCTGTGCAGTCCGGCATGGACGGACTTGTCTGCTCGGCGCATGAGTTGAGTGTGCTGCGTGATGATCTGGGGAATGATCCGGTTATTGTAACTCCGGGCATTCGCCCCGCAGGGGCGGCAAAAGGCGATCAAAAGCGGGTCATGACCCCTGCTCAGGCGCGAGATGCCGGAGCAGACTGGATTGTGGTCGGTCGGCCCATTACCCAAGCAGCAGACCCCCATGCCGCTGCGGCTGCCATTATGGCTGAGCTGGAAGGATAAGCATGTCAGTTCCACACACCACGGGTGTAAAAATCTGCGGTCTGACGGAAGAGGCCGGATTTGATGCGTGTGTGGAGCATGGGGCTGACTGGATAGGCTTTGTGTTTTTTGCCCGCTCTCCGCGTTTTGTCACACCACAACGTGCGGCCTCACTGGCTGCGCGCGGGCCGGGGCGGGCCAAAACCGTTGGTTTGTTTGTGCATCCTCAGGATGAGGATATTGCACGGGTTCTGGAGCACGCGCCGCTTGATATCCTGCAAATTTATGCCTCGGACGCGCGTGCTCAGGATGTAGCGCATCGGTTTGGATTGCCTGTGTGGCTGTCCATTCCTGTGGCAGGGCGGGAGGAGTTGCCCACAAGCTGCCCTGTTCAACGTCTGCTTATAGAACCACGTCCGCCCAAGGATGCAACACGACCGGGGGGCAATGCCCAGAAACTGGACTGGTCTTTGCTGGCTGGGTGGGCCCCTGCTTTTCCATGGATGCTGGCAGGAGGCTTGCGGCCCGATAATGTGGCCGAGGCTGTTGGTGTAACAGGCGTGCCTGCTGTGGATGTGTCGTCCGGTGTAGAAAGTGCTCCCGGCATTAAAGATCCTGCATTAATTGCCAGCTTCGTGCAGAATGCGCGTGGGGTGAGAGAAGGCTGAAGAAAAAAATAGCAATGAGGGCGCTTTCCCTCTTGCCTGTTCTGATAATCTTGCTATTACCGTCCTCGCGCTGGAGAGATGGCCGAGCGGCTTAAGGCGCACGCTTGGAAAGCGTGTGTACGTTAATAGCGTACCGAGGGTTCGAATCCCTCTCTCTCCGCCAACCTGCTGTTTTCCCTATAAAAACAACCACTTAGACAATCCTGTAGTTACAGTGTTGTATTGTGTCGTTACATGTCCAGCGTTACATATCTGAGGATATGAACGACATGTATAATATCTTCCGCCGTGCTGGCTCACAAACGTGGAGTGTCCGCTTCCATGTGCCGCGTGATCGTCGTTCAGACGTAGGTAAGGCGTTCGGAACAAAAACCGGACATAAGGCCGAGGTCGTTAAGACGCTGGGCACAAGCGACCGCAAGGAAGCAATGGGCAGGCGTTACAAGGCGCTGGAAGACATACGCAAAGAAATAGACGTCAGACTACAGGAGATAGGCCTGCCCCCTCTGCACGGTGACTGGCAACCAGACTGGGCCTTTCCGTGGGCAGAAGACGAGCAGACTATTGCAGAGGCTCTTGAAGCCAGAAAAGAGCTTGCCAAGGCGTCAACCCGAGAAGACCAGACCGAGGAAGTATATACCGAAGACAGGAACGGATTGCCGCACCGCACCACAATACGGACAAGTGAGCGTGACCGTAAAACCAGCGATATGCTAGATGCCCTAAGTGATCGTGCAGACGCATTGCAGGAGGCTGGTGTCTCTGCTGGGCCTTACATAGACCGCTACAAGGCGATTGCTCTGGGCGAAGCGACACCCATGGGCAATCTTATAGACAGGTGGTTGCGGGATATTGACGGAACGGTCAAACAGCAAACATTGAGAGGCCACCTTCTGTCTTTCCGGCTTCTGGGTGAATATCTCTTATCCGAGGAGGGGGAGGAGGATCAGGTTGCTGATGCTGCTGCCTTTATAAGAACGGTAGCGATAGAAAGCCTATCAAGGCGTGTTATCAGTGCTTTTCCTGAATGGCTGGCTCAGAGGAAAGGCCTCCGTGCAAAGACCGTTCAGAGCCGTATAAGCCCGCTTAAGGTCTTCTGGGGCTGGGCTGAACGGAAAGGATATGTGACGGGCGTTAATCCGTGGCTCGGCGCAACGTCCGGGCTGAAAAAGCGGGCAGAACGTGAAGAGCAAACAGAAGATAAACCCTCTGCATATCAGGAGGAAGCCATACTCCGGCTTTTGCAGGCTGATCCTGATGCGGTCAAACGCTGGAAGTATGGCCCTGCCATTTTTGATCTGCTGCGCCTTGGGCTAATGACCGGAGCAAGACAGAACGAGTTATGCAGCCTTACGAGGGGCAGAGTTATCCCGCCTGAAAAGGAAGGGGGTCTCTGGGCCGTAAAGATCACCTCAGAGGTAGCCAAGACACGTAACGCCCTCCGTATCGTGCCCCTGCACCCATTTGTGCAACCGATCATTGCCCGGAGGGTAGCCAATGCCGGGCCTGATGCAGATGCACCTCTATTTTCCGAGTTGCCACCGGGGGGTGATGATAACAAGCGGTCATGGACATTCGCAAAGCGATTTGGTGATTTTCGGAAGGCGGTTCTGGGCAAGGATGATCCGCACAACTTTCACAACCTCCGAGGCACATTCATGACTTATTTTGCAACTGCTGCGGGTAATGGTGCCACTGCCTGCACAGTCCTAATACGTGATCGTCTTGTCGGGCATGTTTCTCAATCGCTGGGCGACAACACCTATGTGGGGCAATTAGATAGAAGCCTGTATGATCGTGCTGTGCTGGATATGGTTGCTCTTGGTATGCCTGAGTCTGTCAGGCGAACGCTGGCGCACGATAATGATATGGCTACCATGAACAAAAGGGCAGCATCCAAAGGAAAGAGCATGACGCTAATTCCCTCAGATACTGTCCGAGAGTGGCCTATGGTGTTAGGCGGGTGTGATAGAGCCAGTGAAGCCTAGAAGGCCCTGTGCGGACTCCTGTGAGTCTCTGAGGGCTATACGGCTTAATAGGGCGCGTATGGCTTTGCGTGACCGCCCAGTTGCACGGGCAAGCTGGTTGATAGAAACACCCATTTTATGCTGGCGCACGATGGTAGCTATTTCTGTTGCCTTGAAACGTGAAGCTGTGTGGCCTCTACCCTTCTGGGCCATGTCAGCCATATTCTCAGCTTGAGTGCCTACACGGAGGTTGTCTAGGCGGACGTTGAGGGGGTTGTCGTCAATGTGCATAACAACTTTGCCCTCTATGTCCCACCCTGCAAGCTCTGCTCTAAGGCGATGGACAGGCTGGGTTTTCCCTTTCAAATGGAGAACAGGATAACCGTCACTGTCACACGCTCCGGTCCAATGGCCTGTTTCATCCTCATAGAGCGCTATAGAGTCTTCGAGGCTTGCTCCACGGGGGCGTCTTCTTTTCTTATGAGGTGTTGCGTGGCTGTTAGTGTCAGCCGGTAGTGTTGTAAGGTTGTAGCTTGTCAATGACCTTTGGTGGGTTGTGACTACCGAAGGACACAGTGCAGCTTACAAACCTGTTACAGCCTAGTAGAACGCTAAATCTCCTTTACTCGGTGGTCAGATGATTGAGTGCTCAATGTGCTTCGCCATGGGTTGAGCTTGGCACTGGAATATGCTCAGGCCAAACAGGCAGGAGAAGGAAGCAATGCCTATTTGACCCGAACACACTGATGAAAAGATGATGATGGGTGTCACTAACAGAGAGGGACTTGATCACACTCTCTCTACCCTTACCTTAGCGGCGTTCCTCTAATAGGAGGGGTATTAGCCCCATATCCACCGTAACCCTTTGAAAACATTAAGGAATAGTGAGTTATCCACAGGTAAACACTCAGGACCAAAGGGTACCCAGAAAGGGACCCGGAGCGTTCCTTAGAGGGCCGCAGGATTTCCCCTGATAATGTTTTCGTGGCGCACCGCTGAACAACAACAACGGCTTAACCCCCATAATCTGAAGTCAACCATGAACCATACAACCATGCCGCAAGGGTACCCGTTTTGAGTCCCTGAGAGGTTCGAGAATGAGCAGGGGGGCTGTGTGAGGTGCCCAAGACACGCCCCCCTTATTGATTCATGAGCGGCATAGGACGGATTCAGAATAGAGCGTAGTTCACCCTCCGTTTATGCTGTATCAAACCAGACAACGAACGGTGACGGGAATGAAACACCATGAAGCGGGCAGTAGCCTATATCCGGGTCAGCACAGCCAAACAGGGTAAAAGCGGTCTGGGCATGGACGCACAGAGTGCAGCCATACAGAGCTTTGCACAGGCGGAGGGCTTTGACCTGATTGACGTGTTCACCGAGGTTGAGACAGGCAAGGGGAGTGATGCCCTGAGTAATCGGCCCCAACTCTGTGCAGCACTCGAAAAGGCTAGGGTGATGCAGTGCCCGGTCATTGTGGCAAAGCTTGACCGCCTGAGCCGTGACGTGGCGTTTATCGCTGGGCTGATGGTGAAGCGTGTTCCGTTCATCGTCGCGGAGCTGGGCAAGGATGCCGACCCGTTTATGCTCCATATCTGGGCCGCTATGGCCGAGAAGGAACGGTGCATGATTAGTGAGCGGACAAAGGCGGCTCTTGCTGCTGCAAAGGCCCGTGGTGTCGTGCTGGGTGGGTATAAAGGTGGGCCAGCACCAGACAACCAGAAAGGGACTCAGGCCCTCCAAGAGAAGGCTCAGGAGTTCAGGGGAAGGGTTGCTGCGGTCATTGCCCCCTTACACAGCGAAGGGCTGTCTCTGCGGGCCATAGCGGGGCGTTTAGAGGGTATGGGTATTAAGACAAGCAGAGGGAAGACAGAGTGGACCGCTGCGGCTGTTAAAAGGTGTCTTGGGTAGAATAGTTAGTATGTGAACTAAGCGGGGCAGCGTTGGGTGTGGGGCTTTCTGAGGGCTGATCTTTAATTCAGACACCAAAGACAGGAAACACAGGGCGGTGGATATTCGGTGCAAGAGTGGTCACGCACCTTATCCTCGAAAACAGCACTAGACCTGATGCCTGATGGTGCTTACTGGATTAAGGCTCTTGATTTGGTGCTGTAGTGTGTAACGACACGTCACAGCGCTGTAGTTACAATGTTTTTGGCTGTTTTCTGCGGAAAATTGCAAATGGGTGGAGAGTCCCTCTCTCTCCGCCAAATATCTAAAAGATATAATCAAGCCAACTAGTTACGAAGGCTGTGTGCCAATCGCGGTTTTGCGTGTGCCACTAGCGCAGCTTAGTCATGGCTTCCTTGGCAAGTCGTTTCTGCTCAACGGCTTGGGGTACCGTTCCACCTCAGCCAAAGTCTTGTGTCCAGTTATCGCCGCTATCTGGTGGGTGTGCACCCTACTTCAGCCAAAAGCCGCGCGGCTGCCTTCCTTAATCCGTGGGGGCTGCATTCTTTTGGAAGTCCAGCCTCTCTGCACCAGTCTGCAAAATTATTATAAAATCCATTCACCGAGAACGGCTGGCCAGAGGCCATTGCAAGAAATGTTCCCGCTCTATTTGGTTTCCATTTATTGACCTCTCTTTGAAGGGCTGGGTGAATATAGGCGTCGACTTTGCGCATGTCTTATACTCTGCGACAAAATCAGGAATGAGGATGTAAGTGGCAGTAGCAGCAGGATAATGCTGAGGATTACAGAAGAAAATTATGGCCGCAGTTGGGTGGAAGATGGGTAAAGCCTGCGGACGACTCGTTCCATGGTTAAACCCTGCACGATGATGGTGAACACGACCACGCCGTAGCAGATGGGTAGCAGGAGGGCGCGCAGTTCTCCGGGCGGTAAGCCTAATGCTAGAGAGACCGAAATACCGCCACGCAGACCACCCCATGCCAGAATGGTAAGGGTGCGACCCCGCTCCCAGTTTTGGAGATGAGCAGGAAGAGTGGAAAATAGCACACTCAATGCTCGCACAGCGATTGAGAGCGGAATAATGGCCAACGTTGCCAGGGCCGTAAACAGATGCGGTTTGATTTCGAGTAATTCAAAACCGATGAGCATGAACAACAAAACATTGAGGACCTCGTCAATCAGCGTCCATGCAATGTTGAGTTCCCTGCGCGAAGCATCATCAAACACAGAATGACTGTGGCCTGTTCCAAAATAAAGACCGGCGACAACCACAGCAATCGCACCCGACATACCAAGTTGATTGGCTATGCTGAAAGTTCCGGTCGCCAGAGCCAGTGAAGTGAGCAGATCGATATGGGGATCGTGCTGCCTCTTGAGCACAGACAGCGCGATCCATCCGGTCAGTGCGCCTAGCAGACCGCCACCAAGTGCTTCGCGGCAGAAGCTGAAGGCTATGTCCAAGGTGGTTACGCCTTGCGTGCTCCCGGTTGCCAGCCCGACTGTTACACCGAAAATGACAACACCTACACCATCATTAAACAGGCTTTCACCTGCAAAAACGGCCTGTAATGGGCCGGGTAATCCGAGGCGCTTCAGCATTCCCACAACCGAAACCGGGTCGGTGGGGGCGAGAATGGCACCGAGCACAATGCACCATGTAAAAGGCACAGCATGACCAAGCAGAGGAAAAACACACCACGCTGCAATTGCTAGAAAAGCCACAGCCAGAACAGTTCCCATAAGGGAAAGAGCGGCTACGGACATTAGTTTTTTACGTAGATAAGCAACATCCACCTGCATGGCCCCGGCAAACAGGAGGAGGGATAACGCGCCGTTCAAAAGTGCTACAGGCAGGTTGATGGCTCCTAGAACAGAGCGTGGCAGGGCCTGAAGATTATAGGCCGGGACAAGAGAGTTCAGGGCCATAACCAGCATTGATGCCAGTAATGAGAAAATCAGCACTCCAATCGTCACAGGAACACGCAACGTATGATGATTGAGAATGCTGAAGCCCGCGGCAAGGGTCAGGAGCAAAGCAAGGAGGCTAATAGTATCCATATATTACCGCTGGCTTTTTCTGTCTCTTACGTCAAGGAAAACCGGAAGTGTTCAGGTTTTACTGATAAATTCACAAACTTGGTTTCTTCCGGATTCTTTCGCATTATAAAGGGCGTTATCTGCTTCCTGAATGATAGTATCTAAATTTTTTCCTGACTGATGGTGTGTAAAACCACAGCTGATTGTAATTTTTATTGTTGTATTGTTTTTTAAAGTAAAGGTTGCACTTTCAATTTTATTGACAAGATTTGTGAAAAAGCTTTTCGAATCAATTTCTGTATTGAGATGAACAATAACAAATTCATCTCCACCAAACCGTGATAAAATATCATGCGGATGGATCAAGCTTTGCATCAGGTTCGAGATGCCAGTTAAAATAGTATCTCCAGCTTCGTGGCCATATGTATCGTTAATGGTTTTAAAGTGATCAATGTCTATGTAGGAAATGCAAAAAGGCGTACCTGATGTGCTGAGCACAGACTTCATTTTTTCATAAAAACCTGACCGATTCAGTAAATGTGTAAGAGGGTCTTTTTCGGATTTTTCAACAGCAACAGCAATTTTATTTGTTTCTTCCGTAATGTCATTCACTGTTACAATCGCACCGGATACCACACCATCGGTTATGGACTTACGAAAGCTAACGCTAAGCGACACATTCTGGTTGGAGAGAGGGGTGGCAGAAAAAGTCTCGCAATTTTTTTCTTCATTATCAAAAAAATCTTTTATTGAATCAGAGGTTTTTTCAGATATTTTTAAAATATCAGTTAAGTTTTTGCCCTGTATATTCTGGTTGCTGCACCCCAGCAGAGGCAGTGATGCACCACCAGCCCACAGGCATAAGCCATCGCGGTTAATATCAATCATGCAATCGGTAGAATTAACCATGATGAGTGCAAGCATTTGCTCTTTTTCTGCAACATTTTGAGCAAGTGTTTTATTCCTCATAAACAGAACAGAAACGGCTCTTTCGGTAAATACTGTAAAAATCAGATAGGTTTGTAAAACAGCCTGCCGCCCTAAATATCCAGCCTGCATAAGGGCAATGGGGCCTAGTAAATCAAATGTTGCTCTTGTGGCCATAACAGCAATAATCATAACAACTATTGAACCAAATATCTCACCTGAAACGAGAGAGTTTGAAATAACCAATGATGTTGTTACAAAAAGAAACGGATATTTTATTTGATGAAAAACATAGTAAGCAGCATAAAGCGTAATTGATATGGAGACTGATGCGAGGAAAGACTTTTTAAGCCCACTTTTTGCAAAATTTTTGATATTTTTAAAAAGTGTTCCATCAAGAATATAGGTAAATGGACGTGTAAAAGTAATATTGCCTAATGATAGAGCAAAAAACCAACCGGCAAAATCATTGAGGGAAAAAATCCCGGAGCTTATACCATTTGCAACTGTTCCCAATAAAGCGGATATGAAAGGGAATACAAGACCAGAATACAGATTGAATTTTATAATGTATTTATATTCTGAAAATAAAACTCCATTACCTACAAATTTAATATAGGATTTGTTGGAAAGAAATATTTGAAGTGAGCTGATGGTGGCATATAAAAGAACAACTATTCCATGGTAGCCGCAGGCGTAATGGCTAAAAGTATTTGCAAAAAAAGTGATGATGGTTATGGCATTAATGTTTTTGATTTGTTTGGAAAAAATGGCAGCAAGCATAAGGGCATCGGCTGGCCATATGGTTGAGTGCCCATCGTAATAGACAGTATAATTCATCGATATATAAGCAACTATTATGTATAATATAAAAAATATGAATAATTTTTTGAAGTCTATATTGTCTGTTTTGGATGAAAAATTAAACATTCTAGCCTGCACTGCACATATCTCTAAAGAATTTTTCTGTAGCATAGTGGGCGTAAACCAAAAATAGATTGTTTGTCTGTAAAATGCAGGGCAGCTGTTTGTAAGGAATAAAATTAAGTCATGCCGGGCAGGAGCGCCTCGGTGTTTGTCTGCGCTTATGCGCGTAACTAAGCCACAAAAAGCAGGTTATCTGGCATATGGGCTGGGTGTTTGTTGTATTTTTGCGAGCGTTTTAACCAAGATAATGGCTCATTGTGCCAAGTTACGAGGGCGTGGTTTTTGGGCCTTGACCACAATCGTATCCAGTGCGGAGAGAAAGCGCGAACGATCGGTTTTGCTAAATCCACGGGCACCAGATGTTATTACGCCAGCTGATCGCAGGTCTGTCATCAGGTTACGCATTGCCAGAGCCATACCTATTGTGTCGGCATCAAACAGTTTGCCTTTGGGGTCCAGAACATATGCGTCTTTTTCCACACAGCGGGCCGCGAGGGGAATATCTGCTGTAATAACAATATCTTTGGCGGATGCACGCTCGGCAATCCAGTCGTCTGCTATATCTGGTCCGGCATCTACCACCACACGTTCGACCAAAGGTGAATCGGGTACAACCATCATTCGGTTGGAGACCACAAAAACATGCAGACCATAACGTCCAGCTACGCGGTACACCTCGTCTTTTACGGGGCAGGCATCAGAATCGATAAAAATACGGATCATGCTTCAATCTGCCTCAATATCGGCAAAGCGGCAATCAGGGCAGGTACACTCTTAATCCTGTGGTTGAGGCTCTCGCGTTCATAAAGGGCATGATGGAGAGGGCTGGTCCCATACAGAGTTAGCTGCCATAAAAAGCTGTGATACCTAAGCGCAGAGAGTTCTGGTCAAGGCAAATGATTAGACTTTGTGAAGATAAAAGCTGTGTGGCTCTTCCTGATTTTAACTTCCATCCAGTCCGGTCCTGCTGGGGAGGAAAGTGAATATAGCAAAAATCTTTTTTTGTTGATTAGGCAGGCGTGGCAGGCTCTGCTTTTGTTGCAGAAGCAGGGTGAGCAACCATTGGTTGCGCTGGGTGTTTAAATCAGGCCAGTCAAAAGTTTAGGGATGTCAGATGCCTCTTCTCCATTTCCATGTGATCAAAGGGCGTAAGCCAGAAGAACTCCGCTTACTGCTGGATACAACCCACGAAGCCATGCTTGAAGCCTTTAAGGTGCCAGAGCGTGATCGTTATCAGATTGTATCGGAGCATGACCCAGCCCATATGATTATAGAGGATACAGGCTTAGACATCCCGCGGACCGATAAGGTCGTACTGCTTCAGGTGACCTCTCGCCCGCGCTCAAAAGAACAGATTGCAGAATTTTATAAATTGCTGGCGAAAAAGCTGGAGGCGCGGTGTGGGCTGGCACCATCCGATCTTATGGTCTCCATTGTCCAGAATGCGGATGAACACTGGAGCTTTGGGCTTGGCAGAGCTCAGTTCTTAACTGGTGAATTATAAGGTCGGTGTTTTAAGGAAAAGGCGTGTGGAAGATTATCCACACACTTACCTGCTGAGTGGTTTTACGGGCGGCCTGTAGGCAGCGATTTAAGGGGTATTCCACCCCGCAATAAACTCCGGGTCTGTTGCCAACAGGGATTCGCTCCTGCTGATGTGCCGGTGCGCATCAAAACAGCCCAAGGCAAATTCCGCTGTCCCGTCGCAATGTTTGGCGTGCTGGCCTGTAACGGCATTAAGCCAGTAAATAGCCCCTTTGCGGCGTTCACCATGTTGCCCGCCTAGCCATAAATTCCAGTGTCTGCGGGCAATCTGTCCGGCTTTATAAGGTTCAGAATTCTGGATTGCCACGGACGATGGGGCAGATGGGGTAATCACAATATCATCCGGTGGCGGTGGTGAACCAGCGAGTATGCGTAGGCTGAATGTTACGGCAATAATCGCAACCAGAGTGACCAGGCAGCCACGGATCAAGCGTGTTTCCCGCTGCAAGGCGGATTGGGGGGCATTAATGGCTGCCAGAGCTTTGGTGGCTTTTTTTTCACAGCGCGCACAGCAGTAGGGTATGTGAGTACGGTCGTGTATGTCCCGCTCGCACCATGCGCAGTGTATGCTCATTCATGTCCCCGGCAATGCGCGCCGCTTGTTTGCGGGTTAATTTACGCGCCCGATATATACGGGGGGACGCCAGTTGGCTAGCCCTCAGCCTTTCCCCCGCTGGTTTGTAGCACAGGGGAAAGTCATATTTTTGAGATGATGTGGCGGAAGGCGGATTTAGTCCCGCAGGCGGTCCAGTACACCTTGGCGCAAGGCTTGCTGGCGTTCAATTTCGTCTTCGCGCAGCTTTCGTTTGCGTGCGCGTTCTTGCTCCATGTTCATGCCAAGGTGTGCTTCCCCGCGTTCCGCGGCCAGTTGAGCCTGCCGTTCACGCTCGGCGTGGCGTGCGCGGTTACGCTCACTCTGGGTGCCGTGGCAGTGGGGGCAACTTACACCCTGTTCATAGAGAGGGGAGGATTTGTCCTCAGGGGAAAGAGGGACTCGGCAGGCGTGGCATAATTCCAGATTGCCGGGTTTAAGCCCGTGCCCGACCGTAACCCGCTGGTCAAAAACAAAGCATTCACCACGCCACAGACTTTCCTCCTGTGGAATGGTTTCCAGATATTTTAGAATACCACCTTCAAGATGGTACACCTCGTCCAGCCCTTCCGCCTTGGCAAAGGCTGTGGATTTTTCACAGCGGATGCCTCCGGTGCAGAACATGGCCACCCGTGGCTTGCGCCCTTGTGCCAGCAGGCGGTCGCGATTCTGGCGGAACCATTCGGGGAATTCGCGGAAGGTTTTGATCTTTGGGTCCACCGCTCCCTCAAACGTGCCAACTGCAACTTCGTAATCATTCCGGGTGTCGATCAGAATGGTATCGGGGTGTTCCAGCAGGGCATTCCAGTCCTTGGGGGCAATATAAGTGCCTACAATATGGTTGGGGTCCGTGCCCTCTATCCCCATGGTCACAATTTCTTTTTTCAAACGGACCTTCATGCGCAGGAATGGCATGGATGGCGCACGGGAGAATTTGACTTCAATATCCGCGCAGCCGGGCAACTGGCGGATGTGGGCCAGCACGGCCTGTATGCCTGCATCGCTCCCCGCTATGGTGCCGTTAATGCCTTCGCTGGCCAACAGCAGAATGCCCTTTACCCCGTTTTCCTCGCAGAGTGTGCGCAGGGGCGTGCGTATGCTGGCGGGGTCTTCAAAGGTGGTAAAGCGATAAAGAGCCGCCACGCAGATGGGCATATCGTCGGGGTTGGGGGCGGTCGGCGGGGCGGAGCGGGCAGTCACGATATGTTCCTTGCAGGTCTGTAAGGCGGTCCAACCCTGCCAGTGCGCTTTGCTGGCGTTGTGCCGCAAACAGCCTGACAGGCAGACATTTGCTTTAGCGGGCAGGTTCCCCACCCGACAAGTGTTTTTAATGGGTGTTTCGTCTCAGTCTGGTGGGGCTGAATCGGATAGGAACACCTATCTTTTTTGTAGTACTAAACAAACAGGGGCCAAAAACGGGCATCTGGCCACATTCACTCCATAACGAATGCGGAATGATGTTGACAGGTTCGGAACCCTGTCCTTATTCTGCAAGTGTAAAGAGTAGTTCAATCCATTTTGCACTAACCGTTTTTCATGGCGGGAATAGGCACGATCGCAAGGAAAGGCCGCATCGTTACGCAGTTTGCATAACCTATTTCGTTCCGACTTCGGAATTAGATAATGTAAACTTTGGTTTTTGGTAAACTTTGCATGTCTGGGTTTGCATGGCCCTGAAAGGATGTGTGCTTATGAAAAAGACTTATTCTGATCTGGTTTTTTTGTTTTCCGGCACTCACTTCTGCTTAACCGGAAGGAGCCTTTCATCTTCGCCAACCCATCGGGCACGCCAGTTTGTAACACCATCTACCGCAATGGATGTTGCGCCAGATAATGGATGCGCGAACAACACCCTGCTTTCTGCGGATTAAAGATTCAACGAGAGAGGCAGACCATG
>NZ_BAMZ01000024.1 GCF_000964225.1 Acetobacter syzygii | reverse complement strand
GCAGTGTCCTAGGCCTCTAGACGAACGGGACAAGAGGCGTTGGTCAGTCTCCTACTGCAAAAGCCAAACGGACACAAGCGGAATTACTGGATATGAAAACCAACCGGTATGCGGCCTGTTACCGCTGCGGAACCGGGCGCTGTGCAATGGAGGTTTTTAACGGTCTGGAGTGCCTGATCATCCAGGTCATCATACCCGGTGCTTTTAACCAGTCTGGCGGCTACAACCTGCCCTTTACTGTTAAGGCTGACCTCTGCCACGGCCTCGCCCTCCTCATGTAAATGGCGGGCGGAAACCGGGTAATGCGCTTCTGGTGCAGAACAGGTGAGCTGCATACTGCCTGTACGCCCCGCCGATGGAACACTCGGTGGCGTGGCAGCCTGCCCGCCTGATGCTGCCGATGTGGTTTTTACAGAAGCCGACGCGACTGCCCCCGTTGCCGCCTCCGCTTCTGGCACATGTTTGGCAGACATAGAGCGCTTTCCATCGTGCTGGATGGGGCGATCGGGCATGACCATTTTTTTTGGCAAGGCCGGAGCAGCCAGAGACTGCTCTGCTTCTGGCAAAACAGGAGGAGGAGGAGGAGGAGGAGGAACCGCCTCCATATCCTTCTCCAGAGCAGGATCATTCATATCCGGCACGTTTTTCATGGCGGGTTCTGGCTGAACCTGCGGCTGAGGAGCTGGGTTATTTTGCTCTCGCGACTGGCTGGAGGCCGATAAGGGAGCTGGAGGAGCTTCAAACAGCATGGAAACAGCAACAGGCTCTTGTGTACCAGTTTGAGGGGCTACCGTCACCATCAACCAGAGCGTCATGATAAGGTGAGCAAACACGGCCAAAGCAAACGCCAGCAACCATACGAGCCTACTCTGCCGGGACAGGCCAAGAGCAAGCGCTTGCCGCCCGGTCACCTTTGCCAAACGCCCATCAGGCAGGCTTAAGGTGGGTCCATGTTCCTGCTGTGCAGGATCCTGTCTATCTGTATGCCATCTGCTCACAATGGGCCTCCGACCAAATTATGGCATAGCCCTGTTTGATTTGACAGGGTGATCAATAAAAGCGCAAACATGCCTCAGTTTGTTAAATTACCTGTTTATACCTGATTGTTGAAAGCCTCTGATCCGCCCTATGCCCCGTCGTAACCCCATTATTCGCGCGCTGCTCTTATGGCCGCTGGTCATGGTGACGTTGACGGGCCTTTTGGGACTCACGGCACTTCAATCGCTCTCTTTGCCTGATGAATTGCCACGCGCAACACTCATTCGGCTTACAGGTATAGATATTGCACCCCAGGTAGGGCCTGCGGCGACCACCCTAGCCACCCATTGTGGCTCCACGCACAGCGCCATGCACCAGATGCATTGCATGGTTGGTGCGCCAAAAGACCAGCCCACACACCCCGCTCACCACCATAATGAGGCAAGCTGTCCGCTTTGCCCATTACTTGCATTTTTTGCCGCATTACCAGCCGTATTCCTGCTGCTGCCAACCCCCGTGCTACGCTGGGTCCGCCGTGGCAGTGCAGCTTCTGCCCCTCGCGCACCACCCGTGTGCGTACTGGGCCTTCCTCCATCACGCGGACCTCCCCTCACCCTGCTTCAGGCTTTCTGAAACTCCACTCTCTGCGCCATTGGCACTCATGCTTTACATGGGAAGCTTTTTGGCCAGAGACCTTCTCAGTATGCTTTGAAACAGGGTTTTTCTGTTCATGTCTTATCCATTTTTTGTCCACGGTCAGCGTAGCTGGCTGTGGCTTGCCACTCTGTGCGCCCTGCCTTGCGCTGCAACGCCTGGAATTGCCGCAACTGTTGTAACTCTGCCCCGTGTAGATATTTCCACCGCAGAGGAAGATGCTTCTGTAGCTGACAGCCTTTTAAATGCTTCCGTGGTCGACAAAAGTTCGGCGCGCATGTCTCGCCTTTCCAGTCCGGATGCTTCCTCTCTTTTCCGCAATCAGCCGGGCTTTAGCAGTTACGGGGGCGGGCGGCTGGCCAACCTGCCAGTATTGAACGGCATGGCAGACGACCGGGTAGCCACTGTAGTTGATGGCGTGCGCATTAACCCCGCCTGCCCCAACCACATGAATCCCGCCCTGTCCTACATAGACCCTGATAGCGTGGAAACCGCCACCTCCGTGGCGGGACTGACATCCGTCAGCAACGGGGGAGACAGCCTTGGCGGAACAATAGACGTGGAACGGGCTGACCCACGCTTTGCACGCCACGGCAAAATTCTGTTTACCGGTCGCGCGCGCGGCACCTACCGCAGCAATGGCGGTGGCTATTCCGCTGCGGGCAGCATGACCGTGGCGAACGACACATTCAGTCTGCGCTACAATGCCTCTTACGATCAGTCAGAGGATTACAGCGGTGGCGGTGGCATAGGCAAAGTCGGCTCGACCGAATACCTGCGCTATACTCACGATGTCACCTTTGGTGTGCACAAGAAAAACCACCTTCTGGTCCTGACCTTTGGTCAGCAGGATGCCCCGCGTGAAGGGTTTGCCAACCAGTATATGGATATGACCAACAACCGCTCCACCTACGTTAATGGCAAGTACGTGGGTGACTTTAACTGGGGCACACTGGAAGCACGCGGCCACTGGCAGCGCGTAAACCATGCCATGAATATGCTGGACGACAAAGGTGGGCACAGCGCAACCAAAGGCATGCCCATGAATGATGACCAGCGTTCCGCAGGATATTCCATAAAAGCCACCATTCCACTGGCACGCCAGCACACGTTACGCCTTGGCAGCTCATTTGACCATGAAGGGCTGAAAGACTGGTGGCCCCCACTTGAAGGCAGCATGATGATGGGGCCGGGCACCTTTAATAACATCAACAACGGCCACCGGGACCGGCTGGGTCATTTTGCAGAATGGGAAGCCCAGTGGACGCCCCGTGTTTCCACCCTGCTGGGTTTTCGGAATGATCTGGTCATGATGAATACGGGGAATGTCTCGCCCTATTCATGGACAGGCATGATGAGCGCTGCGGACATCAAAGCCGCGCAGGAGTTTAACAGCATCAAACACGGGCGAACGGATGTTAATTTTGACGTTACCGCCCTGACCCGCTGGAAAACAACTGACAGCCTGACCATAGAGGCTGGCTACGCCCGCAAATCCCGCGCCCCTAACCTGTATGAGCGTTACGCCTGGGGGCAAGGTGCCATGTCATCCAAAATGATCGGCTGGTTTGGGGATGGAAACGGTTATATTGGCAATCCGAACCTGAAGTCCGAAGTCGGGAACACCGCCAGCATTACGTTTGACTGGCATGACCCGACCTCTGCCCAACGCTGGGGGCTTAAAGTACAGCCCTATTACACCTATGTGCACAACTACATTAATGTGCGGTTCGTAAAAGCATTAAGCGCGACCACAAACCAGTATATGTTTGAAAATCATAATGCCCAGATGTACGGCATTAACACCTCCGGCCACTTTACACTGTGGAACACAAGCCGTTACGGCAAAGGGGAAGTCACCGGCGTGCTGAACTGGGTGCGTGGGCAAGACAAGGTTTCCCACACCGGTCTGTACCAGCAAATGCCTCTAAACGGCACACTAGGCCTGAACGAAACCGTGGGACCATGGACCGGACGGGCAGAAATGAACTTTGTCAAAGCCAAAAATACGGTCGATTCCCTACGCAACGAACCCCGCACACCCGGCTATGCGCTGCTAAACCTGAACGGCAGTTACAACTGGAAAATGATGACCCTGACAGCAGGGATCGATAATGTTCTGAACCAGCGCTACTACATGCCCCTCGGTGGCATTTTAACATCAGACATCAAAACATCTCGCACACCCATGCCGGGCATGGGACGGTCGTTTAACGTCAGCCTGTCAGCCACATTCTGACTTTTCTGGGTATTCAGATATAAAAAACGCCGTGTGCCCTTACAGCACACGGCGTTTTTTTGACTACTTAACAGGTAACGGTCTTAAAAATTCGGGCGTTCATGCAGGCTGGATACCAGCTTGATAATGGTATGCGCCCGCAGAGCCGCTGGACCACCCTCCGTGCCATAACCAGAATCTTTGATCCCGCCAAACGGCACCTCAGGTGTGCCAATACCATGGTGGTTAATGGCCACCATGCCTGCTTCCAGTTTTTCGCCCAGCAGACGTTCGGTACGCTCACAACGCGTATAAACATAAGCCGCCAGACCATAAGGCAGACGGTTGGCTTCCTCAACAGCATCCGCCAGGTCGGAAAACTCGTCCATAATGGCAATCGGGCCAAAAGGTTCTTCCTGCATGACCCGCATTTCCAGCGTTGGCTTGAGCACCAGCGTTGGCGGAAAAAAGAACCCTTTGTTGGGCAAAGACAGGTCGGGCTGCCACAGCTCCGCACCTTTGGCGCGGGCATCCTCCACCAGTTCTGTTAATGCTTTGACCCGGCGCTCATTGATAAGCGGCCCCATGGTCACACCCTCGTCCAGACCACGGCCGATTTTGAGCGCACTCATCTGGGCCTTGAACTTTTCAATGAACGCGGGGGCAATATCCTTATGCAGCAAGAAGCGCGTAGGGGCGATGCACACCTGCCCGGCATTGCGGAACTTGGCAGCGGCAACGCGCTCTGCCGCCTGATCCAGATCCGCATCGCGGCAAACAATAACCGGGCCATGACCGCCCAGTTCCATGGTAACCGGCTTCATCTGGGCACCAGCCAACGCTGCCAGATGCTTGCCCACCGGCGTAGAACCGGTAAAGGAGATCTTCCGCACCACGGGATGGGCAATCAGATACTCCGAAATTTCGGCCGGAGTCCCATAGACTAGAGACACCACCCCAGCGGGAATCCCGGCATCGCAAAAACAGCGAATAAGCTCTGCGGGAGAAGCTGGCGTATCTTCCGGTGCTTTAACAATAACCCCACACCCGGCCCCAAGTGCCGCACCCAGTTTGCGTGCAATCTGGTTAATGGGGAAGTTCCACGGCGTAAATGCCGCTACAACGCCAATGGGGCGGTGCAGTACGCGCTGCTCAACAAACGGTGCACGCGGGGGCACCAGCTCATCATTCAGGCGTCGGCCCTCTTCACCAAAATATTCAATAATGCCTGCTGCCGTGTTAATTTCGATCACGGCCTGCGCCAGTGGCTTGCCCTGCTCGCGGCTCATAATCCGGCCAATGGCATCGGCCCGCTCGCGCAGCAGATCAGCGGCTTTGCGCATGACCGTATAGCGGTCCCATGCGGTCATGTTCCGCCATACGTCATACCCTGCGGCAGCCCCGGCAACCGTTTTTTCCAGATCGGCAACAGAGGCATGGGCAACCTTGCCAATAGGTTCGCCACTGGCTGGGTCCAGAATGGGGAGGGTCCGGCCATCAGCCGCATCCTGCCATTGTCCTGCAATCAGAAGCTGGGTGTTGAGTGGTGTTTCCGACATATGCATCTCTCAGCCAAAATGAATGGGTCTGTGGGGAACCCAGTTATGCCCGCATAAGCGTCATTCAATCACCATCTTCCACGCGAGTGTGCAAGAGGCCAATCATATTTTACGGGTTGCGGGTATCAACTTCGTTCTTGAGCACCAGCGGCAGGCCCGCTGCAACAAACACCACCTTACCAACCCTCTCTGCCAAACGCTGGTGCAACCGACCTGCCTCGTCCCTAAAGCGGCGCCCCAAAGGGCTTTCGGGCACAATGCCCAAACCGACCTCGTTCCCGACCATAACAGTCGGGGCGGTGCGATCGCTCAGACTGTTCAATAAGCTCTGCGTTGCCGCCTCTATGTCCTGCTCATCGAGCAACAGGTTGGTCAGCCACAAAGTCAGGCAATCCAGCAGCACGGGAACATTGGCATACTGGCGCAACACTGTAGCGACATCTGTCGGTTCTTCCACCGTTTGCCAGCCTGCAAGTCCGCGCTCGCGCTTATGCCGGGCAATCCGTTCACGCATTTCATCATCGAAGGCACGGCCCGTGGCCAAATAGACCCACGGCGCGGGCAAGGCCGTTATGGCACGCTCTGCAAAACAGCTTTTGCCCGACCGGGCACCACCCAGTACAAGCAGACTCCCTGCCACACCACCATGCTGGAGGTTGAGACTTATGCTGGTCATACGCTAATCCGACCCTGTTTCCATTTGCGCGAACCCCCATAACAACACAGAATTGCACCCATGCCCTCTTCTTCCTTTCCGCCCCTGACCAGTATTCCCAACACTTTACAGGACCTGCGTGCACTCTGCCTGTCGCTCCCGCCTGCCAATACGCAGGTGCAGGACACTATTACCCAGCGGGAGGCCACACTGACCAAACCACCGGGCAGCCTAGGCCAACTGGAGGAAATGACACGCTGGCTGGGCGGCTGGCAACACCGCGTGTCCCCCCGACTTGAACAGGTGCAGGTTCTTATTTTTGCGGGCAATCACGGTGTTATGGCACACCGGGTTTCTCCATGGCCGGTAGAAGTTACGGCACAAATGGTCAGGAATTTTGAGCAGGGTGGAGCCGCCATTAACCAGATTGCCCGCATAGCACAGGCGGAGCTGGCTGTTGTGCCGGTGCACAACCTGACCCCTACCGCTGACTGTACCCATGCCCCCGCCATGACGGAACAGGAATTCCTGAATGCTGTGCAAGCAGGATTTGCCGCAGTACCCCAGACCTGTGACCTGCTGTGCCTGGGCGAGATGGGCATAGGCAACACCACCATTGCATCGGCCTTATGTGCAGCCCTGACCAACCAGAACGGTGCCGACTGGGCAGGCCAAGGCACAGGGCTGGATGCCGCGGGAACCAGACATAAAGCCACCATCATTGACGCAGCTTTAGCCCACCATGCTCCCCATCTCCACGACCCACTCGAGGTTGCCCGGCGGCTGGGCGGCTACGAACTGGCAGCAATACTGGGGGCAACCCTTGCGGCACGGCACCGGCGGATTCCGGTCATACTGGACGGTTTTGTCTGCACTGCTGCAGTCGCACCGCTCATGCGCCTCCACCCTGATGCACTGGAGCACACAGCGCTCTCCCACTGTCCAACAGAAACGGGCCATACTGCCCGTCTGGCAGGTCTCCTTGGCCTGAAGCCAATTCTAAGCGGGCTGGGCCTACGCCTTGGGGAGGCCTCTGGCGCAGCGCTGGCCATTCCAATTCTGCGCGCAGCCCTTGCCTGCCATACGGGCATGGCAACCTTTGCCCAAGCATCTGTCTCTGAGCATATATGACCAACACACCGCCAGATAGTCTGTTCGGGCAGCTCAGGCTGGACCTTGCCTGCGGGCTAAGCCTGCTTACACGCCTGCCCGCTGGCTGGCTGGCTCCACCAGCCAGCAGAACCAGTACCGCACCATGGCCCCTTGCCAGATCGCTCTGGTGCTGGCCGTTGATCGCTCTGGGCATCGGCGCTTTGACAGGCAGCGTGCTGGCCATGCTGCGCTTGGCACACGTACCCGCTCTTGCTGCCGCCGGGCTGGCTTTGGCCTGCCAGAGCGCACTCACGGGTGGATTGCACGAGGATGGGCTGGCAGATATGGCCGATGGCTGTGGAGGCAACACGGTAGAACGCAGGCTTGCCATTATGCGCGATAGCCGCATAGGCAGTTACGGCGTAATTGCACTCTGCCTGAGCCTGCTGGTTCGTGCCTCTGCTCTGGCTACATTACCTGTGTGGGCCTGCCTGACAGTTTGCTCCATAACAGCCTGCCTTGCCAGACTGGCTATGCTGCTTGTACCCACACTTGCGCTACCCGCCAGAACAGACGGGCTGGCCCGTACCCTAACCCCACTTCCTACACGAGCCTTATGCGTTGCCGCTTTTTTAGCTGTCAGCGCGACTTTTGGCCTCTCTTTTATTGTGTCTGGCAAAGGGGAGGCCCTGTTTTCGTGCCTTGCCCTTGGGCTTGGCGCAACTGCTCTGGCCTGCGCCACAGCAGGGGTGGTTGCAGTCTGCGCCAAACGGCTGCTTGGCGGCTATACGGGGGATGTGTTGGGATGCTGCGCGGTGCTGGCTGAATGCCTGCTGCTAAACCTGTATGCCGCAGCACTCTGACAATCTGCGCTTTTAAATGTGCGGTGCACCATCCGTTGGTAAGCCCGGAACGATGCACCGCATACAGAATCAGGCCTTGGGCGCTTCTGCTTCGTCTTCGTCGTCCCAGTCTCCATCTTCGTCGGCTTCAAAGACGAGTTCCACGGTAATGGTGGCATCATCACCAGCCTGCAGAGCTTTGGCGTCCGCTTCGGCTTCTTCCACCTTTTCGTAGAGCTTGCCTTCGTTGGGATCTTCCTGCCACTCGTTACGCGGCTCCCAGAACGACAGTTCACCCTCTGCGTCTTCACGCTGGATGAGGTAACCTACGATCACTTCGTCTTGGTCTTGCATGGCGTTATCCTTTTCTGCCTGTTCCCTTCTATGAACCATGCCACCAAAAAGGGAAGAGGAAAGCGCAACAAAGAGTTTGATGAAAATATGACATGGCAAAACACTTTGAACACAGCCCGGAAAAACCAGCCATAGGTCCGGGTTTTATCGTGCAGAAATAAATATCTGCACCTTGCTGTTGTTTGCCCTCACCCTGTTATGCAACAGGCTCCCCACCTGACCATGCAGCCAGCGCACGCTCCAGCCGGTGCCAGGCAGACTCACTGGCTGGCAAACCAAAGCGCAGCCAGTGGGGTTGCTCTGCAAACCGGCGGGTTACAATACCATGGCGGCACAAATGCACCCACAAGGCGTAAGCATCCGCCACTGTAACCAAGGTGAACAGGGTTGATTGTCCCCTGCATTCAAAACCCGCTTTTTGCAAGGCATCGACCAGTCTGTGGTGAGCAGTACGCGCCTGCTGCCCTGCCTGCCGCAACCATTGCGTATCAACCAGCGCCTGCTGCCCTGCCGCCAGTGCAACCGCACCTACCGGCCAGGACCCCTGAAGGGTACGTGCATGGTGCGCAAGTTCAGGCGTGGCCAGCAAAAAACCCAGACGCACACCAGGGAGGCCATAGGTTTTGCCAAACGACCGCAACACAACAAGGGCAGGATGCGGCAATAGAGAGGCCACACTCTGATTGCCAAAATCTGCAAATGCCTCGTCCACCACAAGCCAGCTGCCAACCTGTGCACATTGCTGGGCCAATGCGGCGAGTGTCTGCACATCCAGCAACCGTCCATCGGGATTATTCGGGTTGCAGATCACACAGACTGTTCCTGCCTGTCGGGCTGCCTGCTGCACCTGCCACAGATGTTCAACCACCGCACAGGGCACACCATATGATTGCCATGCCTGCTGATGGCCAGAGTACGTTGGCCCCAGCACACAGGCATTTTGCACCCCTAGCAGTCTAGGCAATAGCGCAATCAGGCTCTGACTTCCCGCGCCTGACACCACCATTTCCGGCCCATGCACGCCGTAAGCCGTTGCGGCAACCTGCTGCAAAGCCCATTCCTCCCCTTCCTCGGGCAGGCAATGCAGCTTGGCAAGGGGGGGCCACACCAGCGGGTAAGCAAAAGGACTAACCCCGGTTGACAGGTCGATAAAAGGTTCTGGCGCTCCGGCAAAATACTGCATGACTGCGCGCACCTGCCCACCATGCAGAGGAAGTGGTATAAGCTGCACACCCTGACCTGAAGACAAACCGTTAGGCGGCACCTGCCCGTGCATGGTAGCGTCCACGACCTTCTGTAGCTGGTTAGTGTGCATATCCGCCTCCCATGTTGTTCTTCCCCCTTGCCATCACCGTACCTGTTGCCGCTCTTGCCGCTGGCATGGAAGCCCTGTGGGGTTACCCCCAGCCCCTGCTGGACAGGATTGGCCACCCCGTAATGTGGATTGGCGCGCTCATAGACAGGCTGGAACACGCGTTAAACAGGGCTGACCTGCCTGAACAAACACGCAGGCTACTCGGCTTTGTGGCACTGGCGCTCATTATTGCCATTCCCGTCACTCTCACATGCCTCCTGCTTGGTGTGGGTTATACTCTTTTGCCTGCACCTGTCATGCTCCTTATGCAGGCAGCAATGGCCAGCACACTTGTTGCGCAACGCTCGTTATGGACGCATGTGCGCGCAGTCGCCACGGCCCTGCGCAAGCAAGGCCTGCGCGGCGGCCGAAAAGCCGTTAGCATGATTGTTGGGCGTGACACCTCCGCATTGGATGAAGCGGGGATTGTGCGAGCCGCACTGGAAAGTCTGGCCGAAAACTATTCCGACGGTATTGTGGCCCCTCTTTTCTGGACTGCCGTGTTTGGCCTGCCCGGCGCTGTTTTTTACAAATCCGTTAACACGGCAGACAGCATGATTGGCCACCTGAACCTGCGTTATGGTGCCTTTGGCATGGCATCCGCCAAGCTGGACGATCTGATTAACCTGCCTGCCTCCCGCCTTGCGGCGCTGTGCCTTATGCTGGCAGCCCCACGGCAGCAGTGGCCCCACATCTGGCGCACCATCAAACGCGATGCACCCCGCCACCGCTCCCCCAATGCTGGCTGGCCAGAAGCCGCCATGGCGGCAGCCCTGAACACATTGCTTGCTGGCCCCCGCTCCTATGGAGGCAAAATAACCCAGGACCCGTGGATTGGCAGTGGTACCTCTGGCGCAACCGTGGCTGATCTGGACCGGGGGTTACACCTCTACCGTAAAGCCTGTGGCATTCTTATTGCCGGGTTGCTGTGCACAGCACTTGCCTGCATGATAGCGCAATGAACGCACCCTCCTTTTCCCCCATGTTTCTGGCAGAACTTGAACAGCTGTTTATATGGCGGAGGGATGTACGCCATTTTAAAACAGACCCGTTGCCCGAACGTAGTCTCCAACACCTGCTGGAGACTGCCTGTCTGGCCCCTTCCGTTGGGTTGAGCGAGCCGTGGCGCTTTGTCAAAGTGGATAACCCTGCCCGCCGCCATGCCATTCGGGAAAATTTTGCCCAAAGCAATGCGCTGGAACTGGCAGGCCGTGGCGGGGATGATGCGCAACGCTACGCATCCCTCAAATTGGCAGGGCTGGACGATGCCCCGCACCATATTGCTGTTTTTTGCGAAACCAATCCTGCTCAGGGGCGGGGGTTGGGCCGCGGCACCATGCCCCAGACCACCACATGGTCCGCCGTTATGGCCATTCATACATTCTGGCTGGCAGCAACAGCACTGGGGATTGGAGTTGGCTGGGTTTCCATTCTGGACCCCAAGGAGGCCAACCGGGTTTTGGGCATTAACCCGGATTGGCAGTTTTTGGCTTATCTGTGCGTCGGCTACCCGCAGGAGCCCGCCAGTTCACCCGAACTGGAGCGCCGTGGCTGGGAACAGCGCAACCCTGCCCGCCGCCAGTGGATAGCACGCTGATACAAACGGATAGGCCGCAGAGCATTTTTTTACATTACGCAGCATAAACAGGCGGCTGCGCCAGCGCCAGAAGAGCCTCCACATCCATATATTGTTCCAGATGGTCTGCCAGATGGTCTAAGGCTGCATCAACCCTGCTATCATGGTTGTCGGGTAGGAAATCCCCTGCCTGTGCCCATACACCATCAGGCGCAAATGCACTTCCACCCACCCGTTCGAGCAAAGCCAGACGTGCAGCACGGTGCGTAAAAACACCATGCAGATATGTACCCCATATCCGCCCATTGTCGGATACACACCCTTCCGCCTGACCATTCAGCCATAAGAGTGGCTCCAGCTCTTCTGGTTTCTCTGTCCAACCCAAGTGCATTTCATACCCGGCAACAGGCTGCCGCCCCTGCGCCAGAAAACCCGTTCCATAATCAAGGCGTTTATTATGCCCCAGCACGGTATGGATGGGCATAAGCCCAAGACCGGGCGCTTTGCAGGCTGGCCCTTCCGTACCTTGCGGGTCAGCAATGGACAGACCCAGCATCTGGTAGCCACCGCAAATGCCCATAACAGAACCGCCATTTTGCGCATGGGCTACAATCTGCTCAGCCCACCCCTGTGCCCGTAAAAACGCCAGATCCGCCAATGTCGCTTTGGAGCCTGGAAGCAGAATAATCTCTGCATCAGGAAGAGGTTCGCCTACTGTTACAGGTATGACCTCCACCCCCGGTTCCGTGCACAAAGGGTCCAGATCATCAAAGTTTGCAATCATAGGCATAATTGGCACAACCATGCGCAGCCTTGGCGTATTGCCACCACCCGGCTCAATCCGCCGCTTTGTTCGCAGAGTAGCCATAAGATCGGCTGCATCTTCTGCTGGCAAGTCGCGTACATTGGCTAGATGCGGCACCAGTCCTAGTGGCTGCCAACCTGTTCTGCTGGCTACAAAATCCATACCATCGGCAAACAGGGTTGGGTCTCCGCGCATACGGTTAACCACAAAGCCCTTGATCCGTGCGGCATCTTCTGCTGGCAGCACAACCTGTGTGCCAACAAGGCTGGCAATAACGCCGCCCCGGTCAATATCACCCACCAGCACAACCGGTGCCTGCACAGCCTGCGCAAAGCCCATATTGGCAATATCGTGCCTGCGCAGGTTAACTTCCGAAGCAGAGCCTGCCCCTTCCACCAGAACAACATCCGCCTGTGCCATAAGGTTTTTAAAACTCGCCAAAACCTGTGGCATAAGCTGCTCTTTGCGGGTCTGGTAGTTGCGGGCCTCTATTGTATCCACACGCTGGCCGCGCACAACAAGTTGCGCCCCTGTTTCACCCTGCGGTTTAAGCAGGACCGGATTCATATCCGCAAGAGGGAGAACGCCACAGGCTCGTGCCTGCAAGGCCTGAGCACGTCCAATTTCCCCACCATCTTGTGTAACGGCTGCATTATTGGACATGTTTTGCGGTTTAAAAGGCAATACCCGCAAGCCGCGCCGGGTTAGAGCACGGGCAAGCCCTGCCACCAGTGTGGATTTACCAACGCTTGAGCCGGTCCCTTGCACCATAAGAACACGGGCAGTCAAAACTCCACACCTTCCTGCGCCTTGATCCCGGCTTTGAAGTGGTGTTTGACCAGTGTCATTTCCGTTACAAGGTCCGCCGCATCCAGCAAAGGCTGGCGCGCATTACGGCCAGTTACCACAACATGCTGCGCCTTGGGGCGGGCAGCTATATCTGCCAGCACCTGTTCTATATCCAAATATTCATAACGCAGCGCAATATTCAGCTCATCAAGCACCACCAGAGCCACATCCGGGCGGGCAAGCGCCTGCTTTGCTACCTGCCACGCCCGCTCACACGCAGCAACATCACGCGCGCGGTCCTGTGTTTCCCACGTAAACCCTTCGCCCATGGAATGCCATTCCACCAAGTCGCCAAAACGTTCAAGCGCACGGCGCTCCCCCGTATGCCACGCGCCTTTGATAAACTGCACCACCACAACACGCCGGTCATACCCCAGCATACGCAATGCCAGCCCAAATGCTGCGGTGGACTTGCCTTTGCCTGGCCCCGTGTTAACCAGCAGCAAGCCTTTTTCCACCGTTTTGCTTGCAACCTCCTGATCCTGCACAGCCTTACGCTTGCGCATTTTCTCTTTATGGCGTTCGGCGTCCTGCTCGGCTGTGCTGTGCTGCGCGTTACTCATGACAACTGACTATTCTTTGACCTGTAAAATTTTTTAACATGACGGAATGGATTGAACCGACTGTTCAACCATAAACAGACGGGCAAAACCCTGCGGCATGGAAGGAGCAAGCAGTTCCGGTCTTTCCCCCGCCGCCAATGCGCTGAGAATACGCAATGGCCCACCGTGGGACAAAACACACGCGGCCTCGCCTTTATGGTGCATATCGTGCCAGAAGTCCGTTATGCGATGGCAAAGGGCTGATCCGCTCTCCCCTTCCGGCGGAGCAAAACCAGATGGGTCCTTTGCCCATTCATCCAGTTGTCCACGCTCAATATCCTGCCAGCGTAGCCCCTCCCACTGGCCAAAATCCAGCTCGGACAGGCGCGGGTCCACGCGCAGTTCCATCCCTGTTGCCAAGGCTAGGCGCTGTGCCATTTCGCGACAGCGGCGTGCGGGAGAACTATACAGCACCCGACACACAGCGCCTTTGGCCAGAACAGAAAGCCCGGAAACAATTTTTTCCCACCCCGGGCGCAACGCCACATCCTGCCTGCCATAGCAGACTCCTTCGGGCAGCATTACGGGAGCATGTCTTACCAACAACACCGGAAAAGACTGCATGGCCTGTCTCCTCTTTTCTCTGCCCATTGTTTGGCCCTGCCAGACAGGCAAAATACACCGGCTTTTACTGCCAGCCTGTACATTGCCTGCAAGCCAGACACTCCACCACCCCCATATTTGCAGGAGAGGCTCAGACCTCCTGCGCCTGTTCTGCAACCGTCGCCAGAACATGAAAAAAAGAGCCAGACACAAATCCGCGCTGTCCACCACACATCCCCAGTTCTTCCCCTATACCGGAGCGCAAACTGGCCAACGGCGCATCCGCCCCCCCGTCCAGCACTGTGGCATAATGGAACTCATGCCCACGCAAACGTGCACCCCGCGCACCAAGGACACCATCGTTTACAAGCGTTGCCTCACGGTAACCCAGATTCAGCTTCCGTTTAGCAAAAGACGTGGTGTGACCGAGCAAACCTGCCATGCCATGCCGCACGCCCTGTGCATCTTCCAGCCCCTGCCCCAGCACCATAAACCCCCCGCATTCGCCATGCACAGGCCGGGTCTGGGCAAAAGCCCTCAAACCAGCATAAAATTTTGTGGCCTGCGCCAATTGCCCCGCATGGAGTTCAGGGTAACCACCGGGCAGCCAGCAAGCCGTGCAGGATGGATCCGGCGGGTCATCCGCAAGGGGAGAAAACGGGACCAGCTCGGCCCCCGCACGCCGCCAGAACAAAGCCAGATGCCCGTACAGGAAGGAAAAAGCGGCATCATCCGCCACAGCAATACGCTGCCCCGGTGGCGGCAATAGACCCGCCGGACTATAACTATACATTCCCCGGCCTGAAGGCAGCGGCGCCGCAGCGGCCAGAATGCCATCCAGATCCAGTTCCCGCTCAGCCTTATCCGCCAGATCGGCCAACCATCCGGCCAGGTTGCCATGTTCACGCGCCTGTACCAGCCCCAAATGCCGCTCCGGCAGGGTTTGGCCACTCTGCCGCATAAGTGCACCATAAACTGGCAGACCTGCAGCCTGCACGGCTTCGCGCCCCAAACGCTCATGCCGGGCAGATGCAACGCGGTTCAGAACAACGCCATTCACCTGCACATGCGGGGACCACTGCGCAAACCCCTTGGCAATAGGCCCAACGGACTGCCCTTGCCCCGACATATCGAGTACAAACAGCACGGGAATGCCAAAAAACGCAGCAATATCGGAAGGAGCACCTCTCTGTCCATCAGGGAGGGAAAGGCCATCGAACAGCCCCATGGCCGATTCCACCACCAGAACATCCACGTCCTGACATGCAGCCTGCATCACCTCGTGCAAAAGGTCGGGCGACATGCACCAACTATCCAGATTAAGTCCCGGACGGCCAGTAATAGCCGCATGGAAAGCTGGATCTATATAATCCGGTCCGGTTTTGACCGCACCAACCCGTAACCCCCTACGCTCCAGTGCTGCAAGCAGGGCTAGGGTCAAGGTTGTTTTGCCACCGCCCGAACGGGGTGCCGCAACCATAATGGCCCGCGTTGTCATGCTCATTCATCCCCATCCAGCACATGGACCACACTGTTCCCGCGTGGGTGCCACAGACCGCGCCACATGGCCTCAGCAAAGCGCTGGCGCATGGCCTCCCGCGCGGCGGGGTTAGCCTGTTGTAAAAAATGGTCGCACTGTGTGTTCCCCAATGTTGCGGCAAACACCAGATCGAACTGCCGGTCAAAGCGTTGGGGCATGGTTGCGGCAAATCCATGCAGTGCATCCAGCCCACGGGCCAGTTCCGCGGCACCAGCATAACCGTGGCGCTGCATTCCCTCTATCCATTGCGGGTTGGCAAGCCGCCCGCGCACAATACGTGCCACCTCATCTTCTGTTGCCCGCAGGCGTGGCGCCTGTGGGCGCGACGTATCGCCATGCAGCACGGATGGTGCGCCACCAGCCAAGGTGGTGGCTGCCGCAAGCCCGCCTTCGTGTGCTGCAATATCAGGGCTTTCCAGCAAATCCGTCTCTGCATTATCCTGCACATGCAAAACGGTTTCTGCCCGGCCTAGCAGGGCTGCAAGGGCCGCCTCATCCTGTGTGCCATCCCGCCCGCCGCCATACATCCAGGACGATCCCTCAAGCCATGCCGCACCCAGTTCTGCCCGGTCTGCCCATGTGCCATGTAGCAGATGGTCTTCTATGCCTGTGCCATAAGCCCCGGCAGCAGCCCCAAAAATACGTGCGGTAGCCCGTTTACGGGCCTCCCCTTCCAGCCCTTTGACCTGTGCAGCCAAGGGGTTCCAGTCCGCTGGTTCCCGCCGGTTGGCAACGGCATTGACCGCCTGATCGAACAGGGCGATCTGGTCCGCAAAAGCATCGCGGAACAGACCGGAAATACGCAAAGTTACATCCACTCTGGGGCGATCAAGCACAGGTAAGGGAATAACCTCAAACCCACGCACATGGCCCGTACCCTCCGCTCGGAGAACCTCCACCCCCATGAGCCGCAGAGCCAGAGCCAGATCCTCCCCCCCTGTACGCAGACTGGCTGAACCCCACAGATCCATAACAATATGGGTCAGCGGTTCGCCATGCTCCTGCAAATGCCGGGTCAGCAAAAGCCGCTCCATGCGTGCAGCCAGTACCACAGCCGATGGTGTGGGTAAGGCACGTGGGTCTACCGTAAAAAGGTTACGTCCTGTTGGCAGCACATCAATACGCCCACGTGTGGGCGCGCCTGCTGGTCCCGCCGCTACAGGCCGCCCGGCCAATGCCCCCAGCAGTGCCTGCATTTCTGCACGGCCACACAGATTTATGCGCTGCGTAACATCTGCTACAAAATCCGGATCATCCGGTTTGCCACAGGCCTGCGTAATGGTTTGCACCAACATGGTTGCGCGGGGTGCCATTTTTCCAAAAACATGCAAACCATCACGGATTTGCAAATCTTTGACATCGCACAAATAGGCATCCAGCCGGGCCAGTGCTTCAGTTTCGTCCAGTTCACCGGGGCGTACACCACTCTCGGCCAGAACACCTGTACGCGTTGCACGTTCCAGAATATCGGCTCGCAGCAGGCTGCTCCTGCGTGGATCCAGCCCATCTGCCTCTGCATATTCATCAATCAGACGCTCAAGTTCGTGCATCTCGCCCGAAAGTGTGGCCTGCATGACTGGTGGCGTCATATGCCCAATCGTTACGGCTCCCAGCCGGCGGCGGGCGGCAGCGGCCTCTCCCGGGTTATTAACAATAAAAGGATAAATAACAGGCAGGTCACCCGTCAGCACCGCTGGCGCACAGGTTGGAGAGAGCGCAACAGCCTTGCCCGGCAGCCACTCCAGCGTTCCATGTGTTCCCAGATGCACCAGTGCATCCAGCTTTTTTACATTCCGCAACCAAAGGTAAAACGCAACATACGCATGACATGGTGGTGTATCCGGGTCATGGTAAAGCGCTTTACGGTCTGCGGCTTTTCCCCGATCGGGCTGCACGGCGAGGGTAATATGACCCACAGTCATATAACGCAGGTAAAATGCGCCATCCCTTACTGCGGCATCCTGCTGTGGATGCCCCCATGCCTTGGTAACAGATGCCATAAAACCCGCATCCAGTTCCTCTGCCAAAGTCTGATACGCAGCAAGGGACAAAACCGCCTGCGCAGGGTTACGCGTCATACACAAAGCCAGTTCCTGCGTATCTGGCACGGGCAGTTCCCCCGTGGCATAACCCTGCTGGTGCATGTGCAATAGAATGTTATGCAGGCTGGCAAACCCATCCAGCCCAACTGCGTGCGCTACGTGGGCACCTGCGTGCTCCAGCCCTGCACCCGGATAATCCGAGAGCACAATACCAACCTGTTTTTGCTCAACGGTTGTATGCCGCAAACGGGCCCACGCCATGGCCCGCGCCACCACCATACGGATACCCGCCTCATACGCCACGCGCTGGGCAGGCAGCCCTGGAGCCGCCTCCTGCCGGAAGGAAACAGGAAATGTCGCAATAGAGCCATCCAATTCGGGCAGAACAACCTGCATGGCAAGGTCTGACCGCCCTAAACCACGCGAACTTTCAGCCCACAAAACTTGTGTACTGCCCGGTTGCAGCACCTGCAAAACTGGTGCCCCCGCTCCATCCAGCGGAGAAATACCCTGCCCACCGCGAGCCGAAAAACAGGTGGCATTCAACACCACATCCGGCTTTGCACGCATCAGGTGCTCCGCCACCCCTTGAGCAACCTCGGTATCCTTGAGGGAAGTGACAAACAACAGATCCACGGAGCAGCCCTGCTGGGCCAGAACCTCCGCAAGGCGCTCCAGCCCCGCCATATCTGCTGCCAGAAGATGCGCACGGTAGAACACAACCACAGCCGAGTACGCTACAGCACGGTGCTCCCCCTGCCGGGCAGGATACGAGCGGTAAAGGCCCCATGCAGGCAAACGCTCTGGCTGGGTGCCATCATCCGTCCCATACCCGGCGAGAGAGGCCATCAACCGCAAGGCCGCCTGCATATTACCAGGTCCGCCCTGTGCAAAAAAACCGCTCAGGCGCTGGCGCTGGTCCGCTCTAACACCACATGACAATTCCGCCAGCCGGGCATCATCTATCTGTGCGCCTTCCGCCTGCCCTGTGCCACCACACCCAGTATGACCGGGCAAAAAGACCACCGGCACGCTTTGCACACGAGCCCATGCTGCCAGCTCTTCCGCCCCATAGCGCCAGTAATCTACCCCACCCAGCAGGCGCACCACCACGCACCGGGCCTTCTGCAACGTGGTTTCCACATACAGATCAATGGACATGGGGTGCCGCAACCGCGCAAGGCTTGTAACCTGCACGGAGGGAACGGTGCCCCCAGCCTGAGCCCGCATCTGCTGCTCCGCATGGCGCAGACCCAGCAGATCACTCTCGGTAAATGACAGGACAACTATCTCGGCTCCGGGGAGAGCGAGATCTTCTGCCATGTCCTGTTCATCCAGCGTCCGGCTTTCGCGGACCAGAAGGTGCATGGCGGCCTGCCCTTACGCGACCAGTCTGCCTGCCAATGCCGTGGCAATGGCTACAGCATCCAGCCCTTTCTGGCCAATAACCACAATACGGCCCGTGCGCTCTTCCGCGGCACCCAAGGGGCGATCAAACTCATGCCGGAAGCGGCTGCCTACTCCCTGTACCGCCAGCCGCATGGGTTTGTTGCAAACCGCAGCAAACCCTTTCATCCGAAGAACATCAAACCTGCGTGCGGTATTTTGTAAACTGGTCAAAAACTGATCGACCGTCTGCTGTTCTGGCACGGCAACAACAAAACTTTCAAAATCATCGTGCTCATGCTCGCCATCTTCCGCATCATGGTGGGAGGGACGGGCAGCCAGATCGCTCTCGGCTGCTGCGCCAATCCCCAATAATACGGCAGGGTCCACCTTACCTTCCGCTGCCCGGATAATCTGTACAGGCCGGGGAGCCAGGTTACGAATATCCTGCTCTACCGCATCCAGCTGTGCGGCATCCAGCAGGTCCGTTTTGTTCAACACAACAAGGTCGGCTGCATTGATCTGGTCTTCAAACACTTCCGCTAAAGGGTTATCGTGATCAAGGGATGGATCTTCCGCCCGCTGTGCTTCCACAGCCTGTGGATCATCCGCAAAGCGACCCGCTGCCACAGCAGGTGCATCCACCACAGCGACAACCCCATCCACAGTCATACGGTTACGCACCGTGGGCCAGCCAAATGCCTTGAGCAACGGTTTTGGCAGGGCCAGACCAGATGTCTCTATCACAACATGTTCGGGCGGATCGGCCCGATCCAGCAAAGCCTCCATGGTTGGCAAAAAATCATCCGCCACCGTGCAGCATAAACACCCATTGGTCAGCTCTACAATATCTTCCTCACGGCAGCCTTCCACCCCGCATCCACGCAGGATTTCGCCATCAATACCAAGGGAGCCAAACTCGTTGACCACTACGGCAATACGGTGCCCTTGTGCGCGATGGAGCAGATTCCGGAGCAAAGTGGTTTTACCAGCCCCCAAAAACCCGGTGATAATGGTCACGGGGACCCGTGTTTTGGCAGCAGTCATGGTTTTTCCTGTTCATTATAAAGCAGTGCAGGCACACGCCCCAGCACCATGTTGGCAAGGGATGCAGGACGGCGGGACGGCATGACAGTCCCTTTGGAAGATGCCGCATACAAACGTGCATAGGCCAAAAGATCGTCCGCTTTTTCCGGCCCCAGGTGGCCGAGCAGCCATGTCCACCTGCCCTCCATGGCTATGGCTGCAGTACACCCCTGATCGCACGCAGCCAGACAGGCAACCGAACGCAACTGAACAGCAGACGTTGCGCCCGCCTGCTGCTCCGCATCCAGCAGGGTTTGCAAACGCTCCAGCAGTTGTGCTCCCGGTGGATGTGCCATAGCTGGCCCACCACGCCTGCACGTCACACACACATGCAGCACTGGCTGGCTTACGCTGACCGGGTGATTACCTGAAGAAAGCTGGGGTTGTTCTGCGGTCATGCATCTTTCCAATATACCGAGGCACCATTTGTGGAGGCACAGCGGCAGGCATAGGGCAACAGCAACCAGCTCCTTGCCACACGCGCGGCAAAGAAAACGCACCTTGAAGGCACATTCGCATATGCCGGGCACCCCGCCAGCATACAACGCCAGAACACAACCATTCCGTGGGGGAATGGCCTTAATCTCCTTGCGATGGCAGGTCTCCTGGCTTGCACCCAAGCCCTGCACCGACCATTGGCCGATGCTCAGGCACCGTTCCGAGCCTTCCCGATTCCCGAGAGGAACCAGTGACTGACCCTGAAGCAGAGGCTCCAGCGGAACGCGATGGACACTTACAGTTGCGGGGGCAGCGACGGCCTTGCACCGATCTTCCCTTTTCACCCCCGATAGGGGGCACCATCAAGTGAGCGTATGATGCACACAAAAACCGCTCCCTTTCAAGGTTTGGCACCATGGATAGCGCCCATACCCACAGGGCATGGAGCGCGCCGATTACAGATTGATTCATTCAAGAAACGTGATTGACCCATACGCAACCCTGTTCTAATTTGCGCATATAGTTTTTATATCAACTATAATGACGCTAATTTATGACCCGACATGACTGACAGACACGATGTGTCCACACTGGATGAGACGTTTTTTCCCGGCATGGCACTAACCTTCCGGGTTATGCGGCTGGCAACGCTATGGCGTACAGGCTTAGACCGTGCGTTACGCCCACACGGTATGACACTGGCTGTCATGCGCCCCATGGCCTACCTGCGGATGCTCCCCAAGGGCGCAACCCAGCGTGACCTTGCCCACACCATGAACATAGATTGCTCAGCATTGGTCCGCGTTCTGGACCTGCTGGAAAAACAGGGGCTTATTACCCGCAAGCCCGATGCGCAGGACCGCCGCGCCAAACGCCTGTTCCTGACAGAGGCCGGGCAGGAACAGTGCCGCCTGTTCCACCAGATTGCCGCCGATCTGGAGCAGGACATAAAACAGGCCCTTCCGCCTACCCAGACCGATGCCCTGATACATTCCTTGTCCACCCTGCTTGAAGCACACCATGCCAACACAATCTGACCTGCCAGCCGCTGCTCCATCGTTCCTGCAATGGATCAGCAGTCGCGTTGCCCCGGCACTGTTTACCAACGATGCCAGATGGAACGGTTTTGTGGCGACTGCTGGCTATACGGCACGGGTGTTTCTGTCCGTTGGGATTGCCCTTTTTCTGGCATTCGTTTTCCAGCTCCAGTCCCCGCTGAGCGCGGCCACGACCGTGCTGATTGTGGCAAACCCCACCGTGGGGGCCATGGTTTCCAAAAGTGTGTGGCGTCTTATCGGCACCCTGATCGGGGCGACCATTAGCGTTGGGGTTATGGCCATTTTTGTGCAATCCCCGGTTTTGTATTTTGCTGTTCTGTCCGTTTTTGTTGGCCTTGCCTGTATGGTAGCCACGTTCCTGCGTTTTTTCCGGGCGTATGCGGCCGTACTTACCGGCTATACAATTGTAATTATTGCGGCACCCGCCTTCGCCAACCCAGATGGCATTTTTCTATCTGCCATGAGCCGCCTTTCCGTTGTGGCAACCGGCATTGTGGTAACGGCCTGCGTGTTCATGGTTACATCTCCCCGCAAACCCAGCACAGTGCTTTACAAACTGGGGCAGGCTTTCCGGGAAACGGTTCTCCACGCCAGAACTTTCCATAAAGCTGAGAGCGAACGGGTTACGCCCGAAGCGCTAGAAACAACCGTGATCAACACACTGGAAAAACAGGAACAAAAAGCAGCTGCAGCCAACACGGCTTTCCGCGGGTTCGGCCAGCCAATCTACGACAGCCGCAGCAAATTACTGGCCAACATGGCGGGCCTGACTCCCGCCATAGAATTTGCCGCAGCCGACGACCCGGATATGCAAAACCGTGTGCGCAACCTGCGCCTGTGCCTGAGCCGCCTGACCGGACTGATTGTGAGCTACCACCCGTACTGGCTAACTTTTTCTGCCGGGGTAGAGGAAACACGAAGTGTTCACCTGCTGGTTGCGCAAACTCTGGGCCGCGTGCTGGAGTTAAGCGAACAGCCGGACTGGCTGAAAAACCCAACCCCTCTTTCCACCTGCCTGCACGATGCGCTGAAAACTCTGGAACAGCTTGCCCGCCAGACATCCAACCCCGCCACACTGGCCGCGCTGGATAACACGCGGGATGCACTGGTACAGATGGATCTGGCCCTGCATGACCTGACCAGCCTGCGGCCGGACCGCACACAGGCCAACATTCAGCCCTATCTGGAATGGCCAACAGCATTGCGTAACGGTGTGCGAGGCAGCTTTATTGCCCTGCTGGCCGGTATGTTATGGTATATTCTGCACTGGAGTTCTGGCCCACTGCTGATCATATACACCGTTGCCGCATCCAGCCTTTTGTCCACCACCCCTTCTGCCGCCAAGGCCAGCCCCATGATGGCAACTGGCACCATGCTGGCTATTCCCATGGGGTTTTTATGCCATACGCTGGCCCTGCCACGCATAGATGGCTATCCATTGCTCTGGCTCAGCCTGTGCCTGTTCCTGCTGCCCGGTGTGTGGTTGCAATTCCACCCACGCTACAGCATTGGTGCATTTGGCTATGCCGTCTTTTTTACCATGATGCTCTCGGTCGATAACCCGATTGTTTATAATGACCTGACCCTGACCAACAACTGGATGAGTATTCTGGTTGCCTGCGCGCTACTGGCAGTGGTGTTTAGGGTTATTCTACCTGCTGACCACAGGCTGGATGCCGCCCGACTGGTCACATCGCTCACCCGTAGTATTCAAAAACTGGCCCGCACACCCTCCGACCGTACGGAACCATGGGTCGCATGGGAGGGGCTGCAACTCCAGAAAATCTCGCGTTTGATGATGCGCCTTTCCTTTATGTCCACCAACATAGACCGCCAAGGCTATACGGATGCCGCGTTTGCATCGCTCTCGCTCGGGCGGTTGATTGTCCGGCTTAAATGGAACGCCGCCCATGCAACGCTGGACCCACAGGCCCATGCCGCACTGGACAAAGCTTTTAAAGCTTTTTCCCTGCTACGCCATAATCCGGCAGAAACAGCCGGTGCGCTCCGGCAGGCAGCTCTTGCCATCCGCACCATTCCAACGGAAGAAGCCGGGCTTTCCCTAACGCGGGACAGAACCTTGTCCTGCCTGGAGCAGGCGGCGAGCATTATTCTTTCAATCCCCGGTTTTTTCCATGACCATGGCCCCATCCAGCTAACGGAAGATAGTCCACTGGCGGCCACAACCGTTTCTGTGCATCCTGCACCGGCCTCCACTTTTACGAGGTAGGGGCAGCGCCCCGCCCTCGAATACTGTAAAAAACAAATTTTTGAGAGCGATGAACTTTATAAAACCATTTAATAAATTAGTTTTTACGGCATTAATTTATTTTTTATGGGAACTTAAACCAAAAACACCTCTTATAAACGAGCCATTACATGAATTAACACAAGAAGAACCACCATGGCTCAAACTGACCTTTCGTCACATATCCCACTGCGTGCCAACCCTGCACCTCTTGGTCTTATGGGGTTTGGCATGACCACCATTTTACTCAACCTGCACAATGCGGGGTTTGTGCCCATGGGATCGGCCATTTTGGCCATGGGCCTGCTTTTTGGCGGAATAGCCCAGATTATTGCGGGTATATTGGAGTACGGTGCTGGCAATACCTTCGGTATGACCGCTTTTATCTCCTACGGTGCATTCTGGCTTACTCTGGTTGCGCTTATTGCCATGCCACACACTGGCATTGTTGCTGCCAGCTCACCCGAACTGGTGGGGAGCTATCTGCTCCTTTGGGGATTATTCACCTTTGTCCTGTTTTTGGGCACGCTGCGCGCCACACGCGCTCATCAGGTTATTTTTGGCACGCTGGTCATTCTGTTTGTCCTGCTTGGACTTGCAGACCTGCTGGCCCAACCCGGCCTGACTGTACTGGCTGGATATGAAGGGCTGGTTTGCGGCCTGTCCGCTGTTTATCTGGCCGCGGCAGAAATTCTGGAAATCCAGTTCAAACGCAGCGTTTTGCCCGTTGGTCCCTACTCCCCAACAGCAGGTTAAACACCCAACCTGCTGTTACAGGCAGCTTTGCGCTTATTCTGCCAAAGCTGCCTCCAGAGGTCGCACATCCACCGCCGCCAGTACGCGTGGATGCCAGATGGGCATATTATCCCGGTCAATCAGGCGGGCTCTCACCCCTTCAATAAAATCCGGGCGTCCGAGCATGTACCGCACCAGACGCCCTTCAATAGCAAATGCCTCCTGCAAGGAAGACGCCCTCCGTGCTGCGTGCCAACCATACCACGCGGCAAAAATGGATGTTGGACACCCACGCGCTATACTTTTTAAATCCGATCTAGCCGTAGGGTGCTTACCACGTTCCACACCCCGCACAATCTGCTCCAGACTGGCCGATGGATCGTATTCAGCCATAGCAGGGACTTCTGCTGGTGCAGATAAGGGCCGGATCAGCTCAAACACCTCTTCTGCCGGTTTAAGCGCCAGCAAACCGCGCAGATCATCCAGACTTTCGGATGGAATAACATAGTCCGCAAATCCCATGCTCTGGGCCTCTGCCCCATTCATGCGGCCTCCGGTAAGTGCCAGACGCAGCCCTGCTCCACCGGGTGCACGGGATAAAAGCCATGACCCACCGGCATCGGGCACCAGCCCTATGGCGGTTTCTGGCATGGCAATAACGGACCGCTCGGTTACAACGCGGTAGCGCGCATGTCCGCCCAGCCCAACACCACCCCCCATGGCTATGCCATCCATGAACGACACAACGGGTTTGGAATAATCCGCGATCAACTGCATGGTCTGGTAAACGCGGTTCATCAGCACAAAGGCAGCATCGGGGCCAAACATAACCAGCATATCGCGTATGGCTTTAAGGTCTCCTCCAGCACAGAACGCACGAGAGGAACTGCTTTGCAGCAATACGGTGTGCACAAAAGGGTCATGCCGCCAGGCATTAAGAACACGCTCAATGCCGATTGCCATTTCCAGATCCACAGCATTCAGCCGTTTGGGCTTATCGAGCATAATGCATCCCAGACGCCCCCGCCGGGCCGTTCGCACGCACGTCGTGCCGGAAAGAGCGTCCTCGATCATTGCTTTCCTCTTTGTTTCATGCACAAACACGTAGCCATCAACCGTTATGATGAGGACAGCAGATGTTGGCTCCGGAGACCAGTGCCTATCGTGAAGCCATGGCCAGATTGGGTGCGGCCGTTAATATTGTAACAACAGGAACACTGGATAACCCGGTTGGATTCACTGCCTCTGCCGTTTGTTCTGTTACCGATACGCCACCCACATTGCTGGTCTGCCTGAATCGCAGCAGCCGTGCGCGCACCGCCTTTTATGAGGGGGGAGCGTTATGCGTCAATGTTCTCGCATCCAGCCAGCAGAATCTCTCCAACCATTTTGCCAGTCCGAACAGCATGGAAGAGCGCTTTGCAATCGGGCACTGGCACACATTGGCCACTGGTGCGCCCGTATTGCAGGAGGCTGTGGCAACCTTTGACTGCCTGATCAACCAGATTGTGGAGGTCGGCACCCACAGTGTTATTTTTGGTGCCGTACAAGGTATTGTGTGCCACAATACAGCCGAAGGGCTTGTTTATTTTAACCGAAAGTACCACGCTCTTCCCTGTCATCAGGGTTAACGGCTACCGCTATGGTGGCCCCCTGCCAAAAAGGAGCATGACTGATGGTCCGTAAACCCGTCTCCAAGCGTGCACTTGCCATTCCGGCCACACAAAATCAGATGATGATCGCCCTGTATGCCGCATTGGTCGGGGCTGTTGTTCTTGGCTCTGGCCTTAACTGGCTCCTGACCTGACCGGCCAACACCCCTGCTCCGCCCATCTGCGCCAGCATTAACGCCCACGCAGATGGGCTATGCCATTCGCTGCGGCAAATACGACACTCCCCAACAGCGCAATCCAGAAGGACGCGGGGCAATCCGTTAGCCAGGAAAGGCACAGCCCCCCCCATGCTTCAAACAAAGCGAGGGCAAAGGCTGCCGCCATGCCCTGCATGGGGCCAAATCCCAGCCGCAGGCTGGCGGCGGCGGGGGCCACCATAAGAGTAAAAACCAGCAGCACACCGGTAATTTGTGAACACATTGCCGAGGCAATACCCACCAGCGCCAAAAACAGCACATCCAACAAGCGCAGGTTAACGCCTTTTGCCTCCGCCACCTCTGGCTGAAGAGAAGCAAACAACAGAGGTCTGCTCATAACTGCAAGACCCATAACACAGCCAATAGCCAATGCTCCCAACCAGTAAAGGCTGGAAGGGGCAATGCCCAGAATATCGCCAAACAGCAAGGCCGTGGCTGCCCCGGCAGAATGGGTTAAAAAATGCAGGCAGAGTGCGCCTGTCCCCATGGCGAGGGAGAGAACAAGCCCGATCATGACATCGCGCCCGACAAAGCGGTCACTGGCAACTCCCATGCCCATGCCGCTAAGAACAGCGCTCAGCCCAAACCCTAAAAAAGCAGGCTCGCCCCACAGCAAAGCAGCCGCAGCCCCGGCAAACCCAACATGAGATAGGGCATGGCTGGCAAAACTTTGCCCACGCAGCACCAAAAACCACCCTACCGGGCCGCAAACCAGAGCAGCCAGAAAAGCCGCAACAAACGCCGTGCACATAAACTCGTAAGCGAACATTAACGCGTGTGCTCCGCACAGTCACAACAATGCAGGGTATCCGCCCCGCCATCGGCCACCACAAACAGGCGGCCATCCGCCCGCACGACCTCGACCGGAGCACCATACAAAGCCGTTAGCGCCGGAGTCGTCATAACCTCATCCACGTTCCCCAACAGCGCTTTGCCGTGTGCCAGATAAAGAACATGGTCCATAAAACCCATAAGTGGATTAATGTCGTGCGTAGAGAACAGAACCGTTAACCCACGCTCACGCGCCAGATCGTGGATACGGCGCGTTGTCTCCCGCATCCGTGCAGGGTCCAGACTGGCCAGAGGCTCATCAAGCAACAGAATGCGAGGATGATCCAGCAAGGCCTGCGCCAGCAGAAGGCGCTGCCGCTCCCCGCCAGATAAGGACATAACGGGACGTGCGGCCAGTTCCCACGCATCGACCGCGTTCAGCGCCGCGTTAACTTCCGCCCGTTCGGCAGCCGAATACCACGGCACGCCCCACACCCGGCCACGCAAGGCGGCAGCCACCATGTGCCACCCACTTAATTGCCCGGCCACCATGCGCCGCATCTGGGGCATATACCCCACAGGCATACGCCCCTTGCCAAAGCGCTGCCCTTCCACCAGAACATGGCCCTGTTCTGGTGTGTTCAAACCCAGAATGGTGCGGAACAGAGATGTTTTGCCAGCGCCATTCCCCCCCAGAACAGCCACAAAGCTCCCCGGAGGAATGGCAAAACTGACATGGTCCAGCACACGCCGCCCACCGTATGAAACAGTGAGTTGCCCAGCCTCAATGGCTGGAGTGATCACTGCTGCACTCCCAGCAGCTGACCAGTCTGTGTTAAAATACCATGCACCCAGACCTGCCAGTGCTGACGTGGGGGCAGCATTTCCGACAAGGGCATCATGGGAACGTTGGACTGTTTGGCCAGTTCCAGCAGATGACGGACCGATGGTTCTTCCACCTGCTGGTTATAGACCAGCAGCTTCAGGCGGCGGTCCTTCAGATCACTTTCGAACGTTGCAACCGTAGAAGGCGCAGGCTCCACATCATTCATAATTGCAAGCTGGTATGCCTGCTCATCCATCTGCAATCCCAATAGATCTGACAGCGGTGTAAACAATGGTTCGGTTGCAGCAATGTGCATTCCTGCAACATGGGCTTTCAACAAGTTGGCATGGGCCTGAATGGCCTGAATGGCCAGTTGCATTTTTTCCGCCCGACCTGCGTATCCATCCGCATGTTCGGGGTCGATATGCGCGCAGGCTTCGGCAAAATGCTTAACAAAGGCACTCACGGCCTCCACATTAAACCACAGGTGCGGATTGCCTCCCTCCTGCCAGGGGGACCACGAATCGGCTTTGACATACCGGGCAGGCAACAGGCCAGAAGCGGCTACCAGCTTGTCGGCCCATGTATCGTACCCGGCACCATTGGCCACAACCAGTTCTGCCGCAGCAATCATACGTGCATCGGTCGGGGTTGCCTGATACTCATGCGGGTCAACTGTGGGGGAGGACAGAATAGCCACGACCCGCATATCCGGCGCGGCAATCTGGGCAGCAATATCCCCCCATGTGTTTTCCGCAGCTACAACCAATGGCAGGTTAGCGGCCTTTGCCGTTCCCCCACCCAACCCGAGCGTTCCCACAACAGCCAACGCACAAAGGGCAGTTTTTAGCGCCCAACCCTGTCTTTTTTTCACCGGGAAACCCATGATGCCAATGCCTCAATCAATGATATGTAATAATATTACATTACTTCTCTCTCTCCGTCACCTCTCTCAACATATCTGGCCTTCCTCTTCTGGCTCGTTTACGCTAGAAACAAGAGAGAACGGATGATGAACATGCAGACCAGAACGCCCCCTTCTTCCCTGCCGGACAACAGCTACGGATTCTCCGACCGTATTCAGCAGCAACTCGACCATGCTGGCCGGCTCTGCGCCTTGCAGGGTGGACGTATGACCGCCCAGCGGCGGGATGTTCTGGGTCTTGTGCTGAGTGCTACCACGCCGGTGGGCGCATACGACCTGCTGGAACAGCTCAAAACCTCCGGGCGCAAACCAGCCCCTCCCACCATTTACCGCGCACTCGACTTTTTGCTTGAGCATGGCCTGATCCACCGTATTGAGCGCCTGTCTGCTTTTGTGCCCTGCACACACCTGCTACATGACCATGCGCACGACCACTCCCACGACCACACGGATGCCTGCCTGCACAGCGCCCAGTTCCTGATCTGCCGGAACTGCGGTGGCGTGACCGAAATTGCAGATGCACCACGTGTGCTGGACGTGCTCAAAAATATTTGCGGCAAAAAAAACTTTACCATGCAAAGTGCATCGGTCGAAGTGGAAGGATTGTGCGAGGACTGCACACACTCCACCACTGGCCAGAAGGGGCATACCCCCACCCCTAACTGATGGAACGGCTCCCCAAACCCGGCCCTGTTCAGCCAGACCTGCCTGCCCTGCCATTTGGCAAGGGCTGCAAACCAATTCGATCTGGCAAAAAAACATTCAAAACAGCATCATCCAAGCACAGCACACAACAGCAGCCCGACCTGTTTGCTCTGCCACTCCCTCCTCTACCCCGCTCCCACTTTTTACCGGACGAAATTCGCTTAAGCGTTGTGCCCGCACCAGAAAAAATACAACCAGAAGGCGAAGACGCTTTTTTGTATCTTGTGGTTTCTCAAGACAGGGCAGGCCATCTGATGGCAACAGGTTTGCCCATTAACCGGCGCTCCCCCCTGATGGTCACAGAACGATCAGGAATTATGTTCTGGCTTGCAAAAATAGCCGACACAACAGCAGGCGATTCCGATACAAGTCCAGTTGTGCTCCGCTTCAAACGTTCCCTTGTTGCACAGGCACTGGAGCAGGACCCAGACCATACGGCAGAATTTTCTACCCCATGCTATCTGCTCAGTGGCAACTAAACATTCTTGATAATCAGGCCCGGTTTTATGACAGACGACGTTCTTCTCGCACAAACAACCCGGAATGGCATTGTTGAATCCTGCCATTATGGTGCTGCCATTGTTATGGATGCCCAAGGCAAAACCGTTTTTTCCGCAGGAGATTGCGCAACACCCATTTTCCCCCGCTCCACGGTCAAGGCGTTACAGGCCCTACCTTTGCTGACCGAAGGAGCCGCGGACAAATTTGCCCTGCTGGATACGGCATTGGCGCTGGCCTGTGCCTCCCACCAAGGTGAACCTGCACATATTGCCGTTGCATCCGACATGCTGGCCCGTACCGGGTTTGATTACGGCGTGCTTGAATGCGGCACACACTGGCCGCTAGATACAACCAGTGCCCGCGCACTGGCGGCATCTGGTCAAACACCATGTGCTTTGCATAACTGCTGCTCGGGCAAACATTCCGGCTTTATCTGTCTGGCCTGTGCAACCGGGCAGGATGTGGCAAACTATGTCCGCCCCGAACATCCTATTATGCAAACCATTGCCCATACACTTGAAGATGTAACTGGCACCCCACACACCTCGGCCAATATGGCGATCGATGGTTGCGCCATTCCTACATGGGCCATTCCCCTGTCTGCTCTGGCACTGGCGTATGCGCGTTTTGCATCTGGCACGGGCTTATCCCCCGAACGCGCAGCCGCTGCTTTGCGTTTGCGCCATGCCATTGCCAGCAATCCTTTTATGGTTGCAGGCACGGGCCAGTTTGACACACTGGTGATGGAAGAACTCGCCCCAAAAGTGCTGACCAAAATGGGAGCGGAAGGCGTGATGATTGTCGCCCTCCCTGAGCAGGGGCTAGGTATGGCAATTAAATGCCGGGACGGTGGTGTGCGCGCAGCAGAAACAGCGGCCGCAGCCCTGATTGCCCGCTTTGCCCAAATCGACCATTCTCCGATTTTAAGCCATTTTATGCGCCGCCCCCTCAAAAACTGGAACGGGCAACTGGTTGGCGAACTCCGGGCATCCTCATTACTTGCCCAGAACTTTTTACCATTCAGCGTAACGGATAACGCATAACAACAAAAACCCCGGATAGCCTGACCAGCTATCCGGGGTTTTGTATTCTGGAAGTTTTAGAGCAGTTACCTGCTCCACCACCAGCTATTGGCGATCAAACCAGTTTCAATCTGCTCAAATAAGCAAACAGTAGACGACGGTTTTAAGCCTTATGCTTTGGGCGTGCGGGGGCGACGTGGAGCGGCCGCTTTACGCTTACGGGCCGGTGCTGCTTTTTCTGCATCGGCAACGGCTTCTGCTGCCAGCCGTTCATAACGCTTGCGACGGCGACGTTCCTGCACAATACGCAGTTTTTCAACGGCGGACAGGTGTTTGGTGCTTTCCACCTCTTCCACCTTGGCGGCACGTTTGCGAGGAGCTTTTGTTGCGGGTTTGACTGCCGCCACAACTTCTACTGCTGCCTTGCGCGTTGACTTGCGACCACGAGCAGGTACTGCCTGCACAACTTCCGGCTCAGCGGCAACAGCTTTGGCACGAGTTGTGCGTGTTGCTGTTTTTGCGGGCTTAGCGGCGGCGCGGGTTGGCTTGGCAGGGGCTTCCACCACAACAGCCTTGCTTTTTGCACGGCGCGCTGGCTTGGCGGGCTCTTCCACCGGTGTTGCAACAACTTTACTGGTTTTTCTGGCTGTTGCTGGCTTTGCCACTTTTTCCGCCTTCGTCACTTTACGGGCGGCTGCGGGCTGGCGGGTTTTGCGCGTTGTGGGAGCAGGCACTTCCACCTCAAAAATTTCTTCCACCACTTCCTGTTTTACGCGCGGCGCGCGCTTTTTGGGGGTGGAAACAACAGCCGCACGTGCTGGGGTACGTTTGCCTGCAACAGCCTTGCGGCCTTTTTTTGTCTCACTCATTCCTGCATCCCTTTTTATCTCCTTCCAAAAATTCAAGAAGATAAAACAATATTTTTAAAACCAATAAACCGAACCAGTCCCTAGCATGACCTGCGATATCAGACTTCATGCTTATTTCTCTCTTTACATAACAAAAATCAACGAAAATGCAAAAAAATACTCTTGTCTTTTCAAGAATAGATACAACAGTTCCACCCATTACCCGCCACTTGTTCTACTCATGTTCGCAAAACTGTCATACCATGAAGATATTGCCCCCATGGTCAAAGAAACCCTATGATCAGGGAGAGCTTTTTACCTTCCGTCATTCAGGACCCCGATCATGAAAATTAATGGCACTCCGTACCGCAGCGTATGGGTTGATGAAAAAGACGGCTGGTCCGTGCATATTTTTGACCAGACACGCCTCCCTTTTGCGCTGGATGTCCTTCAGCTCACCACCCCGGAGCAGGTTGCTCATGCCATTAAAACCATGCAGGTCCGTGGCGCACCTCTGATTGGTGCCGTTGCGGCCTATGGGCTGGCTCTTGCCCTGCGCACGGACAGTGCCGATAGCGCACTGGAACAGCAGGCTGCCATGCTGGCAGCAACCCGCCCCACAGCCATAAACCTGCGTTGGGCGATTGAAAGAATGCTCAACCACCTGCGCCCACTTCCTCCAGCGGAGCGCGTAGCCGCAGCTTACGCGGAAGCCGGGCTGATTTGTGATGAAGACGCAGCCCAGAACGAGGCCATTGGTCTGCACGGGCTGGAGCTCCTGCGCACACTGGCTGCACAACGCGGCAAGAATGACAAAATCAACATCCTGACCCACTGCAATGCAGGGTGGATTGCCACAGTGGACTGGGGCACAGCCCTTGCCCCCATTTACATGGCGCATGATGAAGGGCTGAACGTACACGTGTGGGTGGACGAAACACGGCCGCGCAACCAGGGAGCGGCTTTGACTGCATGGGAACTTGGTAGCCACGGCGTGCCCCATACCGTTATTGCAGACAATGCCGGTGGCCACCTGATGCAACATGGACTGGTGGATATTGTCATTGTCGGCACCGATCGCGTTACGCGCAACGCCGATGTTGCCAATAAAATTGGCACCTACCTCAAGGCGTTGGCAGCGCAGGACAACAATGTGCCATTCTGGGTAGCCCTCCCTTCCACCACCATTGACTGGCGCGTAGCTGATGGGATCCGGGAAATTCCCATTGAAGAACGCTCTGGAGTCGAAATTACCCATATCACCGGGCGGGATGACAGCGGCCAGATCAACCGGGTGCAAATCACACCCGATGGCAGCAAAGCCGCCAATCCGGCATTCGATGTAACACCTGCACGTCTTGTAACCGGATTGATAACGGAAAAAGGCTGCTGCCCGGCAACCCCCGAAGGGTTACTCTCCCTTTTTCCCGAACAGAAATAAAATTATCCTTTTTTTGAAAAAGATTTTTGTTATGTCAGATAATCTTGAAACACCAACAACCCACTTCCTGGCCGCCCACGGGGTCACCTATACGATGCATGATTATGATTATGTATCCGACCCCGGAAAAATTGGCCTCCACGCAGCAGCGGGGATCGGTATTGAACAGGAAAAGGTTTTTAAAACCCTGATGGTGGAGATCGACAAAAAGCAGATTGTCTGTACCGCCATCCCCGTACATCTGAAGATGGACCTTAAAAAGGTGGCCGCCCTATTTGGTGGCCGCAATGCCCGAATGCTGGGAGCAGAAAAAGCAGAAGCCCTTACGGGTTTTCAGGTTGGGGGGATCAGCCCTTTTGGTGCACGCACGGTTGTACCTGTCGTGTTTGACCAAAGTATTCTGGAACTGGATAAGCTCTATATTAACGGTGGGGGTAGAGGGCTTGTTGTGGAACTGGCTCCGACCGATGCCATACGCTGCGTTCAGGCCCAAACGGCAAGCATTACCGTGGATGCTGCGTAAAACAAAACCACCAAAAAGATTGAGGTGCGGGGTAGCAAGGGCATAAAACCTCTTCCACCCTCCATAAAGGACGCCTATTCCTTACCTCAGGGCTTTTTTATTCATGGTGGTCGGCACATCTGTCCACCGGGCCAAAAGCCCTGTTCTGGTATGGAGACAAGATGCCACGCAAGCTGACTGTGGCCCTTCTGGCACCTTTGTGTCTGGCGGCCTGCACCTCCCAGCCCTCTCACACGGGTGGGCGAACCTCCTCCCAGGCTGGGGGGAGCCCATCCGGCACCTATGGTCTGAACAGCCATGTGCCTGATTTTGCCACGCGCAATTATGAACCATTCAACCAGCAGGATGTGGTAGCCATTGCCATGCGCGAATGGCGGCTGTTTGGCAGCCCGGTCAATGATGATGACCCGGAGCAACGGCCAGAGCCACAGGTAGCCGCCGTTAAACCCGAGCGCGCTCCGGGGTTGTGGCAACGTGTAGGGGAATACTGGTGGATTGGTATGGACCCCAGTATGACCGAGGCATCCTGGAGCGGCAAACATAACGCGGATGGGCAACTGACCGACTTTGTGCACGACGGTTTTTTTGCATGGTCTGCGGCATTTATTTCCTACGTTATGCGGATCGCGGGGGCTAATGAGCGTTTCCCCTACTCTCCCAACCATTCAACATACATCAATGCCGCCGCATCCGGGCAGTCACCCATTCTGCGTGCGCATGACCCTGCATCCTACACCCCAAAATCGGGTGATCTGATCTGCGTTGCCCGTGGGCGTAGCAAACAGAGCATCCGATTTTCCAGCCTGCCCACATCCTACGGGTTTCCCGCACATTGCGGCTATGTGGTTGCCACGGGGCAGAATGGACCACCCTTTGGCCACCAGATCAGCATTATTGGCGGTAACATAGACGATGCCGTAGCCCTGACACACGTCCCCACGGACGAGCAGGGGCGGCTGGCAAGCCCCACGGGGCAGAGCTATGACCCACGCTATCCTTGGTGTGCTGTTTTGGAAGTGCTATATGATGCCCAAGAAGAACCGGACGCAGGCAGATAGTGAATCCTCATGGCGCACATACCAGCCTCATGCGTCCGACCTGATCATAGCTAGCAGGGTATAGAGATGACCGAACGCGCAACGCCCTCCACCCATCCCGGCTGGGCCTCGCTCTCCCCCGATATGCCGGGTGCTGTTGGTGGCACCCCCCTTATTCTTCTGCGCAAGGCGTCTGAGGCAACCGGCTGCCAGATTTATGGCAAAGCCGAGTTCATGAACCCCGGCGGCTCCGTAAAAGACCGTGCAGCCCTTGCCATTATTGATGATGCCGAACGCCGTGGCGTGCTGAAACCCGGCGGAACATTGGTCGAAGGCACGGCGGGCAACACGGGCATTGGCTTAACATTGGTCGCCAATGCACGCGGTTATAAGTGCGTTATTGTCATGCCCGAAACGCAAAGCCGGGAAAAAATCGGTTTCCTGCGCATGATCGGTGCAGATCTGCGCCTTGTGCCTGCCAAACCGTACCGTGACCCCGGCAATTATGTCCATGTCTCGCGCCGTCTGGCAGAAGAAAACGGGTGGGTCTGGGCCAACCAGTTTGACAATACTGCAAACCGGGAAGGCCACCGCGCCACCACTGCGCAGGAAATCTGGCAACAGATGGGCGGGCAGGTGGATGCCTTTACCTGCGCATGTGGCACCGGGGGTACGTTGGCTGGCATTGCTCTTGGCCTGCACGATGCAGCTCAACGTGACAACGCAAAAGCTCCGCATATTGTACTGGCAGACCCCGAAGGTTCTGGTCTGTACGGCTGGGTGAAGAACAATGACCTTTCCGTAGCGGGCTCCTCCATTACCGAGGGCATTGGCCAATCCCGCGTGACAGGCAACCTTGAGGGCGCCCCCATAGATGATGCAGAGCGTATCCCGGACCCCGAGGCACTGGACGTCATTTACAGTCTGCTCGGCGAGGAAGGTCTTTCTGTTGGTGGGTCATCTGGCATTAACGTGGCTGCTGCCATCCGTACCGCGCGCAAGCTTGGTCCGGGCCATAGAATTGTGACCATTCTGGCTGATGGTGGTGCGCGGTATGAATCCAAGCTATTCAACCCCACCTTCCTGCGGGAGAAAAATCTGCCAGTCGCTCCATGGCTTGACCAGTAAGACTTAAAGACCAGCCCAAAGAGGGAGCTTACCTCCCTCTTTGGGCATGAGCAGCGCCCCGGCAACACTGCTACATTATGGGGATTTACGCCGGTTATTGGGCTGTATTGTTCACACAAAGGGAGCGCGCTCCAACTTTTAAGCGCGAAACACACATGTCCAAACTTGGTCTTCCCAAAAGCTGGCCTGTGGCAGTCTTCTGCTGTGTGGTCAATTTGACCATCTCTATTGCTGCCTTCTGTATTGGTATTGTTGTTATTCAGGATTTTAACATTTTTCCCGGCATTTTATGGCTCGGTATTTCCGCACTGACACTCTGGCTGTCCGATGTATGCATAGACTGGCATAACCGCCCTCAACCCGGAAAAAACTGAACTTTTTGCGCCCCTCAAGCGCAGATATATCAAGCTATTTTCACCTATAAAAACGGGGCGCATCAAAAATGATGCACCCCGTATTTTGCAACTTACACTCGGCAGCCTGAACCAATACCCGCCGTAACCCTAGGGGTTACGGGAGTCGGTGTTATTCCCACTCAATCGTACCGGGTGGCTTGGAAGTAATGTCGTACGTTACGCGGTTAATACCCCGGACTTCATTCACAATACGCCCGGCAACCTTGGTAAGGAAGCTCATGTCAAACGGATAGACGTCCGCCGTCATCCCATCCGTACTGGTTACCGCACGCAGGGCACAGGCCTGATCGTATGTACGGCCATCGCCCATAACACCCACAGTGCGGACCGGCAGCAGCACAGCAAATGCCTGCCAGATAGCATCGTACAGGCCTGCCGCACGGATTTCTTCCAGAAAAACGGTATCCACCTTCCGTAACAGGTCCAGCTTTTCACGCGTGATGTTACCCGGAATACGAATAGCAAGACCCGGACCGGGGAAGGGATGACGCCCGACAATAACTTCGGGAATCCCCAGTTCACGCCCAAGATCACGCACTTCGTCCTTGAACAGTTCGCGCAGCGGTTCCACCAGCTGCATGTTCATACGCTCGGGCAAACCACCCACATTATGGTGGGATTTAATGGTTACAGACGGCCCACCCGTAAAGCTGACGCTCTCGATCACATCGGGGTAAAGGGTGCCCTGGGCAAGGAACTGCGCTCCACCCAATTTTGTCGCTTCTTCCTCGAACACCTCAACAAACAAGCGGCCAATGGTCTTGCGCTTGATTTCGGGGTCAGTCACCCCGTCCAGCGCTGTCAGGAAGAGATCGGACGCATCCCGGTGGATAAGCTGAATGTTGAACTGACCACGGAAGGTCTTGATCACATCTTCAGCTTCCCCGGCACGCAACATGCCGTGATCAACAAAAATGCAGGTGAGCTGTTCGCCAATGGCCTCGTGGATCAGCACGGCAGCAACAGAAGAATCTACCCCGCCTGACAAACCGCAGATAACCCTGCCAGAACCAACCTGTGCGCGGATACGGGCAATTTCCATCTCGCGGAAACCAGCCATGGTCCACGACCCGGAACAACCGGCCACGTTATGTGTAAAGTTTTCCAGCAGGGCGGCGCCATGGGGCGTATGCACGACTTCGGGGTGGAACTGTACACCGTAAAGGCGACGTCCCTCATCCGCGATAACCGCAAAAGGTGCGCCCTGACTGACGGCAACAGTTCTGAACCCCGGCGGCAAGGCCACCACGCGGTCACCATGGCTCATCCACACCTGTTCGCGGCCACCACGGGCCCATGCACCACGGAACAGGGCGCAATCTTCCACAATATCTACAAAAGCACGGCCAAATTCGCGGTGTTCACCACTTTCGACCTCACCTCCCAATTGTTTGCACATGGCCTGCTGGCCGTAACAAATGCCCAGAACAGGCACGGCCATCTCAAAGACCACATCCGGAATTTTGGGAGCATCGGGACCATTAACGCTGGCAGGACCACCGGACAAAATAATGCCACGCGGTGCAAAAGAACGAATTTTTTCAGCGTCAGTGGTAAAGGGCCAGATTTCGCAATAAACGCCGCTTTCGCGCACGCGGCGGGCAATCAGCTGCGTGACCTGACTACCAAAATCCAGAATCAGAATACGGTCATGGTGCAAGGCTTCATCCAACACAACAAGTGAAGCGGGCTGAGCGGCATCGGACATGGGTAATGGTTCTTTCTGGTCTGCGTCAGGGTCGGCTTTCTTGTGCAGTGGCGACAACACACTCAAGACCTACCACTAAGTAAGTATGACATGCGGATATAAAGCCATGCAGCGCCCTCGTCACCCTATAAAACCAGAATAACGCCTGAATCTGTTTTCCATACAGACTTGCCACAAACAGTTTATGACCCCAGATTCGAAAAGAACGGCACAGGAGATGCTTACCTATGAAAGACAAGCCCTTACGGTTCTGGCGATTTTGCGCCCTGCTGGGTATGGGGCTGGCTGGCTGGCAAACCATGCCTGCACAGGCAGCATCTTCCGCTGCCGAGGACCCCTATGGAGACTGGACCGGCGTGCTTGTTACGGACAAAGGGCAGGACTGCCCGACCGAGGGCCTCTCCTATATGGAAATCAAACCCAAAAAGATGATCTTTGTGCCTGAAACCGGCAATCTGATCCTGCATGGCGTTCCCGACAAGGAACGGCAGCACTACCACGCCCAGCTCATTTTGCAGGATGCCCGAAAGCAGACCCTGCCAATGGTGTTTGAGGCCCACCCGGTGGGAGATACGTTTGAAGGTGTCTATGGCACGCCAACCTGCCGTGCACACATTACCCTGCGCCGCCCCAACAACCATCCGTTGGATAACTTTTTGGGACGAAACTGAAAAATTTTCAAAAAAATGAAATTTAGGGGTTGCCGAGCACAGGATGCTCGGCTAAACACCCTCTCACGGCGCACCCGTAGCTCAACTGGATAGAGCACCAGACTACGAATCTGGGGGTTAGAGGTTCGAGTCCTCTCGGGTGCACCATTCTTCTCCTATCATAAATTTAAAAATTTTTCCAACGCAAGATAATTCATCTTGGCATGGATTTACCGCCATGGATCATGGCCCACCCATAAGCCCGATCCTGCTGGAGCATTCTGCTTGGCAGCTCTCCTTCTGCTACCATCGCAACCAGTAACCCATACCTTCAGGCAATCACGGGTTACTGGCTTACTGACCAAAAAATAAAATATTATTGGGCGACCGGCTTACACACAGCCTGCACTGGCTCGCCATGCATGACGGCCGTGGTAAATGCTGCTGAATCCTTCATGGATGCCAGAACGGCTTCCGAATGATCCTGCCCTTTGTACAAATGGGCCTGCACAACGGTCCCCGCCTTACAGGCGTCCCTGACCAGCATCAACTGACCTTGGGGTGCCACATCCCTGTCTGCCGCACCAATGCCGACAAACAGCGGCACATCCAGCTTAAGAGTTGGGAACAACATGGATTTAAACGCAGGGGCAAGCGCCTGCGGCAAGGTGGGTTCAAACGTATTGGCCCGTGTTAACCCCTCATTTTTAATACGCTCCATAAGCGGGCGTGCACATATTTCCGAAGCCGCGTGGAATGTGGGCATAGCACGCGGCGTAAAAGCCTGCTCGGGTTTGAATGCCGGGTCCAGCCCGGCCTCGGATGCACCAATTAACAGAGCATAGGCCACTACCGGGTCCATTCCATGCGCACCATTCTGTGGTTTGGCACGTAGAACGGTTTTAATAACTTCGGGCGACATATAGGGTATGCCTGTAGCCACAACGCCGCGCACATGCAGTGCCGGAGCATAAGCCGGGGCATATGCAGCGGAGGCAAACGCAGCTCCCGCGCCCTGCGACTGCCCGACAATCAGCACATTATTGCTCAGGTCTGGCAGACCTGCCAACGCTGCGCGTACGCTATCAAGCACGCTGTAGGCCTCGGTTCGGGCATTCAGGTACGGATGCGTGCCATCGCTCCCCAATCCCTGATAATCCGTTGCAACAATAGCAAAACCCCGATGCAGCCATTCGCTCAGATATGTCTGATCTCTGGCAGAACGGGGATTACGGGATGGCGCGCAACTGTCTGCAATACCAACCGTACCATGCGCCCATGCCACAACAGGCCACCCCCCCGCAGGTGCAGGGCCTGAAGGGTAAATAACCACACCAGTAACTGGCACAAGCCCATTACCCGTAACCCCGTTGGTCGAAAGATACTGAATACTCAATGAGGGACCGCTTCCCTCCACACCCAGACCAGAACCCAGCGGACTATGCTGCATTAATGCGCCAGAAACCTGAGCAGGCGGGACCGGCGCTGGCGGCGGTGCAACCTGACAGGCAGCCAATGCAAGCAAAGACACAGCCGCAACAAGGCGCGATACAGACTTCATGGAAAACCCCTTTTTACGGGGCAATCCGCCCCACATTGCAAAAAACCGGACTGAATGAGTGCATTCCATCAAGTTTAGGCACCAAGAGTTCCACCATCGCGCCATGGATGCAAGGACACAAAAAACCAAACATACCCTTGCACAAGACCTAGGGAGCTTTGGTTACACGCCATACGGTGTTCCCCACATCATCCGCAACCAGCAGGGCGCCGGTCTGATCCAGAGCAACACCAACCGGGCGGCCATGCACATGCTCTTCATCCGGGGTCAAAAAACCCGTTAAAACAGACTGAGGCATCCCAGCCGGTTTGCCTTGAGCAAAGGGAATATAAATTACCCTGTAACCACTTTTAGGCCGCCGGTTCCAGGACCCATGCTGCCCCACAACCACGCCATGCCACAATGTTTCTGGCAGGAGTTGGGCCGTATTTGTAAAAGCCAGCCCCAACGATGCCGTATGCGGGCCAAGCGCATAGTCTGGCACAAGGGCGGAAGCCACCAGATCCGGGCGTGAAGGACGCACACGTACATCCTCATGCTGGCCATAATAGCTGTATGGCCAACCGTAAAATCCCCCCTCCTTAACCGCCGTCATGTAATCAGGCACCAGATCACTACCGATTTCATCGCGCTCATTGACCGCAACCCATAAAGCGCCTGTTTGCGGCTCCCAGCCCATACCATTGGGGTTACGCAAACCTGTTGCGTAAGGGGTTAATTTTCCTGTTTGCAAATCCACCCGGTCAATCCGGGCACGCCCTTCTTCCACCTCCATACCGTGTTCGGCCACGTTACTGTTGGACCCTACGGTCACATACAAAAAGCGTCCATCTGGGCTGGCCAGAATATTTTTGGTCCAGTGGTGGTTATACCCAGCGGGCAGATCGACCACTTTTACAGGTGGCGCGGTAATGTGCGTATCACCCTCATGGTACGGGAATTTGAGAATGGCATTGGCATCCGCCACATAAAGATCATTCCCGACCAGTGCCATGCCAAAAGGAGAATAGAGATGATCAAGCAGAACAGTCCGCATGGTGGCTACACCCTGCCCGTTTTCATCACGTAGCAGAACAATTCTGTTGGGGCTGGGCACACCCGCCCCGACTGCCCCCATAACCCAACTGGCAATACGGTTTTTAAGAGTTTGAATATCCGTATCCGGAGAATTACTCTGTGCGACCAGAACATCCCCATTCGGTAAGGTATAGAGCCAGCGTGGATGGTCCAGGTGGCGCGCGAATGCGGCAACAGCAAGCCCCGGTGCGGGCGTTGGGTGCTCGCCATTTGGACTGGCTATATTGACTGTTGGCAGGGGCCGCCCCGATGGAGCCGGTAAAAGCGGATCTGGTCCCGTACCCTGTTCCACAGTAAGGCGTGCCCGCTCACTCCGGGAGTATTGAACCACCCCACCCCCAGCAACAATAAAAGCTAACAGCATACTCCCTGCCAGCCACATGGATCGCTTGTTCATAACCCCACCCCTGCCATACCAAGACCAAAAAAACATCTATCCAGAACGTGGCAGACAACCGCAAGTTCGCAAGACCTCCATGGTGCACAATGGCTGCATGGCCAGCCCCTGCGGGAACATCAGGATGATATAACACGAAGTTTTATTGCATCCCTGCCCACAAGCACGCGTTACTTCCAGCACTCTCTACATCACGAGAGAGGCAACGCCTTATTTGAGAACAATCATGTTCATACAGCCTCTTGCTCCTGTGGGTCATAGCCTTCTGCTCTCCTTTGTTGTAGCGGCCTGCCCCATTCTTGTTACCCTGTTCATGATGGGTATTTTGCGCCGTCCGGCCTGGCAATCCTCCCTGGGGGGGCTGCTGGTCGGGCTGGTTATTGCCATTGGCCTGTGGGGTATTCCGCCTACACTGGCACTTGCCAGCATTAGCAATGGCATTGTGTTTTCGCTCCTACCTGTCATGTGGATCGCGCTTTGCGCCCTGCTGCTGTTTAATGTTGCCGTGCACAACGGCCGGTTTGATGCTTTTCGGGGCTGGATTATTCAGCACGTCCCCAACGACCGCCGCATTATTCTTATTGTTCTGGGCTTCTGCTTTAGTGCGGCACTGGAAGGTGTGGCCGGGTTTGGCACACCTGTTGCCATTACCAGTGCGTTGCTGATCCTTCTTGGTTTTCCCGCGCTTGATGCGCTGACCTACGTGCTGATCTTCAATTCCGCACCGGTCGCATTTGGCGGGCTGGGTATTCCCGTCACCGTACTGGGGTCCATTACCGGCCTGCCGCCAGATGTACTGGGGGCAACCATTGGCCGGCAGCTTACTCCCTTTGCCTGCCTTATTCCTTTTTACGTTATGGCGCTTTATGGCGGATGGCGCTCCGTGCGCCAGATGTGGCCCATTCTGCTGGTTGCAGGCGGAAGCTTTGCCCTGACCCTGCTGGTTATTTCCGGCGCAGGTCTTTACAGCCTGAGCAATGTGCTTTCCTCCAGCGTATCACTCGTGGCGAGCATTCTGTTCCTGCGCGTGTGGCGGCCACAGCCAGATCCGGATTACGCCATAGACCTGAGCCAGATCGACGCAAAAACTCCAACAGAAAAAACCACTGTTCCACTCTGGCAGGGCTGGATACCGTGGGTAACGGTTATTGCCGTTGTTATTGCATGGGACGCACTGCATGTTGCCCGCATTGGCGCACTCCCCGTCCACTGGCCGGGGTTGGACAATGCTGTTTTCATATCGCTGTATAAAACCGTTTATGCCGCAGTCTGGAAGTTTGAACCTCTTGGTACCGGCACTGCCATTCTGGTTGCCGCCATTCTGAGCGCCCTGTTTACCCGGACAACACTCGGCCAGTTTGGAGCCGCCATTGCCACAACCATCCGGCAGGCATGGCTGGCCGTTGTAACCGTGGCCCTGACCATTGGTCTGGCATTTTTGATGAACTATTCGGGCATGACCTACACACTGGGCTATGCCGTATCTTCCACCGGAATGCTCTTCCCGCTGGTTTCGGTCTTTCTGGGCTGGATTGCTGTCTTCCTGACCGGAAGCGATACATCGGGCAATGCGCTTTTTGGCAATTTGCAGGTGGCCGCAGCCCACCAGCTCTCGCTCGACCCGGTTCTGTTTGCATCGGCCAACTCTTCGGGTGGGGTCATGGGGAAAATGATCTCCCCACAGAACATTACCACCGGTGTATCCGTGACCTCACTCAAAGGGCAGGAGGGCGTTGTGCTTGCCCGCACGTTCAAGCACAGCCTTTTCCTGACCTTCTGCATGGGTGTGCTGGTCGTTATCCAGCAATTTGTGCTGCATTAAAAACCACCCCTCCCCCCTGCATACATAATGCAGGGGGGAGGGCGGCAACGCATCAAACCCCGGGAACAGGCTGTAGAATATGCACCTGCAATGGTGCATCAAGCTGCCCTTCCAGATCAGAAGCCAGCTTTTTAAAATGGGGTGTTTCCATATGGTCCGCCAAAGCCTGACGGCTGGCCCAGCGTTCAATAAAAATCAGCGTCTGCGGGTCATCCAGATCACGGTTGGGCACATACTGGCGGTTTGTTGCCTCCGCGCGGGAGGGAGCCGCACAGGCAGCCATGGCTTTTGCCACCTCCTGCTCGCAGCCCGGTTTGGTTTTGAGAATGGCCACGACTGTAATTTCATCACTCATGAGTAAGACCTTACTATCATACAGAAAAGAGGTAATACCGGGCATAATAGAAAACTGAACCCTCTGTGACTACCAGCCCATCGCCTGTTTTTGCGCCCTTTGCCTGCATACCGCGCATTTGCTGGCTTGGAGTGAACAGGCACCCCCTTTATAGTCACGCATGACCTTAACCCAGTGGTGATGCGGTTTTTTGGGCCAGCCCATCTGACAGCATACCGCGTTTACCCTGACCCCTCTTACGCACCGGATTAACGCCTCCATGCTTCCTGTTCTGATGTTTCCACAGTTCGACCCGGTGCTGGTGCATTTCGGTCCATTAGCCGTTCGCTGGTATGCCCTGTCCTATATTCTGGGCATTGTGCTGGGCATTATGCTGCTTCGCAAACTGGTTGCCCTGCCCCCACGTGCTGGCACGGCAGTTCTGGCAGATGACTTTTTAACATGGGTTACTATTGGGGTGCTTGTAGGCGGGCGGCTTGGTTATGTTCTGTTCTACCAGCCTGGCTATTACCTCAGCCATCCGCTCTCCATCCTTCAGGTGTGGCATGGTGGCATGTCCTTCCATGGTGGAGCGCTGGGGGTCATTACCGCCATGGTGCTGTTTACATGGCGGTACAAACTCAACTTTCTGGCCTTTGCGGACCGCGTAACCGTGGCAGTGCCCATTGGGCTGGGGCTGGGGCGGCTGGCCAACTTTATTAACGGGGAGCTATGGGGCCGCGAAGCACCGGCCAGCTTGCCATGGGCCATGATTTTCCCGACTGGCGGACCTATCCCCCGGCATCCTTCCCAGCTCTACGAATCCCTGACCGAAGGGCTTTTGCTGTTTCTGGTCCTGTACATAACCTCCCGCCGCCAATCCGTACGCGAGCATCCTGGCTTTCTGGCGGGCATGTTCTTGGCGGGGTATGCGTGTGCGCGGTCGTTTTGCGAATTTTTCCGCGAGCCAGACTCTTTTCTTGGCTATCTGCCCGGCGGCATTACAATGGGGCAACTCCTGTGCATACCCATGCTGCTTGCAGGTATTGCTCTTATGGTCAACGCCCGCCGGCAGCCCATTTACACAGGTCTGCCCGACCCGCAAAATCAACCCGGCGAAAAAAACTGAACGGAACTATGGCAGCACACATCTACAACGCAGAGCGACTTGACCACTTTATGGCGCGGGTAAATGCCCAGTATTATGCGGAAACTCCGTTCCTGTCGGACTTTATTACCGCGCCTGAAATTTCTCAGGTTTTTGGCGAGCTGCTGGGTGCGTGGGCCATTACCGTCTGGCAGGGCATGGGCAGCCCCGCCAAGCTTATCCTCGCCGAAGCCGGGCCCGGTCGGGGTACGCTTATGGCCGATGCACTGCGGGTGATTACCCGTCAGGCACCCGATATGGCGCAGGCACTCAGTGTGCATCTGGTCGAAACATCGCCCCGGTTGCGGCAGGTTCAGGCAGAAATTCTCAAACCTTATGCGCAGCCAGTCTGGCATAAACATGTTGGCGACATACCAGCAGGCCCCATGATCCTGCTGGCCAATGAATTTTTAGATGCTTTGCCTGTCCGCCAGTTTATCCAGACCAAAACCGGCTGGCACGAACATTACGTTGCCAACAAAACGCTGGAACTTATTTCCTGCCCGGCGCCATCGCTGCCGGATAGCCGCGTACTGGAACCCAATACAGTGGTAGAGATATGCGAACAGGCCCAGCACATTGTGCGCGATCTGGCACGCAGGTTTGCCCATTCCCCCGGTGTTGCCCTGTTTATTGATTATGGGCACAACACAAATTCTACAGGTGACTCCCTTCAGGCCTTACGCCACGCCCGACCTGCGCACCCGCTTCAGGCGGAAGAGGGGGAAGCAGACCTGACCACCCATGTGGATTTTACAGCACTCCTTGCCGTTGGCCGCAAAGCAGAAGCTGCCACGTATGGCACAGAAGATCAGGGTGATTTTTTACGTCATCTTGGCATCATGGAGCGCACGGAGCAGCTGGCAAGCCGCGCAACCCCACAGGATGCAGCCATACTGCGCTCGGCCGCTGACCGGCTGGTCGCACCAGAAAAAATGGGCCATCTGTTCAAGGTCATGGCTTTGGCAACACCGACCTTGCCCACTCCCCCCGGCTTTACGAAAGGTCCGGTTGCATGACCCATTCCCCCACGGTACCGTCCAGACTTGCCCCCCTGACCAGCCCATTGCTGGAGCAGACCCGGCATGGTTTTTTTACCAGAGAAGGCGGCGTGTCCACCGGGCCATATGCAAGCCTGAACTGCTCCACAAAATCCGGCGATACAGCTGAAAATCTGGCAGAAAACCGGGCTCGTGTTGCCCAACATATGGGCGTACAACCCGACTGCCTGCTTGGCGTTACACAGGTGCATGGACCAACCGTTATCACGGCAACAAACGCGTGGCCTGCGGGCAGTGGTGCCGCAGCCGATGCGCTGGTTACCAACCACCCTGAACTGGCCATAAGCGTTATTACCGCCGATTGCGCACCTGTTCTGTTCAGCAATGCTCAGGGCACAATTGTGGGTGCTGCACACGCAGGATGGCGGGGAGCATTAAGCGGCGTACTGGAAGCCACAATAGATGCCATGCTGGCCCTTGGTGCCCAGCGAGACAGCCTGAGTGCTGTTGTTGGCCCCTGCATTGCGCAGGAAAGCTATGAAACGGCTGAGGACATGCACTCAGCCATTACCAGCACAGACCGGCAGGCTGCACAGTTTTTTTCCCCCGGCAAGCGGGCTGGTCATTACCAGTTTGATCTGGCTGGATGGTGCGTTTTTCGCCTCCAGCGCGCTGGCATTCACCATGCTGCCGCTCTGGGTGTGGATACGCTGGGTGATGAAACACGCTTTTTTAGCCACAGGCGGCGGACACTCGCTGGCGGTGGCCCCATAGGACACCAGATTTCTGTTATCGCTACGGGAACCCGCAACGGATGATACGTCGCCAAAAATCTTTACGTTTGGCCTTACCCTGCTCTGCCCTTCTGCTGTTAAGTGGGTGTCTGGATGTGCCACACCCATTTGCCCATTCTGGCCAAAATGGCCCCGGACTGGCAGGTAGTGCTCCACCATCCAGGCTGGATGTGCCCACCCCCGCTAACGCCCTTCTGTCTGATGCCAACGCCAGCCTGTGGGCAAAGGATGTTGCCGCAGAACTGCTCCAGCAGACCATTCCTGCCATAGCCCAGCCTACCCGCAAGGGGGACTGGTGGCTCAATATGCAGGCGGAACTCCGTAACGGGCAGGTTGTACCGATCTATACGGTCATGACCCCCAAAAACACGGTCAGAGCCACTCAGGAAGGCCAGCCCGTTCCTGTGGAGCAATGGTCCACAGGCAGCGATGCGCTCTTTACCGCCGTTGCGCAGGATGCCGCCGTACGCATTGCCTCGGTTCTTACAGGCATTCAGGCGGATGATATGGATAAAGACCCGCACAGTCTCAAACACCGCGCGGCAAAGGTCTATTTTGCAGGTGTCAGCGGCGCACCGGGGGACGGCAATACTGCGCTGGCACAGGCATTTATTGCCTCCTTCCGCGATAGTGCCGATACTATTCAGAACACCGCCAAAAATGCTGACTTTACCGTGACCTCCACAGTCCGGCTTACCCCCGGTCCGGCGGGCACAACCGGCCATCCTCAGGAACATATTGAAATTGTCTGGCGGGTGGTGGACAGCAATGGCAAGGAAGCCGGTGCTGCAACACAACTCCACGACATAGACGCCCACTCGCTCGACCAGTATTGGGGCGATGTGGCCGTAGCTGCCGCGCAGGAGGCTGCGGCCGCCACCAAACAGATTATTGATCGTTATTCAGGCCGCGATAACGCACCACTTACGTCCCCCGGAGGCAAACCACCTTCGGCTGCCAAACCTGCAGCCCCGGCCGGATAATACCACCCACTCAGGGCCGCGATTCGGGGGAAATCACAACGCAGCCGCTCATTTTGCGGCATGCGCCCAGTGCATCCGTGTGGGAAAGATTGGTCAAACGGGCGCGATATAGCCGCCCTTTTGCTGCCTGCACCGCAGCAATCTGAACATGCGCGCCAGACAAAAGACTTTCCTGATGCTGGGCACGCCCTGATGCCTGCTGGGCCAAAGCAGCGGAACTGAATGCCCCAACCTGAATAGCCCAGTTTTTAGCCTCCTGCCCCCGCACCTTCCTGCTGAGCAGGGGGGCTGGCTCTGCATGGGCGCTTGAGAACAGGCGTAAATTCCCTTCTGTATGCCCCTGCGCCAGCGCGACACGGGCTGGTTCTGCACTTTCCACCCCGCTTTCTATTACCGGGGGGGATGCTTCCGCCGTATCATCTGTTGTCTGGGCAACCTGTACCGGGGTTGTCTGCTCCGCTGTCTGGGCAGAGGCTCCCAGCCGCTTGGCCCAGATTGCCCGCACATCCGCCGGACTTTCCGTTAACCCATCAACCCGCGTTTTACGTGAAACAGGGTGCCAGCCCTGCCCGTAAGAACCAGCCTGTACAGCCGCACTGTCCGCCGATGTATCATCCCCACCAATGGCGTCTGCCACCTGTACCGGCTGCATGGTACCCTGCTGGCGATTAGACCACGCTGCCCGGACCGCACTGATCCCTCCCTGCGTACGGGCTGCAGAAACCCCTGCCGCGCTTTGTGCAAACGAATCATGGCTTGCCACCTGCATATCCGCCTGAGAGCGGTTAAGCGGCGAAATGCCAACAATACGCCGCCCTATGGAGGCAACATAATTCCGCGTCTCCCGCGGAAGGGTGCGATTGCGGGTAATAAAATCTTCCAGCCGACCGGGACCAGCATTATAGGCCGCCAAAAAGCCCGGAGAACCATATACATCGTATAGCTGACGCAAATAGGCCGTGCCCGCCATAATATTATCATGCGGTTCGTACGCATCGCTCCCAAGGTTATAGGCGGCGCGCATTTCGTCATACGTTGGGGGCATAAGCTGCATTAACCCCATGGCGCCGGGGCCAGATGTAACCAGCTGACCATCATGGAATAACCGCCCCCCCGATTCCTGCTGAATAACGGCGCGGACCCATTCCTCCGGCACATCAAACCGTTTGGATGCTTCCTGAATATATGGCCCCCACGGATCCTCTGGTGGGCCGGGCGGAGCATAGTAGGAACGGGCATGTTCGCGGTAAAACTCGGCTTCCTGCGCAACTGGCACGTCCGTGTCAGTCCCTCCGGGCTGTCCCGCGCAGGCGGCAAGCAGGGCCAGAAGGCCCAAGGCCAGCACGCTTTTGAACCTGCTCATAACATTGCGTAACTGACTGACGGCACAACAGTCTTGCATCCTGTAAGGGGCCTGTCTGCCTGTCATGCTGTTTAATCCATCCTTGCCTTGGTACAGGAAGCGTAGCCTGATCCACGCCGGGTGCAGCATAACCGGGCCAAAAAATGCAACCATCTGTTTATACGTGCATACCCCACATGCCAGAAACCACCAAGAGTTCCCACACGTCTCCAGTTCGGGGCTGTAGCGTTCAATCTGGTTTATTTTATGGCAAAGCAGGCCCAGCACCACAATTTTGGCCTGATCCACACATTCTGCAAAAAAGTGCTGCCACCGCCCCTTACAAAAAGCGGATAACCTTAAGCAGGAACCATGTTCCCATCATAATTAAAAAACACAGCCCGCCAGCGTCCACAGTACCCCATGTTCCATTGGTCAGGAACATGCCACCGGTATTCATACCAAAAAAGCCCGTCACCAATGTTGCAGGCAACATAAGAATGGTGCCAACGGTCAGAATATACAGCCGTCGGTTGGTTTCTTCCGCCTGATTGGAGGTCAGCTCATCCTGCAACGAGCGGGCACGATCCTGAAGCGCCATAAGGTCATCGAGCGCTGCATGGACCTGCCGGTGAGACCTGTCCTTCAGGTCATCTTCCGCCCATTCGGGCAACTCCAGCTCTTCATCCCGAAAAATACGGTCCACAGGGGCCAAAACCCGCCGCAGTTCCGTGGAACGACGACGCACCATACCGAGCAGACCACTCACCCGCCCCAGATCCGTATCGCGGTCGAGCATCAGCAGCACATCTTCCGCCCGATCCAACTGGTCATCCAGACGAGCAAAGTCCCGCCGAAGCGTATCGGCAAATTCCAGCAAGGCACGGTCCACCACCTTGGCGGGGGAACGGGGCACCAGACCACGCTTGAGCTCATGAAAAACCACCCCAAGAGCAGGGATGGGATGCCGCCGGGTCGTAAGCAGCAAATCCGACTCCAGAGCAAAACGCCAGGTGCTGACATTACGGTCATCATCTGTCGAGGTATCGTCAAACGCGGGAAGCGCGCCAAAAACAATATCCCCCTCACTTTCCAGCCGGGTACTGCGTTCCAGATTGGTCAGCACCTGCCGCACTTCCTCCGGCAGAGAGGGAATGGTCTCGATCTGATGGCGGGACATGGTATGCACGATATCGAAGTGGAACCATGCCCACCCCTCACCTTCGGCAAATTCTGGTGGAAAATTCCCAGTTGTCAGGCGATGAACAACAACATCGCGCTCCAGTTCCTGCGGCTCCTGACCGGGACGGCAGTAAATGGCCCAGACCAGACCATCACGCAGCAGGGTTCCTCCTTCAGAAAGCAAATCTGCCAGTGGAGATAAAGTGGTTCCAGCCAATTCCGATCTCCCTGTTCTGCTAATCTGTTATGGAGGTTTTTTTCCAGTACGCCGCAAACACCCGATCGCGGCAATGGTGAAGGCTAAAAGGCTCTACAACACGCACAAGCCACACAAAAAGGGGAGCGGTCAACCACCCCTCCCCTCATTTCTACCCTGTTTTTAAAGGGAGCGTATTGTTGGCCGGCGCGGTGTTGCTGTGCGTTCCTGCTTGGGGCGAGCAGCCCCACCGGCACGGTTGGACTTAAGCACAGGTGCGGCTGTAAGCTCTGCCTCAAGTTGGGCTATGCGTTTGCGCACACTCTCCTTCAATGCAGGAGACGTGTGGGACTTCATGGCCGCCAGCGTTTCCTTCAGGTCACGCAGTTGTTTCTGTTTTTCCGGCAAAGAACGCCGGATCGGCTGGTTATCAGACATCTGGCCGCGAAAAGCGCGCATGAACAGACCCTCCATCAAATCAAGACCGTGCGGCTGGGTATGCGGCACGGTTTATGTCTTAAAAATTTAATACCTGACCATCCGGCTGCACCCGCTTTGGACACAAAGCGGACATGACCCAATTCAGATTGGGATGACCGGATAGATGACCAGACGGTTTTTACGAATTGCGAAGAACACTATCGCGCAAAACATCAAGCAACGTCTGACACTGCTCTTCCGTACCAACCGTAATGCGCAACCACGCCATTGTGCGTTCACCCTTCAGGTGCCGGACAAGAATGGCCCGGGATCTCAACTGCGCTGCGAGTTCTCCTGCATCACGATCGGGATGGCGAGTGTAAACAAAGTTTGCCATGGACGGCAAGACTTCAAAACCAAGAGCTTCCAGTCCAGTGCTCAACAGGCTCCGGTTTTGTATGACCCGCTGCACACTTTGGGTAAACCATGCCTCATCCTCAACAGACGCCGTGGCCCCAACCTGCGCCAGACGATCCAGCGGGTAAGAATTAAAGCTGTCCTTGACCCGCACCAGAGCTTCGATCAGCTCGGGCTGCCCAAAGGCAAAGCCAACCCGCGCCCCCGCCAGCGCACGGGATTTGGAGAATGTCTGCACAACCAGCAGATTGGGATAATCCCGGACCAGAGCCACGGCACTTTCTGCCCCAAAATCCACATAGGCCTCATCCACCAGCACAACCCGGTCCGGGTGCATTTCCAGCAGGGCGCGTATGCTTTCCAGCCCAAGGGCAATACCTGTTGGCGCATTGGGGTTGGCAATAACCACACCGCTGCATGGGCCTGCGTAATCTTCCACTGCAATACGCATGTCCGCCGTTAAGGGCACCATACGGTAGGGCAGCTTGTACAGACCGCAATAAACCTTGTAAAAACTGTAACTGATATCGGGGAAGAGCAACGGATCCCCATGCGCAAACAGAGCCTGAAAAGCGTGCGCCAGCACTTCGTCCGAACCATTGCCAACAAACACATGCGCTGCATCCAGCCCGACACGCTGCCCCAGTGCTGTCCGCAGGGCCAGAGCCTCCGGGTCCGGGTACAGGCGCATACTCTCGTTCGTAGCTGCCTTTATGGCCTCCAGCGCACGTGGGGACGGACCATAAGGCGATTCATTGGTGTTCAGCTTGATCAGATTGGCAATCTTTGGCTGTTCACCCGGCACATACGGCGTAAGGGTGTGCACAAGGGGGCTCCAAAAACGACTCATTCTGATCATTCCATAAAACAAGTTAAACGGCCTGCACTGGCAGACCGTTGCTCAAAAAAAACTCAGCAAAAACATCAATGCGCGACCTTGTGGTCAGGCTTTTTGCACAGGGTCAGGCAGAAACGCCTACCGCTTTTTTCAAATCCTGCAAGAGTGTTGCATTACCCTGCCTTTGCGCCAGATCAAGCGCATTCAGCCCCTCCCCATCACGCAGCAGCACATTGGCACCGGCCTGAAGCAGAATGCGCGCCACATCATCCCGCCCGAACATGACTGCAAACATAAGGGGCGTACGACCAACGGCATTGGGAATATCCACCTCGGCTCCTGCATCAAGCAGCATACGGGCCAGAACGGCATCACCTTTAAAGGCAATACCTGCCAGAGCCGTTGCCCCTTTTTCATCCTGCAGATTGGCATCAGCTCCACGGCTCAAAAGCACGCGCACGGCGTCCTTATGACCATTGTAGGATGCCAGAATAAGAGGGGTGTAGCCTTTTTCCACCTGCAGGTTCGGGCTCATTCCTGCATCAAGGAACCGGGCCAGCAGGTCTGCATCCCCTTCTCTGGCGGCATTGATGAACAGGGCTTCCACCTGCTCACGCGTAAAAGCCTGCCCGCCCTCTCCGGCTGCCGGATTGGCGGGGGCCTGCCCGGACTGTACCCGGCTAGACTCTTCTGTCATGGCTGACCTCCGGAAAAAACGGTTAAACCCAGAAGACAGACCGCCTGCCTTCTGATCGATGCGGCCTGACCGACCTCTCGGTTATGCCACATCCTCTCTTCCCCGTCCTCCCCGTTAGCAAAGACAGGCCGGGGAACATGGTAGAAAAACAACTCCTTTGATATAATGGGTAGAACTGGATAACTCCGCAAGGGTTCTGCCCGGTGCAAGCTCGTCTCTTGCCGAAAAATGCAGAACCGTGGAATTGTGCAAAAACTTCTTTTATTGGGGCCTCGTGCGCAGGCCCCGACCCTATTTTGCGGGCTTTGCCACATAAAGCCCAGTTGGAGGACAGGCCCGCTATGCGCGTTTCTTTTTCTACCCCCCTTCGTGCGCCAGCCGGAGCTGAAGCCGGTAGATCAAACAACCCGGACACACTGTGCATCAACACCATTCGCACACTGGTCATGGATGCCGTGCAGAACGCCAATTCCGGGCATCCGGGCGCGGCCATGTCCATGGCCCCCATTGCCTATACCCTGTGGCAGAACACCCTGAACTACGACCCCGCAGCCCCACTGTGGCCCAACCGGGACCGCTTTGTGCTGTCCATCGGTCATGCCTCCATGCTGCTTTACGCACTGATCCATGTTGCAGGCATCCGCCAGGTTACAAATGGCAAGGTCACGGCAGACCCCGCACTCAGCGTGGAAGACCTCAAGCAGTTCCGCCAGTTTGGCTCCAAAACTCCCGGTCATCCGGAATATGGCCACACCACAGGGGTGGAAACCACAACAGGCCCGCTCGGCGCAGGCTGCGGGAACTCCGTAGGCATGGCCATTGCCGAAAAATGGCTGGCTGCGCGCTACAACAAGCCCGGCTTTACGCTGTTTGACCACAATATTTATACACTTTGTGGTGACGGCGACATGATGGAAGGCGTGTCCAGCGAGTCCGCCTCGCTCGCTGCGCATCTTGAACTGGGCAACCTGACGTGGATCTACGATTCCAATCGCATTTCCATCGAAGGATCGACCGAAGTCGCCTTTACGGAAAATGTGGCAGAACGGTTCGCAGCTTACGGTTGGCAGGTACTCGAACTCAAGGATGCCAATGACACGACCGCATTCCTTGAGCTGATTGACCGCTCCAAGGCCGAGCGCAACAAGCCAACCCTGATTATCGCACATTCCGTTATTGCCTGGGGCGCGCCGCACAAGGCTGGCAAGGCATCCGCCCACGGCGAACCGCTGGGTGCGGAAGAAGTGCGTGAGACCAAAAAATTCCTCAACTGGCCAGAAGACAGCAACTTTGCCGTACCAGACGAGGTTCTGCCCCACATGCAGGCAGGACTTGGCGCACGCGGGGCAACCGCACGTACGGCATGGGAAAAACTGTTTGCCGAATACCATACGGCCTACCCGGCAGAAGCTGCCGAGCTGGACGCCATTTTTGGCGGCAACCTGCCAGAAGGATGGGATGCGGATCTCCCACTCTACCCCACCGATGCCAAAGGCATTGCATCCCGCGCAAGTTCGGGGGAAGTGCTGAACGCCGTGGCTGGCCGTCTGCCGTGGTTGCTTGGGGGTTCTGCCGATCTGGCACCATCCACCAAAACACTGCTCAAGGGGCAAGCCAGTTTTCAGCCAGTCAAGTGGGGTGGCAGCTATGCTGGTCGTAACTTCCACTTTGGTGTGCGCGAACATGCCATGGGCGCAATTGTTAACGGCATGGCCCTGTATGGCCTGCGCCCCTATGGAGCCGGGTTCCTGATCTTCTCGGACTATATGAAGGCACCCATCCGCCTGTCCGCCCTGATGGGGCTGCCAGTGACCTATATCTTTACCCACGATTCCATTGGTGTGGGGGAAGATGGCCCAACCCACCAGCCCATTGAACAGCTGGTGCAACTGCGGGCAACCCCCGGACTGGTTACATTACGCCCGGCAGATGCAAACGAAGTAACCGAAGCGTGGCGCTACCTGATTGCCAACCGCTCCGGCCCTGCTGCGCTGGCACTCAGCCGCCAGAACCTGCCCACACTGGACCGGACGCGTTACGCACCGGCCTCCGGTCTGGCAAAAGGGGCTTATGTGCTGGCCAGCAGCGAGCAGACCCCCAAGGTCATTCTGATTGCAACCGGCAGCGAACTCTCGCTGGCGGTTGATGCTTACGAAACCCTGAGTGCCCAAGGCATCCCTGCCCGTGTGGTCTCCATGCCAAGCTGGGAACTGTTTGAAGCCCAGCCACAATCTTACCGCGAAAGCGTCCTACCCTCCGCAGTAACGGGGCGCGTGGTGGTGGAAGCTGGTTCCCCCATTGGATGGGACCGCTACGCAGGCCCCACAGGCACCATTATCGCCATGAACGGTTTTGGTGCATCGGGTCCGGCAGGCCAGTTGCTCAAGCATTTTGGCTTTACGGTGGAAGCCGTTGTGGACGCAGCCCGCAAACAGGCAGGCTGAACCAGACGCCCAGTCTGGCGTAACGGTTACAGGATGAGGCCCGGCTTTTCCCGACCAGGAGAAGAGCCGGGCAGGATAAGGATATGCACGTATGACCGCCTCTGCACCAACAGGCAGCAACCCACTACAGGCCCTGAGCACGGTCCAGCAGTCTCCATGGCTGGACTTTATCCGCCGTTCCTTTGTGGAGGATGGGTCACTGGCCAAACTGGTGCAGAGCGGAGACATACGTGGCGTGACCTCCAATCCCGCCATCTTCCAGAAAGCGATGGGAGAAGGCACGGAATATGACCAGCAGATGCGCGAACTTCTGGCGCATGACATTCTTTCCCCCGGTGCACTCTACGAACGTCTGGCCGTAGCCGACATTCAGGCAGCCGCCCGCGTGCTTGCCCCGGTTTACCAACAGACCAAAGGACGGGACGGCTTTGTAAGCCTTGAAGTCTCCCCTTATCTGGCCCGTGATGAGGCCGGTACAACGCAGGAAGCAGAACGGCTGTGGGCGGACGTAAACGCCCCCAACCTGATGATCAAAATCCCCGCAACGCCACAGAGCATTCCGGCCATACGCAAAACTATTGCTGCGGGCATTAACGTTAACGTGACACTCATTTTCTCGCTCGCAGCCTACAGGGATGTGGTTGAAGCTTGGCTAGCCGGGCTGGAAGACCTGAAGGCCCGCGGGGGCGACCTCTCCCACGTGGCTTCTGTGGCCTCGTTTTTCGTCAGCCGGATTGATGGCAAGATTGATGCCACCATTGACCGCCGGATCGAAGCAGGGGACCAGCACGCCCAGAATCTGCGCAACCTGCGGGGCAAGGTTGCCATTGCCAACGCCAAGATGGCTTATGTTTACTGGCAGGAAATCATGCAGACCCCACGCTGGAAAGTGCTGGAGGATGCAGGTGCGCAAACCCAACGTCTGCTCTGGGCCTCCACGGGCACCAAGGACAAAACCTACAGCGATGTGCTGTATGTGGACACGCTGATCGGCCCACACACGGTTAACACGCTCCCCCCTGCAACCATGGATGCGTTCCGTGACCATGGCACGGTCAGCGAAACCCTGACACAGGGCATTGCCGAAGCCCGTCAGGTCATGGATGACACCGAGCGTTTTGGACTTGATCTTAACGGCGTCACCACAACATTGCTCGATGAAGGCGTACGTGCCTTTGAAGATGCGTTTGATGCGCTCCTCGGGTCTGTTGCCACCAAGCAGATTGCCCTGATGGGCAACAAGCTCACATCCCTGAAAACCAGCCTGCCCGCAGACCTTGAGACAGCGGTTCAGGCCGGTCTGGAAGACTGGCGCAAAGGGGGGACTGTTCGCCGTCTCTGGCGCAAGGATGCCGCCGTATGGACTGGCCAATCCGAATCTGACTGGGTCAACTGGCTGACTGTAGTGGACGAACGGCTGGCCCATATCGCTGAACTGGAAACATTCCAGGCTGAAGTTAAGGCCCGGGGCTTTCAGCAGGTTCTGCTTATGGGCATGGGGGGGTCCAGCATGGGGCCAGAAGTGCTCGCCATGACTTTTGGCAAGCATGAAGGTTTTGGTCATCTGTATGTGCTCGATAGCACCGACCCACAGCAGGTCGCTGCGTTTGAACGCAAGATAGACCCCTACAACACGCTGTTTATTGTGGCCTCCAAGTCTGGCAGCACGCTTGAGCCGAACATTATGCTGGCTTATTTTCAGGATCTGGCAAAACGCGCCCTGAAGGAAAAAGCAGGCGCGCACTTTGTAGCCATTACGGACCCCGGATCCAAACTCGAAGCTCTAGCCAGGCAGGAAGGGTTCTGGAAAATTTTTGCTGGCGATCCCAAAATTGGTGGCCGCTACTCCATTCTCTCCAACTTCGGGCTTGTTCCTGCCGCCGCCGCAGGTGTGCCCGTACGCCTGTTTTTGGAAGATGCCCTGCGCGGAGTACGCCTGTGCGATGCCAGCGTGCCACCTGCCGTTAATCCCGGCGTGCAGCTAGGTACCCTTATGGGGGTTGCCGCCACGGCACTGGGGCGAGACAAGCTGACTATTATCGCCACCCCCCAGATTGCGGATTTTGGTGCATGGCTGGAGCAGCTGGTAGCGGAATCCACCGGCAAACATGGCAAAGGCATTATTCCAGTTGATAACGAAACACTGGGTGGCCCTAGCCGCTACGGCAAGGACCGGCTGTTTGTTTACCTGCGCCTTGAACCCGAACACAGGCATGAGCAGGACGAAGCCATTGCAACCCTGATTGACGCAGGCCAGCCGGTTATTACCATCAACTTACATACCAAGCGCCAGATTGCGCAGGAATTCTTCCGGTGGGAGATGGCAACTGCTGTTGCCGGTGCATTTATGGGCATTGACCCATTTGACCAGCCGGATGTGGAATCCACCAAGGTTGAAACCCGCAAGCTGACTGAAGCGTACGAAAAAACCGGAGCTCTGCCAGCCCAAACACCTTTTGCGGAATTTGGACCTCTTGCTTTTTTTGCAGACCCAGACAATGCGGAGGCGGTTAAGGCAGAGAGTGCCGCTGGTATTCTCAAAGCCCATTTTGACCGCGTTAAACCCGACGATTACGTAGCTCTGCTGGCTTTTATTGAACGTAACCGTGAAACTGCAGAATGGCTCCAGCATATCCGCCTGCATGTGCGGGATGCAAAAACCATTGCAACATCCACAGGTTTTGGGCCGCGCTTTTTGCACTCCACAGGTCAGGCCTACAAAGGTGGACCGAACACGGGGGTATTCCTGCAAATAACAGCCGACAATGCACGGGACCTGCCCGTACCAAACACCAGCTATACATTTGGCGTGGTTGAAGCCGCACAGGCACGGGGGGATTTTGATGTGCTAAGCGAGCGCAAACGCCGCGCACTGCGCGTGCACATCCGCGGCAAGCTCAAGGAAGGGCTTGCAGCCTTGGCCGCAGCCCTGCATGACGCCCTGTAACATTGAGATCCGAACCAAGAGAGACATTCATGCAGATTGGCATTGTTGGGCTGGGCAGGATGGGGGGCAACATTGCCGTCCGCCTGACACGCCACGGACACGACGTTGTTGTTTACGACCGGGACAACGCTGCGGTGGAAAAAACCGTAGCGCGTGCGGAAGCTGGCCGCGCCACAGGTGCGACCAGTCTGGCCGATGTGGTGGCACGGCTGAATGGTCCCAAAAAAATTGTATGGTCCATGCTCCCTGCAGGCGACATTACGGAAGAAACCGTTATGTCCCTCGCTGGGCTTATGGCGCAGGGCGATATTGTGATTGACGGTGGCAACACCTACTACAAAGACGATATCCGCCGCGCCAAAATACTGGCCGAAAAAGGTATTGATTACCTGGATATTGGCACATCAGGCGGCGTATGGGGCCTGGAACGTGGCTACTGCATGATGTACGGTGGCGCCAAGGATGCCGCCGATTATATTGACCCCATTCTGGCAGCCCTTGCCCCCGGCATGGGGGATATTCCCCGTACCCCCGACCGTGACCGCGAAGGTCTGGACCCCCGTGCAGAACAGGGCTACCTGTATTGTGGACCTGCTGGATCAGGCCATTTTGTTAAAATGGTTCATAACGGCATTGAATACGGCATGATGCAGGCCTTTGCGGAAGGGTTTGACGTTATGTACCGCAAGGACTCCCCATTGCTGGCCGAAGATGAACGGTTTTCGCTGAACATGGCGGATATTGCCGAAGTCTGGCGGAGGGGGAGCGTGGTGTCCTCCTGGCTGCTGGACCTTACGGCGCAAGCTCTTGCCAATAACAGCGAGCTTTCCAAATTCAGCGGAGAAGTCAGCGATTCAGGCGAAGGACGCTGGACGATTGAAGCAGCGATTGAAGAGGCTGTACCCGTCCCGGTTATGACGGCCGCCCTGTTCACGCGCTTTCGCTCACGCAGTGACAATACATTTGCCGAAAAAGTGCTGTCCGCCATGCGGTTTGGCTTTGGTGGTCACGTAGAAAACAAAGGTTAAAGCCATATTCCCCTGCCCTGTTACTGGCAGGGGCACAGGGGAGCGCGCAATGGCAGGAAACGGACAAAACAGGCACGGTCCTGACCGCCCTCCTGCCAACCGCATACGTCTTGTTGTCTCGGACATGGATGGCACGCTGCTTACCCCTGACAAACAGATTACAGCGCAAAGCCTGTCTGCCGCTCAGGCTTTGCAAGCTGCGGGTATTCCACTCTGCCTTGTCAGCAGCCGCCCACCCGGCGGCATAGAAATGTATTTTGACCAGTTGAAGATCCGCACCCCCTACGGCGCACTCAATGGGGGCACGCTCTTCAACCCGGACCGCAGCGTTCGCTCCAGCCTGTCGCTCGACCCGCAAACCGTCTTGGATGCGCTGGATATGCTTGCCGCCTCGCAGGTGGAGGCATGGCTGTTTAGCGGGCATGACTGGCTTGTACGCAATACACAGGACCCACTGGTGCAGGCAGAAAGCCGAACAGTGCAGACCACCCCCACACAAATTACTGACCTGAAAGCCCGCATCCACAATATTGGCAAGGTCGCAGGCTCCACAGCAGACCACGCCACCCTGCATGACCTGAAAGCCGGTATCGGCCACAAACTTGCAGGGCGCGCCTGTGTTGCTCTTTCCAGCAAATGGTTTTTGGATATTACACCGCTCCATGCCAACAAAGGGTACGCAGTGCACCAACTGGCCGCCTATTACGGTATTGGCGTGGAGGAAGTGGCCTGTATTGGGGACATGAACAACGATGTGCCCATGCTGTCCATTGCGGGCCTGTCCATTGCCATGGGGCAATCCACGCCCGATGTGCAGGCCTGCGCACATTTTGTAACGGGTGCCAACACGCAGGAAGGCTGGGCCAGAGCCATAACGGACTTTATTTTTCCCCGCACCGGCTCCAGTTCCACCCAGTTTTTATAATACCCCCACCCTCGCCGTGATCATGAAAGACACACCCATGCCCGGACAGACCACCGCCACTGGTACCCTGCACGTTTTTCCCACCAAGGATGCTCTTATAACCGGTCTGGCGGACTGGTTACTGGAGCGCAGCCTTGCCAAGCCTGCACACACACCATTCAGGGTTGCGCTCAGCGGTGGTTCTTCCCCCCAGCACCTGTATGCTCTGATGGCCAGCGCACCATATGTGGACCGCTTTCCATGGACAAACATGCAGTTTTTCATTGGGGATGACCGGTTTGTACCGCATGACCATGCGGACAGTAATTTTGGCATGATGCAACGCCTGCTTTTTTCCAAAGCGCCCATTCCTGCATCCAACATTTTCCCCATGCCTGACCATGGCACGGCAGAAGATGCCGCCAAAGCTTACGAACGCACGCTACAGGAACTGTATGGTGCTCCAAACCTGCTCCCTGACCGGCCGTTTTTTGATGTGCAGCTACTTGGCATTGGCACGGATGGACATACGGCATCTCTTTTTCCCAACCAGCCTGTTCTGAATAACCGCAAGGCATGGGTGGCCACCTGCACGCCCCCAACCGCCCCGCATACCCGCCTGACGCTGACCTACCCTGCCCTACACGCCAGCCAGCATATTGTTTTTTTGGTGGAAGGTGCTGCCAAACGGGATATTCTGGCGCGCATTCGTGCACAGGACCCAGCTTGCCCCGCCAGTGCCATTACGGCACAGGGTGATCTGGCATGGTTTACAGACCGGGCAGCGGCCCCTTCGGACCAACAGGAACAGGAACAGACAAACTGATGACAGCCACCCCACTCGACCCCGCCGCTGCCTTTAAGCAGCAATGTGCCATTCAGGCAGCGGCTCTTGTGCAGACCGGCATGGCCGTGGGCCTTGGCACAGGCTCCACAGCCAAGTTTGTTGTAGCCGAACTTGGCCGCCGGATCCGCGAGGAAGGGTTACGCATCAAGGCCATACCCACATCCGTTGTGACCGAAAAACAGGCGCGGGAGGAAGGTATCCCTCTCACGACTTTTGGCGAGCAGCCAGAACTGGATATTGCCATTGATGGCGCGGATGAAATTGAACCCAAAACTCTGAACCTGATCAAAGGTCTTGGAGGCGCGCTCCTGTGGGAGAAAATTGTGGCCTCTGCCGCCTCCCAGTTTGTGGTTGTTGCTGACGCCAGCAAATACGTGGATCATCTGGGGATGCGTTGCCCCCTACCGGTTGAAGTTATTCCTTTTGGGTGGGAAAACGCCGCCCGCAAACTGGGCCAACTTGGTGCGCAGGTCACTCCGCGACGGGTGCGCGACGGTTCGTTTTTTCTCACAGATGAAAAAAATCTGATTATGGACTGCGTTTTTCCAGCCATTATGGAACCAGAAAAACTCAGCCATGCGCTCTACAACATTGTTGGTGTGGTGGAGCATGGCCTGTTCCTGCATATGGCAACCCAGACCATTACCGCAGGCCCGGAAGGAATTCGTGTGCTTACACCACAGGAGCGCTAAAAATGCCTTTTAACAGTTCCGACTTTCCGCCAGATCATGCGCTGCCTGCCCAGCCTGCTGCGCACGGCATTGCCAAACGTCTTATTGTGGTCATGGGTGTTTGCGGTTCTGGCAAAACCACAATAGCGGAAGGTCTGCACAACGAACTGGGTTGGCCCTGGCTGGATGCGGATAGCCTGCATGATGCGGACAACATTGCCAAAATGCAGGCAGGCATTCCCCTGACCGATCAGGACCGCACAGCATGGCTGGCGCGGTGCCATACGTGGCTCAGCTCCTGCGCGGAACAACATACTGGCGGTATTCTGGCCTGTTCGGCCCTCAAGCGGGCATATCGTAACAGATTATGTGCGCAGGGGCTGAATGTGCAGTTCATCTACCTTCATGCAGACGAAAAAACACTCCAAACCCGCTTAAGCACACGTACAGGGCATTTTATGCCTGCCAGTCAGCTACCCAACCAACTGGATACACTCGAACCTCCACAACCTGATGAACCAGCATGGTCACTCCCCACCCAACATCAGCCTGCGGAAGTTGTTGCCCAGATCATGGGTCTGCTCAAAGCCAAACATCACTGAAAGACCAGCAACATGGGGCATAACTACGCCAAACCGCTTACATCCGGCCAAAAAATGGAGCGCCTGCTAGGCCGTATTCCTCCATCATGGCATGTTGTTATAGAGCGGGTAGCGGGGGATGCCACATGGCGCGCACTCACCCATGCCCCCGGTCAGGAGGGCACATGGAGCGCCCCACACACCGATCCGGCCGATGCGCTGGAAGATAGCTGGCGACGTAACCGTACCGTTACGGTCTAACGCGCCTTTTGCCCGGTCTGGGGCTTTTTGTACGGTTTTCCTGTTAACGGATTCATGCGCACCTTCCGCGCAGGTGCAGGTGTTTGATCTGGCACAACATAAGCGGCTATGCCCTCCGCCTGCCGGGCCTGGGCAAAGCGCTGAGCGTGCGATAACTGCGCAGCATGGTACAAAACCCTGTCCCCAACCATAACACTATGTTTACGCACGTTCTGCCCCCCCCACACTGGCAGCAGGCTCCTGCCTGTTACCCGACCATGCCCGCCAATGCGACTTGCAAGGCCCCTGTCCGTATTTTAATGTATATAAAATTAGGATAAACGCATGACCTTCCCCCGCTCTCAACATGCTGGCCTGTTACGTTGTGTTGCCGCACTGGCAGCAAGCCTTGTGCTCGGCACTTCATGGCCAGCCCATGCGCGCCTTGTGACTGATATGAGTGGTGCCACTGTTGAGATCAAGAATTCGGCAGCCCCCATTGCGGATTTATGGTTCGCCCATAACGAGATAAGTGTCATGCTGGGGGCGGCCCCCCGTATTCGCATTACAGCAGAAAATCCTGCGGATAATCCTTGGCTTTTTAAAATTGCACCCATTCTGTACACGGCTCATATCGGTATCAAACCCGATACGGCCAGTGCCGAATACCTGCTTGCCAACAGGATCGGGCTTGTGTTTGTCCCCACTGCGAGCAAGGCAGAAGAACTCCGCCGATCAGGCATCAATGCCCTTGCGGCCGAATACATGACCATGCCGGACATGCTGACCTCGCTGGACATGAGTGCCGAAGCCATTGGCACAACGGAAGCCCACAACACGGCCAAACGCTACCGGCAGGAAATGGAGCGTGTTCTGGAGCTGCTCAAGTTCCGCACGGCCCAGCTCCATCCTTCAGAACGCCCGCGGGTGCTCCATATTGCCCGCTTATCCCCCCTCCAGATTGATGGCAGCAAAACCCTGATCGATGCGTGGATTCAGGCCGCGGGTGGCACCAACGCAGCAACTGTTGCTGGCAACCACAGGCCAGTCAGCTTTGAACAGATTGCAGTCTGGAACCCCGATGTAGTGATTGTGGATGCTTCGGCCGGGGACCTGCCGGAGTCTTCCCCCTTACGCACCCTGAATGCGTTCAAGCAGCAAAAATGGTGGACCAACCCCAAAGGGGTTTTTGCATGGGACCGCTATGGCTGCGAGGAACTGCTACAGCTCCAGTGGGCAGCAAAAAAACTCCATCCGGCCCTGTTTGCAGATTTGGATATGCAAATAGCCGTGCGCAATTTTTATAACATCTTCTTCCGTCATCATCTGAGTGATGATGATATTGCGCGTATTCTGGCAGCACAGCCCCCCGCTCCCTAAGCCCTTGCCCGGCAGCAGGGCTCCACAGAATAAACATGACCGTCATGCATCTTATTGGACGCCCTGCCTCCAATGCTGTTATGCCGTAAACCATGACAGCGTTGCTGGACCATCTGCGCACTCACAAAACACCGTCCCGGTGGCTGGCCGCATTGCGCGCTCTGGTCCGCACGGACTCGCTATGGCTTATTGTCCTCGCCGCCATAACCGGCATTCTGGCAGGGCTGGCCGTAAGCCTTATTACCTTTACCACTCTGCTGGCCCACAACATGCTGGCACCGGGATACAAACGCCTTTCCGGGCTGGAGCATGTAGCCCCATGGCGCGCCTTGCTCGTACCTGCTACCGGCGGCCTGCTACTGGGCCTGTGGCATTATGCCCTGCAACGCCACAACCGCCACCGCCCGGTTGACCCGATTGAGGCCAATGCCCTGCACGGTGGCCGCATGTCGCTCCGCGATAGCCTGATTGTTACGGGGCAGACCATTCTGTCCAACGGTTGTGGTATTTCCCTTGGGCTGGAGGCTGGGTTCAGCCAGATTGGCAGTGCTTTTGGTTCGCGCATTGGCCGCAATCTGCGTATGCACCGGGCTGATGTACGCCTGCTGGTGGGGTGTGGCGCGGCAGGTGCCATCGGGTCCGCCTTTGACGCCCCCTTGGCCGGGGCTTTTTACGCCTTTGAGCTGATTATTGGGTCTTATGCCTTCCCGTTACTCGCCCCTGTAGCCTGCGCTTCCCTCTGTGCTTTGGCCGTTGTCCACCTGACCGGGGAAACCCTGCCCGCCATTACCATGACCATTCCGCAGGATGTGCCGCCACTGGCCTATCCTCTTCTGGCCGTGCTGGGGGGTATCTCTGCTCTGATCGGCGTTACCCTGATGAAGAGCGCAGCCTACGCGGAACAGGTTTTTGCCACATGCATCAGACCCGTATGGCTCCGCCCGATGGTTGGCGGGCTGCTGGTTGGCGGGCTGGCCATTCTATCGCCCACGGTCCTGTCCTCTGGTCATATTGCCATGCGGGCCGGACTGGTGAACCCGCCTTTGTTCTGGGCGGCAATCGGGCTTTTGTTACTTAAAGCGGCGGCTTCCACCCTGTCCATCGGTTCGGGGTTCCGTGGCGGATTGTTTTTTGCATCACTTTATCTGGGCGTTCTCACAGGTGCGGCCTTTGCCAGTGTGGTCACGCCCATTATGGACATCTCCCTTACCCTGTGCACCGTTGCAGGCATGTGTGCACTGGCGACTGCCATTATTGGTGGCCCACTGACCATGATCCTGCTCACACTCGAGACAACCCATAGTGCCAACCTGACCGCAGCCGTGGCCCTGACCGCACTGGTGGCCTCCTTTACGGTCAAACGTATTTTTGGTTATTCCTTTGCAACATGGCGCTTCCACCTGCGGGGAGAAAACATTCGATCCGGCGTGGATGTCGGGTGGATGCGCACGCTGACAGTGGGCCGTATGATGCGTACCCAGCTGGATCTGCTGGATGCCAGCACAACAGTCGCCAACGCCCGCACAATCTTTGCAGGGCGTATGCCCCGCTACATTGTTCTGCACGATGGATACAACCATTACGCCGGACTACTGGAAAGTAATCTGATCCAATCCATTGCCATAGCGCCAGATCAGCCCCTTGCGGCCATTGTAGACAATGATGGAGAAGTTCTCTCCCCCGACTATTCGATCGGACATGCTGTAGCCGCCTTTGAACGCACAGCGCGCCCTGCCTTGGCTGTAACAGACAAGGATGGCCGTATTCTGGGCATTCTGAGCGAACGTTATGTTCTGCGCCGCTACGCCGAGGAACTGGAACGAACCCGCCGCGAACTGGCAGGGGAAAAACACGGCAAATAGCCACCACAACCGTTCCACCCCGCACAACATAGCACGGACGTGATCGTACTGGCCCTTTTACCCTGCGGTCCCACACGCCATATTCAGCCTACCTGTTTTTGGCCTGAACTGGCGGTGTCCCATGTCTGTTACACCTGTTGTTCCTACCTCCATGCAAGCTGTCTGCTTTACCGACCCCGGTGAGCCTGATGTTCTGCACCTTGAAACACTCCAGGTTCCCCAACCCGGCAGAGGGGAAGTGCTGGTACGGGTCATGGCTGCTGGGGTTAACCGGCCCGACCTTATGCAACGCAAGGGGTTATACCCCCCCCCACCGGGCGCATGCCCCCGTTTGGGGCTGGAAATAGCAGGGGAAGTTGTTGCCTGTGGTCTGCCACAGGATGGCACACCCATGCCCGCACAGGGCAGCCGTGTCTGTGCCTTAACCAATGGTGGGGGTTATGCCCAATATTGCCTTGTACCCGCAGGCCAATGCCTGCCGTGGCCCACAGGCTTTACTGCCGAGCAGGCCGCCGCCCTGCCAGAGACCTATTTTACCGTCTGGTCCAACCTGTTCATGCCGACCCCACCGGCGCAGGGGGCGCGAGTGCTCATTCATGGCGGCACAAGCGGTATTGGCACAACCGCCATCCAGTTGGTCAAGGCTTTTGGCGGACAGGCTTTTGCCACGGCTGGCAGTCCGGAAAAATGTGCCCTGTGCGAAGAGCTGGGAGCAACCGCCATTAACTATCGCACGGAAGATTTTTTGACCCGTATCCGGGAACTGACACACGACAAGGGGGTCAACATTATTCTGGATATGATTGGCGGAGCTTACTTTAACCGTAACCTCAAATCTCTGGCCATGGATGGCAGGCTGATCATTATTGCCCTGCAAGGCGGCGCAAAAGCCGAACAGGCTGATCTGGCCCGGATTATGACCCGCCGCCTGATCGTAACAGGCAGCAGCCTGCGCCCCAGAGATAGCGGCAACAAAGCCCGCATTGCACGTGAGCTGCACGAACATGTCTGGCCCCTGCTCGATAAGGGTGCCATACGGCCCCTGATCCATGCGGTTTTCCCCCTTGATCAGGCTGCACAGGCGCACAAGGCGCTGGAAGACGGTCAACATATTGGCAAAATTGTATTAGCCGTTTCCAGCGCCTAAAAGGTATGGAGCATCAGCAGGGCTTTGCCCCTGCCTCCGTCTTTTAAGGAACTCCGGGGCCATATGGATACGTCTTTCCCCTCCACGACCATTGCGCAAAGGCTTGCCAGCGTGCGCAACAGTATGACCGCTGCTGCGCAGGCCGCAGGGCGGGACCCGGCGTCGGTCACACTTGTGGCTGTGTCCAAATTCCATCCCCTGCACAGTGTGCAGGAGGCTCTGGCGGCCCACCAGTGCGTATTTGGCGAAAACCGGGTGCAGGAAGCCGCCACCAAATTCCCCAACCTGCGGGCAGCTCACCCCAACCTGCGGCTGCATCTGATTGGTGGCCTGCAAACCAATAAAGCGCGGGAGGCTGTCCGTATTGCGGATATGATTGAGAGCCTTGACCGCCCCGCTCTGGTGGACGCCATTGCCAGAGCAGCCGATGCGGAAGGGCGGCTGCCCGACCTGCTGGTCGAGGTCAATACAGGTGACGAACCCCAGAAGTTTGGCGTACCACGTGAGCAGGCCGATGGGTTTATCCGCCTGTGCGTGCAACGGTTTGGTGCATCGCTGCGCGGGCTTATGTGCATTCCCCCCGCGCAGCAGGACCCCGTACCCCATTTCCAGCTCCTGCGTAGCATGGCGCACACCCACGGCCTGCCTGTGCTCTCCATGGGGATGTCAGCCGATTTTGAGCAGGCCATTGCACAGGGGGCCACTCTGGTACGGGTTGGCAGCGCAATATTTGGACCCCGCCCAACACTAGCCTGAACTGCCTATTCTTAATAATGGTAGCGGGTATGCCCTTGCCTCTGGCACTCTCCCCACCTTATGCAGGGCAGCCTAGAATTTCTTTTTTCTTCTTCTGCCCCTGACGCGGAGCCAGAAATGCCATGACAGACACCGACAGTACAAAGCCTACCGGCTCCGCCCCAGCTCCGGGTGGACCGCAACAGACAAACGGAGCACCAGAACCACGCCGGATTGCTGAATTCGACGCGGATCAGCCGCAACATGCCATGGCTCCTGTTGGCTTTGCCGCTCTGTTGAGTGTGTTGGGCGTTGTGTACGGTGATATTGGCACAAGCCCGCTTTATGCGTTCCGGTCCACGGTGGAAGTCATTTCCGACCACCACAAGGTTGCACCATGGGAGATCATGGGCGTTGCCAGCCTTATCTTCTGGACCCTTATTCTGATCGTTACCGTTAAATATGTACTGCTCATCATGCGGGCAGACCATAATGGCGAAGGCGGTATTCTGGCGATCATGTCCCTCGCCCAGCGCGTAACAACCAGCGCGCGAACGCGACTGGTCCTGGGTATGGTCGGGATTATTGGCACCTGTCTGTTTTTTGGGGATGGTATTATTACCCCTGCCATTTCCGTTCTATCTGCCATTGAGGGGGTGGAAGTCAGTATCCCCGCAGCGCACGAGGTGGTTATTCCAGTTGCCATACTGGTCATTATCAGCCTGTTTAGTGTGCAATGGGTGGGCACAGGCCGCGTTGGCACCATATTCGGGCCGATCATGCTGCTCTGGTTTGGCACGCTAGGGGTGCTGGGGCTGCTCCAGATTCTGCACCACCCCACCATTATGCTGGCGTTATCCCCTACCTATGCGCTGGAGTTCGTCTTTTACCACGGTAAACTCTCCTTCCTTGCGCTGGGGGCAGTTGTGCTGTGCGTAACCGGGGCCGAGGCCCTGTATGCCGACATGGGGCACTTTGGCCGCGCACCCATCCGCTATGCGTGGCTCTTTTTTGTACTGCCAATGCTTGTGCTCAACTACTTTGGGCAGGCCGCACTGGTTATTGCCGACCCAAAGGCACTGGCCAACCCGTTCTTCCTGCTTTGCCCGAACTGGATGCAGGGTCCTATGGTCCTGCTCTCCACTCTGGCAACGGTTATTGCCAGTCAGGCTGGCATTTCGGGCGGGTTTTCGCTCTGCCGCCAGCTTATTCAGCTTGGCTATATGCCACGGCTGCGCATTACCCACACCAATGCGGAAGAAGAAGGCCAGATCTACCTGCCTGACTTCAACCGTTTTCTGGCTGTGGGGGCAGTGCTGCTGGTGCTGGCCTTCCGTAGTTCGGATGCTCTGGCCTCCGCTTACGGCATTGCGGTTACAGGCACGTTTATCTGCACTTCCGTGCTGGCCATTGCAGTCTTTCGCAAGCACTTTAACTGGCCTGCCTGGCAGGTGGGGCTGGTATTTGGTGGCTTTTTGCTACTGGACGGCACCTTCTTTACCGCCAATGCCCTCAAGATCCCCGATGGGGGCTGGGTTCCCGTCATGCTTGGCTGCGTGCTGACCCTGATGATGACAACATGGAAAAAGGGGCGTGGCCTTATTATTGCCCGTCAGCGGCAGGACAGCCTGCCCATGGGGTCGTTTATTGCACGCCTGCCCCAGTCCCGCACCATTGTGCGCGTACCGGGCATGGCCGTATTTATGACCAGCACACCAGACTTTGTGCCGCCCTGCCTGTTGCATAACATGCGCCACAACAAGATCCTGCACGACCATGTTCTGTTTGTAACCGTGCAGAACCTTGACCAGCCGGAAGCCGAACGCGGGCACCGCGTAACGGTGGAAGAACTGGCCCCGGATGTGTACCGCGTTATTCTGCGCTATGGCTTTATGGAAATGCCCAACATTCCGCGGGCACTGGAAGAACTCAAAGCCAATGGTGTGGATTTTGATGCTCTTCAGGCCTCGTATTTCACATCGCGCGAACTGGTCACACGCTCCTCTGTGCCGCGTATGTCGCGGTGGCGCATGTCCATCTTCCTGTTCATGCTCCGCAACTCGACCTCAAGCATGGAGTTTTTCCGCATTCCGCCTGACCGCGTGGTAGAACTGGGCGTGAAGGTCGCGATCTGAGCGCGTGCAGAACGAACCTCTTGCCCTTTACATCCACTGGCCATTCTGTCTGGCCAAGTGCCCCTACTGTGATTTTAATTCACACGTGCGGGACAGCATTCCACAGGCCCGGTTTGCAAAGGCACTCCGGGCCGAACTGGCACATGATGCCGCGCGCCTTGGCCGCAGAAAGCTGACCTCCATCTTTTTTGGTGGTGGTACACCCTCGCTTATGGCTCCTGAAACCGTGGCCGCCCTGATAGAAGATGCCACGACCCTATTTGACCCCGCACCCAATCTGGAGATCACGCTGGAGGCCAACCCGACCAGCGTGGAAGCAGAACGGCTCCACCAGTTCCGGCAGGCTGGCGTAAACCGGGTTTCCCTTGGCATTCAGGCCCTCAATGACCGCGCGCTCTCGTTCCTTGGGCGCGAACATTCTGCCGCACAGGCCCGCACAGCGCTGGAAACAGCCCGAAGCCTGTTCCCCCGCCTGACATTTGACCTGATCTATGCCCGCCCGGAGCAGACCATAACCGCATGGCGGGAAGAACTCACCACCGCCCTGCAACTCGCAGATGACCACCTCTCGCTCTATCAACTTACGATTGAGCCGGGAACACGGTTTGAAGCCTTATATCGCAAGGGATCTTTTACCTTACCCGATAACGATACAGCGGCGGCTCTGTACGATACCACAGCAGAACTCACACAAGCCCATGGCATGAACGCCTATGAGGTTTCCAATTACGCTCGCCCAGGCAGCGAGAGCCAACATAACCTGACCTACTGGCGGTATGCGGATTATCTGGGCATTGGCCCCGGTGCACATGGACGCCTGAGTTTGGGCAACACGTTAACCGCCACCCGCCGCCACCGTGCCCCTGAACCATGGGCAGAACGTGTGGAAAAAACCGGAACAGGCCAAACATCGGCTGAAGAACTGGCACCCCACGAACGCGCGCAGGAAATGCTGTTAATGGGCCTACGTGTGCAGGAAGGCATAAACCTGCACCGCTTTTACACCCGCACAGGGCTGCCACTGGACAATGCCGTGGACCAGAACGTTCTGGCGCAAGCTCTGGACGAAGGCTACCTAACCCGCACCACAGACACCCTCCGCGCTACGGCAGAGGGCCGCCTGAGGCTGGAGGCCCTGCTGGCTGCTCTGGTTCTCTAACGCAGCGACTTGCCTCTTCTTTCCGCCACCCCCATGTGACTGACATGATAAACCTGATCAAGCTTGTTGTTGGCGTTACTTCGCTGGAGGAGCTGGCTGAACGCCAGAAACTGCCAACAACCCTGCGCCTGCACCCCAAAAGTGGCCGAATGCTCCCCATCGTGCATACACGCGCTTTTCCCAAACAGGCTGATATGCTGTTACAGGGGGGGTCTCTTTACCGGGTGATTGCCGGGCTTATTCTATGCCGCCAGCAGTTGGTGGACATTTTACCTGAAGCCCGGCCCGATGGAACACAGGGTACTCTGCTCTTTATTGACCCCAAAATCATCCGGGTGGAAGCGCGTGCACTGCGCCCTTTTCAAGGCTGGCGCTACCTCCGCCCGGCAGATGCACCACCCGATTTGACCGGAAGCCAGGGACATGACCAACTTCCGCCATCCTTGCAAAAAGAACTCACCCTGCTTGGACTATAAACGGCTGATGGCAGATGCCACCAACTACGCAGGTACACAGGCTAAGAAGATGATTACCAAAAAAATTGATAATTTAGATTTAGCTGCTTGACGGTGCTTAATTTCCCCTCTAAACACCACCTCAACAACGCCTCTTGTCCCGTTCGTCTAGAGGCCTAGGACACTGC
>NZ_BAMZ01000025.1 GCF_000964225.1 Acetobacter syzygii | reverse complement strand
GCACAGGCACAGGCACAGGCACAGGCACAGGCACAGGCACAGCAGCAGGGCAGATTGCCACGCTGGTCAAGCATCTGGCGCAGGCGCAAACCCCGGACGAGGCCCACCTTGTGCAAAGCAGGCTGGAAGTCCTGCGGAGCGCCCACCTCTCCCCCACCACGCAGCTACTGGTCCGCAGGGCAGAAAAAGACCTGACATCCGATAAACCGGATGACGCAGTAGAGGACATAGGGGATGCCCTTGCGCTCCAGCCCGATCAGGCCATTCTATGGCGCACCCGTGCCCAGATGCGCCTTGTGGCCGGGAACCTCAAAGGGGCGGTGGCAGACCTTGGCGAATCTCTGGCCCGCGATGCGGATGATGCGGAAAGCTGGAGTCTGCTTGCCAGTGTGGAAGAGCATCTGAACGATGGTCAGGCCGCACTGAAGGCATGGCAGAAAGCCACAACACTCAACCCCATGCTGGACCGAACCCACAAACGGCTCGATTCCCTCCGCATCAAGGCGTTTGGTCAGCCAACCTGAGCAGGCATTAAGCCTGCCTGTTTTCAATCAGGCTTTTGCGGATTTCGCGGCCACGTTCAATTTTATTAACAATATAGTCCGCATCCCCCCATCGAATGGCACGGGCCATGGCCTGAGCGTCTTCCATGAACCGCCCGAGCATTTCCAGCAGGGCCTCACGGTTAGCCAGAAAAATATCCCGCCACATAATGGGGTCAGAGGCTGCAATACGCGTAAAGTCACGGAACCCGGAAGCTGCCAGATCCAGCACTTCCGAACGTGTTTCCCCCGCCAGATCATCGGCCGTGCCACAAATGGTAAAGGCCAGCAGATGGGGCAGATGGCTTACAATGGCACACACGCGGTCGTGGTGAGCGGGGGTCATCTCCCGCAGGCGTGCACCGCAGCGTGTCCATAATGTTCTGATCTGCTGCAATGCTTCTGCCGTGGTCGCTTCCAGCGGGGTCAGCAGGCACCAGCGGTTTTCAAACAGATCCACCAAGCCTGCATCAGGGCCGGAAAACTCCGTACCAGCCATAGGATGCGCTGGCACATAAGGCACATCCGCACGCAGGCTGGGAGCTATGGCCTCGGTTACGGAAACCTTTGTGGAACCTACATCCGTTAAGACTGCTCCTGGCTTCATGGCAGGAACAAGCTGCGCGGCAACTGCCCCCATAGCACCAACCGGCACGCAGAGCATTACGCAGTCCGCCTGCGCAACAGCTGCAACACCATTGGTCGTTGCCTCATCTGCTATGCCTAATTCCAGCACCCGTGCGCACACATCCGGGTTGTTATCCACAGCAATAAGCCTGCGGGCCAGATTGCCATACGTTTTGGCACGACGGAGCACGGAGGAGCCAATCAGCCCCGGCCCCACCACCACAAGCGTATCAAACACAACAGGAGGATGCGCGTCAGCCACCACTCAGCTATCCTTCACGGCGTTGGAAGAGGGAGAATACCCTATTGTCTCATTCTGGCTCGCCGCTGCCTGTGGCGGGGCGTTACGGCGCAGCCCCCGCATCTCCATAAACTGCCAGAGCAGCAGAACAGGAATGCCGATCATGATTTCCCGCCCGCGGCGCAGTAGGGAAATACCAAGGGACAAGGAAGCATCTATGCCAAAGGCGTGCCCCAGAGCCATATAGGCACCTTCCTGCACCCCCAGACTACCGGGCACCAAAAACCCGACCGACATAATAGCGCACGTAACACCCTCTACCGCCACCGCACCGGAAAAGCTGAGCGGAGCACCCAAAAACCGCGCGGTCAGCCACAACATGCCAGCACTGCCCAGCCAACCCAGCAGATGGTAGGACGCCGAGCGGCAGATATGCCACGGGCGGCTCCAGGCGGCCTCCATGCGTTCTTGCAGGTTATCCGCACCAGCCAGAATACTGTCCCGCCATTGCGTGGCCAGACTACGGGTAAACATGCCACCAAACTTGCGGAACAGATTGCCGCCATGCGTCTGGGTCCAGATAAAGCCAGCGGTCCCCGCGATCAGGAAGAGGGTCCCCCCCACAACCGGCACCACAAACGGGCTGGAACGCTGGTGTGCTACCAGACAGGCAACGCCAAGCAGCACAAATGCCACCTGCCCCATGACTTCTGTTGTAATATCAACCAGATTGGCACAGGCTGCCTCAGGCAGTTCCACCTCCCTGTCGGATGCGCGATGCACGCCATGACCCGAACAGGTGGCGCGAATACCAATAACAATGCCCCCAACCTGCGAAAATGGCAGGCAGGTCGCAGCGGCATCCCGCACCATGCGGGCAAGCAGCAGACGCATATATCCAATTTCTGGAAAAGCGGCGTGCCACGCCATGCCCAGAACACCGTCCACAGCCAGCTGGCAGCATACCATAAGCAGAAAGCCGCCCAGACCAATACGCATAACAGCACGCAGAACGGAATCGAAACCGCTCCACGCCATTGCAGCCGTAACGACCACGAGCCCAAGAAAAGTGAGAAAAACCGTAAGCTTCTTCAAGGCCTCAGCTCTGTCCGCCTGTTACGCTCGCGGCTCCATCAAGCCTGTAAGCTTAATTGAATCCTGACCGGGCGCATGTGTGAATGTTCCGCCCCCTTACACTACCACGGGGTCTGGCGCCACCTCGGGTGTCAGGATAAAGAAACAAACCAGCCGTTCGGGATTAACGCCCAACACCTGTTTTCTTTCAGCCCTCTACCGGGAGCGCATCCTTCATGACTGCTCATACGCTCGTAACCGGCGCAACTGGTTTTGTCGGTTCCGCCGTGGCTCGCACACTGCTGGAACGTGGCCATTCCCTGCGCCTGATGGTGCGCGAAGGAAGCGACCGCAGGAACATTGCAGACATTCCAGCCGAGTTGGTAGAAGGCGATCTGTCCCGACCGGACACATTTGCGCGCGCGGTCGCAGGCTGCCGGTATGTGTTCCACGTTGCTGCCGACTACCGACTGTGGGTACCTGACCCCGGCCCCATGATGACCGCCAACGTGGAAGGTACACGCCTGCTTATGCTGGCCGCGCAAAAAGCGGGCGTGGAACGGATTGTCTATTGTTCCTCCGTTGCCGCTCTTGGCCTGATCGGCGATGGCTCCATTGCGGATGAAAAAACCCCGGTGGAAGAACATGCCGTTATTGGCATTTACAAACGCTCCAAATACCGTGCGGAACAGGAAGTCCTGCGTCTTGTGCGTGACCAGAATTTGCCTGCCGTTATTGTAAACCCCTCCACACCCGTTGGCCCGCGCGACATCAAGCCCACCCCTACCGGCCAGATGATTCTGGACTGTGCCGCAGGCCGTATGCCCGCTTATGTGGATACAGGCGTGAACATTGTGCATGTCGATGATGTGGCCGAAGGCCATGCCCTTGCACTGGAACGCGGCAAAATTGGCGAAAAATATATTCTGGGTGGCGAGAACTATCTGCTGCGCGACCTGTTTGCCATGGTGTCGGAAATTGCACATGTGCCGCCACCCAAAATAAGCCTGCCGCAGGAGGTCATCTGGCCCGTGGCTGTTGTATCCGAATGGATGTCCCGCGCTTTTGGTTTTTCACCCCGCGTTACGCGGGAGATGCTCGCCATGTCCCGCAAGAAAATGTTTTTTTCCTCAGAAAAAGCCATTCATGAACTGGGCTATGCCCCCCGCCCGGCCCGCAAGGCCGTAGAAGACGCCATTACATGGTTCCGCAACAACGGAATGCTCAAATAAGAGGAGACTACCCGGCATGATTCTGGCTCTGGCTATTATATGCGCCATAATCTGGGTAGGCCTTATTTTCTGCCACGGGCATTTCTGGCAGGCGGGTCCAATACTCCAGCCTGCCCCCGTGCCGGAAGCACAGACCAACATTGCCCCCGATGTAACAGTTGTGGTGCCCGCACGGGACGAAGCCCCTTCCATTACAGCAGCCGTGGGTTCCCTGTTAAAGCAGGATTATTCAGGCGCTCTTTCGATCATTCTGGTCAATGACCGCAGCACGGATGGCACCGGCACACTGGCCCGTGCACTGCCCGACCCGCACAACAGACTTACCGTACTGGACGGAGCTACCCCTGAACCGGGGTGGAGTGGCAAACTCTGGGCCGTGGCGCAGGGGGTGGACGAAGCAGAACGGCAAACCCCGCATGGTAGTGGCTACCTGTTCCTGACCGATGCCGATATTATTCATGCGCCAGACCACATTGCCACACTGGTCGCCAAGGCTCAGGCAGACAGGCTGCACATGGTTTCCGAAATGGTGGAACTCCAGTGCGAAACACTGGCCGAACGGGCACTGGTCCCGGCCTTTGTTTTCTTTTTTACGCTGCTCTACCCATTTGCCAAGGTCAACAATCCGCAGGATAAAACCGCTGGCGCTGCTGGTGGCACCATTCTGCTCCGGCGCGATATGCTGCGCCAGATCGGGGGCATACAGGCCCTTAAGGGTGCCCTGATTGACGATTGCACCTTAGCATCGTGCGTTAAACAGGCTGGTGGGCGGCTTTACCTGGGGCATTCCTGCCTGGCCCGCTCCATCCGCCCCTACCCTACCGCTATGGATATATGGCGGATGATCACCCGCACGGCTTATGTGCAGCTCCATTTTTCAAGCACGCTGCTTGTTCTGACCGTTCTGGCCATGCTGGTGGTCTGGATTACGCCACTGGCGCTGGCCTTGTTCGCCCACGGAACAGCACAGTGGATTGGCGTGGTCGTGTGGCTGACCTCCACCCTGTCCTTTGTCCCCACACTTCGGCGTTTTCGGCTTTCTCCCCTTTGGGCGCTGGGACTGCCGTTTATTGCTGGCTTTTATACTGCGGCAACGGTTGGTTCTGCCCTTAACCACCACCTAGGACATGGCGTGGTATGGAAGAACCGCGCCTATACAGAGGCCATTCCCAACAATGGCCGAACCAGTTCCACCCCACCAGAGCAGAAAAAACAGATCCCCGGCGGCTAAGCTTTTTAACCTGCCGCCTCCTCCCCCGATTAAGGGATAGGCACGGCAGGCAGCCTCATGTAAACCCTTGGGGTTCCTTTGATTTGAGCGTGGCATGGCATGACTGACGATACACACATCTGGGGAAAAGCTGACGTTTCATCCGGCAAGGGGGCGTCTGATGAGAATTTTCCCGTAGGGTCCCTGCTGCTCAGCCGCAAGCTGCGCCCGCATGTTCATGCCTATTATGCCTATGCCCGTGTTATTGACGACATAGCAGACTGCGAAACCCTCTCCCCCGAAGAGAAAATTATCCGGCTTAACGCCATGGAGGAGGTGCTCAACGGCCAGCGCAGTGCCATTAACCGGCCCGATGCGCTGAGCGCAGCGCGACTGCGGGCCTCCCTGCTACAAACCCATGTTCCGTTTGAAACCGCAACCGATCTGCTGATCGCTTTTCGCGATGATTCACGCGGTCATGAATACCGTACATGGGATGACCTGCTGCACTACTGCAAATACTCCGCCAACCCGGTAGGGCGCTACCTGATCTGCCTGCATAATGAGGACCATGCTGCCTTCGGTCCATCCGATGCTCTGTGTACGTCCTTGCAGATTCTAAACCATTTGCAGGACTGCGCCAAAGATCTGGAACGTCTTAAACGCTGTTACATGCCCGCCGACCTGATGCAGCAGGCCGGTACAAAAGCAGAAGACCTGCTTGCAGGCCGCACCAGCCCTGCCATGCGCCGGGTTTTTAACACCCTGCTTGATGGTGTGGATGCCCTTAACCAGCAGGCCAGTGCACTGCCTGCCCACATTAGGGACCGGCGCTTCCGTATGGAATGCGCTGCCATTGTGGAACTGGCACACCGCCTGACACAACGCCTACGGCGTGAAGATCCGCTGGCAGGCCGTGTTGCCCTGCGTAAGCCGGACGTCATTCATGCAGCGATTGCGGCCCTGCGGGCATGGGCATGACCTTCCCGAATGGTGAAAGTTCTGTAAAAAGAGACCCGTTCTCTTTCAATCTTGACGAATAAACAGGTGAAAAGCGCGTGACAGCCGTAAACATCCAGATGCACGACAAGCCGACTCCGCTCGGATGCGATCCTGCTGATCTTGCCTGGGTGGAAAGCACCGTCAAACAGGCTGGAACCTCCTTTGCCGCTGGTATGCGCATTCTCCCGCCCATGCGGCGCTATGGCATGTACGCCATTTATGCGTTCTGCCGCGTGGTGGACGATATTGCAGACGGCAATACCCCGCTGGCGGAACGCACCAAAGGGCTGGAAGACTGGCACCAGCGCGTTGCCGAACTATATGCAGAGCGGGCTTTTCCGCCGACAGAAGCACTGGACCGTGTTCTGCTGGCGGCCATCAACTTCTTCTCCCTGCAACAGGCGGATTTTGATGCCGTGATCGACGGTATGCTCATGGATACCCAGACCGCCATTGTTGCACCGGACGAAAAAACGCTGGACCTGTACTGTGACCGGGTCGCCTCTGCCGTAGGCCGCCTGTCTGTCCGTATTTTTGGTGATAGCTCGGAAAATGGTAACGCCGTGGCTTACCATCTGGGTCGTGCCTTACAGATTACCAACATCCTGCGCGATATTCCCGAGGATGCCGCCCGTGGCCGTCTGTACCTGCCCGCAGACCTTCTGGAACGGTTTGATGTTCCCAAAGACCCGGTGCAAGCCCTGTTTGCCCCAGGTCTGGAACAGGTTGCCCGCGTTATGGCTGCCCGTGCGCAGGACCACTTCCGTACCGCGTTCGCAACCATGAAGCTCTGCCAGCCCCGCTCCATGCTGGCTGCGCGCATTATGGGTGCAAGCTATGAATCCATCCTTAAAGCTCTGTGCAAACGGGGATGGGGAGCTTCTGTGCTGCGCAACCGGCCACATACCTCCCTTATTGGCAAAGCCAAATGGTTTGCCCTTTCCTATATACCCTAACAAACGGCACAAAACGGTATGGTAGGTACTCTACATATTATTGGCGGTGGCATGGCCGGACTGGCCGCGGCAGTCGATGTTGCGGGGACTGGTACACGTGTTATCGTCCACGAGGCCGGGCGCTCATGCGGTGGACGCGCCCGCTCCTACCATGACCGGCACCTTGATTGCCGGATAGATAATGGCAACCACCTGCTGCTCTCCGCCAACAGTACGGTCTTCCGCTACCTTGGCATCACTGGTGCTCTGGACACATTAAGCGGTCCCGGCCAACCAATTTTTCCGTTTGTTGACCTGGCAGAAGATGCACGCTGGACACTGGACCTGTCCCGCGGGCGGCTCCCCTTGTGGGTTTTTCAGCCACATCGCCGCGTACCGGACATGCGCCTGCCCGAACTGCAAAGCCTTTACCGCCTTATCCGGGCAAAAGGGCAGGCAACTGTGGCAGACTGCCTGCTCCCTGGTGCCTTTACCCGCAGGCTCCTTGAACCTTTTTCCATTTCCGCCCTGAATACTCTGAGCGATACAGGAAGTGCAGCACTCCTTGGTGCTGTTGTGCGGGAATCCCTTTCTCTCGGCGGGCACGCCTGCATCCCATGGTTTGCGCGCGACGGATTATCCGAAACCCTTGTGGACCCAGCGGTTGCCTACCTCAACACCATGAATGCCGAAGTGCGCACCCAAAGCCGCATTATCGGGTTGGATGTAGCAAAAGGCCGCGTGACGGCACTGCACACCGCACAGGACAGTATTGCCCTCGCCGAGCATGATAAAGTCATTGTAGCCGTTACCGCCCCTGTTGCCGAAACCCTGCTAAGCCCGCATATGGCAGGCTTGATGACGCCCAATGCCTTTGAGAGCATTCTTAACCTGCATTTCCGGCTGGCAGATGCGCCACACCCCACAGGTTCTTTTGCGCAATGTGGTTTTATGGGCGTTATTGGCGGAGTTACCGAATGGGTTTTTCTGCGCGGGAATATTCTGTCCGTCACGGTCAGTGCAGCCAACCGCTACGCCAAACACGACCATGAGGAACTGGCCCGCACAATCTGGCAGGAACTCCGCAGCGCTTGCGATGCAACGCTGGAACAACCTTTGCCCGAAACACCTGATGCACAGCGCATTGTATGGGAAAAACGTGCAACATTTGCTGCAACGCCCGAACAAAACCGCCGCAGACCGGGTTCCGCCACCCCACTGGTCAATCTGGCTTTAGCGGGAGACTGGACCAACACCGGCCTGCCCGCCACTCTGGAAGGGGCTATGCGCTCAGGTATACATGCGGTGCAGGCACTGGGGCTTAAAACACCATCCTAACCTAGTACACGCCCGCATGATCATAGTTTACGGGCTTGTTCTTCAGGGCTTTGGCAGCATGTCTCTTCCTGCACACCGAAAGCCATGCAACCTGCCGCGTCTCTTTTTGGGGGCCTAAACCATGACACAGCTCAAAACCACGCAATCAGCGCCAACCCGTCCGGGCATTCTGGTTGGTCTTAAGGCAGAAGCACAGCTTATCCGCGGTGTGTTCCCCCATGCCGCCATTGCCGCAAGTGGAGCAACACGCACAGGCGCGCAAAAAGAAGCGCGCAGACTGGCAGCATGTGGCGCAGATTGCCTGTTATCTTTTGGATTGGCCGCAGGGCTCGACCCAGCGTTGCCCCCCGGAACACTGGTTATCCCCACCGCTGTTGAAGCATGGGGCAACACATGGCCTTGCGACCCTATTTTACGCCATATCCTTGGTGGAGATCAGCAAGGCACCATAAGTGCTCCATTGCTGCATCATGATGATGTCGTGCTTGAGGCGCGGCACAAAGCAGAACTATTTGCCAGTTCGCATTGTGCGGCATTGGATATGGAAAGCGGCTTTCTGGCTCAGGCGGCACAGGAAGCCGGTTTACCCATTGCGGTCCTGCGTGTGGTCTGCGACCCTGCTACGCGCTCCCTGCCCCCTGTAACAGCCTGCGTCCTCTCCCCCGATGGCGGGCTTAAACTTGGGTTGCTACTCCGCTCCCTCCTCCGCCATCCTTCCCAAATCGGCGGGCTTATCAATCTGGGTCGGGATGCAGGATTGGCGCGTAAAGCCATGCTGCATTTTTTGCACCAGCAGGAAAACCGACCAGCCTTCAAGCAATTTACCATGCAAGCCAGCAAAGGCTGACAGCCCCATTACTGCCCGCAGCCCCCGCATTCCCTACTCCTGCGCCCACACCCGAACATAAAAAAAGCCCGTCCGGCGCACATGCCGGACGGGCAGAAAATATTGCTGAAACCAGCTGCTTTACTGCGAGAAAGCTCTAGCCAGAATATTTTGCGTTTGCAGCGAAACAGGCAAGGTCGAATTGGTCAGGGCAACACCTTTCCACCCCGCGCCTAAAGCCGTGTAAAGATTAACTGCATCCCGCAGGCGTTCCAGACGTGCCAAAGCTTCCATATTCTGGGCGTTCAATGTTGTGCGTTCAGTGGTCAGCACTTCCAAAAAGCCAACCAGACCGGCCCCATAAAGCTTGCGTGCCCGATCGCTGGCAGTCGCACTATCTTCCGCAGCTTTGTGCAGTTGTTCAGCATATTCAATATCATCATGCCATGCTGCCATGGAGTCTTCGACTTCCTTAAAGGCAGTCAGAACAGTCTGACGGTAGGTCAGCCGTGCTGCTTCCGCCGAAGCCTGCGCTGCCCGGACTTCAGACGTCATTTTACCACCATGCATAAGCGGCAGGCTGGCCATGAACATGAACTGCCAGCTCATGGCATTCACCTGAAATGCCTGATACATGGCCGACGCATTGGGGTTAAATGTCAGAGGCACAACAAAGTGCGGGTACAGGCTGGCAACAGCAACACCAATCTGCGCTGTTGCAACAGCATAGCGCCGCTCCGCCATCCGTACATCCGGCCGATTGGCAATAACAACAGATGGCAGAACAGCAGGGAACTCCGGCACTACCGGTAACGGACGCTGCTGCTTAAGCTGGTCTTCCAGTTCACCCGGCATTTTGCCCAGCAGCACCGCAATCGCATGGGTTACCTGAGAAACCCGTGTTTTAAGCGGCTCACGCGCGGCAATCTGGGCATCCAGTTCCGCTTGTGCCTGCGCGATCTGCAGGGTGTTACCCACGCCTTCCAGATACAGTTTGTTGGTCAGATCCACAGCATCCTTAGCAACACGAATGTTGTCGGTTGCAATCTGGATCTGCAACTGTGTAACGCGCAAAAGCATATAGTCCGATGCCAGCTCGGACAAAAGCCCCATCAGCACCGCACGGCGGGCTTCTATGGTTGCTTCCACCGCATGTTCACGCGCTTCCACATCCCGCCGGATACGGCCAAACATATCAATTTCCCACGATGCTGTGGCACCATAGGTCAGCATGGATGCTTCTGGCCTGTTCTGCGGATTACCCGGACGGATTGGCCAGTTATCGATATTCAGCGAATAGCGGACATCCCCGCCACCCATATTGGCGTCCATCTGCGGGTACCATTGCGCGGCAGAGCGGTCACGCATGGCCCGTTCTGCCAGAATGCGCTGCCCGGCAATCTGTAGGTCGTAGTTACCCTTAATGGCATCCTGAACAAGCTGGGTAAGCAGGGGGTCTTTGAATAAAGACCACCACTCGACCATTTCCTTGTTTGTGCGCTCAATCTCTTCAGCGGTGGCAACGTGCTCTTCCGCTGCCTCCTTGAACTGGGCGGGCAACTTCATACGGTCAGGCTGATAGTTGGGCCCAACGGTACAGGCGGAGAGCAACATGCTTGTTGCGGCACATAACCCCAGGCAACGGCGAGCCTTCATGCGTTTTATCCTTGGCCCACGCTCAGAGATGGTCTTGCAGCCAGGTGGTCAGCTTACCCCTGCGCCCTGTTGGCTCAGGCCCAACGCTGACCGTTGCCGTCATCCCTGCAGCGAGTGTGACACTGTCAGGCACATGATCAAGATGGATACGTACAGGAATACGCTGGGCCAGACGCACCCACGTAAAGATCGGATTCACATCCTGCAGGCCCAACTTGTCTGGCGTTCCATTGGTATCGTTAATACCACGCGCAATGCTGACCACATGCCCGGTCAGTATTGGCTTGTAACCCATGAGTTTAACACGGGCGACATCGCCTACGTGCACACCCCACATCTTGGTTTCTTCAAAGTAGCCATAAACCCAGTAGGAATCAGCATCGATCACCGCCATGCGGGCCTGACTGGCAGCCGCGTAATCCCCCACCCGCAGGTTGAGGTTGGTAACATAACCATTGACTGGAGAATACAGAACCGAGCGTTGCAGGTTCAGCTTGGCCACATCCAGTGCGGCACGTGCGGCATCGACCGCCGCTATCTGTGTTGCCACATTGGAGTTAAACACTTCCTGCTCTTCCGCCGAGACAATGCCCCCCAGCCCCATACGGCGCTTGGCATCGTTGCGTTTCAGCTTCAGGTCTTCCAGCGCACCATCAAGCCGGGCCTGTGCTTCGCGGATTGCCAGGCGGAAACGGACCGGGTCCAGCACAAAAAGCGGATCGCCCTTGTGCACAAACTGGTTATCCACCACTGGAATCTGGACCACGGTGCCAGAAACTTCGGGGGCTACATCGACCACATAAACACGCACACGCCCGTCACGGGTCCAGGGGGCGATCATGTAGACGTTCCAGAGAGTAATCCCCAGAACAATCGCAAGAGAGACGACCGCAAGGGTCAGAACAACTCGTATCAGGGTGCGCAGTAGGGGCATCGCAGAGACTCAAAAGCCTTTTCAGGTCAGACGTAGAGGATCAGCAGACAAAGAATGCAGACGTAGAGCGAAACTTCAAACAGGGCGATATGCCAGAACCAGCCCAGCAGGCCGCTCCACCACAACGCAAACCGAATACACATGGTCAGGGGGAGTGCTGCCAACGCATACACAACAATAGGTGCCATAAAGACACCAAAAAGATTGAATTCCGTCAGCATGACACCGCCTTGGACACAAGCATTATCGCGCGTCCCTCTTATCAGCATCAGCGCTCTCTTTATGGGCCTGAGCAGCCTGCTCCACCCGATCGAGAACACCGCAGCACTCTTCCAACTCCACGTCGGATACACCATTCATAAGCCGGGCCGTGACCTGATCAGCGACCCTGCTGACCAAAGCCGCCACTTCCCGCCCTTGTGCTGTAATGCTGACAAGCTTGGAGCGTCGGTCTTCCTCATCCGTTTCGCGCACAACGTAACCACGCTTTTCCAGCACATCCAAAAGCCGCACCAGAGACGGAGCTTCGAGCGAAAGGGAGCGGGCCAGATCAGTCTGGCGCATGGAGGAAGATGAAAAATTGAGATAATAAATGGGACGCCACGTGGCATCGGTCAGGCCGAATACCCGTAAATCGGCATCAATTTCCCGTCGCCACATAGACGCAAGTCGAGCCAGCCGGTAACCGAATGACCGGCGGGTCTCGTTGGCCACAACAGGATTATGCTCAAGTTCCATTCACTGCTCACACTAGCGAGCATACAAAAAATTTGCACGCTCACAAAAGACTGCCGCTATCATTTACAGAAACAATCCAGCGCGCCAATGCAAATTTGGAATGGAACCTATGGTTTAAGCTAGACTGGACAGATTCAGTCCTTTTTACCGCGCACAATATCCCACACTTTGCGAGTACCACCGCGGCCAACTGCGGTTGCGACCGTAGCGGTCACGGCAGCCATGGTTACGGAGTCGCGCATTTGGGTCATGCAGCGGTCACGCATGATTCGGGCTTCCACTTCATCCGTTGTCAGGTAAGAGCGGCGGCCGAACATAATGCACACCAGAGCTGCCAGCACATCCAGCCCGAAAACCGTAAAAGATGCACCAACCGGTCCGAAGTGACCAACAAACACGAGTAGAATCCAGAGCAGCCCATGCCCTGTAATCAGGGCAAACAGGCCAAACACCGCAGCCATGATCAAAAAAGCGGCCTGACGACCGTAACGAATGGCCATCTGCTGCATCAGCGAGGATTGGGCAGATAGGGCGGATTTACCAAGATCAAAGATGCGCATGGGCTCTGGAGCTACCTTCGTTCAGATGACGCGCAAAACGTCAGCGAGACAAGCGCCCGATGATAAAGCCTACCACGCCAGAAATGGCAATGGACAACCAGGACGAGCGATTACCTGTACGCTTTGCAAGATCGTTGCGCGTATGATCGGCCAGTTCGCGCGCGTTGGCAACTGCCTGTTCTGTCAGATCTCCGGCTTTGCCGCCTGCACGGCCCAATGCTGGAACAATATGTTGTGTAACAAGGCGTTCGATATGCGCCTTAACAGCTTCCAGTTCCTCACGTGCGGTGTCTGCTGCCACTTCGCCAGCGTGTTGAACGTCTTTGATTTTATCTGATGACATGAAACAAACCTCGTTGACTTTATCGTTTTAAATTACAACACCCTTTTAACCCACAAAAAAGGACATAGTTGCATGCCGCCCGCGCATGGCTCACCCCCGGCTTTAACGCTTACCGATTTTACGGTCCTGCCCGGCGCGCGTCCCTTGGCCTTACGCCTTGCAACAGGCCAGTGCATTGCCCTGCTTGGCATTGGCAGTACTCCGCAGGACCTGACCACCCTGACCGAAATTCTGGCAGGGCGTCAGCAGTCTATGGGGCAAATAAACATCTGTGGAACAGATGTTGGCTCCCGCCCACAAGGCAAGCGGGGAATTGCCACCATTGGCCCCCATGCTCCACTGTTTGCGCACCTTTGTGTAACGGACAATATTCTGTTCCCCCTACGCGTGGCGGGCACCTTACCCACAGCAGAAATCAACCGCAGGCTGACAGAAGTGCTTGCTCTTATGGGGCTGGACGCCGTGCGCACCGCTCTGCCTCGCACATTAACTGCCGAACAGGCTTTCCGGGTGGCTCTGGCCCGCGCTCTGGTCACCTCTCCAGATCTGCTCGTGCTGAACCAGCCCTTCGCAGACATGCCACCACAGGCCGTAAAACGCTCTCTGGCTTTTTTGGAACGACTCCGCCAAGCAATCGGCCTGACATCCCTGTTCCTCACGCGTGACCGCACCGAAGCCTTTATGGCCGCCAACACCATTGGCGTGATGGACAATGGCCATCTGCTCCAACTGGCAGATGCTCCCACCCTGCTGAACCGCCCGGCCACACCCGCCGTTGCCCAGGCTCTGGGAGAAGCCAATATTCTGACCGGCAAGGTCCTGCGTATAGATGATGACGTAGCAGAGCTCCGCCTTCCATCGGGCGAAACCGTGGAAGCCATGGCGGACATGGATTTGCAGGAGCATGATCTGGCCAGCATATGCATTTTGCCGGATCGACTGTCCGTTCTCTTTCCGAGGCAGGGTGAGCCTGATAATATGGCCGAAGCAGGCGACCTACCCTGCACCCTTGTTTCCGCCCACCACCTTGGCCACACCATTATCATGCGGATGCGCCTGCGCGATGGTATGGAAGTAACCGTTAATCGCCCACCAGTGCATACGCAGCGTGAATTAAATGCCGGTCGTCCCGCCTTGCTTGCATGGCAAACACGGAATGCAACAGCCTTTCCGATGGATAAAAAAACCAGCTAGATTTAGGCTGGCAGCAGTTGCCTGTTTATAATGATGTATGAGGTTTCCCCTGTTCTCTCTCCCATTCCTGACGACACCCAGCAGGCAGGCCTTGTCCTCCCAGGAACAGGGAGGAACGTCCTCTCTTCGTAATTTTGGCCGCCGTAAGGCACTTCTTGCGGGCTTGGGGTGCCTGTCCCCGCTGGTAATGCCAACCACGGCCTCAGCCCGGCATGTACAAAAGTCGGCAAAATCGGTTAAGGGACTGCACATTCTAACGTTTGCGGGTAAAATTGCCGAAATACAAAATAAAGTCCTGTTCAAACCCTACGAACAATTAACCCGCCAAACCATTGTACCCCACGGCTGGAATGGACAGGTTTTTGACCTGCAACATTTTGCCGAGCAAACACACCATGCCGTTGCTGCTGTCATGATGGAATGCAGCAGCCTCCGTACGGGCTGCACCCTTAAACTTCTTTCCCGCCACCAAACCGACAGCTCCTCCAGCAACTGTGGGCAGCCATCCACCACCATTGATTATGCCATGGCATGGGATAAAGCCCGGTTTGACAACACGCCAAGCTGGTCGGATTTTTGGGATGTTGCCCGCCACCCCGGTCGCCGGGCCCTGCGCCGCGACCCCCGACTTACCTTGGAAATCGCTCTACTGGCCGATGGCGTTCCCCCCAATGCGCTCTACCATGCATTAGCCACACCAGAAGGCATTGATCATGCTTTTCTCAAACTGGAACAGCTACGTCCTTACATTGCCTGGTGGTCCACCCCAGAGGAAGCCGGACGCATTCTAACCTCCGGCGGCGCGCTAATGGGCTGTGTACCCACGGGAGAAATTCTGGGCACCACAGAACCTAACCGCCAGCGTTTTGGGCTGTACTGGCAACAACGCCTTCAGGTGCAATATGGGTGGGGAGTGCTCGCCATGGCTGCTAACAATCCCGCTGCTCTGGCTTTTGTATCGTGGCTGGAGCAGCCAGCACAGCAGCAGGCCTTTGCCAATGGCTGGCCTTCCCTACCATCCATGACAGAATTAAACGCCCTGACACCACGCATCGGCCACATTCCGCCGCCGATCACCGTGGATGATGGCTTCTGGGAAAACAATTTGGACAAGCTGACCGAACGCTTCCAGCAATGGGTGCGCCACGCATGATTCCTTTTTTGATCACCGGGATCCCCCTGCAGGCAGCTCTGCTTTCTGGCCTTCTTATCGTCATAATGGGGTTACTTGGCACCGCTGTATTTTTATGCCTGACCATAGCACTCCGTGCTGAGCAGTATCTTTACCCTTTGTCTCTACTTCTTCTTTTGCCCTGCACAGGTTTATCCATTGTTCTCCCATTGATCCTGCACTCTGGTTTTACACCTCTTTTACAGGGAATTTTACTGTTACCTCTTCTTGTTTTCCCACTTTCTTTGCCTATAAAAACCTTGCAGCCAAGCTGGTTTGCAACCGCGCAGGAACTCGGTGCCAACACACAGGCCAGACTGCGTTTTTTCTGGTGGCCACTTCTGCAAAAAGCAGTTTTTATCTCTCTTTTTCTCTCCTTTACCTGTAGCATTGTGCAATGACATCCACCTCCCCTCTCCCTTTTTGGAAAACCACACCTCTCACCGAGATGACAAACGAGCAATGGGAGTCTCTTTGTGATGGTTGTGGACGCTGCTGCCTGCACAAACTCCGTGATGACGAAACAGAGGAACTCTATTATACTTCTGTAGCCTGCCGCCTGCTGGACGTAAAAACCTGCCAGTGCACCGACTATGCCAAACGGCACCGTAAAGTACAGGACTGCATTACCTTAACCCCCACCATGATCCCCGAACTGGACTGGCTGCCACCCGATTGTGCCTATAAACGCCTGTCGCAAGGACGCGACCTTCCAGCATGGCACCCGCTAATTACGGGAGACCCCCTGACTGTTATCGCTTCCGGCGCATCTGCCGCAGGCCGTTGCGTTAGCGAAAGACGCGCTGGAGCATTGGAGGATTACATTGTCGACTGGCCAGAAGAACCTGCGACAACTCCCAACGACAATTAGTACATCCACGCAGGAAGCGCTACAGGTTGTCTGGAAACACTCCACACGAGCCAAACGCCTTTCCTTGCGTGTAGCGCCGCACGAACACAAACTGATCGTAACACTTCCGCTGACCTGCACAGATCAACAGGCCCTCACCTTTGTGCAGACACATCAGGGATGGATTGAAGAACGCCTTAAAAAACTAGAAAAAACACCGTCTTTTTCTGTTGGGAATACAGTTTTCATAACAGGAAAACCCTACCTTATTGTACATGCCCCAGAACAAAAAGGAGGAGCATGGCTTGAGAATGACTGCCTGATGGTTAGCGGGGATCCAGCATTCATTAACCGGCGTGTTGCTGATTTTTTACGCAACCATGCAACAAGCATTCTACGGAAAGAAGTCGAGGCCGTAGCCCTTAGCACGGGTTTACGACCCACACGAATAGATATCCGAGACACTTCCAGCCGTTGGGGTAGCTGCTCTGCTTCAGGCCGGATCATGTTTTCCTGGCGGATCATCATGGCGCCCGACCTTGTGCGCCATTACCTGATTGCCCACGAACTCAGCCACCTTCGACATATGAACCACGGCCCCCTGTTCTGGCAGCAGGTCGCACGTATAACGCCTTATAAAAAGCAGGCAGAACGTTGGTTACGTCAAACGGGACCACTTCTTTTGCACGCACGATAAACCTACCATTTGCGCAATATCTGAACCATGCTAAAGAACTGAAACATATGGTCTTCATAAAAGACCACCTACCATGGGCGAACTTGGCGGAATGGTAGACGCAGGAGACTTAAAATCTCCAGCCCGTATGGGCGTGCGGGTTCGAGTCCCGCAGTTCGCACCACTCATAACATATTGATTTAATTGACTTTTATGGTCTTTCCATAACCATAAAAGCCGAACCTTCTACAATCGGCTTCTACAAAATGAGCCGTCTGTATGTTGATCCGTCTCCAATCCGGGTATCATTTCCGCAGGGCCGTGCCTTCACATATCCGTGATATTGTGGGCAAAAAGGAGCTATGGCTCTCCCTTGGCACTAACAAACGCGAGGTTGCCAAACCATATGCGTGTGCAGTTTTCGCAGAGACCGAAAGGCTGTTCCGTTCCGTAATGCACCTCAAGACAGAACTCAGCGAAGACGAAAATTTTATCAGGAATGAACTGCCTGAAGACGTGCAGGAACTCTTTGACCTGCTTATTCAGGACTACCAGCACAGGATTGCATCCTTACAGACGCAATACGACCATCAGAAGCTCAGACATTCCATTGAAAGTCTGGAACAGGGGGAAAAGCTGGAGAAAGCCAGGAATCTGACTGGCAGAAGTGTGCATCTGCTGGAACGCACTGTCACAGACCTGAAAAAGGCCAAAGCCAGCCTTCCAGCACTGACGGATATTCAAAGCCAGATTAAGGATATGAAAGCCTTTCTGGCTCCGAAGGAAAAACCTTCTCCCCTCTTTTCAGAAGCGATTAAAATTTTCCTGGAAAGCAAGGACACCACAGTCAAATCCACTGTGGTCAAATCCTACGAACGCACCTTCAAACGCTTTCTGGAAGTCTGTGGGGATAAACCCATGCGGGATTATACCGGGGCAGATGTTGGGCACTTCAAAGCCCTGATGGAACAGCTACCGGAAAGTTATGGCAAACAGCGTAACGACACCCGGACAGTTCAGGAATTTGTGGCAGATGCGAAGAAACGCAAGCTGGCCCGTATCTCCGGGAAATCAGTCAAAAACCATTTCACCAAGCTTTCCGGACTTTGGAAGCATTTCCTTCTGCGTGACCTTGTGGATCGCAACGTGTTCACAGGTGGCTGGCAGTTTGACACCAAGTCCAAAACCAATCGTGTGCGCTGGAGTGATAGCGACTTAAAGACCATTGCGGGTCAGCCCTGGCAGTTTGGCACCATCAGCCATAAGACAGCCTCCATGATTGTGGGGATTGCGTCTTATACAGGGATGCGACTGGAAGAAATCTGTCGTTTAAGACCGCAGGACATTCAGGAGATACAAGGTATTCCCTGCATTCTGGTGCAGGACCACCCTGCCCTCAAAGGCAAACCCTGGACTGAATGGAGTGCGAAGACCGAAGCCGGAAGACGTGTCGTTCCCATCTGCACAGCCTTACAGGAAGCCGGTTTGCTTGACCTTGCCCAAAGAGCCAAGAACCAGAAACGTCATTACCTGTTCCATGACATTGATTTTAAGGGGCAGGACAACAAACGTTCTGCTCACTTCCAGAGGGACTTCAGCAAGTTCAAATCACGTCTGGGCATTGGCAGGAGCGTGGTGTTCCATTCCTTCCGGCATAACGTCTCTACCAAACTCAGAAACATTCATGAGCATGGCGAGGGTGGCTTACGTGAATCCTGGATTGATGACTTTCTGGGACATGAGAGCCACGACAAGTCAGTAGGGAGCACAGTCTATTTCGATGATGTTGATATTGTGAACCTCAAGAGGGTTGCTGAGAGCGTGAAATATCCTAAGTTTTGGGATGTTGGGAATTTGTTTCTAAACAAGAAAAAAATATAATTTCAAACATAAGAATATAGTTTCTATTTTTCATTATATTCTCTTTGAAATAGTGCATGAGAACGTTTGACCACCATTAACAATGTCAGACCAAAATGAAGATATAAATATGCAGAAACCATACTCATGTAACATATATTATTAAATACATTCCCACCAACACAACAGTACACAAAAATAAAGTAAAATAATGAAAATATACATAATATAGTTAAATATGATATGTTAGAATCAACCTCTTTTATTATTTTATTCCTCTCATCAAATTTATCTTTTTTGATTATTTCCTTTCCCTCAATTGACCATTTTCTAGTAAAAATCCCAAATATAGCCACCTCTATATTCAAAAGTAGCGCGATAAATATACCGAAAAATGTTATAGAAACATTATAAAAATCTTTATCTAATAAAATATTATTCTTATATATGGGATAAAATAAAACTCCCGGAAGCACATAAAAAGTCAACAAATCCACAATAGATATTTTATTATTTTTTGCGTCATATAGCGTATTAATATGATTTTTAATTATAGGTGATATATTTATTTTCATTTTTCATCTCCTATAACACTAAAAATATCTTCCAATATTTCCAAAGACTGCAATCTTACTGAGTCGAAAACTGGATGACCGTTAGGCGCACGATCAACACTTTGTGATATATCAATTAATCCAGAATCATTATTACAACCAATTACACCCACCCGCCGAGGTCTACCTCCAATATTCACCTCTGCCGAAACTTCATTAAATTCCATATCTCCAAATGTTAATAGCTTTGTTTGAGCAACTTGAAATCGATCTGTTAAGCTTCTCAAAGGTCCAAAAGACCCCTTTTTCTTTGCTGTAATGCAAAGCTCAACATTTACATCTTCAACACTGCCACCTGTATAATTATCTGTTATATCCGAAGATGCACTTCTATTAATCAATTTAATTTTTTTTACAGGAGCGTCAAAAAAGGATGTCCCCTTCATTTGGTAAGGAACAATTTTCCGGATGTGTATCTTGAAACCTTTAAAACGCTCTGAAAACCACTCATGCAAGTCTTGCGATACCAAACGTACACATGATCGCCCCTGAAACGTTTGAAAAGACGCTAGGACATTTTGATCGTCAGGCATCCAAAAATCATAAAATAATGGCACCTCCTCAACGTCATCGATGGAACGGCTGTATACATATTCGTTACTTTTTCTGTTCTTTAGTTTACTTTCAAATCCGTACGTACCATAGTGAACATATCCTTGATTTCTATCATCATTATTTGAATTTTTAATTTCAAAATACCAAGATCTCTCCGCACGGCTATCAGCTTTTGCAGAAAGACCATCTTGTATGAAGTCATCGATAAAATTTTCTAGCCCCGGAATTTCTTTATAATTTATTTTTTTTCCTAATCTATCTTTTGCGTCACTAACATAAATTGAATAAAGTCTGAGACATATCGTAGCCGTCATAATACTAACCTTTACCTTTAAATTATAAGATAATTAAACACAAAAATTTTTAAAGCCCTATAGCTGACAGGCATACCTCTGTTTACAATATGATTATCATATACCACTCGCAACATACCGTATCAAAACCCCACGTTTCCGGGACATGGCAGAAAAGCTCTGGCTGTCATGTCTGGGTTTCATATCAGAACTGCGGTTTATGATACAGCCTGAGCGGGATTCATGGCTCTCCAGGCTGTCATGCGTGAGGTATTCAGGATGCGGGCTACCTCACTGACAGACTTCCCTTCCTCTCTGAGCCTCTGGGCATGTGTTCTCTGATGTTTGGTCAGGGAACTCTTTCTCCCAAGATGCACACCATTGGCCCTGGCTGATTCCAGACCGGCTATACAGCGTTCCCTGATAATCTCCCTCTCAAACTCCGCAAAGCCAGCCAGAAGGGTCAGAAACAGCCTTCCCGATGGTTTGGCCGTATCAACCCCAAGATTGAGAATACGCACGCTTATGGCTTTTTCATGAAGCGTATCAATCAAAGACAGGACATCCACTGCATTACGGCCAAGCCTGTCCAGCTTCACCACTGTCAGCGTATCCCCCTTCCTCAGAGCCTTGAGGAGTCCTGAGAGCACAGGTCTCCGGTTCGCCAGCACACTCCCTGAAATTTTCTCTGTCCTGATTGTGTGGGAAGTCAGACCATAACGCACCAGTTCCTTGATTTGTGGGTCATTGGTCTGGTCGTCAGTTGATACGCGGGCATAGCCATAATCCATGTTATTTCTCCATCAATAATTACTCCATTGGTGATACAGATTTACGATACAGAAGTTTCATCAATAAAAATGCACTTATTCTACAATATCAGAAATATGTGTTTCTGGTATACTATATTGAAAGAATTTTTTACATGATGGAGACTTGCGTGACGTTTAACAGGCTCAGAAAGATGTGCTGTTCCCTGTCCTCTGACATGGGAATTTTGTCATGATTGTTATTGAAAAAATCTCGGATGGAATCAATATCAAACAGGCAACACCCAAGTATGAGGTTCTACTTTTATTTTTCAAAATACCTACCATATGTGCGTCATTTTTTACGTTTCTACTCGTTCTATTCAGCGACAAAAAAGACGCACTTGTAGGTAGTATAGGCTTATTTGTAATTATATATGTGATATGTTTGATTTGTTTCCCTCTATTCTATGTATTCAAAACGGCATATTTAAAAATAATTGGAGTTAAAGCAATAGACAAAAAATACATTCCAATATTAAATGAAGAATATTCAAAGATAAAACAAAAGATTGATACTTATCAAAAGCCAATTATCTATGCTGATTATACTCATGCCATTCTTCAATGCCATGTTCATCGCGTAGGGTGGTCAAAAGTTATGGCTTACCCCAATTTCATTGCGTTTAATGGACGAGACTTCTTCATGACCGACAACATAGGCCGGATGATCAAGTTTAACTGGGATGACGTTCGCCAGTGGAGTCATGGTACACAAACAGGTGGAATGATATATGGTGGAAGCGCAACAGACCTGAGTATTGCACGTGCCAATGACGAACAGGCACTAGAAAATGCAAAGGTCAGTGGTTTCTTTGTGACCGTCAAGGATGTCAATCAACCAAAGTGGCAGTTCAAGACTTCAGATGAAGCTCTCCAAAACAAATGGATGGAAATCTTCCGTCAGGTCAAAGACGGAACCCTGAAACTCCAGGCCTGAATGAATTCACATCAGTCAGACACTTCCCATTTCCTGTCTGGCTGATGTTCCCTTTCTGACGGAGGATATGCACTTCCTGACCAGCATGGTGGCTTGCTTCTTCATGCGCTCAGGAGGTTCAATCCCCATACCTTGAAGACGTTCCAGCAAAGCCAGAACGGCAGAAGCATCCTCTGCACTGACAGCAGGTTTCCCATTGGTAGCCACCAGGGCTTTCCCTGCGTTTCTGTCCTGTCTGATTTTTTCCAGAATAGCCAATGTCAGCCATCCTCCGGCTTTCATGCCCTGCTTCTGGCTCTGTGTAATGACAGCTTGCCTGACATCAGCAGAAATCCCCCTGATGCCCCATGTTTTCGTAGTGTCTTCCATATGTTTCCTTCCCTGTTGAACAGACCTGTCCAACCAGTATGACAGAAACACAGGCAAGGAAGACTGGATATTGCAAAGAATGGCTCAACAGCCAGTTTAACAAAGGATGTCCTGAAATCTGGACAACAAAAAAGCCAGACTTGTGAGAATCTGGCTTCCATAACACAAATGGGGAACTACTCCATCCAAAATATTGTTTTTGTGTAAGTTCATCATGCACAATTTTGGGTATTTTGTCAAGTAAAAATACATATTTATCAATTTTATGATGTGTATATAACTACAGTTTATATTTTACTTGCATAAATTAACATTTCATGCTTTAATAATGGAAAAAGCCAGATGCGACAAACATCTGACTTTAACAAATGCGATGGAGAAGAGGCCACCGAGAGCAAAACAAGCACTGTTTTTATGAATTGATTATGTAGTATTTAAATGAATTAGTCAAGTAAAAAATGTAGTTCTCGTGATTTTTTCTTCATCCTGATTAAAGGAGAAGAATTTTATGGGATTAGCATTTAAAAAACCTGAAGTAGCCCTCGACAGATATCCATACGATTGGAGAATGAAAAGGTTCATGCCTTACAATGCCAATCTGTTTTGCATCATGGGTCAGAAATTAAAACAGCCTGATGCAAAAGGCAGAACATGGTGGGATAAACCTTACCATATCTCGGAATACGAAACCGTTTTTGATATGGCCCAGGACATTGAAGATTCCTATATCTCCATGAACTGGTTTTACAAATGCAGTCGCAGGGGCGAGTTTGTCGCGGTTTTTGACCATATCTGCATCGATCTTGATTGCTACAAATATGAAACCAACCCCACCATTCAATATCATGACCTTGGGGAGAATTATGAAATCCTGCTCAAGTTCTGTGATGACAACAATATCCCCCGTCCCTCCAATATCCTCAGTTCTGGCAGAGGGATTTATCTGCATTATACGTTTGAATGTCCTGTTCCAGCACGATGCAAGGGACGCTTTCAGGCCACTCACAGAGAACTGTTAAGAAAATTCATCCCATGGGGAGCAGACCAGGCAACCTATGATTTTTCACGTGTCTTTCGTCTTCCTGGGAGTGTGAACTCCCATCATCCAAGGCGTCATCGATGCGAGTTCCTTGATTACAGAGGGAAGTTTTATGACTTCTCGAATCTGTGCGACATGGTTCTTCCAAAGAAATACGAGGATTACAAAAAACAGAAGATAGCCAGACAGGAGAGACGTGAAAAAGCCAGAGTTGAATATCTGGCTCGCAGGAAAACCAATGCGCTTGTTCCTGACGAACGTGGAGCCCAGGGTTTCAAGGGATGGGCCTCATGGGCCAAGAAAGGACTGTGTGACCTGAAAACGCTTGGCTTCCTGCGCTACAGGGGACCAGTTCGCAAAGGGGAATGTGATATTTTCTGCCATGAAGCGGGCATCCTGCTGGCTCAGATATCCAATCCTGACAATCTTCCCTCCAATCTGGAACAATGGGCTGAAGGCGTGATTGATGAGGGATATATTGCCAAACATATGCACAACGCCATGCAGACCCTCTACAAGAAAGCCGGTCAGGACTATTCAGCCAAAAAACGACACAAGGGCTACACGACTGGCACAAAGACCATCATTCAGAAATTAGGCATTTCCCGCGAGGAAATGAAACATCTGAGCGTTCTCATTGACCATGAGGAAAGATTGCTCAGAAAACGCACAAAACGCCAGACTGAAGGACGTAAGGAAAGACCAACCAGTCAGGGACAAAGCCGAGAAGCATGGCTTGCGGAAAATAGTCTGTCAGTTTCCAAACCATGGGACGCCCTGAACATTTCCAGAGCGACTTATTACAGAATGAAAAAATCAGGGACTTTGTAAGGTTCTGGTTTTGTTTTTGACGTGAGACAGGTGGGGACGGATAACTATGGATTATGAAATCCACCCAACATTCTTTTTTTTCTTTTGGTTCTTTTCTTTTTCCCTATCACTTTCAGATGAATCAGGCTCATTTTCTCTGTTTCTTGTGAGTCACTCTATCAGGTTCGTTCCATACCCCCCGTAAATCTCCATAATTGACCCGTGGAGACGGTTTTTACCCTACAGGGGAAGATTATACCCTTCCTTCCTGTTCCGTGTCTCTGTGTGGCTTATTTCGCGTTTTATCTGATTCACCAGATTCATCTGGAAAACCTGTTTCTGGTTTCAAAGGTCACTACAGATTTTTTTGTTTTGTAGTGAACTTCCGGTTTCCTCCATAAATGAACCGTAGAAGCATGGTTTGCCCGTGAAGGGTATAATCTTCCCTGAAAGTCTGTTTTGTTTCTCTCCGTGGCTTATTTCTCATTGAAACAGCATGTCTGATGCTTTCCCCTGCGGGTTAATCCAGCAAACCTGTTTCCAAATGATATCCGGGGTATTTCGTCTGTGTCTGATTTTTTCAACACATAATCGCACAGGTCTCCTGTTGAACCTTGCTGTGTTTTTTCTCTTACCAGTCAACATAAAATCCTGTTGACCATTTCATGCAAAACACACCACTGAAACAACAAACAAACCCGTTGATTATCCCCATTAATATTATAACTATTTGATATATTTATTTATATAAATAAATATAAATATTGCATTTTATTTAAATATAGTTTATAAATGACGTATATTTAAGGAGTTATTGAATGGAGTAATATTATGATAAATTACAGCACTGTCTTTTCCCTGCTCTCTGAAGGCATCAGAATCCCTGGCAAACGTTCCTGTCCCTTGGCTGGACGTTACCTGCGTTGTTTCTCTTCTGCGCGTGAAGTCGGATATAGTAGCAGTTTCTACATCCGTGATTTTGTCATGGTGAATGCCCCAAGAACGGCTGTTGTCAATAAACTGGTAGAGTTGGGACGTGACATTCTTTGGATGTTTCCTGAGTTCATAGAGGTTCCTGATACAGTTCAGGATAGAACTGCCTACAGACGCACAGTGCTGGAACAACTGGTTTAACCTTATCTTCAGCCTTTCATCATCAAAAAAGGCATGGATTTTACCTATGACAGGATGCTGATGCCCGCATTGGGTGATTGTCGTAAATCATTTTCACAGGTTCAGAAAGCCACTCTCAGAGCCATATGGGAAGGATTGAAACCCGCAGGGATTTCCAACCTATGGTGGAACAATGATTTTTCCCGTCTCATGACCAGTCTGGACACTGACAAGGCATTGAAAGCCTTGTTGAGACAGATAGAAAGACCCGGAAAACTGGCTCAGTGTCCCATGTCAGAAAGGAAGAAAATTCACGCAAAAACGCATCTGGTGCTGAACGTGGAAACAACAGGTCAGGGACCCCATGACCAGGTGCTTCAAATTACGATTACAGACCATAAGGGGCAACTGGTGCTTAATCGTTTCTGCAAGCCTTCTGTGGCGATTGCAGAGGGAGCCAGTAACTACCATCACATGACCAAAGACGTGCTCCAGTATGGTGCAAGCATGGATAACAACAAGGTCTCCACATGGCCGGATATTTACCCTGAGATTGTCAGTCTGCTTGAAGGAAGAACCATCAGGGCTTTCAGGGTGGATTTTGACAGCTACATGATCAAAAGTAGCTGTAGAGCCTTTAATCTTGATACGGCCTGGATGGAAACCTGTCAGTGGGAAGATATGAAGCTGTTCCTGAACTCTGCTACCCGTATTGGCAGAGAGTTAGCCGGAGAACTGGTGACAGAGTATGAAAAAGCCACTGATGAACCGGCTCAGGTTATTCCCTTTCCGTTGTCTCGAACATCTCATTTCATTATTACCAAAAAGACAAACAACTCGCACAATGAAAAAATTATAAAAATAAATATAAAATCACAATTCGAGAAATAAAAATTTCTTTTTTGATATGGATTATGGCTTATATTGAGCTGACCCTCCATATTTTCATATATTTTAGAAAAACAAAATATGATTTTTTTTTCATTTTTTTCTATTTCTTCATCTTGTAATTTAATTTTCTTATTTTTTTCGTTATAAACTTCTAAGTTTTTCTCAAAATTATCTCTGAAATTCACAAGATTTCTTAACTTTAAACTGATCGACGCAGCGTTTTCTCCAGGTTGATTAAGCTTTTTTTCCATCTCGCATATCTGGCGTTCAAGCAGTCCAGGATCTGAAAAGAAAACAGCATTTTTAGAGATACTTTCTCGGATTTCTGATTTCAGATTAACAGCAGATTTATATTGATCAGGAGCTTCCACCAAAAAAGCACAAAACATATTTATATCAGAAAACATCCGAGAACATTTAATAATTAAATTTTTATTCTCCACAATATCAGCACGTATACTAGTTGGAAAATAATTTTTATAATTATTAATATATGAAAATTTTTTATTAAATTCTTCATATATAGGATATCTTTTTTCAAATAGATCAAGATTGTACTTATTGGCAGCAATTTCTCTTTGAGATTTAGAGATGACATATGCCAAAGATGCCATCAAAGCAGTTACAGAACCTGTTATAATTGAAGGTCCAAATGCCTTCACAGTTGGCCATTGATCCAACCAAGACGGTGTATCACACATAAAAAAACCCCACTCCTACAATAAGTAATGCTTATTATAACACTACAAACAATAGAAATTAATACATAATTGCGCAAGGAAAAATATAATTAAAATTAGGAATTTCATCATTAAACGAATATATTCGTATCATCTATTTAACTTTATTATTATATTATCTTAGCGTCACATTAATAAAATGTTGACCATTTATTTTATAAGGAGATTTTAATCATGCAATTTCGATTATTAGAGAACAAAGCCAGACCCAAATGGGAAATCAGTCGTTGGACATACAGCCCTGAAAAGAAACGAGCCCTCAAAGAAACCCTTGGCACTTTCCCCTGCTACTATTCCATGGTTTCCCATTCCATTCTGGATAAATGCACCACGCAGGAAAAAACAGAGGTTCTGGAGTGGTGGCGTGTCACCAGTGAAGCCGTGAACAGGGAACGTATCAGAAGTCAGGTCACAAAGCTTCCTGTTATCTTCAAAGACATTGAAACCCTGCTGGATGTTATCCAGGACAATCCTGAAGACCTCGCAGAACTCAAGAACCATGCCTATGCGTTGAAAGATGCTGTCAGCAAGGTTGTTCGCAGGAAGTCACGCCAACAGAAAAATCAGGAAGCAGTCAACAGCGTTCCCGCTTGACCTTTCCTTATGTTTTCTCCTTCATAGTCAACAGTGTTTGATGTTGACTGTTTCTCTATTTTTATAATGTTTCATCAACACACAACGCTGTTTAAGTTTCCAGAAAAGAAACACATTTTATAAAAAGCACCTGCATTATACCTGGAAAATATCTTTTCTTCTTATTGTCTGTTTTCTCATCTTGTTTGCCATCTTCTTTGTTATCTTTTGATTATAGCCAGCCATACCAGTATCCGCTTCGCGTCTTCTGGTAGCTGGCAAGGGGGAAAATGCTTTTCCCCCGTTGACCCCCATTTAAGCAGGAGACCCATTGCATGAGTGAAAAAAGAAAACTGAAAAAATCGTTACTGGTTCGTCTGGATGATGAACAATATGCGTGCATCACACACCATGCCAGACAGCGTGACATCACAGCCAACAGTCTTGTGCGTGAGTGTCTGGCTGGTGCTCTTTCTCCCTCTGATACATATCAGAGGATCAAGCCAGTCAAAGCCTATAGTCCACGCACACCACCCAAGCCGGAATATATCAAGGAACTCTACAGGCTCAGGGAAAGCACGGCTGAACTGTGTGGGGCATTGGTTCAGTATGCCATCAAATCACGTCAGGATGGTCATGTCATGGCGCATGAGGAGGCCGAGAAGCTTATTCCTGATGTGCGTCAGGCTGTGCTCAATCTTGATACCCTACGCAGAAAGCTTGAGAGACATGAATGATCGGAGGAGCCACCCGAGGCAAGGGAGGGTCTAGCCTCTGGCGTCATCTCCGCGATGACAAAAAGCAGAATGATGCCACCTTTGCAGGCGCGTCACGTGGTCTGGTTCAGCAAGGCATTACAGACCAGATTAAAGAGCTTACGAACATTGGACGCTATGCCAGCCACTCCAAACCTCTCTACCATGTTCACGCTGACCCTGCGAAGGACTGGACGGCTCAGGAATGGGAAGCCTACTGGCAGGATTACGAGAAAGAATTTTCTCTGACAAAACAGCCCTTCTCTGAATCCATCCATGTCAAACATGGCAGGGAACACAGACACAGGGTTTATTCCCTGCTCCTTCCATCTGGCTCCTGTCTTCGCATGGACAATGACCATGCCAGACGCGAGAAAATCAACAGACTGGCTGAACTTCGCACAGGGGAAACCATCACACCGGGTGCCCATAATCGTGCTGTCATCAAAGCTCTGGAGGCAGAAGGCAAGACAGCAGAAGCCCAACGTTTAAGAGATGCAGGACTTTGGGACATCCAGAAACCTAAAGCCCGATTAAAGCCCCAGGAACGTGCTCAACAGGAACGCACCCATATTGATAAGGCTGGTCTTGCCCGTCTTGTTCTGACTGGCTGTAAAAAATACAAGCCAGAATTACTCATGGTAAAACTGGCACAATTTAACTGTCGTATCTGTATGGGCGAGAAAGGTCCTGTTGTGATTGACCAGTCAGGTAACGTTCATGCCTTTAACAGGCTGGTCAATCTTGGCTCAAAAGCCAGTGGACATAAACGTCCTCTGAAAATGACCATGGAACAAGCCAGAACCTACTTTAATCATATTAATTTACCCCTCTATTCAAATGCAAAAAAGGAGAAAAATCATGAAGGAAAACGAACAGAAAAACAGAATCACTCTTTATCAACAGACCTATCAGGAAGCCTCTGGAGCCAACAGCACAGCAAAGGAAATCCTGGGCTTACTGGCAGAAGTGGGAGACAAACCCTCACCCATCGACCAGATACAGCAGTTGCTCGAAACCATCGCACAGCAACAGGTTCAAATCCTGTCATCACAGGGGAAAATTTTGCAAAGGCTATCAGCACTGGAAAGCTGAACAGAGGCGTCACCCACGTTGCCAGTCTATCCCATATTATTCTTATTACCCCGGATTATATCAGGGACATTAAAGCCCGATTGAAACAGGCAAAACAGGAAGACTGGTATTTTTATCGCAGAGCCTATCAGAACCTTAAAGACCAGCAATACTGGCTTGACCAATGCAACAACAGCATTGACAGCAACATTCTGCTTTTGCTGGTGGAACTGTTCCTAAGCCTATTTTTTGGTGGGTCTGTGACTATCAGAAACAAGCCTTATCCCATTGCCATGAATTTTGGACTTCCTGCTCCCATCAGTGATGCGACATGGAACATGATGAGTGATGATCAGCAGGACGAAGTGCTGTTCCAGAGTTATCTTTTATACAGGGCATCCTACAGGAATTATCAGAAGTTACATGCCCAACAGAACAGGATTCCTGTTACGTTTGAGTATTTTCTGAACCTACATGGGAGGGATTTTTTGACACAGATGGTTTCCAAAAATGCGGACTATCTGAAAAACAAATTCATCGACTGGCAGAACAGAAAGATGGACGCGGAAAATGCGAAAATTCTTCAGGAAACAAATAACGCCATGACATGGGTGAAACAGAATAATTCAGAGGTTGAAAGCCATGAGAATATTTTAAAAATCTAGGCACCATACGCACGCCGGAGATTTTACAAATCTCCTGTTCCCCTGCTTTGTGCGTGACAAGTCAGAAACAGAGTTTCTTCCTTGTGAGAGAGTGCCAAAAATTAAAAAGACACGATTACTGGAAATAAATCTATTTTATTTAAAATAATTAAATAAATTCTGTTTCAAAAACTTGACTTTTTGAATACATATACCTTACTATGTAAATACAAAGGGAAAATCGTATTCAATATTGTATATTCAAAAGTATTTTAGAAAATAATCCCTGATTAACAATTTAAGGAGACATTCTATGAGTGAAATTACATTCCGCACTGGAAACCTGACCGTCCATCATATTTTTTCTCCTGTTGAGGGGTTTGATGACATTGCACCAGGATATGTGGAGAATTTCAGGATATTCCTGCAATCCTCTAAAATTACACAGACAATGCAGGAAGCCTATATTTCCGCATTACGTGAATTCCCGACATATCCCGCAAGCAACAAGCTTGAAGGCACGATAGAAGACCAAGCCTATAAATTATTGGATTTATATCATTCTGATGGCATCCAGAATATTCTGGACGTGCTCGCTCCTCAGATTATTGAAAAATATGGCGAAGACCAGTTATCCGTTTTCATAGTGGCTTTTCTGGAAAGCGTTTTAAGGGATATTGAAATCATAAAGGGGGATGGCAAAAATCGCATGTCCTATTTCAATCTTGACCTTGATTGTGGCTGTGCTTCTGTCCTGAAGAGCTACTTTCCTGATGATTATGCATTGGGAGATTATCTGGCCCGCTATTTCCTTGCGGACAGAGTGACAGCTCTGCATGTCTTTGGCGGTGTGCAATGATTTATGGATATGCACGTGTCAGCACCAGAGACCAGTCGACTGATATGCAGGTCAGTCGTTTACTGGAAGCCGGGATTCCGAAAGAAAGAATTTTTATGGATGTCATTTCCGGTGCAACAGAAGACAGGCCACAGTTAAACAGTTTGCTGTCTCTGTTAAACAAGGGGGATGTTCTGACTGTCTGGAAGGTGGACAGGCTTGGAAGACGAACAGCCCATCTCGCACGATTGCTGGAAGAATTTGACCAGAAAGGGATAACAGTCAGAAGTCTGACAGAGGGTGTGGATACATCAGACAGGTCAAGCCGTGTCAGTTATCTGTTGATGTCTGTCATTGCCCAAAATGAACGCGAGACGATTAATGAGCGCATTAGAAGTGGCATAGACCATGCTCAGAAATATGGAACGAAAACAGGTCGCCCCATAGGCAGACCCAAAGCCAGTTCTGCAAAGGTGCAACATGCTCTTGACCTTTTAGCCTCTGGGAAAAGCTACAGACATGCGTCTTCCATTGCTGACGTGTCTTTAGCCACATTGGTCAGGCGTGTTCAGGTCATGCAACAGAATAACCAGTTCACACGCCAAACCAGTATTTTTGAGACACTGAAGCAGGAAGTCTCCTGACAAAAAGGTCTTGATTTTCTACGAAGGTCTTCTACAATTTCCTTCACGTCAGGATTATAAAAGTCTTTAATATCAGTATGTTATTTAGGCGACTGCGGGATTCTTGACTTTCGAGTCCCGCAGTTCGCACCACTAACCAATTGAAATATAACAGTAAAATTAGAATTTGATGGGTCTGCGGGATTTTCCCGTTTGTCTTCCCAGAACGGGAAACGCAGATGCTCCGACTCATCGGCTCTCATTACCACTTCCGTCGCGCAGTCCCTCAGGCCGTGCAAGCCTGCCTCGGCAGAACTGAAATCTCCCTTTCCTTACAGACTCAGAGTAAGCTCATCGCCCGAGAACGGGCGGCTGCCCTCTATGCAGTCACGGGCACACTGTTTGAAAGGGCAAGGATGATGGACGAGAAGCCTGATACCGATCTGATGAAAGACCTGCTGGCCGTTCAGGCCCAGATGATCCGGGATCAGGAAGAGACGCTCGCCCTGGCTGAAGAGTGCCATGCCCTTGACCGCAAAATTCGCGATGCCACCCATAACATGGCCCTGCTCGAAAGAATTCAGAGCGAAAACGCCTTCCTCGATGAAAGCTCAAGAAAGATACGCGAGATCGGCCAGCGCTTTGACAGTATGCGTCAGCAGCTCACCACCGGCGTTGCCCTGAGCAAACAGGAAAAGAAAATGCTCAGGGCGGAAGCCGACCGCCTGTCCGGCATGATCGTTGACATCCAGAGCCGCCAGCCTACCCACATAGCTCAGCCAGTGCCACAGATAATGGCCCCACCTGCACCGGAAGAGCGCAAACCCGCCCCGAAAATTTCATCGCCTCTTCTTTCAACCATGGCGGAACGCTTTATCTATTCCGACAAAACGAAGAGTACCGACACCATAAAAGCCACCCAGAAGACTATCGGTCTGTTTATTGAAGCTTTTGGCGACATGCCTGTGCGACAAATTACCGGCAACGTGGCAGGAGAGTTTTTTGACCTACTCTCTTCCCTGCCCGCAACACATGGGAAGGGCAAGACTGTTCTCCCGTTACGTGTTGTCATTGCACAGGCTCAGGAACGAGGTCTGGAAACGGTTGGCGGGAAAACCGTCAAAAACCACTTTTCCCGACTGTCCGCGTTATGGAGCCATCTGGTCAAACGAGACTTTGCCGACAAAAACCCATGGTCGGGCTGGGATTTCAATGTCACCAAGAAGATTGTCCGCCGGGGATGGACTGACGGCGAACTGGCTTTGCTCGCCCGCACTCAGTGGTCAGGAACGGCTGTCTCTCACCGGACATGGAGTGGCATTATCAGCATCGGTATGTTCACCGGCATGCGGTTAGGTGAAATCTGCAACCTCAGACGTCAGGATATTGAAGTCATCGACGGGGTGCCCTGCTTCCATGTCCGCCCTCACCCCGAAGATGGCTGGTCACCCAAAACGTCAGCGGGCACCCGTATCATTCCCATTCATTCCAGTCTGCTCAGAATGGAGGGGCTGAATCTACTTGAGGACAATGGTGAAAAATTTCTGTTCCCGGACCTGACCGTTTCTACTTCTGGTGAACGGGGCGATAACTTTGCCCGATCCTTCTCAAAGCACAAAAAACGGCTTGGTCTGCCGGAGGCTGTGACCTTCCATTCTTTCCGACACACCGTCTCGACAAAGCTTCGAAACCAAGAAGCGCACATTCGGGAACTGTGGATTGATACTGTTCTGGGACATGAAGCCTCCCATAAATCACAGGGAACAATGAACTACACCAGTGGTATTGAAGTCGCCAATTTGCAACAGGTCATTGAAGCCCTGAGCTATCCGCCCGAGTGCATCATGCCTTTCTGAAAGCCTTATGGTGACAGTCTCGTTTGCACCAAAAGAAAGTTCGGAAATCAGGCATCTGAATAGGTTACCCTTGCAGGGAGCCAGCAGTGTCAAATGGCTACCCAAGGGTAGCATTCGACAAGCTGGTAAGGGGGAGAAATCTCCCCCGTTAACCCCCTCTTTAGAAGGAAAATCAGTTATGCCTGCATCTCGAACCTCTCGCCTTTCCGTCCGTGCATCGCCCAACGAACTCATACTCTGGAACCATCTCGCGCGTAGTCATGGTCATGTAACCACGTCTGACTGGATACGCTCTTTACTGGCTTCCGCTGAGTTCTCGGATGATGATGGTCCGCCCGTTTCGGACGAACTGCACAGACTACGCACCCAGCTTTCACGCGTTGGCAACAATCTCAATCAGCTTGCTCACTCGGCCAATTGTGGCGATGCTGTCCATTGCGGGTCTGTGCTGGACGAGGTTGAAAAGCTGATCCAGCATCTTGACGGCCTCCTCCCCCGCTCACGGAGACACCGCTCTGACAGGTCTGCCCGTCGCAGGTGCGACAGGTCAGCACCTACCCTGCACTGACTGTTCATGGTCATGCCCCATGATCGTCAAGGAAAGCAGAATTAAAACGCGCAGTGGCGCGGATGCTTTGTCCCGCCATGTGCTGCATGGTGCGAAGAATGAAGCCATCCGGATACTGGCGGGTTCGGACTGGCTCATGCGTGATGCTATGCGCGAAGCCAGACGTGAGGGGCTGACCTATGGCCTGCGTCATATCGCCTTCAATCCTGACGAGACCATGACGGATGACCAACTGGCAAATTTTGCCAGACGGATTTGTCGCGAATTCCATGGAAACCCGGAGCATATGACTCTGGTCATCCATCAGAAAGATGGCAGCACCCATGGCCACCTGATTCTGCCTGAATGGCAGCGGAATCATATCTTAGACAGTCGTTTTAGTTGGATACGGTTGGAGAAACTGGCCAGACTGGAAGAAATCAGGCTGGGCCATGCTCTCGTCGCCGGACGCCATGACCGCTCGATTGCCAAAGCTTTACGACAGGACGGCAAAGTCCATGAAGCAGAACTGCTCGCGGCCCTTGCATCAGTACAACCAGCAGACAAGCCCCGTGCCGCCTACACATCGCAGGCCCACCGCACAGCGGAAAGACAGGGACTTGACTTGCCAGAACTCAAACAGCTTGTTGCCTCTCTTTGGAGCCACTCTGACGAATTGAAGTCTTTCCGTGCAGCACTGGCAGAACATAATCTGACCATGCGCGAAGGGGATCGAAAGGAGACCCGACCGGGTGCTCATATCATTGAAACCAGCGATGGAACGCTGATTGGCAGTTTTACCCGGCTGACAAAGGTGCGCATGGCGGAATTCCGGAAGCTGCTGGCAGAAGAACACTCACCGGAACACGAAAAGCCTGAACTGGATATCAGGAGCACCCGTGTTCCTGTGTGCATGACATCGGAAAATGACCTAACCGGGATACTATCGGCCCCTACCTCCCCACCTGCCAGAAAAAGAGAACCGAAACGCATTTCTCTACCACGCAGGAATAAAGCGATTGACGCACTCAGGCGCAGGCAGATGGAGGAGGTGGACAGGCCAGCCGTCATGCCACCCCCCCCC
>NZ_BAMZ01000026.1 GCF_000964225.1 Acetobacter syzygii | reverse complement strand
ATAACCTGAAGGCCGCAGGTTCAAATCCTGCCCCCGCAACCAGAAACACCCTCAAAACCCCGCTAAGCTCCTGACTTGGCGGGGTTTTTTGTTGCGCCCAACACCACACCCCTATCAAACTCCCCATTATTTCAATGACTTGGTACCAGTAGGTTCAAATCGGGGTGCCTGATACCCGCAACCAACTGTCCTGTACGCAGGCGTGCTCCGACATGCCGGGGCATAATCGCGCGCAGGAGAAAGAGCGGGGAGGGGACACTGCCCTCGGGCATGCAGAAACTCCTGAGACAATGCTATCTCGGGATGACGGTAATGGGGGGAAAGCGGAAGGTCGGCTTACAGGATAAAAATTACCAAAATGGACACAAAGTGAACGGATCGGGCAAATCATTCTTTGAGCATTTACTCATAGCCAGCAGGCGGCTGTTCACTCCGACTTTTTTCGTGATGGATTCTCTTCGGCCTGAAGGTCAACAGCGAAGTCGTAGTGTCCACCTTCAATCTGTCGGCGAGCACTTTCGAAGTATCTTTGAGGCGGCGTGATGGATGTGTTCCGAGCGGTGTCCATACGGTCCATAAGTTCGGCAAGTTCTTGCTCTGCTTCGTCTACATCACCTAGCGCAGTGATCCTCGCAAGCCGACGGAAACGATCCTGTAGGGCCTTGTACTCCGCAGCTAGCCGCTCGAGTTCGTGGACATGCGTTTGGATGTCGAGAGCCTCCGCGATCGACGGGATCAGCGTCGATAAGAATGCCATCAAGGCCACGCCCCAAGCGGGCACCCATTCCTTAATGTAACTGAAGCCAACGAGACCCGTCAGGATGATGGGGAGTAGAATGACGGCCTTGTGTTGAAGCCTGACCACGCGCAGCCACGTGTATAACATCGTGGAGGTCCACAGACAGCTTTCCGACTGTCTAAGAGCCTCTTTCACGATTTCTCGACGGCAAGTTTCTACATTACGTGGATCGGAATCCGAGGGCCAAAGATTTTCTGCCATTCCATGCCTGCCAAGATATATAGGTCGTCACGCTCATAATTACACGCTGTCTCGGCAATAGCGATGGCTGCATCGACCTTGGCGGCCCACTTGTCGCCGAGTTGTATGATCTCGCCAGTACCAGGTATCGACACCCATCCGTTGACCCTATTCTTAAAAAACTTCAAGCAGTCTCGAACATAAAAGTCGTACCAATAATAATCATACTTACCAAATGTATAATTACGAAAGAAATCAACAATCAGGAGCTCTATGACGAAAGATTTCAGATCGACGGAACACTCGTGCTTCCAACGCTTGATGATCTTGCAGAGAGGCCGGACGTTTCCATTGTAATCGCGGTCAGTCTTGTCGATGAGTTGGATCTGCGCGATTGGATCGACCGTTTTCCATGATCCACCACCGTTTGTGTCTGGCATGATGAACTGCCCGTTCCCGATGGGGAAGACGGGCACGAGTTCCACCGTGATGGAGTTGAAATCGATCTGAACGACTTGACCATCACCGCGCTTGCGGGTCTGGGGATAGGATGTTTCAAGCTTCCCCTTGATCTCCTGAAGGAAGGCTGATTGCCCATTGAAGGCGTATGCTTGGAAACGCTCCAGTGTGCTTCGGTCGAAGCGCACCATGATGTCGATGTCGGTCGAGGGGCGCACTTGCGTACCCTTCCCCCAAGATCCCACGGCGAAGATTGGCGGAGTTTCGGTCGCCTCCTCCCCGTAAGCACGCTGTAGTGCCTGACCTATACGCCTGGCTTTTCCGAACGCATCGTCGACTTGCTCTGTCGTCGGATTCAAGTCGGAAACGAATTGCCTAAAGCGTTGGCGGACAGCGATCCACAAGTTAATTCTCCAAAATCGCAATATAACGAGCAAATAATAGAAGAGGAGGGTCTAATATGCACATCCTCCACTACTTCGCAATACTCTACCTTTCGGCAGAGATTCGAAAACGAGCCAACCTACAAAAGGAAAACAGTAACAAGAAGAATGACCGCTTTTGGATGCACTATGCGCCGAGTTCTACCTCGAAGTTGAGGCGTGAGCGTCGGCTCAGGCTCTCTACAAAGGGTGCTTCACGCCGGCTACACATCATGTAGGAGGAGGCGGGCCACTGCGCCGGCACGAGCACCTGGACCGGGCGGAGCGAAAGCCTGTCCTGCGACGAATACACCCTCCATCAGCAGCACCAGACCAGAGGTCAGGGTCTCAGGTGCGCGTGCATCTAGAAGCGTGACGCGCGAGGCGATCCAGTCGGCCATCGCCTGCTTCAGTCGCGCTGCCTCCTGGCGGACGGGATGGTCGTGATCGGGGAACTCCAGAATTGCGTTTGTCAGACCACAGCCCCGATAAGCTGGACGGGAAGCCCGTTCAGCCAGACCATCGAAATAGGCAAGAATCTGGCCGCGCGGATCGTCAGGACAAGTAGCTTCGGCCTCCTCGAAGTATGTCCGACATGTCTTGTAAAATTCATCAAGATAGACCGCAGCCAACCCGTCTTTGGACTCATAGGCCCGGTAGAGTGACGGCTTGGTGACGCCCGCATTCTGAACGATCTCGTCGACGCCTACGCCACGTATTCCGTTGCTGTAAAACAGTTCGCGGGCTGAGTTCCGAATGCGTTCGGCGGCGCTGACGCCAAGGGTAGGGCGCTTCATGATATGTTTCCGCTTGACGATGTTACCGATCGGTACATAGGCTGAATGGGTTGTAACTTACCGGTCAGTAATATGAGTAGAAACCTTCACATCCGCAAGATTGCCATATTCGTGGTAGTCGTGGCGCTCACCTTTCTCTCCTTGCTGGTGTCGGCCGGTGTGCGCACAACGCCCGGTGTTCTGATGATGCCCCTGCAAATGGAACTGGGATGGAGCCGGACCACTGTCTCGTCGGTCGCCGCGTTCGGCATTTTCCTCTATGGTTTCGTAGGACCGTTCTCGGCGGCACTGATGCAGTCGATCGGCATCCGGCGTACGCTAATCGGGGCGCTCCTGCTGATCGGTGTGTCGTCCGGTCTTTCACTGTTCATGACTGCACCGTGGCAATTCTTTTTCACTTGGGGTCTTTTGACCGGTCTTGGCACCGGGGCCGTCGCGATGGTGTTCGGCGCTACGGTCGTCAATCGCTGGTTTGTGGCGCGTCGTGGCACGATCATGGGGCTACTCGCGGCGAGTACAGCGACAGGGTCGCTGCTGTTCCTGCCCGTACTGGCCGGGGTGTCTGGGCTGATCGCGGCTCTGATGGCGCTGCGGATCGGTCGCTCCCCAGCGCAGAGCGTCACCCGCACTGCGGCTTGAGGAGAGCCGATGCATAGTTGATGCAGGCGTGGGATCTCATCCTAACGAGCGCGGAATGTCCGGATTCCGGGATAGTAATCGTGGAAGTGGACGTCCGCCATGAGGCGACTGCTGCCTGTCTACTCCTGTATCATTGAGCAGACAGGCCGATCAGGGGGGGGGGAAGTGGAATGTCCGGTTTCGGAAACAGCCTTCAGGAAGCTGACATTATATAAGGCAGTGTCACCTAAATCACGAACCCTTCCGCGCACGACGGATTTTTTGATCCCACGTCCGCAGCATAAGTACTCGTCTCTACCAGTCCGGTTCAGAGTGATGGCAGGTGGCTAGGAAGTCGCGTTATCCGCCTCTCCACTCGTTCCTGATCAGTTGCAGACCCCCTTCATATGTCGTGACGGAAAACTCAGGGAAATGACGTTTGAATTTCGTTGAGTCGAAGAAATTGTCTTGCTCGTAGCGTGGCAGAAGTTCCTTTATCTCCCGCACCCTTTTTGAGAGAATTCCTGCGATGATCAGTGACCATTTACCAATAACCGAATAGGAAGGTGTGCGGTCGAAAGCTCGGCTGGCCATAGTGACAAATGTCTTATAGGTCGGTCGATCATCACAGCATGGCAGATGCCAGCTCTGGCCATAAGCATCGGGCGTATTACCCAGAGTTGCAAGAGCACGGCTCGCATCAGGCGTCCAAATTAGGGTCCGACGTGTGTCGTCACGGACAGGGACCAGTGGCCTTCTGCCTGCTTTCAGCCTGTCAATGATCAAAGCGTTGGTGAAGCTCTGTGTTTTCCCCGGACCATAGAATTCCGGCGCACGGGCGATGAGCACCGGAATGTCTCCCCGTGCCATTTCTTCCAGCACCATGGACGCCATTGCGGCGCGCACCCGTCCTTTCCGACCAACCGGGGCGAAGCGCGTTTCCTCAGTCTGGATCTGGCTGTTCTGAGGATACATGTACGTATTGTCGAAATAGGCAAAATTGGCCCCAGCCGCCCGGCACGCTTGCAAGGCGTTCTTCAGCATGACCGGAAACTGCTCTTCCCAGAGCGTGCTGTCAGGGGGAAGGCCGGCTGTGAAATAGACAATCCGGCTGCCTTTCACCGCCTGTGCCGTCTGCCCTGCATCAAGCAGGTTCGCCGCCATGAGCGTGTCGTCGTCATTGACCTTGCGGGGATTGCGGCTCACGAGCCGCAGGTCCCCTGTGTGATGCTGATGCAATGTCCGCGCCAGTTCCGTAGCGATCTGGCCATTTGCGCCAAGAATTGTCTGCATGTGGGGCTGCCTCCGTTGTGCAGGTAGATTTGCCCTTACACTGTTAACGTTGAAGTTAAATTTAATGTCAAACGACAGATTGACCTTCAACCGGCCTTGAACGTTACAGAATGGCCGTCCGAGGACCTTGCCGCATGAAAGGGACAAGCCATGAGCCGCCGTATCCTGCACGTCGCCACCAATATCTCGCATTTTGACAATCCCGCACATCCGACCGGCTTATGGCTGTCGGAACTCACGCATGCCTGGGACGTGTTTGCCGCCAGAGGTTATGAGCAGCGCATTGTCAGTCCCAAGGGTGGCAAGGTTCCACTTGACCCGCGTGCGTTGAAATGGCCGATGCGCGATACCTCCTCCAGAGCCTGGCTGGCCGATCCGGCGAAGATGGCCCTCTTATCTGCAACGGCCTGTCCCGCAGACATCAATCCGCAGGATTATGATGCGACTTACTTCACCGGCGGTCATGGCGTGATGTGGGACTTTCCGAACAGTGAAGGCCTTCAGGCCATCACACGCGTAGTGTGGGAAAAGGGGGGTATTGTTTCCGCTGTCTGTCATGGATATTGCGGGCTTCTGAATACCCGGCTTGAAGACGGTTCTTTTTTAGTGTCCGGGCGCAAAATCACCGGATTTTCGTGGACTGAGGAGAGGCTGGCGGGCGTCTCCGGGGAGATACCCTACAACGCGGAAGCTGAAGTGAAGGCGCGAAAAGCGCTTTACGAAAAAGCCCTTCTGCCGTTCATGTCCCATGTCGTGGTGGATGGAAAACTGGTGACAGGCCAGAACCCTTTTTCAGCCAGTGCGACCGCAGGAAAAGTCGCGTCCCTTCTGGGAGGGATTTAAGGCGGAACAGCTTTTTTGCTGCGTCCTCTGCTCACGGACTGACGACGATCTGTCCTGTCCAGAAGACGCACATCGTCCGGTGTGATGTCCAGATTGTCGGAAGGTCCTGCAAGCACATTCGTCAGGACACGATGGGCGTTAGCCGCGCAGTCCATGTCTTCGGGGCGCGCCTGAATGTCCTCCACCAAACGAAGGAGATGCGCCTTGCTCTGGGTCAGACGTGCCTGCAGCGCCTCGATATCCGCAATCTTGCGTGTCAATGCGTCCATGAGCGCATCATGGTCCCAGTGTTGCAGATCATAGGGCAGCAGGGTGCGGATTTCATCCAGCGTAAATCCGGCCCGTTGCGCCGTTGTGATGAGTCCCAGAAGCAGCACGGCCTGTGGTGGGTAGGTACGGTATCTGAATTGCCCCGGGTTTTGTGGAGACGTTTTTATCTGAAC
>NZ_BAMZ01000027.1 GCF_000964225.1 Acetobacter syzygii | reverse complement strand
CCCCCCCCCGCCGAAACCATTGTATCCGCTGATTCTCAGCGCTGAAGAAGCCCGTATCTGCCACCGGATCAGGCGGGCTATTCTGAACCAGCAAGCCATTCTTGACCAGAAAGCCCCGGAAACGGGGTGGGCACCTCTGGACCGGGAAACAACCGTTGCAAAATGGCGGGAAAGTCTCACACCCTATCAGAAACAACTTCACAGCAGCTTTACACGTTACAATCATGCCAAAAAGGAATGGAAACAGGCCACAGAAAGCCAATGGCAGCGGATGACCGGACGGGCAGGAAAACTGGAAAAAATCTACCAGCGGCTTTTGCTCGCATTTCTGGAAGTCCTACGCTTTGTCGTGCAGGCATTGCTGCATGTTGTCGGACTGCGCTCCACACCGCCAGAACCCGTCCGGCCTGTTCTGACGGAGAACGACAGACCAGCCCTTGAAGATTTCCACAAACGGCATGATGCCGAATTTACCGCCATGGCTGATCAGGAAAAACTTGAGGTCTGGCTCTCATACCGCTTTGACAGGCTTGTGCAGGCCAGACAGGAGCGCATCCAGCAATGGGACAAGGCCCACCGACCTGAAAAAGAACAGGCAAAGCAGGAAATCTCCCGCCTTCGTTCAAAACTTGTCATTCTAAAAGAAGTGACGAGAAATATGCCTGCTCCTTCGTCCCAACCGGTTATCGAACATTAACGCGCAGCCAGTTTTTTACAGCCTCACGTGCGAACAAGCCTGTCTCAGCACATGGTCAGAGAGGTCAGTCTTTCCCTGATGAAAAGATCAACCATCATCCGCAGATGGCGCAGGTCACCTCGAAAGTGCTCCTGCAACAAGACTTCCTCGACACCATCAAAAGTGATCCACCTGCGATCCAGCCCCATCTCTGTCAGAATTGCTTCCGCCATCTGACGAGACAATCCAATAGCATGTTTTCTGTCTGGCGACGGCACATGCACAATCTGACACCTGGAGCGAAGAGGAAGCGGTACCCTCTCCAGCACATTGGCAGTCATGACCCAACGCACACGGGACAGATCGACCTCGGCATTCAGACAGATATCACGAAAAGTTCTGGCTTCACCGGGCTCAAGAAACTGGAGCAGTACATTCTTGATGCTACCATTTCGTCCCCCTTCTGGTGATTTGTCGATCTCATCGAGAATGATGCAGGGATTGGCAATCTCATGTCTGGCCATATAATCCACAATGACCGAGGGCTTCGGGTTCGAATAGGTCGGATGCGTACCCGTGAACGCCATTACATCGGACAGAGCCGCGACATTCATGGTCATGCAGGGATAACCCAGCATTTTATGCCAGACACGCGCCAGCGTTGATTTGCCACATCCCGGAGGCCCGACCAGCAGTATGGGACGGAACACGCCAGAGACCCCCAGCGTCATGCGTGTCAAATCAGCCATTGCCAAAGCATGGACTGCCGCCAACGCGTGGGGAAAACGCGCTTGAAGAGCTGCCAAATCAGACCGCACTGTTGCTGGCTGGTGTATCCTGACCGGAAAAGCCAGCTTACGGGCCTGTTCGTAGGGATCGGCTCCCCCATGACGATCCGCACTGACCGCAGGAAAGCTATATCCCTTCTCCAGCAGACGAACATACCCGCCATCCGGGACACCTTCGGCTGACCGCAGGCTTTCGTTTTCGTAGCGTTTTTCCCTCGCTGCCCGCATAAGAGCCGTGCGACGACGAAGAACTTCGGTCAGTGTGGGGCTAAGTTTATCCCTTGTTGAGTGGTTATCAGACATACTGGCACCTTTCAGATAAATTGCCCAAACGTTCCCGCAGGAGCGTCTTATCCGAAGGCTTGCGTGATCTTGTTCACGCGGACTGAGATAATAACGGCATCAAAAAACAAAAATTAAACTCTCAATATCTTCTTTATATGACATATCTTTTGAGAAAAATCAATTCTAAAATCGTTTAATAACCGTCTCCTCCAAAGCAAAATTTTTATGAATAATCATCTTACGGCAATTATCAAGCCACTTTTAAGAGGATTGACCCGCCTGTCTGCTTCACGGTCATCGAACAGACAGGCAGCTAAGGGGTGGAAACCGGTCTGTCCGCTTCGCGTCGCGAGCGCTTGGAAGCAGACATGACCGCCGATCTCGGTGCAGTTCAGTCCTCCACTTCGTCCCCGGGCGACGTGAAGTTAAGTGGGTTTTCTTTTACGCCCAACAGGCGGAGCAGCTGACAACAGAGCCTGTCCCAAGGCTGATTGCATAACCAAGCCCTTAAGAGTAGTCGTCGAAGGGCTATTGCTCTCGCATCAACTTTTGAGGCCCACATTGAACCAGACGTCCCACAGCAGCCTTGTTTCCTTCATCTGGCGCATTGCCGACGATTGCCTCCGCGATGTGTACGTACGGGGCAAGTATCGCGATGTGATCCTACCGATGGTTGTGCTGCGCCGCCTTGACACCCTGCTCGAGCCGACCAAGGACGCCGTTCTTGAAGAGGTCCGGTACCAAAAAGAAGACACTGGCGCGACGGAGTGGGACGATGAGCCGCTCAAGGATGCCTCTGGTTACGTCTTCTTCAACACCAGCCACTGGACCTTAAAGAAGCTGTACAGCACCGCCACCAACAACCAGCAGATCCTCCTAGCCAATATTGAGGATTACCTCGACGGCTTCAGTGACAACGTTAAAGAGATCATCGGTCGCTTCAAACTGTTCGAACAGATGCGCCATATGGCGGATAAGCAGGTGCTTCTGGACGTCATTGAGAAATTCGTCTCCCCCTGGATCAACCTGACCCCGAATGAGATTGAGGATCCGGAAGGCAACACGCTTCCGGGCCTCTCTAATCTGGGTATGGGATACGTCTTTGAGGAACTGATCCGTAAGTTCAACGAAGAGAACAACGAAGAGGCAGGGGAACATTTCACCCCGCGCGAGGTGATCCACCTCATGACGCACCTGGTTTTCGACCCGATAAAGGATCGTCTGCCCCGGATCCTGACGATTTACGATCCGGCTTGCGGGTCGGGCGGCATGCTGACCGAGGCTCAGAACTACATCACGGACGCAGATGGCCCCATCCATGCCCACGGGGACGTTTACCTCTATGGCAAAGAGATCAACGACGAAACCTACGCGATCTGCAAATCCGACATGATGATCAAGGGTAATAACCCTGAAAACATCCGCGTGGGCTCCACCCTCTCCACCGATGAATTCTTCGCCAACCGCTTCGACTTCATGCTATCCAACCCACCCTATGGCAAAAGCTGGAACAGCGAGGTGAAGTACATCAAAGACGGCAAGGACGTCATTGATCCCCGTTTTCAGGTCAAGCTGGCCGACTACTGGGGCAATGTCGAAACGATGGATGCCACCCCGCGCTCATCGGATGGCCAGCTGCTGTTCCTGATGGAAATGATCAGCAAGATGAAACCCACCAGCGCCAGCCTGCTGGGCTCGCGCATCGCGTCGATCCACAACGGCTCCAGCCTGTTCACTGGGGATGCGGGCAGCGGGGAATCCAACATCCGCCGCTTTATCATCGAAAATGATATGCTGGATACCATCATCCAGCTGCCCAACAACCTGTTCTACAACACCGGCATCACCACCTATATCTGGCTCCTGTCCAATGCCAAGCCCGAGGCACGGCGCGGGCGGGTCCAACTGATTGACGCCAACCTCATGTTCCGCAAGCTGCGCAAGAACCTTGGCGACAAGAACTGCGAGTTCTCGGACGAACATATCCAGCAGATCACCGAGGCCTTCCTGAACTTCGCCCCTGTCGAGCGCCAGATCAACGCGGCGGGCGATCCGGAGGGCATCGCCGTGCAAATCTTCGACAACGCGGATTTCGGCTACCACAAAGTCACCATCGAACGCCCGGACCGCCGCCGCGCGGGTTTCAGCGCCGAACGCCTCGCGCCCCTGCGCTTTGACAAGTCCCTGCGCGAGCCCATGGAATGGCTCTATGACGAACACGGGGATCAGGTCTATCAGCCGGGCTTTCTAAAGGAGCAGGCCAAGCAGATTGCCGCGTGGTGTGAGGAAGCCGGGCTAACCCTGAACGCCAAGGCAAAGGCCAAGCTGCTCGACACCAAGTACTGGGTCAAGCTGCGCGACCTGCTGGCCACGGCGACCCAGATCATGGGCGATGTGGGCCTTGAGGAGATCGACGACTTCAACGCCTTCCGCAAGACGGTCAACGCCGCGATCAAGGCGCGCAAGATCAAGCTGGGCGTGACCGAGAAGAACGCCATCCTGAACGCCGTCAGCTGGTACGACGAGACCGCGCAAAAGGTGATCGACAAGAAGCACAAGTTGACCGGCGCAGAGGTTGAGGCGCTGACCACGCATCTGGGCTGTGCGACGGAGGATCTGGCCGATTTCGGCTGGTACCGGCAGAAGGATGGCAGCTACCTGACCTATGAGACTACCGCAGAGCTGCGCGATGCGGAAAGCGTGGCCCTAAAGGATGACATCCATCGCTACTTCCTGGCAGAGGTGAAGCCGCATGTGGAAGAAGCCTGGATCAACCTAGACAGCGTGAAGATCGGTTACGAGATCAGCTTCAACAAGTATTTCTACCGCCACAAGCCGCTGCGCAACCTTGAAGAGGTGACGCAGGACATCCTGGCCTTGGAAGAAAAGGCTGACGGGCTGATTGCCGACATTCTTGGTGTTGAGGTCGCGACCACGCTGGAGCCGGCTGAATGACCATCGCGGCATACCCAAAACATCATAGCTTCAAACCATCCGGCTTCGATTGGGTCGGCGATGTCCCAGAGCATTGGGAGATCGAGAAGCTGGGTTCCATGTTGACGGCGGTTTCAGAGAAGAACCGCCCAGACCTGCCACTCCTGTCAATCACGCGCGAACAAGGCGTTATCGAGCGGGACGTCGAGGATCAGGACAGCAACCACAACTTCATCCCGGATGACCTGAGTGGCTACAAGGTGCTGCGCGAGGGACAATTTGGCATGAACAAGATGAAGGCGTGGCAGGGCTCCTATGGCGTCTCGGCGTATACTGGGATCGTCAGCCCGGCGTACTTCATCTTTGACTTCGCCCGCGAAGTTGACCCGCACTTCTTCAATATCGCTATTCGCAGCAAGTTGTACGTTTCCTACTTCGCTTCGGCCTCGGATGGCGTCCGAGTTGGCCAATGGGACTTGAACCAATCGCGAATGCGGCAAATTCCCATACTGCTCCCCCCACTCCCTGAACAACGCGCCATCGCGGCGTTTCTGGATGGGAAATGCGCGACGATTGACGAGGCGGTGCGGATCAAGGAGGAGCAGATCAGGCTCTTGGCCGAGCGCAGGCAGATCCTGATCCAAGAGGCCGTCACCCGCGGCCTGAACCCCGACGCCCCCATGAAGGACAGCGGCATAGACTGGATCGGCCAGATCCCCGCGCATTGGGAGCAGCGCCATAACAAATTCATCTTCGGCCTCACGAAGAAACTTGTGGGCAAACACGCGCCTGAGTACGATCTTCTCTCACTCACTCTCCGCGGGGTCATCAAGCGCGACATGGAGAACCCCGAGGGCAAGTTCCCCGCCGAATTCGACACATACCAAGAAGTCGCCCCTGGAGATTTCGTGTTCTGTCACTTTGACGTCGAAGAAACACCGAGGTCTGTAGGGCTGTCGCCATTCTTCGGGATGATTACCGGCGCCTACACCGTTTACAGGCCGACAGAGGATGTGAACCCGCGCTTCCTCATGCATTTCTATATCTTCGCCGATACCGGCAAGAAAATGCGTGGAATGTATAAAGGCTTACGCAACACTATTCCCAAAGATAGCTTCGCATCGTTCAAGACGCCATTGCCGCCCCGTGACGAGCAAGATGCGATCGTGGATCATATCGACGACCAGAGTCAAAAGATCGACGCCGCAATTGCAATCAAGCAATCCCAGATCACCGCATTGCGGGAATATAAGACAAGCTTGATCAACGCGGCGGTGACTGGAAAGATCAAGGTATTGTAAGCGCCCGGCCCTCAACGGGGCGGGACAGAACCTCATTTGAAAGCAACGCCATGAATATTGCGGTCAGCAACACCAAGGAAATCGCCCTCGAACAGGCCATCGAGAGACGGCTTTGCGGCGCGAGCTCCGAAGAGCTGGCCGTCGGGGCCACCGCCTCTGGCCCTTTCCGTATCGGCCAGCCCGCTGATTTCGACGCGGCCCTCGCGCTCGACCGTGCGAAGTTCTGGGAGTTCCTCGAAGCCACCCAATCCAAAGACCTCGACAAGCTCAAGCAGCACAACCCCGCCGACTGGCAGGCCAAGATCACCGGCCAGCTCGACAAGCTGATCAAGTCCAAGGGCCTGCTGCATGTCCTGAAAAAGGGCCTGCCCGTCGACAACGCGCATTTCCACCTGATGTATCCCGCTCCGCTGGCCAGTTCGGCGCAAAAGGTCCACGACAACTTCGCCGCCAATATCTGGAGCGTGACGCGGCAGGTCCATCACAGCACCGCCAACCCGAATGAATCGGTGGACATGGTGCTGTTCCTTAACGGGCTGCCGCTGGTGACGCTGGAGCTGAAGAACGCTTGGACCCACCAGAACGCCCGCTACCACGGCCAGAAGCAGTACCGTGAGCGTGATGCAAACCAGACCCTGCTGCGCTTTGGCCGGGTGCTGGTCCACATGACCGCCGACACCGACGAGGTGTGGATGGCGACGAAGCTGGCGGGCACCTCGACCTTCTTCCTGCCGTTCAACAAGGGGCACAACGAGGGCGCGGGCAACCCGCCGAACCCGAATGGTCACAAAACGTCCTACCTGTGGGAAGAGGTTCTGCAACCGGAGAGCCTTGCCGGGATCATCCAGCATTTTGTCCTGCTGGAGGGCAAGAAGACCGACCCGCTGGCGAAGAAGACGCTGATCTTCCCGCGATATCACCAGCTGAATGTGGTCCGAAAGCTGCTGTCCCACGCCGCTCAGACGGGCGTAGGGCATAAATACCTGATCCAGCACTCTGCCGGCTCGGGAAAATCCCACAGCATCACCTGGGCCGCCTACCAGCTGATCGAGACCTATCCGGCGAAGCTAGATCTGTCCGGCACCAAGGCGCTGGACGCCCCGCTGTTCGACAGCGTGATCGTCGTGACCGACCGTCGCCTGCTGGACAAGCAGTTGCGCGACAACATCAAGGATTTCTCCGAGGTCAAGAATATCGTGGCCCCGGCGTTGAAGTCCTCGGACCTGAAGACAGCGCTGGAGAACGGCAAGAAGATCATCATCACAACCATCCAGAAGTTCCCCTTCATCATCGACGGTATAGAGGATTTGGGCGACAAGCGTTTCGCAGTGATCATCGATGAGGCGCACAGCGGCCAGAGCGGCATCGCCAGTGACAAGATGAATCAGGCAATGGGCGGCGACCCAGACGAAGATAACGCGCAGGACAAGATCGTGGCGGCCATGCAGGCCCGCAAGATGCGCGGCAATGCGTCCTACTTTGCCTTCACCGCAACGCCGAAGCCGATCACCCTAGAGAAGTTCGGTGAGCAGCAGCCGGACGGCCGCTTCCGCCCGTTCCACCTGTACAGCATGAAGCAGGCGATCGAGGAGGGCTTCATCCTCGACGTGTTGGCGAATTACACGACCTACAAGGGCTATTACGAGATCCAGAAGTCCATTGAGGACAATCCCCTGTTCGACACATCCAAGGCGCAGAAGAAGCTACGCGCCTATGTTGAGCGGAGCCAGCAGACGATCAACACCAAGGCCGAGATCATGGTCGAGAATTTCATCGACAAGGTGGTCAACCCCAAGAAATTGCGCGGCAAAGGCAAAGGGATGATCGTAACCCAAAATATCGAGGTGGCGATCCGCTACTACAAGGCCGTACAGGCAGAGCTTGCCAAACGCGGTAACCCGTTCAAGGCGCTAATCGCCTTCTCGGGCGAGAAGGAGGTCGATGGGGTCAAGTACACCGAGAGCGAGATGAATGGCGTACCTGAGGACAAGACCCGCAGCGAGTTTGACAAGGATGAATTCCGCCTGCTGATCGTTGCAAACAAGTATCTCACCGGTTTCGATCAGCCGAAGCTCTGTGCGATGTACGTCGACAAAAAGCTACAGTCGGTTCTGGCAGTCCAGGCCCTGTCCCGTTTGAACCGGTCCTCCCCCAAGCTAGGCAAACGGACCGAGGATTTGTTCGTTCTCGACTTCTTCAACTCAATCGAGGACATCAAGGCTGCCTTCGACCCGTTCTTCACGGTGACGACCCTATCCGAGGCGACGGACGTGAACGTCTTACACGAGTTGAAAGCAGCCTTGGATGATGTCGGCGTCTACGAATGGTCAGAGGTAGAGGAATTTTGCAAAAGGTTCTTTGACGGCGAAGATTCCGAGAAACTCAGCCCCTCGATTGACGTGGCTGCCGAACGTTTCAACACCGGCCTGGAACTGGAAGACCCGGAGAAGATCGACTTCAAGATCAAAGCGAAGCAGTTCGTGAAGATCTACGGCCAGATGGCTGCAATCATGCCGTTCGAGGTGGAGGCTTGGGAGAAGCTCTTCTGGTTCCTGAAGTTTCTGGTCCCGAAGCTAAACATCAAAGACCCGAATCAGGATGCGTTGGATGAACTTCTCGAGGCCGTTGACCTTTCGTCATATGGGTTAGAGCGGACAAAACTAAACCAGACCATCGACCTGGACACTTCAGAAGCAGAGCTAGATCCACAGAACCCTACCCCCCGCGGCTATCGCGAAGGAGAGGTGCAGGAAGACCCGTTGGAAGAGATCATCCGCAGCTTCAACGAACGTTGGTTCCAAGGCTGGAGCGCCACCCCGGAAGAACAACGGATCAAGTTTCTGAACATTGTTGAAAGTGTTCAGGCCCACCCCGATTTTGAGAAGAAATTTGATGAAAATTCTGATCCCTACAGCCGTAACTTGGCATTTGAAAAAATTATGAAAGAAGTCATGCTAAAACGCCGGAAAGAGGAGTTGGAACTCTACAAGCTTCACAACCAGGACGAGGCGTTCAGATCTGCACTATACCTAAGCGTCAAGGAGGCGCTGACAAAGAGCCTGCGCTGACAATGGACTGAAGCGTACCTGCCCAGACTTCGGCGACGATGAATTCGTCCAATGAACTCGAATTGACCTCCTCCACTGATTGTCCCTCGATCATAATTAGGGTCTGCCAGTTTGATATTGTTGGTCGGCAGATTGATCGAATGACAAGCACGTCTGGCTCTGTGCCTTTAGGCCACTTGCGGCACAGGCCCCCCGTCATTTTAGGCTCAAAGGACTGAACCACCCCGGGATTGTCGGTTACCAATTCGTGCAAGCTTTGAGCCATGTCCGCTTCGGAGAAGCCCGCGGCTGCACATTGACGTCCGAGAAGTAGGCGTGAGCCGACATTAAACAATCACCCCCAACGCAACCGACATGCTCTCAACAACGTTTAGTGTCCGAAAAACGGTCGTTTCTGGAAGCTTGTCAAGCTGCCTCGAACAGACGACGTCGCTACTGTCCCGAAAACCTGCTTTTTGGCACGCTATACCCTGCACTGGACCGTGCGCCAGACCGTGCTCCGACTGACCCGAAAAATTTTTGCAATTTCTGCCAGTGACCTCCCGGCTTCCTTCAACTCACAGACATGCTTTTTTTGACGGGACGTCAGGATAGGGCATCTCCCCAGTCGTTTTCCGGCCTGACGCGCGGCTTCCAAGCCTGCTCGCGTCCGCTCCCGGATAATCTCCCGCTCAAACTGGGCAAAGCCTGCAAGGATGGTCAAAAAGAGCTGACCATTGGGCGTGCCCGTCTCAATCCCAATATTCAGTATTCGCACACGAACACCGTTCTCTGTAAGGCTCCTGACCAGCCCCATGACATCGACGGTATCACGTCCAAGCCGATCCAGACGTGCCACTACCATACTATCCCCCTGCCCCAGCCTGTTCAGTAGACCAGAAAGTCCAGGACGCTCTACCGCAGGTATCCGACCTGAAACAGTATCGGTGATGATCTCCTCAAGTCCCTCTCGCCTCAACTCAAGAAGCTGAGGATCATGGCTCTGTTCATCCGTTGAAATACGAGCGTAACCATAACGCGCCATCGTTTGTGCCTCCTTATGTAAACGGGACACGTTTTTGAGACGCCATTTCAATCCATTCGTGCTTCGGAAGTATTCTGTCCCAAAAACGACGGATTTTGACACCGATATCATGTAACTTCTTGGTTCAGAAAAATGCTCGAAAGTTCTCCTTCTCGTCTCTTACACATAACTCTTCTGGCTTTACCTCTTATGCTCTCCGCCTGTTCCGGTGGAGCGCCCAGTCAGGGCGAAATGGCTCAACTCGAAGCCGATCTACTCAGCCAGCCCAGTGGCTTCAACATGTTATTTGGCGGCAATCGTCGACAGGCCAGAGTAGATGTCGAAGCCATTAAAATTGTTAAGCAAAGCTGTGAAGCTCTGAAAAATTTCGATTCAGCTTTCGATTGCACCGTCAGCTTCACTCTTAATGATGAGCCTCATGAAAATACCCTACGGGTCATACATCATGAGGATGGCAAGTGGAGCCTCGCACATGAGCAGCCTGCACCGTCTCTTTAAACTCCCGAACGATAATCCTGATTTTAAATTCCACGGCTCAGAGATCATGTGATGTCGCTATATTATCCATCAAAACCAAAGTCTTCTTTATTTATATTGATACCTTTCCTTTTCCTGTCCGCCTGTGGAGACGAAGAACCTTCAATAAAAGAAATTGAAACAGTTCTTAGTCAGGAATTTCAAAATGACGCTCAACAGGGAACAAACGAACAGCCACCCAATAAAATCAGTGTTCTCGAAAGAAAATGCAGAAAAGGCAATGTCGCTTACATCTGCCATTTGAAAATTCAACAAGGTAATTTTGTAGATAATGCTGAGTTAAGATTTGCAAAAAACAACGGTAAATGGATTAGAGTTCCAGAATAGAAATTCTTATTTTAATCCACAGGGTTCCATCAAATAAACATTTGATCCTTAGTGAGGAATATCATGAAATTCACCATTGATGGTTCTCCAGTATGGTTTCATGGAATTAGCGGCGATGTTTACAGCCTCCAGAAATGGACATCCACCAGCTTAAAATCCGATGGTGGCGGTGGTTATATCCATCCTGTCTATGGCGGACAAATTAATGCCCCGCAGATCAGATCGTCTACAGAACAACATCAGAATTTCTGGATTGTATCACCGAGCGGTCATGAGCGGGAAATGAGCGATGCGAACATCCGATGTCGTGAAGGACAACGAGTCACCCTGATCTGGGGTGCATCAGAAGGCGTGGAAGACGGGAAATATCTTCTTTTCTATAATCATAATACGGACAGTCTCACATTTTATGATGATGCATTTAATGGGAAAAGTAGCTTTAAAGACCTGAATGCATCAGCATCAGAGTCACATATGAGTATAATCATATGGACATTAGCCATTCCCACTCTTGGCATAAGCCTCCTGTTTTTCATACCGTTAATCATTAAAATGGCAAGACGACTTGCTCCGATCACTCAGAAATACAGACTGTTCACGCAGGAACTTCTTAAAAATCCTGATTTCATTTCCTCCATATCATGACAATAAAACAAGTCTTGTAGGGAATTGCAGTTATGGAAAAGCGCTTTTTTTCATTGTTTTTTCTAATCATATCATTAGACCCTCTGCAATCCTTGGCGCAGACCAGCGGACAAGTCACACCCTATGCCCGCCCTCACGGATGTATTGCTGATGGCGCTGCGGGAGCCGTGGCAGGTCACTTCATGCGTTCTGGTCACGCAGTCATGGGGGCAATGGCAGGCTGTGCCTATGGCGCATGGCAACGCCACAAATGGAAAAAGGAGATAAAAGAATATGATAGCCAGCAACGCACGGTTATCATGCCTTCCATTACCGCTGGGCAGCATTCTAGGAGCCAGAACTATCTCCCAGCAGGAAGCCAGTTCCATCCGTCACATGATCCATAATCCGTCTTACTGGCTTGCTTTAATGTCCAATAATTTGGCAAAAACGTCTTCCGGTATCTTCTGGCGAACCTGTTCCCACGCCTGCAATTCCACAGAAGATACTCCTAAAAGACCAGCAAAGGCTTCCTGAGAAAGACCTAACCCTGCCCTGGCCATCCGTAGCTTTCGCCCTTTATGCGCCATCATAAGCCCCGCTTTGGATACGGGTCTGTCTTCTGGATCGTTGGGATCAGCAGGCAGGGCGATTTCCTTGTCATCTGTCATAGCTTGCCAATAACCTGTTACAAACAAATATTCATGACCTGAAACAGACATAACCCACAATATGACACTTAATAAAATAATAAACTATTCAGATCATATTTTGAAAACACTGTCCCCTGACAACACGATGGACTGTTGATTTACTGACTTTAAAAATTGCGGCAATCTCTCGCAAAGACATACCATTTTCCGATAAATCACGAATATGGCTTTGCTGTCGCTTTGTCAGGCAGTCTGGACGGCCGAGTTTTTTTCCTGACGCCCGGATTGCAGCCAGCCCGGCGCGTGTTCGCTCCCGGATCAATTCACGTTCAAATTCTGCAATCGCCATGAGAATTGTTAAGAACATGCGGCCATTGGGAGTACCGGTTTCTGCGCCAATATTCAGTATTCGCACCCTAATACCCTCTTCATCCAATATCCGCAGCAGATTCAGGACATCCACAGTATCCCGCCCAAGGCGGTCAAGCCGTGCAATCACAAGGCTATCACCCCGTTTCAGTTTGCCCAGAAGTTCCGAAAGCTGAGGACGAACACGGGCCGGGACGGAGCCTGAAATCACCTCTGTGACAATTGTTTCCACCCCTTCACTCTGAAGCGCGAAAATCTGGGGATCATTCACCTGTGCGTCAGTTGAAACCCTTGCATATCCATAACGTGCCATATGGCTGCTTTCGACAATGACCCAACAGGCACACCTGAACGGTATGCCTGAGAGCGTCATCTATCATTATCATCGTTTCGTGTAAACATATTTGGTTCCATACGATATTATTTATGTATATTATTGAGGTGTATTCCTTAAAATCCGGAACAGAACTTGCCGGAGGTTTCTCACTCAAATTGCCATTTTTGCGCAGCATGGTAGTAAATACGAAGGCACCACCGTATTTTCCGAAGGTTCGTTTTCATGTCCATTCTGCTGGCTTCGCAGTGTCGTGCTGCCCGTGCCATGCTTGGCCTTTCCCAGAAAGACCTGGCGCAGCTCGCTGAAGTGGGTTCCAGAACACTGGCTGACTTTGAGACCGGCACACGCTCGCCCCATCACAGAACACTCAAAGCAATCCGGCATACACTGGAGACAGCAGGCATCCTCTTTATTGGTGAGGAAGGCAATCTGGGGCCGGGCGTCAGGCTCAACAGCAATGAACACCCAGCGCTGATGTCAGATATGGAACAGCATGCCCCTGAGCTTCGGCACGAACTCAGCCCCGGCGCTTTCCAGTGACCATATAGTTCATTCTCTGCTTATTCCACATGCCCAACCAATATAATGCACGGCATCATCCTGCCTTCACCTTTGACAGAAAGCTTAAATAAAGTACGTGGCGATAGGCATAAAATTAGGCTTGCGATAAAAACCTTAAATATGGGATCATACTACCCTCCCATGTTTAAGGTTTTCACCGTGAACCGTCAGGATTTAATGGGGGGCATCAGAGAGTGTCTGACCCGTCTGCCTCCCCCTTACGAGAGCCATTATGGCGTCGTCCCACCTGCTCCACCTGAAAGCGGAGTGTATCTGGACGACATCACAGCCCTGCACTCCCAGGCGATGGTTGCTCTGGGGCAAATTGCAGAATGGGCACGGGCGTCAACTGATCCCTATCTCATTAGCAGAACCCTCCGCAGCAGGGAGGCCGTCAGCAGTTCTGCAATGGAAGGCACCCACAGCACCCTGGATGAACTCCTGATCGTTGACGAAGATGACGAACAGGCCACGCAGGAAACGCGTCAGGTCAGGGATTATGCGTTGGCCCTTGAAAAATTCCTGCCTCTGGCCGCTGCATCCGGTAGAACCGTTTTCACACTCGACACCGTGCTGGCGCTGCATCGGGAAGTCATGAAGCACGATACATCCTATATCGGCACTCCCGGCGCATTACGGACGACCGTTGTCTGGATTGGTGGCAGCAGACATAACATCGCCTATTCCACCTACAACCCGCCGCCACCTGATCTTGTGCCCCAGTGTCTGCAAAACACACTGGACTATATGACGGGGGATGGCATGCAGATGATGACGCAGTCACTCATCACGCGAGTTGCTATCGCCCATGCCCATTTCGAAGCTGTCCACCCATTCAGGGACGGCAATGGACGGGTCGGCAGACTTTTAATCCCGATGATGCTGGCAGCGGAAAAAGAGCCACCTCTCTATCTCTCTTCCTACATTGAAGCGTACAAACAGGACTATTACGACGCGTTGAAACAGGCGCAGCAGAAACTGAACTGGCTCCCCCTGATTGCCTTCATGTCACAGGCCATTATTGGGACTGTGCAAGAATTCAAAGCTGTCAGGAAGGCGACCGAAACGCTGAAGGCGGAATGGCTGGGCAGACGCTCCTACAGAAAGAACTCCGCAGCCCTAAGAGCACTGGATGTTCTAATTGATAGTCCGGTTATTACAGCGACACGACTAGGGAAAACTCTAAACATTTCTGCTCCTGCAACCAAGAGTGCGCTAGAACAGTTACAGGCCGCTGGCATTCTGGTAGAACGCACTGGATATGCCAGAAACCGGATATTTTCTGCACCCGAAGTCATGGCGATCATCAACAGACCATTCGGGGAAAGAGAACTGGATTCACCGGCATAAACAGGCTAGGCTTAGGACTCATTCTTTGAGGTAGAAGATGACGCTTGCGGCAATATGGATTGCGGACATGAAGGTATGAGCGCACCGGTCATATCGGGTTGCAACACGTCGCCAGTCCTTCAGCTTTGCGAACATGTTTTCGATGAGGTGGCGCTTCTTATACAGATGCCAGTCGTAAGATGGCTTTGATTTCCTGTTTTTCTTTGGCGGAATACAGGTGATGATGTTCCGGCCTGCGAGAGACTGTCTGATTTTATTGCTGTCGTATCCCCGATCACCGATGACTTCCTCTGTCTCATCCGGTAGGTCGGCCAGCAGCACATCAGCACCTTTGAAATCACTGACCTGTCCAGCAGTCAGATGAAGGCGGACAGGTCGGCCCTGATCATCGCACACGGCATGAAGTTTTGAATTCAGGCCTCCTTTTGTCCGTCCGATATGGCGGAGAAAAGCCCCTTTTTGAGCAGGGACGCCGATGTCCGGTGTGCCTTGAGGTGTGTTGCATCAATCATCAGACGCTTCGAATGGCCAGCCTGTTCTGTCAGGGCGACAAAGATCCTGTCAAAAACACCCAGGCGGCTCCACCGAATAAAGCGGTTGTATAAAGTCTTGTGCGGACCATACGCTTTCGGAGCGTCTTTCCACTGAAGACCGTTACGGATCACATAAACGATCCCGCTCAGAACACGCCGGTCATCCACGCGTGGCACTCCGTGCACCAGAGAAAAAAACGGCTCAATTCGCTTCATCTGCCTCTCAGACAGCATAAACACATCACTCACAAATCCACCCTCCATCGGTAAGCCTGTGAATCACAACCTCTCGCTCAGTTCAATAATTTAATAGGTCCTGAGCCTACAAAGCTGTCGCTTTGGAATACAGGTCACAGTTCGCTTCAAAAAACTCTTTCTTATGTCGCCTAGCGTAGTACAAAAAATGAAGAGATTATCCTAAACAAGTGTTTGCGAAGGGGGTTACAGGAGAAACCCTTAAAACATAATATTGATATTGCGCGCAAATGTTGATACAAAAAGAGAACAATGGGTTTGTTACAGCCATTACAAGAATAGTGACACAAATTCCACTAACAGGCTGCTTTATAACAGATCTATTTTTGTTCATCTGCCATAATAAGAAAATATGACATTCATCCTTTTAAGTAATTTGAGGGTGTTTTTTAGATTTTGGCGGATCATTCCATGTTTTTTAAACCTTTGAGCCTCTATGTCTGCATGGCATAGGGATGGAGCTATCATGTCTTTATCCAGACCCGTTAGAATTACTGCCTCTGTTGGTAAAGGTGGCACAAATCGGCGAGATGATGTTCGTGCCATTCAGGAACTGCTTAACAGCAACCTTCCGAAATATACCCCTCGTCTGCGTGTCGATGGTCTTTGTGGATTTCGTACTTTTGAGGCTATCCGTAAAATTCAACAAAATCTTGTTGGCATGTCTTCACCTGATGGCCGAATTGATCCGCGCGGCCCGACCTGGCGCCTGCTTAATGAGTCGAAATTATCGAGCAGTGTGAACAGAGTTACAACATTATCAGGGGTAAACGCCAAATCCTCTATTGCCAATTCATCGATTCCAACCACTGTTATTCAGGCAGCTCAAGCAGCACAAAGAAAATGGAAGGTACCTGCATCCGTCACGATAGCCCAGTGGATGCTGGAAAGTGGTTCTGGGAAAAGGATGCCTTCCCATTCCCATAATCCCTTTGGGATAAAGGCGGGACGTGGCCAGAGTTTTGTCATGGCCGGAACACATGAAGAAACCAAAGATCATAAGCTGGTTGCGATCATGGCACCATTCCGGGTTTTTTCCTCCATGAATGAAGCCTTCGATCAGCATGGCCGTTTACTGGCGACACACCCGGCCTATAAACTGGCACGGCAGCATACGGGTGACCCTGATGCTTACGCAAATGCTTTGACTTACCATTATGCTACAAAATCTGGCTATGGAACACTTCTTATCTCATATATGAAAAAATATGATCTTTATAAATATAACAAATGAACAATATTTTTATTTACCCTTGTCGTTTAAAAAACATTTTGCAATACTCTCAACGACTTTCTGATATTCTACGTGCCTCGAACTCGGATATGTTATTTCAAAAGAAATAAATTGATCATCTCTTTGTATTATTTTCGCATAAAATTCTTTTTTTTGACCATCATCTCCCGAAAACACGGCCCATTTTTTTTTGATTACTTTGTAAGTTACTTCCCCTTCCGAGCCTTTTAGGGCGGAAATTGCTTGCTCCACTGCCTCAGAAAGAGAAGCCTCTAACTCGTCTTTTCCATGAGCAAATCCTGAAATATTATTCCATCCAAAGACCGCCAATTCACCACCATCGGAGGCGAGAAATCTTTGTCCGTCACTATTATCAGATTCGCCTTGTGGCTTTAACAGTCGGGAAGGGTAGCAAATCTGATATTGGAAACGGACATTGGCGTAAATTTCCCATCCATCATTCTCCTGTCTGGGTGAGGCGGATGCCAGATCAGGCATATACAGGAACAAGGCACACAGAGGCAGGAGAAATGTCTTTTGTTTAAAATAGATCACATTTTTTCCAATAGTGCTGTAAATGGAAGACGGAACATCAAACATGATAGCCGATATCGAAATCCTGCTCCATGAGATTTCTTTCCAATCTGATATCCGCGCTGCAGTAATTGCGATCGGCATTATTAAAGCGGTATGAATGTGCTCATCGTGAACTGTCCGCTATCAGCAAGACGTCATTACTCACTCCATGTCGCTTATGAGGGCGAAAACTGCCCGTCTTTTTCTACCTTTTATGCCGGTCAATCAATGTTTAGGTCGCTGACACAGAGAGCCATCGCATTCAGGGCTATGAAGCAACGCTTTCTGTCGGGGATAAAACCTAATAGTTTGTGGCCCGGACGATCTGCCGCACACCGATAATGTCCTTTATCGAGGGTATAAAGGCCTCTAAGGTTGCTGGATGAATCAGGCTTTGTCGTCTTGCTTATCAGGACATGCCGATCAGCTTCTCGCTGGCGGCTTTGTGCATATCGGGGTGTGGCTGTCCGATGAGGGTGGGCAAATGGCATTCCAAGGGGCTAATCCTGTACCAGATGAGCCGGGCGTTTACGCGTATGCTGTCGGACAGGAAGTTCTTTATGTCGGTTCGGCGCAGCGTGGTCTGCGCAGGCGAATTCGACACTATGCAAGTTCAAAAAACCTGCCAACAGCCAGTCGCATCCGAGAGAAGGTTCTGGAAACTCTTTCTAGCGTCACGAACATCGATATTTATGTGATTGTGCTTGAAAAACCCCTCACGCTGCATGGCATATTGCCCGTTGATCCCGTGGCCGGTTTAGAAGAAGGGCTGATTCAGGCCATCAAGCCGAAGTGGAATCGTCGTGGAAGAGGAGCGAGATGACTTTGATGAGCCACTCCGGGATTGACGGAGACTAGTCCCCACACACCATGAGCCACGTCCGCTTCGAGGAAACACGAGGTTGCACTCCGGCGTCTCGGATGAGGGCGACTACCGCCTGTCTGCTCTCTTATCATTAAGCAGACAAGCAGCTTAGGGGGAGAGTAGAAGGGCCGGCTCTGGAACAGCTGGCGCGAACCCACGACATCAACTCACAATCGGGATAAAGCCATTAGCTATGGGCAACACCGCCACCATACCGTTGAGCAACAAACGGATCTCTGGTGGGACAGGCCCAGCAGCCACGCACCCACCAATCTCCCCAAAAACCGATTTCGAAACACGGGAGAAATAAACTGATAAGACTTTTTGTTAACAGAACACAATCATGCAGAATCAATGATTTTTTAGTAACAAACATTAATTCATCACAAATACACCATCAAGAATAAAAATAATCGGAAACATCTATACATATGGGATACATAAAAATCTTACACCAGTAGAGCTATTTGTTTATATCGCAATCGATGAAATAGGGAAAGGCCTTGGAATTCATGATGTCGACGCAATAACTGCTATCTTTCTCGGTCAAAACAACATAGCAGTTCGAGGTAAATTTAAGGGAGCTACAAAAGGGACTTCCGTTGCATCGATTATAGCATGAAGCGCTTTCCCCTATGAAATAAAATATAGAATTCTTCCTGCATTTACTGGGGTTCCATTGATAAACTGCAAGTGCATGCTTACCAAAAAAATTGGTGTTTTTATTGGACGATCTGTACCTTATGTAGGTACTGCTATTACCTTTTAAGACGTATCGAAAATTGTTTATAATACTGTTCAGCAGTATAATCGCCTGGTTAAACCTGAAGACAGGATTTTTTAAATGCATATTATCTCAGAAAAATTCAAGAATTTCTTAATATCCGAAGAAAAAATTTCTGAAAATGAAATTCAACTGTCAACAAGAATTGTAGAAGATCTTGGTCTGGATGGAATTGATGCTCATTACTTCATAGAGGCCTATGCAGAAACGTTCTCAATCGAGGTTGGGGATTTTGATTTTTATCGATATTTTAATGATGAAACACCAGTTTTATTAATTATCCCTGCTATCCTCTTTCTTTTTTTTCGATTTCTGATCTGGCAACTTTTTCTGGGCAAAGCAGTCAGCCTGACAACAGCGCCAGTCACATTAGCCATGCTCCAACAAGCAATAGACGATGGTGTCTGGAATTGCGCACGCATTGAATCTCTTGCTGGCACACAGGTTTATCCACCCCCTCCAAAAAAACCAGGATGGTTTTGGCGCATTCGTAACAGGACATGAACTGGCATAATTTATAATTATCGCATTCAATCTGACATGCGAATAAAGGAAACTCCACGAATTTATTGGTCCCGTGGGGTTCTCAGAGCGCTGTATGGTTGCAGGAGAACACTATCAACGACACTTGCACAAGACACTTTGGCCTCATCGCAGAATCGAATTCTATTGACAAAAAATCGTGTCAGTTTGTTTTTTCCTGTGTTTCAAATCCGGTTTTTGAGGAAATTAGTGGATACGTGGATATCATCTCACCATGACCAACCGTAATGTCGCAGACGCTATCCTGTCCGATTGCGCGTTGGATAAAGACCTGCTCCACGAATTATTGTAGAGATTGCATCGCAAGTCTGCATGCGGCTAAATCCCATGCGGCACAGCCGACACTTTTGAAAAAGACTGGCTGGTTTTGAGCGGGTCTTTTCAGAAAAAAATCGGCAAGAGCACCGATGTCTGACCATTTTTTTCCAGCCTGCAGAATGTCCCCTGCCTCATGGGGAGCACCAATGGGATCATCGACAACACAGAGACTATTCAGGACAATCTTGGGGCCTATCTCAATCATATCCGGGCGGTATGCCCCAACGCCAATGACCAGTGTGTTTGGCGAAGCTTCTTGATTAAACAGGATTTCTCGGCTGCTGGTAACAGAAATAACGGCATCATAGTGGTCTGCCGAATTACTCTCGGCTCTGACGCAAAGGGCATGATAGCGGTTGTCAATTAGTGACTGGACACGCCCTGCATTCCTGCCTCGTATTGTGACGGAAAGGCCCGGATAAAGCTCATTCAGCGCTTCAAGATGAACACGCGCCTGCGCGCCAGTCCCAATAAGCAGAACATGCTCAAGGCGCGTTGGACGAAAACATGACAGGCCGAGCATTGAAATCGCGGCCGTACGCCGCTCGGTTGCGGTAATACCGTCCATAGCGAATAGAAAACGTCCATCCCTAGCATCGAGACACGTAACCTGCCCCTGAAGCGTCGGTAAAGCTGTATTCTCAGGGAAAATGCTCAATAGCTTATGGGTGATAAGGTCCGGCCCACAAGCCACCATCGACAGCACTGTTCCGGTGCGATCGGTAGACGGCACCACAAGACGTTCCGGACAGATGATAACTTTGTCGCGGTACTCCTCAATGGCCGTCCTGAGTTCTGCAATCAGCGGTTGGAAAGGGAGAATCTGTCGTGTCTCGTTGGCGGAAAGAAAGCTCATGGAAACTCCAGAAGAACGTCAGGAGATCAGAATACTGCCTGAGGTTCAATTCGCATAGCCAAGACATGACGGCTGCTACGCTGTAGACGACAGAGAATTAACGGTTGAGCGGTATCTTAGGGCATGTCGTCAGTTACCTGTCATTGAATTCTTGCACAGGGTCCGTGAATCGATTCATACGATTCTGGCTGAAAATAGCAGGCATTCTGATCTGATATGGCGCAAAGGTCTCGCTGACACCCATTATGTTCAGGTATCAGCAAGCGCAAAACAACCTTCGGATAAATATAGATCAAGGCCTATGAATCAGCTTTCGGTTGAGGAATTCTTCAATACCAAATTCTGAAAGTTCACGGCCAAAACCGGAATTCTTGGTGCCACCAAATGGAAGGTCTGGTGCGGTGCCTGTAATGTCATTAATAAACACCATGCCCGTATCAATCTTCAAGGCCAACTGATAACCACGCTGTTCGTCACGTGTATGGATGGAACCTCCAAGTCCGTAAGGAGAGTCATTAGCAAGTGCGACAGCTTCTTCATCATCATTGACTGAATGAATAATCGCAACAGGACCGAAAATCTCCTCATAATAAATTGGATTATCTTTTTTTACATTAGTAAGGATCGCGGCTTGCATGAAGAAACCTGAGCGATCAAGCTGCTTGCCGCCGCATACAAGATGTGCTCCGTTGACTACGGCTTTTTCAACCTGAGATATGGCATGTCCCATGGCGATTTCACTGCTCATGGGACCATGTGTCACACCTTGCTCCAGTGGATCGCCATATTGAAAGGTTTCTGTAATGGCCTTCAGTCTGGATGTAAAATCCTCTACCAACGAATGGTGTACAATCATGCGCTTCGCAGCGGTGCAGACCTGACCATTATTGCCCATTCTTGCTGCAGCTGCACGAGGGACTACTACATCCAAATCGGCGTCATCGAGCACAATAAATGCATCGGAACCACCTAGTTCCATTGTGCTTTTCTTGAGATTATGCCCCGCCTGCCCTGCCACAGCACTGCCAGCGCGTTCACTACCGGTAAGAGCTACGCCACGTACCTCAGGTCGGCCAATTAAAATTTCTGACTGATCATTGGTGATAAACAGATTAGTGTAAGCACCTGAAGGCAATCCAGCATCCTGAAAGAGGGCTTCAAAAGCCAGGGCGCACTGCGGTACTCCAGGCGCATGTTTAATCATGACAACATTGCCAGCCATAAGATTGGGGGCGGCAACACGTGCGAGCTGATAATATGGGAAGTTCCATGGTTCAACACAGTAAATTACGCCCAGGGGTTCGCTCAGAATCAATGCTTTGCCCTGAGTAACAGGCAACTCTCGTGGTTTTAGGAACGTTTCTGCCATGTTGGCGTAGTAGGTAAGGATATCCGCCGAGAGTTCAATCTCCCATATTGCTTCAGGTAAAACCTTGCCCATCTCTATGGAAATGAGGCGAGCATGGTATTCCTTGTTGGCGCGCAGAATATCTGCCGCTTTGTTAAGCAGGATGCTGCGTTCCGTTATGGAACGACGGCGCCAGTCATGCTGCCAAAAATGATGTGCATGTTCCAGCTTATTTATCATGTCAGGAGTGGTATGTAGGTCAAAAACTTTTTCTGTCTGACCTGTAGTCGGATTGAGTGTGCGATATGGACTCATGGATGAATGCCTTAGGATGATAGGTTAAGATAAATTATCTATATCCAAATGAATATAGACATATTAACCAAACCTAGACCATTCTTTTCACACGGACGATATGAGCTGCGCATTGATCACGAAAATGTGTGTTTCTGGATTACTCCCATAAGTAATGTATTGCCAGCCATTAATACTTGCGGACTCATTGAAGCGCGCGGGAACGAGATCCGTCAGGGACAGGATATGAAAGACTGTCACCCCATGGGCCAGAAGATAGTCAGTAATGATGCACCTGTGGCAACGCCACCAGAGCATCTCCGCGCACATGATCGCAACAGTCGCCTGCTGTCACGCCTCGATAAGCCGGACGAGACCTCGGTGAAAATCTTCTCCAAGCGCATAATCCGCATAATTATGAAAACTCTGGACACACCAGAATGCGTTAGCCTCCGCTGGCACCGTCTTTGACCGTGGTCTTCGTCCACCAAGCTCTGGAAACTGGTACCATCACAATCCCGATTACGCCGGGAATACGGAAAAGCCCTCACATCCGCGATCAGTGTCACGTCATAATGGCGCAAAAGCGCGATAAAGTCAGATAGCGCAAGCGTAGAATACCCAATGGTGTAGAATGGATGGCCAGAAGATGATCTTGCCTCCCCTGCGAGGTTCACATTGAATACGGAGTGTTCCATGCCGTCACAAACTTTCCAGATCGGAGATATCGTATCCTGGAACTCGGAAGCGGGATACGTCAGTGGACGGATCAGAGCCATTCATACGGAGCCCTTTCTGGTCAACGGCTATCAGCATCACGCGACGGCAGAAGACCCTCAATATGAAATAGAAAGCCTTAAAAGCAGCCATATCGCGTTTCACAAAGGTACGGCCCTGACCCTTGCAGAGTGACTGGATCCTCTCCTGAGTCAGCATGATGTCTGCGCCGCAATATCCATCAAAGCAGAGACAGCCGGATTGGCTGAGGTAATCGGAGCACAGAGCACCACATCCAGCGTCAGGGCTGCCGATGTTAGAACGCCACGTTCGTGACGGCTCCAAAACAGCGCAACACCAACGGAAAGAAAACCGATCTTCGATAAGGACGTATCCCGCAGGACTGACAGGACAAGCCCGCAAAATTTTCTCACGAAGATTACCATGAGCGCTGGACGCTAAAGTTCACGAAAGCAAAACGGTAGAAAGATGGAACCATGCCGCCCACCGATCTCGCCATCCTGTTCTTTGGCTACAAGTCGCATATTTCCACCACCAAAGGGCTATAAGGTCATTTCACACCCAGTTGCGGCAGCCAGTCTCCCGATGACTGGGCAAAACCACAAACCGGTCCTAAAAGACCAAGGGCTATCATAAAAATAAAACCAGCTTCCCTACGACACTTCAGATCAGGTTTTTGTCTCTTATGCACTTTACTCTGGAAACTATTTTCTTCCTGATCGCGACCGCTTTTGTCGCAGGTTGCATTGATGCTCTGGCAGGCGGTGGGGGGCTGCTCACCATTCCCGCCCTAATGGCAGCCGGTATTCCGCCCGTCTCGGCACTGGCGACCAACAAGCTTCAGAGCAGTATCGGAACATTCTCGGCGTTCCTGACCTTTCTCAAAGCAGGTCATGTCGATATCTCTCAGTTTGCCCTGCCGGCAGTAGGCGCTTTTCTCGGCTCTCTGGCGGGTGCTACAGCCGTTCAGTTCATCAACCCTGTGTTTTTGTCCGCCATTGTGCCGCTGCTTCTTATAGGCATGGCTGTTTATTTTCTGCTGGCACCACCCATGAGTGCAGTAGACCGTCAGGCCCGGCTGAGCCGCTGGGGTATTACGGCCTGCATCACAGCCGTAGGCTTTTACGACGGCTTTTTTGGACCCGGCACTGGCTCATTCCTGACAACCGTTCTGGTTGCCTTTGCTGGCCTTGGTCTGGTGCGCGCTATTGCCAATACCAAATTCCTCAACCTTTTGACCAACCTTGCCGGGCTGACCGCCATGATTGCCGGGGGCAAGGTTTTATGGCTTCTTGGCTTTGGCATGGCCGGAGCCAATGTTCTGGGTAATCAGGTAGGAGCGTGGCTTGCTATGCGTTTTGGGGGCAAAGGCATCCGCCCCTTACTGGTCGTTATGTCGCTTGCCCTGACCATCAAACTGCTGGCCAACCCGGACAATCCATTATGGAAGATCATTCCACACCATTTGACTTACTGAAGGCCTCCAAGGCCCTGATCACTGCCATGACCTTGCAGAACATGCGTGAGTTCATCGACCATGCAGATCCGCCCTTCCCGAAAGTAATAGAAGGCCACGACCTTAAGCAGACTTTCAGCGCCAGAACGTCGTGTGGCATGGGCCACATGCACGGTCGCGGCTTTATTACCCTCACAAACAATCTGCTGAATATCGATGCTTAAGCTCCATAAGGCGTTACGTAAGGCCAATGTATGGGTCTGAAAGTCGATTAGCGCCATCTCCCGCCCATCAACGCATTGTCGATAATCTGGGGTCATGAACGCAAGCACCTTCTCGATAGGAGCCGTAAAATCCGTAAAGATCGCGAACATTTCGCGAAGGACACGCTCATTATGATGAACCGACATAACATCTCCTGAGTTCTGAACCAGAAGAATATACTAGAGAAATCTTTGGCATTCTTGCGCGTATACGCCATAATACGACTCATGGATGCCAAATTTACAATTCCAGCGCCAGACACCTCCTCATCGCCACCGTGCGATATCCCATGGCTTTGGGAGCACATTATCAGGCAGATAAAGCGTCGCGTGACCGAACGTCATGTGCATGAAAACGGACAGATTTTTATCGTAGAAAGTGGCGTTATGGCGGTCATGACCCAAAGTGCATACTGGCTGGTCGCGCCGGGTCAGGTGCTCTGGTTACCCTGCGGACTGGTTCATGAAGCCCGCTCCCACGGCGCTATTACGGGCTGGAGCCTCTACATCGCTAAAGACAAGAGCGCCGGTCTTGACCAGACACCGTTTCTGGCAGACAGCACTCGCCTTTTAACAGCACAAGTAGAGCGCCTTTCGCACCATATTGAAAAAACACCATGGAACGCAGCCATGAGACGGTTGGCTGACTGTTTCTGGGATGAGCTTCTTTCCATCCCCCGCCAGTCCGTTTCATTGCCTTTTCCGAAAGATGAACGCCTCAAACGAGTGGCGAAAGCGTTGAACTCCACACCAGCAGACCCCAGAACACAACAGGCATGGGCCGATATGGCAGGCATGTCTCTACGCTCGTTCATTCGGCATTTTACAGCTGACACCGGGCTGCAGTTTTCTGTCTGGCGGCAACGCCTACGTCTTTTGAATGCTCAGGAACGGCTAGCACGCGGCGAGCGTGTCACCGATGTTGCAGCATCAGTCGGCTACAACAGTCTGGGGGCATTTGCGACAGCCTTCCAAAAAAGCACAGGATATACCCCCAGCGCATATGCTCACCATTGCCGCGTCAGATAATAGACCTGATTTTATCAGTTGGTAACCATCCAAAGAGTAGTCAACACCCTTCTGGTCAGATTAGAAATTTAGAAAGAAAATAGAAAAATTACTTTTAAGGTCAGGAATTATTTAATAAATACACGTAAGAATGAATAATATTAATTAATTTACCTACAAATCAAGCTGCTAGAGACTTTTTATGGTTGGCCAAGTATGTCTGCACGGTACCGTAACCACTTTCCCATGCATTCAACAGGCTTTCCAGATGCTCACGATTGTTCACCAATCCCCGGGCGACCAGTTTTCCATCAATATCATACAAAAAAGCAGAGGGCAGCTTATCCACTTCCAGTAAACGCCCCAATGACTGATCATTGATAAGGATTGAAGGAGAAAAACCAGAACAACGGGCAAATTCCTGTTGCACATCTGGTGCATCGTCTCCAGCCAGAATTAGGGAAAGTTGTTCACGAAAACAAAAATCCTGTGCTATGGGAATCATTTTTCGAGAAATCGGGCATGAACCAGACACAAACAAAACCAGCTGCGGAAGAGCACTGGAACCCAGCGTTATGGTTTGCCCTGACAAAGTTGCAAACTTTCCATCAGGAGCCAATGTTCCCGGCTGAGGACCGCGCACACTTGTTAAGGCACCAACGGGAGCAATTTCCTTAAAAAGACTGCGCACACGTTGCATAAGCATAAATGCTACTATGGCAGTTAGTAAAAGCACAGCACTTAGGAAAGTGTTGGCGTAAATCATGTCTGTCATCAAGGAGGACATCCGGTACTGTCTCTCGTCTATTACGGCGTGGTTATGGCAGACTTTTGGCAGGCCACCAATGAACGTTGTAACACCTCTGAGCGGTGCTTCATAAAATCTGGCATCGACATCGGCTTCTGCCGCCATTCGTGGATTTCTGCTGCCGTGTACGGTTTAAAACCCGTTTTTGTGCTATGGCCACCAAGGGTGAACAAGACAAAATTCATGACATCTGCCAGTTCCTGATCATCCCGAATCAAAGACATGGATACACCGGGAACCCGCACCAAATATTCCCGCCCTTCATCAGTGCAACCAAAACTGCCCACGACATCACGCAAAGGAGGCACAAACGTTGGCCCAGAAATACCTTCGATCCCGTGGCATCCGCCACAATGAGACAGATAGTTGGATTGCGTGCGGTTCAGAGTTGTAGCCCCTTTAACAGCATCCTCTGCCCATGCAGCCTTTGTTCCCGCAAAGCTGACGCAGATCATACAAACCAGAACGACCAACCCAGTATTGCGCCACAAAGAAAAAATCTGTCTTTTAACTTTACCAAGAAACGGAATGAATACCATGCAACGCATTCTGCTCTTTCAAAACAAATTTCAGGACATAGAGAAACATCTCTTTATTCCTGTTTTTCCATCAGCAAAAAACCTGAAGCGCAAAAACAGGGGCCGTATAACCCGACACATATGACCCGCAATTAGGCTTCAGGAAAAGCTTACTGAAAAATTATGCTGCCTTGCCAATAACCGCAGCTGTCGAGCAGTTATACATTTCTGACGTTCCCGTACCAAAACACCAGATAATGTCATTATTAGCCATTGGCCGGTAGGCTGGCTGCTCTGCATCTGTATTCAAGCATGTCACTTCGTTACAGGAATCCTGACCACAGCAATCACGATAGGCAATCATATAGGAATTGCCATCCTGAGGATTATAGCAGCTACCAATCCACGAAGTGGGAGAAGGAGCCGTTCCTGGCGGACAACTATGGATCCCTCCTCCACACGTGGAGCACAAATTGCCATCAATAGCGCAATAACGCCAGTAATCGCAGGCTGTCTCATCCTTGGTTTGTGCTTTTGCAGCAAACGGAGTGGGTGCTTTAACCTTGGCACTCGTACTGGCAGCACTGGCTCTGCTGACTGGTAAAAGAGGAAAAAGAGGCACAGCTGCCGCCAATCCACCCAGTCTGGCAAGAATGCCACGACGAGAAGAACGGCCGGCAAAACGCCGCAGCACAGCTTCTGTCGCCTGATCAAAAAGAGTCTTGTCCATATTCATATTTTTATTATCAGACGGCAACATGAGAAGTCACTCCTGTATGCGCCAGCTCCTGAGCGGTATTGGCCGTTGCGGCATCAAGCAACCCCTCAATCTGACGGCGTGTATTCACAATATCCTTAGCGCGGATAGTTCCGCGGTCATCCAGTACAACCATGGCTGGCAATCTGTTGATCTGGAGCACCAAACCAAGCTCAACCCCGGTCAACAGAGGCAAGCCGAGCATTTCTGGTCGTTCCGCAACCATTGCTTTTAATTCAGGCAAAGGGCCATCGCCAACCAACAGCAGATCCATACCTCGTTCTGTCGCCGCCTGTTTGGCCAAAGGCACGACTCTTTTGCAGACCGGGCACTCTGGCGCAACAAAGACCAGCAACTGAAAACGCCCTACAGGCAGAGTGTCGCCTACTGTTACGGGCAGGCCATCCAGCGTATGCAAAACCAGACGCGGCACCAACTGCCCGACTTCCAAACCGGTATGGGTATTCTGCTGCTCTCCAAGTGGAGCTAACCGTTCATGGAGCACTCCGATTTGTCGGGCCAGCGCCAGCAAAACCACGACCAACCCAATAGCCAACACGCTCAACACAATAAGCCAGAGAAAAAGCGCTAACATCATCCGTTATCGCCCTCCCAGGGCAGGCTGTGCTTTAGGCAAAGTGTATGCTGCAAACCACAACAGATAGATGCACAAACCAGCCACCACACCTGCACACCAAATAAATGGCATAGCCATCGGCTGCCCATAAAGAGGCATGATTGCCAGCGGGATATAAGCAAGCGTGCGCCCTATTCCCTTCCACGAAAGAGATTCTGACGTAATTCCCGGTGTACAGCCACATGAAAGGCTGGTACGCCCCCGCAGAATATTAACACTCATGGCCAGAGCAAACACCACCAGCATAGCGACAATGGCCACAACCCCGCCCGTAACATAACGACCAGACATTATGGCCAAACCAGCCAGCAGTTCGACAATACCCAAGCCCCATGCCATAGGCTCAAGCATAAAAGCTGGCAGTAAGCGATACCCCGCCAACAAAGTCAGAAACGTGTCGTGATTCTTCAGCTTTGCAAAACCTGCCAATACAAACAGGCTTCCCATCCCGCCGGCACTGACTGGTGCCAGACCAAGAAAAAATGAAGATACCACGCTGGTCTCCATAAACGGCATGGCCACAACCATGCTCATTCTTCTCCAGGTGCAATCGTAAAGGTTACCGATGTACCGAGCTTTTTAACAGTTCTCAACAGGTGTCCTGTCTGCGCATCATAGATAAAGAGGTCACCATCTGTATCCGTTGTAAACATAAGCGGATGATCGTCCTGCGTTACCCCCACCATGTTACTGGTCTTTTTGAGCGGAATACGACGCAGCCTCTTATGTGTCTGTGCATCATAAACCCAGACTTCGGTTCCATCTTCCTTATGTGTCCAGAATGTGCCGCGATGCATGAGCACATATAATTCATGATCCGATTGATGCAGAGCAATCAACTGAATGCCACCTGGTCGCCATGTGACCTCGAATGGGGCGGAGGCATCGGACGCGGGCTTCATACCGGCACCAACCTGCAACGACCAAGGTGCTTCCACCGTGGCATTTGCTCCCAAATGAGCTGGATAGATGTTTCCGGTGTAGGACAGAAAATAGGCTTCGCCCGTTTTGGCAACAGATGGACTATTTTCAAAAACAGCATCTTTGTCAGGGGCAAAAAACACTGCAGAATGTGTCATGCTGGCCTTACCATCCTCACTCAAGGACACATTGGCCAGTGTTCCATCCGCACAGAGGGATGAAAAACCACTGGTGCCCCAAGGATAAGTCAAGGCACAACCCGGAAGGTCCACCGACTGGGTGACCTTGTGGGCATGTGTATCCACCACTTCTACCCCATTGCTGGGGCTCATCTGGTAAACATACGCGCGGGTGGCTCCCACATTCAAAGTCAAGCTATTCCGCTTGGGTGTGATCAGCGCACGGGCAGGTAACTCTTCGTCTGATGTCAGCTTGAGTGTGCGGGCATCATATTCAGCAAGCAGGTCATACCGTGCACCACGGTTACCATGTGCCCATGTGGTTTCACCCACATAAAAGCGGCTGGCATCCGGGACCATGGTTACATTGGGATTGTATGCGGCCTGAACCATACCCAACAGAGCACCCCGGTCAGCATCGACCACATAAACACGGCCGTCTTTGGCATGAGTACCAGCAGAGTCCATGACCAGAATAGTATGAGGCGTATAGGGCTTAAGCGTAACAACATCGCTCTGCTCAGTCTGCAGAACGGGGTCTGCTGCCAAGGCACTTCCACCCAATGAAACCATTGCAACGCCCCCTAGAAGGGAAAGCGCAAAACTTCTACAAGAATTATGAAAAAACATGCTGCCTGTTTCTTTCGGATTCGAAACGGTTTTCTTACATTATGCAGACACTTCCAGACTGGCAAGAGCAATAATGTGCATTATAACTTTTCTGGAAAGACAAAACGGCACAACACACTATCTGCACAGAAATTTTATGAACACACAGAGCCCCATACCCATCCAGACTTTAAAAATTGAAACCCCGGAAAAGCATGATGTATTCAAATCTTTACGGGGTTGCGCCCATACGGTTCACCACAGGAAGGTCCACCCGACTTTCATCTTCATAAAGCTGCACAGTCATCGCTTTATAGGCTTCTGGTTGAGCCAGAAAAATATTATCCACAAAAGTCTGCGGATTCCGATCGTAAAGTGGAAACCAGCTTGACTGGACCTGCACCATAACGCGGTGGCCTTCCAGAAAAGTATGATTGGCCAAAGGAAGATAGAAACTATACATCTGCGGTATATTGGCAGGCACTGCTTCTGGCTTGGCCAGACCATTCCTGTATCGTCCACGGAAAATATCCGCACTGACCATAAGCTGATACCCTCCCAGTTCTGGCTGGTCAGCAACCTCATCCGGGTAAACGTCTATCACCTTCACCACAAAATCGACATCTGTTCCCGATATTGCAGCTTTGAGATGCACATAAGGTTGTCCACGCACCGTCAGAGGTGCTTGCAACACATCTGAGACAAAAGCCGCTACGTCTGTTCTACCCGATGCTTCGCGCTGGTCATCCACCAGCCAGTTGTGCCACGTTGACCCTGCACCATCCATGGCCAGAATGGGTCTGTGCCGATACGGCACCGGTCTGGCAGGATCAGACACATATGCAACTGAAGCATTGAGCGGACCAACCTGTTTTGTGAAGATCAGCTTGTGATCAGGCCTTAAAGCCGCCGCAGTCATATCTGCAGTTTTCGGGGGACTATCCAGATTAACCAGAGGCCACGCTGGTAAACTCTCCCAACGGTTTTCTCCCGTTACAAAAGCGACAACAGGCGGTGTCTGAGCGGACTTCCCCCAAAGAGCAGAGGCCAGAAAAGGAGCCAGAATCTGCTGCCGAAAATAAACTCCGGTATCACTCCCGAATTCTATTGTGCCTAGTTGCGCACCCTTCCTGATTTCTCCCCCATGGAACCATGGCCCTATGACCAGATGCAGCATGTCTCCTTGGCTGTCATGTGGTTTCATGGCGTAATATGTTGCCATGGTACCGTAAATGTCTTCCTGATCCCACAAACTATGTACTAGCATTGTTGGAACGTGCACGGATTGGCGGGCCATAATTTTATCCACCGCCTGAGCCTGCCAGAAGTTATCATAAGCAGGATGAGCCAGAAGATTCCTATAAAAACCGATCTGCTGCATACCCCGCGCATTACCCACACCCCCTGCGGATCCAGCGTTCATATAGGTATCATAATCATCGTAATGCGCGGACCACCATATTTCCGAATTAGCGTGCGTCGCCCCCTGCTCATACAGGTAAGGAAGCATCTGCTCACGGAATGCCCCATTGTGAAACCAGTCATCCCCACGCCAACCATCCACCATAGCATTCATAGGCACAGCAACCTTCAGGGCGGGATGCGGATTCACAAGCCCCATAAGCACCAGAAAGCCATCGTAGGAAATACCGAGAAGACCCACACGACCATTGGATTGAGGGAGGTTTTTAACCAGCCAGTCTATTGTATCGTAAGCATCTGTTGATTCATCTGTTCCACCAGGCTTAGGTGCGGCAAGTGGCTTTTGCATGACATAGTCACCTCCAGAGCCATACTTGCCCCGCACATCCTGCAAAACTCTAATGTAGCCACCTTCCGTAACCACATCAGACATGTTGTCATAACCATAAAGTGCCACATCCATATGGCTACTATGCTGGTTATGCGCCATCTGATCGGCATCATATGGAGTACGTGTCAGCAAAATAGGAGCACTACGCACATTTTTAGGAAGCAAAATAACTGTATGCAGCTTTACCCCATCTCGCATGGGGATCATGATATCTCGTCGTGTGTAATCAAACCCGTTGTTAACAACATGAAAATGGGCAGGCATATCCCATTCATGTGCGCCAGCAGACACGACACTCAAAGAGACTTCACCAGCCAGAAAACCTGTGCAAATACCAATATTCAGAATTATTTTTTTAAAAAACATTCAGTTTCTCATCTACATATTCTCCTTCAATATGAAGGAGAACCGCCACCCATATTGGCCACTTCCTTTTGATCCAGCGCGACACCGTAAACCTGAAGCTTGCCAACCGCTGCGGGACAGGCACGTAACACTGACTCTACGACTGCCTTTCTGTAGGCCTGCAAGCTGTAATCATGGAATGAACGTTTGCGTAAATTGTCCACTTCCGCAGCCGTATAAGGCTTAGCACCAGGCGGTACGCTCTTTTTACCCAGCGTAAAAACCACATAGTTCATAAGATCAGCCAACTGCAGGGATGGTAATTTGACAAATGCCACATTAGGTAAACGTATGATGTAGTCCCGTCCATCTGGAGAACATAAAAAAAATCCAGCTTGATCTAAAAGATCAGGCACCAGTGTTTTGCTCGAATGACCTTCCAAACCATGGCAACCAGCGCAATTCAGTAGATAATGCAAACGGGGGGGAGAAAAAGCTCCTTCATCCCTTCCACTCTCGGCACGCACGTTCTGCAGCGGCAACAGCATATTTGCAAATATCATCGTGAAGACTGCACAAGCAAGAATCTGCACGGCTCTCCGCTTCGAACGGTTATAGACCGCCTGCCTGAACATCTTCAGGCCTGACCAACAATAGCTGCTGTAGAACAATGGTAAGCAGTCGATGTTGTACCAAAACACCAGATAATATCATTGCTAGCCTGAGGTCGATATATCGGCATTTCCCGATCAGCAGTATTGCAATGACAATCAGGCGTGGACGCACACGTTGTTCTGCCACAACAATCCCTGTAGGCAATAACATATTGTCGTCCATCCGATGGATTACGACAGGTGCCAATCCATGAAACGGGAGACGGCTGAGTTCCCGGCGGACATGTATGCACACCACCACCGCAGCAGCCACACAAGACTCCATCAATAGCACAATGGCGCCAATAATTGCACTTTGTTGGATCGGTTGACTGTGCAAGGCGATCAAAGTCGGAAGCTATGTTGGGTTGAACAGGCGGAACGGTCCGGCTTTCCGCTTGTGCACGCTGTACTGGCAAAAGTGGAAAGGCCCCCGAACCAGCAACAAGGGTTGAAAACCGAGCCAGAAACTGACGGCGCGGAGAATGCGAGGCCAGATGGCGTGTAAAAGTTTCTGTTACACGGTCAAAAAGAGGAACACGCATGACCGAAGCTGCCTTTCATCTTTGCCAGAGGGCACATTTTCAAAACTATATTTTCTTCACAGAATTACGGAGTGGGAACCACAAGAAAACCAGCCACCCTTGCCTCAATCGTTTTTGTCACCTCTCCACTTTCAGCAGAAAGAATAAACAGCTTGCCAGATGGCTGCACAGCAAACAGCAATGGATGCTTGGTATCAGGGCTAACCGCAATACTGGCTGTCGGGCCTGGCAAAGCAATCCGCTGCAGCAACCGATGCTGCACAACATCATAAACCCAGACTTCCGTCCCATCCTGTTTATGGGTCCAGTACGTTCCCGTATGCATCAACACATACAGGCGATTATCAGCCTTATGCCAGAAAAACGGCTGTTTACCGCCAGGCCGCCAGGCCAGTTCCTGCACACCAGTACCAGCCTTGGGTTGGGATGCGGCCTCTTGCAAAGACCACGGTTGACCAAGCACCGGTTGTGCCGACAGGGTCGCTGGATAGACCATACCTGTGTATGTCACAAACAGAGCCTGCCCCGTATGCCGGTCCACCTGACTTTGCTCAAAAACAGGATCTGTATCGGCATCAAAAAACGATTTTGTTTGGGTAACCTGCGCCTTTTTTCCGTCAAAAGCCACATTGGTCAGCGATCCATTACCGCACAGGGAAGAAAACCCACCATGTGCCCATGGAAAAATAAGCGCACAACCCGGCGTATCCACCGTGCGGACAACTTTCCGGTCATGTAGATCTACAATGGAAACCCCGGTTGCTGGGCTCATATTAAAAATATACGCCCACTGACCATCCGCACTTAATTCCAAATTCTGCTGCTTGAAAACAGCAAGAGCACGGGGAGGTAAATCAATCTCATGTTCCAGAGAAAGATGTTGTGCATCATACTCCTGTAAAAAATCCTCCCGCGTACCATGATCTTCCCGTGACCACATGCTGACCGCAGCATAAATTTTCGCTCTGTCAGAAGAAATGTTAATATTATCAATCATTTTTGCGGGAACGGTGCCAAGGATTGTCCCTTTATCACCATCGTACAATGTGAAAGCAACGTTATTGGTCGCGATCAATGCCCAATGATCAGAAAAATGAGGGAGTGTAGCAACATCACTCGTTTCGGCAGTCAGTGGTGGTGTAGCAGGAGCGGCCAGAGCGGCGCCTCCTGAGCAGAGCAAAAAAGTAAAGAAGGCAAATGCCTTGTTCTGGCATCTATGGCCAAAGCGGCGCATATTTTTCATTCCTTTCCACCACACCCTGCGCGCTGGCCAGAACAAGCTGGCCAGCGCTTTTTTCTATTAGTAAGATGCCTTGATGGTGCCGAAGTATTCGCGAACAGCACCACGTTCGAGGGACTGCATGTCACCCGTAGCAGGGAAGCCGTTTTCGCCCATCATGGCGATGTACTTGGCGTTAAAGAGGTTGTAAACCATGAAGGATGCTTTGACGCCCTTCAGCGGCCCCACATCCCCAAAGTCATAGCTGGCGCCAAGGTTGGCAAGCCAGTAAGCTGGAACATGTGTGTCGTTCAGGAGCGAATACTGGCGCTTGGAGTAGTAGTTTACATCCATCCAGGTAGAAGCCCCATGCCACGTGTAGCTGATGTTGGCTTTATACATGACCGACGGATAGCCAGCCATTTTTTTACCCTTCAGGTTACCATAGCCCGTGCAGTTACCATCATCATCCGTTGCGTTGCAGATCGGAAGGTTGTGCCCATAAGTAAAGTGGTTATAGCTGACCGAGTTGGTAATCGCGAGACCATGAATTGGAACAAGCGTAACAACACCATCCACACCCCACTGGGAGGCTCGTCGGGTATTGAGCAGTGATGCCCCCTGATCCGCACCCCCAATACCAGTTGCACCAGAAATCAGACGGTTATGGTTATCAGAGTGGTAACCATCCACACCAGCCGTGATAAACCGTGAAGAATAACGGTAACCAAGAACATACGTAAAGTCACGCTCGGGAGTCAGACCCTTTTTTGCAGCACGGAAAGCGGCCTGATCCTGCAACATCCATGGACCAGGAGACGTTGCACTGGCATAGGAAGATGCGTTGAAGGGCCGCATATTTTCCGCAAAGTCAAAATATAGTTCATGCCCCGGCAGAAAACGCCAGTCGAGGTTGACTGATGGCAGGAACCCCGCAGCGGATGTAATGGAACCTTTTGGCCCCTGCGCGTTCAGGCCGGAATAATTACCCGTGGGGTCCCATGCTATATTGCCACCACCTGTCTGCTGCACCGTGGATTTGAAACCGTATGTTGCAGTCAGGTTATCCAGAATACGCCACCGATCCATGGCATGAAACTGGAATGTATTAGTGTGCCAGCGATAGGCCCAGCCTTTTGCAAACTCTGCACCATACACATCGTACGGACCAGTTGTGACCAGCGGAGACCCCTGCCCTAGCTGTGGTTCGTTAAAGTAGCCCGTGCTGGCAGTCGAATTATTATGTTCGTACCAAATACCAACATTAATATTGTGGCGGCCAATCTTGTAATCCAGCGCAGACGTGAAGCCTTCGCGCATTTCACGGTTCATCCATACCTGCTCGGAAAGAGGAACCTGCCCCTCAACATAGCTGCCGTTGTCCGAACCATCGGCTGCACAGGTTCCAGGCAAACTGGTCCCGGGCGAACAGACCCCAGGCGCACTGTAGGTTGCGTTAGAAATATCGCGATGTGCATACAGAACAGACTGCCAGCGCAGATTGTCGTTCAGAGCCATATCGAAGTTGATTCCTCCGATATAATCCTGAGTGGACTGACCAGCATCATACAGCTGCGTATAATTACCACTGACCAGATCATCCCAGCCAGACGGGTAATTCCCGGCAGCATAATTGAAGGCTTTCGCGTAGTTCGGGTACATCAACTCCTGACGCCAGCCATATTTAGCCAATGACCCCAGAGACTTATCCAGATATCCGTAAACTTCAGCGTTATTCCAGTTAAAAAACGCGCTGATCTTGCTTTTATCGCCTATCGGCTGCACCAGCTTGGCGTTTACCTGCTGCATGAAGCTCGGGGACGGACCATCGTATTTCTTTTCAAAGTCCCGCGAATACGCAACATAAAAACGCGTGCCACTGCTGTTCAGCTTACCGCTATCCACACGCACGTACGTACGCTTCATGGCATAGCTGCCAAACCCCTGAGAAACCGTTGCACCGGCCTTCTCCTTGGGGTCTGACGTATAGAACTGCATGGCGCCGCCAAGGTTGGTATTGGAAGCCACATCCAACGATCCCCCCCCCTGCGACACACTGACTCTGGAAATATCATCAGAGATCCAGGCGTTCGCAATATTCAAACCGTTCGTGGTGGTGTACGTCTGGTCATTGAGCGGCACGCCGTCGAGCGTAACACCAAGCTGGTTCTGAAAGAACCCACGGACATAAACACTCGCACCCCACGTATCGATCCCCAGCGGATCTGTGGAGCTATAGCTTACGCCCGGCAACTGCCCAACCGCTTTGAGGATGTTCTGACCGGGCACCTGCTGATCCAGTTCCTTCCGCCCGATAACGTTTTCACTGTTATGCGAAATCGCACGACGGGTGTGGGAAACCAGAACTTCTTCCCCTTTACCCTGCAGCGCCTTAGTCGAAACCTTGCGCGGTTTTGCTGCGTGCGCACCAACGGCCGTAGCTTTACCAGAATGTTTGGCTGTGGCTGACGTATGATGAGGAGACACACCCCCCATATCGGTTTCCGCAGCATTGGCATGCACTGCCCACTGAACAGAGAGCAGCGCAGAAGAAGACGCCAATAGGAACAGAAAACGATTGACGCAGACTGGCAGCATACGGTGCCCCTTTGTTTGATTCTGATGAATGTTGAGACAACCCTATCTCATTCTCATCCCGCAACAAACACATATAAATCAAGCATAAATCTCATACATATTTTTAAAAATACATTTTATTTTCAATGAAAAATGAAAAACTACCTTTCATAAGCCATTCAAAAAAGAACTTACGGCATTCAATTCCCCTCAACTTGTTGCCAATAAGCAACAACCAACATCCCCTCAGATCAGCGCTGACAGATCCATGGTACCGGCATAAAAACCCGCAATCTTAATGCCTATACCCATCAAAGCTGTGGCGTATAAGATACAGCCAGATAAGATTTCACCCTCTTCGCACTCATAAAAAATAGAACACCCAATGATGTAATAACAAGGTGATTTAATATTTATTACATGAAAACAATAACTTACATCAAATCCTTGGATGCCATGCAGCTTATATCATTGCATTTTATCAATGAATTGTTGTGGACATAAATTCATATATGTGAAAATATCATTCCCAACACAGTCATGCTGTCACCGTACCCTCCAGCACCTTCACAGACCTCAACAATCATTAGAATCTTACAAACATCATGTGATGAAATATGACTCTTCACATCAGCGATTTCTAAATATGCCCTACGTTTCCTCTTGAATGGACAATAAGAGGGTTGCTTCAATACACTGTTTGACACCGCCACAGGCACGCTTTGCACACGACCTGAAAATATTCTGGAGGCCTTTCATGATAAGAATCATTTTTCTGAATGATTCAAATTCATTGAAGATAGAATAAAGAGTCTTAGAATATTCCTCTTTGCATATTTATATCCCAAACACTCTTTTAAACCGTATGATGGTGCACCGGACAATATAGCAAAAACAGCAGTTATTCATACTCATGAAATACCCTGACAGCCTCCCTCTGCGGACGAGGCAAAACCTGAGGTAGAGAAGGAAAACCCGCGTGCTTCTGCTTTGTGCTTACAGCAAGTTTTTGTCTCTTACAGAAGTCTGTTACACTTCGGGCTCACTCATCCATCACGCCTCTGCTCCAAATGGAACAGCAGCATGACATCTCCTCCTCACACTTCCCCCACGTCTGCACCCAAAACCTCTCAACACAATGAGAGTCGGCAAAATCCTCATCCCCCCCTCGCTACAAGTCTGGCGGGGCGACATATCGCAATGATTTCTCTTGGAGGAGTCATGGGCGCCGGTCTTTTTGTTGGAGCCTCTGGCGCAATTGTCACGGCTGGCCCGGCTGTCCTGTTTTCCTATGCCTTGTCCGCTATACTGGTGTTGCTCATCAATCTACTCCTCCGCGATGTCGCGTTGCATGCCCCCGGATCTGGTTCGTTTCTTAACCAGATTCGAACCAATCTTGGGCTCCGGCTAGGTTTTGTTGCCGGGTGGTCTTACTGGTTACTCTGGGTCGTCACGTTAGCTATTGAGGTCATGGCCGCAGCAACACTACTGGAACCATGGGTGCCGCTACCATATGCTGTGCGCGAAATTCTGGTTTTGGGCAGCATGACAGCACTCAACCTGCTCCCGGTCCGAAATTACGGCGAATTTGAATATGGATTTTCCTGTATCAAAATCCTTGCCCTGACCGTGTTTATCGGTGTCAGCTTTGTGTTGCTCTACCATTATAATGTTCCTGTTCAGGCAAACCTGATGGCCAGCGGCAGTCTACTCCCACACGGTCTTACCGGCGTTCTGGCAGCAGTACCAACCGCGCTGTTCTCCATGTCCGGAACGGAAATCGCAACCATTGCAGCACTGGAATCTGGTGCACCGGACGCCAATGTCATACGCACAACGCGCACTGTGGCATTCCGATTGGTCGTTTTTTATCTACTCTCTATAGCTCTTATCCTGTGCCTGGTACCATGGACTCATATCAGGCAGGGGGAATCCCCTTTCCTTTATGTCTTGCAGACATTCCATATTCCCTTTGCCACATCAGCCATGACACTGGTCATTCTGGTTGCCACACTCTCAACACTCAACTCTGGATTATACACAACCTCCCGCGTACTGTTCGAAATGGCTGGCAGAAGAGATGCGCCACGCTACTTCCTGCGCACACAACCCAAAACCCGTCTGCCGGTTATCTCGGTTCTCGCCTGCTCTCTGGCTGCGCTTGTAGTGTCAATCTGCGCTGTTGTTTCGCCCGGATCCGTGTTTGCCTTCCTGGTATCAACCACGGGGGCGATTATCATGTTCAATAACGGACTTATGGTTTTCTCTCGTATGCGTGTATGCCGCATTGCATTATGGCGGCCATGGCTTGCACTTGTGTTGCTAACTCTGGTCATTCTTTCCATGCTTGCCTTACCTGACACACGAAAAGAACTGCTTTTGGGTGCGGCTGGTCTGGCTATAATCAGCATAGCAGCTTTTGTCGTCATTCCCGGGAAGCGCCCCCGCCTATCGCACATACTACGTGATCAACAGCCAGACTGACCTGCTTAGAGACACTTCAGGAGACAATGATGACAATGTCGTTTTCCGCACACTCTCAAAAATTCTATATTAATGGCGCATGGATCGCTCCTGCGGAGCCCTGTCTCATTGATGTCATCAATCCCGCGACTGAAGCCTCTTGTGCACAGATTGCTATGGGAACCTCGCAGGATGTAGACCATGCAGTCTCGGCTGCACGATCTGCTTTTTCCACATGGTCCAAGACCAGCAGAGAAGAACGTCTCGCGCTACTTGAACGTATTCTGGATATCTACCGCCTGAGAGCAGAGGATATGGCTCAGGCCATTTCCACGGAAATGGGGTCTCCTATCAGCCGGGCGCGTGACAGTCAGACATGGGCTGGCATGGCGCATACAGCAGAGACCATTGAGGCATTACGCACTTTTGTTTTTGACGAACCCCGAGATGACCTTTTGATCACACGTGAGCCAATAGGCGTGGCCGCGCTGATTACACCATGGAACTGGCCTATGAACCAGATTGCCTGCAAGGTAATTCCAGCCTTGGCGGCAGGGTGCACAACCATTCTCAAACCCAGTGAAGAAGCACCGCTCAGCGCTCTTGTATTCACCCAAATTCTACATGAAGCCGGTGTACCCGCTGGTGTTTACAACATGATCAACGGCAACGGCCCAAACGTTGGCGAAGTGCTAGCCGCACACCCAGATGTGGACATGGTCTCTATTACCGGTTCTACGCGAGCAGGCGCAGCAGTTGCACGTGCCGCAGCCAGCACCATCAAACGTGTGCAGCAGGAACTTGGCGGAAAATCCGCCAATATTATCTTAGTTGATGCCAACTTTGAAGATGCCGTGCAACGCGGTGTCAAAGGTTGCTTCAGCAACTCGGGACAATCATGTGATGCTCCTACCCGCATGTTGGTACCCCACGCACGTATGGCAGAAGCCATGGATATTGCAGCCCGCACCGCAGCAGGCTTCAGGCTCGGCAACCCCGCAGACGAAATGACGGAGCTGGGACCAGTTGTCAGCGCCAAACAGTTTGAACGTATTCAAAAACTCATTAATATCGGCATAGCAGAAGGCGCTGTACTTGCAGCGGGAGGAGAAGGCAAACCAACCGGCCTGGAATGTGGTTATTACGTTAAACCCACAGTCTTTGGACATGTAACACCAGATATGACCATTGCTCAGGAGGAAATTTTTGGCCCTGTTCTTTCCATCATCGGTTATGATGACGAAGAACACGCAATCCAGCTTGCCAACAACACGGAATATGGTTTGGCTGCCTACGTCCAATCTAACGATCTTGAACACGCACGTTCGGTAGCACGTCGCCTGCGTGCTGGTAACGTCAACATCAATGGAGCGGCGTGGACCGTCAAAGCTCCTTTTGGCGGGTACGGGCAATCAGGCAATGGGCGTGAATGCAGCGACTTTGGTATTGCTGAATATCTCGAGATCAAAGCGATTATTGGTTATGGAAAAGTCTAGGAAAACATTATCCTGAATATTCATGACAGAGATATTCTAAACTGACATCCAGTGCAGTGGCTGCCTCCCCCCCACTGCACGCCTGCGTATAATGCGTATCGCAAATAACATTTCTGCCTGCAAAGTTTTTTACGGGTACAATCTCAGACCTAAAATTAAGGCAACTCCTAAAAATTTAATTCATCATAACCTTGCATATCAGTTCAAACACATTGTTGTTCTGATTTCGTAATGTTATATGTTGGGTATCTTCTGCGTTCTTCCGATCTAGGATCGCCATTTCATGAGATTACTCGCCATGTTGCTGATTATGGGAACGAGCGCTTGCTCCGAACTACGCTCCCACAACGGCTCGAGCTATGCGCCGTCCAACAGCAAAACAACGTCTTTTGCCATGATACCTCACCGTGGAGCAGCTTATAGAAGCTTAAGCCTTGAATCGCATTCTGCTGCATCTATCACCCAACATTAGAAGACGCCTTTGTCGGCTTTGTTTTTTGCCCCTACATTGACCCAGATAACCCGGGTCACATCAGCAAAACTATTGTAAAATCGGTGAGGTCTCTGGCTAGAAAACTGGAAGCTATCACCCTCATTCAGTACAGAAACCTCATCTTCCATTACTAATGTTAACTGGCCGTTGATGACCAGACCAGCTTCCATACCGTCATGCGTATAAAGCACCTCCCCTGAACCTCCTCCAGGTTCAATCACGACCATAGACATGGTCATACCATCATGGGCAGAAGGAGAGAGTTTTTGTTTTGTAAGACCATTTTCAAAAAAAGTTATTTTTCTCTGTGCTTGCCGAACCACAAACGAATCCACGGCATCTTGCGTAGCAGCCTCAAAAAAACTGCTTGCTGAAGCTCCCAGACTGCGTGAAATCTCCATTAGATCCTTCACTGATGGCGAGGATATATCTCTCTCGATCTGGCTAAGATAACCAACCGAAACCCCGGCACGTTCTGCCACATCTTTAAGTGACAACCCCATGCTCTTTCTACGCGCACGCAAACGCGCACCCATACTCAGGCTCAGTAAATTCATGATCTTGTACATTCCTTGATTCAGATAATATACATTTCATAAATATGAAATTTTGTCCAGATTCATGGAGCACATCTTTTCTTTTTGCATCTCAATTCCTGTGAACAACCGGGAGATACGTCATTACTCGGCATACCTCCCCAATGTGAGGAATTTATTTCATAAATATGAAAAATATCGTTGACAGAACCATTTATCTGTGAAAAATTTTTCTCATCCAATGATACTTGAAGATATTTTTAAAATAAGAAAATTACTTTATTTGAAAAATAATTACTAAAAACATATAAAAATAAACTGCAGTTATTTAATAATATTCTCCAAAAAACATATCAACCTGGAGCCTGAAAAATGAATTTTTCATTTATAAAAACAATTGATATATTCAAAAAACTTTCCCTGTACACAACAGTCAGTCTTACCACATCTCTCGCCATTTATATACCAAGCATGGCACAAAGTCATCTTTTCACAAATATTTCGGATGCTCTTGCTTACGAGCATCAGACGACTTTGCCTGATTCACCTTTTTACACATCACCGCTCTCTGTACAAAACAATCAAACATGGCCGGGAGCCGTAATTCGTATAGAACGGGCAAATAACTATACTCTTCCAGATGGAATTATCGCATGGCGCATACTTTATCACTCTCTTGATGCTGAAAAGCAGGACGTTATATCTTCAGCCGTTGTTTTGCTGCCTACAGGAACACAACCATCTGGTGGATGGCCGCTTGTCGCATGGGCACATGGTACAAGCGGCGTAGCTCAATCCTGTGCACCATCACGCATGAAAAATCTATATTATGGTAATGAAGGACTTTTTGAATTTCCAAAATCTGGTCTTGCAGTTGTTGCAACAGACTACCACGGCTTAGGCACATCAGGCGCACACCAGTATATGAACAAGCTAGCCCAAGCGTATGATGTTATTTACGCGGTAGCCGCAGCACAATCAGCATTCCCGCAGCTTGCCAAAGACTGGGTATCTGATGGTCACTCACAAGGAGGCATGGCCTCCTGGAGTGTGGCGGAATTGGAAAAAGAGGCAAAAAACAAGCATTATCTTGGAACAGTTTCTGTTTCCGGCACAATCAATATGCTGGATTTCATAGATCCTCTTCCCAAAGAAAAAGGAGCACCTTTTTATTTCCCTATGGTGGCCTTTGGCTTACAGGCACGTTATCCGACTTTTGATGTACATACGGCCCTTACCCCTGCAGGATACGAACATTACCCACTTATAGCCTCTTCTGGCTGCTGGTACGCGGGATATGCAGCTTACTCCAGCCAAACATCATCCCAGATCATGCAACCAGGCTGGACCAATCTTCCCGTTGTCCGCAGAATGCTGGCAGAAAATGAAATTGGCACCAGCCCTGTACAAGGACCAATGATGGTCCTGACCGGTGGTGGAGATACTTCCGTCCCGCCAGAGGGTGTGCGCAAGACTGCTGTTAAAAGCTGCAAAAATGGAGTTTCGCTTTTTTTCCACCTCTACCCAGGCCTTGATCATGACCCTACAATGACCCAGTCCGTTCAGGATCAGATCAACTGGATAAAAGATAGATTCGCACACAAACCTTTTGTCGGTAATTGTGGCGCTTTCTAAACCGACATTGAACCCATATGGCTTGCCAGCCGAGGAGTAATGGATGTCCGATATTGGAAGTCTTTACGAGACAGATGATACTCCCACACCAACATGGCCTTATCTCTGCAAACAGACATATGCCGATGTTGCCATTATAGGAGGAGGGCTTACCGGTATTTCCACAGCCCTCCATCTGGCACGCGAGGGTGTTTCCACCGTTGTATTAGAAAGCCATACGCCCGGCTATGGTGCTTCTGGCCGCAATGGCGGGCAGGTTAACCCTGGCCTCAAACCGACACCTGACGAGGTTGAAGCCGATTTTGGCCCTGAACGTGGAACCAGATTGGTCAACCTGGCCTGGAATGCACCAGATCTCGTGTTTGATTTGATCACTCATTATAGTTTGAAGTGCAACGCCAAACGCGGCGGCACCATTCGGGCAGCAACAGCCACCTCGCAATTAGCATCTTTGAAAAGCTTGATGGAACAATGTAGCCTGCGTGGTGGTTCCGTCCAGTGGCTGGATGCCAATGCCATGCACGAACGCACAGGCACCTCCCTATATCCCGGCGGGATGCTGGACATGCGTGGAGGGCAACTGGACCCATTAGCTTACACACAAGGGTTAGCAACTGCCGCCATAAATGAAGGAGCGCGTATTTACGCAAACAGCCATGTTATATCCGTCAGTCAATCAAACGGAAAATGGCTTATTAATACCCGACATGGCAGTGTTATCGCCAAAAAAGTCGTTATGGCCACCAACGGATATACTGGAACATTGTGGAACAAACTGCGCCGTTCCATTGTGCCCGTCTATAGCAGCATTGTCGCAACAGAACCTCTCCCTCAGTCCTTGCGCCAACGTATTCTTGCACAACACGAAGTTCTATACGAACTTGGGCAGATTACTACATATTACCGGGTTGATACATCCGGTCGTTTTCTTATGGGAGGGCGTTCCTATTCTCATCCAGCGCACAACGCTGCCAGTTTTCCACACCTCGTTGACCGAGCCTGCGCAATGTGGCCAGAACTTAAAAGCGTACAATGGACCCATGGATGGAATGGCCAACTCGCCATAACACTTGACCACTACCCGCACTGGCATGAACCAGCACCCGGTTTTCTGTCTGTGTTGGGCTACAATGGCCGGGGCGTTGCTTTGGCAACCGTAATGGGGCGGGAAATTGCCTTGTGGTTACAAAATAAAGCAGAGCCGCTTTTTCCCATTACACCTGTGCAGCCCATTCCTGCCCATGCATTTTGGAAAATCGGCGTGGCAGGACGTATCTGGCTTGGCCGCTTACAGGATCGTGTGGAAAAGCTTCTTTAATTGATCACTACGCTTTACTCACACGCCTCAAAATATTTCAGAAAAGAGCGTAGTCATTCCCAATAAATATTAATTTTATGCTTCCATTTTTCATAATCTGAAAAATGGAAGCGTGAAGCCAATCCCTGCTGGCATGATAGAGCAAGGAAAGTTAAATCAAAATCAGCCTGTCTTCTGCTTTACCATCTTGGCAAACAAGGCGGAAATCGCATCTTGCGCTTCAGTTTGAATCACCTTGAGATGAGCTTCGCTCTTGAAGCTTTCAGCATAGATTTTATAGACATTTTCCGTGCCAGAAGGGCGCGCAGCAAACCAGCCATTTCTGGCTGAAACTTTCAACCCACCAATGGCCGCACCATTGCCCGGCGCATTGGTTAAAGTGTCAATAATCGGCTCACCAGCCAGTTCAGACATACCAATCTGTTCAGGAGATAGGTTTTTCAGAATAGCTTTCTGCTCCGGGTCGGCCGGAGCATCAATCCGTGCGTAATATGGCGTACCAAGGCGTCTGGTCATATCTTCATACGCGGCTCCAGGGGTACGCTTGGTACGAGCCGTCATCTCCGCAGCTAACAAACCAAGGATAATACCGTCCTTGTCCGTGCTCCACACCGTGCCCGCACGGCGCAGGAAAGATGCACCTGCGCTTTCTTCTCCACCAAACCCCAATGTGCCGTTGTACAAACCTTCAACGAACCATTTGAAGCCGACAGGCACTTCCACCAACTTACGACCAATTTCCTCAGCTACGCGATCGATCATACTGCTACTGACCACCGTTTTGCCAACGGACGCACCAACGCTCCAATGTTCACGGTTATTGAACAGATATTCAATGGCAACAGCTAGATAATGATTGGGGTTCATAAGCCCATACTGGCCTGACACAATACCATGGCGGTCGGCATCCGTATCATTCGCAAAGGCAATGTCGAACTTGTCTTTCATCTTGACCAAACGGGCCATCGCATACGGAGATGAACAATCCATACGGATCTTTCCGTCCCAATCAGCCGTCATAAAGCGAAAAGTCGGATCCACTTCCTTGCTGACAATCGTGGCATTAATGCCATATTTGTCGATAATAGGCTGCCAGTAATCCACTGCGGCACCACCAAGGGGGTCGATACCAATGGAAATACCGGATTCACGGATAACATCCATATCCACCACGGCAGCCAAATCATTCACATATGGGGTAATGTAATCATAGCGTTTGGTGGTAGGTGCCTTCAATGCCTCTGCAAGGCTGATACGCTTTACACCTTCCATGCTCCGGACCATGTAAGTGTTAGCTGCACTTTCCACGACTTTAGTAATATCAGTATCCGCCGGGCCACCATGAGGAGGATTATACTTGTATCCGCCATCTTCCGGAGGATTATGCGATGGTGTAATAACCACACCATCAGCCAGATCATTCGTGCGATTGCTGTTATAAGTCAGGATTGCGTGGGAAATAACAGGCGTAGGAGTATAACCATCCTGAGCATCAATGCGGACTTCAACCCCATTTGCCGCGAATACTTCCAACGCAGAGTTCAGCGCCGGTCGTGACAGAGCATGGGTATCAATGCCTATAAACAGCGGCCCGGTAATACCAGCTCCTTTGCGGTAATCAGCAATCGCCTGACTGATCGATAGAATATGATTTTCATTAAAACTGGTCGTTAAAGAAGATCCTCGATGACCCGATGTGCCAAACGCTACACACTGCGTTGCCAAAGCTGGATCAGGCTTATGAGTATAATAAGCATCGAGCAGGACGTCGATATTGACAAGGCGATCTGGGTCGACTGGTTTGCCTGCAAATGGGCTAATAGTGGGCATTGACTGCTCCCGAAATACGGTATGAACAAGCGTCTATTCTGCAAATTCTTACAGACCGCTACCGGCAGCGTCCACCCGCAAACCACACCCGCAAAAGCTGACCTGACGGCACAGTGAGTGTAACAGTGGCCGCATCGTACACGCAAGCAGGGGCAATTTCCCCTTACAGGCGTTCTACAGTGGCCGAAAACAGGGAGATCGTGAGGACAGAATCAGAAATTGACGTTCCTTCATACCTCCTGAAACACCATTCACTCCACAAACCAGCCGTCTCCCACGTCGGATGCAACCCCACCCCCACAGAATAAGATTATAGAACTTGAATTAATGCGATTACGTTGGCCACCCTTTCCTGGCCTACCTAAGCAAGTGGCAGAAGTGGGCGTGGCGGCAAAACATCAGACAACTCAAAGGTCAATTATGGCAAAAAACCACCAAGAACGCTAAACTAGCCATCACATTTTGCAAGAAGAACCTCTGCTGCAATTCAGTCTCCACTATATCCGATTGCTAGGCTCAGGACTTATTCTTTGAGGTAGAAGATGACGCTTGCTACGATGTGGATTGCGGACATGAATGTATGAGCAAAGCCGTCGTATCTGGTTGGAACACGTCGCCAGTTTTTCAGCTTTGCGAACATGTTTTCGATGAGGTGGCGCTTTTTATACAGGTGCCAGTCGTAAGATGGCTTTGATTTCCCGTTCTTCTTCGGCGGAATACAGGCTGTGATATTACGTTCTGCAAGTGATAACCTGATCTGGTTGCCGTCGTAGCCTCTGTCCCCAATGATTTCTTCTGTCTCATCAGGAAGGTCTACCAGAAGCACGTCTGCACCTCTGATGTCACTGACCAGCCTCGCAGTCAGACGCTTCACAAGCCTGCCTGTTCTGTCAGGATCACAAATACCCTGTCAAAGACATCCTGGCGACTCTACCGAATAAAGCGGTTGTATAAAGTCTTGTGCGGACCATACGCTTTCGAAGCGTCTTTTCACTGAAGACCGTTACGGATTACATAGACGATCCCGCTCAGAACACGCCGGTCACCCACGCGTGGCACTCCGTGCGCCAGAGGGAAAAATGGCGCAATCCGCTTCATCTGGCGCTCAGACAGCAAAAATACCTCACTTATGATGTATTAAGGTATCAGCATCTTATTTAAAAAGAATAAATTCAGAAAAGACCTTATTCCTTATTCGTTTTTTCATTGTTTTTCTCAATACAAACCTAGAATGAACTGCATGATAGAAAATATTACAATGGGAATAATGAACCATAAAAAGTATTTCAAACTATATTAGGTCATGCACGCCTACACCGGAATGTTTTTAAACATTATTTCGTGTCTCTCTTTTTAAAATCACCTTTTTATCATAGTTAACTCCATAAAATGCATCATTTTCTATTGTTAACCACGAGTGTCTGCCCAGTTGCCTAGACATAATATATTATCATGGAAAAACACTATTCTTTGCATTTGAATATTTAAAATTCAAATGCAGCAAGGATAAACTTCCAATAATGGATGCTCCTGTACCAACATATGCTGGTATCATCACACTACCCGTATGAGCAATTAACCATGCTACAATAGGCTGTGTTACACCACCAAACAAGCAAACAGCTAACGTGTATGTAATACCATAAACCAGAGATCTATTTTCTGTTGGCAATGACTCCAATATTAAACTCCAAACTGTCGTTGCCATCAAGCCAGCAGGAAGGAATAGAACAGTATTTAGAACAATCTGACTTATTATACCTGATAAATGTGTTGCATAATAATATGCAGGATAGAGAGAGAGGACCTGAATTAGATTCAAGGACAGAAGAATTTTCTTTGCAGGAATTTTAGCATGAAGATTCATGCTAATCAGCATTCCCAGAATACCCAATAACAGACCAATACTCATGGCAGCCATTGCTACAGTTGTCGGCAATCCTAGAACATTAACCGCATAACTAACGCCAAACGTTCTAATATAAGTAAGAACAGAACCACTTGCGACATATATAAACATGTTAATCGCAAAAAAACTCCCTACTTTCCTTTTTTGCGATTTTTTTACTTTTTTGAGAGGAATGTCTTGAGGAATAGATGAGCGAATCCAAAACCCGACAGGTACAATAAGAATCCCCATTGCAAATGGTATCCTCCATCCCCAAGAATACAAACTCTCTTTTGAAAGTATGAGTGATAAAATTAACCCAACAAAAACACCACAAAAAGAGGCTATATATTGTGTCGCAGGCTGCATAATAATATAAGCAGAACGGTAACGTTTCCCTATCTGAGAAAACAGTAGATCTGTCGATGGACCAACATCTCCACCTTCCGAAAAACCTTGCACAACCCGTGCAACAACGACTAAAATAGGTGCTGCATACCCTATAGTATTAACACCTGGTGTTAATACCAGGAATAGGGAGGAAATTCCCATAAGAATAAATGTTAAACTAAGTGTGGCAGCTGATCCATGTTTCTCAACATAAAATCCAAAGTAAACAGAACCAAGAGGGCGGGCAATATACCCAGCAGAAAATGTTAGCAACGCGCAAATAAGCGATACCATCGGGTTATGCGCAGAAAAAAAAACTTCTCCAATCATGGGAGCAAAAAAAGCGTATATAATAAAATTATAAAACTCTAGAAAATTCCCAATACTAGCTCCCAATGCTTGATGTTGATGATAGGGAACAATATTTTTCACTCTGTCAAACATTACAAACCTCAAAAACTTAAAAAATTCTTTTATGTCAGGAAATTTTCTACTAATTTTGCATAAAGAGCCGCACCATATGGAATTGCTTCATCATTAAAATTATAATTAGGATGATGTGGTGAAAATCCTTTGCCATTTCCAATCATGCCATAAGCTCCCTCTATATGCTCAAGCATAAAACCAAAATCTTCTGATCCCATAAGTTTTTTTGCGTTTGTTTTAACATTTTTTTCTCCCAACAAAATCTTTGCTGTTTCAGAAAAAAAATCAGATTTTTCTTTATTGTTAACTGTTGGAACAAAAATAACTTTAAAATCCACCTTAGCTTCAGCACCGTGGGAGCTTGCAATACCCTGGGAAATTTCTGTCACACGCTTTTTTATGAATTCCATTATATCATTACTAAAGCATCTTACTGTACCACCCAAAACAACATGATGTGGAATAACATTATACGCAGAACTAGATGACTCCACTCGTGTTACGCTAAGAGAAGCACTTTCGAAAGCCGTAATATTTCTTGAAAGGATAGTTTGCAATGCCAAAACAACTTGAGCGCCAACAACAATAGGATCAATACCAGTTTCAGGACGAGAAGCATGCGCTCCTAATCCGGTTATCGCTATATCAAAAAAAGCACCACCGGCCATAATAGGTCCATGATTGATCCGAAACTCACCTATCTCCAGTTCAGGTGAGTTGTGCATCCCAAAAATGGCATCACAGGGGAAACGGGTAAAAAGATCATCTTGCAACATTGCCTGCGCACCCCCGGCTCCTTCCTCGCCAGGTTGGAAAATAAAATGCACAGTTCCATTAAACTTCCTTGTTTGTGCAAGATACTGCGCAGCTCCAAGTAGCATGGTGGTATGCCCATCATGGCCACAGGCATGCATTTTATGAGCAATAGTACTCTTATACGGAAGGTCGTTTTCCTCCTGCATAGGTAGGGCATCCATGTCAGCTCTTAAGCCAATTTTTCTATGCCCTGAACCCGCACGCAGAACACCAACAACTCCAGTTTTCCCTACTCCTTCATGCACTTCTATACCGAAAGACCGCAATTTTTGCGCAACCAGTCCTGCTGTACGGTATTCCTCCAAACCCAACTCAGGATGAGCGTGAAGATCCTGGCGAAATGCTGTCAAATCTTCATGAAATTTTCTGATATTTTGTATAATATTCATTTTTTACTCACATTCCTTACAAATCAAAACCAACACGAGCACCTATAAATCTGGGTGGGGCTGGCAACCAATATTGTGAAACAGTTACTGATCCACCTGCTGTATAATACTTTCTATTAGCAAGGTTACTTCCATAAACCGTTACATTCCATTTCCCACTATTAGGCCTGAAGGACATATGCGCACCAAGCGTAAAATACGGAGGCAAATGATAACCATATGTGTTCAAACCGCCCACGCTTGTTGCCTGCGTGCTTCTATATTGCCAATCCAAACCTGTTTCCCATTGATAATAACGAAATGCATTAACACGATAGTTAGCAAAACCATTCAGTGTTAACTTTGGGTTTCCCATATCTTCATTAGCGTAATTTGTATTAATCTGAGCCCATTGTCCGGTATTTTTATAATGTGCATTTACTGCGGGAAGATCTGTTGCTTCAAACCGGATATAATTACCTCTCTGATAACCAATATTTTGACTAATAAACAGGTTTTTAAACGGATGTAGCTCTAGAGTTGCCTCAATTCCCCATATCTCTGAATGTGGAATGTTAATATATTTTCCAATTGTCCCGTACTGAGGAAGAACAATTGGAGATGCAAGTTCCTGCCCCCGGTAATCATAGTAAAAAGCAGCGGCATTCAACCTTACTTTATTTTTTATAATGTCAGACTTAAATCCTGTTTCATATGCCAGTACTGTTTCTGGCTTAGTCGGCACAAGCTGTTCCTGAACAACAGTATTGTTGGCAGTAAGAGCACCAGGTTTAAACCCTTTACTAACTTTAAAATAATACATAAAATTTTGGACCGGCTGCCATTGAACACCAATTTCTCCAGAAAACTGGTTAGATGCCGCACCAGATGCTGCAAAACCTAGATCCTGCGTTTGTGCTTGGCACAGCTTGGTAGCGGAGCATAAATTACTTGATGCATAATGAATGGTATGAAGGTTATACAATTGCCGATCATCAGCCTCGTGGCTAATACCACCAAATAGTGTTACATGACGCGGCAACTGATAAGATAGATGTGCATATTGCGAAAATGTCTGTTGATCATCGTTAAATTTTGTTTGTGATAGATACCCGCGTGCTGGTGTATAATCAGTAAAATCCAGAAATTCATTCTGTTTTGATTGAACCCTATTATAATAAGCGCCCACAATCCACTTCAGGCGGTCATGCAAACTATTACCATATAATTTAATTTCCTGACTAAACGAATTTGTACTTATAGTTCGATATTCATCACCTGTACGCCAGATGGTCGCATCTTCATCTATAAACTCACCACGATGCTCTGTTTCGTACGCACTGATGGTTTCAAGTTTTGCAAAATTCAAATCTCTTACAAAACGCAGGTTAAAACCCCACAAAACGTTTCGTTCACTCGGTTTTAGGTTAGCATTGCGGCCTATAAGGTTTGCAAATGCTGGATCCATACTCCATTCTGTTTGCCTATACGGCAGCACATAACTCCCTGCGGGGCTACTCCCGTTAAGGCTAACAAGATTACCAGGACGCGATGGCAAAGAGTTAACTGTTGTTACACCATTAATATTTTCCGATCGGTCTTGCACCCACTGGGCAGTCAACTTGATTTCCGTCTTTGAATCCGGATTCCATTTGAGTTTACCTCTAACAGCTCCCGTATCAGCGTCACCCAAGTTTGTATTGTGTGATGGACTGTATTGCCATCCGCCGCCCTGCAAGGTTTGCGCAGCAATCCGAAAGCCAAGATTTTCAGTAATAGGTCCAGAAATATAAGCGTCTGTGCGGCTACGAGCGTAACTTGCTATATCTTCCGATAATCCACCATGTAATTTATCTGTCGGGTCATTGGTAACAATATTAACTTCCCCCCCGGTATCTGCCTGACCATGTTCAAAACCAACTGGACCAGGTTTGATACTTACTGCGGAAACGTCAAATAGTTGTCCTGTTATCATAGATGAAAATGGATAAGCCACCCCATCTATGTAAGTCATAACAGATTGGGTATTATTGTTTGTAATATCGCGCATACCTATGCCACGAATATTAAAGTCAACAGTAGAAGTACCATTACTTTGCTGAATACTCAGGTTAGGGGCAAGATTTTGCAGATTGAAAATACTGACCACCCCCTGCTGCTTTAATCTTTCTGCACTGATATGAGTGTCAGAATTCGCCTCATGCTGTTCTCGCGTGAAATTAAAAGCAGCTCGACGACTTTTTACATCTATATCTTCACTATGCGCAGATTGGTACGCAGTATTTTTGACCTCTATTTTCTTTAATTTCTTCTTACCATGCACTGATGCCGCATTATTGCTCCACGCTCCTACCTGAGCTGCATTGCTTCTTGCATAGCCTTCTTCGCGCGCAACGGTTAAACCCGCAACACCATAAACCACTAATGATAACGTATTGATATATGAGGTAGCGCGCCTTTTTTCCCCCGAAAAAAGGACTGCCCGCCTCTCGATCCACCCTGATTTTAACATACCAAGCCCCATGATTTTAATCTTTAATTTTAGTATATTATTTTTTATACGATTCGCAATGCTAATTTTATATTTAACTATTTTACGTCGTTTAATTTGCATAAAGAGTATATAATTCTATAATGTATGTTCACATAACATTAATTACTCTACATCATAATCAATTCTCGGTCGGACTGATATTTCCGATATCTGAGTATTATCACCAATATCAACAATAATTCTTACAGCTTTTGCATGGTCCCTAGCTTCACTCTCGCGCCATTTTAATTTTTTATCCTTGTATTCTTTTTTATTTATATTTTTTGTTGGTCCAGGATAAATAGTTGCCACTCTTATTCCTGCCGCAGCTTCTTCCAATCGCAAAGAGTCTGCAATGCCGCGTAAGGCAAATTTGGAAGCAACATAAACTGTATGCCCAGCAATACCGCGCTGGCCGGCACCTGAATTAATAAAGATCACCCGCCCTAAATGCTCTCTAAGTTTATGCAAAGACAACCTAGTCACTTCAGCTGGTACAAACACATTTATATTAAAAACCTTCTGCCACAAATCATAATCACTATTTTCAATAGATATTTTCTCTAAATTTGCAGCAGAGTGCACCAAAACATTTATTTTATTTATATTTCTAAAAAAATTTTCTCTTCCTTTTTTATCAAGAAGATCGAGTTTTATTGGAATAATATTGGTTTTATTTTCCAAGTCCTTAATTTTTTTATCATTTCTCCCTATCGCATAAACAAGATGATCTGCTGCCAATTCATGAACGATAGCAAGACCAATCCCACTTGTTCCTCCCGTAACCACCGCGACGGGAAGTTCGGCATGTTGAACGTAGTTTATATTTAACGAATTCATTATGTTGTTTCCTTTTTTCACTATATATTTTGACTGTTTTGTGCAGCATATGTCAACCAGCTTTTGATGGCCGCCTCAATTATAACTATTTTATTTAGTGATATAGATGCAGGATTACTCCATCTACTAAAAACACTCTTGGATGAGAATCTTTACCAAAAAATAAAAACAAAGTTCGCAGCAATGTGGTATATAAGCAGCATAAGCCCAATCTCTACTCCCGACATAGATACTTTAAATGCATCTCAATTATGTATAAATAATATTACTTATATGCAATAAATTTAATTAAAATGACTAATTCCCCCAAAATTATTTATTATGTAATTTAAATAAATATCTCATTTAATATTTACTTATCTTTCGCATTCGTCATGCATCAGCATTTTTAGGAATTTCATTTCGATATTGACTCAATTCAAGATAAAGATATATGATATATCAGATAGCCCCACATCTCTTTGTGGCGTATTATCTGTTGAACTTGAGGAATCCTCCCTTAATCAACAATTAGAGAAATACTATGATAAATAGTGTAATTCATGCTCTAAATTATTCCTCCTTTTTATTTTACATTTTTGTTATTTTCCAAAATATCCATAATTTTCCTTCCACAAAACAAACTGGAATTTTCTGTTTGTGAAGGAAATTTCAATCATTCATATTTTTTTGCATTTTACGATGATACATCATATATCATACGACAGGAATCGTATCCAACATAATCAACTTAGTTTTTTCGTACTTAATGTTCTTGAGTAACTGACGCCACACCGCAGGAGATGCCCGATATGCTGCATGACAAGTATCCATTCATGTCTCGTCCTTTACCGTCCCGGCTTACACGGAAGTCGTTGCTCCAACTAAGCGTTGTTGTTTCGGCCTTCAGTTTGTCGCCCGATGCATTTTCCCGAACCACGCATCAGACTACGAACAACAGCACCACTCAGCATGACCCATCGGCCAAACCTGCAGTTGGCAAAGCCAACATGGCAAAAAAACAGATTAATAAAGCCCATACAGGGGACAAGCTGACATCGCACGAAGTGGAGGAAGTACTCGTTTCTGGCGGTAGAACAGCCAATGGTCCTCGCTCTGCGGTAAAACCTATGCTCATCTCCAACTCGCCTTTGAGCGATATTGCCGTAGTTAGTCATCTTGATAACGAACAGATCCGTAATACACCCGTACACGTCAGCGCCGATTTATTGCGTTCCATTCCTGGCTTTCAGGTCGCTGACTTTCAAGACGGCGGCATTGCTCAGGGGATTGGTGCCCGAGGTTGGTCCACTGAATCTGACGGCAACTATGTTGCAACATACATTGATGGTTCCATCCGCAACGTATATTCGGGTGTGCTGAACGGTTACAACGACCTTAACCCTCTTATTCCCGAATTGATTGGTGGAGTCACAGTTATTTCCGGGCCATTTGATGTCCGTTATGGTGGCAACTTTGCCAGTGCTGGCAGCGCATTGTTTACAACCAGGGATGATGTAGCCACTGGCATTTCCGCATCTGGTGGTTCTTACGGCAAAGCCCGCGTACTCGGGACGTATAGCAAACACATGGGTAATGTTACGTTCTATTCTGCATTGGAAGGGATGTACGAAGCAGGATACCGCCAGAATGGTATAACCCGCCGCATAAACAGCTTTAACAAGGTAGTCGTTAATATCAGCCCTGAAGATACTTTTAAAATGAGTGCACAGGGCTACTGGACGGATTACGGGCAACCGGGGTCCATTCCTCTAAGCTACATCCAACAAGGTTTGATTTCAGAGCGTTCACCTCGTTACAACAAAGATCGAGGAGCCAACAATCAATATACCCTCAATGCTCAGTTTGAACATGTTCATAACAACTTTACTTTGGACGCAACATTATTTTTCAACAAAACGTGGTTAATCCGCCAAATTACACTTGGCTTACCCGGCACCGTTACACCACAGCGTGAATATCTGGATGACCGTTACACCGTTGGAGCGGCCATTGAACCTTACTGGAAATTCCACCTGCCAAACGGTGGCCTGTTTGACATTAAAACAGGATTGACCAATCATATCGACTGGGCGAGAGATTTCCGTATTCCCGGCTATGATGGGGTACCCTACACGGCAGAAAACAGTCAGTTTTTCTCAAGCTTTCTGAACATGAACAGGTTTATGGAAGACAACTTGTCAACCTACCTCTCCACATCCATCAGCCCTTTACCATGGATTAAAATGACCGGCGGCGCACGCTACGATCATTTTTTCTATTCCATTAATGACACCAAATATAACAGTGCCACAAGCGGTTTACGTCGCCAGAGATTAAGCACCAGTGTTGGAACACCAACAGTCAAAGCCGCTATTGCCATTAACCCCTACAAGCCCGTAACAATTTTTGTCAATTACGGGCAAAGTGTAACATCACCTGATGCCAACAGCGATATTACTGTTAATCCATCATTAGCTCCTACTGTACTCACCAGTGGTGAAGCTGGTATCCGCTATGATTACCTGCCGTTGGGTGCCCATGTGCAAGGTAGTGCTTATAAAACCATAGATTCGAACGAAATCGGCGTAAACCAAGCTACACTTCAAACACAAAATATGGGCAAATCCTACCGTTGGGGTTTTGATACGGATGCTGCTATTACTCTTTTTAAATATCATGGAGCCAAGCTAGATTTGCATGGTAATTACAACTGGGTACATGCCCGCTTAGACAGCAGCACCAACAACTATATTCCGAACGTAGCAGACTGGCTCGCTTCTTATGGCCTGAATGCCACCGTTCCTGTGGACAAAATCAATCGACGTGCTTTGATTATGTCATTCGACCATAATTTTGTGGGGCCTCAGCCACTGGATAAAGCCAGAAATTACACAGCCCCACAATATCAGAGGCTTTCCGCACGCGTCATGTATAATGACAAAAAACTGTCAAACATGAGAGTATGGATGTCAGCGATTGTCTTTCCTACCAACCGTTTTGCTGAAGATGCTTGGATTTCTGGCAGTACTATTTACACTGCGCCCCAACCTCGGCTTATGCTGGAAGGTGGATTTTCGTTCGGATTATAAAAACAACTGGGAGCGTCTTGCTCAAGGCGCTCTCTTTTATTTTTTCAATTGGAGTATAACTTCTCATGCGGCAGAATAATACGCTGTCCAAACGCGTTTTCAGGCGTATTGATCATCGTGTGCTTGCAGTTCTGTCGTTCGCATATGTTATCAACTGTGTTGATCGTGCAAACATTTCCTTTGCCCACCTTAGCATGAATGCCGACCTGCATCTGACTGAAGCAGATTATGGTGTAGCCGTTGGTATATTTTATTTAGGATATGTTTTATTTGAGCTCCCATCTGCGTGGTTATTTAAAAAAATTGGCGCTCCCCGAACATTCTCCCGTATTATGATTTTATGGGGGCTGGTTGGTATGGCTATGTTTTTTTGCACTGATAAAATCCAATTTTATGGCCTTCGCTTTTTGCTTGGCGTCTTTGAGGCTGGATTTTCACCACTTGCATTATATGTACTGTCTTTATGGTATCCTCCAGAAAAAATGGGACGTGCCATTTCCATACAACAGATAGCAGGTCCTCTTTCGGGGGTACTCGTTGGTATTTTGTCCGGCTTTATTATAACAACCATGCATGATGTATGGGGTATCAGTGGCTGGCGCTGGATGTTTGTGATTGAATCCCTCCCCGCTGTTTGCCTTGGTATTTGGATTCTGTTTTTTTTACCTGCAGGACCGCAAGAAGCTACTTGGTTAAATACAGAGGAAAAAATCTTCTTAAAAAACAGTTTTTCCTTATCAAATGAACAGACTGTACACTCCGCAAGCGCCTTTAGCATGATCCATATCCGTAGCTTATTTATGCTGGCAGTGCCTTTTATTTTTATTGTTTGTGGCAATGATATTTTCAGTTTCTGGCTGCCACACTTTATACAATCGACCCATATCCAATCGAATATGCACATTGGCTTCCTATCAAGCATTCCCTATCTATTTGCAACATGCATTATGTTAATAGCTGGTCGTCTAGCAGACACAGCCTTGTCAATCCGTAAAAACCTATGCGCTGTATTCTGCCTTATTGCTGCAAGTGCTCTCATTTTTTTGGCTTATGACAGCAAAAGTCTGATCAGCGTTTTAGCATGCTCTACAATTGGTCTTGCCAGTCTTTATGGAGCGTATGTCGTATTCTGGACCTTACCAAAATCAGTTATGATCAATCCACCATCCTCAACCGATTTTGCGGCTATCAACACTTGCGGTATGATTGCGGGAATAGTCTGCCCGATTATAGTAGGAAAACTGGCAACTCAGACAGGTGGCTTTGCACTCTCTGAACTCGGTACAGCACTCCTCATGTTCTGTGCAGCAGCATTCCTAACAATTCCCTACAAAAAACCATCATTAAATAATAACTGAATAATACACATAAAATTTAGGAATAAATATATAAAATGAATTTATTCCTAAATATAATTTTCAACGATTAAGATAAGACTCCAAATTATGGAGAATTATTTCCGTTCCCTTATCAATGGATTTTTTTATAATATTACAAACCTCTTCTTTATTCCGATACTTAACTGCGGATAAAAGCAGATCATAATTATGCGGCATATCCGTCTCTACATCCGCTTGCGGAAACAAATAATTGAACATAGGCCCAATTTTCAGCCATAGCTGTTCTATAATTTCCAAAAGAACGGGTTTATCTGCAGCTGCATAAAGACGAAAACGAAAAGCATGATTGAAAGACAACGCAGCCGAAATATCCCCTTTACGTTTAGCGCGCCGAAAATCTAGCAAGATTTTTTCCAGTTCTTGAACATCCTGCTTTGTCAGATTTTCCATCGCATGCATTGCAGCCAATGGTTCAATCGCCCGACGTATTTCAGCCAGTTCCAGGTATTGTTTGGGTTCGAGCAGAGGCACCGCAAAAGACTGCGCGGGAGATGCTTCCAGCACGCCTATCGCCACCAGCCGCAAAAGAGCTTCACGCACCGGGGTAACACTGGTCCCCAGCAACTCTGCCAGTTCCCGCGTGACCAGACGATCAGCCGGATGCAGCCGCCCCTCCAGAATCTCTCGACGGATACTTTTTTCAGCATAATCAGCAAGAGCAACCCGTTGCGGACGTTCAATTTTAATCACGCTTTGTACCAAACCCCCAGCGTTACGAACACGTTTTATATCTCTTGTTACACTCATTCTAAATTTTATGCTCTACCATCCACACTGCCAGACACAACCACCCGTTCCAGCTCCGCCACAAGGCATCCATATGTTGCAAAAACTCTTTAGCAATAAATCCGCCACATCGTCATGTCTGTTCTGCGTCATAGCCGACACGCTGATAAACAACCAGCTTTCCTCTTTTTACATCTTCATCAAAATTGATCTGCACGACCGATTTATCCTCACCTACTTATTATGATATATCATATACTAAAATTCATACGAATCATGCTCTTGCATATTTTTTGCAAGTTTAAAGGATCTACACCGTGCCTGTTCCATTACTAACCCACACCTTAGCTACTTTGGAACAGTGGACCCGCATTCCATCCTATGCGGGAAATACGCACGCCATGCATGAGATGGCCATGACCATAACAGAGTTTTTAACAAAAACTCTGGGTGCAGAAATCATTGCTGATGGAACAGGCAACGCTAGCGGGGTAATCCATGCCATTATCGATCGTGGATCAGATATTACATTATTACTTTACAATATGTATGATGTTATGCCTGCCACACCTGACAACTGGCTGGTTCCTCCGTTCGAGGGACATATTATTTCTCTCCCAGATAAAGGGAAGTGTTTTGTTGGACGCGGCGCCGAAAACAATAAGGGGCCACTTGTTGGTATGCTGGAAGCGCTCAGCACGCTCCTGAATTCTAACCAACTGGACGCCAACATAGAAATCATCCTTGATGGTGAAGAAGAAACCGGTAGCGAAAGTTTACAGCGTTACATGGCAGGTAATCCTCTGCATTTTTCTTCTGATGCGGGATTATTCCCATCTTTTTGTGAGTATGGTGGAGGACCACCACGTATGTACCTTGGCTGCAAAGGCATGATCCGGGGACAAATAACAATCACTGGAGGGGCGTGGGGTGGGCCTGAGCATCCCATTCACTCCTCTAATAGTCCATGGATTGCCAACCCCGCATGGCGGCTGCTCCACGCTCTGGATAAGTTGTCACAAGATGACATGGGAACCATTTTACCTTTAAGCCCCCTTGACCACGAAGCCAACGCACTCGTCCAGACTTTAGCCAGCACATTTGACCTGGAAGCAGAACTCAGATTCCGGGCAACACAGCGTTATGGAGTTAGCGGCACAACGGCTGATCATTTAGCCATTATGCTCGGAGGCAGCGCATGTAATCTGTCCTCCTTGACGGCAGGACATAGCAATGAACCTGCTGTCATTCCCTCTCATGCGAGTGCAAAATTTGACCTACGTTTTCCACCAGATATAAAAACAGACGAAATTTTATCTATTTTCCATAATAAACTAAATCATGATTCTATTTTTTCTCCCAATATAAATGTCACCTCAATTTGTCCCGGCTTTCGTATTTCAGGTCAGGCAGCACCTGCCCGTGCATTAGAAGAGTGCTACACAAATTCTGGCCATACAGCACAAATCTGGCCATGGGCACCTGGCACCATGCCGGGAGCATTTTTTAGCACCAACGGGCCCGGATTACTTATTGGTGGACTTGGTTATGGTGGCAATGCCCATGCTGCCAACGAGTTTGTGACCCTGAGCGGGTTGCAGCGTTTTCTGGCCTTTATGCTGCACTGGTTACCAGCAACAGCCCAAAAATGCAGGATAGAAAAACATGCTCCATGATAGACCACACTCCCCGATCTTTTTAATGGATCGTGAGGACATTCTTAGAGCTGGAGGAGATAATATTCATTTGGCCATGCAGGATGTGACCAGGACTATTGCTCTTTTGCAAGATGGGCAGGCTGGAATGCCTGCTGAAATTTCTGTTCCTTTAGCTGAAACTGCTGGCCCCTCCGCTAAAATTTATGCTCTACCGGCATGGTTGGGTGGGAATTACCAAACTGCGGGTGTCAAATGGACGGCACATCGACAAATCCGCCCTACTGATGAAGCTGCCGCTGTTTCTACCACCTTGGTCAACTGCCTGCGCACCGGCAACAGGCTCGGGGTTGTTGCCAGTGAAATTCTGACAGCCGTAAGAACCGCAGCGGTATCCGCTATTGTTATGCAAAGCATCCCTTTTGACCATGCTCCACGTATTGCTATTCTGGGTGCGGGAACTATAGCTGCCAGACATCTTGCAATGGCCGTAGAACTGTTTGGCAATGCGGGGTCTGCCATTATGCTGTGGAACCGTACGCAACAAGCTGCTCACACACTGGCTGCGCACTACCCAAGGGAATTGGTTCGCGTTGTTCCTGACTTACAAGAAGCCATGCACGAGGCCGATATTGTGCTGGCCTGCACGTCCGCAGAACACCCTTTTATTCTCCGCCACCACATTCACCCCAACATGCTCCTGATCCAGGCAGGATATGATGAAGCTCACTCTGATGCCGTAACAGCGTTTGACCATATATGTCTGGATTTATGGGGTGATTTTTCTCAAACCAGTGTCAAAAGCCTGTTTCGCCTCTATCGGGAAGGTCACATAGCACGCACGGATATTACCGCGGACCTCCGTGCAATCATTCTCGATAACTGGCGGCCAAATATGGGAGAAAGTGTTTATTTTTCTAGCTTTGGACTTAATATTTTCGATATTGCCCTAGCCTCCCGCATAATCCGAACAACACAAGAGACCTTTACACCAAACTTAACGGAACTCTAAGTGCAGTTCCACTACTCTCTGGAGTTAAACAAAAACCAATATTTTATTTTTATGAATAACAGCAAGAATGTAACATCTTACTGTTATTCACCATCTTTAGATTATCGCCTTAATCATGAACCTGTGCAGAGCGTTCAACAGGCAAATCCTCCCGACTTCCCCATTCTTCCCATGATCCATCATATATGGCGGGAAGAGGATACCCCGCAACACTCAATGCCAATGCGAGAATGCAGGCTGTAACCCCGGAACCACAACTCACAATGATCGGCTTGTGAGAAGATATTCCCGATTTTTCAAAGATATCTTCAAGATCAGGAATGTTTTTCAATCGTCCGTTAGAATCCAGAAGACTGGCATACGGTACGTTAATAGCTCCAGGAATATGCCCTGCCCTGACACCTTGATAAACACCACTTGCGTGACCAGAGAAAAAAGCTGGCGGCCGCACATCAACAAGCAATGCTTTACCGCTTTGCACATTATGCAGAACATCCTGCCAGGTTTTTGTTACGTTCTTCTGTTGTTCCAAAGTATAAGTAACAGATGAATGTGATAAAAAGACCTGACCTTGCTCTACAGGGGCTCCAGAAGCGGTCCATGCGGGGTAACCACCATTTAAAACCGCTATCTGAGTATGACCATGTATTTTGAACATCCACCAGATCCGGGCTGCGCTGTATAATCCGGAACGATCATAAACGACGATAGGCCGTGCCATATCTAACCCCGCCTGCGCAACCAAACGGGCAAAATCCTGAGCATTTGGCAACATTCGGGATGGTGGTGTAGCAACTGGAAGGCACAGCATATCCACGTCACACCGAATAGCTCCGGGAATATGCCCTGCCTGAAACTCAGCATCCAGATCGCGCATGGCGGAAGGAGGCGCCCATGTTGCATCGACAACCTGTACCGCACCTTGCTCCATACGAGAGCGAAGGGCAGAAACTTCAATAATATCCTGCCACGCGCCGCACATACCCTTAGCTCACAAAATTATCTGCAAATGGGAAGAGTGCTGGCGACCCACCGCAATGAATAAAAATGACCCGACTATGTGGTGCAATCGTACCATCCGCCACCAATCCGAACAGGCCAGCCATGGCTTTACCGGTATAAACTGGATCCAGCAGGATTCCCTCGCTCCTCCCCACCCGTTCTATGGCAGCATTACCATCCGCACTAGGCACGCCATAAGATGTACCTACATAGTTATCTGCGACAATCACATCATCTGGTTGAACTGTATGATCAACTTCCAATAACGCCGCACATTCGTTAGCAATCCGCGCAATACGTTCTTGAAACCAGACAGCATCGCGCGAGACACTCACACCAATCACCCGTGTTTGGGGCCAGAACATCCGGCAACCAATCAACAATCCCGCCATAGTGCCACCAGAACCAACAGGAAGAACCAGAGTATCAGGCGGTGCAATGTTCATGCTTTTGCACTGTTCTGCCATTTCTCTTACCGCCCGGACGTAACCTAACGCTCCAGTCGCGTTTGCTCCACCCAAAGGAATAACATAGGGCACACCCCCTGTCTCTGTTACGGACTGGGCCAGTGCTTCAAAACGTGCATCGATAAGATGGAAATAGTCGTCTGGGTCAAGGAACTCGAGCGAAGCTCCAAAAATACGGTCAAGGAGCAGATTACCCTGATAATGCTCTGGTTTGTTCCCACGCAGCACCAGCATGGCTTTCATACCAAATTTAGCGGCACAGGCCGCCACCATACGGGCGTGATTGGATTGATGCCCACCTGTGGTAATAAGCACCTCAGCCTTGGCAGCCAGCGCTTCAGCCATCAGATACTCCAGCTTGCGGACCTTGTTTCCGCCGCCGCCAAAGCCCGTATAATCATCTCGCTTGACCAGAATCTGTACCCCAAGTTCATCACTCAGGCGTGGCAATGCATCTATAGGGGTAGGCATAAATCCAAGAGGAATACGAGCAAAACTATTGAGTTCCAAAATCTGCTTCTCCCTACGACCACATGGCAATGGCATAAATTGCAATTGACCATATGCCATCAATAAAACGATCAATAATGATATATCATATATCATTATTTTGTTAAGTAAGACAATTCCGAAAATTTTCTTTCACTCAAATTGTGAACACTCTTTGGTGGTTCATCCCTTAAAAGGGCTCTCCCCTATATCAATCCACACCATTTCAATATCGTCATCTGGTGAACACAAAGTTCGCTGTTCCAATACCCCTTTTGCTGCAACAAAGAATGGTTCTCCCAACAAAAATCTCGTCAAAAATGAACAGATTCTTGTAACAGGAACCAATCTCTCACCCGCACAGACACACCCTGTAGGCCAGACAACATGTAGCGCAGACAAGCGTGATTTTTGGCCAGAGTGTTGCAGATATGATGGTAACCATCCCTGACGTCAGCTTTACCCAAGGAAATGGTCCACATGACCCAATATTCCTTACGCAGATCTGGAGATCGCCAGTCATGGGAGCTTAAATATTCATTCTGGAAGACAGCTTCCCCATGACCCAACCAGCCTGAAATCAGAGAGAGGACAACAGCCGTTGAAGATCGGCTGCAATCTGATGGGCGCTGGAATCGACTGGCACCAGCCCACAAGGCGGTTTTGACCGTCCATCAGATAGAACAATGAATTATCCCGCGCCATCACTGGCACGATGACGGGCAGAAACATGAAACGCTTTCATAACCGGCAGAATTTATGCTTCGCTTCCCGTCAGACCAACAATGCGTGGGGAAAATCTCTGAACGTAATTCTGAACAATTTCTGGCCCATCCCGCTCAAGGGTCAACCGAGATAAAAACAGATGTAACACGCCCTCCCCCGCAGACCCAGCTCATCAAGAGTGAGCATTAGCCGTGCCTATCCGGCTGAACTTCCAGACTCAAGAATTCTCTATTACAATGCGCGCAAATACCATTCAGCATAAACCAACCTGTATGAGGCATACCCTAGCGCCATGGCCGTTCCCAATTACCAGTCGCTCATGCTCCCGGTACTGCGTTTAGCAGCAACAGATGTACGACGTGTGCCTGAAGTTGCTGAAATAATTGCTGATGAACTGGCTCTATCAGCGCAAGATCGCGCGGCCATGCTTCCTAGCGGTACACAACGGTTGCTCCACAACCGCACGCACTGGGCCAAAACATATCTGCTAAAGGCAGGGTTGCTCACATCACCTGCGCGTGGACAATTCACAATCACACCAGCCGGAAGAGAACTTCTAGCCTCGGCCCCTCATGCCATCACACGCACCATGCTTGAGCAATATCCATCTTTTCTCCACTTCATTGGCAGCACACCAAACACCCCTACAGAGCAGGCAGCAGAATCTGCAACCATGACCTCCTCCACTATGGATACACAAACACCTGAAGAACGGATCGAATCTGCCCATACGGAGTTAATGTCCGACTTACGTTCGGATCTGCTGGATCAGATTTTACAGCAAAGTCCCACCTTCTTTGAACAACTGATTGTCGATCTGCTGGTCGCCATGGGGTACGGTGGCAGCCATGAAGATGCCGCAAAGCACCTTGGTGGCACGGGAGACGGCGGTGTTGATGGTGTTATCAATGAAGATCGTCTGGGGTTGGACAGAATTTATGTGCAGGCAAAGCGTTACGCCACAAATGTTAATGTGGGACGGCCCGATGTTCAGTCCTTTGTGGGCAGTCTGGTTGGACATGGGTCCAGTAAAGGCGTGTTTGTCACGACTTCATCATTCAGTAATCCTGCCAGGGAATATATCTACCATTTAAGCCAACGGGTTATTCTGATTGACGGCATAATGCTTGCCGATCTTATGATCGAACATAATGTTGGCATACGCACAAGTCGTTCAATCGCAATCAAAAGAATTGATCTCGATTATTTTGACCCTAATTGAGGCATCAATATTCACCGACATGAATATCACAAATAGCCCCACATTAAATAATCAATGCGAAAGATATCTGTATGTTTTGCCATTTTGAGGATGTACTTAACTCAGCAAAACATATGCAAAAATCAACGAACACAGATCATTTAAATGAAAATTTTCGCAATTTTTTGGCACGTTTTGATTCACTGGTTCATGCAGTTGCATTGATTCATAAAACACGCACCACGGAATGCTACCTGATTGATACGACATACCCAGAACAGTGGATGCACCACTATATAGCCAATAGCTACCAGAACATTGACCCTGTTATTGCCACTGCCCGGCATAAATTTATGCCGTATGACTGGACGGAAATAAAGATCCGCAACGCAAGCCAAATGAAAATGATGCAGGAATTCCAGAAAATAGGTTTTAAAAGCGGGTATGCAGTGCCATTACACATATCTCCTTCCATGTTGCTTTTATTTGCAATGGCATCGCACAAAAAAGAAATAAATTTTCACGATCGAACAATATTGCAAATATCCATAAATCAATACCATGCACGCTACCTACAGCTCAACACGACTGACAGTTTCAAAGAAGAACTTTCACTATCAGATAAAGAGCGCGAATGTCTGCTTTGGATTGCTCAGGGGAAAAATACCACTGAAATTGGTTCTATTCTTAATATGAGTGAAAATACCGTAAAGTATCATCTCAAAAATATCATGCAAAAATTAGGGTCGCATAATCGCACGCAAGCCGTTGTACAGGCAATCAATCTAGGCCTTATCCATCCTTAAATATCTTTTAGTCATTGCAATAAAGTGCAATAGACCCACTACCCATTCGGGTAGGAAGATTAGCATGGCATAGCGCACTACACTATGGATCTTGGTTAAACTGCTAAGGTCAGAATTTATATGCTCCATCCCTGTGTGCACTTCATGTCCGGGCTACCGCGTTCAGGGTCAACATTGCTGGCAGCATTACTGCAACAAAACCCTGCGGTTCTCAAAGCCGGTCATATCTCTCCAGTTGCACCCATGCTGTTAAAATTGAGTTCTGTTATGGTAGAAGGCGAATATCAAACAGAATTCAATAATGAATCCAGTAGCCGTATTCTACGCGGAGTGCTTTTTAATTATTATGGTGAGCATGACTCACCCAAAACAAATCCATCATCCATGATTATTGATAACAGCCGTCTGTGGTGCACCAGACTTGGCCTGATCAATAGTCTTTTTCCATCATCCAAAATTATTTGCTGTGTAAGAGATCCGGTTTGGATTATTGATTCATTCGAGCATATTATACAAAAAAATCCTCTCCTAAGCTCAAAAATTATTCCCATTGAGCAACGGGGAAATTTACATAGTCGGGTAGATGCTCTTCTCTCCGCACAAGGGGCATTAGGATTCTGCTGGCGTGCTTTTAATGAAGCATTTTATAGTAATTTCGCGCATAACTTGATTGTTGTTGATTATGATTCCCTTGTTCATCAACCTCAGAAAACCATGAACATTTTGGAAAGAAAACTCAATCTTCCATTTTGGGATTATGATTTTAACAACATCAATTTTGAAGAACCTATTAAATTTGATGAAAATTTAAATTCTCCCGGCTTGCATAAAGTCAAAAATAAAATAGAGGTCCCTCATCGAAGACCCATTCTTCCACCGGATATTATTGCAAAGTTAACCGGTGGCACTTTCTGGCGAGATCCAAAGAAAAATCCAGGAGGTGCTTTTGTCATCTCTTAATTCAAACATTTCCTAAACTACTTACTTGGGACGCCGCCTAATGTAGCAGACGTCCCAAATTAAAAAATACTCTATCCAACACATCGCTAAAGCAGCGTATTCTTAATATTTTCGGTTAGAATCTAAAATTAGCAAGGAATTTTATTACTTATTCAACTGCTGCATGGTGTCTTGCGGTATTTGCAAGCCGGAATATTGCATCACGCCAAAGGTCATAGTTGCATCCGGTGCAGGTAGGTCTTTTTTCTGCCAGCCACCACCCAAAGCGCGAATTAGCCCAACGGTGCTCTGCAAAGCACGTGCCTGCACCTGCACATGATCAATACGTGCATCCAGTGTATTCACCTGCGCAATTAACGCATCCAAATAATTGTCAGCCCCACCTTTATATAAGGTCATAGTCAATGTTTGGGATTTTTGCGCTGTTCCAACCGCCAGGTTCAAGCGCTCTGCTTCTGCCCTCAGGCGATTGGATAGTGAAAGCCCATTCTCTACATCGCCAAATGCCGAAAGAACCGTTGTACGATAATGATCTAGTGTTTCACGGTAAACAGACCACGAATGCTGCAACTGTGCACGCCGTAAGCCACCCTCAAACAAAGGCATGGAAACCGATGCACCATAAGACCACATACTGTTTGCCAAATTGGCCAGATTAAAGCCGTTGGAATCAAACCCACCATTGGCACTAAAAAACACATGCGGATAAAACGCTGCCCGGGCAATACCAATCGCTCGGTTGGCTTGCGCCATACGCCGCTCGGACGCAGCAATATCGGGCCTGCGTTCCAATAATTCGGACGGCAGGCCAGTAGGCACAATGGGTTCCACATTGGTCAGATTATCCACAGGCTCAATGCGGAAGGTAGAAGGTTGTTCATTGACCAGCACGGCAATCCCATGCTCCAGCACCTCACGCTGGGCCTGTACATCCAACAGATGCGCCTGCGTCATGTAAAGCTGGTTTTGTGCACGTGCCACATCAATCCCGGTTGCATCCTGGTTATCAAGCCGTGTCTGGGTCACATGTAACGCCTGCTGATAGTAGGTTATGGACTGAGCATAGATGGCGTGTTGTGCATCCAGCCCACGCAAGGCAAAATAGTCTGTTGCCAGTTCTGCCTCCAGGCTCAACCGTGCCGCAGCATAATCTGCCGCCTGCTCCTGTGCATAATATTTCTGCACCCGCACCCTATTGCGGATACCTGACCAGATATCAGGCTCCCAGCTTGCAAGGCCAGAATAGAACTCGTCCGTTGCTGTGATAGGACCTTTGTAGCGAAACAGACGATCAGCCGAACTTTTGTTATCGCTGGCACCAAATGCCATACCAAAATGCGGTAACAGATCAGACCGTGCTTCCATAACAATCGCACGAGACTGCAAAAATCTCTCTGCCGCAGCCTGAAGATCCGCATTATTTGCAAGAGCCTTCTGCTCCAGACCATCCAGTATGGGGTCTCCAAACAGTGTCCACCAGTCGGTCTTTAAAGCAACGGCACCCGGGCTCGCCTCCTTAAACGGGACCTGTCCATGCCAAGATACTGGTACAACATAATGTGGTGGAGCATAATGCGGCGCAAGATCACACGCACTCAATGCAGTCAGGGAAAGAAGTAGTCCAGCCCGCGCTGTAAAACACCGAACTGACAGAATACGGGAATAAGAAAATGTCTTTTTCATTCGTCATCATCCCCATTTTCTGCTGCGGCTGCATTCGGAGTGCTCAGGTAACCTTTTGCAGGCTCCACAGTCCGGACCTTTCCTCCTTCCATCAGATCAGCAGGCGGGTTGTTAATGATCCGATCATCGGGTGACAATCCAGCACTGACTTCCGTGTATGCATCCGACATGCGACCAACGGTAATGTTACGATAATGCGTAATTTGCTGGGTATCGACTGTAGCAACCTGCATCCCATGTTCCTGAAACACCAGTGCTCCAGTGGGAATGGTATAAACCCCTTTCTCAGCCGGAGCCGTTAAAGTGACAGAAGCAAAACTCCCGGGCCACAACTTCTGTCCCATATTGTCGATCGAAAATTCGGTGATGACTGTACGCGTATTGGGGTCAAAACCTTTGGCGATAGTCAGGAACTTGGCGTCGAACACGGTATTGGGGAACTGTGGCACCGTAACCTTTGCCACCAGCCCGGACTTAAGGATGGAAGAAAACGTTTCCGGCACGGATACAAACAGACGCATGGCATGGGTATCGGCTACGGTAAACAGTTCGCTGGCCGTGCCGTTCGCGTTCATACTGCCGCTCCCAGCTCCCACGTAATCGCCCACATTAATATTGCGTGCGATAACCACGCCATCGAACGGCGCTTCAATACTCTTGAAGTGAACCATGGCCTGATACTGTGCGACCTTATGTTCGGCGGCCTCCAGCTCTGCCTTGGCTGACTGCTCGTTTGCGTTCTGCACCGAAACGGATTGACCAGACACAGCCTGAGATTGCCCCATGGCTCGCCAACGCGTAGCTGTTATGGCCGCCAGATCGTACTTGGCCTGCGCCACCTTCAGATCAGCTTGCGCCTGCGCGTATTCCGCATCCAGCCGTGGTGTATTGATTTCGGCCAGCAGGTCTCCTTTTTTAACCACTGCGCCGTAATCATGGTACCACATTTTTACATAACCGGAGACCTGCGCATAAATTGGTGCTTCGTACCATGCGCTCAGTGTGCCCGGCAACGTCATGCTAAGCGTTGGTGGGGCGGCCTTAGGTTGCACCACAGCAACATCGGGCACCTGGTCATAGGCCGCATCCTGCTGGATACGCACGGTATTATGGGCACGCTGCACCAAAAGGTACGTAATGTCCGCCATAATAACAGTGGCAAGAAGAAAAACGAAAATTCTGCCTTTGCTAAAACCAAACATCAGACAGTCTCCTGCCGGTTGGTCATATCCGTGCTGGATGACTTTTCCGGTCGATGATGAAAAATTGCATAAACGCATGGCACAAAAAGAAGAGTGGAAACGGTAGCCACAACCAAACCACCAATAACGGCCTTACCTAGCGGAGCATTCTGAGAATTGCTTATAGCCATGGGCACCATACCAATGATCATGGCAGACGCTGTCATGATCACCGGACGAATACGCCCTACCCCCGCCTCAACCGCGGCTGCCACGGCGCTCCGGTGTATGGCAAAACGTTCCTTGGCAAAGGACACGACCAGAATGGAATTTGCTGTAGCTGTTCCCATACACATGATCGCACCCGTTAACGCTGGAACGGAAAGGCGTGTCTGGGTCAGGAACAGACTCCACGCAATACCCGCCAATGCGCCGGGAAGCGCAGAAATAATAATGAAAGGGTCAATCCATGACTGGAAGTTAACAACAATCAGCATGTAAATCAGCACAACCGACACCACGAGACCAGCAATCAGTTCCACATAAGCACTGTGCATGGTGGTAGCTTGCCCCCGGATATCCACCGCAACACCCCGCGGCAAATCGCTTTGTGTTGCAGCCACGTCACGCTTGACCTGTGCCAGAACCGACCCAAGGTCCGTGAACTCCGTGGACACATAAATATCAATATCGGGCATGGAGTTATAATGAGAGACCTGCCCCGGTGTACCAACCGGCGTAATGGTGCTGATACTCCCCAGAAGCTGCATGTCCTTGCCTTCCGGATCATTATCGCCTTTATCAACAGGGATGGTCAGCAGGTTGTGATAGTGCGTCAACTGATCCTGCGAGACATAAACATTCAACGGGAAAGTAATGCCGGTCTTGGGGTCCAACCAATATTGGGGGTCCACCGTCTGGCTGCCCGAAAGGGTCATCAGTTCATTACTGGCAATATCGCCTTCAGTCATACCTGTAGCCTGACCAAAAGTACGATTGCCCTGCACGAACAGTGTTGGAGTACGCATGGTCTGCTGGATGACTGTATCCACCGCCCCAGGGATACTGCGCAGACGGTTTACCAACAAACGGGCATAACGGTAATTATCGCGAATATCTGGCCCTGATATCTGAATATCAACCGGTGCGGGAGAACCAAAATTGAGAATCTTCTCCGTCAGGTCCGCAGGCTGGAATGTAAAGACCGTGCCGGGAAAACTGGCCGACAGTTTACGACGCAACAGGGCACGATAATCCCACACAGGAGAGACATCATCCTTAAGAGTGATGCTCAGGTCGCAATCCTGCGTACCAATTGTAGGTGTGGGAATAAAGGCCTGATTATGCGGGCCTTCAGGCAGACCACAGTTGTTGATAATCCCATCCACTTTATCAGACAGAATCTGCGCAATGCGGTCATCCACCAGACTGGCAATGCGACCCGTTGTTTCAATACGGGTACCTAGGGGAACACGCATGTGCATTTGCAATGCACCTGACTTGACCTCGGGGAAAAAGTCCTGTCCGACCACAACAAACAAAATCAGCGAGAGCACGGACAGTCCAAGGAACACCGGAACAAACCTGCGCCGTTGGTTGACTGCCCGCTCAAGCACCCGCCCATACCGGAGCTTAAAGGCATGAAAAGCGTGCTCAAACCTGTTTTGAAATCTGCCAAAGTATCCTTTGGGCAAGGCCTCATGCTCATCACCATGCAAACCGGGGTGCACCTGCCCTGCCAGCAGGTACTTAGCCATGGTTGGCACCAGCGTGCGGGATAGGATGAACGAAGCCAGCATGGCGTAAACAATGGCTTCCGCCATAGGCATGAACAGCCAGCCAGCCACACCACTCAAACGGAACAGAGGGGTCCACACAATACAAATACACAAGGTGGACACCAGTGTGGGAATAACAATCTGATTGGCCGCATCTATGATAGCCGTTTCCAGATCCTTGCCCATCTCAAGGTGGGTATCGATATTCTCAATCATGACGGTTGCGTCATCCACCAGAATACCAACCGCCAGCGCCAAACCACCCAGTGTCATCACATTGATCGTCTGACCAGACCACAAAAGGCAGATAATGGCGGCCAGAATACACAGAGGAATAGAAGTGGCGATGATAATGGTCGAGCGCCATGAACCAAGGAACAGCAACACCACCAAACCCGTTAATACGGCGGCCGTCAGCATTTCGCGCACTACATCACGAATGGCGTCTTTAACGAATACCGAAGCATCGCTCATAATCGCAATATGCACATCCGGTGGCACAAGCTGCTGAATACGTGGCAGCAGTTCCTTGGTTCTGGAGACAACCTCAAGGGTCGAAGCATCCCCGCTTTTCATCACTATGACTTCTACCCCCTGCTTGCCCTTTACAAGCACAAGGTTGGTTTGCGGATGCCCTCCACGGTAAACGTTGGCCACATCATGCACATAAATAACGGAATTACCCACGCGTTTGACAGGGATATCACCTAATTCCTGCATGGACCGTGGAGTGGCATTCGTCTGAACCATCCAGTCTGTACGGTCTATTTTCTGATCTCCTGCAGGTAGAACGATATTCTGCTTGCGCAGAGCGTTCTGCACATCCATGGCAGAAAGATGATGGGCCTGAAGCTGCGTCTGGTTCAATGCGACCATAATAAAACTGTCCATGCCACCGTAAGCCTGCGGCAGAACAGAGCCGGGCACGGTAACAAGGATAGGTCGGATACGTGTCATTGCAATTTTGAACAGATCTGACGGAGTTTGCTTGTCCGAGGTGACCTGCAAAGCCAGAACCGGTACAGAAGATGCATCCAGACGCATGACCATAGGCGCTGGAATATTTTCTGGGAGTTGTTTGATAACCGTCTGTGAAATAGCCGTAACTTCGGCTTCTGCCTCACCAATATCCGTTCCAGGCTGGAAGTAGATATTGACGATGCTGCGCCCATAATACGAGCTGCTTTCCATATGCTCGATACCCTCCACAGTGGAGGTTACGGCCAGTTCATAATTATAGGTTATGCGTCCTGCAAATTCCTCTGGCAACATACCACCATATGTCCACACAACGGACACAACAGGCAGCTTGATATTGGGAAACACATCGGTTGGCGCACGCAAGACGGACAGCACACCAAACGCGAGAATAAGCAAAGAAAGAACCACAAACGTATAGGGTCGTTTCAATGCGGTTATAACGATAGCATTCATGCCTTCCCAGTTCTCAATGGCTTATGGTTGGGATTGGCCTGACGCTAGAAATTTTTTATTCGAAAATCTTTTAGAAAAAATTTTATTGATATAAAAACAAAATTAATATCGAAATTTGCAACCGATCGAAAAGAGCAATAATACCCTTTAACTCTCTATAATTATTGGATTTCCTATGACGTATTCCCCGCTGTAAATGGTTTTGTTACCAACCTTGTAAAAAATGGAGCAGCAGTTGGCTTCCTCCCGTATTTTGCCTCCCCAACCCTCATGCTGCTTTCCGAATTACCAAACTGCATTGGACATCAACATTTCTTGGGGAAGCACTCTTACCTGCAAGCACTAGGTTCAGAACCCATGCAGGGATTGAACTGAGAAACTTATTGTAATTCACAGACTTACAGGTAGGGAGTAGACCTCTGTGAATGATATATTTTTACTGTCTATGTGACAGATAGAACGGATTAAACCGTTTTCCCACTATCACACATGGTACCGGCTGAATGTCTTTGATCGAAGATTAATCACACTGATAGAACAAGCAGTCCGTTCAAAACGCCTGATGATTGATACGACGCATCTCGAGACCAACAAAACGACGCCACCGCTGCTTAAAAAAGTTGTTCCCTACCATATCCAACCGAATAAAAGGCGGTCTGAACTGAAAGCTCCATACCTTACAGGATACTCAGAGTCGTTCCATTCGCCTGCATCTGACAGACAACGATTACACTTTTATGAGCCGTCTTTATTTTCTATCTCAAGAAACCAATCCTGAACCGAATATTGAAATAACTTTATAAATTTGGCCCAAGTTCTTGCATCATAAACTTGGGCCATCTTGTTATCAAAAATCAGCTGAGATAGTGCCCATTGCAACAAATGGAGATCCAATAACATAAGTTGGGCTGGAACCTTTTATTGTTGTCCCCAATATGCCCTTCTGTGTTGTAGCTGCCGCCGTATAACCATACATAGAAGACAAATAATGCTCATCTCCCAAATTAACGAGATTAAGCTTGATTTTTGGTGTTACTCTTCCAATTTTTGGCAAATTCCTACCAACACCAAGATTGGCGGTAATGTATCCTGGAATTTTCTGGTCATTCACAAGCGTTGCATACTGGGAGCCAGTGTATGACAGGGTAAAGTTACCAAACCATGTGCCATCGTTATACGTCAGCCCCAAAGAACCTGAGAATTGCGGAGCCCCAACCTCCTGCTTCCCTTTAGTGCGCAAGTAATCACCACTATACGCAATATTGCTACTGTTTTTGGTATGCATATACTGACCAGAGGCGTACGCACTGACATGGTGCCAAGGACGTGTCGCAATTTCTGCCTGAACACCATAGGCTTCCATACCACCAGCGTTAATCAGCTGTGTAATGGTTGAAGTAGATCCATCTACATAGCTTTGTGCCGAGACCTGATGATTTGTTACATTGTAATGGAAACCAGCCAAGTTAGCCATTACAAAGCCACTATACCGATAACCAACCTCTTCCGTAATCATATACTCAGGTTTGTAATCTGCCATTGGTGCTGACTGCGCTTTACCAGTCGTGCGGCTATACGAAGCCAACTGAGAACTCAATGAGCCAGGAAGATGATATCCGGTGGTCCCGTTAACATAAATCTGATGGTGCGGATTAAAGCTATAATTAATGAGCACCTGTGGTGAAGGCACGAATACATTTTTGATCGATTTATAATTACTGCCCACAACCCCGGGCAGGTCCTGCGTGTATTGCCGGTTTACCATAGCCATTCTAATACCGGCATCAATCGTCAGACGATCATGCAGGAAAGACATTTTATCATCAACAGCAAAGCTATTTAGCTGTTGTAATCCATTTTCATTATCTTCACTCAACGGAACACCGCCATTAGCAGTTAATGGTGTGCTTGTATTCCACTGGCCCTTCCCATTAACTGGATAGAACCGCATCTGAGCAGCTTCCTGCGCATAAGAATACCAATACGTCAGGCTTAAGGTATTGAATTTATGTTTCCAATGCCCCGTCAACATCAACCCAGAAGATATAGTATACCAATCTGATACTTCAGCCGCAGTCAGGTTTTTATTTTTTGAATCGTACCCGGGAAGATTTTGATAATTATCCAGAGCACTATAGCTTTCTGCCCCTACAAATCCATTTTTGACGGGCAATGTTTCTCCATAATAATAAGGACCATGGAATTCGACCGAATAAGCTTGCGCATCAAGGCTTAAACCATGACCAAAACTAAAATGGTTTTTTAATGTGCCATAAACAGCACCGGTATTTTTACCATTCAAGCCAACATAATGCGTGTCACCCGGGCTATACTGGCTATCCAGGCCATATTTCATGCCATATTTATTCCAGTTGGCAAGTGATGGATACAACCATTCTCCTTGCGCAGCCTTGGTCCAACCGAAAATTATTTTTGAATCGCTGCCTTTATTCCATTGTTTGGTCAGAGCAGCGTCAACATGCCACCTTTCAATATCACCAACACCACGCCACATATCACCCCGGGAATACGAACCGGAGGCAAAGGCTTTAATGCCAGTATGACCAATTTCTCCCGTATCATACCGAATAAAATCTTTATTGGTACCATAAGAACCACCAGACCCGGCAATATGAAAATGCTGATGCTCTGAAGGCCCACGGATACTGGCTGAAATTTCAGCCCCCGTAGCATTATACGTGGTAGAGTTAATATCAACAGCACCCTGCATAACATTGACCTGCCCCATATTTTGGCTATCCACCAAAGAAGGCGTGTAAGTGCTGTATGTAAATGGGTTTGCGGCCGGCATACCTTCAAAGGTCACACCAATTTCAGCCTGCGCCATGCCACGAATATGCAAGGTTGAAAAAGACGTGGTCAGGGGCCCTTCACTCGCAGACACAACACCGGGCAATGTAGAAATCAAAGACTCTATTGTGGATGTCGGTGACTGCATTGCGATATAGTTATGAGACAGAGAGCTAATGGTTCTGGCAGCAGTCTGCCTAACCATCATACCGCCACCAGCGGCTTTACGACGCTCAGTAACATCGATGTTTTCACCGTTGTTTTTGGACTGAACAGATTTTTTTTCTGGTTACCAGATATTTTTTTATGCGAAGAATCGTTATTTCCATTGTTCTGCACTGTTGCTGCAACTGCAACCTGTTCAAAACATAACCAACACGTCGTGATAAACAAAAATCTTTTCATGGTAGCCCACCCCAATGAACCGAAAGTCGGCTTCCTAATCCTAGAAAAGTTTTCCCTACTCAAGACTTGTTATGACAATTCATTATAACAACATAAAAATGTCACAACACATTAATACTATATGTAAAATTCAATGACTTGCCTGACCAATCCACGGTCATTAGAGCCTTCCGATAGGCGTGAAAAAATTGATTAGAACGATGTTCAAGTCTATCGGGAGAGAGGAGAACCCACTCAACGATTCGACCATACTTTGAATAAATAAACATTTTTCATCTTAGAAAGGCTGTATATTTAATTCAAAATTATTTACTATGATTATATATCGCTACATTCAGTCTGTTATTACAAAATGCCGACAAAAATGTGAATTGAAAATATTTTTAAACCATTTTACTTTTTAAAAAACAAACATAAGAAAAAGAAAAATGTTTATAAAATCCCCGCAGAGCAGTTTATCTGGGTCTCCAAAATCCAGAAAAATCAGACACGCTATTTCTGTAAATTGCGGAATTTAGCGCCTTTCTGATGCTATAAAATCAGATATTTTGGAACTTCATCTCAATTTTATTGAGATGAGAATGTTTTTTATTGGATAACATCCATGTCCATTCCCAAAATTTTTTCTTGTAATTCCGCATATTCACTAAAAAAACCATCACTAATCCAGATATTTACTGCATTATGCTTTGTTTGTTTTTCTTATCATGCTCAAGCACAAAGCACCAAGGAGAATTCTGGAGCATTTCCTCCATCTAGAAGCATTAGTGCCTCCCGTTTCGCATCCGTTCCACCGCTAAAAAAACGTAAACGCCCCATTGCGGAAGAACGCCTCGAAACCCTTTTTGATACGGAAAGCATCTCCTCTCTACTTAATCATAATGATGACGCATTACGGCGTGGGGACGTTAGTGCTGGATATTATGTTGCCGAGCAGGCATTTGGTAATCTGGCTCCTTCCCTCAAGCCTTTACGAGAACGCCTTGCCAACCATGGTTTTAGCTTTGAATTAACCTATAAAGGTGAAGCTATGGGGAATGTTGGCGGTGGCCTCTCAAAAGGCGTCGATTATACGCACGAAATCCGTGTCGCCATGCTGTTTGATCTGGGCAAGTTAACACAATGGGAACCACTGAACGGATGGTTTCTCCATGGTATTGTTATGAATCGTGAAGGGCGTCAGGTCGGTTGGGATCACGTAGGAGAACGCAATGTTCTGCTCACGGAAGTCTGGAGTATTCACGGCCCAGCGGCAGCACGTTTGGCTGATCTTTATATAGAAAAGTCATTTTTAAACAATAGAATCAATATTAACCTTGGTCGCATTGCGCTTACACACACTTACTCCACTTCTGTGCTGCTTTGTACATTTATGACAATGTGCTCAGCACCCATGGCTATCCGCGAACCGGCAGGCTGGAGCGTTTACCCCAAAACATCATGGGGTGGCACATTCAGAATACGACCAACACGCGATTTGATCTTAAGAACAGGGGTCTACCGTATTGGCCCAAAGGCCGTTGACAATACCGGATGGGCATGGGGGAGCGAGCCTTACACGGGCATTCAAACACCAATAGAACTCACATGGGAACCATTTTTAGGAGAGAGAAAATTACCCGGTCATTATAAAATAGGGTATGCTCATGACACGTCTCCTTATGCGGATATGATAGGCGTCATACCGCCTGCTTTTTCTGATTCCATACACAAACATAAAGAAAAACCCAGAGATAGTTTTTATATTGAAACAGATCAGATGGTCTATCGCAGTCATGGTCAGCATCAAATGGCCGGTGGCTATGTATTGGCTGGATTTGTGCATAACACCCCCAGCAATTCAACATTCTCCAACGAATTTTATGTTGGTGCTTCTTTACTGGGCATTATTCCCGGGCGACCGTTTGATCGCTTTGGCGTAATGTATTCATATTACCAACTCAGCCCACGTACAACATATGGTCAGCGATTACGTCAGTTAGCTGGCATGTCCATGGGGGCATATGTTAACGCTCCTCAAACCCATTCGGCCATTCTGGAAGCATACTATGGTATTCCAGTCCTACCCGGATTAGTCATTACTCCTGAATTTGAATATATGATGCGTCCTGGAGAAACATCAGTTATTCCCAATGCTATTCTGGCTGGGTTAAAAGTAATTAGTGCTTTATGAGAATACTATTATGATCATTAAATTCAATTCAAGTAACAAGATAGGCTTGAATTTTCACCCCTATATTTTAACTTATTCACTCATAAATTGGCATAATAATGAAATAAAATTTTTACTGTAACGATTATGCAATTCTGACACGATGACGCTACGGCAGATAACCCTATTCTGGCACCCACAGGATAATGCTTAGGATTTTTCATTAAAATGTCACGCTCAAATATGTTTGACTGACGTATTAAACCCGCCTTGTTATAACGTATATGAGGCTCCTCCAAATGCCCCGTCGCGCTTTGCCCCTTCTTACAATACTCATTTGCGCTGACGTGTTTATTCCGCCTCAAATTGTCCATGCTGAACAGCTACAGCTGCCTGATGGACGCGCTTTTCTGCCACCACCACCTGCGACGAACTCCCACGCTCAGGAAGCCGATATACAAGCTTTCGAGAACTCCAGGAGTTTACAAAACAGTCGTCGCTGGAAACTGGCTACAAATGATGCAGACCTCAAGCCAGATCATATCATTCATGATTTTTCCTGCGCCGTAGGTTTCCAGATCTCACCAAGCGAAGTGCCTACGCTTATTACTGTTCTAAATACGCTTGAAAAGCCACTGGAGCAGCGTATCACAGAGGAAAAAAAGAACTGGCAAAGGATGAGACCTTTTGTTGGCAAAAACCAAGCGATCTGCACACCAGATGCTGACAAACTATCTGCGAGTTTTTCCTATCCTTCCGGTCATACCACATGGGGCTGGTTGGTCGCTTCCATTCTGAGCAGCGCATTACCAGAACGCTCTACGCAAATCATGCAGCGTGGACGCATTTTTGGCGAAAGCCGCATTGTTTGTGGTGTGCATTGGAAAAGCGATGTGCAGGCAGGCTACATGAATGGTGGTGCCATGTTTGCGGCTCTACAGGAACAACCTTGGTTTGCAGAGAAAATGGTTTCTATCCACAAGGAATTGCAGGCAGCACGCCTGAAGGCAATGCCTGTGGACAATGCAACCTGTACTATTGAACATGAAGCTGCCCAAGAATCGTTTTGATGTGACGAGTTGATAAGATCAAAGGTATAAAAATGGCTACGCGCAGGAATTTCCTCAAATACGCACTTCTTTCTGGTGCTGTTGGTTCCGCAGGTATGGTACCAGCCTCCATACGCCGCGCCCTAGCCATTGCGCCGGATCCGGGCACAACCTATCTAGATGCTGAACATGTGGTTATTCTGATGCAGGAAAACCGCTCGTTTGACCATATGTTTGGCTCATTGCAGGGTGTCCGCGGTTTTAATGATCCGCGCGGCATACGCCAACCTAATGGAGAACCTGTTTTCCTTCAGTCCAACAGCAAGGGGGAAACCTATCTGCCGTGGCGACTGAATATCCATGACACACGTATTACCTGGATGGGTTCCATCCCACACTCCCGCGACAGTCAGGTTGATGCGTGGAATGGAGGCTACCATAACCGCTGGATTGACGTAAAAAAATCACATCACAAAGGTTATGACCAATACCCCATGACCATGGGATACTATACACGCGAAGACCTACCTTTCTATTACGCCTTGGCTGATGCCTTTACAGTATGCGACCAAAACTACTGCGGCGTTATGTCCAGCACGACCCCAAACAGACTGGTGTTCTGGACTGGCACAGTGCGAGATAAGCAGAAACCGGATTCTACCGTTTATATGCGCAACCCGGAAATTCTTGAAGGTGGGATGACATGGACAACTTTTCCAGAACGCCTTGAACATGCAGGTGTTTCCTGGAAATTTTATCAGAATGAAATAGAACAAACGGCCAATATGAGCGGCCTTGAACGTTCCTGGCTTGCCAATTTTAGCTGTAATGTTCTGGAATGTTTTGACCAATATAATGTTTCTGCCAATCCGGGATTCCAGGACTGGATCGATGCACGCATAACGGAATGCTCCAAGCATATTGATCGACTTTCCAAACAGGAAATGCTGGTTTCTGAAAAAAAGGAAGAGCAGCTCAAGGAAGCCCGGTCTCTTCTGGCTGTTTTACAACGCCGGAAGAACAATGCCACGCGCAGCTTAAACCAGCTCTCCGCAGAAGAACGGAGCTTGTTTGAAAAAGCTTTTGTAACAAATAAAGATAATGCAGATTATAGAAGTCTGGAAAAAATTTCTTTTTCTGATGATCCTGATACACGCAGTATGTATGCCCCAAAGGGGGATGTACTGTACCAGTTCCGGCAGGATGTACACAAAGGTCAGCTTCCCACAGTATCGTGGCTTGCAGCACCAGAACATTTTTCTGACCATCCTACATCACCATGGTATGGTGCATGGTATGTCTCTGAAATCATGGATATTCTGACCGAAAATCCAGAAGTATGGAAAAAAACCATTTTCATTATTACCTATGATGAAAATGACGGATATTTTGATCACTGCTGTTCTTACGCAGCACCAGATCCCTTACGGCCCGAAACAGGACGTTCTTCTGCCAGTATCGGCGCTGATGGTCTGGAATATACATATGCCAAAGATGAAGAAGCACTCGGTGTGCCTCATCATCTCGCACGCAGTGGTCCTATCGGTTTTGGTTTTAGGGTTCCCATGGTTGTCGCGTCCCCATGGAGCCGCGGTGGGTGGGTGAATTCCCAACTGTTTGAACATAGCTCCACACTACGCTTCCTTGAAACCTTCATTGAAGGGAAATTTGGTAAAAGCATAAAGGAAACCAATATATCTCCATGGCGTCGGGCCATTAGTGGTGACCTGTCATCCTGCTTCCGGCCTTATGATGGTAGTGTGCCACACCTCCCTTTTCTTGAACGCAACAAGCATCTTGAAACTATTGAAGATGCCAAAAATCGTCCATTCCCTGGCGGTTTCAAAGTTCTAGACAGTTCTGAAATAGAAAATTTGACGGCCAACCCTAAACAGTTACGCCAGTATGCCAAACAGGAACCCGGAACCCGACCGGCCTGCGCACTTCCATATGAACTCTATTGCAATGGTGGTCTGGGAACCGACCGCAAAACAGTCGTTATTGAATTGAAAGCCGGAAAAGCTTTGCATGGCTCACGCTCTGCTGGTGCTCCCTTTAATATTTATTGCCATGGCACACAGCAAACTGATGGAATGCTGGTTGGCACTTATGCAGTTGCAGCAGGAGATTTATTAAAGACAAATTTTGAAACTAGTTTATTTAATAATAATATTTATGATATCTCTGTTCATGCGCCTAATGGCTTTTACCGTCGATTTAAAGGGCATACTAACGGCAGCACATTACAGGTAGCATGTGAATATCAACCTTTGCCGCACCATGGCATTATTCTAAAATTCCTGAATACATCCAACAAGGCAATCGATATTGTTTGCGCATCATCCGGACATAACAAGACCCTCCATATTCCACCCCATACGCATGGAAGATTGGAAATAGAGACATCCCACACCGATCAATGGTACGATGTAACCATTACAACACCCGTAGACCCAGAGTTTCTGTATGTTTTTGCTGGTCATATCGAAACAGGCGAACCCAGCCGCACGGACCCGGCAATGGGTTAATCCGTTATCCATAACACAATACTGTTCTTGACGGTTGGAATAGCATCAAATCGTCAAGAACAGATTTTTCAAAAAACTCTATTCTTATACTGAATAATTTATATTTTTTCAGGATGATGACCTACCAAAGCAGAAGCTTCCTTAGCTGTAACAATACGCTTTACCAGCCAGTCAACAAATTTACGGGATGCAGCAGCCGGATCATTCCCATTGTGGCATTGCTCATGCCATTGCGCGACCTCAGTCCCCTCCAGCCCCTGCACTGCCAGCCAATGTGTTATAAGGCAGGTGTGCAAAGGATGTTTGCTGGTACTTTGTCCTCCATGGGTGGACATCCAGTGATATGCCAGCACCCCAAGGTCACTCACCAAAGCGGTGTTATATTGGCGCGCGTCCGCCTTTAAACGATACGCTGCATACCAATCGGTAAAACACTCCGACGGCATGGGTGGGGAAATGCCGTACCCCTGACCATAACGACAGCCAAGATGATAAATGGCTTCGAGAATATCTGAATCTTCCAACCCTTCTACAATCACCAACTCATGGAAATCACTCCCCATATCCAGAACGGATTTGACCATACTGAACGTCTGAAGTGGTGCTGTACGAATATTATGCAAAAGCCCCTGATCAACCTTAATAATATCAAAAGGAAGAGAAGAGAGACGCAAAAGGTTACTATAACCCGACCCCAGATCATCAATAGCAATTTTAACACCAATTGCCTTGAATTTCTGAATGGCTATGTCCTGTATGGTCAGGTCGATCATCTGTGTTTCAAGCAATTCAACCGTTAATTGCTCTGGACGAATGTTGTGTCTGTGTAAGGCGCTTTCAACCCATGCAGGGCCATCCTCATTCAGCAGGTAGGTAGGCGGCATATTAATGGCCAGATTGACGACATGCCCCTCTTTTTGCCAACGCTCCAACAAAGACAGGCATTCCTCCAGCCCCATATGGAACAGCCTATCCAATTCGTTCTGTCCGAGTAGAGATAAAAAGCTTCCCGGTTCTATAATCGTTCCGTTTGTATCCTGAATACGGACCAGAGCCTCCACCTCCAGCAATACCCCCGTGCGCAGGTTAACAATAGGCTGCACATACATCCGCAATCCATCGCTAAACAGACGGTCTCTCAGGTAGCAGGACTGTTCTTCGGTAACAGCGGAGCCACGCTGGAAGCAGCAGCGCATCCACATCTGCTCCCAACGGTGTTGCAGGCTGCGTGCAAATTGCTGCATCCGCTGCGTTTCAAACTGGTTGGGGTACGCTCCAAAAAGTGCCAGAACAACAGCAACCTGCTCTTCTTCCATGGAAACAGGAATACTGATGGAGGAACATATGCCCAGCTCTTCCATCATACCACGCCATGGAGCCGAACCCGGATTGGTTGAATAAGATGGGCAGGAATGCTTCTGCCTCGTACGCCATGCCAGCCCTGTAACTGAATTCCCAAAAACCGATTGTGCACTCACAACTGGCTGACTGACTGTTTTTTTTAACTGCTCGGTAAGACCTGCGCCAATGGGGCCACCACTATGTTCAACCACCAGCTCCCCAGACGGATTCATACGAAACAGAAGCACAGCCTTAATACCTGGCAGGCTACCCAGTGCATCCACACCCTGCGCGCTTACATCGGGCCATACACAGCCAGCAACGGGTAAACGGGTGGAGAGCAGAGAAAAATATTTTTCCTCGACGCCCTGTCCAGCTTCTAGCTGAGCTCCTTTATCATCCTGCAAACGCATTTCGGTGGTGAGGAGAATATGGTACCTGTCATAGGCCCGCAGCAGGGCTTTATCCAGACTGTCGATCAGCAAACGCCTGTAAATACTATACGCTTCTCCTAAAAGAGCAGGAGAAATACCACATAAGGTATGAATAGTGCCCAATTTAGCGGCCAGTTCCAGAATATCCTGCCGCCGGGTATGGGGAGCTAACAAAAAGTCCAGATGTGCTGCCTGCTTATGTTTAAGGTGGTCAAGCTGCTCTGGTGTTAAAACCGACAAAACCGCCTTAGCTTCAGACATTTTGGCCAGATTTGCATAAAAACACTCAATAAAGTTTTGTCGTATCCGGGTTAAAAATGTTTTGGCACGTGTTAGGAGTTCCGCAGCTTCGGGGCCATATGGGTCAAAGGCGACCTGTTCTACCGCCTCTTCTACTGACCCCAATGGGGTATTGCCTGCCATACTCCACCAGTTCCTACGATGGCTTTTGTTCTGCTTGGACGCATACATGGCGGCATCTGCCCGTCGCAGTAACGTATCGGGGTCCTCCCCATCTACTGGGTAAAGTGCCAACCCTAATGTCATGCCAACAATGGCAGAAGCATCTGGGGTAATGGCAAATGGTGCTTCCACTGCTTTGTGCAGATTATCCAGAATTTTTGTAGCTTGAGTGACCCGCAAAAGAGGGTCGAGATTTTCCAGCACAATAACAAACTCATCCCCACCCAGACGGGCGGCGTAATCTGTGTGCCTTAAATGGTCCTGTAAACGACGGCCAAATGCTTGCAGGAGGCGATCTCCCGCCTCATGCCCATACCCATCATTAACCTGTTTGAAGTCATCCAGATCCAGCATTCCAACAGCAATGGAACTGCCCTGTTGCATCGCACGCGCCATAGCCTGCGGCATATACTCCTCAAGCGCCAGACGATTAGGCAGACCGGTCAACGGGTCATGCCGTGCCCTCTGTGCCTCCTCACTCTGGAGTTTTTCCAGCCTTGTCTGTCCGTCCAGCTTATCCAGTGCATGGCCCAGCAGTTCCGCGACTTTCTGGCACAGATCAATACATTGCTCATCGAACATGTTTGCCCGTGCGGACACAAAGGACATAACAGCCCAGCGCTCTCCACCCCGCCAGATTGGAACAGCAAGCACTGAACGCCACTGATGTCCGGAAAAAAAGTCATACCATGGCGTATTTTTCTGCTCGTTCAGTTCGTCATTACTATAAACAAGGGTTTGCTTATCCCACGCATCTTCCACCACGGGGAACTGGGACTTATGCTCGTAAGGACTGAATTCCAGACTGGCGCCTCCCTGCGTGCCTTTCCCTGAGCAGAAAAGAATATGCAGTTTGTCAGCCTCATCCTTGCGAGCAATCCAGACAGCCTGAAAGAGCGCACTGCCGACCAGATTAGTGCATGTTTTTTCGTACATTTCGCGTTCGGTGGAAGCTTGCAAAACAACTTCCGCCGTGTTGAGGAGCGCACGATAGAGCCTTTGCAATAAATCCAGTTTTGTTGCATTCCCCATAAAACAGACCAAAACCTTCCATAAGACTTATGATTTGTGTCATGATCTGATTCCACGACAACACAACAGCATGTGCGAAGCTTTCTACTCCAAAACTCAAAATATTTTCGCTGACAATAAAAATATTGTATAAATATAATATATTTAATTTACGAATGTATTGCTCATTACCCGCATAGGGTCTTATGTACCTCATTGCTAGATAACAAATGGCAGCAACCATCCTATAGAAGCTGCCTCATATAGTATGATAACAGGAGAAAATTCAGCGGTATTCTGCCGACCAAGAAACCGCCAAGACCCTATACTTCAGCACATTTGTGCTCAGGCACTGTATTCTCCCATTCAGATTAAAACATTACTCTGGCTTGGGTGTTTTTTCCTGCGGCATTTCCATGATCTTAATGCAACTGCTCAGAATTTTCCCATTCAAAAAACTGTCTCGAACAATCCGACGGGATATGTCGGTTGATTTATGCTGGCCGTCAGACCTGCGCATATTATCATCCAACACAACACTGCCTGTTTTGGGATCAAAATACCCAAAATCACACAAATGCTGGTTCCTGATATCGGCCATAATATCGAACAGATGGCACTTATATTCCCCAACCCAGATTTCCGTTCCCTTGCGGTTGGAAATATCCGGATAGTTGAATGTCAGCCCACGTGCATGAAAAAAATCAAACACGCCGCCCATAAGGCACTGAGTTGCTTTGACTTCACGCGGGTTGAACTCAAAACCGTAATAAAAATGTTTCTGGTAACGAATCTCGTCTGTAGGCAGGTACTTTTGATTAAACAGACCCATAAACTTCTGCAGGCTATTCGGGTTGGCCTTCACCATAACCGGATCATCGTGAAAAAGCGCTGTGCCACGATAATTGAAGAACACCGGAACAATAATATGTTTTGGGTTTTCCCACATGGGAAATCTCCTAAAGACCTGACCACACAATAAACAGCTTCAGCCTGCCATGATGATGGCTTTGTTAATCCGCCACCTCCACAACCCCCCGAACCAACCTCAATCACACGTCATATCAGCAAGAGAGGCTAAAACATGCAAGTAACCTTCTGAATGCACATCCGCTTGAACCACTTAACCGAACGCCAGACAGAACACATTCCGTTCCATGCGCCCCTCAATTAGCTGCTTATACTCTTTTAGCATAGAGGGGTTTATCTGTGTGATCAGGCCACCCGAGCCAGACCGTGCTCATAACCTGTCCCGCAAACACGAAGACCAAGCAGAAAGGGCCATGACCCTGAACAACAAAAACCCGATCATACGGTCAACTTAATCCGCATGATCGGGGGCATAATCCGGCCTGACCGCATCAATTAAATGCGCTTTTACCTCAAAAGGTTAGCTATCCATGATAACCAACCTTATGGGGCGTGAGCCGATACAGGTTTTGTGGCATCTGACGGTGTAGCCGGTGTTGATGGTCGTGGCCGGGCGGCTCCCACCTGTTCCGCAGTGACATGATGATCACCACTGCCAAATCGATCGGTCAGATAGTTAACCAGCCGCGCGACATCCCTATCACTCAGTCGCTGCACATCCGAATGAGCGCCAAAAGCGGGCATACTGGCGTGGCCCGATGGCGTGGAACGGTTAACTCCTTCCAGAATCGTCATAATCAGATTATCCGACCGCCCCGCTCCCACAACAGAATTGGCAAAAAGCGAAGGAACATACTGGTCGGCGGTCCCCGCTCCATTGACACCATGGCAGGCCGCACAATTTGCATCGTACAGCTCAGCACCACTGTAATCAGGCTGATTATCTACCCGATTGACAACACCCGAGCGCAGGTCAGGCTCAACTGCCGCCTGACCAAAACTGTCGCGCGCCTGATGCTCCACCGCATCATCATGGGCAGGCACCTGCTTTATAAAAGCTGCAAGCGCATGAAGGTCCGCCTCCGTCAGATGGCTTGTGCTGTGCTCCACAGCTTCTCCCATTGGCCCGGCGGCCTGACTGCGCCCTTTGGCATGACCGGTCTTGAGATAGGCAACCAGATCATCCTCGCTCCAGTCTCCTATGCCTCCTGTGCTGCTGGACGTGATATTGGGTGCAAACCAGCCATTCAACTGACTGCCAGCCAAATACTGGTCCTGCTGCTCCACCAGCATAAAGTTGCGCGGTGTGTGGCATGTTCCACAATGTTCCAGCGCGGTTGCCAGGTAGCGGCCACGGCGCAGCTTATCGTATGTGGCGGAATCCCCCGTTTCAGGTTTTTCACTCTCTGCCAGCATGTTCCACGCCATCATGGACATGCGGATATTCCCCGGGAATGCCATTTGTGTCTCTGGCGGCTTGTCGGCTACCGGCTGCACACCATGCATGAACCACGTATATAACGCCTTGACATCCTGATCTGTCAGTCCTGCGTAAGACACATAGGGCATGACCGGATACAGATAGGCACCATCCTTGCGGAGACCCCTGCGAAGCGCTTTTTCAAAATCTTCCTGCGTATAGGTACCAATCCCGTTCTGTGGGTCTGGCGTAATATTGGTCGACACCACAACACCTTTAGGCGTTGCAATTTCCAGCCCTCCGGCAAATGGCTTACCACCCGGTCTGGTATGGCAGGCCACACAGTCGCCTGCTGTTGCCAGGTAAGCACCACGCGCCATAAGGGCGGCCTGTTGCGCATCCTCGGCATAGGCCTGTTCAGTGAACAATCCGCTCAGCAGGGCACTCCCGAGCAGAATGGACCCTACAAGATATTTGGAATCAGCCATGCAGCAGTTCTTTTTTCAACGTATCGGCAACACGCAATGCAATGGCTGCCACAGTCAGGGTAATATTCCCCGTTCCTACAGTGGAAAAAACGGATGAACTGGCAATAAACAGGTTTTCATGGTCATGGGTCCTGCAATGCCCGTCCACCACGGAATCCTTGGGGTCCACACCCATTATGGTGCTCCCTGCGGGATGATCCTGTGGGAAGTAACCCGGCGTCCACTCCTCATCCGTACCGTGCATCAAATGGATTAACTGGCGGAACACGCTTCGCGTATGGTCACAGCTACGCACTGTATATTGTGGAAGCTTATAATAGACTTGTGGGTGGGGAATACCCAAAGCATCTTTTTCCGTTGTGCTCAGAGTCAAACGATTTTCGGGGTCGGGCAAGGCTTCGTTATGGCTGAACAGCCTTACCGTATGGGAAGCAAGATAACGGATCTGCTCTTCCAGCTCCCGCCCGACAAACCCTTTGGCTATGGCAAGCTGAGTAGCAAAATCGACCTGATTGTCGTCCACCATATGCACAAGGTAAGCGCCGCGTTCGTTCCGCCAGTCACCATCGCGGAAATTATCAATCACATTGGTTTCGAGTGGACCACGCCCAGGCCAGAGTGCCTTGTCCCCGCTGATAAATGTAACCTGCACCCCTGTATGGTCCATCATATTCCGGCCCACATGACCAGAACTGTTAGCCACGCCATTGGGGCTCTGCTCATCAGCAGACAGAAGCATAAGCTTGGCGGTTTCAATACAATGTGCGGCGATCACAAAGTATTTTCCGCTTACACGGTGCGATCCTTTATCCGGGTCATAATAATGCACAGCAACAACTTTTTTGTTCGCTGCGTCCCGTTCAATTTTATAAACCACCGCATTGGGGATAAACGTCGCACCGGCTGCTTCCGCATGGTAAACGGAGTAACTTCCGTTATACATGGCGCCAATCGGGCATATTGGCATACAGTTATTATGCCCCTCGCACGTTGGGCGGCCATCATACGGTCGGGTGTTGCGTGCCTGTGGTTCGTGCACAATACGCCACGGTGTTTTTTCGGCAATCAGTTTGCGGAACTCCTGCCCCGCGTAGGAGAGTGGCAGAGCCTCCATCGGATAAGGCTGTTTACGGGGAGACCCAAGATCCTCCACACCAGGATCAGGACCACAAACGCCCATCATGACCTCGGCCTGATAGTAAAATGGCTCAAGGTCATCATACTTCAATGCCCAGTCCCGCCCCTGCCCGTACCGGGTTTTCAGTTCAAAATCAGACGGCAGGTAGCGCCATGCACACCCGGCCCAGTGCCAGGTTGTTCCCCCCATAACCCGCAGGTAAGCCTGCTGGTATGCTTCCGCATCCGGGCCAGAGGTATGCAGGTACTTATTAGGTGATCTCTGATTAGGTGGATGTGGTGCCCACGGTGTGCTGGGAAATGGCCCCTGATAAGAAGGCTTGTTCTCCAGATTGCGAAAATTCTCCACAAAATGTTGCCGATCCACACGGGGGCCAGCTTCCAGCACAATAACGGATATACCAGCACGGGCCAGTTCGTTGGCAATGGAACTCCCGGCAACACCGGAGCCGACAATAACAACATCGGCAGAAAGATTTTGGTCAGAAGGCATGATTGGACCGCTTCGGTTGTTCAGGTAGGTTCCACGACGAAAGGCGAGGGCGAAAGTGCTGGCAGACCAGTCGGACGCGCGACTTCAGGCGGCTTTGTGGTCCAGTAAAACGGGCCACCTGCGGCATAAGTCTTGGGGTAGATCGCATCCTTGGTGATGTCGAACATCAGGGCGGAGCGGTACACAACAACCTTTCCGCCAGCTACGCCACGGTACCAAGCAATCATAATATCATGCACCGCGTCTTTTAAGGTTTTGTCCGCCTTCTCCGCCGCTTTGGCCAGTTCAGATGCCGTAATCAGCCGTTCACGTGCTTTAAGGTCATACAGAGCCTGAATTTGCCCCCTTCGCTGTGGCGTAGCCTGCACAATACCAGCATACAAAGCCGCGCCAATTGCCGCATTCAGTGCAGTGCGGTCTGTAAGGCAATGGGAAATATCCATAAACCGCATTAAATCCGGATCGACCGCTGGGACTGATGGTGATGGCGTTGCTCCCTGCGCAAAGACCGCAGGTCCTCCACCCAATACCGCCAGAGCGCTCATACCGGTGGTAAGCAGGACATCTCGACGCATCAACCGCATGGACTGGCTCAATCTGAGTGCATGAGGCGATGCCCCCCTAGAACCAGCCGATAAACTACGTCTTTCCTGCGTCACAAACGCGCACTCCAAAATAACCGGGTCAGCAACAGAATACCCACAGCATCATCACGGCTGCCCAACAGGCAACCAGTTCCTTTTGTAAACCAGACTGACAGCACACAGGGCTGACAAAGCAACATAACTACCCTGAACAGACAACAGAACTCTCATAAAAATAGAAAAATCTCATAAAAAAATTTCAATAATTTATAAAAAATAAGAGAATAAATGATTATATTCTTCACTTTTGTTTTTAAATATATGTATTTTTAATAAATTTTATAAAATTATTCTTTAACATAAAATGCTAAGGTATGTTTTTTCAAATCAGAATCACGCATTACGGAACAGAATACGCCATTCCAAGCAGTCCTCGCTACCTGCACAGTCTTATAAAAAAACAGACAGACCACATGATGCACAGGTATGCTCATGCCTTCATTCATCCGGAAATGCAGCCATGCAACGCACACTCTTCCCAGCGTGAACACTCTGGCGGCATCAGACAACGGAACATCAAAAAAGGACGCTCCCTCTGCTACACCATCTGGATACGCTGCTTCAGCACTACGGTTACGGTATCGTGACCCTGCTTGTCCTTATGGAAAGCATGGGTCTGCCCGTTCCTGCGGAAACCTGTATTATCACCGCATCGCTTTATTGCCTGAAAACCCACCATCTGGCCATTCAGGGCGTTGCTCTGGCAGCAATTGCCGGAGCAATTATTGGAGACAATTTGGGTTATCTGATTGGCAGACATTTTGGATTGCCCCTGCTGCAAAAACATGGAGCCAAAGTCGGCCTAACCCCCGATCGCCTTGTTCTGGGGCAGTATCTGTTCCGCCACCACGGTAGCGCCATTGTGTTTTTTGGCCGCTTTGTCTCAGTCCTGCGTGTTTTTGTCGCATTGCTTGCTGGTGCCTGTAATATGCACTGGAGACGGTTCATGCTCTTTAATGCACTGGGGGGTACCTGTTGGGCTGGTGGTTATGCAATGGGTACCTATCTGTTGGGCCGCAAAATATCCGAGGTGTCTGGCCCAACGGGCATTGCTATTGGCACACTCACTGTAATCGGCCTGGTGGGGTCGGGTATATTCCTCCGCAAGAACGAAAAATACCTCACTCAGCGCGCTCTTATGGAAGAAAAAGCGCTCTCCTCCACTCCATAACCATCTCCGCATATAAGGGCCATACATGTCGGCTGGCTTTTTTGTGTAAAGCCAGCCCTCAGATCTTTTTAACCCAAACTCTTGCAGGATCGATGTCCGCAGGAATGAGCCTGCCGTTAAATAGCCATCAATCGATATTGCGAAACGGTCCCGTTTCGTTTACTTGTTGTGTCATCATCCACTCAGCCGACACAAGAAAGGGTCTACCGGCATGAGGAGCACGCACCATAAATACCAATCTGTGCCAGCATTCCGGTTTTTTACGTGGTAATCCATAACGTGCAGCACGTTATTCCCCACCATACTCCATGTTATTCTGATGCAATTTTTCCAATAAAATCCCGGATAATGGGGGATAATACCTTTTCTGTACTCAATACAATCTGTACAGACCTTAAAAAACCCGCCAAAAGCATCATCTTCCGCCAGGGAGAACATGCAGATTTTCTTTATTTCATTCAGTCTGGCGCACTCAAACTGGACTATCAGCTTGAAGATGGTCGTAATCTGGTACTCGATTTTTTGTGGCCAGACAGATTTTTTGGCATTGCAGAAAATGAGACTTACGCATGGTCCGCAACAACCCTTGTGGATGTACACCTAAAGCGTTTTAAGCTCAGTTCTGTTCAGGTTCTTGCTCAAGAACACCCCAACATAACAAACCTTTTGCTCCAGCAAAAAATGGCCTCTCTTATGGCTGCCAAAACCCATATTACCCTCATGTCCTGCCCAACAGCGACCAGCAAGCTGATAGGTTTTTTGTTGGAATACAAAAAAATCCCCAATTATTTTAACCCATCTACACAAGTATTAACCCTGATCATGAGCAGAAAAGATATTGCCGACTACCTGGGAATGACATTTGAAACAACAAGTCGAATATTCAAATATCTGGAAACCAATGGTTATATTAAAAAGCTCAATCACAGGCAGATACAGCTCAACATGCACAAATTACAACTGACATAAACGCCCCCGTCCACATAATATTCTGGCCTCATGTCACCCACGGTGTGCTCTCATGCCTATCCAGTGCTTTATCCGCATATCTGTCTCTGTATGGATGGGTGGTAAAATTGGCATATCTATACGACCCCAATCCCCGTTAAATCACTCCTGCGTTATCGGTAAGGCACTGTAATAAATGATAGTCGCCTCTGACCGGCACATAAGGATCGGTCAGGGTGAAAAAACAACATTCGCACATGCATCATCAAAAACTCTGGCATTTTGGTCTTTCTCTGGCCATCGCCTGCACCATATACCCGCTCCACCGCGCACAGGCAGACAGCAGCGCCGAGATCGCCCAGCTGCGTAGCATGGTTTTTCAACTTCAAGCTCAGGTCAAAGAACTGCAAAAAAATCAAAAAAGCAGTCACACCAACACACATCACCCATCGGGGGCAACGCAGGCCCATACAATGCCGTCTGGCACAAACCGGTCTCCTTACCGCACGACCGCACATCTAGGCCAGACCAACCCACCCCCGTTGAGCAGTCAGCCAGATGATGCTCTGGCTGGCCCCATTCGCATCAATAATCAACCTGTGGCACCATTTTCTGCCGATCCTGCCCCCCTTACCGAGGCACAGGGGCAATCAACCGTCAAAAGTATCAATCTGTCTTCTTCCAGCCCCACGGCACTCACCCAGACGGAAGTGGATAGCCTGCCTCCTATTTTTAAAATTGGTTCTGTCTCCGTCAAACTCGGCGGATTTGTGGATATGTCCAATATCTACCGTGACAAAAACCTAACAGCAGGCCCCGCAACCCCATGGGGTTCCTTCCCATATTCGGGCAATCCTAATGCGCATGCCTCGGAATACCGCCCGACTGCACAACTCAGCCGTTTTAGCCTGCTTATTGAAGGGAAGCCCGCCAAAGGGGTTACTGTTGAAGCCTATGTGGAAAGCGACTTTGGCGGCTCTGGCAGCAACTCCAACGCCGTGCAGACCAACAGCTATGTTCCCAGAATGCGGCAAGCCTACCTTGCCGCGGATGACCGCGACCTTGGCCTGCATTTTCTGGCGGGTCAGGCGTGGAGTTTGACCACCGGATACACCAACACCCTCCTGCGCAGGCACGAACAACTTCCTCCTGTTGTGGATAGTAACCTTATTCCCGGCGTTATCTTCACCCGCGTTCCTCAGGTGCGCTTTATCAAGGACTTCCATCGCAAATGGTGGCTTGGCCTTTCGGTGGAAACACCACAGGCCACGCTTGGTTTTGATGATTCAACGCTGGATTCAGGCGGTAACATTCCCCCCGCCATGGGTCAGACATCTGGGCCTCATGTCATTTACAACAGCACCGGTACAGGCATGTTGGACCCGGAAGCACATTACAGTCTGGACGCAGCACCCGATATTGTTCTTAAAGGCGCGGTTGATACATCTGCAGGGCACTATGAACTGTATGGTCTGGCACGCTGGTTCCGCACTATTGTGGTCAACGGAGGTGGCAGTGGTGGAGTTGGTGGCCAAGCCCACTCTCGCGTAGCGTTCGGAGGTGGTGTTGGCGGATCCATGGCAGTTCCGCTACTCGCAGGCAAAATGCAGCTTGTTGGAGACGTGCTGGCAGGCAAGGGCGTCGGCAGATATGGTCCCAGCCAGTTACCGGACATGACCTTCCGCAGTTCTGGTGCCCCAGCACCTTTGCGCGAAATTATTGGATCTCTTGGCTTAATCGGCCACCCAACAGATAATTTGCTGCTTTACACCTACGGTGGTGTGGAAGCGGCGCACCGTAGCGTCTATGAAGGTGCGGATGGCAATTATTATGGTTACGGATCACCCAACGCCAATCTTTCTGGCTGCTCGATCATGCTTGGCACCTGCAATGCACAGACCCAGTCTTTGGCGTCCTACACAATGGGTGGATGGTGGCATCTGCTGGACGGACGTTATGGTAGCGTGATGACGGGACTGCAATATACCTACGTCCGCAAATTTGCGTTCCGTGGCGTTGATAACGCAGGCAATGCCTCCCGCCCAACAGCAAATGGCAACACCGTTTTTGTCACATTCCGGTATTACCCATTCCAGAACTGAATATTCTACACTATTATGATCTGGATAAGCAGCACCTTCCCCACTTATGTTAACAAGCCAAGAAAGTGCTGCCACAAAATAATATGGCTTTTTTTTACAGCTTGGAAAAACAGTTTAACTCTAAAACCTAATCCAGGCGGACTTGTGGACGAATAAAGGTTTCAATCCGATCTGCAAAAATGGAAGCCAAACCACGCCACCATCCATACAATTCAACCTGATGTTTCCTATAAAGCATAATATGGCCCATACGTGCAGCAAGACCTCGCATAAAGCCCCCACCAAGGACCCGTCCCCCCGGTAGCGCTGCCCAGCCGTTATAATTACCCAAAGCGACAATGGCCCCTTTGTTATGGAAAATACAGGATGGCACCTCTTTACCCTGTTCAATCCACGCGGGTAGGTGCTTGGCCAGATGAATAGCCTGCTGGCGCGCAACCTGTGCTGTTGCAGGCAATGGATCATCTACAATAAAGGAGCAGTCTCCCATTGCAAAAATCCGATCATCGTCCACAGAACACAAATTTGGCTTTACCTGTATCTGCCCTGAACGGTTAAGGGACAGACCACCATAAGCGCGTGTTACCTCTGGTGCTTTAACCCCTGCGGCCCACACGCGCAAAGTCGCAGGAACATGCGTGCCATCTTTAAGAATAAACCCGGTCTGATCAGCTCCGGCTACTCTGGCCGATGTACGCACATTTACGCCAATACGCTCCAGCTCCTGCTGTGCAGCAGCCGAGACTGCCTCCGGAAAAGCCGGTAGAATACGCGCACCTGACTGAAGCAGCGTTATGCTGAGCTTGGGTGGTTCCTTACCAAAAGCGTGCAAACTGACAGGGTCCACAATTTCGAGCGACTTATGCAGTTCTGCTGCAAGCTGGGTACCTGTAGCTCCCCCACCCACAATCGCAATATCCAAATTGGATGTATGCGCAAAAGCCTTGAGCAGCTCCATGCGAAACTTCTCGTTAAAAGCATTTGCTTCCACAAGATTATCAATAAATAGGCAATTCTCTTTAACTCCGGGTGTACCAAAATCATTGGCACAACTCCCAACTGCCAGAACAATGGCATCGTAGTTCAGTGTCCGGCTTTCAAGAACAGGTGTGCCATCTGATGCATTAAAAGGACTGAGTGTGACTTCTCTTTTCGCACGATCAATCGAGACAACTTCTCCGGGCCAGAATTCAAAATGGTTTCCGCTGGCCTGAGACATAAAACTAATGCGGTCATTCTCATTCATGACTGTGCCCGCTGCAAAACAATGCAACATGGGTTTCCAGACATGGCAGAAACTTTTGTCCACCAGAGTAATACAGATTTTTCCCTGCCTGCCAAGAGTTTTTCCCAGACGCGTTGCAAGGGCCAATCCGGCTACACCACCGCCAACAATGAGAATTTCAGACCTGGACGACATCGGTTTTACAAGCCTCTTTTAAAAGCAGGAAGAGAAGAGCCATAGAATATGGCTCCCCACGAGGAGCCCTATCCGTTTATTTTGACTTTGGAGGATGTAGTGTATGCTTTATTAAAAAGCATAAATTATAATATGACTTTTTAAATCCTGGCAGAAATTCTCTTCTGCCAGGACCAACTGATCAGAACGGCGCGTCAATATCAACCGTATTGATAAGCTTGTGGTTAACAAACTCTTTGATCCCCAGACCAATCAGTTCACGGCCATAACCCGAGCGGGCAATACCACCAAACGGTAGATCTGCCTTCGGTACCAAAGGATGGTTGATAAACACCATACCGGTACGAATACGGGCTGCAACACGCGCGCCACGTGCTTCATCGCGCGTAAAGACAGAACCGCCCAGACCATAAGGCGAGTCATTGGCAATGCGCACGGCATCGTTTTCGTCTTTTGCACGATAAAGCTGCGTTACAGGGCCAAAGAATTCCCAATGCCGCGCTTCATTGTTTTCATCCAGACCAGTCATCAGCAGAGGCTGGAAGAAAGCACCTTTACCCGGCACAGGTGCACCAATAACTTCCACCTTGGCACCGTGGCTCATGGCCCGCGTAACTTGGTCATGCAGGTCATCTTTGGCTGCCTGGGAAGAAAGAGGCGCCAAGGTGGTGGACGGATCCATAGGATCACCCGCCTTCAGTTCGGCCACACCTTTTTTGTACAGCTCCAAAAAGCGGTCATATACAGCATCTGCAACAATCAAGCGCTTGGCAGACACGCAAACCTGACCAGCATTCCAATGACGGCCCAGAACAGCCCATTTGGCTGCTTTTTCCACATCTGCGTCGTCCAGAACAATGAAGGCGTCTGCGCCCCCCAGTTCCATAGTCGCTTTTTTCAAAGCCTTACCAGCGGTGCCAGCAATAATGACACCCGCACCTTCAGACCCGGTTAAAGCCACGCCACATACGCGCGGGTCATTCAGAATCATCGCAGTATGGGGGCGGGCAGCATAAAGATTACGGAACAGCCCCTTGGGCAAACCGGCTTCTTCCATCAGGCTCTGGCAGGCGGCAGCACACTGCGGCAGATTGGATGCGTGTTTGAGCAGTACGGCATTACCAGCAGAAAGCTGGGGCGCAATAATGCGAACAACCTGATAGAAAGGAAAATTCCACGGCTCAATAGCCAGAACAATACCCAGCGGTTCATGCACCAGAACTGCTTTGCCCTCTGCAGGGTCTGCAACCGGCAGGACTTCTGGCTTCAGCAGTTCTTCGGCGTATTTTGCGTAATATTCAAAAATTTCTGCTGAAAGAATGACTTCTTTTTTTGATTCTTCAAACAGTTTGCCCATTTCCAGCGTGCCAAGCAGGGCATATTTATCCACATCGCGGCGCAAAATCGCTGCAGCAGCATTCATAATGCGTGCACGTTCTGCAAAAGATGTTTCCCGCCAGCTTTCATAAGCCTCATGGGCCTGTGTCAGTGCGCTCTGGACTTCTGCATCTGTTGCATCGGGAAAAGTGGCAAGAACTTCGCCCGTGTATGGATTAGTTGTCGCGTAGGCCATTTTTACCTCACAAGTGTTAGCGGTAGTCAGGGCAGGCAACACGTGCCCTCACCCTGCCCCCAGATCCCGAACTGCGCGGAGCATCGGGAAGAATCGTGAATAGACCGGTCAACTCAAATATGGACAAACACACACCGCAATGCTGCAACAACGGGGGCATGTTCGACCACAACGCCACACAGAAAAACATTTCTGCCAAAACCGAAGATCTGTCACACTCTTCATGCAGGTGTTTGCATTTCTGTGCTGCTCATACTGTCTGTATATGTATGGATACAGATGTGGTCAACGCAATAATTAGACCGATCGTCTCATATCCGCCCTGCGCACCATGCACGCATAAGATAAGTGATTGTAATACAATAATTTAAAAAAGACGTATTAGGTCCTGATTTAATGCAAACCATTTTTTGCATTAAGGCAGAAGTAGCCGTTCGGATGCTAACCATGTCTTTTCAAACGGCTGGGACCGATGCGTAATCTTCACCATCAAGGTTGCACCAAGCCAAAGCTGGTAGAGGGCACCGGCCAGAACCTGTGGCTCCATCCCCTGCCGCACACATCCTTCATTCTGCCCTTGCGCAATAGTCCGGGCAATGCGGTCAATGGCCTTAGCCGTCCCAGAATCCAGAATTCTACGCATCCGTTCTGACAGGTCAGAAACTTCGGCCGCCAATTTAACAATCAGGCATTTATCGCCAATTTTGCCATCCACATGAGTTTCCTGCCAAAAACGAAAATAGGCAAACAACTGATCCGCTGCATTCCCCACGCTGGGTGAGAACAGAGTATCCATTTTTTGCAGATAATCATCCATATAAATACGCAAAAGCTCTTCGCCAAAAGCTTCCTTGGAATCAAAATAATGGTAAAATGATCCTTTAGGAATACTGGCCACTTCCAGTATTTGGGAAATACCCACAGCAGAAAAACCGCGTTCTCCAACAATAGTGCGCGCGGCCTCTACAATACGCCTTCTGGCTGCATTATGCTTTTCTACAACACTCATGGGTTTTTGATAGAGTATCTATTATAGATAGTCAATACAACTAGACTGATTGGTCTAATTAGTGCGCGTGGTTTTGAACATTCTTAACAAACCCAGCCACAATAGAAGCGAAATCCTACAATGCCAGCAGATTAGTCCGAGACCTTATCATACCCATAGGGGCAAACTCGCATAACGGCATCGCAGCCTAACAGCTTGCTTACTGTGCAAACCCCCAGAAATCTGGTCCAATTGGCATATAGGTACCTCACAAACATCCGATGCATCTCCGGTCAGCAGAGTACTGTCTGTCGTTCTGTTCAATTTACTCGTGTATATTGTCATTGGATTACCCAATGCCGTTCTGACCATTTTTGTGCATACGGTCCTTGGTTACAGCACAACGCTGGCCGGACTAACCTTTGCCTTGCAATATTTGGCTACCTTTGCCGCCCGCTCTTCCGCGGGGCGACTGGTAGATAAAATTGGCCCCAAACCGGTCGTTATTGGTGGGTTACTTAGCTGTGTTTCTGCCGGGGCTCTTTTAGGGTGGGCAGGCATGATGCAACATATGCCTGCCGTCTCCCTAGGAATTCTCCTGCTCAGTCGCCTTTTTCTAGGCTGGGCAGAAAGCTGGACATCAACAGGGGTGATCATCTGGAATATCCACCGCGCTGGTGCTGAAAATACAGCTCTTGCCATATCGTGGAATGGAATCTGTTCCTATGGAGGCATTGCCCTTGGTGCACCCGTAGGGGCCACTTTAGCCCTTATACCATCGCCTTATGGAGGGTTAGTGGCTGTTGGTGCATTATCAGCCGCTCTTCCCTTGTTCGGGCTTGCTCTGATTGGCTTTTATCAGGGAGCGCAGCCACACCCTTCCACGGAAACGCCTCTTTCCTTCCGCAAAGCTCTGCGCCTTGTTCTATGGCATGGCTGTGCCCTTGCGGCTGGTTCTATTGGGTTTGCCGCAATTTCGTCTTTTCTTGCCCTCTATTATGCCGCCCACCATTGGGCTGGTGCCGCCACGGCACTCGCTGTTTTTGGCGGTGTATTTGTTTGCATTCGCTTTTTCTTTGCGTCCCAGATAAAGCGACGTGGCGGCGTATTTGTCGCCATTATTTCGCTTCTGGTCGAAACCATCGGACTTGGCATTATTGGCATTTTTCCATCACGCCATAATGCTCTTTTAGGTGCGGCTTTAACTGGAGCAGGATTTTCACTTCTCTTCCCAGCTCTTGGCGTGTTGGCCGTGAACAAAGCCGGCCCACGAAACCGCGGTGCAGCCTTGAGCGCCTATTCCATTTTTTTAGATCTGGCGATTGCCTGTTCCGGCTTTACCCTTGGACCTATTATTGAATTTTCCGGCTACACAGCCATGTTCCTGACCAGCGCTGGTTGTTGCTTACTGGGCGCTTTGATCAGCTATTTGCTACAACGTGTGCGCCATTCACCTTCGGTCGCATAACTGTATTTGCAGGCATAAAAAAAGCCGCCCCGAAAGGCGGCTTCAGACAGCATTTCTGCCAATCTGGTCTTAGGCTGCCTTGAGATTGACAGCAGACTTTTTGCCGTTACGGCCAGCTTCGATTTCATAAGAAATCTGCTGCCCTTCGCTAAGCGAAGCCATACCTGCACGTTCCAGTGCAGAAATGTGAACAAACACGTCCTGCCCACCATCCTCAGGCTGGATAAAACCAAAGCCTTTGGTCGAATTAAACCATTTTACGGTGCCTGTTGTCATAACTAGGCTCCTTTATATAACATCGTGGTCGCGCACAGAACACGTGCGCAATCGTAACTTCCAACAAAGCAATACCAACACAACGCGCGCCAGTCTGCCTTATAAGAGCATCCACCCGTTCATCTGCACATGAATGCGCCTAAAACACAAGTTATAATTTTCAAAACGAACCGAATTCCATTTTAAAATTCTCATAAAAATCTCCACACCCTTGAAATTATAGAATTATATTATTTTTAAAAATCTTCAGAATTACTTTTTTATAGTTCTAATTTTATTGTTTCTTAACCACACCTCCCAAATTCTGCCTTCTGCACGTTCAAACTTGATAATCCTCCATAATCAGGACCAAAAACTGGAAGCAACTCAGAGTTCAAGGTATGGAACACCCTACCCGCAAAAACCCCAAGGCTGTGTGAGATGTCCACCACCACCCCGACCCCGGAACACCCGACAAACGGTGCAACAAACACCATTTGGAAAGATTTTCCCGAAGCTGCATTACTCAACCTCGTCACCACAGAACTTGTGCGAAACTTTCCCCGCCCATTGCAGGATGACAACCGACGGGTACACACACCCACACTCTTTGCTGCACTGGGTAGTGTGTGCGGCTTTGCCACCCAGACCAGCCTGTTTGCCTTAATTCAGGACGGATTACGCCCAGAGCAGGATATGATGGCCCACACACTTGCCGGGGGGAGAACTTTTCTGTTCGGTGAGCAATTAAACCAGCTTCTGATTGAAGGAGATGCTACCCTCCATAATCCTGGGCTCTGGCCATGTCTGACCGGTCCAGCCTTACAAAAAGGCTGCACGGCGCAAGATTTGCCAGATGTTAACGAACAGTTTGCCTGTGTTGCCAGCAGACTGGGCACCGCAAACGAAGGAAAACCCGACGTTTCTGCTGATTTTAGTCCTCTTATTTCCGTCGAAGATCTACGGGAAGCTATGTGGGTTTATATAGAACCCATTTTTTTGCAGAATTACCCAGATAAACCCGGCCCCTACGGCCCGCTCCCCAAACATTTGTGGAGCACCGCCATAAATGTAGCAACCGGCTTATTGTTCAACACCATGTTCAATGTCATGCCTGCACGCACAGCCATGACACTTATTGTGCAATCAGCAATCTTTGGCTCAAAAATCCTGGAAAACTGATAATCTGGCCCAACCATGCGCTATAGGGAAGAATCACCCCGCCAGTTGATTGGTCTTCCCTGCTTTATCCGCCTTACGGGCTTTGCGCCGGGCCATACGTTCCTTCATGGCCATTCGTTCGTAGCGAATTCTCTGCCTTACCCAGTTGAGAATACCTGATGACATGAGCACGATAATACCCACAAATGTCCAGCCATCCAAAGGTTGATGAAAGACAAGGTAGCTCAACGCTACCCCCCACACCATCTGGCTGTACTGAGGCAAAGCCACACGATTAGCTGGAGCGCGGGCGGTCGCCATCATCATCATCAATTGCCCCAACGCTGCCAGAAAACCGTAACCGAAAAGGAAAACCCACGCGGTTGTGGTAGCAGGCCACTGTGCATGGAGCCCCATAATCAGTCCATTCCCAACCAGCGGACCAATCAGGCTTGAACCAAACAGGGATAACCGGGTTCGTTCCTTATCAGCCAGACGGTAGGCAATTACGCTGCCTGCATTGGCAAATGCTGCTATCAGCGCACACAAATGTCCCCAGTGTAGTGCCCTAAAACCCGGACGCAGTACAATCAGAACCCCTACAAATCCCAGTACAACCGCCAACCATGCCCAGAGTGTTACTTTTTCTTTCAGCAACACAACGGACAAGATTGTCACGAACAATGGCATCAGAAACATAAGCGAAAAAGCTTCTGGCATTGGTAGCAGCATAAATGCTTCCACACTGGCAGCAGTCGCGGCAAAAACACACCCTGCCCGCAACAGCCACATACCCCATAGCTGTGGCCTTACGATATCCAGATAGGATTCACCCGGACGGCGGATAAATGGCAAAATAAGAAAACCAAAAAGTCCGCCCGAAAATGCCACTTCAAATGGGTCAAGCTGACCTGCCAGCAATTTGGAAAATGCGTCACTTATAGAAAAAGACGCATACGCTCCAAAAGCTAACGCCATGCCAGAAAAAAGAGTCTTGGTATCCATTGAAGCCGCTATATCTGTTAGAAAAGTCCTGTGTGCAGGATAGTATTTGGTAGCAATACGGATACATCCTTACAAAGTAAAACGTAATTTTCTTTGTATATTTCTGGCATCCGATTTTTCAATCAATCAGCTCCCTCACGACCAGATAAGACCCACACCCACCCAGCAGGTCTCCAAGCAAAAAAATTGTACATGAGTAGATCACGACTATACCGTAGGCGTGGATGGAGACTCGTCCCCCAGATGGTTGGCTAAAAACCACCATTTTTCTCGTGTTTTTTTATTTTGTTTTGCACGGTACATCGCCATATCGGCACGTTTTAACAGATGTTCAACTTCTGTGCCGTCTTGTGGATAAAGAGCCAATCCAACGCTCATGCCCACACCAGCCGTTGTGCCCTCATGAACAGGAAAAGGTTGTTCAACCGCTCCATGTAATGTGTTCATAACAGCTTCCACCTGTGCAGCCACCTCTGTCATTACCAGCCCTTCCAGCACAACAACAAACTCATCACCTCCCAGTCTGGCAATGTAATCTGTCTGGCGTAGCAACGCCTGCAATCGTTCGCCCAGCTGCTGTAAAAGCCTATCCCCAGCCTCATGCCCATATGTATCATTCACCTGTTTAAAACCATCCAGATCAATCAGACCAATAGCCACGCTGGTATTATAGCGCTGGGCACGCGCGAGAGCCTGAGGCAGATATTCGGCAAGAGCCAGACGGTTTGGCAAACCTGTCAGCACATCATGGCGTGCCCGCTGGGCTTCTTGCTCCTGCAGGCATTCAATACGGTGTTTGACATCCAGCTTATCCAACGCATGTCCAAGCAGACTGGCAACCCGTTTGCACAAGGCAATACTCTGCTCGTCAAACACATGCGCCAGTGGGGATGTAAAAGTCATAATCGCCCATATTTGATCACCGCGCCAAAGAGGCGTGGACAACACTGCACGCCAGTTATTATCACGAATAAAATCAAAACACGGATTATTTGCCTGCTCACTCAATTCATCATTGCTGTAAACAAGACTTCTCTCTTTCCACGCACGCATAACCACAAGAGACAGGCTTGGGCTACAGTAATCCCCCATGCACTGGTTAATCTGTTCAATACCTTCCGTGCCCTCCCCTGCGCGAGACACAACTTCCAACTGCCCTGTTGCATGTACACGACCAATCCAAACGGCATGAAAAAGTGTATCACGCACCAGGTCGGCACAGGCGCGACTACACAGTTCCTCTGCATCTGTTGCAAGCAAGGCAGCATCGGCCGCGTTGACCAGCGCATGGTAAAGACGCCGCGCCATATCCCGACTGGTAACATCTTCCAGCGTCCATACTGAAATATTGTTATGCAGGTCGGATAACTGAACACCAGAACAATCTGCGATCAGGATTTGTCCATCTGCCCGCGCAAGACGTACCCCCTCTATGCGCACTTCCCGGTTTTGCGCAAGCTGCGCATAACATTCTGCAATACGTTTGAATTCACCGTGATCTGCGTAAAGAGACGCTGTTGATTTTCCAACCAGCGCACCAGATGGCATACCTAACATGTGGGTCGCATAAGAATTGGTCATTTGCACAATTCTATCTTGAACAAGTAAAATACCGACAACCGAATTATCCAGCAATGCGGACCTGAGTTGCTGGCTATAAATCCTGTCCAGTCCCATAGAAATATTAATGCAGATTTCTTTGAGCAAAATCTGGACCTGATCATCAAAAATATCGGATTTTTCATGATAAACGCTAAAAACAGCCCAGACTTTTCCATCCCGGTAAATAGGAAGAGCTGTATTGGAACGCAACCCTAGCCCAAGCGCCCGTTCTTTCCACGGAGCCAAGGTAGCATTATTTAAAAAAGACGCATTGAAAATTGGATGTCCTGATCGCCATACCTGCCCAATTGTGCCCTGCCCTTCAGGCACATCCGCTCGTGCGGAAATAACAACATTTTCCATATACGTTTGCGCACCACTTATGGCGAGCATACGAAAACGTTGGGTCTCATCCGGCTGGGCGATCAGGGCAATTTTAAAATGAGCATAACGTATTGCCATATCGCAGATTTCTTGCAAAAGCTGCGCTTCATTATTGGCTTGGCTAGCACATTGGCTCGCCTGCGCCATGAACATGTTAAAATCAGTCAATCTGCGCAGGTGGACCATTTGCTCCCGGTCACGCCGCCGAATTAAAAATTCACCCGCAATCACCAACAGCGCCAGAATCAGTGCTTCCACACTCCAGCGGGCAAGCGCCTGCTGGGTATAATTGCGCCACACGCGGGAGGAGGAAACCAAGACCTGAACAACAAAAGGATACCCCGGAACAGGAGCCTGCGCGACCATCTCTGGTTTTATGGACGACAAAGGATCTACCTGATCCTGCATTCGCAATAAATGCGTAAGAGATTGCCCATTGCGGGTATCTACAACCACAAACTCCCACTTTCGGTAATCTGATGGCAGATCCTGTTCATCCAGAAACCTGCTCAGACGGTAGGGAGATCCTAGGAAAAATCCTGTTTTACTATCATCTTTTTCCCGCACACGCATGGGAAGAACAACAGTTCCCAGATTTTCAGAATAATGAACAGACCCTAAAAAATGATTGGGCATTTTAGGAATAATAGAAAAATTCCTTAATGGTGCAGCCAAAGATTTTTTACGAGGCGATGTTGACCATTGTATACTTTCCCCATCGGCTCCCAGAACGCTAAACGTCAGGTATGTTGGGCGAGAAAGCAGATAATGCCGCAGTGACAACTCTACCTGAGGCGACAAAGGGGCTGTCCGGTCATCCGGCCCACGCAATGCCGCTAAAGCCATATCCAACTCTGTAAAACGTGTATCCAACCGCTCCATAATCAGATTGGCATAAGCCTGACTATCCCGGCGCGCTGCCTCATTTACATCAGTCACAGCGTGCTGATATTCATCAAACTCAATGGCCGTGCCACAAACGGCAACAAATGCAACTGGCAAAGCATAGTTCAGCACACTCCTGATCCGTTTTTTTGTATTTTTGAGAACCAACCCAAAAACGGAAAAAGAAGATGTGCTCACGCGCAGGACCATATTCTGGAATTTACAAAAATTCTTGTCATTTTTATAATACAGTTTCCTCCAATTCTCCATATTTTTTAAAAACAAACCAAAATATTTTTTAACAATTAAATATTCTAAAAAATTTTGCGATTTTAACAGACTCTACAAACGAGAAAAAAGTTAAATTTTGACTGGATTTTATTTTTCCGCCCTGTCATTCAGGGGACATAACAACCAGATATGCTCATAACCTGGCTCCCGGCCTTTTATGCCCCGCTCAACAGGCTCTCGTTCAATGCTCGTGATCTCGTAATATGGAGCATAGTAATCAGCAATATCCTGAGCCATCACAGCGAATGGTGGACCAGATAACCGGCATTGATCATACTCCACACAAATTAGAAACTGTGTTGCACATCTGGTAATCGCCATAAGATGTTTGGCATACCGTACACGGATATCTTGTGGTAAGGCGACCAACGCCGCCCGATCATACACAATATCTACCGAACCGAGCATGGCAGCACTCACAGAAAAAATATCTGCCACAAAAACCTTAAGTCCCCCTCCTTCGAACATAACCACCTTGGCAGATACAGGGGAGATCACTGGATGAACACCTAATTCTGCAAACAGTTGCTCAACAGCCAAAAGGCTTAATTCAACGCCCGTGACCCGAAACCCTTTATTGAGCAGCCATTGTATATCAAGCGTTTTTCCACACAATGGTACAAACACATGCCCGATGGGCTGCGCGCATATGGTAGAAAAATACTCAACCAATCCTTTGTGAGGATGTTGGGCATGAAACCCAATTTCGTTCCGAGACCATTTTTCAAGCCAGAATTCTGCGTTCATACTAATACACAATCCATTATCATTACGAATGTGGTGCAAACAAAATAATAGCCGCCCCAATTAAACAAAAAATAGCACCCACCCAATCCCACCGATCCGGGCACACTCCTTCCACAAACCACAACCAAAAAATAGCAACAGTTATATAAATGCCACCATATGCAGCATAGACACGACCAGCAGCAGGCGAATCAACCAGAGTCAACAGGTAAGCAAAGAGCAAAAGAAAGCCACAACCCGGTAAAATCCACAAAAAATTCCTGCCCAGTCGTAGCCAGGACCAGAATGCAAAACACCCACCAATTTCCGCGAGTGCCGCCGCGCCAAAAATCAAAATCATTTTCATTGATCTCAGATCACCTACCGCTCGAATATCGCACCCATACCATACGATTCTGCATCTAGGATGAGAAAAAAATACAGAAAATCCAGATGAATATTTGCAAAAAGACTCATTTTTTCTGTCTATTAAAAACAAACAAAGCCAATATATAGTAAGTAACATAATTGTGATTTATAGACCAGAAGAAACACTATAAGCTTTCGTTCAAGGCCTGTTTTCCGCAATATTGTGTAAAAACTAACACCCATAAATTTTTTAGGTGTTTTTTAATAATGTAACTGCCCAAAAACAAGAGGAATTGTGCGCCATGAACTCTTCTTTAAGAAACGCTCTTCTTAAAAATGACCAATTTTTCTTGTTTATACTCATCAATGCGTGTGTTCTTTTTTATATAACATCTAAAATTTTTCTACACTTCATACCATCAGCACAACTCCTCCTATCCCGTTTGTAAAAATCTGGCGCCATCTTCCTGAGGACCTCGCTCTTCCCGCCTTATATTAAAGATTAAAATCATGTCAGAATTTTCAGACCTGCTCTTCTCATCTCTTAATACAGATACTTTCTATGCCAACATGCTTGAGCAGGCGACTGATGGTGTCATGATTATTGATGATCAAAATAGGATCGTATTTTTCAACGGTGCAGCAGAAAACCTCTGGGGCTGTGCCGCATCCTCAGTTTTGGGACATCCCGTGGATTGCCTGCTTCCACTGCAGAAATATTTAAACCATCAATATGATACAAAACAGCATCTGAGCGATCAAGTTGACCATCTTCCCAGAACAGGTCACGAAATAACTTTTACACGTAGCAATGGTGATGATGTAATAGCAGAAATTTCACTTTCATCGGCTCTTATCGGTATCAACCATAAGCGCTATTATATGATTTTTATTAAGGATGTTACGGAGGTATTTTACTGCCGTAAGATCGTGACCATTCAGAACGATGTTTTTAAAGCTCTCGCAGACCATACCGACATACAGAATATCGCCAATATGCTCTGCCATAAAGTAGAACAACTGGTACCCGGTACTCTAGCAATTCTTTTACAGATTTCAATCAGTGGCAGTATCTCTATTCTATCAGCACCACATGTTCCAGATGATGAACTTCTTGGCCTTAACCATGCAACCTTAAGTCCATCTGATATTCAGAGCCTTGGTGTAAATCCGCTCTTTGCCCGCCAACTTATATGGGACAAACACAACACCTCAACTGGCTCTACTAAATTCCAAAACTGCCAGGCAATAGGTCTTTACGATAACCATAAAAATGTTATCGGGATTTTTTCTATTTTTTCATACAAAAATGAACAGATCACTGATTGCTCACAAAAAATCCTTTTAGGCTGCAGTCCATCGTGCGTTGCAATTATCGAAAATGAGAAAAAAATACAAAAAAGAAATCAATTCAACGCACTTGATTCACTCACTGGCCTTTTAAACCGGACAGCTCTGACTACCCATCTCAGACAAATGCTGGCCCAAGCAACTCAGACTCCTTTTGCAATCCTTATACTCGATATTGATCTGTTGCAGGATGTAAATAATGTTATGGGGTACCATAATGGAGATATTCTATTACAGACCATTGCCCGGCGTATTGCGGCATTTTGCCATAATCATCATTTGGTCGCCCGTTTAGGTGGGGATGATTTTGTTGTTATTCTCCCAGACGCAGATCGTAAAAAAGCCTGTGCACTAGCCCATAACCTAAACCATATTACCCATGAACCGATCAAAATTCAGGGGCGGGATTTTATTACATCTTTGAGCATTGGCATCAGTTTTTACCCAAGTGATGGAAACACAGTAGAAGATATACTGGCAGCTTCGGAAATTGCTATGCGACAAGCCAAAAAACAGGCGCGTGGCAGCTTCCGTTTTTTTGGAAAAGGTGCGAACAGTAGCGTCCGCGAACGGCTTGTTATTGGCTCCGCGCTCCGCGAAGCTTTACAAAAAAAACAGCTATATCTCGCTTACCAACCCCAGATATGCGCACTCAGTGGCGCGCTCTGCGGTGTGGAAGCCCTAAGCCGCTGGCACCACCCCACTTTGGGTATTATTCCACCATCCACTTTTATTCCCATAGCTGAAGAAACCGGCCAAATCGAAGCAATAGGCTTATGGTCATTGGAGAAATCCTGCGAACAGATAACCATATGGGAGCAGAATGCTATTTATGTGCCTATTGTGAGCGTCAATATGTCTGCGGTGCATTTTGGTAGCTTAGATTTGCCAGAGCAGATTGTTTGCATTCTAAAAAAATATAATCTGGCACCACACCGCCTCACAATAGAAATTACAGAAAGCGTGATGATGCGTCAGGACCCGGAAACCACAGCCAATCTGACTGCCATCCGCAATATTGGCGTTGGACTCTCCATGGATGATTTTGGTACGGGTTTTTCCTCTTTATCCCGTCTGGCACAAATCCCTTTAACTGAAATTAAAATAGATCGTAGTTTTATTGAGGATTTTGAAAATAATATCAGTTCACTCGTTGTCGCGGAAGCCGCCATTAATATTGGCAAACGATTGGGCATCAAAGTTGTTACAGAAGGTGTGGAACATAAAGAACAGGAAATAAAACTACAGGAACTTGGCTGCGATATTTTGCAGGGTTATCTTTACAGCAAACCACTGACTGCTCAGGATTTTCCACGTTGGCTAGCAGCCTTCCCCAGCAGATGGCAGCATTCCAGAGCCCATACCCCACCCACCAATGCCTTGAAGCATTGAGAACAATAAAAATACTTCGAAGCCCCTTTGCCATCGGAGGCCAAAACAGACTATTCTGGCAAAATCAACTTTATGACAGACCCATAAAACACACAGCATCGCCAATAGCTTGCCAGACATGATCAACCACCAGAAAACACTTCCCCCCACAGCAGCACAATCCGTACTGTGCGAGACAGAGCTTGTGGCTGTTCTGGTCAGTATACACCACAATGCGCCGCATATCCTGACCCTGGATCATGGGCAGGCCTTCCCTTCTGGTCCCTTTACAGTAGAACACCGCTCGTTACAGAAAGGTATGCGCAACTGGGTAGAACGCCAGACCGGACTCCAGCTTGGCCATACAGAACAGCTTTATACTTTTGCAGACACACACCACGCACAAAAACACCAAGTTGTACAGATTTCCTACATGGCGTTTATTCGCCAGACTTGTGACCATGCCTTGGACACGCAATCGATATATGATTACTTTCCTTGGGAAGATAGACGCCACACAACATCGGCTTCACTCCTCCATACCATTGCTGAACGGCTAAAACGCTGGGCACAAGGCCATACACAACGCTGGCAAAGATGCGCCAGTATTTTTGGTCTGGAAGATTACGTATGGAACGATGAGCTCTCTCTCCAACGCTATGAAGTGTTATGGGAGGCGGGACTGGTACCAGAAGCAACATGGCACAATGGTGCAGCATTACCAGGCCTGAGCATGTACCACGACTACCGGCGTATTCTGGCCACGGCCTTATCACGAATGCGCGCCAAAATTCGTTATACGCCCGCTGTGTTCGATCTGTTGCCCCACCATTTTACCCTGCTCCAACTCCAACAGGCCATGGAAGCTCTGGCTGGCCGCCCCATGCACAAACAGAACTTCCGGCGGCTGGTGCAGCAACAAAAACTGGTTAACCGTACAGCCGAATATGACTCCCCAGCACAAGGGCGACCGGCACAGCTTTACAGATTTGCACCGGAAACAGCAGAAAACTGCTATCTGGCAGGCGCCACCCTGCCTCTTTCCAGCATCTCCTGAAAAAGTGTTGAGCACGCCTCTTGCAATTCGCCCGCGCGATATATACTCATTAAGAGCATATATCGCGCGGAAAACGGAGCAGGACCATGTCTGCAACTCTCATGGCCAGCAGGGACCAACTCTACAGCCCTGTTGCCCACATTATGCGACGAGAACAATGGGAAGCCAGTTACGCGGCAGACATTGAAGCTATTCTGCGTTTAAAACAGGAAAAAAATGCCGTTATTCTGGCGCATAATTACCAAACGCCAGAAATTTTTCATTGCGTGGCTGATATCCGCGGGGACAGTCTGGCTTTAGCCCGTGCTGCACAATCTGTGGATGCCGCAACAATGGTTATGGCAGGCGTCCATTTTATGGCTGAAACCGCAAAATTGCTGAACCCGGAAAAAACGGTTCTGATCCCGGATGCCACCGCAGGATGCTCGCTCGCTGAGGGCATTACGGCAGACAATGTGCGGGAACTCAAAAAGCGATATCCCGGTGTGCCGGTGGTTACATATGTGAATAGTACGGCAGATGTTAAAGCTGAGAGCGATATTTGCTGCACATCAGGTAATGCACGTCGTGTTGTAGAAAGTCTGAATGTGCCACGGGTTATTATGATCCCTGATGAATTTCTGGCCCGGAACATAGAAGCCGAAACGGGTATAGAAATGCTCACATGGCCGGCTCATTGCGAAGTGCATGAACGCTTTACACCGCTCGAAATTCGGCAGTATCGCCGCATTCACCCTGACCTGACCGTTATTGCCCATCCCGAATGTCCGCCAGAAGTGCTGGATGCCGCCGACCACTCTGGCTCCACAGCTCAAATGATTGATTTTATTGACCAGAAAAAACCGCAAAAAGTGCTTCTGGTTACAGAATGTTCCATGAGTGATAATCTGGCGGCACAGTACCCGCAAACGCAATTTGTGCGCCCCTGTAACCTTTGCCCCCACATGAAGCGAATTACCCTGTCCAATATCCGCCAAGCATTGGAAACCATGCAAACAGAAGTCACCATACCCGCACATCTGCAACAGCCTGCCCGTCTGGCTGTTGAACGGATGCTGGCAATCTGACCCACACGCCGGAGCCAACATGACCACAAGTCTGCACCTCCCCCCTCTTCTGTGGGAACCCATTGTACGCACAGCCCTTCTGGAAGATCTGGGCATTGGGGGGGACGTAACCACACAGGCTCTTGCCCAGCCGGGGCAGCAGCTCCATGCCGTATTCTGCACACGTCAGGACGGTATTCTGTGTGGTTTGGAAGGGGCGCGGCAGGCTTTTACCCTACTGGACCCAACCATACGCTTTAGTATGGTTAAACAGGATGGCAATAAAATTGCGGCTGGAGATGTTCTGGCAACCGTGGAGGGTAGCGCCACAGCCCTACTGGCGGGCGAACGTACTGCGCTCAACCTGCTCTCTCATCTCAGTGGCATTGCAACACACACGCACCAGATTGTGCAGGCTGTAGATGGCACAAAAGCACGCATTGCCTGCACCCGCAAAACACTGCCTGGTTTGAGAAGCCTGCAAAAATATGCCGTACGGGCAGGAGGAGGCAGTAGCCATAGACTGCGGCTGGATGATGCCATTCTTATCAAAGATAACCACATTGCCTTATGTGGGGGCAACATCCGCCAGACTCTGCAAGCTGCCCGTGCATATGCTGGCCATCTGATGAAAATTGAGTTGGAAGTCGATACACTGGAACAACTGGAAGAAGCCCTCTCCAGTAGTGGCGCAGACGCTTATCTGCTCGACAATATGTCCATCCCACAACTGGAGCAGGCTGTTAAAATGATCGGTGGTCGTGCAACTGCCGAAGCCTCTGGCGGCATTACACTCCAGACTGCACGCCCCATCGCTCAAACGGGGGTGGATGTCCTCTCTCTCGGGTGGTTGACCCATAGCGTTAAGGCGCTCGATATTGGTCTGGATATTATCCACCCCTAAGCATCCATGCCATGCTTGGGTCACCGCAACCTTTTAGGGACGCCACCCTTCAGTAAATCCTGCCAAAAGCCACACCATGCCGGTATAAGCATACCACAGAGCACTCAGATTGTAGGCTTTCCGCTTGAGATAAGAGTGCCATCCTCCTAATATGAAGTCTGTAGAAGCACTGGTATTCTGCCAGCCAGCCATGCAATGCTCAAAGGTGCCTGTTAATGGAGTGGTCCGAAGAAATAATCGCCCAGCTTAAGGACCTATGGGCGGAAGGTCTTTCAACGGCGGAAATTGGTCGGCGTCTTTCCATTACCAAGAATGCAGTGGTTGGCAAGGCACACAGACTTGGCCTGCCTGCTCGGCCTTCTCCCATTCGCCGCAATGGTAGCAAACCCAAAACTGCTGCGGATAAGCCCGAACAGCCAACCTCTACGGCCCCCACCCCACAACCATCCGCACCGCAGCCCGGCGCAACGGTTATCTCTACCCCTCAGCCTGTAGCACCCCCTTTGGCAGCAACGACTGCTCCCAGCACGGTTGCCGCACAACCCCTGACTTCTCCTGTTGCCGCTCCCACATTGGCAATGGCAGAAGATAAAGCTGCTAAAAAAGAAAAAACCGCACCAGTTGCGCGCCCCAGCACCAAACCCAAAACGCTCCTGCGCAGCATATCGGACCCGGAACCACAAAAACGCCGTGGCCCCGCCTGCTGCTGGCCTATTGGCGACCCTGGTACACCGGGTTTTCATTTTTGTGGAGCAACACCTATTCCGGGTAAGCCTTACTGTGAAGAACATGCACAGATTGCCTACGTCCGCCTACGTGACCGGCGCGATAGTGTTGCCTGAACATATCTCGTAAAACTTAAGCCTGATGGTGACCGTTATGCCACCATCAGGCTTGCAAAAAGCTGATGAATATAATCAGCCTTCAATTGCTTTTGCAGATCCTGCATCACTATCTGCCGTTTTGGAAGCAGCGCTTCCCTCGGACAACATTTCCAGCTGACCGGTAATCTGTCCACCGTCTTCCACCTTCAGGCGGTGGCAGGCAGCTTTGCCCAGCAAACGGCCACTTCCACGCACGGTAAGGCTGCCACGTGCAGTTAACGTACCATCTACCGTGCCTGCAATTTCCGCATTTTCCACTTCCACACCACCACGGAAGAGGCCACCCGGCATTACAACCAGTTCCTTGGCCGTAATCATGCTGGATTCGACCGTACCTTCAACGACCAGTCGCTCTGCATCCTGCACTGTGCCCTGCACACTGATGCCACGACCGACAACCAGAGTACGCTGCTCCGGCCCTTCTTTTTTAGGCTGAATCTGCGATGGCAACCCTCGTGCGGCAGCCGCACCAGGCATGGGCGGAATACCACCCCCAGCAGGAAGAGGAGAACCGGAAGGAAGAGGTGCACGACCCATGGGTGAAGTTTCCTTTAAAGTATCAGAATGCGATGTGGGAGTTCCAGCGGGAGAACCCGCGCTGGACGAAAGAGCTGAGCCAAATGCCCCTGCCGGACGTGCAGAACTCTGCTGAACGGTAGAGGGTGCCTGAGCCTTTGGTTGACTATCTTCAGGCTTACGTCTTTTGAACAAGAAAATCCCCCGCCTTTCTGGCTGCCTGCATTCAGGCAGCGGTCCATGTTAACAAGCCGCTCCCAGCACCAGCACACCCAGCCTAAAACAATTCTCTTGCAGGCGGCCATCTGGTAAGCAGCACAAGTTGCTTAGGCCTTACTGTTGCCCTTTTTGTGGCAGCGCGCTAGCCAAACAACCGCACAGATCATTTTTTCAGGAAAAAATTTTATCGCTATGACCGGTCAGGACACACAATACGATATTCTCGGTATTGGTAATGCCATCACCGATATTCTCGCCCGAACGGAAGCCTCCTTCCTGCAAGAGCAGGGATTAACCCCCGGCAGCATGACTCTGATTGATGTTGACCGGGCAAATGCGCTGGAAGCCGCCTTGGCACCAGAGCATGTTATGGGGGGTGGTTCTGCGGCAAATACCTGTGTTGTTGCTGCCCAGTTTGGTGCACGCGTTGCCTACCTTGGCAAGGTCTCGCGCGATGATGCAGGGCTGAAGTTCACCCAGGATCTGCGCGATAATGGGGTACAATTCCCCTCTGCTCCCCTGAACACGCAGGTCTTTGACAACCTGCCCACCGCACGCTGTGTGGTCATGGTCACACCCGATGGCCAGCGCACCATGGCAACCTACCTTGGGGCCTGCACCTGCTTTACCCCAGACGACGTGCTGCCTGACATGATTGCAGCTTCCAGCATTATCTACCTGGAAGGCTATCTGTTTGACCCCCCCCATGCGCAGGAAGCATTCCGTCGGGCTGCCGCTCTGGCCCACAAGAACGGGCGGCAGGTTGCCCTTTCCCTCTCCGACCCATTCTGCGTTGGTCGCCACCGCGATGCATTCCTCGATCTGGTCAAAAACCATGTCGATATTCTGTTCGCCAATGAAGATGAAATCTGCGCGCTGTACGAAACTGAAAACTTTGACACAGCCGCACGCCACACATTGCAGGACACAACCTTTGCTGCCCTCACCCGCTCAGGCCTTGGCAGCGTGGTGGTGCACGATGGACAGCTGACAACCGTTGCCCCCGTCCCCACTCAGGTCGTGGACACAACCGGAGCGGGCGATGCGTATGCCGCTGGTTTTCTGGCTGGGCTAACATCAGGCCGTAGCCTGCCCGAATGCGGACGTCTGGCATCTGTTGCAGCGTCTGAAATTATTTCGCACTATGGTGCACGCCCCCTCTCCAACCTGTGGGAAGAGATGGGCTTCTAAAACAGTTCCTTCATCCTGCGAGGGACGGGCTGATTACGGCACGCTTCCCTCGTCGGATACGGTAATTACACGGCCGCCTTTAACCCGTAACGCAACCTTACCTTCGCACAAAGCCTGAGCCGCATCCCCAAAAACCTTGCTCCGCCAGCCAGACAACAGGGTTGGTGCCTGCGCAGGGTCCAGCGCCAGAGCTTCCAGTTCGTCCATGGAGGCAACAAGTCGTGGGGCCACATCATGCTCCTCGCAACATGCAGTCAGCAGCACTTTTAACAACGCCACCAAAGATGCAGGCGGTCGGATGTTATCCTTCCCCTTGCCCCGTGCCGGACGCGGCAGTTCAGAATCCGGAAGAGCCTGCGCCTGTTTGATCGCTTCCAGCAGAGCCAAACCTGTACGCCCTTCTGCCAACCCGCGGGATACACCACGCACACGGGCAAGCGCGTCAACCGTTGCAGGGGTTGTTGCCGCTATTTCCAGCAGGCTTTCATCCTTTAACAGGCGTTGTCTTGGTACATTCACGCGCTGGGCTTCGCGTTCACGCAGAGCGGCAACAGCCCGCAACACACCCAACATACGCCGGTTACCCGTGCGTGCCTTCAAACGCTCCCACTGTTTTTCCGGGTCTGGACGGAATGTTGCCGGGTCTTCCAGTTCTGCCATTTCAGCAGCAACCCAGCTTAAACGCTTATCCTGCTCCAGCTTATGCACCAGCTTTTCGTAAACCAACCGAAGCCATGTCACATCTCCGGCGGCATAATTAAGCTGGGCATCGGATAGAGGTCTTACGGACCAGTCGGTAAAACGGTGGCTCTTGTCAATCATATGACCGGTTAACGATCCCACCAGACTGTCATACCCTACCTGATCGCCAAATCCGGCAACCATGGCGGCAACCTGTGTATCAAACACAGGAGTAGGCAGAGCATCAAATTCATGCAGGAAAATTTCCAGATCCTGACGAGCTGCATGAAAAACCTTAAGCACCGCCGGGTCAGCCATCAATGCAGCCAAAGGCGCCAGATCCAGACCTTCCGCCAAGGCATCAATCAGCACAACATGCTCGGCGCTGCCAACCTGCACCAGACATAACTCCGGCCAGTATGTGCGCTCACGCATGAACTCCGTATCCACCGTAACAAAACGCTCGGCGTGGAACGGCTTAAGAGCTTCTGCCAGTTCCTGCGAGGAAGACACAAGGCGCGGCTGGGGAAAGACGGGAGAAGGTAATTTGGCCATACTTCCTCCATACACCAGCCAACCTGAAAGAGACAGACAGAACCCATAAAGTCACACATGAAACTTGACGAACGAGCGCACAAGCCGGACACCAATAAAAAACCATGACCATCTGGAGAACACCATGAACAAACCGGATGATGGCAGTCAGGCCCTTACCCAGCTTGGCCGTCAGATTGCTCCCCCCAACAGCCCGGAAGAGGCAGTTCTGGAGCGTGTCCCCGCCCCCTACCCCGACAAGCGTTATATGGTCCGGTTTACCGCGCCAGAATTTACGTCTCTGTGCCCCATTACCGGCCAGCCCGACTTTGCTCATATTGTTATAGATTACGTGCCAGACCAGTGGATTGTGGAGAGCAAGTCCCTCAAACTGTTCCTCACCAGTTTTCGGAACCACGGAGCTTTCCACGAATCCTGTTCCGTACAAATTGCCAATACACTTGTTGAGCTGCTCAACCCTGTATGGCTCCGCATTGGCGCTTACTGGTACCCCCGCGGTGGTATTCCCATTGATGTTTTCTGGCAAACTGGTGAGCCACCAGCAGGAGTGTGGATTCCTTCGCAGGATGTTCCCTCCTACAAAGGACGAGGCTGATCATCAAACATAAAAAAAAGCCACCCTTTTGGGTGGCTTTTTAAACTTTATCGGATCTGGAAAACCTAGCTTGCTGCGCCAGCTTCAATTTCCGCCCGAACAGCCTGAATCTGGTCCTGCAAAACAACAAGGCGCGACGTGTCGGTCTTATCGGCCTTGTCCCATGCTTCGGACAGAGCTTCGAGCTGTGCTGTTGCCGTATCAATCGAAATATCAGCAACAGGCACGGCTTTGTCAGCCAGTACCGTACAACGTGTAGGGGTAATATCGGCAAAGCCGCCCCCTACAAAATAGCGATCTGTAACCTTGTCCCCTTCATAAAGGGCAACAACGCCACCACGCAGAAGAAGCATCATGGGCGAGTGTTCCGGCATGGCGGCAATATCGCCTTCCATGCCCGGAAGAACGGCCATATCTACCTCACGCGACACCAGAACCTTTTCAGGGCTGATTATCTCAATCTGGATTGGCATGAATGAAGCTCCCTCCAGAAGCCGGCTATTAGGCCGACTCCCTCAGTTTTTCTGCCTTGGCAACGGCTTCTTCGATTGTTCCGACCATGTAGAAGGCGGCTTCCGGCAGGTCATCATATTCGCCAGCACAGATTGCCTTAAAGGAACGAACCGTATCGGTCACGGACACCAGCTTACCCGGTGCACCCGTAAACACTTCTGCCACGTGGAAAGGCTGGGACAGGAAGCGCTGGATACGACGAGCACGTGCAACAACCAGCTTATCATCCTCGGACAGTTCATCCATACCAAGAATGGCAATAATATCCTGCAAGGATTTGTAAGTCTGCAGAATACGCTGCACTTCGCCAGCCACAGCATAATGCTCTTCGCCCACAATCTGTGGGTCCAGTGCACGAGATGTGGAGTCTAGCGGGTCAACTGCTGGGTAAATGCCCATTTCTGCAATGGAACGATTCAGCACGGTTGTGGCATCCAGATGGGCAAAGGTTGCGGCTGGAGCCGGGTCGGTCAAGTCATCGGCAGGAACATACACGGCCTGAACGGACGTGATGGAGCCTTTTTTGGTGGATGTAATACGTTCCTGCAGGGCGCCCATTTCCGTTGCCAGAGTCGGCTGGTAGCCCACGGCAGAAGGAATACGACCCAGCAGAGCGGATACTTCCGAACCAGCCTGCGTAAAGCGGAAGATGTTATCAACGAAGAACAGAACGTCCTGGTTTTCTTCATCACGGAAATATTCCGCCATGGTCAGACCAGTCAGAGCCACACGGGCACGGGCACCCGGCGGTTCATTCATCTGACCGAATACCAGTGCCACCTTGGAACCTTCGGTGGAGCCATTTTCACCCAGCTTGATAACGCCTGCGTCCTGCATTTCGTAATACAGGTCGTTCCCTTCACGGGTACGTTCACCAACGCCAGCAAACACGGAAACACCACCGTGTGCCTTAGCAATGTTATTAATCAGTTCCTGAATAATAACAGTCTTGCCAACGCCAGCACCACCAAACAGGCCGATCTTACCACCCTTGAGGTAAGGGCACAGCAGATCGACAACCTTGATGCCGGTCATCAGAATTTCGGATGCCGCAGCCTGCTCGTCAAAAGCAGGGGCATCACGATGAATCGGGGCGCGGCGTGCGGTCTGAACAGGACCCTGTTCGTCAATCGGCTCACCGATCACGTTCAGAATACGGCCAAGCGTTTCCGGGCCAACGGGCACGGAAATCTGTGCACCTGTATCGACTACTTCCGTACCACGGACCAGACCATCGGTCGTGTCCATGGCAATGCAACGCACTTCGTGTTCGCCGATTTCCTGCGCCACTTCGAGCACAAGGATCTGATCGCCCAGCTTAACATGCAGCGCGTTCAGAATTTTGGGCAGTTCGCCTTCGAACTGCACATCAACAACCGGCCCTTTAATGGTGGTAATGCGGCCAACAGCATTGGTCTTCGTGGCCGCAGGGGCCTGGGTCTGGGTTGTGGTATCCGACATGGGTCAGCTCCTGCGGGGCATACGATCGGGCTCAGACAGCCTGTGCGCCCGAAATGATTTCGATCAGCTCGTTAGTAATATTGGTCTGGCGGGTCCGGTTATAGACCTGCGTCAGACTATCGATGGTGCGGCCTGCATTGCGCGTTGCGTTATCCATGGCCGTCATACGGGCACCGTTTTCACCCGCAACCGTTTCCAGCAGCGAAGCATAAATCTGAACCTGTAGATTACGCGGCAGCAGCATGGCCAGCAGCGTTGCTTCATCGGGTTCAAATTCATACTGTGCCACGTCGTTAGAGGCTTCAAGCTCATGGCTTGCATCCTCAACAATCATCGGCACCAGTTGCTGGCATGTCGGCACCTGCGTCATCGCATTGCGAAACTTGTTGAACACAAGCGTGCAGACATCAATCTCGCCTGCTTCAAGCAGAGCGTTGATTTTATCACCCAGACCACTGGCAACGGAAAACGGAATTTCCTTGGCACTTGTGCCGGTCACATGATCGATGATCAGATCAGCATAGTCGCGCATGAAAAAATTCAGAGCGCGACGGCCAACCGGCAACAGACGTACCGTCTTGCCTTCAGACTGAAGGCGGCGGATGCTCTGTACCGTCAGACGATGCACGTTGGCATTAAAGCCACCACACAAACCACGGTCACTGGTCATGGGGACAAGGAGATGCACCTTATCCTGACCTGTACCAGCCAGAAGGCGGGGCGCTCCGTCCTCACCTCTGGTAGCACCTGCCAGTTCACCCAGCATACGGCGCATGGCTGCCGCATAAGGACGAGCAGCTTCTGCGCTGGCTTGCGCCCGCCGCAGTTTGGCAGCCGCCACCATTTTCATGGCGCTCGTGATCTTCCGTGTCGATTTGATACTTCCGATCCGGGCGCGTAGTTCCTTAAGGGAAGCCATGAGTGCTTCTGCTCCCTCAGCCGGCGAAGTTGCGGTTGAAGGCGGTCAGATATTCACTCAGCCGCGCTTCAAGGTCCTTGGAAATAGCCTTGTCCTTGCCCAGCGTATCCAGAATATCTTTACCAGCACTCCGCAGATCGCTCAGCACTGCGCGTTCCCATGCCACAACCTTGTTGGTGTCAATCCCATCAAGGAAACCACGGGTGCCAGCAAACAGAAGAACAACCTGTTCTTCAACCGACAATGGGGAAGCCTGTGGCTGCTTAAGCAGTTCCACCAGACGCGCACCACGGGCCAGCATCTTTTGCGTTGCCGGGTCCAGATCGGAAGCGAACTGGGAGAAGGCTGCCATTTCACGGTACTGAGCAAGTTCAAGTTTGATCTTGCCCGCAACCTGCTTCATGGCCTTGATCTGCGCAGCAGAACCAACGCGGGACACGGAACCACCAACGTTCACAGCAGGGCGGATACCCTTGTAGAACAGATCCGTTTCAAGGAAGATCTGACCGTCGGTGATGGAGATAACGTTGGTAGGAATATAAGCAGCAACGTCACCAGCCTGCGTTTCAATTACGGGGAGAGCCGTCAGAGAACCACCGCCGTTGGCGTCGGACATTTTTGCTGCGCGTTCCAGCAGGCGGGAATGCAGATAGAACACATCCCCCGGATAAGCTTCACGGCCTGGCGGACGACGCAGCAGCAGGGACATCTGGCGATAAGCTACAGCCTGCTTGGTCAAATCGTCATAGCAGATCAGAGCGTGCATCCCGTTATCACGGAAGTATTCGCCCATTGCGCAAGCAGCGTAAGGTGCCAGATACTGCAAGGGTGCCGGATCGGAAGCGGTAGCGGCCACGACGATGGAATATTTCATCGCGCCTTTTTCTTCCAGCAGGCGCACAAGCTGCGCAACTGTGGAACGCTTCTGGCCAACGGCCACGTAAATGCAGTAGAGGGACTTTTTGTCGTCACCCTGCTCGTTAACGCTCTTCTGGGCCAGAATGGTATCGGTCAGGATAGTGGTTTTACCGGTCTGGCGGTCACCAATAACCAGTTCGCGCTGACCACGGCCAATCGGCACCAGAGCATCAATAGCCTTAATGCCGGTCTGCATGGGTTCGCTAACGGACTGACGCGGCATAATGCCGGGAGCCTTGACTTCTGCACGACGCAGTTCAACGTCAACCAGCGGCCCCTTGTCATCAATCGGGTTGCCAAGACCATCGACAACGCGGCCCAGCAGCCCCTTACCAACAGGCACGCTGACGACCATACCCGAACGGGTAACGTTGTCACCTTCGCGGATATTGGTGTCATCACCAAAAATAACGATACCGACGTTATCGCTTTCCAGGTTCAGGGCCATGCCCTTCTGACCAGAAGCGGGAAAGTCCACCAGTTCGCCAGACATAACATTCTGCAGGCCAAACACGCGGGCAATCCCGTCCCCGACAGACAGAACTGTGCCGGTTTCGACAACATCAGATTCCTTGTCGAACGAGGCAATCTGCTGCTTGAGGATATCCGAAATCTCTGCGGGACGGATTTCCATCACGCGGCTCCCTTCATGGCGTAATGCAAACGAAACAGGCGGGTTTTGAGGCTGGCGTCATACAGCTTAGCCCCTACGCGGACGACAAGGCCGCCCAGAAGGGCGCTGTCAACACGCTCACGAATATTGATGCGGGAGTAACCGGCTTCGGCCAGACGAGCCTGAAGCTGGGTCCGCTGCTCTGCAGTCAGTGCGACTGCGCTGCTCACCTCTGCCACAACCTCGCCCCGGCGGGCTACAGCCAGCGCATCAAGCGCAGCAAGTATCCGACGCAGAACGGGCAGGCGGCGGTTATCAGCCACAACACCCACAAAATTACGAAGAATCTGACCGAATCCCTGAGCCTCCAGCACGGCCAGCACGGCCTTGCGAGACACCAGAATATCCAGGCGCCTGTCTTCCAGAACAGTGCGCAAAGGCGCACTCTCATCAATCAGGCGCGCAAGTGCGCCACTCTCATCAAGCACGGTATCCAGCTGCCGCTGTTCGGCTGCCAGATCATAAAGTGCAATCGCATAACGGCCTTCAAGACCGTTGGCCGCAAAAGCAACTGGTTGTGCTGTCGTTACGCCCGAGGCCACCACTCTTTGGTTCTTTCCTTCTGTGCGCGCCGGCATTCCACACTGACAATGGTGCAACCCAGACCATCAGCCGATGAATCCAAATTTAACTGCACCTGTTGGCGCGGCCTCTAGCATGACCACAACAGCCACGCAACTGGCAGAACGGCCCTATTTTATTCCTTTGGCCCAATGCGGCAGATTATGGGCCGACAAACAGCCACGGCCATGACCATGCAAACGCTCGGTCCGGCGGGCATAAACCCACCAAAGCCCCGGCTGACCACGACAGGGCGATACCCATAACCATGGGTCACGAATGGGTGATATTTTTTGGGATTGAAAACCTGGAGCGGACAGAGGGAATCGAACCCTCCTCGGTAGCTTGGAAGGCTACTGCATTACCACTATGCTATGCCCGCGTACCAAAGTTTGGCCGTTTTATATTCCATACTGCGTACGCACTGCAAGCCCCCGACTGTGTTTTTGTTCCACGACCCGGACGTTGCCAACAATAATGTGCAATGGGCACTTGACTTTAAGGCCACAACATATTTTGTTCCGCCACCTGTGATGTCCGCAACTTTTGTGGCTGGTCAGACGAACGGGTTTCCGTTATAGGTCTTTTCCAGCCGTGGCGGACACGCTGCAGGGGTGTAGCTCAATTGGCTAGAGTGCCGGTCTCCAAAACCGGAGGTTGTGGGTTCGAGACCCTCCACCCCTGCCAGATTTTCACGTGGTGTACGGAAGGTTCCGCTTTTCACCTGTAAAACGCGGCTTATCGTACAATCTGAGTGGTTTTGATTTAAAGCTCGCGCTTGCGTTCGTGCTTGCGGGGTTGAATCTGAGGAGAGTGTGGTTCGTGTCGTTCAGTCCCGGTAAGTTCCTGCATGATGTGCGTACCGAGGCGGAACGGGTCACATGGCCCACCCGCCGCGCAACGTTTGTCACCACCGGTGCCGTATTGGCTATGGCAGGTCTGGCATCCATTTTTTTCTTCGTCGTGGACCAGTTGATCGGTCTGGGCGTACGTCAACTTTTCGGGCTGGGAGGCTGAGGAAACGGCATGGCCAAGCGTTGGTATGTGGTCCACGTCTATTCGGGCTTCGAAAAGAAAATTGCTCAGCATATCCGTGAAGACGCGGAACAGAAGGGGCTGAGCGATCATATTGAAGAAATTCTTGTCCCGTCCGAGGAAGTGATTGAAGTCCGCCGTGGCCAGAAGGTGAATGCGGAACGCAAGTTTTTCCCCGGTTACGTGCTGGTCAAGATGGAAATGACCGACGAGTCATGGCATCTGGTCAAGGACACACCTAAGGTTACGGGTTTTCTGGGCACCAAAAATCGCCCTACTCCCATCTCCGCAGCAGAAGCTGAGCGGATTATCCGCCAGACGGAAGAAGGCGTACAGCACCCCCGGTCTGCTGTTACCTTTGAAGTGGGTGAGCAGATTCGTGTTGCTGATGGTCCCTTCACCTCCTTCAATGGTGTGATTGAAGAAGTGGACGAAGAAAAGGGTCGTCTGAAAGTCAGCGTTTCGATTTTTGGCCGTTCCACCCCGGTGGATCTGGAATTCAATCAGGTCGAAAAGCTGTAATTTTTCAGCCCTTCGAATACAGGTTTTTAAAAGGCGGCCTTTGGGTCGCCTTTTTTATTGCGCCCATCGTCCATCTGCCCTGCAAACACAACAAACCCGTTCCGGCCTTTGGAACAGTGGCATGTGTTCCGGGTTGTACCCTTGTCTGTTAGCCTGACGCTGTTTTTGCTTTCCAAGGAGTGACCATGCCTTCTGCCCCGACTCTCAGAGGAACAGCCCTGCTCAACAATGCCCTGCGCAATAAAGGTACAGCCTTTACCGAAGCAGAGCGGCGCGAATATGGGCTGGAAGGACTCCTCCCCACTCAGGTGGAAACCCTGGACCGACAGGTCGAACGAATCCACAGGCATCTGGAAGCCAAACCGAGCAATCTGGAGCGCTACATCTACCTGAGCGGCCTGCGCGACCAGAACGAAACGTTGTTCTACCGGGTTCTCATGTCCAACCCTGCGCAGTTTGTTCCCATTGTGTATGCGCCCACACTGGCAGCTGTATGCCAACAGTTCAGCCATATCTACCGCCGCCCTCGGGGCATGTACATCAGTCTGGATATGCGAGGCCGAATCCGCGATGTGCTCCGCAACTGGCCGTTGGAAAACGTACGCTTTTTGTGCGTTACCACCGGCGGGCGCATTCTGGGGCTGGGGGATATTGGCGTAAACGGCATGGGCATTCCCATTGGCAAGCTGGATCTTTACACCGCGTGTGGTGCCGTACCGCCAGAAGTGTTACTGCCCGTACAACTGGACATTGGCACCACAAACAGCGCCCTGCGTGCAGACCCGCTTTACCTTGGCCTACGGCGCGAACCACCGCCACTGGAAGAGCTGGACGCATTTGTGGATGAATTTGTTGCGGCGGTGGAAGACGTCTTTCCCAACGCCTGCCTGCATTTTGAAGACTGGAAAGGCACGGACGCCCTCCATTATCTGGAAAAATACCGCAACAGGGTTCTGTGTTATAATGATGATATTCAGGGCACTGCGGCTGTAACCCTTGCAGGGCTTATTACCGCGCTCAAAATCAAGAACGAAACATTGGCACAACAGCGGTTTTTGTTCCTTGGTGCGGGTTCTTCCGGACTAGGCACGGCAGATATGCTGATTTCCGCCCTGAAGCAGGAAGGAGTCAGCGAGCAGGAAGCCATTGAGCGAATCACGCTGATGGATGTGAACGGGCTGCTCGAAACCACTCGTACGGACCTGACGCCCCAGCAGAAACGCTATGCCAAACCCCTCCCTCCCTCACGCGATCTACTGGCCATGATCAAGGCCATCAAACCCACAGTGCTTATTGGCGTTTCCACCTCTGGTGGGGCTTTTACACAAAACGTCGTGGAAGCCATGAGCGTACTGAACGAGCGCCCTATTATCTTCCCGCTTTCACTCCCACAGAAAAACTCGGAATGTACAGCCGAACAAGCTTACGAATGGTCCAAGGGACAGGCTCTTTTTGCTGCTGGCTTACAGTTCCCCGAAGTGACGTGGAACGAAAGAACCTTCTACCCTGGGCAGGCCAATAATTTTTATATCTTCCCCGCTTTGGGGCTGGCGGTTTACGCAACCTGCCCCAAACGGATTACGGATGACATGGTTATTGAAGCCGCTCGTGCACTTGCCGATCAGGTTGACCCGGCCTCCCGCGAGCGGGGGCGGCTGTTCCCGCCCCAGAGCGATATTCTGGACGTATCCATTACGTCTGCCGCACGCATTGCCGAGTTTATTTTTGATCAGGGAGCCGCAACGGTAGAACGCCCCAAAGATATTCGGGCGTGGATAGAAAGCCTGACCTACAGCCCGCAGTATGCAGACTAACATTGGGTCTGTACCAACAATAAAATTTTTATGACCCAAACATGGGGCTGCAAAAACTCAGCCCCATGTTTTTTCGACTCGGTCTCTTACTCTTCCGCGCTCTTACGCAGGGGGAGCAGGTTCAAAACCAAAAACCCGGCCATAAAACGCCAGTTCCAGTTCCAGCGCCTGCCGAATCGTCTCCTCCTTACGGAACCCATGTCCCTCACCGGGGAATTCACGCAATGTGCAGGGCGTACCCGCGGCTTGCAGCGCCGCCATCATGGCATGGGCCTGCGAAGGAGGCACGACCTTGTCCTCCAACCCCTGTAGCAGCAGCACAGGAGCGCGAATCCGGCTGGCAACGGAAATGGGCGAACGCGCCACATAAACATCTTCTGCATCGGGCCATGGGCCAACCAGTCCATCCAGGTACCGGGCTTCGAACTTATGTGTTTCCTGCGCCAGTGCCCGCAGATCGGTTACACCATACAGGCTGACCCCGGCAGCAAACAGGTCGGAGGCAGCCGCAAGTGCCAGCAGCACGGTCATACCGCCAGCGCTTGAACCTCGAATGGCAATACGATTCGGGTCCACTCGACCTGTGGCAACCATATGGCGGCAGGCCGCCACACAATCTGCCACATCCACCACACCCCACTGGCCTTGCAACCGATTCCGCCACGACCGACCAAACCCGGTTGAGCCGCCATAATTCACATCCAGAACCGCAAAACCACGCGATGTCCACCACTGCACCTTAAAGGAAAAACCATCTTGCGCCCGGGCCGTTGGCCCTCCGTGCACCAGCACAATCATGGGCGGTTTTTCATCTGGCGGTACACAAGCCTGCTCATTGGCTGGAGGGTAAAAAAACGCGTGGCCTAATGTGCCATCGCCACCATCCACCTTAAATCGCACCGATTCGGGGCAGGATATGTCAGCCGCAGCCAGCGCCAGCGTGGCCGAACGGCGTAACACCCGTTGCACACCTTGCGCCGCATCCCCCACCACAACCGCAGGCAAGGCATTTACTGGTGCTTCCACCCATGCAAACCGACCATCCTCCAAAGCAATGGGGCATTGATCGGGGCTGCCAGCAAAAGGATGGATCTGGCCGGAAGCACTGCGCACAAAGCACTGGCTCTCCCCATTCCGCACGGTCAGGGCAATACACCCGCCATTGGCCAAGGGCTGGTAACTGCTTTGCCCGAACACCCATGCGGGCTGGCCGGTTTCTCCCTCCGGCAAGGGGTATTGTGCCAGAGGTGCGTCTGGTTGAAGCGCCTGCACCTCCCACACTTGCCAATGCCCTTCCCGATCAGAAATTACCAGCAAGTGTCCCTCTGCCGTCCACCGAGGTTCCACCAGCGATTCGCCACCACAGGCACCAGCCAGAACCCTGACAGATTCGAGCGCGCATATGTTGCCTTGCGGATCACGCACAACCCGCCCCATACACAGGCGCGTTGAATCCCACGGCATATTCGGGTGGTCCCACTCAATCCATGCCAACCACGCTCCATCAGGCGAGCAGGCAGGAGACATATAAAAATCTGCACCACTTTGCAGCACCAGCCCGTCCAGGCCGCCCTGATGACCCAATGCAACAAGCGCACCCTGTGGCTCGCCCTGTGGTCTATGGTCTTCACGTATAGCCAGCACTGTGCAGCTCACCGGATCAAACCGTAAATCCGCAAAGCGAACACCCTCAGCCCCAGCCAGTAGAACGGGGTCTGCTGCCCCTTCTACCAACTGCCAAACCAGAGCAGTCCGCCTGTCGGCGTACACAATGCCATGATGAGCGACCGCGTAGGCACCTCCACCATATTCATGCACACGCGTACCAACATCCGCGTCTTCCGGCAGGGCTTCGGCCACCTCATCCGTTCCGCTGGTCCAGCGCATAAGCACTGTACGCCCCCCCTCCGCCGGACGCCGCTCCAACCAGAACACGCTCTGGCCTGTCGTGCGTACCTCCTGCAAGGTCAGACTTTTACCCGCCACCAGCGCAGCGGTTACGGGGGACGGCCAACTTCCACAACGCATGGGTTGGGGTACTTGAGCGCAAGGCATATTCTGTTCCATCATGCTCCGAGTTTATCATGCAAAAAGCCCTGAACGGAAAGGCATGTGCCGCTTCCCATTCCATGCTAGGCAGGGCAGCCTGAATTCTGTTGTTTGCCCTGTGGGCTTGACATGGCGGGCGCGACTCTGCTCCTCCCCACTCCTGCTGCTGTTGTCTCTGAATTGGATTGTCTGTCCTGTTACACGCTCTGGAATCCGTCTTTTCGCTTGATTATCTGACAAGCCTGTTCACCCGTTACGGTTACGGCGTGGTGGGCGTTGTGGTTATGCTGGAAAGCATGGGGCTGCCCCTCCCTGCGGAAAGTCTGCTTATTACGGGCGCAATCTTCTGTGCGACCACCCACAAGCTCCAGATCGAAGGCATTATTATTGCCGGTGTTACTGGTGCGATCATGGGGGACAATCTGGGCTACCTGATTGGGCACCGGCTGGGCTTGGGCATTTTACGCAAACATGGCCCACGTTTTGGCCTAACCCCCGAACGCCTGCTGCTGGGCCGCTATGTTTTTCTCAAGCACGGTGGTCCAGTTATTTTCTTTGGTCGTTTTGTAGCAATCCTGCGGATGTTCGTTGCCATACTGGCAGGCGCGAACCGTATGCCCTGGCATACGTTCCTGTTCTATAACGCGCTTGGTGGCATGTTCTGGGCAGGGGGCTACACCTTATGTGCTTACCTGCTGGGGAGCGAAATTGCCAAACTGTCCGGCTGGCTGGCAGTCGGCTTTGGCGCTGCCACACTGGTGGTGATCGGTGTTCTGTTTGTGTTCATCAAGCACAACGAAAAACGTCTGACGGAGGAAGCCATGAAAGCAGCAGAACAGGATGAACAGCTCAAAGCTCCCCTACCATGATGGGGCGCACCCCGTGGCGGGTTAAAAACACCCAGCCCGCGCTAAATGGCCGCGTCGCTCTGGTTACTGGAGCAAACAGCGGATTGGGGTTTGAGACCGCTTTGGGGCTTGCCTACCGCGGAGCCAGATTGATCCTGCCCGTGCGCAACCCTGAAAAAGGGCAGAATGCCCTTGCCCGCCTGCAAGCCGCCTGCCCACAGGTGGATGCTACACTCCTCCCGCTTAATCTGGCTTCTCTCCGCTCTATCGCAACATGCGCCAATGCCGTGGCGGCTTTAACCGATCGGCTGGATATCCAGATCAATAATGCCGGGATTATGGCCCCAACCCGGCGCATGGAAACGGAAGATGGATTCGAGCTACAGTTTGGTGTGAACCACTTGGGTCACTTTGCCCTGAGCGCACACCTGCGTCCTTTACTGGAAGCCGCGAACGGGGGGGGCGTGCTTGTTACCGTAGCCAGTCTGGCTGCTGGCAAAAATACAATCCACTTTAACGACCTGCAGTCCCGCCACCGCTATAGCCCGTTTGGAGCTTACCAGCAGAGCAAACTGGCCAATCTTCTGTTTGCACAGGAACTGGCCCGCAGGGCGGGGGAACAGGGGTGGAACATTCATTCCCGCGCGGCACACCCCGGGTGGGCGGCTACCTCCATTGTTGCCAATGGTCAGGCATCGACACTCCCCAAGCCTCTGGGGTTGATTGAACAAACACTTGGCGGCGCAGTACTCCGGCTTATGGGCCAGTCTGCTGCAGGTGGTGCCGAGCCTCTGCTATATGCCGCCCTATCCCCCCAGGCACGGGATGGGGATTATTACGGCCCGCAGGGGCGAGGGGAACGCCGAGGCCCTCCCGGCCCAGCCCTTGTGCCACCCACGGCCCGCAAAAGCAGCCTTGCTGCACGCCTTTGGGATGCTTCAGAACGGTTGACCGGCACCGCCTGGTAACACCCTCCGTTTTTTACCCGTGCGTGCTACGGCGCGCACGGCTCTGCTGGCGCAGAACGCGCTCAATCCAGTCATTCAGCTTGCGAGTTGTCTCCTCCGCCTCTTCCCGGTCTGGATAAATGGTGGGGAAGCGTAGCGCCAGCCACCGCCAGGCGACCAGCCGCTTATGCCGCTTTTCCGCCCGTTCCAGTTCTTCCCGCCCTGCGCGCTCAGCCGCAGGCAATGGGCCGGTTCCTGGAGGCAGAACCCGGCGACCGGCGGCATGGTCCGCAGCCCACCCAACAAGACGCCTGATCCCGTTATCCCGGTCATCCACGGGGCACATGGCGTAGGACCAGCGAGTCGTGAGATCCAGCCCTTCCACCCCTTCCAGAGCGGAAGCAATCGCAAAGGCCTGTTCCATATCGGAAAGGCGGTAATTTGGATCGTCCTTACGCAAAACAGCCCTATGGATACGCGACAGCACGCCATACAGGCTTTGCGACCCTATTTCTGAAGCAACAGCCTTAACAATATCCGCATCCGGCTGCACATATGGGCGCAGGTCATCGGGCATTTCCGGGTCTGCATTTAACTGACGACGGACAAAACTTGGGCTGCCTGCGCCAGCCAGCACCGCAACCACCCCGGTCTCGTGCTTGCCAAAACGCCCGGCGCGACCGCCAATCTGTTTGACCTCCTGCACGGTCAGGTCACGCGTCTGGCGGCCATCATATTTTTTGAGTGCGGCAAACACGACCCGCTTGATGGACAGGTTAAGCCCCATACCAATGGCATCGGTCGCCACCAGAATGTCAGCCTGTCCATTGTTAAAGCGCTGCGCCTCGGCCCGCCGCACTTCGGGGCTGAGTGCTCCGTACACCACGGCCACGCGCTTGCCGTGCTGCATAAGGGCCGCACGCAAGTCCAGCACCTCCCTGCGCGAGAATGCAATAAGTGCATCCCCCGCCCCCAGATCGGCCAGACGGACGGGCTGGCTGGCAGCTTTAAGGGGGCTTTTACGCTCGAGCGAAATTTCGTCCAGCGGGTCTCCACACAGTTCGGCTATTCGGCGCACCATGGGGATACAATCAGGCGCTCCGAGCACATACAGGTGCCGTGCCGGTGCCCCCATGATCGCCGCTGTCCATGCCGCCCCCCGATCCGTATCGAACAGCATCTGTGCTTCATCAATCACGGCCACATCGACCGGACTGTAGAACGGACACATTTCTACCGTTGCGGCCAGGTGCCTGCTCCCCGGCACTTCAATCCGTTCTTCCCCTGTGGAGAGAGAGGCTTCGACTCCACGCGCAGCCAGTGCCTCGCGGAATTCATGCGCCAGCAGACGCAACGGAGCGAGAGCCAAACCACTTTCTGCCTGAGCCAACGCATTCAGCGCCGTATAGGACTTGCCGCTGTTGGTTGGCCCTGTCACCAACGTAATCTGGCGGTTAAGGGCGCGGGCGGTCCTAAAGTGGGCCGCATATTTATCCAGCGCGGCCACACGGGCAATAACGGCGTTGGCAACCTTACGCCCCATATCCGGCGCATGTTTACCTTTGCCCGGCCCCACCGCAGGGCCACGTTCATCCCGCCTCCATTCGGACAGGTTGCCACGCAGGGCAATCAGAGCGGCCGGGTCAAACTCCCACCGTTCCCGTCCACCCGACTCCTGCACCTTGCGAGCTACGGGAAGCCGATTCTCCGCAATCCAGCGCAGTGCCTCGCGGTGCGAGCAATGCAGCAGCCGAGGTACCTCATTAAACGGTACAAGGCTGCTCTCCCACGCCTTAAGGTGTGCTTCCTCCTGCTCACGCCGGCTCTGTGCGGCTTTTTCAATCCGGCTGGCAGTATTCTGGCGCTGGGCCTCTTCCCGGCGGGCCGTCTCCAGAAACGGGTCACCTTCTGGCAGGTTGAAGGCTATGGCCACGGCCATCAGCAGCAGGTCGGTCTGGGCGGGGGAAGGCACACGGCCAATATCCACCAGATCCGCCTGAATGGCGGCAAAAGCGGCCTGTGGCGATGCCCCATACCCACGCAAGCGGGCCAGGCTGACCGGTGCCAGTGCATGTTCTAACGCCTGATCATCCGCCGCAGGGTCGGTAATGCCTGTGACCGCCTCTTCTATTTCCTCTCGCGTAATCCAGATTCGGCCGCTCCGCCGTGTACGATCCAAAAGGCGGGAAATCCATTTTTTGCGGCGCACCTGGCACAATACCGCACGATAGACCTCATCCGGTACGGCCCGTGCTCCGGGCTCCAGCGCACGGGCAATACGGCGCAGAACCTCGGTTTCTTCCTTGAGTTCTGGCAGCAGACCCGTATGGGCTATGGCGTGGGCAAGCGCTTCACGCGCGGGGGAGGCAGGGGTATCTGACGTCATACCCTACTCTTGCGTCATCCCGCGCCCCGGAACAATGGGCCTTGCCCCAGACTTCATGGAAAAATCAAACATTCACCCCAAACATCATGGCCTGAGGCGCAATTACGCTTGATATGGCCGCCACCTTGTGCCCATTGTGCCCGCCACTGGCGGTTTGTGGCTTCCAAGCGAGGCTGTTCCTGCCCTGCTGTGTGAAGCGGGAACACGTCTTGTGACGAATTTGCACTGGCGTCCCACGCGCCTGCCCCTTAAAAACGCCGCCAAAGCACCAGGGTTGCCTTTTGCCCATGAAGCACTGCCCCCTTTGGGCAAAAGCGCGCCATCTATCTGATCTGCTATAAGCGGAGTACAAAGCGGTCCATGTCTGAAACCATTCTTGATAACGACGTTCTTCCCCGGATGTCTGCCTCTGAAGTGCCGAGCAGCCTGCTGCCGGTAGAAGGGCAGGACGGTGTGTGGCATCTTGCTCCCCCCACCAAGGAGTATGGCCACCTTTACCCGGCCAAGGTGCTGACCGTGCACCACTGGACCGACCGCCTGTTCAGCTTTACCACCACACGTGACCCTGGACTGCGGTTTGAAAACGGCCAGTTCGCCATGATCGGGATTGAGGTGGACGGCAAGCCACTGCTGCGGGCTTACTCCATTGCCTCCCCCAATTATGCGGACGAGATGGAATTCCTTTCCATTGCCGTGCCCGATGGCCCGCTGACCTCCCGCCTGCGCCACGTTAAGGTGGGGGATACGGTTCTGATCGGTCGCAAACCCACCGGCACACTGCTGCTGGACAACCTGCGCCCTGGCCGTAACCTGTACTTCCTGTCCACCGGCACGGGTCTTGCACCCTTTATGAGCCTGATCAAGGACCCGGAGTGCTACGAGCGTTACGACCACGTTATTCTTAGCCACACCGTGCGCATTTCCGGCGAACTGGCCTATGCCAACCACATTCGCCACGAACTGCCCAAGCACGAGTTCCTTGGTGAAGATATTTCCGGCAAGCTGCTCTACTACCCGGCCGTAACGCGGGAAGACTTTGCCGTCACCGACCGTATTACCAAGCTGATCGAAAGCGGCAAGATCTTTACGGATCTGAACATCCCCGCCATCGACCCCGAGCACGACCGCGTTATGATCTGCGGTTCGCCCGAAATGCTGGCAGACACGGAAGCCCTGCTCCAGGCCCGTGGCTTTGACGAAGGCAACATGTCCACCCCCGGTGCTTACGTGGTGGAAAAAGCCTTTGCCGAACGGTAAGGGTAGTCCCACCTTACTTACAGAAGACCCCCAGCCATAGCACCCAAGGAGCCTGCCCCATGACGTATGACTTTGATCTTCTTGTCATTGGAGCAGGCTCCGGTGGTGTACGGTGCGCCCGCATTGCCGCCGGACATGGCGCGCGTGTAGGCGTAGTGGAAAGCCGCCACTGGGGTGGTACATGCGTCAACCTTGGGTGTGTACCCAAAAAGCTGATGGTCATGGCCAGCGATTATGCGGACATGGTGGAAGACAGCCACAACTTTGGCTGGTCCACCTCACCCGGCACACATGACTGGGCCACCCTGATTGCCGCCAAGGACCGCGAAATTACGCGCCTGAACGGCATTTATGTGACCATGCTGGAAAAAGCAGGCATTACCCTGCTGACCGGCCATGCCCAGTTTGTGGATGGGCATACGCTCCGCATTACGCCCTCCCCCCTTGCTCCTAGCGAGCAACCCCGGACCGTAACCGCCGAGCGTATTGTTATTGCTACCGGCTCTACCCCCACCAAACTGGATATTCCGGGGGCCGAACTGGCCATTACCTCGGATCAGGCATTTGGCCTGCCCAAGCGCCCTGAACGGGTTGTTATGATTGGTAGCGGTTACATTGGAATTGAATTTGCCGGTATTTTTGCGGGCCTTGGCTCCAGGGTGGACCTTGTGTACCGCCGCGACCTGCCCTTACGCGGGTTTGATGAGGACATGCGCACCGCACTGGCCGATGCCATAGAGGCCCGGGGCATTACCCAGCATCGCCACGCCAACCCCGTCAGCATTACCCAAAACGGCCCTGAACTGGTGTTAACACTGGATAACGGGCAGGCCATCACCGCTGATTGTGTTTTTATGGCAACGGGCCGTCGCCCCAAAATTGATGCACTGGGGCTTGCCAATACATCCATCACAACAGCCGAAAACGGGCGCATTCAGGTCAATGCCGAGAGCGAGACAACACACCGGGGTATATATGCCATTGGGGACGTAACTGACCGCATCAACCTGACCCCGGTCGCCATTGCGGAAGGGCATAATCTGGCCGACCGCCTGTATGGCAAGGCGCCACCGCGCCAGTGGTGCTATGCAACCACACCCAAAGCAGTCTTTTTCTCCCCTCCGGTTGCCACCGTTGGCCTGACGGAGGATGAAGCCGCACAGAATGGCGCGGTTGATATTTACCTGACCCGCTTTACCCCCATGCGCTACACACTGGCCGGGCGCGTACGCAAAACAGTTATGAAGCTGGTTGTAGAGCAGCAGAGCCAGAAAGTTGTGGGCGTACATATTCTGGGAGATGAGGCACCGGAAATGCTTCAGGCGGTCGCCATTGCCATAACAGCAGAACTGACAAAAGCCGACTTTGATCGCACAATTGGTATTCACCCCACCTCGGCTGAAGAACTGGTGACCATGCGCACTCGCACGCGTGAAACCCCGGAAGCCAGCAAGTAAGGACAAAGCTCATGGCCCTCGCAGCACAGAATACCTCCCTCAAGGCCCATGATCTGGCGCTCAAAAATGGTTCCGTCGTTCTGCCGGATGGCACGGTGGAAACAACGGTTTACGTGCGTAATGGCCAGATTAGCGCGATTGGCGGCACGGCAGATGCCGCAAAGGTCATTGACTGCACCGGGCTGACCATTCTACCCGGTGTCATTGATACACAGGTCCATTTTCGGGAACCTGGTGCGGTTGAAAACGAAGACCTTGAAACAGGTAGCCGGTCCGCTGTTCTGGGTGGGGTGACTGGTGTTTTTGAAATGCCAAACACCAAACCCACCACATCCACGCCCGAAGCTGTAGCCGACAAGCTGGCACGCGCCAAAGACCGCATGTGGTGTGACCACGCATTCTATGTTGGTGCAACATCCGACAATGCTGACCAGTGCGGAGAGCTGGAAAAACTGCCCGGTACAGCCGGGATTAAAGTCTTTATGGGGTCCTCTACCGGTAACCTTCTGGTTTCCGAAGATGATATGCTCGAGCGCGTTCTGCGCTCCGGCCAACGCCGGGTTGCCATTCACGCGGAAGATGAAGCACGGCTGATCGAACGGATGGGAGAGCGCGTAGAAGGAGACCCCGCCTCCCACCCTATATGGCGCGATGATGAGACCGCCCTGCGCGCCACCACCCGCGTACTGCGGCTGGCCCGCAAGACTGGCCGTCGCGTCCATATCCTGCACATTACCACCCCCGCCGAGCTGGAACTTATTGCACAGCACAGGGATGTTGCCTCCTGCGAGCTTACTCCTCAGCATCTGACCCTAGCAGCAGAGGAAGCCTACCCACGGCTGGGTACTTTTGCCCAGATGAACCCCCCCATCCGCTCCGCTGCACACCGGGACGGGCTATGGCACTGGGTCACACAGGGGCTGCCAGACCTTATTGGGTCCGATCATGCTCCGCATAGTCTGACCAACAAGAACAAGCCTTACCCAGCCTCCCCTTCCGGGATGCCGGGTGTGCAAACACTTCTCCCCCTTATGCTCAACCACGTTGCCCACCATCGCCTGACCCTGCGCCGGCTGGTGGACCTGACATCCGCAGGCCCCCAGCGCCTGTTCGGACTGGTCCGCAAAGGGCGGATTGCCGTTGGTTATGATGCAGACTTTACCATTGTGGACCTGAAGGCCCGCTGGACCATTGAGCAGGACTGGCTGGCATCCCGCTGCGGGTGGTCTCCTTTTGTGGGGGAAACACTGACCGGCAAGCCCATTGGCACCATTATTCGCGGGCAGCAGGTTATGTGGGAAGCAACTCTGGCAGACAAAGCTACAGGTCAGCCCTTCCGCTTTGACGCAACAGACCGACCAGCCTGAGAACAGGTACAAACAGGGCAAGAATCACACGTGCTGAATGTGATTCTGTGCCCTGAATACAAAGTTACCGGACTACTCGGAGGCAGGCACGTTTCCGCAGGAGCAACATGCCTGCTCCTACTCCCACCCACCAATGCTCATAACAGGTTCATCCGGATGCTCCCTTAATCTGTAGGAGCAATGGCACACTACTGGGTCTTGGAAGTTACCCGTTTGGCCAAGATGTCATCCAGATGCTGGAGGCACACTTCCGCCAGTTCAGGGTCAAAATGTGACCCCTTTCCATCTTCCAATTCATGCCGGATAAAATCCACATCGCACGCACCCCGGTATTCCCGATGAGAGGCGAGTGCATCGATCACATCTGCAAGCGTTATAACCCTGACCGCCAAGGGAATCTGCTTGTCCTTTAATCCCAGTGGATAACCCGCACCATCCCAGCGTTCATGGTGCATCAACATGGCGTCCAGAACTTCTATGGGAAAGTTTTTTTTGCGCCAGAGCAGAATGCCTAATCCCAAGGAAGGATGCTGGCGTACTATTGCCCTTTCTTCGGGCGTGAGCGCACGCGGAGCTTCCAGAATTTCGTTCGGAATCAGCAGTTTTCCGGTATCATGCATTTTGCCAGCAAGACGCAGCTTTTTCCTGTCAAGGCTATGAAGCCCTGCCAGCTTGGCAATCTCACACGCAATCTTGCCAACCCGGTATCCATGCCCGTTCTGAATAGATGCAGCCTGTTTGATTAAGAGTTTCTCTGATTCTGAAAACAGTTTTTTAGCCTCACACAACAATATTCAAATGGTTAATGCATAAATTGTCCGTTTGCAACGCCGACCATACTGCACGGTGCGGTCAAAAATATGTCTCAACAAATCGTTATGCGAACGCAGCTAGGCTACCGCACCCGGCACCAAACACAGCTAGCCTATCGGGCGGCGACGCAGAACCACAATCAGCATAAAATTGATAATGCCGCGGGCCAGCAGGTTCAGACTATGTAACGGCTTATCTTTTGAATAATCGCTCCAATGAGACCAGGCATCGCTGCGACCAAAGATCATTTCAACAATGCTTGTCTCATCTTGAATAGTACGGTTCCGCCATTCCAGCCGGACAAATGTACCCTGCTGGTTAATAATCTGGGCCGGTACATTCATGGTAATTTTATCATGCGGGTTACTATATTCCACATTCACCACTTCCAGATCAGCGGGCAGCGGTGCGGACATTCTTAAAGATGCCCCTCCTTTTGAAAGGTCGACCGTTGTTGCTGCATAACACTTCTTGCGCAATGGATCGGTCACACTCACCGCCAGCTGGGCCGGAATACGCGGTGCGCGGCGGTTCTGCTTACGCTCATACCCCACAGTAATTGCCGCCAGCACAATAAGAAGATTGGCCAGAACCCACAAAAGATTCATGGCATACGTCTGGAACAACACGGGATTGGCACGGTACATCACCATACCCACCACCCCGACTATAGCTGCCACCACCAGAATACAGCACATGATAACATTAGGGCGGACCATCCGCGTATCAAGAAAATTCCTTGTTATAAGCCCCCCTTTTGCCGTGACATTAAACTTGCCACGAGAAGGAGCAAAAAATGCCACCAGCACAACTGGAGCCAGAAAGATGGCTATTGAGGTTTCGTAAACATAATTCCAGATCGAATAACGCCAACGCCCCTGTATGCGCGACTGGGTCATAAGTGACTGGAGCAAATGTGGAATGGCGTAAATCATCACCGCTTCGGGCGTAGCGTAAATAATATTCTGGCCCAGACACAAAAAAGCGAGCGGTGCGATAAGAAAAATAAGCCGCGGAATGGGAAAGAAAAAATGCAGCATGGCAGACAGGTAGCACAGGCGCTGCCCAAGGCTGAGCCCACGCCCAAGCAAAGGATTATCCAAACGAAAGATCTGCACCATTCCTCTGGCCCAGCGAATGCGCTGACCAACATGCAAAGCTAGGCTTTCGGTTGCCAGACCTCCTGCCAATGTTTCTCGCAAATAAGCAGACTCCCAGCCCTTACGCTGCATTTTCAGGGATGTATGGGCATCCTCTGTTACGGTCTCTACAGCAAAACCATGAATACTTTCTAAAGCTTTGCGACGCAGAATGGCTCCAGACCCACAAAAAAGGGTCGCATTCCAAAAGTCATTGCCCGGCTGGACCAGCCCGTAGAACAGATTACTTTCTGGCGGAATATGGCCATAGGTATCCAGATTTCTCTGGAACGGGTCCAGCGAATAAAAATGCTGTGGGGTCTGCACCAGAGAAATACGTGGGTTAAGCACCATCCACCCAATGGTCCGCACCAGAAAGCTTTTGACTGGAATATGATCACAGTCAAAAACAGCCACCAGTTCACCCTGTGTCTGCTCCAGAGCGTGATTCAGGTTACCGGCTTTGGCATGGGCGTTATTCGGCCGGGTAATGTAGTTAACCCCAACATCTTGCGCAAAAGCCTGAAACACTGGCCGCCGACCATCATCCAGCAGATAGACGTGCAGTTTATCCTTCGGCCAGTCCATGGTCATGGCTGCCAGAACGGTATTCCGCACCACATCAAGGTCTTCGTTATAAGTGGGAATAAAAACATCCACATGCGGCCAAAGGGTTTGATCCTCTGGCAAAGAACATTCCTTGCGGTTAAGCGGCCATGAAAGCTGCATATACCCAAGAAAAAGAATGATCCACGAATAAGTTTCCGCAAAAAGCAGCGTAAGCATTAACGTGCTTTGCAACCACCCTTCAAACGCCAGCGTATGCAACAGCCGCCAGAAAATATAACGCAGGGAAATAAAGATCGATAAACCGATCATGAGCAGGCTGGGCAGGTAACCACTTTTTTTGCGCACAAAAAGAGCAAACAGCAGAACCGATACGCTTAGAAAAATCTGTGCTCTGGACGAAATAACCGCCTGACTTGCCACAAGGACAAGCAATGTCCCAATAATAATCAGAACATAAGGTAAGACCCTAGACGTTCGTTCCGTGTGAGATGTCATTAAATATGGCTACCTGATCTGGCGGAACCGCCTGAAAGAAAAAGACAAATACGGTACCCCATGGCAGAAGCACCCTGAGTGACAAGGCGGAACCTCACTCCCGATGCCCACTCTGGGTAAAGCCGGCCCGAATGGATGACCATATCTGCCTAGCAAGCTCTGCCTGCCCTTGTGCTGTAAAATGCGTAAAATCCTTGTCCCAGTATTGGGTGTTAGTAGGATTGGACAAAACCTGGCCCGGAGCAAAAGGGTCGACTGTTGCATCCGCCGGCAAAGCTCCAGAAGCCAGAGCAGACATGATTTTGCCCCGCAGTACAGAATCTGTTGGTGCTTCTGCGACCAACACAACATAGTACTTCATGGCCTGCAAATTCTGGATAATTTTGTGTAGATTGGCCAAGGTTTCATCATACCCGATATGGTTCTGGTCCAAATGGTCGTTATAACCACCAAACACCACAGCCACACGGTTGCCAGAATGCGCAGCCACCTGAGCAGCCGCAGGTAACATACCAACAAGATGCCGCGTTGTTGCCCCGGAAACTGCCAGATTATAACTTTGATACTGCCCATACGCCTGCGCCAGACGCGGCCAGTTCTGCCCATCAGCCACCCGGAAGCCCTCCGAGCGGCTGTCCCCCAGAACAACAAGGGCATTCCGTATCTGTGGCACCTGCCGCCCCTGCCGCACGGACGCAACCCGGAACTGCTCGACCGCAGCCGCATTGTTCACATGGTCAGCCAGTACCAACCCCGTCCAGATCCCGCTATTACGTCCCTGACTGAACCAGGCGCCACCATCGGCATTAAAACCGATGTACCCCCCCTGAAGAGCAGGAACATCTATTCTGCCCCGACCTGCCGCGCGCATATTCCCGGACTGCACATGGTAGGTTGCAGCCTGCGCCCAGACAGAAAATGTGGCCGGAGCATTGGTCACAACCAGATTGAGGCGCTGGTCTGGATTTGCGGAATCTGAAACATGCACAAATCCGTCCAGTTGATAGCCGCCAAAATAGACCTTGAACTCATGCCCACCCTGCCCCAGCATAAGTGGCACCGGATAGGCGGCATAACCAGAATTGGACGAGGCATAGGCCCCGGTGGTGCCGAAAAAAAAGCTCCCCGAATCCACATGGGTATGTGCAGGCAAAACAAACCCGCCCGGTCCGTTCTCCTCCCCCCAGGAGAGAGCGGGCAGGCCGTTCACCTGTGTCTCGCCAATATGCACCACAGCCTTCCCCGGCACAGCCTGCAGGTCGTTGCCGTGACCAGACTGATCATACACACGCGTGACAACAGCAAATGTTCCCTGATCACGCGCACCCAGTGGAGCAGTATCAAGCTGGCCGTCTACGGTAATATCCAGCGTCTGGCTTATCGGCTGCCCGCGTACCGTCAGGGCAACATCCAGCGCATGGCCTGTGTACCCTGAGACCATGCGCGTAGTCCCGCCCGCAAAAACCGTGTGTGCCCCAAACGAATCTGCTGGCAAACCAGATGCCTGCACGGCCTGCCAGTCAGCAGCACCAGCCTTTACGGAAGCCGCACGCCAGACCTGCCCACACGCCTGCCACAGATCATTGACCGCATACCCCTTGGTCGCATCATCCGTTTGTGCCGGAGGCCGGGCTGCCTCCCCCTCGCCTGCGCACGTCTGCCCATAAGCAGCAGGCAGTAATGAACCATAAAGAACCAGAAGTGTGCATAAAACGCGGTAGGGCTGTTTCATGGTGTTCCTTCAGCAGACCAAGCACCTTTGTGGCGCTCGAATACGAAGTATTACGAGAATAAGCAGCAATAAAACTAGAAACTATCAAGCGTGTAATGCGCCATCAGAATAGCGGAAATTTCCGACCAGCTTCCTGCCCGGCTGTAACTGGCCTGCGCACCCAAACGCAGGCTGGGCGTAACCTGATACACGATGCGCCCCTGCACATTACCCGCTACACCGCTGGCCGACTGGGCACCTTCCGTACTTTGGCCGATTGCCTTGGGCTGTAGCCCATCATCCAGCGGAAAATACGGCATGGCATCGCTCTGGTAATGCTGGAATCCGCCCTCACCCCGCAGCAGCCATGTCCACATATCGCGATGGCCGGACCATTCGAGCGGTACCATAATAGCGTAATAGGTTTGCGGGGAGAAGTAACCTCCCTGCCCCCAGGTAAACAGGTAACTGTTGCGACGATAACTATAATAGGAAAAATTCAACCCTGTCCGCACCACCATGCGCTTTTCACGGTCCTGCCAGACCTGCGCACCCGCACCGGCCTGCACATCCAGCTCCGTATTCGCCACAACATGGGTACCGTCCAGGTAAGCAAACCCTGCACCTGCATACAGGTTCCATGTCGGATGCCCCCATTCCAACATGCCGTGACCAAACTCCCGCGTGACACCGCCCCACTCCCGCCCGCTTACGGGGTCCTTCATCCCGGCGTAGGACAGCTCGCTGTTCGTGACCATGCGTCGCCCGCCACTCAGGCGCAACACCAGATCCCGCGTGAGGTGTGGCGCAAATTCAACCCCACCCACAACATTCACAATGGGAAAACCAAGCGGTGTGGAGCCTATGTCCGCGCTAAACCAGCGGTTAACATAATTCACACTCAACCCCACACCCTGCACGTAATAATGGTGGCCGGAACCACCGCAACGCCCCTCCGACCCAACCGTGGCGCATTGACCAAACTGATGGTTGGACTCGGGGTTGGCAATCGGATTGCCCGTAAAGAGGAATGTCGGTGTCAACGAAAAGGATAGACGATGGTCCCATGACTGGAACGGCACTGTTGCCGTCAGGGGGACTGCCAATTCGGTCATCTGCCCCAGACCATCTATGCCTGTGCGGTTGCGAATATAAAAATTACCGTCAATCTGCGGCGAGAGAGAATCATGCAGGTAAACCACTGACCTGTTATTTGCCTCGGGTGCCGTATCATCTGGCAGATAATGGTAGGACGCAGGCAATGTGACGCCCTGCAGATCCCGGTAATTGGATTCGATAAGCGGCCAGCGGTAATCCGGTTCCAGAACAGCATGGTGTTCGCAGGCATCACTGTCGCTATGCTCGCAATCAATATCCTGCACATGTTCCATAGCTGCGAGTTGCAGACGCATATTGTTGTTCGACTGGGCACTCTCGGCCAAGGCGGACCATGTTTCTGACGCATGAGGGGCCAAAGCCTGCAACCGTTGCGCCATGGTTTCTGCTGTATCGGCATCACCCGTCATGGCTGCATCATGGACCGTTGCCGCGAGCACGCGCGGGTTATCTGGCATGGTGTGTAAAACCCTGAGGTCTTCCGTCAAAGCGCGCTCAGGCATGTCTTTGGCAGCATAAACCCGTGCCATGGCCAGTCGGCTTTCAATCGCATCCGGGTTGGCATCAATATAGGGGGACAACAGGTGCAGCGCATCATCTGGCCAGCCATTCCGCACCAGTGCATCTGCCTGAATAGCCATAAACCCATCTTCAATTGTGCGCCGCACCTCAGCTTCATGCTCTGTGGGCAGGGTGGTCTGGGCCTGCGCATCAAACGCATTAAGATTAGCGGTAATGTCCTGCGCAACCTGACGATGAAAAGACTGACTGCCCGGCATAGCTAAAATATGCAGATACAGCCCCGCATAATTCAACCTCTGGGAAAGAGGCATGTCATGGACCTGCATATCCGCGTTTTTCAGAACATTATACGCCGCCTGCCCCTCATCATATTTAAGTAGCGCACTGGCCATAAGCTGGGCTCTCTGGCCTGTAGGGTCAGGGCGGCTGGCCAACGCAATCAGCCCTGCCACGGGGGATGCACTGTTGTTTTCCGCCGCTTCAACCTCCATACCAGCCTGTGCACGGCCCATAAGCCTGCGCATATCCGGTGTTAACGCAGTTTTTGGCATCCGTTTGAGCAGACGAGCAGAACCCGCAAAATCATTTTGCTCATCAGCAAACACAACAGCGGCTGCCAGCGCATCCTGCGAAGGAGCTGGTTGCTCCAGCATTGCGTTCATAACAGCCTGAGCCCGGTCTGGCTGATGCGCCTCCACCAGAGCCTGTGCGAACTTCAACCGCATCCATGGGTCGTTGGGGGTGATGGTCACGGCATCTCCGAGTAACGCAACACGGTCGTCCACACTGGTTGCACGGGCCGCCTGCTCCACAAGTTGCGCGCTATGAACCCGGCTGGCCAGAGCCGTCTGGACATTCCCTGTCTGACGAATAACCTCGGCTGCATCATCAGCTCTTTTGTCCTGCAAAAGCATGGTAACCAGCATGGACAGCGCAACTCTGTTTTTGGGCTGGCGTAGCAGCACGCCCCTGTAGGCTTCCTCCGCCTCGGCCCGGTGGCCTTCCTGGAGTTCAAGCTGGGCACGGAACAAAAGCGCCATAACCTGCTGCCCCGGCTGGTTGGCTAAAAGCGCAATATAACGCCGGGCATCATCATCCCTGTGTGCGGCAATCGCACGGGCAATCTGCATACCCAAGGGGTTATTCCCCGCCATGTTCTTGCGCATCCCTGCCAGCGCTGCCTGCCACTGGGCTTTGGTCGATGGGTCTGCCGCCATGGCCTGTTTAAAGTTCTGCTCGGCCCGCCGCCAGTCATGCTGTCGCTCAGCAATAAGGCCCATGCCCCCAAGGGCTGCGGCATCCTGCGCATTGTAGGCCAGGGCCTGTTTGAACCCTTTTTCCGCCTCGTTCACATGCCCCGAATTCAGGTAGGCGTATCCATCAATCCGCGCGGTATCCGCATCAATCCGTCTTTGCTCTTCACGGGCTTTGGCCAGCCTGTCAGCAATTTCCGCATCGTTGGGGTGCTGGGCCAGCCATTCATAATACATTGCAACGGACGACCCTCGAATGGCCTCCCACAGCAACGCCTGCCGCCACGCCGCATAAGCCTGACGCCGGATACGGGGCGAAATATCGGCCGAAGCCAGTGCCTTAATCCGCTCCAGCCCCGCTGCGCGTGAGGTTTCGCGGTAAGTCAGCAGCCGGTAATATAGAAGCTGCGCATCCAGATCTGTTGGCTTTTGTTGCAACCAGAGTTTGAGCTGGGACACAGCCTCCTGATAGCCAAGGATGGTCGAGCCCAGAACACCATAGTATTCCAATGCCAGATCCGGCCCCGGTGGCCCATTCCCAAACAGCGCCTTGTAGGCCATGGCGGCCTGCAACATCTTGCCCGATGCAGCCAGCGCCCGCGCCTGCGCAAGCTGTTTTTTGTCCACCGGTTTACTTGCCAGAATGCGGCGTAAAGCCGTGCGCAGCTCGGGGGGAGCACCATTGGCTTCCATCTGGGCCAGCGTTTTTTCCGCCCCGGCAAAATCTCCTTGCGCCTGTTGCGCTGTACCTAAAAGTAAAAGAGCCTGTGGGTCTTGAGGAAAAATCGTTAACGCCCGTTTGATGGTGTCCATCACACGATCAAACTGATGCTGGGTCAGCCAGTATTGTGATTCTGAAAGCAGTTTATCAAACAGATCCCGCGCAGTTGTGTTCCCTCCCTGTGCGGGCGCACGCACCACAGCAGAAGGCTGGAGAACGGCAATGCCACTACCACCCAGCGTTTGTGCAACCCCAGCGGAAAGCGAGACCATACACCCGCCACCAATGGCACCCAGCACCACACACCACTTTTTTCCGCGCCGGGTTATACCAGCCTGCCGAGCCGACGGGGATGCAAGGCATCCAGTCAGTAGAACGGTATGCAGACCGGCTGGGGGAGGTGCCATTGAAGTATCAATGCACGCGTGAAATAGCCGAAAGCCACGCCAGAGCGGCGGCAGACACAATGCACAGACCGACCAGCATGGCACCTCCACGCCTGCGGGCTGGGACTAGAGCTTTATTTTCATAGTCCAGCATGGGCCGCTCCACACAAATGTAGCTTAATGTTCCGGCAATAACGGCTCCTCCCAGAACAAGCGCCATGGTCACACCCTGCACCTGACTGGCCAGAATGTACGTAGCCATAACAATGGCGGGCCAGTGCCACAGGTAGAGCGAGTAAGAAATAACCCCAACAGACGACAGAGGTTCCAGCAACCTGCGGGTTACGGCCTGTGGCTGCATAATAATCAGCATGGTCGCAACACATGGAATAATAGCCATATAAGACGGACAGGCATTGGTAAGGGTATAAAACACTCCGCACAGCAAAAGCGTCATGACAGCCAACGCGTAACAAATCCCTGACAACAACAGAGATTGCGGCAAAGCAGGCAACACCCAGATCACTGTGCCCAGACAGAACTCCCAAAGGCGTGCAAAAATACTGTAATAAGCCGACTGATCACCTGAATGGTAGGCCATGAGGCTATAAGCAAAAGATGCTGCCATAACCACGTACAATACAGCCTGCCTGTAACGCAGGGCAGACAGAAAAAGCGCAATCAGAAAAATGATCAGGTAGAACTGCATTTCCAGGGAAAGGGACCACGTATGCAGGAAGGGGTAAGCAATACTCTGCCCCTCAAAATACCCGACATGGCCACTGGCCCATATGTTTGACAGATAAACCAGAGCAGAAGCACCATTTTGCGCAATATCCGCCCGATCACTCCGCAAGACCCACCAGAGCATACTGGCGCAAACCAGCAGGATCATAACCAGCAAGGCGGGCACAAGCCTGTAAAGACGCCTTAAAACAAAACGCTCCGGACGAAATGGGTGCTGCATAAAGGCAGACCGCCCCATAAAGTAGCCAGAGATAACAATAAAAATATCGACCCCTATAAACCCACCACTTAACCACCCTGCATGAAAAATCATAACAAGCAAAACAGCCAGACCACGCAAACCGTCAACATCACGCCGCCGATTGAGCGGAAAAAACTCCGCTTTGAGCTTGTCTATCCATGTTTGTTGCACAACAGTAAGCGACATGACCTTAACCACCGCAATTCTATAGCCAGAGCAGGAACAATAAAAACGCCTAATGAGAAGACGATAACAAATTATTATTTATGAATTTTTTCCAAGATAGGCATTGTCTGCTGCAGAATGCCTGCACCCCAGACCTTGTAGCTCGCTGGTGTCAGGTGCACGCCATCAATTGTTTTGGGGCTGCCCGGCTGCATCAGCTTTGTGCCATCAATATAGGTGCATGGGGCGACCTCATCTTTCAGAAAATCTGCCATTTCCTGCGCCCGTTTATCGGTTTTTCCATAACGGGGGCTATATTCACCCCATGTTGGACCCACCCATATGCAGGCTGTTTTGCCAATGGTCATGGTCAGGGTTTTAACCTGCTCATCCGCCCAGTTCCTGGAAATTTCGCTCTGCCCATAAGCTGCCATGGTATCGCCCAACACCACCATCACAACATCCGGGTGCCATTGCTCAATTAACGCGGTAATGGGCGGGGGGGACGTGGGCGTCATGTTGGGAGGTGTCAAAGGCGCATCGCCCACACGTTGCGCTGCACCACACCCATTATTGGGGTTAGGCACAACCCAGTCTGCTGCCGTGGAAGAACAGACACCATAGGTCACAACCTTTGCGCCCGCCCGTGTGTAGGCTTCGGGCAGGATTGTTAGCAAGGAATCCTTAAACGTGACATGGCTATCGCCAATAATCAGCAATGTCAGTCCAGCTAAAAGTGCGCTCATGGTCCCGTTCTTATCCTTTTATCCGCCATTCATGGCAGCAGGTTCTGGCTGGCTTCTTTCCAGCGTATCCAGAACCTGCTGTTCAACCTACGTCCATAACCCGGCTACGTTACGTATCAATCGGGTCGTCCTCGCCGGGTAATTTCCGCTTTAACCGGCGTTGTGCGTAAGCCCGCAACCACCTGGCCGTGCCAACTGCCAGCAACCCGGCTCCAAACAGACTGGCAAGAATAACAAGGACCACGTGCTCCTCAAGCATGACTTCAAGGCGGATCCACAACGGCAATGACCCAACCGTATAACGGCGCGTATTACGGTAATTAGTGAAGACATCACCATTTTTTATCACCAGATCACCCTGGACAGCGGACAGTTTCTGCCTGTCCAGCAAAGATGAAACCATTTGCGGGAGCAGGTCTGAGCGATCTGCCAGAAGCGCGACAACAGAACGATGGTTGGTGTACGGCGATTCACCACCGATCAGGAGCGATGCGTTAACAATTGGTGCATTCAAAACCGATTCAACATTATTATGCTGCCCGGCATTATCCCTGTCCTGGAACAAATACCACAGACCATCGAGCAGGGTTTTTTGTCCCAACCGGATTGTCTGTCCATTAATCTCATAAGCAGAACGAGACAGCAGACTTTTTGCCGCTCCAAGCTGGTCCAGCGTGGAGAGCACAATAATATCCTTGGACGACGATAATCCACCCAGATCGCTGCTGGACACAACATCGATCCCAACGACAGGATATTGTGTTGCCCCACCCAAAAAGCCCATCAGGTTAAGAAAAGCGGTGCTAACACCCGGATCAGGCTGTGCTGGCAGAACAACCGCCGTCTGGGAATAATCTGCCATTCTGGAAAATGGAAAAGCAGAGCCTGCAAAATACGATAGGTCTGGCAATGTGGCGTAATGATAGCTTTTACGAAAATCAAACGTAGAGGTTGAATCGACCTCAGCAATAAAATCATCACTCGTACGCCGACAGGCACCACGGTCGATTGGCAGAACATTAAAGCTCAGATCCAACTGGTTGCGACCACCAAAAAGCAACCATGGTGGAAGAGCCGCATCAAACGTCATCAACCCATTCTGATGACCCGGCAGATGCCCTTCAACCTTTTTCCAAAATACATCTGAAAATAACGGGAAGCTCTGCACATAGGCATTATTGACAAGCACATCCAGATGCGCACCTTCATGCTCAAAAGCTGCGGCAACCGGGGTTCTGGCCTGAATTTTGAGCGGAAAGCCATGCTGCTTCCACCGATACAGATCAGGAGGAATGCGGAATGGAACATTAATACCCAAAGGAGCACCACCCTGCTGCTGCAAATCCATGGCAGACATCAGCTCGCCAAATTTGACGGGTCGATCCGTTGGTACAAAAGCAGGGGCATCGTAAGGTTTGCGGGGCGCCAAAGTGACGTCCGAAACCACCTTGAACGGCACGTCTCCTAATGTATCAGACGAAAATGCAAGAACACGCGCCGCAATTTCAACTTCTTTATGGTTCTGGCCAGTGACAACCAACACCGTACCATTCCGGTCATTGGGATTGGCGATCTCAAACAACGTTGGGCCAGAAGGGAGTGTACCGTTGCGGTCGAGTGGAATATTCTCCCCAATTTCCACGGCATTCCCGATTGCCGGAAACGCGGTGGAAACGGGGAAAGACGTTCCACGGAAATCCGCCAGCTTACCAAACCACGATGCCACAATACCCGCTGCCTTAAGGTCTCCCTGCCCACTGGAACGAGGGAAAACAAAAGGAACTTTCAAGACCTCACGCATATTCGGGTCAAAAAATGGCATAGGTAAATAAGAGAGTTTACGAACCGGCGGCAATTTGACCGTAGCAATAATGACCTTGGACAGGTTGGAAACCCGCGCCCACAACACGCCATTATGCATATCATTACAGTCGCGCCGATATTCTCCCGCAAACTGAAAGTTCAGATGATTGAGGCGCGTAAAAAAAATGGGATCAATATCAAAAACAAGCGGACCAAAACGCGAATTTTTAAGATCAACCAGAACAGTACCCACGTACTGTTCATTGAGTGTTAATGTCAGACTACTCGCTTCCGGCAGCAAAGAAGGTGACATGGCACCATCAATAACAATCTGCGCACGCGTCACAATTTCGTCTGCTGGAATAGGAATATCAACGCCCTGCAAAGGCGAAAATCCTCGCAGGGTCATGGGAGACGCGAGCCCCAACTGACGCAGGGTAAGAGTTCGTATAATTTCTGGCTGGGCTACATTGGCTGACGATGAATTTGCCGTTGCCAAATTATAGCCAGAATCCCCACCTATATATGAAGGACCGTTTGAAGGCGTTGCAGGCTGAGGGTTCCCCTGCGCTGGCAATGCGGAATCTGACGGGGGATAGGCAGCAGTCCCACTCGGGCCCAACATAACATCCGACGCTGGAGCGCTTGGAGGTGGCAGGTCAGATGGGGGGGCAACATTGCCAGAACCTGCTGTACCTGTTGGTCCACCGGATGCTGGCAACGGCATAGATGCCCGTGCGTGAGCATTAAGCGATACGTCCGATGGGGGCAAAAATGGGCTAGGCCGCTCTGGCACCTCATACTGTGCAGAGCTTTGTGGTGTAGCCCCCAATGCAACAGCAGAACACCCAGTCAGCAACACCCAACTGGCCACACCGGAAGCGCTGACAGACCAGATCACACGGGAACAGAATTTGAACACGAACGGTCTTTCTCTCAACAGATTGGAGCGGACAGCTCTTCCTTGGACAACCCCATAAAGCTTTACCTAGGAATAAGCAGGTTAACACGCGAAAACTGCACGCACTCGTCTCTTTACCTATATCAGAAAAAGACGGAGCATTTGGAAAAAATATGAATAACTGTGAAATATTTTTTTAGACGCTATCAGGCGACAAAGATGTCTAGCAAATTAACTTATGTTAAGCAATCTGCAAATAAATCAACCCACATCTTCTGTGAAACATAAAATTTATTCGTTACTCTACCACTTGGGTAAACATTCATTACAAAATATAATACATTCCATGAGAAACAATAGAGCATGAAATTTAGAGATATTTTTGTTTTTTCTTTCCTTAACAAGATATTATCTCAATTTCTTTCCCAAATCTGCATTTTTCATATCATGGGAAAATACAAAATACGCATTCTCCATACATTTTTAAATACTGCGGGTATCCGGATAGTTTACCATTTCCCGCGACCAAACTGCGCAGCCATAATATCTGCGCCAAACTGACGTTTAACCAGACTCGACAACAACGCCAGAGAAGAAGAATAATAATTATCGTTCATCTGAACCGGCGGCATGGTTGCCGCCATAGTGCCAAACCCACATGCCCCCCCAATGTCATAAAATCCGGGAGGGGCATTATAGGGTGAACGTTCTCCTGTTTTCAGGTCAACCCATGCGGGCAGTGAACCTGCGGGCCATGCCGTCCAGTAATTATCAAATCCGGCCATCAGCTCTCCACCTAACTGCCCGGCCCACGCCAGATACAGGGGAACGCGAACGGCATCGTACGAAAAACGAGGCGGGAATTGAGGAGCAATAGAAACCGCTCCTGTATGCGATGAAATTTGCAGCCAGTCTGGTGGCAGATTCCAGCGGCCAAAACGCCCGCTCCGTATTAGCGCCAGACCATCTTTAATCAATGAGCGCCAGACCTCTGCATTATCCAGCCCTGTAGCCAGAATTAAGGACGGCATGACGTAATAAGATAAATTGATTGTAACGGAATCCGGATTTGTAAAACCAATGTAACCCGGCAAAAGAACCCGTTTACCTGCCACCTTCTGGACAAGCCGCTTGCGAACATCTTTGTAAATAGCACGAGCAGAATTCAAATATTCAGATTTCTGCCAGCGGTAACCAGCAAAAGCCAGTGCCAGAGCAATCAGCAAATCACCATCCGTTGCATTATTGCGATCTGGCACATGGGGGGATGTATCAGGCAAATAATGCCACGCGTGCAGGGCACTATCGGGTAATTTTAGATTATTTTCGGTCCAGGCAAATATTTTTTCAAATGCTTTTTTGTCATCATAAGCCTGAGCAAACAGCATCCCATACCCCTGCCCTTCGGTATGGGACTGGGAGCCATTGCCATTATCTACAATTCGACCATCATCACGCAAAAAGTGCGAAGTATACCAGCCCCACTCATCCACAGACTGCGCCATGCCTTTTTGCACCAATACAGAGGACATGGCCGCAGACCACAACAAAGTACGGCGCGACAGACCAATGCCTGAATGGTTATTTTCAGCCTGTTTGCCGTACATTGTTTTAATACCTCGCATTATTGGTGTTACTGACCTTTTTCCAGCATAGGCTCTACATTCTGTACGATTGCCTTGCTCCACTTTGTATAATCTTCTGTTGTCAGGTGCAGACCATCTTCCGTGCTCACATCCTTGGACTGCAACAGCTTGGTTGAATCCACATAATGGCAGGGCTGGACTTCCTTGTTCAGCAGGTTGGCCAGTTCAACGGTACGCGCATCTGTTTTACCGTAACGCGGGTTGTAGTGCCCCCAGGTTGGGCCAATCCACACGCATTTGGTGGACCCTATATTTTCCACCAGAGCATGAACCTGATCCTTAATCCAGTCTGTTGGCATTTTTGGCTGGCTATACCCCGCCATGGCATCACCAAAGACCACAACAACAGCATCCGGATGCCATTGCTGCATCAGTGTCTGAATGTTCGGAGGAGCATCGTTCTTGTCCATGGAGACATTAATGCGTTCGGTGCCAATCCGTTTTGTGTAACCACACGCATTCAGGGGTTTTTCATCCACCCAGTCTTCCGGTTTGGACGAACACAAACCATAGGTTACGACCTTGGCACCCTGCGCAACAAACGCTTCTGGCAAAGAGGCAACAAGAGTGTTCTTATGCGTCAGGTGGCTATCCCCGATCATAAGAATTGTAAGACCAGCAAGCAAAGGATGCATTATCGAAAACCCTTCCCATTATTACAGATAAGCAAGTGACAGTTCTAATGTCCATAAGTCAACACAACGACATGGGTCGCTTCTGAATTTTTCTCCACGGACCAGTTCATGCGTGCATCCGAAAGAGAATCCGGCTGCTGTTCCAACCATGCACTATAAAGACCAGCCAATGCCGGCACCAGCCACCAACCCGGCGGGTCTCCCATACTGCCAACAAGAGGCAGTCCCCCGTGCCGGAGCACAAGCTTTTTATCCAAAGTATCAACCGCCAGAGTAACGTGCCCCCACTCCAGAAGAGCGAGAGCCGCGTTCATCTCCATTTCCAGCATCTCAAGCGTCTGGCATGGAGGCAGCCCCAGACGGGCCGCCATCTGGCGCCCCACATCCTGCAAGAACCTGTCGCGGCCTACACTTCCCACCTGCGCATCAAAACTACGGGCCAGCTCGTGCAAAAACAGTGACATTCCGATAACTTTCATTGGGTATCCAGAAAAGTGTAGCGTGCTGCCAGCCCGGCAATAAACTGGTTCCATGGCCCTGCCTTCTGGAACTGGAAGTTCGCACCTACACGCAAAGCGGGAGAGACCTGATAAGAGAAATTACCATGTGCGCCACCAATCAGGTGATTGGTGGGACGCGCCGCCCCAATAGGCTGGGACGTATCATCCAGATTAAGCAGTGCCTGTGAGTGATAGTTCTGGTAACCCAACTGACCACCAACATCCCACATCCACTTATCAATCTGACCGGTATAAGTAACGGGCACAGTGACAGAAAAGAAAGACTGGGGCGAGAAATACCCGCCATAGCCATAGCTGTTACTCGGGTAGGTATGATCAGGAAAAACATACTGGTTATTATCAAACCGGAACCACGTCAGGTTTGAACCAATCTGCACTTCATGATTATGGTTTTTGTACACGGTAACCATACCGCCCACACCGGCCTCATACTCCTCGTTCGACCGGGTGTTCTGACCATCCAGGTAGGCATACCCACCACCACCATAAATGGTAAAACCCGTGCCATCATAAGCTAGTTGCAAGTGTACATGATTTTTGATCACGCCACCCCATGTTTTGCCAGTGGTTTTGTTTTTCATGCCAGAATAGGCAACCACACTATCCGTTAAGGCACGCCGCTCCGCTAAAAAGCTCAGATGCAGATTATCCGTAATCTGTGGGAAAAACTGCACACCGGCGACAACATTCGTAGTAGCAAAACCAAGCGGGGTTGTACCCACATCTCCTTTAAGCCAGTTCCACTCATATCCGGCATTCAGCGCCACACCCGCTGCATCATGTCCTGAATATTGCGATGGCGCATCCCCGGCGGAAAGAGAGACCGGGGTGAGTGAAGCATTCAGGCGTCCTTCCCCCACCTGCATGGACCCCAGAATTGGCACTTCCACATTGGCCAGTTTGCCAAGCCCCGATCCGCTGCGGGTATTAAACACCGGCCCAACATCCAGATAGGGTGCATAAGCCTTACCGGTTACCTCAATTTCCCGGTCAATCGAAGCCAGCATCGGGTCTGTGGTTTTGGTAGCACCAGCCTGAGAAACCCCATGGCGGAACGGATTTTCACCATCTTCCACCTCCACGGGCGTACCCACACTTTCCAGCCGCAGCATACGGGCCTGAGCCAGATTATTCAGGGCTTCGGTCCAGTTGCCTGCAGCTTTAGCAACCACCGAGCCTGCAACCCATGTACGCGGATCGGACGGTGCACGTTCACGCATCATATCCAGATCCTGCCTGGCCTGCCCAATATCATGAAGCTCAACACTCAGGCGAATGGCCTGCAACCGCGCATCCAGATCATCCGGATTCTCATTCAGAACAGCCCGTGTAATAGACAGGGCTTTTTTGACATTATGATCTGACTGATACAGACGGGAGAGAGCAAGCTGACCGGGCGACTGGCCCGTTTGCAAAGCCGGGGCCAGAGCATCATAGGCTTCTGCACGCCGGCCTTCATCATTCAGCCTATCGGATGCCTGAATGGCAAGCCCGTCCTTGATGCCTTTCAAAAAAGTCTGCTGTTCATCTGTTAATTGCTCCCCTTCAAGGGATGCAACAATCCGGCGTGCAGCTGCTGGTTTTTGCGCTTCCAGCATAAGCCCGGCGTAAGCAATGCGTTGCTGTGCCGATGGCGCCCGGGCACGCCGGAGCATTTCGGTCAACAGCCCAACAGCTCCGGCTGCATCACCACGTTTTAAAAGTGCCTGCCCCATAAGCTGGCCATGAACACCGCTTGTATCCTCGCTATCCTGCTGGGCAATACGGTTAAAATATATTCTGGCGTCCTGTGGATCATCTGGTGCGGCAGCAACCAGTTTTTGAAATTTCAAACGATCAGAAATCTGCCGTATGTCTGCTGTCATACCCTGACGGGGCAAAACTTTAAACAACCGCTCCAGCAAAGCGGTATCGTGAACTTGATTGGCGTAATAAATGCCAGCCTGCACATTAGCCAGAGAACCGGCCCTGGACGCCAATAAAATCGGGTCCATAACCTCGGCAGCTTCCCCCTGATTCCCGGCGGTTACCAGCGATTGCGCCAGATTGAGCCGCAACCATGGGTTACTCGGCTCTTCCCCAACAGCTTTGCGCAGCAGGTTTATTTTCTCGTCCAGATTAGCGGTCGTCGCGATCTGCCGTCTTAGATCTTCTACCGCAATCTGCTTGCCAAAATTAGGCGAAATCTTAAGCAGCCGACGTTCAACATCGGCAAGTTCTGCTGTTTTGCCAGATGTTCGCAGCAGACTATATAACCCTTGCAAGGCCGTTGCGTTTTCCGGTTCTATTGCAAGAGCCTGCCTGTAAAGGTCTTCTGCCTCACGCGGATTTTTTTCTTTAACTGCCACATCGCCAGAGAGCGCAATAAGCCCTGCCTGTTTGGGATCAAGTGCTAAAGCCTGCTGAATTTCGTTTTTAGCAGCTTCGTAATTGCCTGCCTGCATAAGCGGCCTTATGCGCGCATAGGTTCCCGCAACTTTGGCCGCGGCCAAAGCCGAAGCCCATCGGCTTGAACCCTGAGGGTCAATTTTAGTAGCTTTTTCAAACAAATCGATGGCTTCCTGCATACGACTTTGCCGCATACGAACAAGTCCAAGCCCCACAAGGGCATCGACATCGGTAGGACGATCAACCACCGCCTGTGAAAAATATTTGTCAGCATCAGGCAGATTATTGTTGGAAAGTGCCTGATATCCCTGCGTACGATTAATCAAGGCGCTCTCCGGCTCTGCTGCCATCGCGCGATCTCTAACCGCCTGCATCTCCGTATCCTGTGGGTGCACTTTTAGCCATGCGTCATAAGCTGGCACACTTTCCGGCGTGGGCGCCAGCCAATGCAGTGTTTCACTCCACGCATGATCAATGGAATCCCGCTGCGTAGCCGTTAAACCTTTAATATTCGCCAGTTGCTGTAAACGCTGAAGCCCGTCCAACCGGGTCAGGGGTCGCCAGGTCAAAACCTGTGCGTAGGCTATTTGTGCATCAATATTATTGGGATTCTGTTCTAGTAACTGCTTAAGGCCAAGCCGCCCCTTATCCCTATACCCAACGGCACCTGCCATGGTTTCGTAATATTCAACAGCATAGGCTGGTGGAGGACCGTTAGGAAAAAGCTTGCGGTACGCAGCGGCGGCAGCACTTGTCTCCCCCGCCTTGGCCAGACTACGTGCGCTTGAAACATCCACTTCCTGCGTATGCCCATGCGCAAGAGCTGCCTGCAACCTTTGTGTTTCTGGCGCATCGGGAAAGCGCCGGGTCAATGTTTGCAGGGCGGCATCGGCAGCGGCACCATCCCCCCCCTCATGCGCCCACAAGCCCTGCAGTTCCAGTACATGCGGATTATCAGGCGCCAGATGAGCAGCCTGAGCCAGAGTCTGCCATGCCTGATCCATTTCGTAATGATCGTGCCAGTATTGTGCCTTCTGGAGCAGCAGAGTCCCCACATCAACCGCAGAAGAGGGAGCCGTTTCCAGCGACTGGGCATAGACAGCAACAGGCACGACAAATGCCGCAACCCCCGTCACCCCAAGTTTTATCGCTGCTAAACGCCTCATTCTGGTGACTACTCGCCCCCTTCATTCTTCTTCAAATATGAACGCCGTTTGGCGGCCCGGGCTGCCAACATTTTTCGCAATACACTTCCGCTACCCAGAATACCTAAGCCTGCCAGCATAAGAATACGCCAGGGATGTTCACTAAAATACCAGTCACTCCAAATCCAGAATGGAGCATTACCAACTGTAAACGTTGTTCCACTCCGCGAAGCAATGGTTTTATGCCCGGAAACAAAAGTAAGATCACCTTGAATCCCTCTTTCAAGCGTAGGGTTTTCAATGGTGTTAATCACATTATCCAGCCCTTGCGGCATTCCTGCAACAAGAACAACAACCGAGCGTCCTTTTGCAAAGGGGGACTCCGTACCAATAAGGGCACCACCACCACTCAGGGAAACACTCCCCTGAAAAGTTACAGTCTGTGCACCCTGTAAGGCGTTATCCGCAAACATATAACGGATACCATCGAGTACGCTGCGCTCTTTTAACCTGAGCCGCCCCCCTTCAATCTGGTAAGGCGACCCTTTGAGCAGTTCTGCTGCCTGGCTGGGCGTTTGCATACCACCCGCTGCCAGACCAATCATCATAATGTCCCTGTCCTTGACGGTTGCCACATCATGAACAGAAACCACTTCCACACCAGATATAGGGAGCCACGTATAAGACCCTAACAGCCCGGCAACATCCAGATACGTTGTGAGCACACCTGTTCCAGCATGGTCTGGCAGAACAATCGCTGTTTCGGACAAATCCGCCATTCTGGTAAACGGAAAGCCACTATTAGCAAAAAGTGCCAGATTAGGCATAACCGCCAGATGGTAAGCACGCCGCATATCCAGTGTGGAATCCGGGTCCAGCTCCAAAGAAATATCCTGTGCCATGGCGCTACAGTCCCGCCGCGCCATGGGGCGTCCATCAAAATAAAAATCCAGTTCGTTCTGGCCATAAACAGCCCAGACTGGCAATTCGACGTGATGTTTCTGAACTGTCGAACGCTCAGGCAGGAAATACCTCAGCCACGCAGGTAATTTTTCATATTGTGACCAGGGAAAACTGCTGAGATAAATCCCGTTCAAACTCACATCCACACGCGAATGCTTGAGATCCAGATTATCCGCCAAGGGTGGATGAAAGCTGAAGCTCGAAGAAAACGGTCGCCCGCGCCACGTATATAAATCTGGTGCCATGCGGAAAGGAATGGCCAGTGTTCCTGGCACATACCCATGCCCGGTTAGAGCGCTCTGGCTAACCAGCTCCCCAAACCGTACAACCCTATCCGTTGGCAAAAAAGCTGGCGCATCGTATGGCTGACGAGGAGAAAGCGATATGTCTGCTCCCCCAACCTGAGACAGATCGCCAAAACTGTTGGAAGTGTAAGCCAATGTGTTCGCTGCTTGCAGAACTTCCGTTGCAGTGCGTCCGGTAATAACCAGCAAGGTTCCATTACTGTCGGATGGATTAGCAAGCTCCGCAACAAGAGGTCCGGCTATGGTCAGGCTTTTTCCCAGATTATCTGGCAAGTTTGCGGCTGTCCCGACCACAACAGCATTCCCTGTTTCCGCTACATGATACGAAACAGGGAAGGTTACGTGGTGGATATCCGCCTGTTTGCCAAACCACGATGCTACGATACCCGCAGATTTAAGCAGAATACGGCCATTAACATTCCCCGATGCAACCTGCTCAGGCAACACAAACGGTACAACACTGCGGTCAACCGCATCTGTATCCAAAAAAGGCGAAGGCAGAGCAGACAAATAACGCTTGGGTGGCAATGGGGCCGTTGTAATGGACAGTTGTGACTGCCCGGAAATTTGCCCCCATAGAACGGGGCTTATCTCGTTCCCACATGTGGCTGTGTACTGGCCTGCAAAGGTAAAGTTGACAACATTCTTTGAAAGAAAAAAGAATGGGTTAACAGCAAATTTTATTGGACCGAATGCAGATTTACCCGGCGTTACCGGTATTGTTCCCACGTACTGGTTGTTCAGCCGGATCGTAATGCTGCTCACATTCGGCAACAAAGCGGGAGACAATGCACCAGAGAGCACAAGCTCTGCATCGGTCACAAGCTCGCCTTTGGCAGCCCGAATGACAAACCCTGAATAGACGCAAAAGGCGTCATCATCAGAGTATCTCCTGCGCCCAGCTCTTTAAGGGTCCAGCTTTTTTTATGCACCCCAACCATAGCCGGTGCGGCATCTGTTATTGGCGTACCAAGGGTTAGGCCCTGCGTTTGCGAGGGCTGGTCTGGTGTCGCTGGAGCCGTTGCATCGGATGTGGGGAGTGGCGGCTCTCCATCCTGTGGTGGAACACCCGCTGGAGGTGCTGCGACGGCTTGAGCAGCCGGTTGCGGCACGGGCGAAGCATCCGCAGCCTGCTGTGCCCAGGAAGAGGCGGGAAGCATGATACCAAGGAGAAAAAAACAGAATGTCGCTGCTTTTTTCTTGGGAGCGACAATCACGGCGTTTCTTTCCTGCTTTTTTTTGCCGCCAGGCAGACTACGCGGCGGAGCCATCGGTTTTACTGGTGGAAGTTTTTGGTTGACTGCACCAGGATTTTTCTCAAACCGGAACAGGCTTGTTATACTGGTTAATGCAAGCCACAGGCTCCGCAATGGCCGGTCTGGCGGGTAACGCCCCCAGTCCACCCAAGCATCTGCCCGCCCAAAAACAAACCGGACGACCTCAGCCTCATGCCTCAGGGAATCATAACGCCAATCCAGCCCGATTGAACGCTTGCCAACCCATACAATCTCGCCCTTCAGTCGCCCCTCTTCCGTCAGGACATGGACGATCTGACCTTTTTGCCACTCATCGACCGTGCTTTCGGCAATTTCAACCTGGCAGCCCCCTGTGGACACATCCATAATCTGGGTTGGAAGCAGCCGCCCTCCTTCGGAACGCAGCGTTACTGGCAGCCGGACCTGAATACGCGCTTTACCACGGACCTGACGGGATTCATGCCCCACAGCAATAGCCAGCAGAAGCGTAAGAAGACTAATGGCAATCCAGACTTCGTTCAGCCACAGCGCATTAAAGACAACCTGTGAGTTATGGAACATGAACAGCCGGTAAAAGCCGTATAACATGCCCATAAACAAAAACCCGCTTAGAATAACGTTGGGATAAACAGCCTGCCAGTCCAGATAAGCCTGTTTGATTGTTCCACCTTTGTCCGTAACGTTAAACTTGCCCAGTTTGGGAAAAAGGATTGTTACCAGTGTGACGCGCACCAAAAAGGTTGCCAGCGTTGTTTCGTATATTTCACCCCAGAATGAATAGCGCCAGCTCCCATTCATACGGGCCGATGTGCAGATACAGTGGAAAAAGTGCGGTATGACATAGGCACAGAGCGCCATGGGCGATGCCGCAATAAGCGTCTGGTTAAAAACCAGAAAACATAGGGGAGACGTTAAAAAAACCAACCGGGGGATTGCAAACAAAAATCCGGCCATAGCCGAAAAATAGCAGATCCTTTGCGGAAGTCTTAATCCCGGCCCTGAGAATGGGTTATCGGTACGTAAAATCTGGATCATTCCACGCGCCCAGCGCATTCTTTGACCAATATGCAGGATCAGCCGCTCCGTTGCCAGCCCCGCAGCCAGAGGCAGGCTCAGATACGCAGTGGACCAGCCACGCCGTTGCAGCTTGAGAGCTGTGTGCGCATCCTCTGTTACGGTCTCCGTTGCAATCCCACCAACTTCCAAAAGGGCGGTGCGACGAATAACCGCACATGAACCACAGAAAAATGACGCATTCCAGAAGTCATTGCCCGGTTGCAGCAGGCCATAAAAGCTGTTGCCTTCGGGAGGAACCCGCATACCATTCGCCAGATTTCTCTGAAACGGATCGGGCGAATAAAAATGATGTGGCGTTTGTAACAGAGCGATTTTTGAATCTGCCACAAACCACCCCAGCGTCGTTTGTAAAAACGCCCGGCACGGAACGTGATCACAGTCAAAAATGGCAATCAGTTCTCCATCTGTCAGCTGGAGAGCGTGGTTCAGATTCCCGGCTTTGGCATGGGCATTATCGGCTCGGCTAATGTAGCCAATACCTGCGGCCTCCGCAAAATGCTGGAACTCCACACGGTGACCGTCATCCAGAATAAAAACGTTCAGCTTATCAGGTGGCCAATCCATGGATGCACAGGCAAGTGCCGTAACCCTTACAATACTCAGATCTTCGTTATACGTTGGAATGTAAACATCAACCGTTGGCCAGTCGTCGGAATTATCTGGCAAGGGAGCGGGTTTTCTTTCCAGCGGATGCACTGTTTGAAAATAAATCAACAGCAGCATCATAAAAGCATAAGCTTCTGCCAGAATAAGAATGATGCCCAGAACAGCCTGAAAGGTTGTTTGAAAAACCAGCGTGTCAATCATGCGCCAGAGCAGATAGCGAGATGACACAGCGAGTGAAAGAATCTTCAAATACAGTGTTGCTGTCTCATCCTTACGGCGATTAAGAAGAAAAAAAACAACAATCCCTGCAACGCCAACAATGAGCTGCCCGCCAGCAGACAGAAAAGACAGGGTAACAATAAAAAAACTGATGACAGATAAAAATAGAATAAAAAGAGGAACAATTTTATGAACATTCTGATCAACACGGAACAGACTGTTCAGCCGATCAGACAATTTCATGTAAGTGATTCCAGATAACGACTGACACGATCAGAAAGGTTATTCAGATCAATGGCAGCACGTGAGAGGGGAGCATAGTCTGCAACAGGCTGCTGCATGGCCAGCGCCTCTCCCACATACTCATCACGATGCACGATGCCAAACAGAGAATCACCAATTTTTTCTGCCAGCCCAGAGCAGATAATACGCCCCAGTCGGGTCATGGGATCAAACTGATTTAAAACATAACCTCGGCGTACATTACGCACTTCCGAATAGATTTTTCCAGTCGCAATATTGGAATACAGAACAGCCGATGCGGCATCTGCGGCCAGAACAGTCAGTAGCAAATCCACATGGGGCAAAATAGCTTGTAACATAACCGATGGCCCCGGAGGCGTATCCACCACGACCACCATGCCCGGAGATGCAGCCATCCTGACCAGCGGCTTCCAGAGCAGTTCCGGCTTTTGTCGTATAACACTATCTTTTTTAATACTTTTCCCCGATGAAAGCTGACCATACGGTAAGATGATCACGCCACTATTGCTGTCTTCTTTGAGCGCGCCACCCCAGGATTCTATATTCCCGACCGACTTTACAAAACCATGCCCATCCGCCACATCGCCACCAAGGTGGAGACGGAGCATATTTTGCGGGTCAAGATCAACGGCAATCACCTCAAGGTGTCGGTTTTTGGCCAAACCGGCAGCCAGATTAGCCGCGATCATGGTTTTACCCACGCCCCCTTTTGGTGAAACACAACAAATCAAGGGCATGCAAAATACTCTATCATAAAGTGCCGAACGAACATTTGACCACTTAACGGAAAATATCAGACAGACTGGAAACAGGCTGGGGCTTGTCCTGCTTTCCTGCCAGAAACGCAAAAACGTCCCGCAAGGACTGTTGTTCCGGCTTTGTTTTTACATCGCTCGGTTTAGCCATTCGCAAAGGCGGATTAACGGGTTTTTGACGAACCTCCGGCTCTACAGGGGGCTCTGTTTCGACCGAAGCCAATATGTCCGCAAGAGCATCTTTGTTAGACGGTGTAACTGCTGGTTTGGGAGCAGCTTTTTCCTTCCGGCCAACAGGCGGCTCTACATCCGGCAGAGTAGCGAGATTATCAAATTCTTTATACTTCAGATCCGGTTCCTGCACCGCGACTCTCAGACCAGAAATATCACACGCATCACTGGAGGATTGACTGGGAACATTCGCAAGGACCGCGTCTACAAGAGGGAAACCCATGACCATCTCCTATATCCTACCGTAACGCAGCATAGGATTTGTTCAAAAAACCTCTGCGTATATTATGGTCAACAATAACTCATCACGAGCAGTTTACAAAGAACTGAACATAATCTCCGAGGCAGGTGCAAGAGCAACTCTTGATATCTGTTTTATATTGAAACAGGCCGATAAAATAGAGAAATATTTTTTCTATTTCTTTTATACACCTTATAAAATATCCAGTAAAATTTTAAAAATACATAATAATTTTGGAAAATATTAAAAAATAATAAGTAATTATGCATTAAAAAACATATTTAATTTGATTTTCATACATATCCACCAAATGGAATGCGTTTTTTATCCCTATAAATAAGGACGACTCATTCTAAAATCCCCTGAAATTTTACAAATTATCGATTTTTTTACAGATTTTACACTCCCGGCTAGATATTTGCATGACCCACAAATACCTGCCGGGAAAAACCAGATACGCTGGCCTTATGATATTTATTCGTTTTCTAACTGAAATGGTATAAATATATCAATATTACACATTTCACAAATACTTAAGGAAAACTGGAATGTTTAAACGGATAACGATCCACCATCATCCGCAAAGGTGCGAACTCTTTATTAGGGAATGTTTCCGAGCGGACCCATGAGCCATCGGGGGATTCCACAAATACGGTTGCATTCCAGTCCGCAGCACTAATACCTGTCCATAACGTCAGGGTCAGCACATCCTTACCCTGTTCATCCTTGAGAAAAATGTGCGAATCCCCAGAAGATGGCGGGGTACGGCTGAGCGGCCCCCAACCAGACTTATGCGCAGAAAGCCATTTATTCAGATCCGCCACTTCATCCTTATCCAGCGGACGCTGGTGGTGCATTGGTCCCACATCAATAACACCACTAACAACCTGCGGAAACGAAACAGGTTTGAAGTTAGGAAGGGCAAAGGTCCAGATCGCGACCGATGTACTAACAGTCAAAACCAGAAAACCAATAATAAACGCTGTTTCTTTCCGCATAGTTTTCTTCTTTCTTACCCTCTTACTGCGGCAATCACGCGCGCTACATCTTCATTTGTCAGTTCTGGATGGATCGGCAATGCCAAAATACGCTGGGCCAGATCTTCGGAGACCGGGAGCGCTGCCCCATCATGGTGGTCGCGGTAAGCTGGCTGTTTATGCAACGGCAGAGGGTAGTAAATGGCTGAAGGCACACCCTTATCCTTCAACCGGGTCTGAAGGGCATCCCGTTCGGCTGCATCCTTGAGCAGAATGGCATAAATAGCCCAGGCACTCCGGCTATCCGCCACACGCACAGGCACCTGCACACAACCAGCCAACCCGGCATCATACTGTGCTGCTATGGCATCCCGCCGTGCCAGTTCATCCTTAAAGTTTTCCAGCTTGGCCAGCAGCACTGCCGCCTGCAACGTATCCAGCCGACCGTTCATGCCAGTCCGCAGCACTTCATACCGGCTTGTGCCTTCACCATGCGTGCGCAAGGAACGGTAGAGTGCGGCACGTTCGGGGTCATCCGTCAGAATTGCGCCGCCATCTCCATACCCGCCCAAGGGCTTGGATGGGAAAAAGGACAGGGTGGTAGCAGTTGCCTCACACCCAAGCGGCTTGCCAGCCAGTTCTGCCCCAAAGGACTGAGCACAGTCAGCCATAAGGAACAGCCCCTCCTCTGCAGCAATAGCCCGCAGCTCTGGCCATGGGGCGGGTTGACCAAACAGATCAACCCCAACAATGGCTTTTGGCCGCAGTTTACCCGCTGCCTTTACAGCCTGAATACGGCTGCGCAGGTGGGATGGATCAATCTGAAATGTCTTTGGATCAACATCTACAAAAACGGGTGTAGCACCCAGCACCAATGGCACTTCCGCCGTAGCTGTGTACGTAAAGGCGGGTAAAAACACGGCATCGCCCCGGCCTATGCCTTCTGCCATCATGACAATCTGAAGAGCATCCGTTCCGGAGGAAACGCCTACGCATTCACGCGCACCACACCATGCTGCCAGACGCTCTTCCAGCTCTCCAACCTCTGGCCCCATCACAAACCGGCAATGGGCCAGCACGGCTTCCAGGCGTTGGCGCAAAACGGGTTCTATCCGCTTCTGCTGGGCTGCAAGATCGAGAAATGCAATGGGCCTGTTGTCTGAACTGCTCATGGTGCCATTTGCTCCGTACCATCGGCCATTATCTGTTCATCCTGTACAACACCGGAAGGTTTTGCACCAGTCGGAGCCAGAGCCCGGACCTCCCCATTGGGGTTATGGTCGAACTCAGGCACCAGCAAGACCAGAGTCTGCAGGGCAGCCTGCACATCGCCATTGCGGGCATATGTTGTAATCTGGTCCACGGCGGCGCGTACGTCCGCCAGTTCAACCACACGGGGAGTTGCCATCAGCAGCCCCGGTGCATCGGTTGGTACCGGCGCTTCACGCCCGTGGAACAGTTCCTCGTACAGTTTTTCTCCCGCACGCAGGCCAGTAAAGTGAATAGCCACATCTTCGTCCGGCTTAAGGCCTGCCAGCCGCACCATCTGCCGGGCCAGATCAACAATTTTAACCGGCTCGCCCATATCCAGCACAAAAATACCACCGTGGCGTAACAGGTCATCCGTACCTGTCGCCAGCTTACCGGCTGTGCCGCGCACACTGGCCTGCAACACAAGCCCTACCGCCTCGGGCACGGTCATAAAGTAGCGGCGCATTTCCGGGTGTGTAACCGTAAGCGGCCCCCCCCGCTCCAGTTGCCGCCGGAAGAGCGGAACAACCGACCCGGTAGAGCCCAGAACATTACCAAAACGAACAGTAATGCAGCGCATGGCATGAGCCTGCCCGGATGCGCGGGCCTGAATATCCAGTGCCTGACAGTACATTTCCGCCGCTCGCTTGGACGCTCCCATAAGGCTGGATGGATTAACCGCCTTGTCGGTCGAAATCACAATCATGGCGGCGGCACCATGCCGTGCAGCGGCATCGGCCACCACGCGCGTGCCATGTACGTTGGTCAGCAGACCTTCAGCCGGGTTGGTTTCCACAATTGGCACATGTTTAAGGGCTGCCGCATGGAACACCAGCTCGGGCTTGAAGTGGGCCATAACAGCCTCAATCCGCGCTTCATCCCTTACATCAGCCACCACCATCCTGCGTGGAATATCCGGCACACAATCCGCCAGCTCCACATCAATCTGCCACAGTTCAAACTCCCCGTGATCAAGCAGAACAAGGCACGCCGGACCCAGCCGGGCTATCTGGCGCACCAGTTCGGAACCAATAGTCCCCCCCGCTCCAGTTACCAGCACAGTGCGGTTACGGATCAGACGTTCCATACCGGCATGATCCAGCGGAACCTGCGGACGGTTCAGCAGATCCTCAAGAGGGATCGGCCGTAACTGCACCTGATCAGCAGGGGTTAGGTCCGTCATCACCGGGGTTCTCAGAACGGAAATGCCGTAATCTGCCGCAACATTGAGCACCTGACCGAGTGCACGCCCCCTGAAGCCGGCATCGGTAATAACCAGTGCTTCAGGCAGGGTTCCGGCCTTGCTCATGCGTTCCAGAATAAGGGATATCTCGTCTACATGCCCCAGTATGGGCACGTTCTGAATCCGTCGGCCGACCTGGTGCGTGCCCTGCCCCACCAGCCCAACAATGCGGATATTTGTATCCCGGCTCCGCTCCAGCGCCCGAAGGTACAGGTCGGCCACCGTATCCGCCCCGATCAGAACCACACGTTGCTGGTTTGCCTGCCGCGCAGCCAGCCTGTGCGCCAGACGGTAGGACACACGCAATCCACCCAGCAGAACAAGCAAAACAAGCGCGTAAATAATGGGAAAAGTCACGCTTGGCAGGGGGAACCCGGCACACACCAGCCCTATGGAAAACAGGAACGCGCTGGCAACAGATGCACCAGCAATACCCAGCAGGTCAGAAACACCGGAAAACCGCCAGTATTGCTGCGGTATTCTAAACGGCAGCCCGCTCACTATCAGTGAGATGCCTCCCCCCGCCAAAAACCACAAAGGGTGCAGCAGACCATCCTGCGGGGCCGCCAGCCACCGTGCCAGAGGAGCCGCCAGAGCCGCCAAGGCGCCATCCAGCAGAACATTGACAGCGATTCTGTTCAATGGCCGAAACCTTGGATAATAATGCTGGAGCCGAGAGCGTTGCGATACCATGATCTTGCACCTATAGCCTAGCACCAGACATCCTAGAAGCAGCCTAACTGGACAACCGCCCTTTTCATGTCTTTTTTTTCCTCTGCTTTGGTTTTTTCCAGCCTGCTCTGTGCGGGTGGATTATCAGCCTTACTTGTGCGGCACATGATCGGGCTGGCCGTTCTGGACCATCCGGTTCACCGCAGCGCCCACGCCGTACCCACACCCAAGGGCGGCGGAATCGGAGTTATGGTCGCGTTCGGGCTGTTTTTTCCTATTGTGCAAATTCTGGCAGGTCAGCAGGTTCTTTCTTTCTCATACCTGATGACCTTTTGCGCTCTGCTGCTCTTATGTGGTGTTTCCTGGCTGGATGACCTTTATCAATGGTCTCCATTGATCAAATTTACCGCACAGGTCGTTGCCGCAGGCCTGATCGTGGGTGGAGGCGTCAGCCTGAGCTGGCCAACACCACTGGCAGGTGCTGCCCTGTCCCTCCTCTGGCTGATTTTTATTACCAACGCCATCAACTTCATGGATGGGCTAAACGGCCTTATTGCGGGCTGCCTATGCTGTGCGGCCCTTGCCTTGGCTGTTGCGGCCCCATTTATGGGTGTCCCGGAACTTGTTTTGCCAGCCCTGCTGCTGGCAAGCTGCCTTATGGGTTTTCTGCCGTTCAACTTCCCCCATGCCCGTATTTTTCTGGGCGATGTTGGCAGTCAGGGTTGCGGGCTGCTGGCTGGCACAGCCGCGCTGTATATTGCGGCACACACAACTCAGCCTACAGGATGGCTGCTTGGGCCAGCCCTGCTGTTCCCCCTGATCTATGACGTGGCTTTTACTCTTGTACGGCGTAAATATATGGGCGATTCGCTCATTCAGGCCCATAGAGGCCATCTGTACCAGATCCTCCACCGCAGTGCTGTCCCCGTTCCCGCTGTTTCCATGCTGGAATGGAGCATGACCATATGGGGTGGAGCCATAGCCTGTCTGGTTGCATCCGCTACAAACATCTGGGGCAGCATAAGCGGAATAACCCTGCTTATGCTGCCCCAGTTGGCATGGACTGCCCTAACCGTGCTACGCGCCCACAAACAGCAGGTGGGCCGGTGGTAAATCCACACGGCGCCTGCACACAGCGGCTTTTTATTTCAGTGTAAACGTCAACCCCTGCGCGGAACCGGCAAGCCTTGCCCCCTGCGAGATGGTTTCAATTTTAATCCGCACCCCATTCTTGTTTTCCAGCACTGCTCCGCCCAGTCCCTGACCCAGCGTGGCTTCCCCATGAGCAGCGGCATAAGTACCATCAAAATCCTTCAGGCGGTGCAGATTGTAGACCGTACCAGTCCCCTCGATTTTGGAAAAACCAACCGCAGCAATGGTTCCGCCGGTAATGGAAAACGTGTGAGATTTGCCACCATACGTCAGTTTGCCCTCACCCCACGTATAGCCCACCCCAATATCGGCGGACTTGGCGGTAAGGGTAATTTTGGCAGTCGGGGCGCCCAACGCATCAGCCGCATGAGCAGCAGACACAGCCCCGAACGACACTGCCAGAGCAGCAGCGGCAACAACAGAAGAAAAACGCATGGAATGGTTTCCTTTATCTCTCTGTCATTTCTGACACGGTTAAAGAAAACAACGCCCCAAACGCAAAAAAGTTGCCGGTGGCACCCCTGCGACCATTTGTAAAAACAGTCCACGGGCACCACACGGCAACTTCTGTGCTTTAAAAACTAAAGAAAAGCGCTTTATCAGGCCGCAGCGACACGGCGGAGGCGGCGCACTGTTGCCACCTTTTCTTCCGGCTGCGTGTTCTGTGCAGCATCCTGCATGGTTGTTCCCATAATGGAGCGGATTTCCTTCAGGTAAGCGGCTCCCTTAGGGGTGCGCTGCACCAGAACGGAACGGCGGTCCAGCGGGTCCACCTTACGGCGGGCCAGATCCAGCTCGCTCAGGCGATCAAGCGCACGGGTAATGGCAGGCTTGGACACGTTCAGGCTTGCGGCCAGACCACGCACCGTATGCCCGCTTTCTTCCAGATAGCAGGTCAGGAACACAGCGAGCTGACGGGCGGACAGGTCCGGCCCTTCCCCACGCACGAGTGCAACAATGGTATCCCGCAGGGTCTTGACCAGATCCTCTGCCTTTTCTGCGGCCTGTGCCATGACATCCAACTTTCTTGTTTGCCGGGGGCCACGGAGATGACCCGCCCGGCGATGTTTTTCCGGCCCATATTCAAACCGGAATGAATCTGATGGGCTTTATATAGACACCGAAACGAAATTTTAAAGCGTTGTAACAAAAAATTATTACGCTTCTTCTTCCTGTATCGTCTTTAAGTCTTTTTCGTGTCATTCGTTGCACAAAGAGAACGGATTACACTAAAAAGTGTGCGAAACCCTGGGATATCGCCACCTTCTGGTCGGCCCGGTCGGCCTGAATCGTTCCACGCATAGCTATCGACATGCACCCAACGCTGGTCTGGTTTTACAAAATGTTCCAAAAACAGACCGGCAGTAATGGCCCCTGCCATAGGGCGGGAGGCAATATTATTCAGGTCTGCCACAGTACTTTTGAGCCAGCCCGCATACCCTCGCCATAGTGGCAGACGCCAGAGGGGGTCCGCCTCACGCGCAGCCGCCTTTGCAAACAGATCGGCCGTGGAATCATGGTTACAGAACAGGGCAGGCAGGTCTGGCCCCAGGGCTACACGGGCAGCCCCGGTCAGTGTGGCCACATCCAGCAGCAGGTCAGGCTGGCTTTCACCTGCCTCGGACAGCAGATCACTCAGCACCAGCCGCCCCTCGGCATCCGTATTGCCAATTTCCACTGTAAGTCCTGCACGGCTGCGAATAACATCCAAAGGCCGCATGGCATGACCAGAAACACTGTTTTCCACACAGCCCAGACGCAGTTCCAGACGTACTGGCAAATCCTGCACCATAACCAGATGCGCCAGAGCCAGTACGGTTGCCGCCCCTCCCATATCCTTTTTCATGCGCAACATGCCGCTGGAGGGTTTGAGGTCATACCCCCCGCTATCAAAACACACGCCTTTACCAACCAGGGATACAAGCGGGGCATCCTTGCCTGCACCAGAACCACTCCACCGTGCCACCACAACGCGTGGGCTACGGTCAGACCCATTCCCCACATGCGCCAGCAGAGGGTAAGCCTCATCCAGTGCAGCCCCTTTGATAACCTCCACGTCCGCACCCAATGGGCGAAGTACCGCCTTGGCTTCGCGCGCAAGGTCTGAAGGCCCAAGCAGATTGGCGGGCATGTTGATCAGGTCTCGCGCAAAGCAGATCGACCGTGCAGTCTGTGCTGCCAGCCCCTTGCGCTCCCCTGCCGTCACAACCAAACGCGGACGCGCAGCATCCTTATCGCCTGTTTTCAGGCTGTAGCGATATGCGCCCAGGCAGAATCCCAAAATAACATCATCACGCGCCACATCCTGTGGCACCTGTACGGTCCACTCCCCAGCGGGCAGGTCCACAGCCAGTTTGCCAAACACAAAAGGGTCACGCTCATTCCGGGCTGGCAGACCAAATAATGCCTGCACCTGACCTGCCGGAGCAGGCGCCATGACCAGTTGCCCCGGCTGACCGCCAAAGCCGCACTGCTCGGCAAAAGTAACCGCGGCCTCCCCCGCCATAGCCACCCATGTCTCTCGTTCACCCGCACGCACGGCGTAAACGGTGCAAAGGGTCTTCCGCCTGCGTGCAACACTCAGGCAATCCAGATCATGAACGGGCATGGCATTCCTCCTTACTGAGCGCACCCTGCGCCTCCCTTTTCCATCATGCAACGGGGAGCCCATGCACATTGCCATCTTGCTTTTCGGTGCCGGGCAGCGGACCATATGCGGCATGAAGGTTTCTAGCCGCCAGATGACACCTGCCCTGCGCACCTCCCCCCTTGAAGATCAGGCCCCTGTACGGGCTATTCTGGGCCCGACCAACACGGGAAAAACGCATCTGGCACTTGAGCGGATGCTTGCTCACTCCTCCGGTATTATCGGTTTTCCCCTACGCTTGCTGGCACGTGAGAATTATGAGCGCATGGTGCGCCTGAAAGGCGTCCGGTCGGTTGCGCTGATTACGGGGGAAGAAAAAATTATTCCCCCTCAGGCCCGCTGGTTTTCATGCACGGTGGAAGCCATGCCCATGAGCCGCCCGGTGGACTTTATAGCCGTGGACGAAATCCAGCTTTGCGCGGACCCCGAGCGCGGTCATATCTTTACCGACCGCCTGTTAAACGCACGGGGATTATCCGAGACCCTGTTCCTCGGTGCAGATACGATTGCCCCCCTCATGAAGGCGCTGATCCGGGGCATAGAGATAGAAACACGCCCCCGTTTGTCCAGTCTGGGCTATACGGGGCATACGCGTCTGTCCCGCCTGCCACCACGGACTGCCATTGTCGCTTTTTCCATGGCCGAGGTGTACGCCATTGCCGAGCTTATCCGCCGCAAACGTGGTGGGTGTGCGGTGGTCATGGGGCAGCTTTCCCCCCGCACCCGTAATGCACAGGTCGCTCTCTACCAGAACCGGGAGGTGGACTACCTTGTCGCGACCGATGCCATTGGCATGGGTCTGAACATGACAATCGATCATGTGGCGTTTGCTGGTCTTTCCAAGTTTGATGGCCAGCGGCACCGTATGCTGGCCCCGGCTGAAATTGCCCAGATCGCAGGCCGGGCAGGCCGCGGCACGCGGGATGGTACCTTTGGCACAACCGGGGAGTGCCCCTCTTTACCTGAGGCAATGGCCGAAGCCATTGAAACCCATAAATTCGAACCTCTTTCCTTTTTATGGTGGCGGAGCAGCAAGCTCAGCTTTGCCTCCCCTCAGGCCCTGTATGACAGCCTGTGCCAGAAAACCCCACACCCTAGCCTAAGACCCGCCGAGCCTGCATCGGACATGCAAACACTCAGCGCTCTTATGCAGACACCCGCTGTCCGTACCCTCGCCACAACACCCGACCATACCCGTCTGTTATGGGAAATCTGCCAGATTCCTGATTTTCGTAAACTGGGAATAGACAGCCATATCCGCCTATGCGGCCAACTCTTTAGCATTCTGGCAAAAGATGGCCGTCTGCCATCCTCATGGCTCAAAAACCGCCTTGCCAATCTGGAGCATACAGGCGGCGAAATAGAAGACCTGATGCACCGCCTGATGGGCATTCGCACATGGTCTTATGTTTCTGCCCACCCGGAATGGGTGGAAAATGCAGAGCACTGGCAACGCCACACCCGAATGCTGGAAGATACCCTGTCCGATGCCCTGCATGAGAGGCTGGCAAGCCGATTTGTAGACAAGCGCGCAGCCAGTCTGGCCCGCAGGCTGGAGGAGGCCGATGGGACCCCGCTGCTATGCGCCATTAGCAAATCCGGCGATGTGCGGGTGGAAGGGCACGATGTGGGCCACATGCGCGGCTTTACCTTTGTGCCAGACCCCGAAGCCGCCCGTTCTGACCAGACTCTTATTCTCAAAGCCGCACGCCGCGCGGCACGCAGCGAGATCCCGCGCCTTGTTGCCCGTTTTTTGCAAACACCAGAAAGCACAATAACGCTGAACCAGCAGACAGGCCATATTCTGTGGTTAGGCGAACAGATTGCGCATTTACGCAAAGGGGAGAGCGTTCTGCACCCGGTTATTCATGTTGAAGATGCCGAGTTTTTGGACACAGCCCACAAAAGCAAAATACGCCAACGGCTGACGGAATTCCTGAACACCCTGTTGCAGCAAACTCTTGCCCCCCTGTTCCGTGCCGAACAGGCCGTAGCCAACCATCCGCTCCTGCGCGGGATTGTGCACAGCGTTATGGAGAATGGGGGCGTTGTTACCCTGGCTGCTCCGCCCTCGCTCCCTCCCAAAGAGGCGGAATTCCTACGCCGGCAGGCAATACGACTCCACGGCCCTCTGGTTTTTTGCACACCCTTGCTCAAACCACAGGCCATGGCGCTCCGCAGCCTGCTCCTGCGCCTTTACAAGGCTCTGCCCCCCACTCCCCTGCCACCAGAGGGCGCTGTTTCCATGCGGCTGACCGCTCCTCTGCCGCAACCCGCGCAGGAACTCCTGCGCAACGTGGGTTGGGTGGCCAGCCATGGCCTTTTGATTCGAGTCGATATCGCCAGCAACATTGTGCAGGATATGCACGCATTATGTGCCCGCACCCCCAAACCACTCCCTTTTTCGCTCGCATCCCACCTTGGCGTAAGCAAAAAAGACCTGCCAGATGTGCTCAGAGGGCTTGGAATCCGCCTGCAATCCCCAGCCCCCTTACCCCACACACATGCTGGCCCCCCTGCCCCTTTTATGGTTTTACCAACACGACGCGCAGAAAAAAGAAAACAGCACCAATCACGACCAGCTTTGCGCAAATCTCTGCAAAATGCCCAAAACAACAGTCCTTTTGCGATTTTAGGCACACTACGGAACCGGATGTAAACGCAGCTCTGCTAGAATAGAAGTGCCCCCTTTCGTCCAAGCGGGTTGCCATAGGGCAAAAAGCCCATCATATCTGCGCCATCCTTGGTGGTACGGCCAGTTGGTTGACCACCTGACCCCACGCGGCGAGCCCCACTCGACCGCCAGATAATTTCGGAGATGGCAATGACCTACGTGGTCACTGAAAACTGCATCCGCTGCAAATTCATGGACTGTGTGGAAGTCTGCCCCGTTGACTGCTTCTACGCCGGTGAAAATTTTCTGGTTATCAACCCCGATGAGTGCATTGACTGCGGCGTGTGCGAACCTGAATGCCCGGCCGAAGCGATTTTCCCCGACAGTGATGATCGTTCAGCAGCGTGGGCAGAAATCAACGCAAAATACGCCAGCCAATGGCCTAACATTACCCGCAAGGGCACTGCTCCGGCTGATGCAGAAGAATGGAAAGACAAGCCGAACAAGGCTGACCTGCTCTCCCCCGAGCCGCATAAAGACTGAACCTGCACCAACATCAGGTTTTCATACAAAAAAGGCACCGGATCATTCCGGTGCCTTTTTTGTTGGTCGGATTAAAGTCCAGCCATAGGACCTCCTTCACCAAACACTGGAGAACAGGCCACAAGCAACACCCCGCCAGACCATAGGCCAACAAAAAACCCCCGGAGCCAAAGCACCGGGGGTTTTTTGTTGCTGACCACCGCCCTGACCTAAGCCAGAGCAGCAGAGCCATGCATCACATTCAGCGAGACATCATGTTCATGGAGGTGTTGGACATGATGAATACCGTGCCGACAATCAGGATGGATACGAATGCAACGGTGAAAACAAACGCAATGTTGTTCCAACGTGCTTCCGAACCGCTACCCATGTGCAGGAAGTAGTGCAGATGCACCAGAACCTGAACAAGTGCCAGAACAGAAAGTGCTGCCAACGTGCCGGCTGGCGCAAGGCTGTGGCTCATGACCACACCAAACGACAGAACCGTCAGAATAACGGCAAGAACAAAGCCGATAAGGTACGAAGATACGCTACCGTGGCTCTCGCCCGAGGAGGATGTGTTCGGATTGCTCATCAGATCATGCTCGCCAGATAGACATAGGTGAAAACGCAGATCCAGACGATATCCAGGAAGTGCCAGAACAGGCTCAGGCAAGTGAGCTTGTTCATCATGCGTTCCGGAATTTCAGTTGTTCCCATCAGCTGAACTATCAGGGTAACAATCCAGATCAGACCACACGTCACGTGCAGACCGTGGGTGGACACCAGCGTAAAGAACGCAGACAGGAATGCACTGCGATCCGGGCCAGCGCCCTCAGCGATCATGTGTGCGAATTCACGCACTTCCAGACCAACAAATCCAAGACCAAGCAGGAATGTGACGGCAAGCCACAGGATAACCTTGCTGATCTCGGACTTATGGGCGGCAATCATGCCAAACCCATAAGTAATGGAGGAGAGAAGCAGGAGGGCTGTTTCCAGCCCAAGCCCACCAAACTCAAACAGTTCGTGTGGGGTTGGCCCACCATTGAACTGGTTACGCAGGACTGCAAACGTGGCGAACAGAGAGCCAAAGATAATGCAGTCCGTCATCAGATAGACCCAGAACCCGAACACCACCGTATTTTCGTGGTGATGTTCGTCGTGGCCTGCGGTCGGAACAGTTGTGTTCTGTGCCATTATTCTGCTGCCTGTGCCATCAGTTTACGGGTGTGCTCGTTTTCGATCCGGGCAACCTCTTCAGCAGGGATATAGTAGTCAATATCCTTGTTAGCGCTGCGTGCAATGACCGTACCGATCACGCCCACAAGGCCAATAGCTGCCAGCCACCAGATGTACCACACAGCGGCAAAACCGAAGATCAGGGCAAAGGCACCACATGCAATACCAGAAGCCGTGTTTTTCGGCATATGGATTGCTTCGTACTTGCCGCCAGCCTGACGGGTATCAATGCCGTTTTCTTTGTCATGCGTGTAGGCATCGAGCGAGCTTACATGCGGGACAATGGCGAAGTTATACACCGGAGGAGGAGAAGAGGTGGACCATTCCAGAGTACGGCCGTTCCAGGGATCGCCCGTTACGTCGCGGTTTTCGGGTTTGTTGCAATCGCGGATGGAGACGTAAATCTGCATCAGCTGGCAAACAACACCGAACAGGATGAGCACTGCGCCAACTTCGGCGATCAGCATCCAGGGATGCCAGGCCGGGTTGTCATAGTGGTTCATACGACGGGTCATACCTTCGAAGCCGAGAACATACAGCGGCATAAAGGCAAAGAAGAAGCCGACAAGCCAGAACCAGAAGGCGCGAATACCCCAAGCTTCGTTCATTTTGAAGCCAAGAACCTTCGGAGCCCAGAAGTTCATGCCACAGACGTAACCGAAGTACACACCACCGATAATCACGTTATGGAAGTGAGCAATCAGGAACAGACTGTTGTGCAGCACAAAGTCAGAACCGGGAATGGCCATCATCACACCGGTCATACCACCGATGGTGAACACCACCATGAAGCCAACAGCCCAATACATGCAAGCATGATACTGGATGCGGCCCTTATACATGGTGAACAGCCAGTTAAAGAGCTTAACACCGGTCGGGATGGAGATGATCATGGTCGCAATGCCGAAGAAGGCATTCACGTCCGGACCTGCACCCATGGTGAAGAAGTGATGCACCCACACGAGGAAGGACAGCACCATAATGGAGCAGGTTGCATAAACCATGGTCTTGTAACCGAAGAGCGGCTTGCCAGAGAAAGCAGGCACAACTTCGGAGAACACACCAAAGGCAGGCAGAACAAGAATATAAACTTCCGGATGGCCCCAAGCCCAGATCAGGTTCAGGTACAGCATCTGGTTGCCGCCACCATCATTGGTGAAGAAGTGCATACCGAAGTAACGGTCCAGACCCAGCAGGGCAACAGCAACCGTCAGTACAGGGAAGGTCGCCATGATCAGAATGGAAGAGCAGAAAGCCGTCCATGTGAACACGGGCATCTTCAGCCAGGTCATGCCTGGAGCGCGCATCTTAACAATGGTGACAAAGAAGTTCACACCGGTCAGCAGCGTGCCAACACCAGAGATCTGGATTGCCCAGATATAGTAGTCAACACCCACACCTGGGCTGAACTGCATTTCGGACAGCGGGGGATAAGCCAGCCAGCCGCACTGTGAGAACTCACCAATGAACAGGGAGATGTTCACCAGCATGAACGCAACAGCCGTCATCCAGAAGCTCAGGTTGTTCAGGAACGGATAAGCCACGTCACGTGCGCCAATCTGCAGCGGCACAATGAAGTTGAACAGACCGGTCATGAACGCCATGGCCAGGAAGAAGATCATGATCGTCCCGTGAGCGGAGAAGATCTGGTCATAGTGATGCGGAGGCAGATAACCGGGGTTACCTGCGTAAGCCAGCGCGAGCTGGGTACGCATCATGATGGCGTCCGCAAAACCGCGGGCCAGAGCAACCAGCGCCAGTACAATGTACATGACAGCCAGACGTTTATGATCGACAGAGGTAAACCACTCTTTCCAGAGGTAGCCCCACTTGCCGTAATAGGTAATCAGTCCCAGTACCGCGACACCGACAATAAGAACGCCGATGAACGTACCTACTAGGATCGGCACATCCAACGGGATGGCCGAAAGCGATAGTCTCCCTAGCATAGATCCTATTCCTTCAATTCATGCCGGACATCGCGGACTGCTGCACCTGAATCATCTTGCCAGTGCTTTTGTCCATGACCATGCCGTTGTTGTATTTGGCAACGATCGTGTTGAACATGCCGGGTTCAACATGCGCGAAATATTCGACGGGGTTCGCTTCGCTTGGTGCTGCCAGTTTAGGATAGGTCTGGCTATCCAGCTGTTCGGAAGATGCACGCACCTTTTCGACCCAAGCATTGAACTCATCATTGCTCATCGCCAGAGCATGGAAGCGCATGTCGGAGAAGCCACGCCCACTATAGTTGGCGGATTCACCCATGTAATCGCCCGGCTCGCTTGCCAGCAGATGAAGCTGGGTCTGCATGCCTGCCATTGCATAAATCATGGAACCAAGACGCGGGATGAAGAAAGAGTTCATCACGGAATCAGAGGTGATGTCGAAATCAACAGGCGTATTGACCGGCATTGCCAACTGATTAACTGTTGCAATTCCCTGTTCAGGGTAAATGAACAGCCATTTCCAGTCCTGTGCCACAACCTGAACATGCAGCGGCTTGGTGTTGGCTTCTGCCTCAAGCGGCTTGTAGGGGTCCAGAGAATGACAAGTCTGGTAGGTGATCACTGCCAGAAACAGAATAATCAGTGACGGAACGCCCCAGATTATCACTTCGATCTTGTTGGAGTGGCTCCATTTCGGCAGATATTCGGCACTTGTGTTGGACTGGCGGTACTGCCAGGCAAACCAAAGTGTCAGAATAATGGTCGGAACCACAACGATCAGCATTGCGATCACAGAGGTGGTAATAAGAGTTTTAACCCCCTCTCCCACCGGGCCTTTCGGGTCCAGAACGTCTAGTTCGCACCCGGCAAGCAGCAACGCTGACGATAGGCCGCCCAATCGCGCCATTCTCGCCAGTAACTTGTTTTTCATCGCACGCCTCTTGGTTCTGACATCAACTTAGCCTCACAAAGACTTTTGCCCTGCTGCCACAGATGCCTGACAACAGCAAGAAAAACCGCGTCCCAGCCAGGAGAGCCTTTTATGTTCCGCCCCCGCAACACATTTTGGCCACCCAGAATGAATGGCCCAAATATGTTGCATACGGCGCGACCCCCTCAGCTCGGCGGAAACGCATTGCGCCTACTTTATTCCCTACGCGCGGATTCTCAAACGTCAGAAAAGTTCCATCTGCCTTTCGTCACAATCAGTTAGCCATTTTAAGCATGGCATTTGCCTACTTTTGGGGTGTCTGAACGGCGAAAAGGGATGATCACGGAATATTACAAAATATTACAAATTTTCCAATAATGGCAAAATTTAGTCTGAAATTTCATATTGTTAGAGATCACACAAAATCTCACATCCGCGTTACAACTTAAAGAATTGAAATCAGGACCATTTTAGCACCCATTCTTGATTTTCATGCCATCATTCGGCTCAAGCATAACTGCCCATACAAAAAAGCCCGGCCATATTGGACCGGGCTTTCTGTTGGCTGGCACTAAGTGCCGTAAAGGACTCTGGCTGCGTGCCTCAGTCGCTGGAATTACGGACACCCATGAACTGCAGCAGAAACTGAAACAGATTAATAAAGTTCAGGTAGAGGCTCAGCGCATCATACACACTGCGCTTGGCAGTCATTTCCGGCCCTTCATAAGCCGCAAGCTGCGGGTAGGTTACCCGAATCCGCTGTGCATCAAAAGCGCTGAACGCTGTAAAAATGAACACACCCACAATGCTGTAGAGGTAATACACCGTTGGGCTTTTAAGGAAGAGGTTAACCAGCCCGGCAATAACCAGCCCAAACAGCCCCATCATCAGGAACGATCCAAACTGGAGCAGGTTTGCCTTGGTCACATACCCCCATAGGGAGGTCGCCCCGAACATGCAGGCCGTTACCAGAAAGACCCGCACAATGGAGGTGCCTGTATAAATCACAAACACACTCGCAAGGCTTGCTCCCATGGTGGCACAGAATGCCCAGAACAGCGCTTGCGCACCCTGCAGGGACAGGCGATTGATCCCGAACGACATCACCAGCACAAATGCCAGCGGGGACAGCATAGCCAGGTCACCCAGCAAAGTCGGGCGCGGCACAGGACCCGCAGCCGTCTGAAAGACCTGAAAAAACAGGCTGCTCAGCCCGGTATTGGCAATGGCGTACGCCACAATTCCGGTCAGTAGCAGACCAGATGCCATCCAGTTGTAAACACGCAGCATGTAGCTGCGCAGTCCAGCGTCCAGACTGGCCTGATCGTTCCAGCCTGACGCTGATGCGGGGGAACGGTAGTCGCGACTAAACGACATGGTTTTCTACTCTCCTTATCCAGACAAGCTGGCTTTGCTTTATACTTGTGGCTGCCCTGTCTTTCCGTCAAGGGTATGGCACGTCATATAATAAGCGCCTACCGACAATCTGCTGCGTAACAATACGCCCCACGCCACGCCCCCAGTCTTAAGGCCTGATATGTACCTTATTGCCGGTCTTCAGCCCCCTATGGATATGCGTCTGTTTTTACATGGTTTTCAGGACTTTTTTCCGTCCAAAGCATGGCAGCGCACTCCCGTCCTTTACCTGCCACTCGTCGCCTTCGGGCGCATGACGCCCATGGAGTGGGAGGAACTCGACCAGAGCCTGTACACCCTGCACCTGCCCACGCCGGTCACGCTCCGACACACCGGCTTTGATGTGACTCTGAAACGGAACCGAATCATCCTGGAGGCCACAATGGAAGCCTCTGTTATTGATCACCTTTCCGTGAAAATACGGAACCTCGCACAGCGTGCGGGAGTTAGCGCAACCCGCTTCCTGCTCCCCTCGGGCATCCCTTTGGCCGACATAACCGATGTTGACCCCAGCGTGTGCAACCTGTGGCTTGCAACCCACCGCCACCGCTTTGCCTCAACAGAAGAAGTTTGCGAATTCACCGTGTTCAAGACTGGAAAAAACCGTGAAAACACTTTTCAGGAAGTGATGTCAGACTACCAGTTTGCCGATCTGTTTACCCCCCCGTCAGAATTGTTATAACATTGATTTTTCGTTAGGCGGTTCCATCTGCCCCACACCATGGAGCGCTCCTTTTACGCATCCGACCCCCGCAAGGAACGAAGACGTGGGGATGCAGCTATTCTCTTGGCGTGATTGACATACAGCGCCCGCCTTGGCTGATGTGTGAGAAACCGGATTTCCGGCTCTATTTTTCCTCATCTTGATACACAGTCGAGGACATGAACGCATGACCCGCCCCGCCTCCGCCAAGAGACGTTCGCTGCTAGGAATTCTCGCGGCTGGAACAATCTGTGCCGCTGCCCTACCTTACGCAGCAGCCCCTGCCCGTGCTGACAGTCAGGGAGACACGGGACAAGCCATCATCCATGCCGATGATCACCCCGAAAACTGGCTGTCCTATGGTCGCACCTACTCTGAACAGCGCTACAGCCCGCTGGATCAGATCAACCGCTCCAACGTCGGTAATCTGAAGCTGGCCTGGTACTTTACACTGGACAGCAACCGCGGTCAGGAAGGCACGCCACTGATTGTGGACGGCATTATGTATGCCACGACCAACTGGTCCAAAATGAAGGCCCTTGATGCGGCAACCGGCAAGCTGCTGTGGGAATATGACCCCAAGGTGCCCGGCAACATTGCTGACAAAGGCTGCTGCGATACGGTTAACCGTGGTGCAGGCTACTGGAACGGCAAGGTTTACTTTGGCACGTTTGATGGCCGACTGATCGCCCTGGACGCCAAGACCGGCAAAAAGGTATGGGAAATCAACACCATTCCCGCCGAAGCCTCTTTGGGTAAACAGCGTTCCTACACGGTTGACGGTGCAGTCCGTATTGCCAAGGGCCTGGTCCTGATTGGTAATGGCGGCGCAGAATTTGGCGCACGCGGCTTTGTTTCCGCTTTTGATGCGGAAACCGGCAAGCTCAAATGGCGCTTCTACACGGTTCCCAACAGCAAGAACGAACCCGACCATGCTGCGTCGGATAATGTTCTGATGAACAAAGCCTACCGCACATGGGGCCCCAACGGCGCATGGGTCCGTCAGGGTGGCGGCGGTACCGTCTGGGATTCCATTGTTTATGATCCGGTGTCCGATCTGGTTTATCTGGCCGTCGGTAACGGTTCTCCGTGGAACTACAAATACCGCTCCGAAGGGATCGGCAACAACCTGTTCCTGGGCAGCATTGTTGCGGTCAAGCCGGAAACTGGCGAATATGTCTGGCACTTCCAGGCAACCACCATGGACCAGTGGGACTACACATCCGTCCAGCAGGTCATGACACTTGACGTGCCGATCAATGGTGAGATGCGCCACGTTGTTGTGCAGGCTCCCAAAAACGGCTTCTTCTACATGCTGGATGCCAAAACGGGTGAATTCCTGGCTGGCAAGAACTACGTGTACGAAAACTGGGCCAGTGGCCTTGATCCGCTGACCGGTCGTCCGATTTACAAGCCGGAAGGTCTGTGGACCCTGAACGGCAACTTCTGGTACGGTATTCCCGGCCCGCTGGGTGCCCATAACTTTATGGCCATGGCGTACAGCCCGAAGACCCATCTGGTCTATCTGCCTGCGCACCAGATCCCATTTGGTTACCAGAATCAGGTCGGTGGCTTTAAAGCCCACCCCGATGCCTGGAACCTTGGTCTGGACATGACCAAAACCGGTCTGCCTGACTCCGCAGATGCACGCTCCGCTTACCTGAAAGACCTGCACGGCGAACTGCTGGCATGGGATCCGGTCAAAATGGAAACCGTGTGGAAGATCGACCACAAAGGCCCATGGAACGGTGGTGTTCTGGCAACTGGTGGTGATCTGCTGTTCCAGGGCCTGGCAAACGGCGAATTCCACGCTTACGATGCAACCAACGGTGCCGACCTTTACAAGTTTGATGCGCAGAGCGGCATTATTGCACCGCCTGTGACCTACAGCGTAAACGGCAAGCAGTATGTTGCGGTTGAAGTGGGCTGGGGTGGCATCTACCCGATTTCCATGGGTGGTATGGGCCGCACATCCGGCTGGACCGTCAACCACTCTTACGTGGCCGTGTTCTCGCTCGATGGCAAAGCCAAGCTGCCAACCATGAACGCTCTGGGCTTCCTGCCCGTTAAGCCCCCTGCGGAATATGATACCAAGGAAGCCGCCAAGGGTTACTTCCAGTATCAGACCTATTGCCAGACCTGCCACGGTGACAATGGCGAAGGAGCTGGCGTGCTCCCCGACCTGCGTTGGTCCGGTTCCATCCGCCATCAGGACGCATTCTACAACGTTGTAGGCCGCGGTGCCCTGACCGCTTATGGCATGGACCGCTTTGACACGAGCATGAAGCCTGAAGAAATCGAATCCATTCGTCAGTACCTCATCAAGAGGGCGAACGACTCCTATCAGCGCGAAGTGGACGCCCGAAAGAACGATCAGGGAGTCCCCCAGACCCCGGTCGTGGGTATTACGCCCCAATAAAGCGGCAGTCATGACGTCATTCGGTACACAAGCGATACAGTGGTAAAAATGATGATGAACAGACTAAAAGCCGCTCTTGGAGCGGTCACTGTCGGGCTTCTGGCAGGAACCTCCCTGGCACATGCGCAGGGAGCGGATGAAAGCCTGATCAAAAAGGGCGAATATGTTGCCCGTCTTGGTGACTGTGTGGCTTGCCACACAGCACTGAATGGTCAGAAATTTGCAGGTGGGCTGGCAATCAAAACCCCCATCGGCATGATCTATTCCACCAACATCACGCCTGATCCCACTTACGGGATTGGCACCTATACGTTGCAGGAATTTGATGAAGCCGTGCGCCACGGTATCCGCAAGGATGGCAGCACGCTTTATCCGGCCATGCCGTACCCGTCCTTTGCCCGCATGTCTCAGGACGATGTGAAGGCACTTTACGCATACTTCATGCATGGTGTGGCCCCTGTTGCGCAGAAAAACCGTGAAGTCGGCATTAGCTGGCCCATGTCCATGCGCTGGCCGCTTGCAATCTGGCGCTCCATGTTTGCGCCCACCCCCAAGGACTTTACACCTCCTCCGGGCACGGATGCAGATGTGGCGCGTGGTGAATACCTTGTAACTGGCGCAGGCCATTGCGGTGCGTGCCATACACCCCGCGGCTTTGCCATGCAGGAAAAAGCACTGGATGCTTCCGGTGGTCCGGACTTCCTTGCCGGTGGTGCACCGATCGACAACTGGATTGCGCCCAGCCTGCGCAACGACCCGGTTGTTGGCCTGGGCCGCTGGTCTGAAGACGATCTCTACCTGTTCCTCAAATCCGGCCGTACCGATCATTCCGCCGTATTTGGTGGCATGGCCGACGTTGTTGGCTGGAGCACCCAGTACTTCACGGATTCCGATCTGCACGCCATTGCAAAGTACCTGAAGGCCCTGCCGCCGGTTCCACCATCACGCGGGGAATACACGTACGATCCGTCCACGGCTCAGGCTCTGGATTCCGGCAATACGGCCAACAACCCGGGCGCACGGATTTATGTTGAACAGTGCGCCGCCTGCCACAGAAATGATGGTGGTGGTGTTGCCCGCATGTTCCCGCCGCTGGCTGGTAACTCGGTTGTCGTAACGGATGACCCGACCTCCATTGCCCATATTGTTATGGCTGGTGGTGTACTGCCGCCGACCAACTGGGCACCTTCCGCCGTTGCCATGCCGGACTACAAGAGCATTCTGTCCGACCAGCAGATGGCTGATGTGGTCAACTTCATCCGCTCCGCTTGGGGCAACAAGGCTCCGGCTAACGTGACCGCTGCTGATATCCAGAAACTCCGTCTGGACCACGCTCCGATCCCGACCACCGGCTGGGCTGACCCAACGTCCGCTACCTCCACATGGGGCCTGTTTATGCCACAGCCTTACGGCGCTGGCTGGACCTTTGCCCCGCAGACCCACACAGGGGTTGATGCAGAGCAATAAGGTCTCCCTGACCTTTTCTCTGCCTCTCATCTGAGTGGCGAAGTCAAAAAACACCGCAGTGGCAACACTGCGGTGTTTTTTTATGGCACCATGCCCTAACGGGTTAAGGGTACTGAATAACCGGCCCCCTTCCATGCCATGGGCGGCATACACATATCTGTTCCATTCGCCCTGAGGCTGTTTTTGAACAGGATGCTTCCCCTGCCCCACACCGCAACAGACCAGACTTTGCACTCCCTGCTCCGCCAGATCCGGGGCTGCACAGCCTGTGCCCATGCGCTGCCACTTGGCCCACGCCCCGTTCTACACGTATCTCCCCGTGCCCGACTGTTAATTGCCAGTCAGGCTCCCGGCACCAAAGTGCATGAAACGGGCCTGTCCTTTAACGATGCCTCAGGCGATCGCCTGCGCGCATGGCTGGGCATGGACCGTGCTCTTTTTTACAATACGGAAAAGGTTGCCATTGTACCCATGGGGCTTTGTTACCCTGGTGTGCTGCCACAAGGCGGGGACAAACCACCACGCCCGGAATGCGCACCACTCTGGCGGGAGCGTATTCTGGAGCAGCTCCCCAATATCCAGCTTACCCTGCTGGTCGGTTCGTACGCACAAAACCACATTCTGGGCAAAGGTAAGGTGTTTGAACGGGTTTTAAATTTTGAGCAGTATTTACCAACCTATTTTCCCCTGCCTCACCCTTCATGGCGCACTGGCATGTGGGAACGGCGAACCCCCGAGTTTGAAGCAGAGGTTATTCCCGCCCTCCGTCGCGCGGTTAACCACGCGTTGGAGGACTGATTCCTGATTTTTCAGGCAATCAGCAAAAGGCGTATATCGTTTACGTTGGTCAATGTTGGTCCTGTCATGACCAGATCATCCAACGCCTTGAAAAACATGTAGCTGTTATGCGCGTGCAGGAATGATTCGGCCATGTAGCCCTTTTGTGCTGCGCGGGCCAGTGTATCGGGGGCAAAAATGGCACCAGCAGCGTCCTCCGTACCATCTATGCCATCACTATCCCCCGCCAGCCCCCAAATACCGGCCTCCCCCCCCAGAAACTGCGCGCAGGACAGCAAAAACTCCGTATTCCGCCCCCCTTTCCCCACAGTTTCCCCTGCGCGGATTGTAACGGTTGTCTCCCCCCCACTCAGCAACACGGCAGGAGCTTGAACCGGCAATCCATGTGCATGAACCGAACGGGCCATACCGCCAAGCACAATGCCAGCAACCTGACTTTCCCCCTCCAGGGCATCGCCCAGAACAAGCGGCATTATTCCGTGCTGCCGCGCCACATCGGCCGCAGCCTTGAGAGCCATAAGGGGTGTTGCAATCATAACCACGCAGTTACGCGGATCGACCAAACCGTTTTGGGCCTTCTGCTCCGCCACACCACGCTCCAGTGCCTGCCGCACAGATGGGGACAGATCAAGCCTGTACCGCTCCACAATGCGCAAGGCATCTTCCGCCTTGTCAGGTGGAGGTACAGTTGGCCCACTGGCAATAACTGCCGGGTCATCTCCGGGTACATCACTGATTACCAGTGTGAGCACCTGCGCAGGGGATGCCGCCAGTGCCAGACGCCCCCCCTTGATCGCGGACAAAGCGCGGCGAACGGTGTTCATTTCGGCAATGGTGGCTCCAGAATGCAGGAGCTGTTTGCCCAGAACCCGTTTGTCATCCAACGTTAAACCCGCCGCAGGCAAGGCCAGCAAAGATGATCCTCCACCAGAGATCAGGGCTATGACCAGATCATCAGGACCAAGCCCCTGCACTGCCTGCATAACGGCTTTTGCCGCGACCTCACTCCGGTGGTCAGGCACCGGATGGGATGCCTCCAGTATACGCACATGGCGGGTGGGAACGGCATGTCCATCCCGCGTGACCACCACTCCTTCCAGCACAACATCGGGCCATGCGGCCTCCAGTGCAGCCGCCATGGCTGCCGAGGCTTTGCCCGCCCCCACCACCACACAGCGACCACGGGGTTTGGGGGGCAGGTGCCCTGCCAACACGCGGAATGGGTCAGCGCTGGCTACGGCTGCATCAAACATGGACCGCAACACGCTTCTGGCCCGTGTATTATCCCACACACCCTGTGCCACTGGCATGAAGTCTTCTCCCTATCATCCGGCGTGTTCCAACACCCTCTCTATCTGGCAGCTCCATGCAGCACATAACCGGCTACGATGAGGAAAATGCCCTGTCCAGATAAGGAGAGGATGCATCAAAGAACGCCTGATTTTCCTTTAGTTCCGTTGCAATCACATGCAGACTGGCCAAAACACGTAACATTTCCTCGCGGACGGACAGGTTGGTCTCGGCCTGTTCCATACGGCTCAGATATTCCACCGCCAGATCAGCCGCGCGGGCGGTCCGGCCATACTGCCCTCCGTAACGCCCCGAAAACTGCTGCATCCGGTTCATCATGGCCTGTGTGGCGTGGCGGGCATCTGCTGGCAGAATATCACGCGCCAGAATACCGCGCAGGCGCAGCAGGTTCAGCTCTATGGTCATGCCCGACAGCACACCGCTCACATAGCGGTCGCGCACGTAGGTGTTGCGGTCATCCGTTGTCATGGATGCCAGACGTACAAATCCATCCACACCACGCCCTATAATTTCCGTCATAGGGGGGGCGGCACGCTTCTGGGCCAAACGGCGCAGGCGGCGCAGAATGCTCACGCGCAGGTCCCAACGCAGGCCATCGGGGTCAAACGGCAGGAACAGCCGGTACATCCACATGGAAAACACCATGGCCAGAAACAGGGGCAAGGCTGTATTAAAATACAGGATTTCGTCCATGCGGCCCTGATTCATGGGACCAACAAGAATGGGCAGGAACAGGTTGTAAGCAACGGCAGCCAGCACCAGTGGCGGCCATGCAAACGCAAGCCCCCCCACCAGCATGGGTACGGCCAGGCAAAGTGCGAGTGTTTCGTAAATGGTCGGCTGGGCCATAACCCACAGGTCAAGCAGCCCGCACATCCCCACAACAAAAATGGTGCCGTGCAGGAATGCCTGCGTTGCCAGAGCGGGCTGTTCCAAGGTGGAAAACAGGGCGCAGACAATGGAGACGAACATCATAAATGTCAGCCCATCCGTCCAGCCTGTTGTGATCCAGATAACACCAGACCCAAAAATGGTAACCGATGCCCGCAAGCTGTTGGTAAAAGCCATGCGCCAGTCCCGGTAGCTCCGCATGGGGTAGCGGAAATGGTCGTGAGGAACCGGGTTGCGGCTCATCTCAAACTGTTCAATGGCCTGTTGCAGTTCGTCCAGCAAAGCCCCCAGCTTGTGCAGGAGCTGCCCCTCGCGTGAGAGGCTGCTTTCCTGCGCAATGTCTATGGGGGGATGTGTTGCGGCAATCATTTCCTGCTCAAGGCAGGTGGCGGCAAGCTGGGTGCAGGTGGCCCGCAGGGCTATCAATTCGCGCAGAACGGGAGCAGCAGGCAGATCATCAGAAAGGCGTTGGGGAATGGTCTGTAAAAATGCCGCTACTTCTCCCGCGATCTCGCGGTAATCCTTTCCCTGACTTTCTGGCATGGACAGCAACGCCCCCAGATCCAGCCCGCGGGACATAAGTACTGCAATAGCAGCAAGGGCTGCACGGGCGTGATCACCTTCGTGCTGGTGTTCACCCATCTCCACTTCAGCAAATTCAACCTGATCGCTCAGGCTGACAATGGTTGTAAAAACACCCGGAGAATTGGCAACGGCCCTCCGGTCCCCCCCAAGCAGGCGAACAAGGGCAGGTACGGCACCATCGAGTGCCTGCACAAAATTGGTGGCAAGCCGGTTTCTGGCCCGCAAACCAAGCCTGTACTGGAAAAGGGAGGAGATTGTGGTTTCCACCACAATGCCGAGCGTAATGTATGTGGCGCGGGCCATGGCAATATGGAAAATCTGGTCCGGAGCCGCAGCACCATCAAGGGCAATAATGGCGTAAGTAAACCCCGATGCCCGCATACCGTGAATACGGTAATTGGTCATGGTAGCAGGCCCCGGCAGCAGCGTGCCGACAAAGCAGAAGCCGCCAATCCCCGCCGCAACCCAGAAGATGTAGAGCAAGGGAGACTGTGGCATAGAGCCGACAAGAACAAGGGCGCAGACTGTCCCCACCACCATGCCAAACATGTGCCAGCGCGCTTTGGCAATGGATTTGCCGCGTGTACCCTGCGCCACCATCCATACGGTCAGGGCAGCCCATTGCGGGCTCCCCAGTTCCCACCACAAGGCAATGCCCAGAGCAATCAGGGAAGACAGGGTGGTACGCAGCGCATACCCGAAAGACAGAAGATTCGGGGCAAAAAGCCAGCGTAGTCGGCTCAGGTCGCGTGGAGGACCGCCCCCTTCCAGCGCCTGCCGGACAATGGTTTTGAACGCCTGACAGAACTGGCTCAATGAAAACGCCGCAGCCTTCATGCCGCGCTCTGTCGGTCAGAACTGATCAGATCTACTGCCATCGGCTTCTTCTTACCCTAAAGAAGCTCAAAAGCGTATTCACACCTCGTATGCCCTGTCCTGCACCCAGTGTTACGCGCAGGACATGGCAAGGAAAAAAGCCGTTTTTGGCTTTTATTCGTCGTAGGACAACAAGGTTGTTACCGGCGTATCCAGCTTGTTACGACCACCAAGGCCCGTCAGTTCCACCAGAACGGACGCACCAACCACCTCTGCCCCGGCCTTGCGCAGCAGTTCGATGGAGGCTGCCAGTGTACCACCTGTTGCCAGCAGATCATCCATGACCACAACGCGCTGACCGGGTTTGACGGCGTCTGCCTGAATTTCCAGCGTATCGGAGCCGTATTCCAGATCGTATGTGTGCGAGATGGTCTTGCCCGGCAGTTTGCCACTTTTACGCAGCATCAACATGCCGCAGCCCATGCGGTCTGCAATTGGGGCAGCGGTCAAAAATCCACGTGATTCCACAGCGGCCAGCAGGTCGGGCTGCAAGGGGGCAATCTGGCGGGCCAGACGGCCCATGGCAATCTGCCACGCATCCGGGTTCCGCATCAGGGTCGAAATATCGTAAAACAGAATACCCGGCTTGGGAAAATCGGGAATGTGACGGATATAATCCTTAAGATCGATGTCCTGACGTCCCGTCATGATTTTTGACAATCCTTCATTCATGCGCTCAACGCTGTGCAAGCGCGTTTTCCATCCTGCCTTATTCCCATAGGTCAACCACCGCTGGCGAACAGTCCTGAGGCAACCGGCCCCGCTCTATCCCGCGCAGGAACGTTCCGCAAGGGAAGATCTGGCGACTCAGGCCCCCGCCCGTGTACTCAGGGCTGCGGTTACGGCCTCCATCAACCCATCACGCCGGAATGGTTTGGCCAGCAGGCGCGCATTGGGCACGCTCCCCTCCGGCGGAGGGGAATCCGCTGTCAGATCGCCCGACATATACACCACTGCCAAAGCCGGATACCGCTCAACCAGCACGCGAGAGAGCGTAACACCATCCAGCGGACCGGGGAGCTGGATGTCGGTCACCAGCAGGTCCAACGATCCTTCCACCCCAGCCGCCGTGTCAAACGCCTGCTCGCCATCCCCTGCTTCCAGCACCTTGTGGCCAGCCATGCTCAGAATGGTCACGACGATATCCCGGATAGCCGCATCATCCTCCACCACCAGCACCTGCATACTGCGGCCCTGTGCTGCCTGTGCGGCTGAAGGCAGAGCAGGTTTGCCAAGAGCTGGCGCAGTCTGTGCCGCACCATCCCCCGCACCCACCGTTGGTGTAACGGCCCGCGGCAACCACAGGGACACCTCAGTCCCGCTGCCACGGCCTGTTGCTACCACAACCCGCCCGTTAACCTGCTGGGAAAAAGCCAGAACCATGGCCATGCCAAGCCCTGTTCCCGCTCCTTCACGCTTGGTGGTAAAAAACGGCTCGAACAGACGGTCCATGACCTCGCGCGTCATACCAAAGCCGCTATCCACAACATCCAGTCGCACCCAGTCCCCCGCCGGAAGGGGGGAGGGGTCGGACACAACACGAATGCTACGCCCTTCCTCCACAGGCAGGCTCATCAGATCGGAATTAACCGAAAAAGTCACGTTCCGGGCTGTAATGCGCAGCCGCCCGCCAGATGGCATGGCATCACGCGCATTGATGGCCAGATTGAGCACCGCACTTTCCAGTTGTGCGGGGTCCACCCGCACAGGCCAGACATCGGCCACAATACCGCATTCCACAACAATGCGCGGGCCAATAACGCGCCCCAGCAAACCACCCAGAAAAGAAAACAGATCGGACAGACGCAACGAATCCGGTGCACCACTCTGCCTGCGCATGAAGGAGAGAAGCTGCCCTGTAAGTGCTTCGGAACGATGCCCCGCGTGGGTGGCGGCAGACAGATATTCCTGCCGCTGTTCGACCTGATCCGGCTGGTCATACTCAGATGCGAGTTCCAGATTACCCAGAATAACCGTGAGCAGGTTTTTAAAGTCATGCGCAATGCCCGCGGTCAACTGACCAAGAGCACGCAGCTTTTGGGCCTCGCCCAATGCCCGCTCGCTCCTCAGGCGCATGGTAATATCGGCCGCAGTCAGCACAAATCCCCGCCGTTCAGCGGCTCCATCGGGAGCAAAAAAGAGCGTGCGGCATAATTCCAGATCCGCCCCGTTGCCCCCCTTGCATTCCACCACAACAGGGGGAGCAAGCTCGCCTTTGGCCAAGCTGCTCTCAATATGCTCAAACGGTTCAAGCAGAGGCACGCCATCCACCACAAGCCGACCACTCAGGGCATTGTAGGACAGACCCGTGCGCAAAAAATCCTTGCCAAGCCCAAGCACGGTTGCAAGCTGCTCGTTCCAGTGCCACAGGCGGCCATCCGCGCCAAAAACCGCAACCCCCAGACTCAGGCTGTCCAGCGTGGCCCGCAACCTCAGCGCCAGATCTCGCGAAGAGGCCTCGGCCCTTGCGGCGGCAAGGGAGGACCGATCCAGCACCCAGCCAGCCGAGATCATGGCCAGCACACCAGTGAGAATACCCAGTATTGCCAGCCTGCGCTGCCAGCTTGTGTTGCGTAGCATATTGGCAACGCGGTCGGCCTGATCGAGCGTACTGGCACGGCTTAAAACCGACAGGTTCTGGTCCAGCGCCGCCAACAGGGCCGGGCCATCCTGCGGCATGGCATCGGCTGATCTGGGCCATGCGCTAATGGTCTGGAGCTGCTTTTCCACAACTCCCAGTACTTCCTTGCGGCCCCCTCCCTCGCGCAGCTGCACGGAACGGAAACCTTCAAACCCCGTACGGGCATCGGACAATTGGGTAATGGCCTGCAAATAGCATTCGCCATCTGCCGGGCGGTGCTCAGCCTCAAACGCATAATGGCAGATCCGGGCATTGCTGGTGGCATGGTGCACACCGCGCAAATAACTCCCTGCCGCCGTGCTCTGGCGGTCCAGATCGCCATGGCGCGCCATGTCGTTCCCAAGTTCTATGCCTATGCCACCAAAGGTCACAATCAGCACGCCAGCCCCGATAAGAGCCAGAATATGAGCCCGTCTTGCTGGATGCCGTAGCATGTCAGGCACGCTCCCCATTCCTATGTACCGCCACACTGCACCGGCATGACAGCTTGATCCTTACCGGGCAAGGCATGGCAGCCCATGCAGGATCAGGCAACCACCCGATCTGCCGGGCGGAACACATGCATACACAGCATCATAACCGCACCAAAGCACATACAGCCAGCCATTGGTAACGAAGATGTGGCTGCAAACTGCCCTACCACCACCCCAGCCAATGCACCCAGCACATATTGCAGTGTTCCCGCCAGCGCAGAGGCAGCCCCAGCCTGGGCAGGATGGTCAGCCAGAGCCATGGTCATGGCATTGGGGAAAATAATACCTGTCGGCGCCAGCGCCAGCACCATGGTGCCAATAAGCAGCCAGACCTCGTACTCGCGGCTGGCAGCAGATGCATACCAGACAGACCACACGCTTACCCCCACCATAAGCACCGTTCCCAGAACCGCCATGGCCACCGCGCCATACAGCAGACGCCCGGGGTCCACCCGCCCAACCAGCAACCCATTGACCTGGGATGCCCCGATCATAAAGACCGACATAACCCCGAACAGCATGGAAAAATGCAGGGGGGAAAAATGGAAAAGCTGCACAAATACAAACGGAGCCGCCGTAAGGTAGCTAAAAGACATGAAGGTCGAGAACGCGGTCATCATCGCGTAAATCCCATACCCTTTATCCCACAGCAGCGTTACGTAGCGGGTTACCAGCGTCATGGGGGAAAGAGCCTGTCGCTTCTGGTACGGCAGTGTTTCGGGCAGAATCCACAGGACCAGAGCAACACACACCACGCCATAAACCGCAGACGCCCAGAAGATGATCCGCCATGAGACAAACTCCACAACCAGCCCCCCCAGCATGGGAGCCAGAATAGGCACCACCCCCATAACCATGATCAGGCGGGACATCATACGCGCCCCTGCGGCCCGGTCGGACACCACGTCCCGCACGCAGGCCGTAGGCACGACCAGACTGGCCGATGCTCCAACCGAAGCAACAAAGCGGGCAACGGAAAAAGTGGTTACATCCGGCGCAAACGCGCAAATGGCAGAAGCCACGGCATACAGTGCGTTACCCACCAGCAGGGGCATACGGCGGCCATACCTGTCCGCCAGCGGACCAACACTCAACTGCCCGATGGCAAGCCCGACAAACCAGACTGCCAACGTAAACTGCACATTACCCGCACTAGTATGAAAACTTTGCTCCATGGCTGGAAAGGCGGGGAGGTAAATATCGGTAGAAATGGGGCCAACGGCAGTTAAAAACCCCAGCAGCAGCGAAAACCACCCCGGCACCCCATTGGCAAAAACAGGCTTTGTCGCAGCCTGCCCCGCAGAGGGCTGTGCAATGGAAGAAGGCATCAGACCCGGCCCTCCAGATTTGTCGTATACCGTAAAAACAGCAAAAATATTATCCCACTGAATGAAGCCGTAATGGGGAACCTAGGTCGGGCACAGGCTGGCAACACACCCTCAGCCCCATAGTGCCATGCTGGCGGGCCTAGCTTTGTGTGCTGGCCGCAGCAATACGGGCATGGCGCCACAACCACACCCCCAACCCGGCAGATAACGCAAACAGCAAGGCTCCGGCACCATACTGCCAGCCAGCCCCCACCTGCACGCCTGCGCCCAAAAGCACCACAACGGCATTCTGGGGCAAAGCCCCCAGCAGGGTTGCCGCAACAAATGGCCACAGGGCCATGCCAGAAACGCCCCCAAGCAGATTAAGCAGCAAGGCTGACCCAACCGGCAGAAGGCGCAATGTAAGAATACTCAGGAAGGGCTTATGGGTCAGAAACGCATCAAGTTTTCCAAACCGTGGTCCAAGGCGTGCCTGCGCCCAAGAACGACCACCCCATCGGGCCCACAAAAAACCGGCCACACACCCTAATGTAGAAGCCACGGTGATCATGGCAAGCCCTTCGGCCACGCCATACGTCAGCCCGGCGGCAAAACCGGCAGCCTGCCGCGGCAGACCAAAAGCGCACCAGAGCGACGCACCCGCCACAAACACAAAGCGCCCCCAAAGCCCCGCACGCAGCATATCCGTGCTGTCCAGCACATGCTGCAAGGCCGGGATATGCCGCAATCCTATAGCCCCCACCACCAGAATAAGCAGCATAAGCAAAGGTTTGCACAACACCCTGAAGGAGCGATCCGGTGCAGGAGGGGCTGGTTCCATCCTTTGGGCGCTAGCATCTTCTTGCCGCAGCCCGCAAGCTGGCTGTAAACCCTAGCCATAAAGTTTAACCCCAGCGCAAAAGAGTGCCATGCCCACCACGCCCCAGCGCCAGCAAGACATGACGCCTGCCCACCGCCGCCTGATCTCTGGCTGGCTGTTCCTCCTGTGTTTTATGTTACTGGGCATGATTGCCATTGGTGGCGTGACCCGCCTGACCGGCTCTGGCCTGTCCATTATGGACTGGCAACCCGTAAGCGGCATGATTCCTCCCCTCTCCCATGCGGAGTGGGAGCGACTGTTTGCGCTGTATAAGACCATTCCCCAATACCACCTCCAGCATGAAGGATTTGGGCTGGAAGGATTCCAGAAAATCTTCTGGGCCGAGTGGATTCATCGGTTCTGGGGCAGGCTTATGGGGCTTGTCCTGCTAGCACCTCTGGTCTGGTTTGTTATCCGGGGGATGATCACCCGCAGGCTGGCTGCCCGCCTGTTCCTGTTTTTTGTGCTGGGTGCGCTGCAAGGGGCCATTGGCTGGTTTATGGTTGCCTCGGGCTTTAGGGCCAACAGCACGGCGGTTGAACCTGTTCGACTCGTACTGCACCTGAGTGCCGCCCTGCTGCTGTACGGTGCCATTTTGTGGACAGCCTTTTCCATCCGCTGGCCCCAGCCCGAACCCACGCCCTTTACGCCAGGTGTCAAGCTGACCAAGCGTCTGGCCTGCCTGAGCATCGGGCTGCTATGCGTAACCATTATTGCGGGCGGCTTTACGGCTGGCACCCATGCAGGCTTTTTGTTCAACACATTCCCGCTCATGGACGGGCACCTCATTCCCGCCGATTATACCCAGCTCTCCCCACTCTGGATGAACTGGGTAGCCAACAAGGCCGCCATTCAGTTTGACCACCGGCTGCTGGCAACCCTGACCGCACTCAGCATTGGCGCGGTTCTGCTGGCTGGTCTGCGGCGTGAAGCAGGGCTTGGCCCACAGGCCCAGAATGGCATTATTCTGCTCGGCTGGGCGGTGTTGGTCCAGTATGGGCTGGGTGTAACCACTCTGCTACTGGTTGTGCCGGTATGGGCAGGTGCTGTGCACCAGACCTTTGCCGCGGTTCTGCTTGGAGTCATGCTGTATGTGCTGCACACGCTGCGGCGTGGCAGACCGCAGGGCTAAAGCGCAAAAATCTTAAATGCCGCCGCGAGTCATTTTCCTGTTGCGCTAACAAAACAGGACGGTATTGTGTTGGGCATGATTTCCGACCGGTTCATGTCCGATTCCCTAAAGACCCGCGTAACAGCGGCTCAGGGCGGCGTGGCCTTTCGTCTGGACCTTCTCCTTCGACTTATCTGCCCCTGAGCGATCAGGCTGGCTACGCGCCGCCGCCGCCCAGGGGGTTTTGCAAGTGAGAGCGCCTGTGTGCAGCACAGGCAAATTATAAGGCGTGACAAGCCTTTGGCCGCGCCAGACCAGAATAATTCAGGAACATTTCCATGTCTGCTGATCAGTCCAGCTTTAATCACCCGTCTTTTGGCCGCATGACGCCCGACCGTGTTATTATTTTTGACACCACTTTGCGTGATGGCGAACAGTCCCCCGGTTTTTCCATGAATCTGGCCGAAAAACTGCGCATGGCCGAAGCACTGGCAACCTTGGGTGTGGATGTGATTGAGGCGGGTTTTCCCGTGGCCTCCAAAGGCGATTTTGAATCGGTTAACGAGATTGCCCGCAACACCAAAGGGGTCGTGATCTGCGCACTGGCCCGCAGTGGTGGTGCCAAAGACATTGCCGCTGCTGGCGAGGCATTGGCCCCAGCCGAACGCAAGCGGATTCACAACTTTATCTCCACCTCCCCGCTGCACATGAAGTACAAGTTGCGCATGGAGCCAGAGACTGTTCTGGAGCTGATTACCGCAGGGAATACGGCTGCACGCAACCTGACGGACGATGTGGAATGGTCTGCCGAAGACGGGTCGCGCACCGATCCGGACTTTTTGTGCCGCTGCGTGGAAGCCGCAATCAAAGCTGGGGCAACCACCATCAACATCCCCGATACGGTTGGTTACGCCACCCCTGAAGATATGGAAAAAATCTTTTCCATGGTGCGCGAACGCGTACCCGGTGCGGATCAGGTCATTTTTTCCGCCCATAACCATAACGATCTGGGGCTGGGCGTTGCCAACACACTGGCATCCCTGCGGGGCGGCGCCAGGCAGGTGGAATGTACCATTAACGGCATTGGCGAACGTGCAGGCAACGCTGCGTTGGAAGAAATTGTCATGGCGCTGCGCACCCGCCACGACCAGTACCCCTTTAACACCGGCATCAAAACCACGGACCTGCTCAAGGTCTCGCGCATGTTGGCCACCATCACCAGCTTTGACGTACAGCCCAACAAAGCCATTGTGGGCCGCAACGCCTTTGCCCATGAAAGTGGCATTCATCAGGATGGGGTGCTGAAAAACGCCGCAACCTACGAGATCATGACCCCCGAGAGCGTGGGCTGGAGCCGTTCTGCGCTGGTCATGGGCAAACATTCTGGCCGTGCGGCCTTCCGCGACAAGCTCAAGGCGCTGGGTTATGCAGACATGGATGACATCCGCCTGAACGAAGCCTTCTCCCGCTTCAAGGACTTGGCTGACCGTAAAAAGGTTGTTTACGATGAAGATATTGTCGCACTGGTTGATGACGAAGCCCGTGACCACGACCATATCCGGTTTGCAGCCCTGAGCCTGACATCCGCTTCCGGCAAGCCCTCCCATGTCGATCTGAGCATTCTGGTCGATGGCAAAACTGTGCAGACCAGCGCTGCCGGGAATGGTCCGGTAGATGCCGCCTTTAACGCACTGCGGCAGGCTTTTCCGCACGATGCACGGCTGGCGCTGTTCTCGGTTGGTGCCGTAACGGAAGGCACGGACGCACAGGCCCGCACCACGGTCCGTCTGGAAGAAGATGGCAAGCTGGTCGATGGTCAGGGTGCGGATGCCGATACCGTTGTTTCCGCCGTACGCGCTTACGTGCACGCACTGAACAAACTGCTGGTCAAGCGTGCCCGCACGGCACCGGAAGCCCTGATGGCCTGAGTAAACCCGTGCTCCTGAGGGCAAATACCCTCAGGAGCACGGCAGGCACTGCCCCATACAGGAAAATTATACGGAAGTTTATGGCCGAAGGGCTTGTCTGCCTCGCTATGCCCCGGTAATCCGTGCAAACATATTGACCCAAGCGACCGTTGGGGTCCGTTTTGTTGACCCACCCCCTCCGCACAGTCGCGTAGTGCCGCTTCAACCAGGAGCCCTGGATGTTCTCTCGTCTGCTCGGTCTTATGTCTGCTGACATGGCCATCGATCTCGGTACTGCCAACACCCTTGTGTATGTCAAAGGGCGTGGCATTGTACTGAACGAACCCTCGGTTGTGGCGATTGCGGACATACGTGGCAAAAAGCAGCTTCTGGCCGTAGGGGAAGAAGCCAAGCAGATGGTCGGACGGACTCCGGGCAATATTGCCGCCATCCGCCCGATGCGCGATGGGGTGATTGCCGACTTTGATGTTGCGGAAGAAATGATCAAACATTTCATTCGCAAAGTGCATAACCGCAGGGCTTTTGCCAGCCCGCAGATTATTGTGTGCGTTCCATCCGGCTCTACGGCGGTGGAACGGCGCGCCATTCAGGAAAGTGCGGAAAGTGCGGGTGCACGCAGGGTCCTGCTGATTGAAGAACCCATGGCCGCAGCCATTGGTGCGGGCCTGCCGGTAACAGAGCCTTCTGGCAGCATGATTGTGGATATTGGTGGCGGCACCACGGAAGTAGCCGTTATCTCGCTTGGGGGTATTGTGTATGCCCGCTCGGTGCGCGTTGGTGGGGATAAAATGGATGAAGCCATTATTTCCTACATCCGCCGGGCCTATAACCTGCTGATCGGGGAAAGCTCGGCCGAGCGGATTAAAATTAACCTTGGCGCTGCCATTCCGCCTGATGACCCGGATGACAGCGGCCCATGGCTGGACGTTAAGGGCCGCGACCTGATCAATGGTGTTCCGCGGGAGGTTCAGGTTTCTCAGGCCCAGATTGCCGAGAGTCTGATGGAGCCGATCAGCCAGATTGTAGAAGCAGTCAAAACCGCACTGGAAAACACGCCACCTGAACTGGCGGCTGATATTGTTGATAAAGGCATTGTCCTGACCGGCGGCGGCGCTCTACTCTACCGCATGAGCGATGTGCTGCGCTTAGCAACAGGTCTGCCCGTTACCGTAGCGGAAGATGCCCTGTCCTGCGTGGCGCTGGGAACTGGGCGGGCACTGGAAGAAATCAAGCGTCTGCGCAACGTACTGACCACCATGTACTAAACTCCCAGCTCATCGCCATGGCCATGATTTGCGGCACATGGCTGAGTCTGGTCCTTCATGCCGTCAGATAAAGGGCATCCGGTTTTCCATGGTCCCGGTTTCCATTCAGGTAAGGCAGGCACTGAGCAAACTGGTTCTTCCGGTTCTGCTGCTCATGTCTGTCGGGATCATTATTGCCGGGCAGGCGGACCGTCCGCTGGCCGACAGGGCGCGGATGCGTGTAGCCGATGTGCTGGCTCCCTTTTGGAATCTGCTCTCGCGTACACAGACTGACAGCGAGCGTCTGGTCCACGGGTTAAAGGAAGCCCGCAACCTGTCCGAAGAAAACCACCGGTTAAGCGTGGAAAATGCCAACCTCCGGCGGTGGTACGAAGTTGCGGTCTCCCTCGCGCGGGAGAACGATGCCCTTAAAACCGAACTGCACTGGGTACCAGAACCCACACCTGCCTTTGTAACAGGTCGGGTTGTAGCAGATAGCGGTGGTATTTATGCGCGCGCTGTATTGCTGGTTGCTGGCACAAGCAGCGGTGTGCAAACAGGCAATATTGCCCTTGCCGCCAATGGGCTGGCTGGCCGCGTAACCGAGGTTGGCGCGCACGCGGCCCGTATTCTGCTGATTACCGACATTGCCAGCCGCCTGCCCGTGGAGCTGGAATCCAGCCATGCCACAGCTATTATGGTGGGGGATAATTCCCCCCTGCCCCGCCTGCTCTACTACTCGCAGGATACCCGCCCCATAGAGGGTGAACGGGTTGTTACATCCGATCAGGCTGGGGCATTCCCCTCCGGCATTCCCATAGGCAGTGTGCATTACCTGCACCCCGGCCAGCCCGTGGTGCAGCCTTTTGCCCGACTGGACCGGCTGACCATGCTCCGCGTGTTCGACTTTGGACAATCCGAAATCGAACCCCCCGAAGCCCCCGGTCATGTGCCGCTCACCCGTCCGCACCGTGCCCTGACCCTGCCTTTTAAAACACTGCTGGGTCCGGGGCAGGAGGGATAGCGCCATGTCTGACCCTCATCAGCCCCGCTGGGACCATAACGCCGAAACGCAACTGACCTCCCGCCAGCGACTCGACCGTACGGCGCGCCATCTTTTGCCCTCCGTGTTTACGGCGCTGGTCATTATTTTTTTCTCCGCCCCTGTTACCATTCCCGGAGCGGCAGAGTTGCTCCCGGCCATTGTTATCAACACAATTTTTTTCTGGTCGGTGTGGCGTCCATCGGGAATGCCCTCACTGGCGGTGTTCCTGCTTGGACTTTTTATGGATCTTGTGGGGTTTACACCGTTGGGGGTGAGCGCCTTTATTCTTTTATTGGTGCACGGAATTGGCAACTACGCCCGTTTTGGCCTTATGCGGCTGAATTTTTTACTGGTCTGGTGCCTGTTCGGACTGGTAGGAGCGGCAGCCGCAGCATTGCAGTGGGCACTTGCCTGCCTGTTCCGCCTTCATCTGCTCGATCCGGCACCTGCCTTTTTTGAAGCCTTGCTCTGCATAGGGGTTTATCCGTTGCTTTCCGCCACTTTCTCGTGGTTCCTGCATATTCTGGACGAGAAGGACACGCCATGACCGCATGGGAGGTACTCCCATGTGGCTAAAGCGGCGTAAACGCGACAACCGCCGCTTAATGCCAATCCGTGATCAGAAGGATCCGGCACGCGGTGTTTTTACCCGCCGCGCCCTGCTGTGCATGGCTGTGCAGGCTGGCGCCATGGGCGAACTGGCCCGCCGCCTGTACCATATCCAGATCAACGATGGTGACCACTACGCCCGCATGGCAGCCAATAACCGGGTTAGCAAACGCCTGCTGGCCCCACCACGCGGTCGTATTGTTGACCGTTATGGCATAGCCCTTGCCAATAATAAGGAAAACTGGCGCGCCCTCCTTATGCCGGAGGAAACAACAGATGTGACCGGCATAATCGAGCGCTTTTCCGCCCTTATTCCGCTTGATGAACGCGACCGCAACCGCATAGCCCGCGAACTGCGCCACCAGCGCCGGTTTGTGCCTGTTATGCTGCGGGACTTCCTCTCGTGGGATGAGATGGCGCGCATTGAACTCAATGCCCCGTCCCTCCCCGGTGTGCTCATTGATGTGGGGACACGCCGCGTTTACCCCGAGGGGGAACTGCTGGCACATATTATTGGCTATGTTGCCCCCCCTAACGAGAACGATGTCGCCCACTCCACCCTGCTGGCCCTACCCGGAATGCGGGTCGGACGGGCAGGCATAGAGCAGAATCAGGACGAAAAACTGCGTGGCACCGCAGGCTCGGTCGAGATGGAAGTCAACGCCGTGGGCCGCGTGATTTCCGAACTGAACCGTGAAGAAGGCGTACCGGGGGAAGAAATTTCCCTGACCATAGACCGCGGGCTGCAACAAAGGGTGCTCAACCACATAGGGGACCAGACTGCCTCCGCCGTGGTTATGGACTGCCATAATGGCGAGGTGCTGGCCATGGTCAGCACCCCTTCGTTCGACCCTTCCCTTTTTGACAGCGGCGTTAGCCATGCCCAGTGGATTGAATGGACCAACAACCAGCACACGCCGCTGATCAACAAGGCCGTAGCGGGCGTGTACCCACCGGGTTCCACCTTTAAACCCGCCGTAGCCATGGCGGCACTGGAATCGGGGCTGGTCTCCCCCACTGACCGGGTATTCTGCCCCGGTCATCTGGATGTGGGGGGAACACGTTTTCATTGCTGGTCACGCTGGGGGCATGGGTCCGTGGACCTGCATCTTGCGCTCAAATACTCCTGCGACGTTTATTTTTACGAAATAGCGCGCCGCATCGGCATGGACCGCATAGCCCAGACAGCCCACCGTATGGGGCTGGGTGTCCCGCTGGATATTGAACTGCCGCATACCCGCTCCGGGCTTATTCCCACCCCTGCATGGCGGCAGGCCCACCACCACCACTGGAATGGGGGGGACACCATTGTCAGCGGTATCGGGCAGGGGTTCATTCAGGTCACACCCCTGCAACTGGCAACCTATACCGCACGTATGGCTACGGGCCGGGCTGTGCAGCCACACCTTATGCGCGCTGTTAACGGCGAACTTAGCCCCATGGCAAACCCGGACAACTGGCCCAGCCTGAACATGCCGGAAAAATACCTGCAGGCTTTACGCGCGGGCATGTTTGCAGTGGTCAACGAACCCCACGGCACCGCCCCCAAAGCACAGTTGGACCTGCCGGGCATGGCCATGGCGGGCAAGACCGGCTCGGCTCAGGTGCGCCATGTCTCCCGCGCCCTGCGTGAGAGCGGGCATTTTAATTCCGCCAACCTGCCGTGGGAATATCGGCCACACGCCCTGTTTATCTGCTTTGCCCCCTACGATGCTCCACGCTACGCTGTGTCGGTCGTAATTGAGCATGGCAACGCCGGGGCAGATGCCGCCGCACCTCTTGCCCGCAATATCATGCGCGATACGCTGCTGCGTGACCCCTCCAACCATACAACACCGCCGCCCGAAAACGTGGCCAACGCGGATGACAGCTTTGAATAGTCCCATCAGGTTCCACAAGCGCCTGTTACGGGCGGAACCGAGCTTTCGGCTTATGGCCAAGCTCTGGCGGATCAGCTGGTTGTATGTTCTGCTTATCTGCGCACTGGCTGGTATTGGGTACATCACGCTCTATTCTGCCGGTGGCGGAATGCCCTACCCTTTTGCAGCACCGCAGGCAGCACGCTTTGCCGTTGGGCTGGTTCTGATGGTGACCGTGGCCATGCTGCCCCCCCACCTGCTCATGCGGGCATCATGGGGGATGTATGCTCTCTCCCTGGTGTTGCTGGTGGCCGTGCTGCACATGGGCCACGTTGGCAAAGGTGCGGAACGCTGGCTGATGGTTGGCGGACTTCAGATCCAGCCATCCGAATTTGCCAAGATCGCACTTGTTGCCGTGTTGGCCACATGGTTTTCACGCATGGATTATGCCCGTATGGGCAACCCGCTGTGGCTTATTCCACCCGCCATTATGGTGCTTCTGCCCGTTGGACTGGTTCTGAAAGAACCTAATCTGGGCACAGCGGTCATTATTGGCGGCATTGGCGCCACTATGTTTTTTACTGCGGGGATGCGCCTGTGGCAGATCCTGCTGCTGATCCTGCCCGTGCCATCACTTATCCAGTTTGCCTATGGGCATCTGCATGATTACCAGAAAGCCCGCATTACCACCTTTCTCCACCCCGAGAACGACCCTCTGGGAGCTGGATACAATATTATCCAGTCCAAAATAGCGCTGGGTTCGGGCGGGATGTGGGGGCAGGGATACCTGCATGGCTCGCAGGGACAACTTAACTTTCTGCCCGAAAAACAGACAGACTTCATTTTTACCATGATTGCCGAAGAATGGGGGTTTATTGGCGCGGTAGCTGTTATTGCCCTGCTTGTTCTGCTGATTATGGGCGGCATGATCATGGCCATTCGCTGCCGCAACCGTTTTGGCCGGTTAATTGCGCTGGGCATCAGCATGAATTTTTTCTTCTACTGCCTGGTCAACCTGTCCATGGTTATGGGGGCAATCCCTGTAGGAGGGGTGCCTTTGCCGCTGGTTTCCTACGGGGGGTCGGCCATGCTGAACGTTATGCTGGGGTTTGGTCTGCTGCTCTCAACCTGGGTTCATCGCGACACACGGCTGGACGAAAACAACAGCAAGACCGCCTGACACCCGCCTTAAAGCTTGTGTTTTTGAGCTGATCTGCTCTTGACTTGATGCGGCTGGACTTTTAGCTTGCACCTTAAAGGTAACACTTAGTACTGTTTTTTCACCTTCATTTTCCACTCTTGTTTTCTCCACGCGGCAGCCTCTGGCTCAAGCTCTCCCAAGGCTCTGGACATGGTGCATTACTCCAGTTCCAGCCAAAGCGGGCCAACCTGATACGTGCAGAAAACCCTTCAACAAACAGGGCCACACCAAAGTGACAACACACACTTTTTCTCTTCGTCCGGTCCTGCTCTGCACGGTTGCCCTATTTGCTCTGGAAGGCTGTAAACGCCAGCAGAGCGCACCGCAGATGCCGCCTCAGGCTGTTGGCGTTGTAACTTTGCAACCCCAACCTGTGAGCGTGCACACCAGCCTGCCCGGCCGTACAGATGCGTTTGAAATTGCTCAGGTCCGCCCACAGGTTACAGGCGTTGTGCTCAAGCGCCTGTTTGTGGAAGGCTCCGACGTGGTAGCCGGCCAGCAGCTCTATCAGATCGACCCCGCCCGTTATAAAGCCGTGTACGATACCGCCCGCGGGCAACTGGCTCAGGCCATGGCCGTAGATGGCACAGCTCTGGCCAAGGTCAAACGCTACAAGCAGCTTGTACGCGAACACGCCGTAAGCCAGCAGGATTATGATGATGCGGTTGCTGCCGAAAAACAGGCCCGTGGGCAGATTGAAAGCGCTCAGGGGCAGGTGGAAAGTGCTCAGGTCAACCTTGGTTACACCAAGATGTATGCCCCCATTTCCGGGCGGATTGGCCGCACGCTCATAACCGTTGGCGCTCTGGTCACGGCCGAGCAGACGAGCAACACAGCCATTATTACCCGACTTGACCCGATTTACGTGGACGTCAATCTGCCAGCCATTACCCTGCTGCGCCTCAAGCGCGAAGTGGCAGAAGGGCGGATCAAACGTCAGGATAATGGGGAAGTCCCCGTGACCCTGACACTCGAAGATGGCTCCCCTTACGAGTTCAAGGGTCACATGGCGCTGGCCGAAGTCAATGTGGATACAACCACCTCCACCGTTATTGTGCGTGCCATTATGCCCAACCCGCAAAAGCTGCTGTTGCCAGGCATGTACGTCCACGCTGAACTGGACGAAGGTGTGGACCCCAACGCCCTGCTCATCCCGCAGGAAGCTGTAAGCCGTAACACCCATGGGGACCCGCAGGTATGGGTTGTGCAGCCTGACAGCACGGTTGCCCTACGCCAGATCAAGATTGGTATGGCCATTGGCACCAACTGGCTTGCAACCGATGGCGTTAAGGCAGGCGAGCGCGTAGTGGTCAGTGGCACCCAGAAAATAAATCCCGGAGACAAGGTCACAGTTCTGGATAGTAAACCGAAGGCTGACTCACCCACCGGCACCACCGCACAGCCAGCGCAAAAAGGGCAGTAAATCCATGTCGCTCTCGCGCTTTTTTATCAACCGCCCCATTTTTGCCTGGGTGATCAGCCTGATCATCATGCTGTTTGGCGGGCTGTCCATCCTGCGGCTGCCCATTGCCCAGTACCCCAGCATTGCTCCACCCCAGATCGCCATTACCGTCACCTACCCCGGCGCATCAGCCGATACGGTGAACGATACGGTCGTGCGCCCCATACTCCAGCAGATGTTTGGTCTGGACCATCTGGAATATATTTCGGCCCAGTCCTATGCCTCCGGGCAAATGGAAATCGACCTGACCTTTGAACAGGGCACAAATCCTGACATTGCGCAGGTGCAGGTGCAGAACAAGCTCCAGCTTGCACAACCAAAACTCCCACAGGAAGTCACCGCGCAGGGGCTGAGCATTACCAAAGCGGTCAAGAACTTCATGCTGGTTCTGGCCTTTATCTCCACCAACAACAGCATGACCGGTTCCGATATTGCCGATTATGTTGCTTCCAACATTTCCGACCCGCTCAGCCGTGTAACCGGCGTTGGCGATCACACACTGTTCGGCTCCGAATACGCTATGCGGATCTGGCTGGACCCCAACAAGCTGTTCAACTACGCCCTGACCGTGCGGGACGTGGAAACCGCCATCCAGACCCAGAACATTCAGGTCTCCTCGGGTGAGCTGGGTGGCCTGCCAGCCCGCAAGGACATCCGGCTGGATGCCACAATTATTGGGCCAACCCGCCTGACATCGGCTGGAGAGTTTGAGAAAATTCTGCTCAAGGTCCAACCTGATGGCTCGCAGGTGCGCATCAAGGATGTGGCACGGGTGGAACTGGGGCCACAGACCTACAACACATCCTCTTACTACAATAACCACCCGGCATCGGGCATGGCGCTCAAACTCGCACCGGGTGCCAACCAGATTTCGACCGAAGCTGCGGTGCGCGCCAAAATTGACGAGCTGGAACAGTTTTTCCCGCCGGGGCTGAAGACCGTTTATCCGCTGGATACCGAGCCGTTTATTACCCTTTCCATTGAAGAAGTGGTCATTACCCTGCTCGAAGCCATTGGGCTGGTCTTTCTGGTCATGCTGGTGTTTCTCCAGAACTTCCGCGCAACGCTTATTCCCACCATTGCCGTGCCTGTGGTGCTGCTTGGCACCTTTGGGCTGCTCAACATCTTCGGCTTTTCCATCAATACCCTGACCATGCTGGCCATGGTGCTGGCCGTGGGCCTGCTGGTGGATGATGCCATTGTGGTGGTGGAAAATGTTGAACGTGTGATGTCGGAGAAAAAACTCTCCCCCATTGAGGCCGCCCGTGTCTCCATGGACGAAATCTCCGGCGCACTGGTTGGTATTGTGCTTGTGCTTACGGCCGTGTTTTTGCCCATGGCGGCTTTTTCCGGTTCTGTAGGGGTTATCTACCGCCAGTTCTCCATTACCATTGTTTCGGCCATGTGGCTCTCGGTGCTGGTTGCCATGGTGCTGACCCCGGCTCTGTGCGCCACCATGCTCAAGCCCGGCACACATGTTAAAACAACCGGGCTGGCAGGCTGGTTCAACCGCAACTTTGACCGCCTGACCAATGGCTACCTTAACGGTGTGCGCAAGCTGATCTCCTCTACAGCGCTGTCCATTCTATGCTTTGTGCTGATCAGTGCTCTGGCTGGTTACCTGTTTACCCGCCTGCCCAGCGGCTTTTTGCCAGATGAAGATCAGGGGCTGATCTTTGGTCAGGTAACCCTGCCCCCTAACACCCCCATGGAACAGACCACAAAGCTGAACCGTGAAATTACGGATTACATTCTCAAATCCGAAAAAGGGCTTGTTGAATCCGTCTATGCCATTAGCGGCTTTAACTTTGCTGGTCAGGGCCAGAACTCCGGCGCGTTCTTTATCCGCCTGAAAGACTGGAAAGACCGGCCTCTGGCATCGCAGACATCCGCCGCCATTGCACAGCGGATTATGATGCACTACTGGTTTGACCCGCGCGCCCAAATTTTTGCGATCAACCCACCCGCAGTGTTGGAACTGGGTAACGCCACAGGCTTTGACCTTGAACTCGAAGACCGCGGCCATGTTGGCCACCAGCAGTTGCTGGCGGCACGTAACATGGTGCTTGGCCTTGCCAGCCAGGACCGACGCCTGATGGCTGTCCGCCCCAATGGTATGGAAGATGCCTCCCAGTACCATCTGGACATCGACCGCGAAAAAGCCAACGCGCTTGGTATTACAATTGATGACATCAACACAACGATCGAAGGGGCTTTGGGGTCGATCTACGTCAACCAGTTTACCCGCAACGACCGTGTTAAACAGGTTTACATTCAGGGTGATCTGGACTCCCGCATGTTACCGCAGGATCTGGATAAATGGTACATCCGCACCAACACCAATACACTAGCACCCCTTAACGCCTTTATCCGCGGTTACTGGCTGACTGGCCCGCAAAAAGTCGAGGATTACAACGGCCTGAACGCCTTTGAAATTCTGGGCCAGCCCGCTGCCGGTTATAGCTCGGGGGATTCCCTTACCGCGATCAAGGATATTCTGAAAAAACTGCCCGAAGGTATTGGGTACGAATGGACCGGCCTTTCTTATGAGGAAATTTCCTCCGGCTCCTCCACCGGCCCGCTCTACGCACTGGCCAGCCTTGTTATTCTTTTGTGCCTTGCTGCACTGTACGAAAGCTGGGCCATTCCTTTTGCGGTCATGCTGGTGATTCCACTGGGCATTTTGGGGTCCATTGCCGCCACCTTGTGGCGGGATATGAATAACGACGTGTACTTTCAGGTCGGGCTGCTCACCACTGTCGGGCTGGCGGTTAAAAACGCCATTCTTATTGTGGAGTTTGCCAAAGCCGCCTTTGAACGTGGCGAAACCTTGGAAGACGCAGTCATTACCGCAGCGCGCGAACGCCTGCGCCCCATTCTGATGACCTCCATTGCCTTTGTGGTCGGTGTGTTCCCGCTTGCCATTGCTACGGGGGCAGGCTCCGCCTCCCGCGTGGCCATTGGCACGGCCGTGGTCGGGGGTATGGCCACCGCAACACTTCTGGCCATTTACTTTGTGCCTGTCTTCTTTGTTCTGGTTCTGCGTGTCTTCCACGTCAAACGCCAGAGCGAACGCAAACAGGTCGCACCTTCAGTCCAGACCGCAACCGGGAACGAATAAGATATGGCTCCTCAGTCCTTTTTTGGTCGCCCCTTGCGGCTCCGTTCTGTGGTTATGGCTGTTGCGGCTACACAGGCACTCTCCGCGTGTACCATGATTCCCAAATACACGCGGCCGACACCGCCGTTGGCCACAACATGGCCCGGCTATGCCAAAACGGGGGAAAGCATCTTACCCAAAGTGGCAGCAGATATTGGCTGGCGTGATTTTTTTGTAGACCCACGTCTGCAGGCCCTGATCAGCATTGCCCTGCGTGAAAACCGCGACCTACGCACATCCGCCGCCAACATTGCCACCGCACAGGGGCAGTATGATGTGCAACACGCAGGCTTGTTCCCCACCATTTCCGCAACCGGGGGGCCAATGTATCAGGCTCCGTCTGATGCGGCAGGTCTAAGCTTTGCACCAGGGCTAGATACCGACAAAACCGGTTCTGGTATGGCGCGTAACCCGTTCCGCTACTACTCCGGTGGGATTGGTTTTTCGTCTTACGAGATTGATCTGTTCGGTCGTATCCGCTCACTAACCAAGGAAGCCGCTGAACGCGCCCTGTACCAGCAGGAAAACATGCGCGGCATGGTCATCAGCATCGTCTCACAGGTCGCCATGGCGTATATTACATGGCTGGGCGACAGGGATACTCTGGCACTGGCCGAGAGCACTCTGGCCAGCCAGCAGAACAGCCTGAAGCTGACGCAGGACAAATACAACCATGGCGAGGAAAACCTGCTGACCGTCCGTCAGCTGGAAACGCAGGTGCAACAAAGCGCCACCCTGCGCACCGATGCACTCCGCAAGGTGGAACAGGACGAAAATCTGATCACCCTGCTGATTGGCTCCCCCATTCCGCAGAACCTGCCTGCCCCGCTTCCGCTGGGCCAGCAGTCCGTTCTGGCCGACCTCCCTGCGGGGCTTCCCTCTGACCTGCTGGCCCGCAGGCCAGATATTACCGCAGCAGAACATGACCTGCTCTCCTCGCAGGCAAGTATTGGTGCAGCCCGTGCAGCATTTTTCCCACGCCTGACGCTTACGGCAACAGATGGTGTCTCCAGCCTTCAGTTCCACAAGATGTTTACTTCGGCTGCAACAACATGGGGCCTTAACCCCAGCCTCCAGATCCCACTTTGGACGTGGGGAATGAACAGCGGCAACCTCAAAGCCGCCAAAGCCACCCGGGATGGCAAAATTGCTGCCTATGAAAAAACCGTGCAAACTGCCTTCCGCGAGGTTGCCGATGCCCTTGCCGCGCGCAAAGCCTACCTGGACGAAAACAACCAGATGAGCAATCTGGTCAGTGCAGCGGGTGATGCGTACCGTCTGGCCAAACTTCGTTATGAGACAGGGACAGATTCCTACCTGACCACACTGGACTCACAACGCTACTACCTTCAGGCACAGCAGTCCCAGATTACTGTTGCGGTTGCAAAATACCAGAACCTTGTCACCATTTACCGCGCATTGGGCGGTGGCTGGAAGGAAAGCAGCGCACCAGCAAGTCGGGTTATCAACCCCACGCCACAAAAAGCCGGATAGAAGACACACCAATAAAAAAGGCCGCTTTTCAGCGGCCTTTTTTATAACATCTGCAAAAACTCTTAGTGTGTGGTTGCAGGCTGACCAAGCTTAAGCACCCAAAGCTGGGCAATATCGTAAGCGCCATTGTCCCCGGCAACACTCTTCAGGGTCTGAATGGCCTCGGCTTTGTTTCCTGCCTGCATCTGGGCAAGGCCAAGGTGCAAACGGGCTATGTTGGGGTCGGTCACCCCTTTGGTAATGGCCTGCTGCATCAGAGCCAGCCCTTTAGGGGCCTGACCAAAGGTGACGTAATTATAACCAACATTCAGCAGTTCATTACCCGATGTCTGGGCAAGTGCTGCTTTTTCATCCGCTTCAATAGACGCCTTTTTGGCAGCAACCGTTTTTTCAACCAGTGCTTTCAGGCGAGCCTGGCGTGCAGCTTCTGCCCCCTGACCAAGAACGCCCTGCTGGTACCCCTGATTCATCAGGTCCAGTGCCAGTTGCGGCATATGCCCCTGCATGGCAATTTCGGTCATTTCCATAAAGTCGCGCGCAGTGGAAACATCCCCTACGGCCAAACGGATACGGTAAACATCCAACTGCAAGGAGGGGGGAATTTTTGTGTTAACTACCAGCTCATGCAGCAAAAGCGCCCAATATTCCTTTTTGGGGTAATAGGTCGCGAGCAACACGTAAGCATGCGTTGCCGTTGTGGAATCCTTAAGGGCCGTAGCGCTGGCTGCCAGCATCTGCAACTGGGATTCAACCGGCCTCTGCCCGGCCTTAACCACCTGTGCAATGCCCGGTGTTAGAACTTTTACCGTATTTGCATAATCTTTTTGCAAATAATATGACTGCGCAAGCAGTGTTTCCATCTGCGGGTTGGGGCCAGCTTCTTTCAGGTAACGTTGGATAGCTTCGGCCGCCTTGGGATAATCCTTGGCATTATAAGCCATTGTCCCTTCCGACATCAGCATCTGGTTTTTCAGATTGCGTGGTGTACGGGGGGATGCAATCAGCTTTTCGTAAGCTGCTGTTGCTTCGGCCACATTCCCAGCCTGCGAGGCAACAGCCGCACGCATTTGGGCAATGGTATAATCTTCGTAAGCTGTTTTATCTTTTACCGCATCAGCCTGATTAACTGCCGCGAGTGCCTTGGCATAATCATGCGCGCCCAAAGCGCTTTGGGCTTTCTGCAGGGCGGTGCCAACTGGCTGGCCCAGAGTATCCGCCGCATACGCCGCCGGAACGGCAAGAGAGAAAACAGTCGCGGAACACAGCAGGCCCCGCACAAAACGCATGGTCATGGTCTTAACACTCCCTTACTGATCGACGAACTGTTCCTGCCCGACGATACCCAT
>NZ_BAMZ01000028.1 GCF_000964225.1 Acetobacter syzygii | reverse complement strand
TCTCGGGTCGTTCTGTCTCCACAAAACCCGGGGCAATTCAGTTTTGGAATCATGATACGTGTGTGTCAGACAATAACGGCCGCGACTGCTCTGGTCCCATGTCGCAAACAGTGAAACACACGCACCCATTAAAATAAGGCCACCCGCCATGAGAGCCAATCGGGCATAGGCGTGCCAACGGGCTTCCCGGTAAAACGTGTATTCCTGTGTCGGAAGACGCTCGCGGATCCGCTCGAAGGTCTGTTCCTTCAAGCCCTTTTCCAACGAGGCCATGAAGCGGTCAAAGAGGGCCTGCTGATCCCGCGCGAGGGCAATTTCCTGCTCTTTAAGGCGTGCTTCCCCTGTATTTTGGAGGCTCTGGATACTTTGAAATCCTTTGTCCAACCGTTCAAGCAGTGCTGTCAGGTCGCTCTGGACCGACAGGCGTTCAGCTTTTAGCTCATCAAGAAGGGTGCTTGTCGTATCCTTGGCTGCTGCTGATGCCTCGGCTTGCGACATAATCAGAATGCCAAGCGGAGTGTCCAACCCAATTCCCGCGTCATGAAGGGCACTCAGGAGACGCTCTCGCGCCTCCTGTTCCTTTTGGTTGCCCTGTGGGGTTAAGGCAACCATTTCTTACCACCTTCGCTTTCGAGGGCAATAATAAGCTTATTGTACCATTCTTTGGCCATATGGACCCAGAGCAGGTTTAGGGGTTGGCCATTGCTACATGCTTTTCCGTCGATAGCATCAAAAACGGTAAGTCCTGCCCCCTCAATGTGTTTCATGCAGGTTAGCGCAGGCATATCGATAATTTTTACACCCTGAGATGCCATTTCCTGATAGCGAGAATCTTTGCGTAACCATGCAAAAGGATCCACTGCGCTATTGTGGGTGCGAACTAGCCCGGCATTGAGTATCAGCACTGATTGTCCGCCTTTGAAGACACCACTGTTCCAGATGCGGTGGACGTGTTCAAAGTCATCACGCTCAGGGCCTGTGAAATAACCATAGGTAGGCTGGAGACCGCTGTGACTTAGGAATTCTCCCAGATTGGACTCTTCAGCCAGTTCTTCGCTCACACGGTCTCCACCGCCCATATCAATAATGACGGACGCTTCGCGCTGTAGTGCCTGAGCCAGAATGTCTGCCAGCCAGACTTTGCTCGTTTCAAGGGTGGCGCTGGTCGGACGTTCAACGCCGTATTTGCTTGTGGCTGGGTAGAGCCGGGAGAGCATGGGGTTGTTGATATCGCCATCTGCAACAAGGACAGGATGGCCAAGGGCAATCGCCCGGCGGGCAATCCCTGCACAACCCAGACTTCCCCCGCTTCGCCCCCGACCTATCCGCCAGAATGCCCGACGGGATTGAGTGGATGAGTTTGGTGTAACGGTTGTCGTTTTCTCAGACATGCAATCCTCGAGTATGATCGGTGGACAGGATGTACACCTTCAAATCAAGGATACGGGTTCAGGTTGTGAATACTCTCAGACGTGCTACTGCGGGGTAATATCACGCCAAAAACCGGGTACCTGATTTCGGGCCGCACGGAAAACTTCGCTTTCTGCTAAAGTCATCGTTTCTGTAGTTCCGTGTCTGGCCCAAAGCAGATGTCCAACATCTCTCAGCCACTCGAACTCGTAATCGTAATTCCTATGGCTTGGGTAGCCCGGCAGATCACTGAACTTGAACGGAAGAAGCCTTATCTGTTCCAGTTCGCCTTCCTGAACGGGAGGCAAAGACGGGTCGTGCGGCAAATAGGCCTTAGCTGAAACTTTATCGACTTTGGGCAAATCCAGATAAACCAGATGCGAGCCGTCTGGCTGGGCTTCTGATAGTGCCGGTATTGGCTTTGTCACGGTTGGCGTAGCTGTTTCAGCTGCACGGTTCTGTTTCGCCTGATGCTTATACTCTTCTACGCGCGCCCTGTTTTCGCGCTGCCATTCTGCTGCGCGTTCAGCACACGCCATCTTCTCGAGCAGCTTTGCTCTCTCAATGGCCTCTGCTTCCTGCTTCAGGCGGTTTTCTGCATCCCGTAAAGCTCTTTCGCTCTCGCGTTCCGCTTCGAGGCGCAGGGTTTCAGCATTCCGCTCTGCTGCTTGGGTCTTCCTGCGTTCCAGCCACTTGCCGACGCGGTGCCAGGTTAACTGGGCGCAACGGATGCTCGGTGTTTCACCTTTGGCGTTTGTCAGGCCAGCCGAGGCAAACCATTCACAGAGTGCGCGCCAGTTGATCCGACGGCCATCCAGATGAGCGAGCAATGCGTCACGATGCCGCTCCATCCATGCCCGCAACGATGCCGCGCCATAAGCGTCGTCAAGCGCTGCCAACGCCCCTTCAATCCCGATGCTTATTGTCGTCATTTTGGCCGCTTCCCACACTCTTGCGCCTTTTGTGGCCGCCCAAGCCCTATACCAAGACATCAGTTATCCATCAACTCTTTCTCGCTTTTGCTGCCGCTTTACATCAGAACTACATCACAACAACATCACCAAAAAACCTTTTCCATATACAAATGCAAACCTTTCGGTTTGCGCTTCGCGCTATCGCCATGAGGGGATGTCGTTGTCACGACATAGGGGCCAGCGTGACACTGACAGCAGATCAGATAACCGGTGCAATGACGGAAGGATGGTCTGTCTGGGGCGCGCGTTTTTTTTGATTGTAATACTAAATTGTATTACGGTAGTGTCTGTATATTATGTAAGGAGGAAACGATGGCTGGACCGTTATCCATTCGCCTTGACGACAGGTTGCGGCGAGACCTGGAGCAGGAAGCTACTGTTCAAGGTGTTCCGCTGAGTAACCTGGTGAGAGACATCCTGAGTGCCGGAGCCAGAGCGGCCAAGCGTCAACGCATTCATCAGGATAGTGCCCGGGTCGCCCATTATGCGGCAGAAGCGCCTGAGAGGCAGGCTCTTTTTGAAGAGACCGGGGGACCCCATAGCAATGGCTTCTGATCGGCCAGTCGCCAGCACTATGATCTTTCGTCCTGGTCAGATTGTTCTGGCTGATTGGCGTGGGGATGCCCTTCCGAAAGAGCCCAACAAACGCCGTCCTGCTGTTGTCGTGGAAGATGATCTCTTTCCGGCCGAGTGGCCCAATGTCATTCTTGTCCCACTGACTGATGATGAGGGATTGGTCATTCCTGACCTGAGTGTCAGGCTCGACCCATCACCTGAGAACGGGTGCTCTAAAGTCTGCTGGGCTGTTTGTGCGCTGGTTACGACGACATCCAAATTGCGCATCATGCCAACTGATAGCTCTGTTCGCCCAGAACAGCTGGAGATGATGCGTAAACAGATCGCATTCCTGATCGGGGCTGATATTTAACGACTTCTGGTGCAGCCCTTGCCGGCCACACAAGCGGTTTAAGAAAACATCATGAGGGCCTCGGGATTGTAAGGTTCATATAATACGAAAATTACATAACTTTACACCGTACCAGTAGGAGAACTGACAGTGCGTGTTTCCAGTGCAGAGTTCATCCGCAATGGCAAGGATAGGCTGGTGCTTCTGTCTGCTGCTGAATACCAGAAGCTGCTCGCCAGATACCGTCGTGTTGTGCTGCCCAATGAGTTGAGCGAACTTGATATTGAAGCTATCGCAGCGTCCATGGTGCCGGATAGTTATGCCCACCTGGATGCAGAGATCAGTAACCAGTGAGTTTCCCCGACCTGATACAGGGGCTTGTTATTCGGTATTCCTACCTATGGCGTCGGTAAGCAGACCAAGGGCAGGCGGAAGGCCGAAAGGATTGTCCATGTGCCATTATTCTCACAACCCAGTATGATGCGGGCCTGACACGTATCCTTGTCCTGCCGATTACACACTGCTCCCCTATGGCCGGGCAAGCTGCCATCGTGGGTCGTCATTACCGGCGCTAATGATTTTATCTGGCCGGGTCCGAACTTGAAACCAATCGGGAAAAACCGATCGACAATCGCTTACGGCGTCCTGCCACCATCGTTCTACTGTACGTGCAGGGCTGCTTTTGTGAGTGAAGCACGGAGTTCGTGCAATGTTCCCGTCTCCCGGACTGACCGAACCGTATTCACAACTGGACCGGTCATACTCATTCCATCGTATTGGAAAGGAGTTATGGGCGTGGTGGATTCAGGCCAGCAAAAAATAGCAGATATCTTGGTAGCGATCCTGTCAAAAGAGGATGTCATGGGGAAGGATATCAAGGATATCCTTAAGATGCTCAGCCCCTCAGAAGATGATGATGAAAGTGCAAAAATTTCAGAGACATTGGCACTGATGGCCAATGCTATTGATGGGCTTTCGGAAACACTTGGTGGCGTTAAGGCGTCAGTCGACGAACTGGTCAAAGTCGCCAGATCTGGAGGACTGGCATGATTACCTTTCGTAAATTAACTGCGAATGGGGCCGGGAAGCTTATCGTAGCCTATTTGCGGGAGCACCAATTGGAACCAGAAAACGATGTTCGTACGGATCGTGATCTGGATAAAAACACGGAAAATGGAGAGCGGCTTAATTCTTATTATACAGGCCGGGAAGGGAAAGGGGCATGGGCTCCCAATATAGGGGCTCATATTGCTGATGCTTTAGGGATCGATACCACCAAACCGCCTACAGATGAGGGCATGGCTCGATTGTTTGAAGCGAAAAGAGCTGATACAGGCGAAGCATGGAAAAATACTGGTCGAAAGCGTGAGATATCTGGGTTTGATTTTACGGCTTCGCCAGATAAATCCGTTACTCTGGCTGCTGAATTTGCAGCGACCAAAGCTGAACAGGCTTTGATCTGGCAGGCTATTCACCTTGCTAATGACCGTGCCCTTCGCCTGATAGGCTCTGAAATTGGTGTTGCGCGCAGAGTATCTGGAGATAAAGCATTTGAAGAAGAAGGGGAGGTAGCGTGGATTTCTTTTCGCCATTACACAGCCCGCCCAGCTCTGCATATTCAGGACGGTGAGGTGGGTGCGACTGCGTCGGTGGAGATACCAGTGCCTGGTGATCCTCAAGCTCATATTCATAACGTCATGCTTAACGCTGTGGCGACGGAGAGTGGACATCTCGGATCTTTGGACAGTGCGCGCCTGACGAAAGTGACGGCTCATCTTTATGGGGCATATTTTCAGGCAGAGCTGGCACAGGAACTACGCAAGCTTGGAGTTAAAGTTGCGCCGGATGCACGTGGCAAGGCTGTTGTTATTGAGGCTATTCCGAAAGAGGCTTGTGAGGCATTTTCTAAACGGTCGAGGCAGGCAGAACAGCAGGCCAAGGCCTTTGTGAAACGTCAGGGTGGTAACTGGAACACTATGACGGCTGACCAGAAATTCAAGGTGTTGCATCAGGCCAATCTGGCGTATCGTTCCAAAAAATACGATGGAACAAATGACCGGGAAATATGGCGCGAGCAGGCCAGAGAAATGGGCTGGGAGCATAAGACCGTTCTCACTGATGAGAAGCCTCGGGAACTATCCCAACAGGAACGGTTTGAAAAGGCATACGAGGTTGCCGCTAGGTTGCTTGCTGAGGAATTTCGTACTGCAGCCGTGCTGGACAAGAATATGTTCCGAGTTCACGCGGCGCATGGCCTAATCGCGTCAGGGATAGCATCCAGTTCGGATATCGACCGTGTGGCGGAGATGATTAAAGAACGGGGCATCATGATGAATGGTGAGATGGTCCTGTTTGTTGAAAAGGAACGCGACCGTCTGGTTCAGGTCGCGACCACGGCTCAGGTGGCGCTTGAAGAGGAAATGGCTGATCTGGCTGGCCTCGCGTCCAGAACACAAACAGGGGTGTTGTCGAGCGAGCAGATTGCGGCGGCAATTGCGCGTTCGGGATTGGATTTTGAGCGCGAGCCGGACCATGGCAAGGCACAGCTTGCTGCCATCTATGCAATGGGGGAGGCTGGCCAGCTTGCCTTTCTGACGGGTGTTGCCGGGGCAGGGAAAACCGCCCTGCTTCAACCGTTGGTGGATGCATGGAAACAGGATGGGCGACGCATGGTCGGAGCAGCGCTGGCATGGCGTCAGGCTGACGCCCTGTCGGATGCAGGCATCGAAGAACGCTATGCCCTTGCGCCCCTTCTGAGAAAAATTGAGGATGGGAGCCTTAGCCTCGACCCGGATAGCGTTCTGGTACTGGATGAAGCGAGCCAGATTGCACCAGGTCAGATGTTACAGATCCTGCGTTATCAACAGGAAGCAGGATTCACCTTGCGTATTCTGGCGGACCGTGAACAGGCGCAGGCGATTGAGGCAGGTGATGCTGTAGAGCTGCTCATGCGTGTGCTCCCCAAAGAAGCACAGCCGGCACTTCTCAGCACGGTTCGCCAGAAAACGGCCCGCGGACGTGAAATTGCAGGTTTGTTTCGAAGCCCCGGCCGTGATCTGACGCTTTCGGAAGCAAAGCAGAAAGAGCAGGACACCCAGCGTGCGCGGCAGGCGATAGACATGAAGCGTAAGGACGGCACCTTCAGTCTTGTCGGGGGTGATCATACGCAGGTCGTGGAAAATATCGCGGACTTCTACCTTAAACGCCGTGACATGCTGACGGCGGCAGGGTCAAAGCGTGGCATTACAATGTCAGCTCCCACCAATGAAGATGTCATGGCCCTCAGTATTGCTGTACGTGAAAGACTGCGTATTCGAGGTGAAATTGGAAAAGAAGAGATCGTTCGGGCTGCCATAGACCAGAGAGATGAGGAATATGATTTACCCCTTTCAGTAGGCGATAGGGTTCGTCTTTTTTCACGGACAAACTGTTTGGTGCGAACGAATGATCGCAACCGTTGGCGCCAGTTGGGCAACAATGGTGATTTTGTCGATGTCAAAGGATGGAATGAAAAAGGTATCGTTCTGAAGAATAGTCAGGGCGTCGAAGGTTTCGTTCCATGGGAGCGTTTGGCCGACAGGAAAACAGGGCGGATCAAGTTAGGATTTGGTCATGCCATGACCATTGATGCGGCCCAGGGGATTACTTCAGACGAACATATTAACGCCATGCCCCGAGGGACAGCAGCAGTTACGGGATTCACGGCTTATGTGGCCGAGAGCCGACATGTTCTGACCTGCTGGACGAAGATAGCTGAGGCTCCTGTCACAGAAGCAGAAACCTTTTCCCGTCCATTAGGAGATAAGACACCAGTTACGATTGAGGACATTCTGAACCGTATTGCTGGTGATATGGGTAAGCACCCATATAAGGCTCTGGCAATTGATCTGGAAGGCGTTGAACTGAAGTATCAGGATGATCTGCGGCGCTGGATTACACAGGCCCATGTCAATGAGAAGGCAAGGCTGGAAGGAAAGTCTCCTGGGGAGAAGCAACGTGCACGACAGGCGAGCCGGGGATTACGCGCGATAACGCCTGAACAGTGGGATGATGTGAGTCGTAAACTTCGACGTCAGGCTTACCAGACCCAGAATATGGCTGAATCTATCAAGAAATCAGTTGATGGTCTGAAGCGTAATCAGAAGAAAAAGCATGTACGGCAACAGGAGCAGGTGCGTGATAGAGGCAGAAGCCGTAACGTCGAGCCGGGTTTGTGACAGGAGCAGGCCATGATGGAAGATGATGTGATGGAGATAGAGCAGTTGATTGCAACTCTTGCCCCATTGATGTCGATGGAGCGTGAGGCTGAAAACTGCCAGAGTAGTGAAGAGTATCGTGCTTTTCGGCGACGGGTTGAAGATATTAACCAGGAAGCCCTTGATGGACTGAGGCAGTTTATTGATGACCGGCCGAACTGGGGACACACGGACATGCAGTCAGTTTATTACTTTCTTACAAAGCATCCCGATCTGATCTATTCCAGAACAGATCAAGGGGTACTGACAGCTTTGATCAATGAGGCATGGCGAGGGAAGCGAGGTTGGAAGGCGTAATAAAATTAAAATTGTCTAATACGTGAGAATAACCGTTAGTCACCAATGGGGGGGAGAACGAACCCGCTGCGCGGGATTGGTGCGATGTGGAGGTCTGTCACCACGGCGTGAGCGATCTGTTTTATTTGGAACTGTCCTAATCGGACCAAGCACTCTGGCTTCTTCCCACCAGAAGGAGCCGGATGATGACAGAGTCCCTGTGCATTGCTGCAATCAGTCCCCTTCGCCAGCGCCTGCTTGATGACATGGCGGTGCGGCGGTTCTCCTGGGAGACGCAGCGCAATTGCCTTCGCGATGTCGGCCGTTTCGCCACGTTTCTGGGCCGCTCACCCCACACGGCAACAGTCGAGGATGTGCGCCAGTTCCAGATTGAGCAGAACGCGGCTGGCACTTTTCGACGCCGATCGGCTGGTCTTCCGGGGGCAACTTGCCCCTTTGGCAGACCGTCGTGCCTTCCTGCGGTATCTGGCCCCTGTGCGCAGCAGGCGCTGGGTCGTCTACGCCAAGCCGGTCCAAAAGCGGTGCTGGCCTAACTGTCACGCTATACCCACCATGTCGCCATCTCGAACCGCCGCCTCTTGGCGTTCAACGAAAACGGCGTGACGTTCCGCTACAAGGACTACCGGCGGGACACGGCCCACCAGCAGCAGGTCATGACACTCGCCACGGATGAGTTCATCCGCCGCTTCATGCTGCATGTTCTGCCACGGGGATTTCATCGCATCCGCGATTATGGCCTGCTGTCCAGTTCCAGCCGCAAGGCCAGCCTCGCCCGGGTGCGGGAACTGCTGAATGTCATATCCACACCAGCGCCAGAAGGTCGTCCTTGGTGATGGGCTTGTTCTGGGCTGGGTCAGTCATGGTTCGGGCCGTTCTGAATAGCGCACTCGTCCGGGCATGGAGGGCCATGGCCGAGAGGCGGGCTTCTGATTTGCTTCCCGTTTTGAGGGAAATCCAGAATTCAGTTTTGCCGAAGAGGGGCCGTAAGGCAACGGGGACGACGCGCCGGAAATGGTAGTGGGTGCCTACAAGAGCCAGCATTGAGAATTTCTCCAGTTTGGAGAAGGACTGTGGAGAAGCGGGTTTACACTTCACCTCTTTTGGGTTTTCTCAATAAAATCAATACCTTAAGGTATGCGAACTGCGGGACTTGAACCCGCTCGCTTTGGGCGCAACCAATCAGACAACCCATTGAAACAGAACGATAATTTCAGATGAAATCATCCTTCACATGGTGACTGCGGGTTCACTGTGCGGGCAAACCCGTGGGGCAGTCAAGAGTGGCCTATAGATGAGGCTCTGCCTTTAAGTGAAGCTCAAATCCACTTGTGCCTGCTTTTTCTAATCCTGATTTCAGCAGCATGGTTGGAATAGTATAATCACCATCATTTTGGTTTCGATATGGGATTGGTGAAGTTGTCGCCAAAGTTTGTATTCTCTCTTTAAATTTATCGGAAAGAATAGAAAACTCTTGTTCATTTAAGCGATCAACGCGGTAAGCGACAAAGGACGGTAATACGGTGAAACCGGGATAAAAGAGGATACCGTGGGTGATGGGGAAAAGGATGTCATCTATCGGGCCGTTTATGCCGCGAGATGAATAATGCTCGGGCCAACCTCCGGCAGTGACAATGAGCATTGCTCTTTTGCCTGCCATTGTGCCTTCACCATAGCGGTCTCCCCAACGTTTATCACTGTGTTCTCCCACTCCGTATGTAAAGCCGCAGGAATAAACACGGTCTACCCAGCCTTTGAGAATTGCTGGCATACTGAACCACCAGAGGGGGAACTGAAGAATGACTGTGTCAGCCCATAAAAGTTTTTTCTGCTCAGCTTCGACGTCTGGCGTCAAAGTATGAGAGGAAAATGATTCAGCGGATGCAGAGGCAACCTTGAGGCGTTCATCAGCAGGAAAAGACGGGAAGTCCTTTCGGTCAATGTCAGTTTTCCACTTCATCGCATAGAGGTCAGAAACCTGAACTGTGTGGCCTGAAGCTTCGAGTTCATTTCTGGCGATATCAAGGAGTGCCCCATTCAGAGAGTTTCGTTCTGGATGCGCAAAAATAATCAGAACATTCATGACGTCATATTCCTTTCAGAAAAGCTGGAAACTTTCAGGAAGGATAGAGAGTGTCCTATTATTCTGCTATAGACTGCTGACGGATAGGACTATGCTGAATAATGGAACAATCGTACGTTACTCTTGATCGTATGCAGACCTTTGTTCGTATTGCTGAACGGGGACAGCTTGTTGCTGTGGCACGGGAGTTGGGGGTTGGGCAGTCAACAGTCACGCGCCATTTGCATGAATTGGAGGAGGCTCTAGGAGTTTCGTTATTCGTGCGTACAACGCGTAGTGTCATGCTGACTGATGAAGGAAGGCGATATTATACTCAATGCCTGCATATCTTGAGATTGGTTGAGCAGGCAAATGAGGACGTGAAAAAAGCCAAAAAGGCAGCGACTGGCTTAGTACGAATTTCATGTACTGCCGCATTTGGCATTTTACATGTTGAGAAAATTATTTTTGCATTTCAGGATAAGTATCCTGATATTCAGATTGAATTCAATCTGACGGATGAACGTATTGATCTGGTGCGTGAGGGTATCGATATTGCAATACGTTTGGGGCCTTTAACCGATAGTGCCATGAAGCTTCGCTCTCTCGGGTTAAGTCATCGGGTGTTGGTTGCATCACCTGAGTGGTTACAGGCTCATGGCGTCCCGCAGGAACCGGAAGACCTCATCGGTCATGATGGTGTGAAAATGTCTCGCGTACAGGGTTCGTCATCTTTACATTTACAAACCCCGGATGATGACCACATTACGGTGCCCTTCAAAGGACGGTTAATAGTTGATCACGGACTGGCAGCACGGCAGGCATTTGTAGTCGGTCGAGGGTTTGGGCCTGCTCATCATTGGCTCGTTGATGACTGCATTATGAGTGGAGAGTTATCGGTGCTTTTGCCAGCGTACAGACTATCTCCTGTTCCACTGAGTATGTTGATTTCACCTGAGCGGGCGAATATCGCACGAGTGCGTATCTGTGCAGATTTCCTTGCTGAGAAAATCGCCAGTATCTCTGGAATTGTGAAATAGAATATTAGGGTAGAAAGATTGGAAATTTGTTGTGGAGGTAGGTTGCCTTTAAAGCAAAGTAAAGCCAGCCGTGCAAACCAGCGGACACGTTGTGTGGCGATGGTTTGCAAGCAGGCAAGGGGGAGTGAACTCCCCCGTTGACCCCCTTGTTTGGTTAGTTTTCTAGAATATCTAGAGCTGGTAAGGCCTTTACGATTTTCATGGTTTCAAGGCTGATAGTCAGCACCCGAAGGAACAGTTCCAACGGGTAACGTGGGTTATCCATGGTCTCGATAGCCCAGTCATTGGCATCGTTTACAATACTGCTGGCCTTGTCGGTTTTGACGCACTGGCGTTCGACAACCCAGTCCAGTGCGGGCTTGCCATTTACAACATAATCATAGGCTTCCAGCGGGATGCCTGTGACGGTGATACGGTCATTGTAATGCAGGACGCTTTTGTCCTTGCCTTTACCGTATTTCATTTTTTCTACTCGGAAAGCTTCCGGCGTCAGAGGGCCTTTGCCATAATCAATCTTTACACCTTCGTAGATGGGCTGGCTGTCAAAATTGACATGCATTTCTCCAAGTCTGCGACCTGCATCGCTGAATGCCTTGAACGCCTCATATGTTTTTAAACGAGGAATGCGAGGTAATTCTTTGCGTAGGGTGTCAGCATAGCGTTGCCGATATTCCTCAGAGTGCAGGATACCGTAGACATAGTAGAACAGGTCTTTCTTGCTGATGGTCTGCCCCGGATAAGCATCCTGAAAGTGCTTTAATCCTTCATCTGTAATGGCTTCACGGCGCACAAGGCGTGGCTGAGTTGAGGGCTGTTCAAAGAGGCTACCTTGAGAAATGCTCATTGGTTGTCCTCCATGTCGTAAAGGAACATCGGGAAGCATTGGCCCCCGTGCAGTAGGTGCAGGTCTGGTGTGGATGACGCCATTATTGCTGAGAACGGACGGTCTTCTCCCGGGCTGGATGTGCAGATAACCAGATTTATCTCTTGACACTCTGTCAGGCAGCGCGTTTGCTCTGTTGCTCTGTTGCTCTGTTGCTCTGTTGCTCTGTT
>NZ_BAMZ01000029.1 GCF_000964225.1 Acetobacter syzygii | reverse complement strand
GGCCGGGTCCACCTCGGAGACCAGTGGGCCGGAATTGCCCAGACGACGGCGGTCCTGCTCCAGCTGCGTCTCCGCATTCTGTGCAAATGCCGATGTGCCTGAAAGGAGGGATAAAGCAAGAGATACAAAAATGGTTTTTGAAAAGGATCTGTTTTTTTTCGTGCGTCTGGACGGCGCGCAAAGCGAGGCCCGGCAGGGATTTTGCATGGGATGAAACCTATATGAGAATAATTATCAAAAACACTAATATGGGAATGGGGGGTAAGATAAACATGTTTTAATTGCAACCCAGCAATCCATACAAAAGGGCAGGGATATGGCAATATCCCTGCCCTTTTATGCAAATTTCAGAAAAAATTATTTCTGGGGGTAATTAAATGTAAAGGTTTCTGTGAACGGTGCCCAAAAGCCCGGGGTGCCGGTTTCTTTATCCGTGTGGTGCAGGAAGCCATTGGTTTCTGGCGAGCTGTAGCGGAACACAACGGTGTAGGTGCCCGGACCATCCATTTTTACATTGTTGGCGTAGTGTGCGCCATCTTTTGCAGTCATGGCATGGAGAACGCCTTCATTTTTCCAGTTGGAGTCCTTTTTGGTCAGGGTGTAGTCCACGCCAATGTAGGGAATCCATGCACCATCGGGAAAACCCCAGGGGTTATCAGCAGTTGCATGAACATCGGTTTCAAGGTGGATGGTGTCCTTGCCCATTGCCATGTCTTTGGGCATGGGGGCCATTTCCACACCGATCAGGTAGTTGGCGGCAATTTCCATATCATGGGCCTGCACGGGGCCACCAACGGGGTATTCACGCGCCATGGCCGGAGCAGCATAAGCAGCGGAAAGGGCGGTCAGAACGGAAAAGACTTTGAGGCAACGCTTCATTTCAGGTCTCTACGATCAAAGGTGCCAGCAGGCACAGGGTTGAAAAAGTGGGGTTTTATGGTGAGGAGGGGTGTGGGCGGGTGCGCACATAGCGTTCCGTTACCAACAGGCACGCAAGAGTCAGGGCCCAGACTAAAATCTGAATACCTGTTGGCCTGTCGGTGTAACCGGCAAGGGCTTTGGCGGTGCGGCCAGCAAGGCTGCCATCGGACAACAGCCAGGATGTATCCCAGATGTCGTATCCCAGTGCCGGAATCAGGTCATCGGATGCAAGCAGGGCCGCCGCCTGAGAGGCCATGCCTGCCGCCAGAATGGAAACAAGAATATTGGTCACGGCAAACAGATGCCGCAGGGGAATAATAATCAACCCACGATACAGCGCGTAAGACAGGGCAGCGCCACCGAGCACGCCCAGCAGGCCACCACTGAGCAGAGAAAACGCACCAACATGGGCAGATACGGCAATACCGTAAAGGAACAGCACCACTTCCATGCCTTCGCGCAGAACGGCTACGGCCACCACGGTTGCCATGGCTCCAAGTGAGCGACTGCCAGCGGAGACCGCAGCGCCCATCTGTTTCATTTCCTGCGCCAGTTCACGCCCGTGCCGTGCCATCCAGATGACGTGCCATGAGAGCATGAGAACTGCCACGCACAGGATTGCAGCAGAAAAAATATCCTGCCCATTGCCAGAAAACGCGGTGGAGAGCGCACCAGCAAAGGCTGCGGCAATGGCGGCGCCGGTCACACCAGCGGCAATGCCGCCAGCCACCCACCAGCCACGCCCGGCAATGCCGCGTGTTGCCGCGAGCACAATGCCAATAACAAGGCCCGCTTCCATAACTTCACGAAAAACAATAATCAGACTGCCAAGCATGGTTCAGGGCTTTGCTTCTGCGGTGACTGTTCCCTTGGCCTGATCGGGGTGGTAGTCATCAAAAAAAGTATATTGTCCGGGGTGTAGCGGGCCAGCATGAACACGAATTTTTGAGCCGGACACGATAATTTTTTCAAATTTCATGTCGTAGCTTTCCAGCTCGTCTGTTGTGCTGTCCTGATTTTCCAGTTCAATCATAAACCGCTCACCGGCAGGCACGCTCAGATGATCAGGTTCAAAATGATGATCTTTGAGTGTAAGGTGGAAAACGGTTTGCGCCTGAGCCTGGACGGGAGGAAAAACATATATCCCGGCTAAAAGGGGAAGGGCTGCAAAAAGCCGTTTCATTGTGTGGTTCTCCGCTTGTCTTGACTGTTTGGGTTAGTGAGAATCATTATTAAAGTCAATGTTTATACCGATCGGTGAATTGTAAACTCATGTCCAACCATCCTCTGGCTTTTATGCGCCTGCCAACAGAACTGCTTATGGCGCTCGATAGCCGGACGTTCCACTTCTGGTTCCAGCCGGTGCACTATCTGGTCAGAACGCTCCATATCCTGAGTATGGCTGGGTTTTTTGGCTTGGAAATGCTGTTTGCGCTGGCGGTTGTACAGCAGATGGAAAGGGGGGCTCTGGTTCAACTTTCCCGCTTTATGCTGCGTCCTTTGCATATCAGCTATGGCATAGCCATGATCACGGGTTTCGCCCTTTTCTTTTACGACCCGGTTCATATTGGCGCGCGGGCTTATATTACGCCCAAGTTGCTGGCTCTGGTCTTGTCCGGTGTGCTGGAATGGTATGGCCACAAAGCATTGTACTGGCCGATAATGAAGGGGCGGGACGATAAAGTTTCCTTGTGGTGCAAGGTCTTTTGCTTTTCCGCCTGTATGGTGTGGGTGGCGGTTATCGTGTTTTCGTGCCTCAATACCGAAGGCGTGCCCAAGGTCTTTTTGCGGCATTATTTTTAACGGATGGTCAAAAAATATGGAGAATAGAACGATCTATTCTCCATATTTATAAATATTCAGGGAGTTATACCTTAAAAGCCTTTATTCGGCGGCAACATACACCTTGCCACCGGCCTGACGGAACTCCTCGTTCTTCTGCTCAATGCCTGCAAGGCGAGCGGCATCTTCCTTCAGATCCTGACTGATCCGCATGGAGCAGAACTTTGGACCACACATGGAGCAGAAGTGCGCCGTTTTGTGTGCATCCCGCGGCATGGTCTCGTCATGGTAAGCGCAGGCCGTATCCGGGTCGAGCGAGAGGTTGAACTGATCCTCCCACCGGAAGGAGAAGCGCGCACGGCTCAGGGCATCATCGCGCAGTTTGGCACCGGGGTGGCCTTTGGCCAGATCGGCGGCATGGGCGGCAATGCGGTAGGTGATCACGCCGGTTTTAACATCGTTGCGGTCTGGCAGGCCAAGGTGTTCCTTGGGGGTTACGTAGCAGAGCATGGAGGTGCCAAACCAGCCGATCATGGCTGCACCAATGGCCGACGTAATATGGTCATAGCCCGGAGCAATGTCGGTCGTTAACGGACCAAGCGTATAGAACGGGGCCTCATCACATTCACGGAGCTGCTTGTCCATATTCTCCTTGATCTTGTGCATGGGCACATGGCCCGGCCCTTCGATCATGACCTGGCAGCCTTTGGCCCAGGCAATTTTGGTCAGTTCGCCCAGCGTTTCCAGCTCGGCAAACTGGGCGGCATCATTGGCATCGGCAATGCTGCCCGGACGCAGGCCATCTCCAAGTGAGAAGGATACGTCATACGCACGCATGATATCGCAGATATCTTCAAAATGTTCGTACAGAAAGCTCTCGCGGTGGCCGTTCAGGCACCAGCTTGCCATGATTGACCCCCCGCGGGAGACAATGCCCGTTACGCGGTTGGCAGTCAGCGGTACGTGCTGCAGGCGCACACCGGCATGGATGGTAAAGTAGTCCACGCCCTGTTCGGCTTGTTCAATCAGCGTATCGCGGAACACTTCCCAGTTCAGTTTGCTAACATCCCCGCCTACTTTTTCCAGCGCCTGATAAAGCGGCACTGTGCCAATGGGGGTTGGGGCGTTGCGCAAAATCCAGTCGCGAATGTTGTGGATGTTCCGGCCGGTGGACAGGTCCATGACCGTATCTGCACCCCAGCGAATGGACCAGACCAGCTTTTCCACCTCGTCTGCTGCGGAGGATGTAATGGCCGAGTTGCCAATGTTGGCGTTGACCTTGACCAGAAAATTCCGGCCGATCACCACAGGTTCAAGCTCGGGGTGGTTAATGTTGGCCGGAATAATGGCGCGGCCACGGGCAATTTCCTCGCGCACAAATTCTGGGGTCACAAATTCGGGCAGGGCGGCGTTAAAGGAGTTGCCGTCCTTCAGTTGTGCCGCGGCGTCATCCAGCGCTTTCTGGCGGCCCAGATTTTCGCGGTGGGCCACATAGATCATTTCTTCGGTAATGATCCCGGCCCTGGCGAACTCGTACTGCGTAACAGGTTTACCCTCGACCCCTTTAAGCACCGTATGCGGCGCAGGGCAGGGCTGGACCAGATAGCTGCCCTCGGCCCCACCATTATCTTCGGGGCGGATGGAGCGGGGGGTCGTGGCGGTCAGGGCACGCTTGGCCAGCCATGCGCTGCGCAGCTTGGGCAGGCCGGTGCGGACATCGATCTGCGCATTCTGGTCCGTGTAGGGGCCGGATGTATCGTACACGCGCACGGGTGGTTCGTTGGCAGATGGGTCCAGTGCGATCTCGCGGAACGGCACGCGGATGTCCGGATGCCCTTCGGGGCTGGAATAGACCTTGCGGGAGCCACGGATTGGCCCCGTGGTGACCTGCCCCGGTGCGGGGGCTGCCGTGTTGGCGGGCTTGGGGTTGCCGCCCTGTGTGGGTGGTGCTGTTGTGGTGGTGGCAGACATTGCAAAGTCTCCTCAGGCGCGAGGAGGACAGGCCCGGAGTAGGAGACAGCCATTGCTGGCAACACCATGCCAGTCAGGCAGGGCGTCTGTTCCTTACAGGCACCAGTCCCTCCGCCGGTATGAGCCGGATCAGGTTCCCCGCCAGAACCGTATGTTGCTGGCGGCAGGGTCGCCACGGAGCCTTCTGGTGCAGAAAGCGTAAAGTGGCCTCTCAGTTCCTTATCCGGAACCCCCCTTGGTTATGTGCAAGCAGATAGCCAGAGGTGTGCCTGTGTCAAGCATTTACACCAATATGTGACCACATACCGGGGGCGGAAGCAGGGTAGGAGGAAGGGGGACCGGGCAGGATTCCGCCTTGTCAGGGCGTGGCTTTGACCAGCAGGTCATGCGATGGCACGCAGGATCCCATTTATTATAATAAATAATAAATAGTAAGATATGCAAGTTTTTTCGACTATGTCATGATTGTGTCATGCAGACAGAAAGAAATAAAACGCTTGATGCGGTAAAAAATCTGGAAATATCTCCACGTGCTCACTACGTTTTATGGATAGCGGCGTTTGTGTCTGCCATATGCGGCGGTCTTTACGGATACGACACGGGAATTATTTCTGGCGCACTTCTCCTTATTACCAAGGACTTCCATTTAACCTCCGTGCAGGAAGAAATGGTCACATCGGCCATTCTGGTCGGGGCTGTGGTGGGGGCCATTGGTGTTTCGTGGTTTTCCGAACGGTATGGCCGGCGCATTTCGGTCATGCTGGTTACGGCTGTTTTTGTGCTGGGGGCGGTTGCCTGCTCTTACGCTTCCAGCGTGACCATGCTGGTGATCGACCGTGTGTTTCTGGGCTTTGCGGTCGGTGGGTCCACACAGGTGGTGCCGACCTATATTTCGGAACTGGCTCCTGCTGCCAAGCGCGGTAATCTGGTCACCCTGTTCAACGTTGCCATTGGTGTTGGCATTTTTCTGGCCAACCTTGTGGGCTTTACCATGCGCGATGCGTGGGGGTGGCGGCCCATGATCGCCATTGCCGCCATTCCTGCGGCGGTGGTGTTTGTGAGCATGTTCTTCCTGCCCAAAAGCCCCCGCTGGGTGGCAGAGAACGAGGGCATGGTCTCCGCTGTCAAACAGCTTGGGCGTGTGCGCACATCCCGCAAGGTTATCCAGCGTGAGATTACGGAAATCCGCAAAAACGTTCTGGGTATGGATGAGGATGAACGGGGCTGGAAAGGTCTCAAGCTTCCGTGGGTTCGCCCGGCACTGGTCGCCGCACTGGGTATTGCGTTCTTTACGCAGGCCGGTGGTCTGGAGATGATGATTTACTATACCCCTACCTTCCTGTCGGATGCCGGGTTTAATAGCTCATCAGCTCTGCTGACCAGCCTTGGCGTGGCCATGGTTTACCTGATTATGACCCTGCTGGGCTGCCTGTTTGTGGACCGTATCGGTCGCCGCCGTCTTGTGCTGATCATGGGGCCGGGTTCCGTGCTCAGCCTGCTTGGGCTTGGCATTGTGTTTGCCCTCCACCCGGACAAGGGAAGCATGGGGAGCTGGATGATCGTTGTGTTCCTGCTGCTGTTCATGGTGTTCAACTCTGGCGGTATTCAGGTTGTGGGCTGGTTGCTGGGTGCGGAGCTTTTTCCCTTGCCCATGCGCGCGGTGGCGACCAGCCTCCATGCCGCAGTCCTGTGGGGGGCGGATCTGCTGGTTACGGCTACGGCGCTCTCGCTGGTGCAGCTTGTCTCCCTTGGTGGCACAATGTGGATTTATGCCGGGGTTAATCTGGCATCGGTCATTTTTGTTTACTTCTGTGTGCCAGAAACAAGCGGGGCCACGCTGGAAGATATTGAAATGGCTCTGCGCGATGGGGAATTTGTTCCCAAAGCCGAAAATAACTACGCCATCCCCCAATATACCGACGTGGAGGAAGATGGTCCGGCCCAGCCGACAACACCGGTGGGCAGTGCTGCCTGAACGGCAAAAAAGCTCCAACGCCCCGTGGGCTGCCAAGCCTGAGGGGGCATAAAAAAGGCCGGTCCATCTGCTGGACCGGCCTTTTTGTATGGGCTGTTCTGGTTGGTGTACGGTTTACTGCGCACGCGCCATAAACTGTTCCAGCCAGTGGATGGTGTAATCCCCGCTCTGAAAACCCGGGTCTTCCAGAATGGCGCGGTGGAGTGGAATAACGGTTTTAATCCCTTCCACAACAAACTCGTCCAGTGCCCGCTGCATACGCGCAATCGCCTGTGCACGGGTGGGGGCATGGACGATCAGCTTGGCGATCATGCTGTCGTAGTAAGGGGGAACGCGGTAGCCGGTGTAAAGCGCGCTATCCACCCGCACACCCAGCCCACCCGGCGGGTGGTACACTGCCACCGTGCCGGGGCAGGGGGCAAAGGTGGTCGGGTCTTCGGCATTAATGCGGCATTCAATGGCATGGCCGGAGAAGGATACATCCTCCTGCGTGTAGCCAAGCTTTTCGCCTGCTGCCAGACGGATCTGCTCGCGGACCAGATCCACATCGCACACCATTTCTGTAATGGGGTGTTCAACCTGTAGGCGGGTGTTCATTTCAATAAAGCAGAACTGCCCATCCTGGTACAGGAACTCTAGCGTGCCCGCATTACGGTAGCCCATGCGCGCCAGCGCCTCGGTGGCCGTGCGGCCAATGCTGTCGCGCTGTTCGGCGGAAATGGCGGGCGAGCCTGCCTCTTCCAGCACTTTCTGGTGGCGGCGCTGGAGCGAACAGTCCCGTTCGCCAAAATGCACCACGTTGCCGTAGTTATCGCCCAGAATCTGGAGTTCGATATGGCGCGGGCGGTCCATGTATTTTTCCATGTACACCGCATCGTTGCCAAAAGCCGCGCGGGCTTCGGTACGGGCCATGCTCCATGCGTCGGACAGTTCTTCGGCGGAGTGGGCCACTTTCATGCCGCGCCCGCCGCCACCAGCAGCGGCCTTGATCAGCACGGGGTAGCCAACACGGCTGGCGACCTCATGGGCTTCTTCCAGATTGGCCAGTTCCCCATCCGAGCCGGGGACCAGTGGCACACCCAGGGCAAGCATGGTGGTTTTGGCGGTAATCTTATCGCCCATCATGCGGATGTGTTCCGCCGTTGGACCAATAAAGACCAGACCGTGGGCTTCCACCGTTTCGGCAAAATCCGCGTTTTCGGAAAGGAACCCGTATCCGGGGTGGATGGCTTCCGCCCCGGTTATGGTCGCGGCAGACAGAATGGCCGCCACATTCAGGTACGAATCGCGCGAGGAGGCCGGGCCAATGCACACGGCCTCATCCGCCAGACGCACATGCATGGCATCGGCATCAGCGGTGGAATGAACCGCCACGGTTTTGATCCCGAGTTCCCGGCAGGCGCGCAGGATACGCAGGGCGATCTCGCCACGGTTGGCGATAAGGATTTTGGAGAACATTACTCGATGATGGCAAGCGGCTGACCAAATTCGACCGGGTCGCCCGAGGCAACCAGAATGGCCTTGAGCGTGCCACCCTTGGGCGCTTTGATCTGGTTGAAGGTTTTCATCGCTTCAATCAGCATCAGGGTCTGGCCTGCAGTCACGATCTGTCCTTCGCTGGCAAACGGCGGGGAGGACGGGTCGGGGGTCAGGTAAGCCACGCCAACCATGGGGCTGGGCACCGCACCCGGATGGCGGGAGAGGTCGGCCGGAGCCGCGCTGGCTGCCGGTGCAGGGGCTGCTGCAACCGGGGCTACGGCTGCCACCGGTGCGGGGGCCGAAGCCTGCACGGTTGCGGGAGCACGGGCAACACGAATGCGGCGGTCATTTTCAGACACCTCAATTTCGGTCAGTCCGGTTTCAGTCAGAATATCAGCCAGAGCCCGAATGGCATCCGCGTCCACGAGCAGTCCGCTCATTGGTCATCCTCATCCAGAATAAGATCAGTCATTGCCTGCAAGGCCAGAGAATACCCCCCAACTCCCAGCCCGCAGATAACGCCGGTAGCGGCGCGCGAAACGTAGGAGTGATGGCGGAATGGCTCGCGGCGGTGAATGTTGGAGATATGGACCTCGATTACCGGCAGGTCCGTAGCCAGCAGTGCATCCAGCAGGGCGATGGAAGTATGGGTATACCCTGCGGGATTGATAATAATGCCTTTGGCCCGTTTGCGGCACTCCTGCACCCAGGAGATCAGCTCGCCTTCAATATTGGTCTGGCGGAAATCTATGGCCAGTCCAAGTTTTTCGGCGGTCTGCAGGCACAGCTGTTCCACGTCGTCCAGCGTTGCCCGCCCGTATACTTCGGGTTGGCGCTGGCCAAGCATGTTCAGGTTGGGGCCGTTCAGGACAGCAATGAGAGGTCTTTCCATGACAAACGGGGCCGTAGCACGATGCGCCCGCGTATCCAAGAGAAAGCGGTGCGAAAAGTGGGTTCACCTCCTCCAATCGCGCTTTTTAGCCTGTGGAGGGGGGCGGAAGGGGCTGTATGGGCTTGGCGGGTGCCCGTCATATTTTTGCCACGCCAGTGGGCAATATGGGGTGGGCTACCCCATGTGCCCGCCAAAAAAGGTTGCCTTTGGGGGGCTAAAGCGCCCATTAAGGTCGGGTCTATCACAGAAACGGAGTAAACAGGCGGATGTCAGCCCTGCGCCGGGCACTTCTTGGAAGTGTGTTTGTTACAACCTCACTGTTCGCGCATCCTGCGGCCCATGCGGCTGCGGTTGATGCTCAGGGTGGTACTGCCTGGGCCGAATCCGTGCATAAAGCACTGGCGGCTAACGGAATGCAGGATGTGGCAGACGCTGGCACGGGTTCTGTTTCTGGCCGCGATGTTTCTCAAAAAGGGATGGCAAGCTGGTATGGTGGACGCCACCACCTGCGCCGTACATCCTCCGGCTCGCGGTTTGATAAAAACCGCCTGACCGCAGCCCACCCCACAGCCCCCCTTGGCAGCAAGCTGCTTGTAACATCGGAAGAAACCGGGCGCTCCGTTGTGGTTACGGTCAATGACCGTGGGCCATATAGCCGGGGGCGGATTATTGACCTTTCGCAGGCTGCGGCGGCCAAACTTGGGATGCTCAATTCCGGTGTGGCGCATGTGAGTGTGCAGACCGCCACGCCAGAGGAAGTTGCCGCCGCACCGGAAGATGCGGCCAGCCCAGCTCTGGCGGCCCCTGCCAAAGCCACCGCAGGCAAGCGTGGGCGGCCCCTGCACCTTCAGCGCAAGCGTTTTGGCCACCCGTAACGGGGGATAACAGGGCCGCTGCTTACAGGTCTGTATGAGGGGCCTGTATGCAGTCCTTGGGGGTGGCTGGTTTGCTGGCCAGCATGGCGTCGGTTTCGGGCGGTTGAATAAGCCCAAGGGCATAGCCCTCCATCTGGGCATTGAGTTCCGCGCCCATCAGCACGACCCATGCGGTCACAAAAAACCACATCATAATCGCAATAAAAGCGCCAAGCGGCCCATAAGTGGCATTGTAGCTGGCCAGATGCGCCACGTAATAGGAAAAACCGAGCGAGGCCATAATCCACGTAATGGTGGATGCCAGGGCACCGGGCAGCACCCAGCGCCATTGTGTGTGCCGTTTGCGGTCCGGCCCAAAGCGGTACAGGGCGGATAGGGCCAGTGTTTCAAAGGTAAACATGACCACAGGCCCACTCCAGCGTGCCAGAAATTCAATGGAGCCGGGTGGGGTGGGAATGTGCAGGATGGCGGGAAGCGCCAAAAGCAGCGGCATGGCCACCAAAAGTGCGAGTGTAAGCACCGCCCCCAGAATGCCAGACAGGGTCATGGCAAAGGCCGTGGCCTGAAAGACCAGAAAATTCCGGTTTTCCCGCGTGTTGTAGGCAATATTCAGAGCAGACAGAATGGAGCGCGTAGCCGCGGAGGCCGACCATAACGCCACGGTCAGCGAGATGATCAGGTTCATGGTCAGGGAGGATGGGGGCTCCGCGACCAGTGTTTGCACCCGGTCATATAGCAGGTTGAAGGCGCTGGGGGGCAGCAGGTTGCGCAGAATATCCATCTGCGGGGCCACGGTCTGTACATCAAACGCCAGCCCGTAAATGGAAATCAGGGCGCTGATGGCCGGGAAGAGCGAGAGGGTGGTATAGAATGCACACCCGGCCGCTACCAGTGTGGTGGGGCCAAAAACAAGGTTTTTGGCCGTGTTGGACGTAATGGTCTGCCAGTCCTTGCGGCTCATGGCCCACGGGCTTGCAAAGCGGAGCCTGGCTGGGTGTGTGGGAGCGGTCTCCCCCGTATGGGGCGCAAGGGAAGAGCGGTCTGACTGCCAGAGAGCCTGCATGAATTCAGAAAGATCCTTGATCTGTGGTTTTGCCCGGTCAAACCGGGCGGTCCACGTGCGCACCATGGTCGGCCACAGGTCTGTGGCCGGGTGGAGTCTGGTGGGGTTTACTTCACAATGGGGCGCACAAAGTCTTTCGTGGAGAAGCAGCAGGAAAGCGTGAAGTAACCGTAACTGGCCCAGTCTTATCGGGGGTTGGGGGCACATGCCAAGTTTTTTTGTTTTATCGGGATTTTTTACTTGCGCTTGTGTTGGTTTGGCCTCATATCCACGCCCCTACGCAGCAACGCACGTGCCACTGGCCCTCTGAGGTTACGCAACGACGTCAAGCGTTCTGGCTAATCGGGACTCCTTTGTGGGTCTGCCTTTCGCTGGTCCGTTAGACCGTTTCGCAACGTCCTTCTCTGCTCTTGATAGGTGGGGAAGCCTGAACTGGGGGAGTGGGGATATGAATCCCAAAATCACCCGTTTTCTTGCCGAGCAAAAACCGGCAACGCCCTGCCTTGTCGTCGATGTCGATCAGGTGGAAGCCCGCTACCGTGCACTGGGCAAGGCCCTGCCGCTGGCGCGCATTTATTATGCGGTCAAGGCCAATCCGGCCATGCCAATCCTGACCCGTCTTGTGGGGCTTGGCTCCTGCTTTGATGCGGCATCGTGGGAAGAGGTCTCCCTTTGCCTGGAAGCCGGAGCAGACCCGGATTCCATCTCTTTTGGCAACACGGTCAAAAAAGTGTCGGCCATACAGGCTGCCTACAAGGCTGGCGTACGCATGTTTGTGTTCGACTGCCGCGAAGAGCTGGAAAAAATTGCCCAGCACGCGCCGGGGAGCCGCGTATATTGCCGCCTGCTGGTGGATAATTACGATGCGGAATGGCCGCTCTCACGCAAGTTCGGCACCACGGTGGAAGCTGCGCGCGACCTTATGTTGCAGGCCCGCACGCTGGGGCTGGACCCGTATGGTCTGTCTTTCCATGTGGGGAGCCAGCAGCTTTCGGCAGAAGCATACGAGGCCGCGATTGCCCGTGTTGCCAGCCTGTTTACGGACCTGAGCGCTGCTGGTCTGGACCTGCGCATGATCAATCTGGGTGGCGGATTCCCCATTCGTTACCGCGAGGATGTGCCAGAGATCGACCATTTTGCCGGAGCCATCTGCCGCGCCATGACCGAGCATTTTGGCAATGCCCTGCCGGAAATGCTGGTGGAGCCGGGCCGCTTTATTGTGGGTGAGGCTGGCGTTGTGCGGACCGAGGTCGTGCTGGTGAGTGCTCGCGGTCGGCAGGATGGGCCGCGCTGGGTGTATCTGGACATCGGGCGGTTTGGTGGTCTGGCGGAAACGGAAGGCGAATCCATCCGCTACGCTATTCGCACCGCGCGGGATGGTGCGCCTACGGGGCCAGTAGCTCTGGCAGGTCCAACCTGCGATGGGGCGGACATTCTGTACGAAAAAAGCCATTACGACCTGCCGCTTGACCTGTGCTCTGGCGAGCAGATCGATCTGTTGGGCACGGGGGCCTATGTATCCACCTACTGCTCAACCCGCTTTAATGGGTTTGCCCCATTGAGCGAACATTACATCTGACCCGTAGGGTCTGTGGGTTCCCATAGGCCTTACGGCACAATTTTTTGCCCTCCCTGCCCCCGGCTGTTCCGGTCTGGTGCAGGGAGGGTTTTTTTTATGTGCGCCGCCCTTGTTGTAAAGGCAGCCCTGTATTGTGCGCGCAGCCCTTTGCAGCACGCCCGATGCGCTTAACAATCAGCGCAGACACAGGCCCCATGATCGGGGCTTGGGTAAAGGGAGTTATCATGACACGAATGGGTATGCTGCTGGGTACGGCTCTGGTGGCAATGGCTGCTGTAACACCTGCCTTTGCACAGCAGGCACCAACGGGTGCAGCCACGTCCAACGCGGTTGCACAGTCTGCTGCAACGCAGGATTTCAGCCGCCTTTCCGACGATGGCAGCATGGCGTTCGAATATCTGTCCCTCGCTCGTAACGCCATTTATGATGGCGATCTGGCTGGCGCCAAGGCGCTTATTGCCAGCGCCCAGCAGGCGTTGGCTACGGCGCGCTCGGATAATACCGCCTTCCAGAAGGCCGCAGCGGAACTGATGCCGAGCAAAACCGGCCAGACCCGCCCCCGGCCGACTGCTCCGGCTACGCAGCAGGTTGCATGGTTGCCCATCGATGGGGAACTGGTGCTGAACGCCAATGCGGAAGAAACACCAGAAAAAACTGCCGTAGTGGCCGCAGCCAACCGGCACCTTAAGTCCGGCAATCCGGCCCGTGCGGCGGAAGTGCTGCGTGTGACCAGTGTGGATGCGGATTACGTTATTGCCGCTGTGCCGCTGGAACAGGTGACGCAGGATGTTGCCCGCGCCGCCAAACAGATTGGCAAAGACCCCTACAAGGCCAGCGAAGCCCTGCGCGACGCGCAGGAAGCCGTGCGTTATGCCTCGGTGGATATTCAGGCTGTATCCAACAGTGCTTCTGGTGCCAGCGCCAAGGCGCCTGCGGCAGCAGCACCCGCCAAATAACGGCGTACAGGGCCGGTCCGGCGCATGATGCCGGACCCGTTTTGCGTAAGGGGATGGTGGCCATGGTCTGGCTCCATCCCTTTTTTGCGTTGTGGCGGTCTATTCTGCGGCAGCCCGCAACCCCGCACCTGCGGCCAGCGGGCACAGGGGCAGGGTGCCAGCCACAAAAGCGCCAAGCAGTTCAAGGTCGGGCTGCCATGGTAGCCCGTTGGAGGCCGCATCAATGGCAGCGGCACCAAAAATAAGTGCAGGGGTTGCCAGCGGCAGGGTCAGCAGGGGCAGCAGCACACCACCACGCCGTGCGCCCAGCACAATGGATGCGCCCATGCCCCCGATGAGCGAGAGCACAACAGAGCCCAAAAACAACCCTCCCAGCAAAACTGGCAGGGCGGAAGAGGGCAGGCCCAGCATAACGGCCAGTGGCACGGCAGCCAGCAGCAGCGGTACGCCGGTGGTCAGCCAGTGGGCGGTAATTTTGGCAAGGGCAACAAGGGCTGGGGGCAGGCCCAGCAGGAGCAGCTGGTCGAGCGATCCATCCTCCAGCTCCGCGCCAAACAGCCGGTCCAGTGGCAGCAGTGCTGCCAGCAGCGCGCAAACCCAGATAATGCCCGGAGCCATATGGCGCAAAAGCTCGGGTGAAGGCCCAAGTGCCAGCGGGAACAGTGTTGCGGTAACAACAAAAAACAGCACCGCTCCCAGCGTGTCTGCCCCGTGGCGCAGTGCCAGCCGCAGGTCCCGCATGACAATGCCCCAGAACAGCCGGTTCATGCCTCGTCTCCTTCATAGGCGGCAAAAGACCGTGGGTCTGTTGCGCCGGGCAGGTCCAGTGCGCAGCTATTATCCAGCGGGAGCGGCACATGGGTGGTGGCAATGAGCACACCACCACGGGCGCGGTGTGCCGCCATGGCGTTGCCCAGCAGGGTGATGGCCGCCGAATCCAGCCCCAGACTCGGCTCATCCAGCAACCACAGGGGCGCTTGGGCCAGCAGCACGCGGGCCAGAGCCGTGCGCCGCTTTTGCCCGGCGGACAGCAGGCGGGCGGGCAGGTCGGCCAGAGGCAGCAGGTCCATGGCCTCCAGCGCTTCGGCCATGCTGGCTCCGGGGCGGGCAAACAGGTGCAGGTTCTCGGTTACGGTCAGGCCGGGTTTAAGGGCATCCTGGTGCCCAATGTAGGCTACGCGCTCTGCATGGGCGGCGCGGTCATCAAAAATCGACTGTCCCTGCCATGCCAGCGCCCCCGAATCCGGCTTGCGCAGCCCGGCCAGCACACGCAGCAGGGTGGATTTGCCTGCACCATTGGGGCCGGTCAGCAGCATGGCATCCCCCGCGTTCAGCCGCAGGCTCACACCATCCAGGACCAGACGGTCCCCGCGGAAAACGCATAGGTCATTGGCCTCCAGCAAGGAAGCGGCGGTTAAAGCAGGGCCGGAAGAGGGGGCGGCACTGCTGTAGGGCTGGCTCACGGAGATGGGACTTCTCCTTTTTGTTACCGTAATCACACAAAAAGCGGGATTGCTCGCGCGGTCGTGGTCACTCCCCCGCTTGTGCCTTTTATCTGTGCCGGTATGTTCTAGCCCCAACGGGATATCAAGCCGGTTGTCCGAAGAGCGGACACGCACGCAGCGCCGTGCGGAACAATACGGAACACAACGGTGTCCTGAACGCATCACCAGCCATCGGCTGTGATCGGGGAGAAAGCGACGATGAAATCGGTTGGCCACGACTCACTCAAAACAGGCCGCACCCTTGAGGTTGACGGCAAGACCTACCACTATTTTTCCATTCCCGAAGCGGCAAAAACCATTGGCGACGTAAGCCGCCTGCCGGTTTCGCTCAAGGTTCTGCTGGAGAACATCCTTCGGTTTGAAGATGCGCGCTCCTACAGTGTGGATGACGCCAAGGCCATTGCTGGCTGGCTGCCCAAGGGCAGCAGCACAAAGGAAGTGCCCTTCAAGCCCTCACGCATTCTTATGCAGGATTTTACCGGCGTTCCCGGCGTTGTGGACCTTGCGGCCATGCGCGACGGTATTGTGAACCTCAAGGGTGACCCGCAGAAGGTTAACCCGCTGGTGCCGGTCAACCTTGTGATTGACCATTCCGTGATGGTGGATTTTGCCGGGACCGATGAAGCCCTGCAGGAAAACATTACCCTTGAGTTCGAGCGCAACGCGGAACGCTATGCCTTCCTGCGCTGGGGCCAGGAAGCGTTTGAGAACTTCTCCGTGGTGCCGCCCGATACGGGTATCTGCCATCAGGTGAATCTGGAATACATTGCGCAGGTGGCATGGACCGCCAACGTGGGTGGCAAGGATTACGTTTACCCCGATTCGCTCTACGGCACGGACAGCCACACGACCATGATCAACGGTCTGGGCGTTCTGGGCTGGGGTGTTGGCGGGATCGAGGCCGAAGCCGCCATGCTGGGCCAGCCCATTGCCATGCTTATTCCCGACGTGATCGGTTTCAAGCTGGTTGGCAAGCTGCCAGAAGGGGCGACCGCTACCGATCTGGTGCTAACCGTAACCCAGATGCTCCGTAAAAAGGGTGTGGTTGGCAAGTTTGTGGAATTCTTTGGCCCAGCCCTTGACCACCTGCCCGTTGCCGACCGTGCAACCATTGCCAACATGGCCCCCGAATACGGTGCAACATGCGGCTTCTTCCCCGTTGATGAGCTGACGCTGGACTTCCTGCGCCAGACCGGCCGCGACGAACACCGCATTAAACTGGTTAAGGAATACCTGCAGGCGCAGGACATGTTCCGCACCGAAAAAACGCCAGAACCCGTCTTTACCGACGTGCTGGAACTGGACCTGAGCACGGTTGTGCCATCCCTTGCTGGCCCCAAGCGCCCGCAGGACCGCGTGGAACTGAAGAATGCCACCACGGCGTTTGAAAAAGAACTGACCTCCTCCCTTGGCGTTCCCGCTGCCGAAGCTGATAAAAAAGTTCCGGTCGCTGGCACCAATTACGAGCTGGGCAGTGGCGATGTGGTCATTGCGGCCATTACCTCGTGCACCAACACCTCCAACCCTGCCGTGCTTATTGCGGCTGGTCTGGTGGCCCGCAAGGCGCGCGCTCTGGGCCTGACCCCCAAGCCGTGGGTCAAGACCTCGCTCGCACCGGGTTCGCAGGTTGTGACCGACTACCTCAATCGCTCCAACCTGACCGAAGACCTGGACGCCATGGGCTTCAATACGGTTGGTTACGGCTGCACAACCTGCATTGGTAACTCTGGCCCACTGCCGGGCAACATTGTGGACGCGATTGAAAACAACAACCTGGTTGCTGTTTCCGTCCTGTCTGGCAACCGTAACTTTGAGGGTCGTATTTCCCCCAACGTGCGGGCCAACTACCTTGCCAGCCCGCCGCTGGTGGTCGCCTACTCGCTGCTGGGCACCATGCGCAAGGATATTACAACCGCACAGCTGGGCACCTCCAAGGATGGCAAGCCAGTGTACCTGAAGGACATCTGGCCCACCAACAAGGAAATTGCCGACCTGATCGCTTCTTCCATCACGCGGGAAGAGTTTATCAAGCGCTACAGCAATGTGGGCAAAGGCACCAAGGAATGGCAGGGCCTCAAGGTTGCCACCGGGTCTGAAACCTACAAGTGGGACCCCAAGTCCACCTACGTGCAGGATCCGCCTTACTTCAAGGACATGGCGGTTGAACCCACGGCTCCGGGCAACATCAGCGGTGCGCGTATTCTGGCCCTGCTGGGGGATAACATCACCACCGACCACATCTCCCCTGCCGGTTCGATCAAAAAGGACAGCCCTGCTGGCCGGTACCTGATGGACCATGGCGTGGAACCCAAGGACTTCAACTCCTATGGTTCGCGGCGTGGGAATGACCGGGTCATGGTACGTGGCACGTTTGCCAACATCCGCATCAAGAACGAAATGGTGCCGGGTACGGAAGGTGGCTATTCCAAGCATTACCCCGATGGCAAGGAAGGCGCGATTTATGACGTGGCCATGGAATACAAGAAAGAGGGCGTGCCTCTGGTTGTATTCGGTGGCAAGGAATACGGCATGGGCTCCTCGCGCGACTGGGCTGCCAAGGGCACCCTGCTGCTGGGCGTCAAGGCTGTTATTGCGGAAAGCTTTGAGCGTATCCACCGTTCCAACCTTGTAGGCATGGGCGTTCTGCCGCTGCTGTTCAAGGAAGGCACCACCCGCCAGACCCTCGGTCTGAAGGGGGATGAGGTGATCAGCCTTTCCGGAATTGACAAACTCACGCCCCGTATGGACGTGATTATGACAATTACAAGAAATGACGGTTCCAAGCAGGAAGTACCGCTGCTTTGCCGGGTCGATACTCTGGACGAGGTAGAGTATTACAGGCATGGTGGCATCCTTCAGTACGTCTTGCGAGGGATGACGAAAGCTGCCTGAGAACCCTTCCGTTCAAGGTGAACGTCTTATTGCCGACCCGGTGCAGACCGGGTCGGTTTTTTCTATGAATGACCCCGTTGTTCTGAGTGCGGAACATCTGCACAAGGACTTTGGCGAGGGGGATATTCTGTGTGGTGTGTCCATGCAGGTCCGCAAGGGGGAGCTGGTGTCCATCATCGGTCCTTCTGGCTGCGGTAAATCCACCTTTCTGCGGTGTCTCAATTTTCTGGAAATTCCCGATCGTGGCACCGTTACGGCCATGGGGGTCACCATTGAACGCAATGGTGGTCCGTGGCGTCGGGCGGACGAGCATCTGGCTCATCGGCTGCGGACCCATGTGGGTATGGTGTTCCAGAGTTTTAATCTGTTTCCGCACCTGAGTGTGCTGGATAACGTGATGCTGGCCCCCCGTGTGGTCAAAGGCGGCAACGCCGAGGCCAACAGGGAAGAGGCCATGGCCCTGCTGGAAAAGGTCGGGCTGGCCAAGGTGGCCCAGCGTTACCCGGTGTCTCTCTCTGGTGGGCAGCAGCAGCGTGCGGCTATTGCCCGCGCATTGGCCATGCGCCCCGAGATCATGCTGTACGACGAGCCAACCTCCGCCCTTGACCCCATTGTGGCCGAGGAAGTGCTGAACGTCATGCGCACGCTTGATGATGAAGGCATGACCCAGATCATTGTTATGAATTGCCCCGGGTTTTGTGGAGACGTTTTTATCTGAACTA
>NZ_BAMZ01000030.1 GCF_000964225.1 Acetobacter syzygii | reverse complement strand
GTTGCGCCCACCATTCCTGAGCCGCAGTATTCTGCGGTTTATACCATGTCTCCCGCTGAAATTTCCCACTCGTTTAAATCTATTTCAGTCTACCATTGTCTATGGTTTCAGACTGGTATCTGTGGAAAATCCGTGGAGCATTTTAGCCCGAATTTTCCACGCGCGGTCCATCCCTCCACCACCTCTCTATCTGGTCCTTATACGCTTCTGGCATCAGCTTGGCGTATATCGTGACCGTGTTGATGTTGCTCCATGCACCGTCCGTTTGGAGCCGGAGAAGATCTCGGTGTACGCAGTAGTGCCAAGAGGCCCACGTATGTCGAAGATCGTGCGGCGTGAAGTCGGGCACAAAGCATGATTGCAGAGAAGTTTGGCCCGCAGGAATCCATTCGCGCAATCGCCCTGGCAGACCTGCGCGCCTGCAAGCCCCAGCCCATCCGTTTTTTATCTGACCTCCATATTGCCTTGCAGAGTTGTGGTACCGCTCACCGATAACGGAGCCTTTTCGGGTTTGCGTGACGGGTCGGAATACGTGACCTTCCCGCCATTCTATGCGCTTCAGCCAGTCAATTACGCATGGCGGCATATCAACGTGCCTCTGGTTTCCCTGCTTCTGCCAGACGACAGCGCGCGCGCCCCACAAATCAACATCCCTCCATTCCAGATCGAGGGCTTCAGACAGTCGGCATCCGGTCCCGATCAGAAAGACGAATAGGGGTTGCAGGTGTGGGGCGGCATGAGCCACAAGCTGCGTTGCCTCGTCTGGGCGCAGGAATTTCTTTGGCTTGGATTGTATAGAGATAGGGGCAAATGCTGGTCGGTCGCACCAGCCCTGTATTGCCCCAAACTCTAGGATTGCTTGCAATGGGGTTCTGACGGCGCGCTTCTTTGTCGCTGGAGTTGCTTCTTCACCATCCTCAAGAATGGCTGCATATGCCCCTTTTAAAGATGCTTGGCTGATTTCGGTCAGCCTTCTTTCGCCAAAGTGCTTGAGAAGGCGCAGGAGGTATTTGTGGGTGGCTGGTGATCGGGGCTTATCGTCAAGATAGGCGGTAACTGCCTCGGCAAATGTTATGACTGCGCGCTTGCCATAGACTGTTTCATTCCAGAGTTCTGCCTCGCGCTTTCGGCGGATTTCTTCTGCGATCCTCTTGTCAGTCGTTCCAGTGCTTTCGAATATGCTTTGCCCGGCGATAGTGCCGCGCATGTAGAGATTTTTCGATTTTGGGACTGTGACGATCTTGAGGGGCATTCGATACTCTCAATCAGCCTTTCATAGTCTTGGGGAGAAAATAGATACTTCCGGCCCCACCTACGATGTGTAGGGCCTCCGGCATATTCCGGGCAGTCACGAAGGTGGTCGAGCAGACGGCACCGCCCAATCTTCCCGCGCAACCGCTCTAACACGTCTGGGAGCGTCATAAGATCAGGAAGAACCTCACCCATCCGCCCCCTCCTTCCCCGGAATAGGCCGGTCGTTGCGCACCTCTGGGATGGTTATGGTGTCGGGGATCATACCCATCACTTTCATGGAGCTTTTGCGGCCCCCTGATTGCTCAATCCGGAATTGCCCTGATGGTGTCACGCGAACTCTCAGCTTTTCTGCATTGGTTTCCAGTTCCATGGTGACGTGGCCGCCATGACTGTAGAGGCGCGTGATCTCACACGCTCCCCACTTAAAGCCGTATTGTGTTGGGATCGCTCGCACCATCACCCCACCTCCCGCGCTGCGTCGATGGCGGAACGGAAGTCTGGGCCTCTCAGATTGCGAACTGATATGCCGGGAGAGAAGGCCACGTCCCCATTCATGTATGCGGTGCATGACTTGAAACCTCGCTCCAACCAATCCAACCGCTCACTATCCCGCGCAATCTCCGCCCGCACGCGCTGTTCTGCCCGGCGTTCGGCTTCGATTAGGTGTTCCCTAAACGCATCTTGAGAAAGTGCTGAGTATTGGTAGTGACCATGATACAGACTATCAATTTGCTCCTCTCTCGTCCTCATGGCGCGACTCCTAGGTTGCGGATCTCCTCAATGCACCGGTCACAAGCAAACCGTTCCATGACCGCCCCAAGCGGACCGCCAGCGTATTCAGGTGATTCGAAAACTTCCTTTTGAGAAAAGCAAGCTGAAACAGCACGCTCCCTCTCCCCCGCCAGCAACTCGGCTATTTGCGTGGGGGTGAGGCAGGGGCCGATATAATTTAGGTCTTTCACGCGATTAGAAGCGCAAAACCCCAAATCATGATCGTCATCACAGACCAGCCATTGCTTATCCGCGCGCCAAAATGCGACAATGTATCCGCCTCCCAATGCGAATAGATGACGCCCATCTTTATGAGGCCACATTACGACACCGGGCCGCTCAGGGTTGGGCCAGTTTGTGGGGTTGGTCATGCCGCAATCCTTTTTTCTGGGAGGATAAAGCGCAAGCGGCGCAGGCACGCTCTCATTCGCCCTGTATTTGCAATTACTGGCCCTACATCGCCGTCAATTATTCCCGGCGCAGGAGTAATAAAGAACGGTTTTACAAGGTCTATACGAACAGCTACACGCTCCCAAATGCCTGTATAGTCCGCAGTTTTCTTCTGATACCTACGGCGTGTGTAGTAGTGGTCTTTCTCAATAACCTGTTGTTCTGTGTATTCCCCAGCCCACGGAATGGAATAGCAATACCCAGCATTATTGGGACGCCACAATGTGACATAGGGCTTGCGGCTCCACTCTTCTCGGAAGTCGAAAACGTAATACATATTCACGCCTCCTCTCCTGCGCGGGTGTTCCATGCTGTGATGGCTTCTGATTTTGTTCTTTTTATTGGGCCTTCTGAACTGCAACTCTCACATGATACATAAGAAGAAAGTACCAATGTATCGTCTGTATTCGACCCAAAAACCTTTAGACTGCGAGTGTCCCCACAAAACGGGCAGCTTTTCAGTTCCTCGCTCATGCCGCGCCGCCTTTCAGGGCGTTTCGAGCATGTTTCCCAGGTTTCTGCGGAACTATCCTATTCTCATGTAGTGTGCGCCATTCGCCGGCAATCAATGCAACGGCATCTGAAAGATGGTCGCCCCCGCATGTCATCGCTGATACAGCTATTGCCGCAATAACACTTTTTGGCATCTCATCAAAAAGAGCGCCCAACGCGATGGCGTATTCGTTGCTGACATTTTTTAGATGAGCCATCACGAACCGCCTTTCAGGGATTCACGGGAACGATCCTTACGCCTAAACATTTCTGGCGTAGAGTTAATAACTCCTGTTTCAAAGATTGCCTCGCAGGCTTCGTAATATTCCCGCAACCGCACAACCTCAGCCTCAAGCGCCGCGATATGGGCTTGGACATCGGACTGGCGGACTAGGGGAATAGAAGATTTAAGGGCATCCGATTTTTTTCTGAATATCGCGCACCAGCCGCCTTCCAAATGAGACGGGGCATAACCAACAATTTTCAACTTACCACCCGTCACAGGCGTTCCGATGGCGAGGAGATTTTCATTCCCCGACTTCTTTGGGTTATAAAGTTTCATGATCTGCGCTTCATCAAGCGGCAACCGCACGAACACGCCGGTGGGTTTGTCGCTCATGCACCCTCTCCCGGCAGGACTTCGCGGACGTGGATTGTGCGGATGAATGGTGTACCCGTGCCCCACTCTGCTGCAGACTCTTCGGTAAAGTGCAGCGGGCCCGGCACGCCATACGTATACTCATTAACCCAAAACTCCCGCGCCACAGGGACTTCGCGGGCGTTCATGAGATCGAAGTCGCGGTCACTGAGGCAGTATTTCCCTTGGGTATTGAAGGCACGATTCATTTCTTGGTCGCCATCATCCACGAGAGCCGCAATCGAATGCCCGTTACTGCTCTTCCTGTCCGTGCAGATAATGCGCGCCGCGCGCCCATCCCGCGTACAAAACGGCCCCTCATGCTCCGGCGTGTATGGGCCGATGATTTCTAGTTTCGTTTTCTGGGTCATGCTGGCACCTCATCAACCGGCGCGGCCGCATGTTCCTGCGCAAACTCGGCGCGCTTGGCGGCAATCATGTCCTGCACATCAGATTGCACATCTTCGGGGATAGGGCGTCCGGCCTCCTCAGCGCGCGCCAGAGTACGCTGCCATGCCTGCCACAGCACGTCTGTGCAGTTGGCATCTGTGCAGCCCGCAAGGCGGTCTTTGAATATGGCGCGGTGGTCTATGGTCCTTTGATCGGTAATGCGGGTATGCTGAGGCGTGACATCAAAAACTGGCCCCAGAGCCTTGCCGTCCATTTCATCGTCGGTATTCGTTCCGCCTGTCTGTTCTGGGAAGGCCATGCGTAATGCCTGTGCTTCTGCACATTTTGCCAACTGACCGAATGCGCGCTTTTTCCACATAGAATTGGGCGCGTCAGTGTCCTTCTTTGCGGTCGCATAGTTTTCTAGCCAATATTCTTTGGCCGTAAAATCACACTCGCGCCCATGCACCAACCGGCGCACTGTCATGCGGCACCATTCAGGAAACCTCACCCGAACTCCGCCAAGTTCCGTGGTGATGAGAGGGCCAAATTCAGGCTCACTCTTCCCGATATATTCGCCGGTTCTGGATGCTTCTATGCGATAAAGAGCAATACCCGGCATAACAACATCGCGCATCATCTTCGCCTTATTGTCCCACATCGGAACGATATGGACCGGCTTTTTCATGACATCCAGAGAGGCAGCGCGGCAGTATCCAATGACCATTCGCACACTGTCATCTGCCGCCCCCGGATAGAGGCTATCCTTCAAAATATGGATAAGCTCGCGCTCTTTTTCCTGATGCAATTCAAGTGCATTGCTCATAATTCAACAATCCTTACGGGCGCTAACAACCAGAACGGGTGCGCCACCATTGGTTAGGGAGACGCCGGGTAGGTCTTTCTTCCGGGCGAGTTTTTTCATTTCGTTGGTCTGGAGCTTGTCAGGCTGTGGCTTCCAGAGTTCCGGATGCGCGGCTTTCAATACCTTTTCATCAGTCACGAAAGGCTCTGGTGGTTTGTCACGCAGGCTAGCCTTCCAGTTTTCCGACTGAAACCCGGTTACGCCGTTATCCGTCATGGACCGTGCCAGTTCGGGCCGAAGAAGCTGCGCGGCCTGCTTGCCTTTACGCTCCAGCTCTTCTGCAGCGCCGATAAGCTCCAGATAGCAGGCATCAATATTCGCGCCCGGCTCACGTATGGCCGTAATGAAGTGGCTCCATGCCGCTATAGCCGGTCGCAGCACATCTGCGTGGATGCGGTTTGCAGCCGCAAGCATTGGGTCACTCATGCCGCCGCCTCCTGAGCACCAACAAGCGCCCGCTCTGTTCTGCTAGATGCTGATGCCGCCTTAAGCTTTGCATCAATGTCCAAGGTGCGCTCCAGCCGATCAATCATGAACGACACCTTCACTTGCGCGTCCATAAGGGCCGACCACTGCTCGCCAAACCGAGGAACAAGCCCCTTCTGGCCTTCCAGAATGACCTCGACCCCTTTCATGTCGCGGACAATTCCCTGCACTTCGCTGGGCAAGAAATGGATAAAGCTGGTCACGCCGCTACCTCCAGCCCACGCATGGCGTCATGTCGCGTTTGTGCGACAAGGCCGCGTTCCATACGGTTCTTTTCGTGCAGCTCGCGCACCGCGCAAACCATGTCGCAAATGGCTTCCTCGGCAAAAGCCAACTCAACAGCAGCAAACTTGTTGTCGGTGAAGAACGGGAACTGCATCGCATCCGCTACGCGCAGCAGGTTTACGATTGCCGTTTCATACTTCTGAACTTCAATAGCGACAAAAGGTGTCAGCCCCTCAGTGCTGAACATGCCTTCGTTAAGCGCCTTCTCGTACGCCTCGTTTTTGTAAGACATTTTCCAAACTCCCTCGTGGGAAACATTCGGCCAATGCGGCCACAAAGCCCGGCCCGCGAGCCGGGAAGTGCGGGGGCATCAGGGGGTTTCGCCTCGGGCCTTCGCGAGAGCGGCACGCTCTTCGGTGAGTTTTAAGCACCATGAGCTATCATCAATTATTTTAATGACGCGCTCCAAAGCCTCATAAAGCTCAGGTGCGGCGGCGATTAGGTGGGCATCCGGGGCCTCAATTCCGCAAATATCCGTGCGGTACACAGAAGTATTTTTCTTCGCCTCGTCAACGCCAGTAACAGACCTATCCCCAACCTCGAATTTCAGGAGATTTTTAGCTTCAACCATACCTTGAGTTGGCTGGAAAACGGGCTGCGCTCCTGAAAACCCCCAACGCCGGAATTGCATGACGTATCGGCGGCCTGAATGATTTGTCGCAAGATAAACACTGTTCGATCCAGCATTGCCAAACCAAGCCCAAGGCCCTTTTGTGAATTTCGGCTCAGTCATCCCTCAACCCTCCAGATATGGCAGGCGAGGGAAGCCAATCAGATCAGCCCCCACATTCAGGGCGCAGAACAGGACGTTCAGCAGGTCGGCCGTCACGGCTGGCGCGCTCTGGGCGAAACAGACGTACACAATCGTCCCCGTCCAGAACGCCGCACCAAGGGCAAGCTGCACGAACGGGTTATACAGAGCCGCCAGCGCCCAGCTTGTGGCGACATAATCCCATTGCTGGGTGATTGGTTTTTGTGGAGTGGTTTGGTTCATTGCCCATCACCTTCGTGGTTGATGGGTTTATGTTGGATTATCTAACTTTCCGCGTCAACATAAAAGTTGGACAATCTAACATTCCTTCATAAAAAATATCCCGGCGCTGGGCCGGGACGCGGTAGCTTAGTAGCCCAATTGAGACAATCTGATCCTGGCGGCCTCATCTGAGGCTCCAAAGACTCTGGCGATTATAGATGGATTAGTCACCCCCGCTTTGCAGAACGATCTTACCAACCCTTCTGGCATGAGGAGCTCGGCTGCCAATCTGTTGGCCTGATACTCCTCGTTCCTAGATGCTCCACTGCGGTACATGGCATCATCAACTAGCCCGCGCTGGTCAATAATATCTCTATGAAGGAGAAAATGAGATATTTCGTGGGCAAGTGTGAATCGCTTCCTATTTGGCGAGTGATCCTTATTGATCGATATTAGGTAAGAGCCATCCCGAAGCAGCCGAATTGACCCGGAGGTATTGGGGTCTTTGAATGTGGCATCAGGATCAACGCCGATTTTAAGGGCGCGCGCCATTCCAAAAAGATCAACCGGTGCGGAGTTCTTGAATTTATCCACAATATCAAAGGGCGTGAGGCCAAGCGCAACATTGATTTTTGGCAACATCAACTATCCTCCCCATACCCTAACGTTTCCGTCTCACCATTATCATCATTTGGCGCTGTCCCTATGGAAAGCAACGCTATCTGACGCCTCATTTCGTCTACAGCGTCCTGTGCGGTTTCCCTAGCTATATTTTCAGCCTGCTCGCGGAGTGTCGCGTATCCCCATATGGCAATGATCCCAACCATCAGCGTTACGGCAGCCATTACTATAGTGGCCGCCGTTAAGGCCATTGTCGCTACAGTAGGTCCGTTCCAATCGCCATCGAATGACGCTCGATGGTAAGAAAAAAAGACAATTATAACCCCAAATAGAAGTACATTTGCGGCGAACATGGCGCGAGAGCACCAGCGCCGAGTTATTGCGCGCTTCGTCTCAACTCTACGTGAATTCATCGTATTTCCAAGCTAAGTCAACTCACTTGTCGTTCTCATTTTGTTCTGACATACTCACCCCATGGCACAGCTTGATAGAGTCGAGGGCGAGGGGCTACGCGGCGTCATTGTTGGCGACGATCTGCGCGCGAAGCAGGACCATCAAGCTGCGCCGTTCTTCGTCGCCTATCACGCGCCAGAGCTTGAGGAGGGCTCTCTCCTCGGCATCATGAGCGATATCATCCGCATTTGCGGCAAGAGGCGAAGAATCTCCGAGAAGGTAGTCACTGGAAACATCATAAAAATTGGCTAAGGCCCGCATGGTATCCCGGCCGGGAATATCGTGGCCGCCCTCATAGGCTGTTAGTGTGCTGCGGCTAATGCCAACAGCCTCTGCGGCCTCTGCCTGGGTTATACGCCTTCCCTCCCGCTCAGCCTTGGCCAGTCTGGAGGATTTAAGACGAGCGCCTACGGTGTTTGCGTCCTTCATGTTGGTAGGTGACGACAAAAATTAAATCCTTGGGATGGATTTTCCAACATTTCTCTTGCGGAGATATGTTGGAAAAACTAACGTTTGTGGTATGTCGATTGTTGATAAAGCCATCAAGGCGGCGGGCGGGGCTTCCGAACTAAGTAAGAAGTGCGGCCTGCACAGAACTTCGGTTTTGTATTGGCGAACTCTTGGGCACATTCCTCTCAAGCGAGTGGATGTTGTTGAGGCCGCAACTGGCATCCCCCGTGAAGAACTCCGGCCCGACTTCTTCAAGCGCACCCCCACCGAGGAGGCGCGGGCATGAGGATCGGCCCCTTCAACGCATGGGTGTGGCGCGATAGTTCGGCCACGGCCCACACCTTCAAGCTGTCCATATCCCGCAGCCAGCCAGAATTTGCTTTCCTTATTCGTGGTCTGATTGCCCGATACATGCTGCAACTTATCGCGTGGATGTTCCGCGATATGCCCGGCGTGAAAGGGGAGCCGGGAACAGTGAAGCGCATGATTGCTGCACTGGCCCCGGTCTTTGATGGGGAGGGCGTTACGAAATGAGCGCCGCATATCTTTCAAATACTCTCTCCATGGCCAGTGTGTCGTTTGGCTCATGCTCTTTCCTTAGCAGGATGCTTTCGGCTATGGCGTCAAAGTGCTCGCGTGCTTCTTCCGCTGTGGCGAAGGCATGTTTTGTCAAGCTACGCACAAGTTGCGTGACAAATTCGGACTCCCAAAATTCCTCCGTCTTTAGCTGTCTCGTCCCTACGGGGAGATCGGCGGGGACGGAAGTCTGGAAGCCACGCGGACGCTCGAGTTCTTCGCGTGCCTTATCTGCAATTTCCTTGATAGCCATGGAATCGTCTCCTGTTGTGTGTGGACAGCATGACGGTGGCGCAGAGGGGAGCGCACGTAAAGCGCTCCCCTCGTACTGGAATGGCGGTGCAGCATGAAACGCCCCCCCCCAAGCGCGCAATGGTTCCACCCGGCTATCGCGCGGCGTACTGCCGCCCGCATTATGCGAGGGAATGGACGGCCTTTGGTTCGCCCTCCCTCTCTCCTGATGCTCTGCGCATGGCGGGCCATCCTCAATGTATCGAAATACGAGACGGTGACGTGATCATTCTCTGCATGAAGGTGAAATGACGTGAAGAGATCAGCAACGCATGATGAGGCTCTACGCTTGATAGGCCTCAATTCGTTCCATAGGGCGCTTATTCGCACGGCCTGTGATGTACGTGATGAGACTATTTCGGCATGGAAAGATGTCGGTCGGATACCTGATATTTTCGCAAAGTCTGTTGGCAATATTCTTGGCGTGGAGATTGTCTGATGGCTGGCTCTGTAAACAAGGTCATTCTGGTGGGCAATCTGGGCAAAGACCCGGAAGTGCGTAACACCCAGAGCGGCCAGAAGATCGTTTCTTTTTCCCTCGCCACCAGCGACACATGGAACGACCGCACCTCGGGCGAAAAGCGCGAACGGGCAGAATGGCACCGCGTTGTTATTTTCAACGAACGGCTGGCGGACGTTGCCGAACGCTTCCTGCGCAAAGGCCGCAAGGTGTACCTTGAAGGCGCATTGCAAACCCGCAAATGGACGGCGCAGGACGGGCAGGAACGCTATACGACCGAAGTGATTGTTGACCGCTTCCGTGGCGAACTGGTCCTGCTCGACAGCCGAAATTCTTCCGAGGGTTCTGACCAGCCTCCAGCCCCCCAGCAAAGGCCGCAGGGTAACAGCTATGCCCAGAAGGATAATAGCTGGAGCAATCCGTCCGACACCGACGAAATTCCGTTCTAACCCCCGCACGAATCCATGCCCATAGCTGCATCCTCAATCCCCAACTTCCGCGCGACTTCCTCCAGCAGTTCACGCCTCTGCTGGATGGTCGCGTATGGGTGCAGCCACGACCACAGCTCCGCTGCTCTGACAGTAGTCTGCCAGAGGAACGGAGTGTCGTGCATGGCGGAAGGCATTGCGTCACACACGTTCAGCGTGTCCAGCGCGTATGCACCGCCGTATTCTACCGTTCCGAATTCGGTCTCCTTTTGCATTGTTTCTCCAGTTCTCGTGTTCCGCAAAACCGAGAATGGCAGGGGAAAATTCCGTGGAGAGAGAATTTTTATCCGTGAAAGCAGAAAGGCGCCCAGACATGACGCCTGAAGCAATCGCACAACAGGTTCAGATGCAACTGCATGAAATCGTTGAGGCCAGCGGCACACGATCTGGCCTGAAGCAATCCTTTGCGTCTGTAGCCCGCAAAACAGGGCTGACGGACGGACAGATTAAGCGGCTGTTCTATGGAGAATGGAGCGTTATTCCTGCGCACATTTTCCTGAAAGTGGAACGCCTTTACCGGAACCATCTGGAGCAGATGAGGTCACGAGCCGAACATCAGGCCGCCCTTTATCGTGCCAGGACAGAAGAATGGGATCGCAAATGGGGCGATTATTCCTCCAGTGGCGCGCACGCCATACACGCAGGCGCGCAGATCGTGCGCTCAACAGAGCCTTCTATTTCCGAGAGCTTGCCGACTGGCTGAATGAAAAGGCTGATCGGTTACAGGCTAAGGCCGACCGGCTGGCGCGGGAGTGTGGAGGATGACGCGCCGCAACAGCCTGACACAAGGCGAGGTATTGGGATTTGTCAGGCGTTGGCTTGACACTTTCCGATCAGAAGCAGAGGCGGCGCGTTCCGTTGGTATGTCGAGGCAATCTCTCAATGAAATGACCAACGGTGATAGGCCGTTCACGGACAAGGTGTTGAAGGCTGCGGGCGTAAAAGTTGTCCGGTCTGCTCCTGAATATTATCCGATGGAGGCGGCATGAAAGTCCTGATCGGTGGAGAATACAGCGGGCGGGTGCGTGATGCCTTCATTGCATGCGGTCATGATGCCATGTCCTGCGATCTGCTCCCGACCGAAAGGCCCGGTCCGCATTACCAGGGCGATGTGAGGGATGTTCTGGATTATCCGTGGGATATTGCAGTCTTTCATCCTCCATGCACGGACCTGTCCGTATCCGGAGCGCGCCACTTTGCGGAAAAGCGGATGGACGGACGCCAGCAGGCTTCTGTCTCATTTTTCATGACGTTGGCTAGGGCGGACATTCCGCGCATCGCCATAGAGAACCCAGTCTGCATCATGTCCAGCCTATGGCGGAAGCCAGACCAGATTATTCAGCCGTGGCAGTTTGGGCATGGAGAGACCAAGGCAACGTGTCTGTGGCTCAAGGGGCTCCCCCTTCTAAAGCCTACCAACATCGTGGCAGGCCGTGAAGCGCGCATTCACCATATGCCGCCTTCTGAAAATCGCGGGAAGCTCCGCAGCGAAACCTACGCAGGCATAGCAGAAGCTATGTCCGCACAGTGGGGAGAATTATCTAATGTCTGAATTCCCAAAAGACCACAACGACCCCGCAGTAGGCGGCATAGCAGCGGACCGGCTGCGCTCGATTATCGAGCGGGTGGAACGCCTGGAAGAAGAGCGCAAGGGCCTCGCTGGCGATATCAAGGACATTTTCACGGAAGCAAAATCTGCTGGCTTCAATGTGAAAGTTCTTCGCCAGATCATCCGCATTCGCAAGCAGGAGCCCTCGGAAGTGGAAGAGCAGGAAACCCTGCTGGACATCTACCGCCGCGCGATTGGAATGTGACCATGAAAATAGCATCTATTGACCCCGGCGCTGGTGGCGCAATCGCAATTCTGAACTGGAAAGCTCAGATTGTGGAAGTGCTGGATATGCCCATTGATTATGTGAAAGTCGGAAGAACCACGCGCCGGGTGATTAACCCCGCCATGCTTGCCGCTCATTTGCGCGCCCATGAACCTGACCACCTGTTTGTGGAGAATGTTTCAGCCAGACCCGGAGAGGGCGCTGTAGGGGCCTTCTCTTTCGGGCGTGGCCTTGGTGTTATTGAAGGTGTCTGCGCTGCTGCTGGCATCCCCCTAACCAAAGTGCGGCCTCAGGATTGGAAGAAGGCTTTGTCCTGTCCAGCCGATAAGGGCGGAGCGCGCCGCCGGGTTTGCGAACTCTTTCCCAAGGATGTGGCGCTGTTCTCCCGCGTGAAGGACGATGGCCGGGCGGAAGCCGTCATGATCGGCCTGTTTGGCATCCGCGCCATGGAGAACATGGGGATACCGACATGAAAAACCCCACCGAAAAACCCAAGCGCAAGGCCCTCTCGAAGAAAATCAGATTTGAGGTGTTCAAGAGAGATAAGTTCACTTGTCAGTATTGCGGCAGGGCTGCACCTGAGGTGGTTCTCCAGTGTGACCACATTGATCCGGTGGCGAATGGTGGCAAGAATGACATTCTAAACCTAATCACAAGCTGCTTTGATTGCAACAATGGCAAAAGAGATGTGCCGTTGGCGGACGGTCAAACTCTAAAAAAGCAGATGGAGATGCTTTCTGACCTTGAGGAAAAGCGTCAGCAGATCGAAATGATGATGCGCTGGCGTGATGAGCTTGAGGGCATGGAAGAGTATCAGGTTGATAAGGCGGCGCAGTCTCTCGAAATAGATGGTTTGGGAGCAAGTGAATTTGGTCGCAAAAAAATTAAGAAAATGCTCAAGAAGTATTCCCTTGAGGAGTTCTTAATCGCTCGGGATGAAGCATTTGAAAAATACTATGACTGCTCCCATGAAGGCTGGGGGGCAGCCTTTGATAAGATTGAATCCTTCATGAAGATGCGCCGCGTTGATAAGGACAAACCTTGGATGCGGCAAGTTTTTTACATTCAGGGGATATTGAGAAACAGAACCGGCTCAACGGGGACGGCGGCATTCATAGAGTTTCTTTACCTGAATGGATGGGATTTGGATCTAGTAGAGAAATTTGCAAAGGGATGCGACCGCATCACGTCCTTCACTGGACCGTATCAAGCCGCCCTCAGAGATAACGGGACGCCCTGGCTTGATGGTCGCCCTTATAGGTGAGGAGGTAGGAATGACAAAAACATTAGATAGATGGATGCCTCTTCACATCGCAGACTACAGGAAAGACACGCTCTTTCTCACCACCTTGCAGCATGGTGCGTATATGCTTCTTCTAATGGCATCTTGGGAAATTGGACCGCTAGACGATAATGAGACGTTTCTGTCGTCTATAGCAAAAGTGGATCTGAAAACTTGGAGGCGGGACGTTTGGCCTGCCATCAAACGCTTCTTCTCTAAAACAGATGATGGGCAAATATTTCAAAAAAGACTTAGCGCGGAGAGAGATAAAGCAGAAAGGATTTCGGAAATTCGCCGCAAGAATGGACGTGAAGGCGGAAGCAAACCAAAAGCAAAAGGTAAAGCAAATGCTTTAGCAAATGCTGAACCAAATGGGGAGGCAAATGCTTTAGCTAATGCGGAAGCCCCCTCGCGCGACAGTTTACATACATCTTCACTACGTTCAGATGTCCCCCCTGTTACACCCCCCAAGCCGGAGAAGCCCGATCCACGAGGTCGCCGCTTGCCCGAGGATTGGCAGCCAAGCAACGAGGACCGTTCGTTTGCGCTCGGTCTGGGGCTGAACCCCACGGACATTGCCCCGCAGTTCGCGGATTGGTGGCGTGCCCAGCCAGCAGCCAAGGGGCGCAAGGCTGACTGGTCCGCCACATGGCGCAACTGGTGCAGGCGTGATGCCGAAAGGCGAGGGGGCCTCAAGCCCATCCACGGGAAACCGCAATCCCCGCTCTCGCAGCAGTTCGAACGGATGCAGCGCCAGTACGGCGACAGGACGGTAGCATGACCCAGATTTCTCACTATGCCGGGCAGCGCGTTCCGGCCATTAGCCACGCTCTCCTCGGCGCAATCGACACCCGCGCCGTTGAGCGTGTCGGGCCAACCGAAACCGAGCAGGAACGCCGGGACCGCCTCCGCCGTGGCGATGCAGCGCCGGGGCTGGTCATCTCGCTCGGGCCCAAGCCGCAACCGTCCGGGGCCGTGGTGGCCGAGGCCAAGCGCATCCTGCCCGACCTTGAGCGGGCTATGCAGCCGATGCCACCCGACAGGCTGGGGGTGGAGGTTGATCGTTTCCTCGACATGCTGAACGCAGCCGTGGCCAACCCGCAGGACGAGCAGGCGCTCCAGATGCGCAAGATGGCCGTGGTCATGGCGTGCGAGGGAATGCCCGCCATCGTGTGGACACCCGACACGCTGAGGCTGGCCGTACGGCGGTTTAAGTTTTTCCCTGCGGCCGCTGAGTTCGTGGAGTTCATGGAGGACCAACTTGCCCCGCTTCGCTCCCGGCTGGCCGGTGTGCGTATGGTCTCCCGCTGCACGCCCCGTGAGGAGCCTATCCGCGAGCCGAAAACGCCAGAGGCCCGTGAGGCTGTGCGGAAGAAGGCTGCCGAGGCAACAGCCCGCTTGCAGGCGCAGTCCGCCGAGGAGGAGCGCATTCGGAAATTTGGGGCGTGGACGCCAGACGGGGCTGAGGGGCTGACAGGCTACGCCCTTGCCGCTGCACTCAAGCGGGAACTACCCGGCCTGTCGGGAGACCTGCTGGACGTGACGCGGCAGAGGATCGAAGTTTTGGAGCGCGCCGCGTCTCTGGCTGCGGCTATGGGCATCAATACACCGAAAGAGCCGCGAGGATTAGCGGAGAGTGAAGGTAAGGCGCTTTCTCGGTAATCGTTATGTCTGGACATTAGAGTGCGCTGTGCGCTCATTGTGGAGGATTTTAGGGGTATGTCGGAAATGAGCGAATGGAAGCCAATCGCCACGGCACCAACGGATGGAAGGGCCATTCAGGCGCGCATCCCCGGGCACGGTGATGACAACGTAATCGCATGGCTTGAGCAGTACCTGGACGCCAACGGCGAAGATGTAGGAGGGTGGAATTTTGTGACGGAACAAGAGCCTCCAGAGTGTTGGACAGACGGGATTTGCTGGGCCAGTAACGAGGATGGAGTGCCCAGCATTCAGCCCACGCACTGGAAGGAATTGACATGACCGAATGGGGAACCGGCCACGAACCAGACCCAAACGAGCTGGTGGATTTCCTGACCAGCGAAGGGTGCGGGCCGGTGCAAGTGCCAGCGATCACGCCGCACCCGGTTCCGCTTCATGCGCCGGAGGAGGGGTTGTTGGATGAGGAGATTTTGCCGTTGTTTCGTGATTGGCAGCGGGGTCCATGTGTACAACCCTGTGGATAGCGGGTACTGTCGCAAAATAACGACACGTAAAAACGCAGGGTGGCGCACGTTTTTGCTGTACATGTGCGGGGGTTTGTGATTCCATCAGGTTTATGATTTCACCTGAAATACACCATACTTGGGCCGATGTTGGCTATGCTTTGTCTGGAAATCCAGTTCTGGTCGGCATGGTAGGCGGGGCGTTCGCTGTCAGCATATTCGTGCCTCGATAGCAACCGCAATGTGGATTGAGAGAAAATGACCACATCCCCCTTCAAGCCCACAAACTCCGAAATCTACGCGCCGCCCCGGAACTGGGATGTGGCGTGTGCGCTCTGCAACCTGCGAGCAGGCGTGCCGTTGACTGAGGCGCAGAAGGCGTTGGTGGATGGAAAGGTGTCAGCATGAGCAAGGCGCGCCCACGCTATGAAATACCCGCTGCCGAGGACAATGGCCCTACGCCTGAGCGGGCGGCTAAGTCGGTGTTTACTGCTGGCAGGCCGTCACGAGAGCAAACCGTTGTGGATGCCCTCCTAAAAGCCCAAGAGATCACGCAGGAAGCGGCGAACGCCGCCGATAAGTGGTATCGGACGTGGGTGTTCGCGTATCAGGGCTACAAGGAATTTCCAGAAAACCACACGGCAAATTGCGAGATCAGGCATGATGATCTTTCGTGGCTGATGACACGGGCCGATGCTGCAGGGCATATTTGCGATGCTCGGCAAGCCGTTGGTGTGATTGGTGAGGTTCGTTTGAAGGCAATGCTGGTCGAAAAGCTTTCATTCAAGCAGATGGCTGGCGTTCTTTTCCCCACCGTGTCCTCCGATCTGGGGCGCAAGAAAGTGTCTGCACAGTGCTCCATGTTGCTGGAACAGTTGGCCGAGTTCTACGCGGCCCAGCGCAAGAAAAAACATGACGCTGAAAAAGCTTGTACCCCGGTACCTTTCCCGGTATAAAAAACATCATCATCGCAAGATGTATGTTCAAGAGCCGCCTCCGGGTGGCTTTTTTCGTTTTTGGAGAGTGGTATGGATGGCTCTGATAGACAGGCTGAGCCAGTCGGTCGGCCTTCTGCATATACTCCCGAAATTGCCCGAGAAATTTGTGCACTTCTGGCGTCTGGCATGTTCTTGCGCGAGATTTGCAGGGATGAAAATTTCCCCCCGGAATCTACCGTGCGTGGCTGGGTTGTGGACGACCGAGAGGGGTTTTCCGCGCAGTATGCGCGCGCGAGAGAATTGGGCCTGCACTCTATGGCCGAGGAAACGGTCGAGATTGCCGACTATGGCGAGAACGACACTTACGTCAAAGAAGATGGCAGCCAAGGCGTCAACACGGACGTTGTGCAGAGGTCGAAACTGCGTGTCGATACTCGCAAGTGGCTTCTGTCAAAAATGCTTCCCAAGGATTTTGGCGACAAGATCACGCAGGAACACACAGGCCCAGACGGCGGACCAATCCAGATCAAAGGCGGTGGCGTTTCTGCGCTACTAAAGGCTGCGACCGAAGCAGATGGCGCTGACGAAAAATGATATTGCTGCCTATCAGCAGTTGCGTGGCATCTGGCGCAAAGACCCAGTGCTATACGCGCGGCAGCGGCTTGGCCTGAACCCTACAGCCCAGCAAAGGAAATTGCTGGAGTCCATAGCGCCCCCCGGAGCCAAGGTTAGTGTTCGTGCGGGCCACGGGGTAGGGAAATCAGGCTCAACTTCTGCTGCGATCTGGTGGCACCTTGAGTGCTATGAGTTTTGTCGCATTCCATGCACGGCCCCTACAGCTTCGCAGCTTTACAATGTCCTGTGGGCAGAGTTGTCCAAATGGTCTCGACGCTCAGAAGAAAGAGCGAAGAAGGACGGTCTGCCGGAGGAGTTATGGCTTGGCAATCTATTCGACCGGAATCAGGACCGTATATCAGACAAAGGGCAGCCTGCGGAATGGTACGCTGTAGCCAGAACGAGCCGCCGGGAATCGCCTGATGCCTTGCAAGGTTTTCACGCATCTGATGTGGAGATTACGGACGACAATCGCGCCGTAGAGCGTTCGGACTCTGGCGGTTCGATCATGTTCGTGATTGAAGAAGCGAGCGGCGTTCCGGACGAGATTTTCGAGGTCGCTGAAGGTGCATTATCATCTCACGGTGCGCGGCTGCTTATGGTTGGCAACCCGACGAGGAACAGCGGTTTTTTTGCCCGGTCTCATAAGCAGGACCGAGCACTCTATACGGCATTGCATTTTGCATGTTCGGATAGCCCCTTGGTTGACCCGAGTTACCGCGCCAACCTAGTGCGGAAGTATGGCGAGGGGTCGAATGTTGTGCGCGTCCGCGCTGATGGCGATTTTCCCAAGCAAGATGATGATGTTCTGATCCCGTTGGAGCTTGCAGAAGCGGCGCGGGATCGTGAACCCTCAACTGCGTGCGCTGAGCGGCGACTTGGCGTTGACGTGGCGCGCTTTGGTGATGATCGAACTACGTTTGTGCTTCGCGAAGGGCCGCGTGTCGAGAAAATTGAAGTCCGCGCCAAACAGGACACGATGACAACGGCGGGGCAGGCGGCTGACTTCTTTCGGCGCTGGAGTGCCGACAAGATATATGTGGATGTTGTCGGGGTAGGCGCAGGTGTTGCTGACCGTCTCCGGGAGCAGGGCTTCCCTGTTGTTGATGTGAATGTTGCCTGTAAGGCTCCTGATCTAGTCGCAAGGTCTGACGCCAGACCAGCAAGATTGAGAGATTACTTGTGGCTGGCTATGTCCGCGTGGTTGCGGGACGGGGACGCCTCAATCAATGCCGACAGCAAGGACAATGCCGAGGATCTGGCGGCCGAGTTGTCCACGGTCAGGTATGGACTTGATAGCGCCGGAAACCTTGTCGTGGAAAGCAAGGACGCAATGAAAAAGCGCGGCTTGCGCTCACCTGATATTGCAGATGGCCTTGGTTTGACCTTCGCGCCAGACGGTCCGGCGCTCATGATTATCCGCTCTGAAGATAACGATCTGATCTAGGACTATTGATGCTCTTTTCACGCAAGCCCGCTCCGGAACGTACCCGGGTCGAGCCGGGGTTTGTGCGTGCGGAGCCTATGCCTATGGTCCTGACGGAAACAGATGCGCGTGAGATCGACCGCAAGGCTGCCGCTCCGGAAAAATACAAACCTTACCGCCCCATTCCCGGAGTTGTGCCGGAAGGCACCTCGCTTGCAATGGATGAGGCCTATGGGCCCGGTGTTGCAAATTCCATCAATAACGCCATTGCGGACGGCACGGTATTTCTCGGTTACCCGCGCCTGGCGGAAATGTGGACCCAGCGCGTAGAATATCGCCATATGGTGGGGACACTTGCCGAAGAAGCAACCCGTGAATGGATCGAATTTTTCGGGCCGAGCAACGAGAACAAGTCCGAGCGGATCAAAGCTCTTGAGGCTGAATTCACGCGCCTGAAAGTGCGCGAGGCCATGAAAACAGTAGCCGAGTTCGACGGGGCGTTCGGGATTGGTCAGATTTTTTTGAATACAGGGCTTACGAAGCTATCTTCTGATTTGGCAACACCTCTGCTGCTGACCCCCGAGACCTTCACGGTGGGGAGCCTGAAAGAAATTGTACCGGTTGAGCCGATCTGGACCAGCCCGAACGAATACAATTCCGAAAACCCCATGCGGCTCGATTTTTACCGGCCTACGAAATGGTGGGTCATGGGGGCGACTGTCCATCATACCCGGCTGCTGAGGTTCGTTTCGCGTGAACCGAGCCAGATCCTGTCGCCCACCTATAATTTCGGCGGCGTCCCACTGATCCAGCTTGCCAAACCATATGTGGATAATTGGGTTCGTACGCGGCAGTCGGTGAGCGATCTGATCAACGGATGCTCCATTCCGGTCCTGCGCACGGATATGCAGGCCGTGTATCAGAAAGTTGGCATCGGTGGCCTTATCGATCGGGTGCAGAACTTCATCAAGTTCCGCGACAATCGTGGCGTATTCCTGTCCGACAAGGAGAGTGAAGAGCTCCAGATACTGTCAGCCAATCTGGCCAGCCTCGACAAGTTGCAGAACCAGGCGCTGGAGCAGATATGCGTTGTTGCGCAGATGCCGCTGGTCAAGTTCTCAGGCATTTCCCCTTCGGGCCTGAATGCCTCATCAGAAGGAGAAATCCGCGTCTGGTATGACCGGGTCGCGGCTTATCAGGAGGCATTTTTCCGGCCCGGCCTGACCCAGGTCATGCACGCGGCTATGCTGAACATATGGGGTGAGATTGATCGCTCCATAGATTTCAGGTTCATCCCCCTCTGGCAGTTGGATGAGGCTGCGCAGGCGGCCATTGCCAAAACAAAGGCCGATACGCGGGCTGTTTACGAGGAAATGGGCGCTGTGAGTAACGATGAGGTCCGTGAAGGGCTTCGCTCTGACCCAGACGGCCTGTTTGATGGCGCGAGCCTTGAAGGGGGCGGATATGAGCCGCTGGCGGAGCAGGAAGGTCGTGCCCCTGCAAATGGCGGCGTGTCAGTCTCTTTATTCAGCAATCCGGCTGCGCATACGGATAACGATGGTGTTTGATGGCGTCGAAACCGAAAACACTAAAGCCTGTGCGCCCAAACGCCGGGGTCGGTGCGCAGTATGAGCGTGAACTGCTTGACCTAATTGATGAGATGGAGCGCAGCCTTCGCTACTGGCTGCGCGCCAGATATCGCAAGGTTGAAAGCCGGATTACGCAGGACGCTAGCCCGGCAGCATCGCTGCAAATGCTGATGAACAAACTCACTGCACGCTGGCGGCTGCGGTTCAACGATCTGGCTAAATATCTTGCGCCTGCTTTCGTCAGTAGGGCGGCCCAACATGCAGAAGGTTCTTTTAAGCGAGATCTGGCAGCAAAGACTGGCTTCACGATCCAGTTCAAGCCAACCGAAGGTGTGCAGGATGCCATAAGCGCGTGCGTGGAAGAAAATGTCCTGCTCATCAAAAGTATAGGCGAACACCACCTGAGCGAAGTGAACCAGATGGTTCTGCGTTCGGTGGCGCATGGGGGCGATCTGGGGGAGTTGACTGAGGGCCTGCAGCAGCGATTTGGCATTACCCGTCGCCGGGCCGCCAACATCGCGCGGGACCAGAACGCTAAAGTCACCAGTGCCATCAACAAGCAGCGGCAGATTGAAACTGGCCTGTTCGAAGCCGAATGGGTCCATTCCGCAGGCGGCAAGCACCCACGCGCAAGCCATGTTGAGGCCGGTCGCAAAAAACTACGCTTTGACGTTCGTGAAGGCGCGTTGATCGACGACGAACGCATATGGCCGGGGCAAAAGCCGAATTGCCGGTGCTCAAGCCGTGTAATCCTTCGAGGGTTCAACGACAAATGACCGATATTCTTGCCTATGACCGCATGGGCAGTGTGCGCACAACTGACGTGGAAGGGCGGCTCCGGGTCGCCATGACCCCGATCAGCAAAGCGAACATCTGCCCGTATATGGGTCGTGAAATTCCTGAGGGGCAGAGGCTCGGCCTAGACCCCGAACGCATCTATCAAATGTTGCGCGATCCAGACGAACTGAAAAAAGCGGCACCATCTTTCAACGGGCTGCCCGTCCTTGAGGAACATTTTCATGTCACAGCCGCCAATCCACGGCGTGACCTTGTGGTGGGCACGACGGGGAATGAAGCCACATTCGAAGCGCCCTACCTGATGAACAGCCTTGTGGTCTGGGACGGCGAGGCAATCGCCAGGATCAAGACCGGCGAGCAGCGCGAACTGTCCAGCGCCTATCGCTACAAGGCGGATATGACCCCCGGCGAATACGAGGGGCAAAAGTACGATGGCGTGATGCGCGATATTGTCGGCTCGCACGTCGCTGTCGTTCCTACTGGCCGCGCTGGACCAGATGTTCTGGTCGCAGACGCAAGCATGGAACCTTACAATATGAAGAAAATCCCCCGCGCCGCGCGGCGTGCGATGCTGTCGAGGCTTCGCCCGTTTCTCGCGCAAGATGCTGATATCGAAGCGGCTAAGAAGGCGCTCGACTGTGACGAAATGGGCAGGGATGGCGCGTGCGAAACGCTGCGCAACCTGCTGGCAGGCCGCGTTCCTGATGAGATCATGGATCAGGTTCTAGCCCTGTTCGAGAATACCTCCACGGAAGGTGCTTTGAACACCGCGCAGGATTCCGAAGAGGCTGAGCGCCGCGAAAAACTTCGGGCAGCCGGTCTGTCGGATGACGATATCGACAAGGTCATCGCCTCCCTTGCTGACGTGGCTGAAGATGCTGACGACTTCGCCGAAATGGCGGAGAAGATGCGTAAGGCTGGAATGTCTGAAGAGGACATTGAGGCGTGCCGCGCGATGTGTGTTCCTCAGGGTGCGCAGGACGATGAGCAGACCGAAGCTGACCGCCAGCGGGAAGCGGAAGGCGCGCGTCGGTCCGATGAAGAGCGTGCCGCCCGTGAACGCAAGGACCGTGAAGACGAAGCTGCTGGCGCTCGTCGGGCGGACAAAGAGCGCGCAGATCGTGAGCGCCTTGATCGGGAGCGTGAGTCTGTTGGTGCCAAGGCTGCCATGGATGCCGCTATCAGCAAGGCCAAGGCGGATGCCGTCACGGAAACCATGCAGGCCATGCGCGAACTTCATGCCGCGCAGGATGCGGTCAAACCGTTCGTTGGTGCTGTTGCCATGGATAACGCGGAAGGCGTCTACCGGTTTGCCCTGCGCCAGCTTGGTTACGACCTGTCAGGCATTCCCGGCAGCGCCTACCGCGCCATGTTCGGGCAGCACGCACAGCGGGCAGACAGCGCCCGGCGTCCGGCCATCGCAGCAGATAGCAAGGTGGGGATTGACCTGCTGGATAAATTCCCCGGCCTCAAGGCCGTGAAGATTAAGGGGTAATCAGATGCCTTTTCAAAATCAGGTTAATCAGGAGCCCGCTTATGGCGTTCCTGGCACCTTTGCCTCTAACAACCCGTCTGCCAGTGTGTTGGCGGGTGAGGGAGCGCTTGTTGCTGGTCTAGGCGGGGTTACGCTTGGTGCTTTTGGTTGGGTGCAGGGCGATGGCACAACTGTCCTGAATACGCCACCCGGCGTAACGCCCGGTACGGGAGCTACTGCGACCGCCACTCTCGGAACCCATACCACTTACACAGTATCCGCTCTGGCAGTGAATGCTGGCGGCACGGGTTACGCTGTGGGGGATACGGTCACCTTTACAGGTGGCACGGCTACCGTTGCGACGGTCAGCAGTGGTGTTGTTACGGGAGTGACGATTGCTACAGCCACGGCTCAGTCCACCGACCCCACGGCAACCGGCGTGGCTACCACCAGTAGCGGTGCGGGTACGGGTCTGACCCTGAACGTGACAGCTACAGCCGGAAGTGGCTCGAACGGCGAAGTCTCGCTTATCAATGTAACGGCGGCTGGTTCCGGGTACACGGCTGTTCCCACAGTGACCCTCTCGGGTGGCGGTGGAACAGGGGCTGCGGCTGTTGCTGTCATCAGCGGCGGCATTGTGACCGGTATTACCGTGACCAGCGGCGGAACGGGCTACACCTCTGCCCCGTCGGTTGCCATTACCCAGACCGCAGCCGAGCCAACTGCCCCTGACGGCTTCCTGCTTAATGACCGCAGCGCATGGATTGCGGACATTTACGACGAAGCCACCATGGTTATGCCGCAGGGTTACATGGTCGACCTGAAGTCTCAGGGCGATTACTTCGCGGTGACCAAGACGGCTGCCACCAGAGGGCAGAAGGTCTTTGCCTCTACCACCGATGGCACGATCAGTACTGGCGCAGTTGGTGCCACGGTAGCGGGCTCCATCGAAACCAAGTTTTATGTCGCACTCGGCAGTCTCGCCGGTGAGACGATCACCATAAGTACGTGGGATCATATCTAATGCCATTTGAAACCGAATTTGCGCTCCTGCGGGAGCGCGGTTTTGTGATGCCTGAGGGGCAGCACATTCTCGCAAGTGATGACATTCTGGCGTCCGATAGGGTCGCCATGGATGCAGCCCCAACACTTTCCACCACGGCCAATGCTGGCATCCCGGCATTCATGGCAACATACGTCGATCCCAAACTGATCAACGTCGTGTTTTCCCCAATGCGTGGCGCGGAAATCAACGGGGAGTCCAAGAAGGGCGATTGGGCCACCCCTACGGCCATCTTCCCGATGATCGAAAGTACAGGGCGCGTTGCCAGCTATGGCGATTGGAACAACAACGGCGTTGTTGACCTGAATGCCAACTTCCCCGACCGGCAGTCCTATCACTATCAGGCATTCGCGCGCTGGGGTGAGCGGGAAGTGGAAATGGCTGGAGCGGCGCGCATCCAGTGGGTTGCCAGCCTGCGCCAGTCTGCTGCGCTGAAACTGAACAAGTTCCAGAACCAGTCCTATTTCTATGGTGTGAAGGGGCTGCGCAATTATGGCTACCTGAATGACCCGCGCTTGCCTGCTGCTGAAGTGGCCTCCATCAAGACGGCGGGCGGAACGTCATGGAGCAAGGGATCTCCAGAGGAGGTTACCGATGATGTGATCGACCTCATCAATCAGCTTCGTTCGCAGTCTGCTGGTTATGTGGATACGGATTCCGAAATCACAATCGGCCTGTCTCCCACGCGCGCTGGCATCATGACCAAGCCGAATGTGTTCGGCTTGTCGGCGTGGGATCAGCTCAAAAAGCAATACCCCAACCTTCGCTTTGTGCAGGCCATCGAATTTGGCGATGCTGCGGGCATGACGGTGCAGAGCATGATTGCAGTCGCTCGTGAAATTGAAGGGCAGCAGGTGGCAGAGGCCGCGTTTACCGAAAAACTGCGCACTCACTCTGTCGTCGTGAAGGCGTCGGGCTGGGAGCAGAAAATGTCCCAGGGCACATGGGGCGCGATCATCTACATGCCTCTTGGCGTGGCAACCATGGTGGGGATCTGATCTATGAGCGGAACTGCAAGTGGGAACCCGGTTACCGTTGGCTGCAAACTGCCCAACGGGCTGACCTTGCGCGTGGGTGAGCACAAAGTGATCCTGTCTGGGGCAAATGCGTCGCGAGTGATCGGCGGTTATGGGCTGACGTCCGTGCCATCTGATCTGTGGGATGCATGGAGTAAGGCTCATGCTGAAACGCCCCTCATCAAGAGGCGGATAGTTTTTGCTGAGGCCACGACAGCCAAGGCAGAAGGGCGTGCCAAAGAGCAGGAGGCCGTCAAAACCGGCCTAGAGCCTCTGTCTCCAGATGACAGCCATAAGGGCGTCGAAAAGTTATCCGGAGGCTAATATGGCGGTAGCGACGTTCGATTACGCCACGTGGTCGGCGCGCTACCCCGACCTCGCGGTGAATGTGCCTCCAAATCTGGCAGCGCTGTATTTTGATGAAGCGCAGCTTTACCTCGATAATACGGATCGCAGTCTGGTGTGCAATATCGGGCAGCGAACCCTGCTGCTGTATATGCTGGTGGCGCATATTGCATACCTGAACCTGCCGACTACCAGCGGGGGGAATGGGGCCGGTGTGGTTGGGCGCGTGTCGAGCGCCACCCGGGGTTCTGTTTCCATTGGTACGGACATGGGTGCGCAGCCCGGGTCTGCTGAATGGTTCCTTCAAACCCAATATGGCGCAGCGTTCTGGCAGGCCACTCTGTGGCTGCGGACGGCGCGTTATATCCACATCCCACGCGTGCAGAGGCAGACATGGCCGTAAAGATCAGTGGTGGCGATAAAATGCGCGCGGCGCTGGAAAAGCTGTCGCAGAAGGTTAAGAGCGGGGCGACGGTAGAGGTAGGATTTTTCGATAAAAGCCAACCCTACAAAAAAGGCGCATCCGTCCCTCAGGTTGCCACATGGACCGAATTTGGCACGGCCACCGCGCCTCCCCGCCCGTTTATGCGCAACACGATTGCCAATAACTCTGGCGATTGGGGGGCGGAACTTGAGGTCGCGCTTAAGGGCGCTGATTTTGACGCCAAGAAAGCTCTTGCCCGCGTTGGTATGGTTATTGAGGGGCAAATTCGCGATGAGATAGCAGCCCTGGACGCTCCCCCTAATGCGCCATTGACAAATCTGCTGAAGGATCGCTTCCCCACTGGCAGTTATACCACCGAGGATTTTCTGAAAGCTGTTCATGACCTGAAAAAAGGCGCGACAGCCCCACCCGGTAAGCCTCTTGTGTGGTCGGGGAAACTGTTTCGGGACGTCGCTTCGCAAGTGAAAGACGGCACTGATGAGTCTTAACATATTCGGCGTGGCAGGGAACCTCTGCGCGCCCATCAACCCGCACATAACCGGAACCCTGAAGGGCAGCACGGGCGGCGTCACCAATGCCGACTTTTCGGTAACACCTCAATACACCACCGTTTCTGTGGATATGGAGGTGCAGGCTGTCAGTTCTCAGGATTTGCGCCAGATCGAAAACATCAACCAGCAGGCCGACATGCGCTCGGTTTACGTGCGCGGGGCCGTGCGGGCGCTGAACAGGCCGCTCCAGATTGGCGGCGATATCCTGACATTTTACGGCTCTGACTGGCTGGTAACGCAGCAGTTAGAGGAATGGGGCAACGGAGAATGGTCGAAAGTTCTGGTAACGCGGCAGATGCCCAGCAATTCTACGTCATAAGCCCAACCGAGAGCGAGATTTACAAGGCGGTGGGGCAATGGCTCCAAAGTATTCTGCCAAGCGGAATGGCCGTTGTTCAGGGCCAGCAGAACCGCAATGCCGCCCCCTGCGACCCCTTTGCAGTTATGACCATCATTGGTCGCGAGCGCATAGCCACCAACGGCTGGACCTACGATGGCGAGTCCGCGAGGACCGTTACCGAACAGGTGCAGGTGACCATGCAGATCAATCTGTTTGGTCCAGCCTCCAGCAACCAGATGCAGGTTGTTACGGCACTCTGGCGCGATTTTGAGGCAGTCGATTTTTTCCGGTCTCTCAACATACCCATAGCCCCGCTCACCACCTCTACCACCCGGCAACTTGGGTTTGAGACAGGGGAACGTCAGTACGACGACTTGTGGACTGTGGACCTTACCATGCAGGTCACATTGACCCTGACGCATCCCCAGCAGTTCGCAACGTCCATTCCCATCCAATTGATTGAGGTCGATACGACCTACCCACCAACGGAGTAAGTCATGGGCAATATCCCCATTTCGCAGGTTGTTAAGGTTACCCCCGGCGTTCTGGCCGCAGGGTCCGGCCTGAACAACCTTTCTGCCCTGTTTGTCACCACCGCATCCAGCACGCTTGCGGCAGGTGTTGTTAAAGCCTTTACGTCCGCTGCTGATGTTGGCACGGCGTTTGGCGAGACCTCCACACTGTACCAGATGGCACAGGTGTATTTCGCGGGCTACGAAACCGCTGTCATGACCCCCGGCACACTGTATGTGGGGGCCATTGCATCCGCCGGGACAGGAGCGGCAGGAACTGCTGTTCTTGGCACGCAGACCGAGCATACAGTAGCAACTGTCGCTGTGGATGCTGGTGGCACTGACTATGCTGTTGGTGACACGGAAACCTTTGCTGGAGGCACGGCGACCGTCTCCACCATTGGCACGGGCGGTATTGTTACCGGCCTGACGCTACAGAGTGCTACAGCCCAAGCCACTGACCCGGCAGGAACTGGGCTTGCTACCGCCAGCAGCGGCAGCGGCACAGGCCTGACGGTTACGACAACCTCCACAGCCTCCACCATTGCTACGGGCGCAGTCGCGTCTATTACTGTTGGTGCCGGTGGAACCGCTTATACGTCTGCTCCACTGGTTACTCTGGTGGGTGGTGGCGGAACAGGGGCCACAGCAACAGCAACGGTTGCGAGCGGTGCTGTAACAGGCTTTACCGTGACCAACCCCGGAACGGGCTATACGACCGCACCTACGGTTATGATCACTCCCGCCGCATCAAGCGATATTGCCTCCCAGTTGGATGCTTTGCGCGCGGCACAGGGTGCGTGGAACGGCCTTGCGTTTGACAGCGAACTCTCCGCCGACAACAAGGAAGAGGTCGCACAATGGGTTGGCACCCAGAACTGCCAGGTCCTTGCGGCCATTACTGATAGCGCCACCAGTGCCACGGAAAGCGGCAGCCAAACGGCCTTTGGTGTGTGGCTCCAGTCCCAGAATATCAATGGTGTTGTGGCGGTGTACGATACCACCGTCCTGTCTGGCGCTCTGGTTATGGGCTGGATGGCGTCCCTATCGTTCGACACCACCAACGGACGCCAGACCCTCGCCATGATACAGGACGCATCCGGCCTGATCTCTGCTGCTGTGACAGACGGCACCACCGCCTCCACCCTGATTGCCAACGGCTATTCGTTCTATGGCTCCTACGCCAACGGGGCGTCTGAGTTCATTTTCTTTCGACCGGGGCAGGTGTCGGGCAAGTTCCTGTGGGCGGACAGCTACGCCAACCAGATCTGGCTCAATGCCAACCTGACCAGCGACCTGATTAACCTGCTGCTGACCACGGGCAATATCCCGTACAACACGCAGGGCGATACGCTGGTTGAGGCATCGGTCAAAGACACGATCAATCAGGCATTGGCCTTTGGGGCAATCCGCACAGGCGTGAACCTGACCACGCTCCAGCGCCAGCAGATCAACAACGCGGCGGGAGTGACCACAGCAGCGGATAGCGTGGTAACCAGTGGGTACTACTTTAAGCCCAACGTCAGCACGGCCTCTGCATCCTACCGGGTGACACGGACAACGCCGCCAGCGCAGCTTTGGTACGCGGACGGGCAGAGCGTGCAATCCATCAACCTGAACAGCGTGGAGGTGCAGTAACATGGCGCTTGATATTACGGCAGCCAATGCCATTTTCACCATTACGGTGCCGGGCGTTTTTAATGCACCCGTTACCCTGAAAAACTTCGCGACGGACAGGGTTTGGGAGGTTTCTGCAGTCCGCAATGTAGAAACCCAAATGTCAGTAGATGGTTACCTCAATGCTGGTTTTGTATGCGCCACTGTTAACCAGACGATTTCGCTTGCGGCATCCAGTGAAAGCGTTCTGGTGTTTGAGTCCATTATGACCGCGCAGCAGACAGCGCGTTCCGTTTATCGGCTGGGGGGTGCGATTACGCTTACAGGAACGCAGCGTAAATACACCATGGTCAATGGCGTTCTTGCTGAAATGGCCCCCATGCCAAGTGCGGGCCGCACGCTTGAAGCGCGAACCTTTTCCGTTGAATGGCAATCAGTACTTCCGGCAGGTATCTAATGTCTTTGAAAGAGATAACAGTCTCCTGCCCCCATGAAGGGCTGGACAAAGGCAAGCGGTTTGTCATCACCCGCATGAGTGCTGTGGCGGCAGACCGGTGGGGGAGGCATTGCCTGCAAGCTGCGGCATCCTCCGGAGCGGATATTGCAGGGGTTGCTCAGGGCGGCGGTCTTGCTGCTGTGGCTGCGGCTGGCATTGGCATTTTTGCGGCCATGGACCCGGCGCGCATGGATGGGCTGATAGACCAGCTTCTACAGTGCGTGCAGATGCAGCCGGATCCGGCCAACCCCAGTGTGTTGCTCCCCTGGGACGTGGTTTCCGCAGGTGGCCAGATTGAGGAAATCCCCACCGTTGGCTGGCTCCAGAAGGAAGCGTTTGCCCTGCATGTGGATTTTTTCAAGGGCGTGGGTCAGTTGTTCTCCCTCCTCACGCTCATGCTGGGGACGGAAAGCAACGCCCCTACGCCCGAGTCTGCAACATAGATGAGCGCCACGCTCTGGTGATGATGGAGGGACTTGCATCCCTTCACGAACTCCAGACCGTTTACGACAGCGAGGACTTTGAGGACTTGCTGGAAATGGCCGTTGTGAAGCGGTTTAATAGTTAACCCCTCCCTGAAAGCCCTCCCCATGGCCACAGTAATCGACGCCCTCGTTGTCACCCTCGGGCTGGACCCTAAGGGGGTACAGAAGGGAGGGAAGGAGGCGACAACCGCGTTTGGCAAGGTGACGCAGGGCGCTACGCAAATGGGCAAGGGCGTGTCCGCAGGTGTGGACAGTGCTTCCGATAGCTTCCGCAGCCTCCAGCGCAATGCCCTTGCATTCTTTGCCGTCCTGACGGCTGGGAAAACCCTCAAAGCGTTTATTGCCGATACGACAAGCAGCAACGTAGCTGCTGGCAATCTGGCACGGAATCTTGGGACGTCAGTCAATAGCCTGACAACGTGGCAGAGGGCCGCACAGGCTATGGGTGGTTCTGCTGATGATGTGTCCAGTTCTATGGGAGCATTGGTCTCGCAGTTCCAGACCATTGAGGGGAGGCGGAATCTTGGTCTGATATTCGGGCAACTGCATGTGAACCTCAATGATGCCAACGGCCAGTTGCGGAGCATGAATGAACTCATGCCCGACCTTGCGGCATCAGCACAGCAGCTTGGCCCCCAGTTGTTCTCCGCCCTTGGTGGGCAGGCGGGTTTCTCGCAGGGGTTTATAAACCTGCTGGAGCAGGGGCCGGACAAGGTTAAGGCGCTTTACCAGTCTCTCCAGCAGTATGCCCCGACCGAAAGAGATACCAAGGCATCTGCGCAGCTTTACGAGGACTGGACCAAGCTAACGGCGCAGTCTGAGGCGTTTGGGCGGTCGATCATGACCAATTTAAGTCCTGAAGTGCATGATCTTTTTACCATGATCAATACTGCTATTGATCAGAGAGCACCTAGCGCCCTGAAACAGATCAATGAAATGGGCGCAGACCTTTACAAGCGCTTCAAGGAAATAAACTGGGAAGAAGTTGGAGCCGAGATCAGGGATTGGGAAAAAACACTCAAGGAAATTGACCTCAAAGGCATAGCTCAAGATATCGCCGCGATTGGACGTGGTGCCAATGATGTTGCGAAGTTCCTGGGCGGATGGGAAAAAGCTGCCGAAATATTATTGACCCTGTGGGCCGGCAGCTTTGCCTTGAGAGCAATTGCCAACGTAGCGCGTTTTGCAGAGCTTTCCATTGCAGGAGCTTCTGCCATGGCGCGTATTATGAAAGGTGCTGGCGTAAGAAATGCAGCGGAAACAACATCTAAAGCTCTAGTAAAAGAAGGAGCTGAAGTTGTTGGCGCTGCAACTGCAAGTAAAACCGCAGGAAGGCTTGCTGCTACAGGAAGCTTAGTTGGTAAGGGGCTTAGGGCTGGGAATTATGCCGCAGATGCCTATCTTTTCATGCAGTATTTCCCGCATATTGCAGCATGGCTGACTGGGCAAGGCTGGGATGACGAGCACCCTTCAACTTACCATGGGAATGCAAAGGGACTGGGCCAGAATCTTTCTGCTGCGGTCAAGAGTAAGCAAGCATATTTGGCAGGGCTTGAAAGGCAATATAACCTTCCTGCCGGGCTTCTAGATGGAATGTGGGCAAAAGAAAGCTCTCGGGGACGCAATGTAGGCCCTTCTCCTGCGGGAGCATTGGGAGATTTTCAGATAATGCCTGATGTGGCACGTCAGGCTGGCGTAAACCCGCAGAACTTTGAACAATCCGCGCAATACGCAGCCAAGAGAATGCATGATAACCTACAGAATTATCAAGGGTCTCTGGCTGCATCTCTCGCGGAATATAATTGGGGCGCAGGAAATTTACACAAAGCACGCAGCCAGTACGGAGAAGATTGGGCGTCTTATGCTCCGGATGAAACTCAAGACTATATTGCTACCATTGGTCGCTCCGTAGCAGCGGCGCAACATTCTTCTTCATCCAGCCCCACCATAGCGCAAGCATTTGTGACGCCCCAGAAGACCAATGGTAGCGGGAAGAGCATCGGGAGCGAACAGGGAGATAATATCTCGCGCTACATGGAAGGAATACGGAACGCCATCAACACGCCGCCTCCAAGCAGCGTGGATAATAGCAGCACGCATAACGTGACCAACCACGTAACCGTTAATGCTCCGGGGGGCGACCCCAAGGCAGTGACGCGCGCGGTTAAGCAGGCGTTTAATGACCTTGGGTTTTCTTCTAGGCAGACTGTTCAGGGCTTGGCTTGATGCTTCTGTTGCCCTGACTTTCTGCGATAGTAACGAAGATGAGGCTAAGGATTGTTAATGATCTTGGATAATGCAGCCATTTTAAGTTGGTAATCGCTCTTCCTTTCGTAAGAAAGGGCCATAACCAAAGATATGATCCATCCCACAAGCGTCCACCCAAGGAGAACATTGACGCAGATTACTGCCCCTTTTTTCGTACTGTCTCTGCATAGGGAGACAATGGTTGGAAGGAAGTAAATGGCAAAAAACACCGGAAAGACAAAAATAACGTAATGCCAGACCGAATAAGTCTGCGTAGCCCCGTCAATCATTTCATTTCAACCTTCCGCTCCAGTTATAGTCGGGCTTTCTCCGGGAAAATTAAGCGCCACCGCAATCATGCTCAGAATCTGGCAAAGTCCAAGAACGGCCAGTTCTAAAGTTTGTTGTCGTGTAAATTTTCCCTCTATCATCACCCGCAGGGCAGTTAGCTGGCACGAATGCCAAACACATCATGACCCGGTCGCCAACTTGAGAAGAGTCAACCTCAGGGATCTGGTTATAGGAAACCTGGTAACCACCATTCACGAAGTTAATTGCAGATCCTGAATCTGGAATAGGTTTCCCTCCCGCTTCCTGCAAGCGCGTTTCTACAGATTTTACATGAGTAAAAACGCAAGTGCCAATCTGCTCCGGGAGATCGGTTAAGGGAGCGGCATTAACTGTAACAGCCATAAAGGAAGATAGAGCAGATGTGACAATCAGTAGCTTATTCAAGTGCGCCTCCATTACATTTTGGTAGGGAGGATAGCGGGGAAGCGCGTCTTGCGCGAGAGAAAGGAGAGAAACGAAGTGACAAACTCAAAAACTGAAACAACAAACATACTTGTTCAGATAGATAAAATCTGGTTCGAACCCACCGCGAAGGGGGCAATCCTTATGGTTATGACCAACTCACCATTTGTCGGATCGAGTGATTTTGAGGCTCCAATCCGACTAGGTGAGTAGGAGTTCAGCGCCAAGTTTTCTTTCTCGGGGGCAATTTCCTTTGAGGGCGAAAATATCAGCCGAGCGTTGTTCCGAGCCACTGAACTAAGCCCGGCACATTCTCAATCCCTTTCGAAATCAGAGATGAGGTTAAATCTTTCAGGGCCTCGCCTCCCATCGCCTTTACTTTCTGTTTAACGCTGGCTTTTGTATCGTCGCTCTCAGGGGTGGAATCAACAGCCCTGCATAAAAGGGCTTTGATTGTATTGCCATCCAAGAATGAGGGAGGGTAGCCCAAATTTCAGGAGCAAATCTTATGGTCTTTGTCTAAGCAAAGCAGGAAAAATGCCTCATTCATTCTAAAGCCATGAATACGGGCCTTAATGCTCACTCGCATTTCCATATATGCGAGGTCTTCAGACAAATCTTTCGTGACCGATTTAGGCAATTGGCTGCACAATAGTCTAGTGCAACCCAACCCAGTTTTTACGCCCCTCTTTCCGCCTGTCGCGAGAATTTCACTCCATGACATCTGAGATAGGCGCCTTAATAAATCTGTGAAGGCAACAAGATCCGGTTTTGACCAGTCAGAAAAGCATTCATAGCTTCCATCGAAATACTTTAGGCTTACATAAGGTCTTTCACGATTGTTAGCGTTGGCTGCTCTTTTACCAATACCAAAAACGTTTGCGACTCTCTCTGTAATAATGACTTCCCCGGGGGAAGGTGTAAGAGATTTTGTGTTTTGCTCCTGCCTCTTGGCGACTTTCGTTAGGGATCTATTTTTAGCCATCTGCCTGAGCGGCCTGATACACCTTCTGGTAGAAGCGAGTCATCGTGTCTTGCGATATCTTCGTATTGCATCGGGCTTCAGCTGGTAAGTCGCCCCTTGCTTCTATCCATGGTTCTTCGCCATGCGTGAGATGCTCAAGTTTTTTAGCTGACATATCGCCGTAAGCATCCATAATCATCTCAAGATGATCAATCTCGCATTGCAGCAGATCAATATCATCATCGGGCGCAGGCAATGCATCCCAACCATAGTCTCGGTAGGTATCGTAAACACTGCGGCATACAGGGCCGTGCGCCCAAGCCTCCAGCTTATCCGGGAAAAGAGCCTTATTCTCTAAGGCCAAATACCAAGCCTGAGCGTAATAGATAAGTTTCTGGAGCTTTAGGTGCGTAATAGCTTCGCCTGACTGTCGATCAACAGCGGCAAGAAACCATTTTGCCACTTCTTTCACGTCCGCCATCAGCTTAATCTCTTCATAAAAGCACTGTTTCACTAACGAATAACTGTCCGTTAGCTATCAGCAAAGGTACTTTTTGTATCTGTGGATAAAGGCGGTTTTTTGTGGAAAAAGTTATACACATGTGGATAACTTGGATGAGGTTTATCATGATGAGTGAGGCCTTACTAACTCCGCGTAAAATCCAACGGCCATAGGAGTTCTATCGTTCTCCTAATGTTCCACAACCCGAGCGCAGCGTCAATCTGCCAGTACCCACCCGCCCCCAAAAGGTACACAGATGGGGAACGCCTTAAAGTCCCACCGCCTGACGCAGCAGATCATTTGCCCGGCTCTGCCAGCCGGGGCCACTGGCCTTGAGGCACTCCACAAGATCGGGGTCTAGCCGTATAGAGACGAGTGCCTTCGTGGGGGCTTTCTGCGGCCCGCGCACTCGGCGTGCGTTGGCTAGGACAGGGGCGACCTCTTGGGCAGGCTGGGCCCGCAGGAAGTCCGCCTTCGTCAGTTCCGGGCTGTCCGGGTCCATGGCAATGCCCTGATTGATCCGGGCATCTTCATCATCCGTGGGCATGATAAATTCAGGTTTGCGCGGCATAGAGCTTCGCCTCCCGTTTGTTGGCCTTGCGCAGGCTGATTATGCGGACAATGCGGGTTTCAATGCTGAATACCAGAACATGAAGCCGCAGATTGATTGGGGCGACAGCGACAAGGCGCGGCTCGTTGGCGCTCTGGCTGGCCATGATGAGAGCAACGTCCCATTCAAAGCCTTCTGCCACGACAAAATCAACGCCGTGCTTGGCGATGTTGCTCTGTCGTTTTGCTTCGTCCCAATCGTATCTCATGCATTATTGTATATACGATAAGGTGGTGAGGGGCAAGGTATATTGTATCTACATTTTGCAAGGGTATCGCTGCGGTGTTGAGGGCATTTGCCCTCAACTTGACGCACTCGTTATGGGTTAGCTTGCTCATAGCTACCTCATTTGCGGGGCTATTTATGCGAAGCCCTTTCTCCGACCGTTATGCCCAGAAGGCTTCTTCCTAAGCAGCCGCCTTCAATACTTTGGGTTGGAAAATCAGTGAAACCACCCAGATTCTTTCTTGACCGCAGCTTGCCCTTCCAGTTCGGCTCGGTTCCCATTTTTTTCCAATAAGGTTTTGGTTCCTTCAGAGAGATTTCTATTTGAATCTGCTCGCGATTTAATCAAATCAGTTTCAGCGCTCTTTTTCTGAAGATCGCTATCAATGATATCGTTTTCTCGAGAAACGGCAGTTTTCTTGGCTTGTAAAGAAACCTCACGCTCTTGAAGATCAAGATCGCGGAGCTTGTCTTCATAAGCTTGATCCCGATCTTCTTTGGCATCAAGTTTTTTCTGCCTAGCCGCAGCCACTTCCCGTGCTGCTGCTGCGGCTCTCGCTTCACGCGCCTGCGCAGCCGCATATGCGGCTTGTTGCGCACGTTGCTGAGCATCCCACGCTTGGCGTGCTACATAATCATGATTTTGCTGCGCGGCATCAACCGCATTGATCTGATCTGACAAAGTCGACTGTGCTGATGCGACTGCGGGCACCAGAAGGAGTGCGGCTAATGCTACGCGCTTCATAGATTTATTCTTCCCCTTATTTTGCCTGCGGAGTCGGGCACTCATGATTAGGCTGAATGCGTGTTTCTGTCGGGCTTGTTTGAATCATAACCGCTTTCCCTCGAGTATACTCGCACGCACGGCCAACCTGAGCAGAATTGAAGGTCTGGTTATTTTGTTCGTATGTGAGCGAGACGCCCTCAACCAAGGTTTTCCCAGGCACCAGCGACCCGGCACCAACACCTGCCCCGGCACCGCCCACGCCACCAAGAGCACCAAGGCCAGCGGATCCGCCTACGCCAGCGCCCAGTCCAGCACCAAGCCCCGCGCCCAAGATGCCACCCACAATTTGAGCTGTCTGTCGGTTGCGTTCGTTGCTTACTTGCACTTTAGCTGGAAGAACCGCGAGAATATTAACAACCTGAGCAGCTTGTCTTTGGTTTACTTGCGCGGCGGTATACGTATCGGCCCGATTTTCTTCGCCCGGAGTAGAGCAAGCCGCAAGAGTTAAGGAAGAGACAAGCAAAATACCAATTTTTTTTCCAGAATTAATCATAGTCTACCCTTAATATATACTGCGACGAGAATCGTCTTACGCATAATATGAAGCGCCATAAAATTGACAACTTTATTTTTCCACTCTTTTATATTGCTTTTATGAATAATAATTCTCTTATTATTCAATAACAATATAAATTACGATTTTATTAACGCTTGTAGGCTATGCAATATGTTTAGCTCTACGCTGCCCCACTGGAGTCAGCCTTATCAGCAAGCCGCTCTGCCACGGCTCTCAAGGCAGCGCGCTCCGCATCGTTCATGGCCCGCCACATGCGGACAAGAGAGCGCTCGTCGGCGCTTAGCTCATTCATATCTTCGATGGGAGGTGTATTTAACCAATCATCAGGCAATATTACTTCCTGTGCGTCTTTATGGCGCTCCCAATCATCAACCTCATCAATAGCAAAGCCAAGTAGGTAGACGATTTCGGCATTTAGAGAACGAAGCTGCCTTTTGGACCTCTCCTCAATCTTTCCCTTCAAAACTGACGGCATGCGTATCGTCACAGAGGGGCGAGAATCAGACATAAAAAACTCCCAAAAAAAACTCTTGCAATCAATATGCGTGCATGCATATATCCTGTCTATGCACGCATTTTGCTTGCATTTGAAAAGAGGAAGCTGTGCAGACGCAAAATATCACTTTCCGCATTGAAAAGCCTTTGGTCGATTTTTTGAGAAGGCGCGCGGAGGCAAATGATCGAACTTTAAACGGCGAAATTCGGTCGATCTTACGCAATTTGGAAAAAGAAAAGGCACCAGAGCACGGCCTCGAAAACCGCTCTGATGCCTCTCACGCTGAATAGGAAAACAGCTATGACAAACAGTAACACAAACCTGACCATTCTTTCCACTACTATCCGTCAGGATGCGGAAGGGCGGTATTGCCTGAATGATTGCTTTAAGGCTGCGGGGTTGCCCGCTTCGAAAGGTCCGAACGAGTGGGCAAAGAATGCCCAAACTGAAGCGCTGATTGAGGAATTGAGGTCTGGGGGAATTTCCCCTGACCCTAAAAACGTTGTTTCGACGGGGCCGAATGCAACCCGTGGAACCTATGTCGTCAAAGAACTGGTCTACGCCTACGCGATGTGGATCAGCCCATCATTTAACCTTCAGGTGATCCGGGCATTTGATGCGCTGGTAACGGGACAAATCCCCGACGCCGCTCCAAAACCCAAACGCATCCGCAAAACTCCTGTGCTTCGGGCTTTCCGGGATGGATATGGGATAGCAAAAACTCTTGGGCTTGATGACAATCAGGCTGCATCCCATGCTGGCCGGTATTGCCTGCATAAATGCGGAGAAAATCCTCTCCCGGCACTTGGGTTGGATACTCGAACGGCACCCACACAGGATAACTACCAAACAGTTACTGAGCTTGGACGTCCGCTTGGCTTGTCTGGACAGAGGGTGAACAAGATTTTGGAAGAAAAGGGGCTACAGGTCCACGTCAAAGGATCTTCTTCCAGCAGCAACTGGAGTATGACCGACAAAGGCTTGGCCTACGGGCGCATGTTTGATGGCGTCAGGGCCGGGTCCACAGGCTCCCAGCAAATGCTTAAATGGAAACCTTCTACGGTGGAGTTCCTGCGCCCTTTTGCGAAAGTGCCAGCGTAAGCGCCGTAACGGCCAGCCATCCCTTCGGGGGTGGCAACGCTGGTGAGAGAATGAGTGATAATGCTGTTTCCGTTGCTCTCCTTCACGCAACTTATGCCCTTCCAGGCATAAGAAAAGACTTTGGCCGCTCAACGGACGATTTGCTTGCGC
>NZ_BAMZ01000031.1 GCF_000964225.1 Acetobacter syzygii | reverse complement strand
TAACCTGAAGGCCGCAGGTTCAAATCCTGCCCCCGCAACCAAGCATAAGCGTCTGAAAAGACAGAAGAAAAGCCACCCAGAAGGGTGGCTTTTTTTGTGCCCAATTCCCCGCCCAGGAAACACATAGGAAACAAACGAAAAGGAATTCAGGCGCAATTTTGTCGGTTTTCACGTTCGCGTGATGGTCGGGGCGTTATTCCTCGCAGTCGCGGAGACAGGGCTTTTGTTCTGCAACATGCAGGGCAAAACGAACGGCGCCTGGTGTCTCCAGGCCGGGTTTCAGTTCCATCGTCGGGATCTGGTAGTCGCCACCGTTCTGCTTCCGGTAAGGGATGGGCGTTGTCGTTGCGAGCGTGCTTATACGTTCGCGAAGTTGCTCGGACATAATTCCGAAACGTGCGTCATCCAATCGGTCCACCCTGTAAGCGACGAAAGGCGGTAGCACTGTGAAGCCGGGATAGAACAGAATGCCATGGTTGATCGGAAACAGCAGATCGTCGATCTGACCATTGATCCCGCGTTCGGAATAATGCTCCGGCCAGCCTCCCGTCGTTACGAGCAGCATGGCGCGCTTGCCTGCCATCACGCCCTCGCCATAGCGATCCCCCCAGCGGCGATCGCTGTGCTCACCAACGCCATACGCAAAGCCACAGGCATAAACGCGGTCAACCCAGCCTTTGAGGATCGCCGGCATGGCGAACCACCAGAGCGGAAACTGAAGAATGACGGTATCGGCCCAGAGAAGTTTCTCCTGCTCTGCTTTTACGTCATCCGTCAGGCCGTCCGCTGCGAATTCGCGGGAAGATGCAGATGCCACTTTCAGGCGTTCGTCGGCAGGCAGATCCGGGAAGTCACTCCGGTCGACGGTTGCTTTCCAGTGCATGGTATAAAGATCAGAGACTTTGACCTCGTGGCCCTGCGATTGCAGTTCGGCGACTGTGATATCGAGAAGGGCGCCATTGAGGGAGTGTCGTTCGGGATGGGCGAACACGATCAGGACATTCATGTGTGGGGCCTTGTCTTTGCAAAAAAGATTCGTTTCCTGGCAAGACTAGGCGATAGGATATTCTTCTCCCATATGGAGATAGCGGAAGGCACTGTGCCGAAAAATGGAACAATCCCTGATCTCGCTGGAACGGATGCGCACCTTTGTGCGCATCGCTGAACGCGGCAATCTGGCCGCCGTCTCACGGGAAACCGGTGCCGGACAATCGACAGTAACGCGGCATCTGCGTGAACTTGAAGAGGCTCTGGGTGTCTCGTTACTGACGCGCACCACGCGCCGGACCGCGTTAACAGACGAAGGGACGCGATATTATGCGCAGTGCGTGCAGATTCTTTCCCTCGTCGAGCAGGCAAGTCAGGAAATGCGCGATACACGGCAGGCAACGGCCGGAACGGTGCGTATTTCCTGTACCGGTGCGTTGGGTGTTCTGCACTTCAGTCGTCTCGTCTATGCTTTTCAGGACGAGAACCCAGGGATCAGGGTGGAATTCGGTCTGACAGACGAGCGCATTGATCTGGTGCGTGACGGCGTTGATATCGCCATCCGTCTGGGCCCTCTGAGCGATTGCGCGATGAAACTGCGCTCCCTTGGCGAGAGCGAGCGTATGCTGGTCGCATCTCCCGAATGGCTGCGTCGCAACGGTCCGGTGCGGCGCCCCGAGGACCTGCGTCAGCTTGAGGGTGTGCGAATGGCCCGTGTGCATGGATCGGATCAGCTGGTTTTGCGGAGCGCGAGGGGCAGAAATTACGTTGTGCCGTTCCACGGTCGTTTGATCGTCGATCACGGTCTGGCAGCGCGGGATGCGTTTCTGGCAGGTCGAGGCTACGGGCCGGCCCATCGCTGGCTGATAGAAGACTGCCTGCGGGATGGTCGTCTTGAGCATGTGTTACCAGATTATACACTGTCGCCCGTGCCGCTGAGTATGCTGATCGCGCCGGAACGGACGAACCTGACCCGGGTCTGAATTGCCCCGGGTTTTGTGGAGACGTTTTTATCTGAAC
>NZ_BAMZ01000032.1 GCF_000964225.1 Acetobacter syzygii | reverse complement strand
TTGCTCTGTTGCTCTGTTGCTCTGTTGCTCTGTTGCTCTGTTTCATAAGCAAATTGCGGGAAGGCCTGATAGCCCCCCATTGCGGGGGCGAGGTTTAAATCAATAATATTATTGGTCATGAAAGCTGAAAAACCCTTGTCTCCTCCCAACCCGGGAACGCAGATTACTTGATTGTATGCTATTGCATTAGGGAAAATCCGAGGCATTTGGTAGACGCGCTCGTTGAGTTTACGGTCGTAGTAAAGCCACTGGCGCGTGAATGGGCGGTAGATAGATTGGGTTAGAGCATTTTCTGAAAAATCTAATTGTGCATTCCGTGCAAAATCCTGCTTGAAGCCATCTGACCAACTTATCGTTGTTGGGTCTGTATCAATAAAGCTGGAAAGTGCTTTTTCTCGCTCTTTCCTATTGAGGGAGGGGAAACTATTGTTAAAGCGGTTCAGTTCTGAGTTGTATGTATCAATTGTGGCCTGTACATTCGAGGTTAGGCGGCTTTTCCCTGCATTATAACACCATGCATCACGGGCTGTCGCAATTCCCCGAGAAAATAGCTCAAACAAAACTGGCCCAGCATCTTTTTCTTTACTTCCAATGGAAATAAATTTCCCGAAGCTGTCATCTCTCTGTCTTAGCCAGTCACCATGCTCATCTGGTGTAACGCTCTGCCACAGGTCTGCTTGGGTTAGCCCGTTTATGCTGGCTAGTTCAGCAATTTTTTCTAGCTTCTGATCGCGGGTGAGATAATCCCCGATGTCATGAAACAGGATATGGCCTTGTTCCGTAGCGTCTGGGTTCTTTGCCAGAATGGAAATGGCAATCGGAGCGCGGCTACCGGCATCAAAAATCTTTCCTCCTTCTTTACGGGAGGTTTCACCAGAAGTCCTCTGGTTTCCCCGAAGATGGAACACATGAATGCAAGAGAATTCTTCTGCTAGGCACAATCGTAGGCCATTAGCGGTGTTAGCGTCTAAAAAGCCCGCATTGGTTACAAAGCCAATAACGCCACAATTTCCAATACGGTCAGAAGCCCAGCGGATGGCCCGAATATAGCTGTCGTATAGGGCGCGTTTATTTGTGGCGGTCGTTCGCTTTGCGTAGGTTTCGGCAATGCGGGCATCCAGTGCGGGGTAAGCCACGTTCTGATTATTATCGTTCCCGCTTTCCTGCCCAACAGAGTAGGGCGGGTTGCCCATGATGACGCGGATATCGAGCTTTTTCTGTTTTTTGATACGTTTATTGTTGTCTTCCAGCGTGGAGCCAATCAGGTCATGCGCTTCATTTAGGCGGAAGGTATCTGTCAGGCAAATGCCTTCAAATGGCTCGTATTTCCCCTCCATCAGGTCAGAGAAGGTCGCCTCGATATTGATAGAGGCAATGTAATAGGCCAGTAGGACAATCTCGTTGGCGTGAAGTTCATGTTTGAACTTGTGGAGTAGCTGTTTTTTTGTAATCAGGCTACTTTGCAGCAGGCGGGTAATGAAGGTTCCGGTGCCTGTGAAGGGGTCCATGATATGGACACCCTCGCTGCCCAGTGTCTGGCCGAACTCGCTTTCCAGCACGTCATTGATGGAGTGAATAATAAAGTCCACGACTTCTAGCGGGGTGTAGACAATCCCGAGGCGCTCTTTCAGGCGGGGGAAGGCCTGCTGGAAAAACCCGTCATACAGTTCCTTGATAACCTTTTGCCGACCATAGGCCGTATCTATGCCTGAGGCGCGTTCCCGCACATTGGCATAGAAGTCTTCCAGCGTGTCGGCTTCCTTGTGCAGACTGTGTTTGTCCAGAGCATCCAGAACGGACTGCATGGCTTTGGACATGGGGTTGTCGGAGACAAAGCTGTGGCCTGAGAACAGAGCTTCAAACACCGGACGGGTAATGAGGTGCTGGGCCAGCATCTCGATAATTTCTTCCCGGTTGATGCTGTCATTCAATTCAGAGCGCAGGTCAGAGACGAACTGATCGAACGCAGCACGCGCCTGAACATTTTCGGGGTTATCAAGGATCGTGGTGATACGGGTAATGTGGGTCTGGGCAATCTTGGCAATATCACCAGCCCAGTCTTCCCAGTGGTGGCGGTTACCAACCTTCTTGACGATTTTGGCATAAATGGCGCGTTCGATTTCCCCAACCTCATATTGCATGGGCATCTGCCGCTCATCATCACGGGGCGTAGAGGATTGTTTTCCGAGGTTGTAGGAGGAATGCGCCTTCTGAGTTGTCCCGGTGCTCAGGGCCATCGTTTTCTGAGTAATTTTTTTTGTAACAGCGACAACTTCCATGCGCGATGTATCAGGCTTCGCCTGAAGGTCCATCTTATTAACCATGTTGTCGAAGCGGTCATCGTGAGACCGAAGAGCCTGAAGCACCTGCCAGACCACCTTATAAGCCTGATTATTGTCCAGAGACTGCTCAGGCGGTGTGCCCGCAGGAATGACAACAGGCAGAACCACATAACCCCGCTTTTTGCCGGGTGCATTCCGCATCACGCGACCGACTGACTGCACCACATCAACCTGAGAATTACGAGGTGTCAGGAACAGGACAGCATCAAGGGCGGGAACATCCACACCTTCAGAAAGGCATCGAACGTTGGACAGTACCCGGCAGGTTTTGTCTGGCGTTTCCTCTTTCAGCCAAGAGAGCTTGCCTTCCTTTTCGCTGGCATTCATCCCGCCATCGACATGTTCTGCTTCGCAGGTCAGGTAGGCTCCCGGTTCGATACCGTCCTCTTGCTGGTATTCCTCGACCACTTTCTGGAACATCTCGGCAATCTGAACGGAACTGACCTTGTGGGCGCGCCCTTTGTAGTCAGGAGAGATAACCTGACAGAACGCCACGGCTCGTTTCATAGGCTCGGGGTCTTCCACGCCATCTTGTGACAGACCGATCTTGGCCAGAGCTTTCCAGCATCCGACAATTTTGGCGGCATCATCGACTTTCAGGCCATTTTCGGGGTCGTCCAGAAGCTTCTGAAGCCTTGCGCTGACTGTACCCTCATCAACAGCCAGCACGATGACTTTGTAATCGACCAGTAGTTTGCGTCTGACCGCTTCGGAGAAGGTGATGACATGGAACTCAGGACCAAAAATCTCGGCATTGTTCATGCCATAGACGACGGCTCCTTCCTTTTCAGCTTTCTCTTGAGCCACATCGCCATAGATACGGGGTGTGGCCGTCATGTAGAGACGACGTTGGCCATGCAGGTAATCCTGATTATGGACCTTCACAAAGGCGCTGTCGTTCTCTTCTCCACCAAAGGTCACACCGGTGGTGCGATGGGCTTCATCGCAAACAATCAGATCGAATTCCGGGAAGTCATAGTCTTTCTGAGCCTGATTAATGACATCAATGGAATGATAGGTAGAGAACACTACCGTCATATGGGTGGCGTCATGACGTTTTTGATATTCGGTCGCCAGTCGTTCAGGGTTTGTGGTCGCAGGGTACCGAAGCTCGTGAACCTTGACCTTGATTTCGTCGTCGTTGGACGCCTTCTTTTTTCCCACATCACTGTCTGAACAGACGGCGAAGCTATGAAGGGGAATCTGGCTTTCCTGGGTCCATTCTGTGAGGGATTGGGAGAGCAGGGACAGGCTGGGAACCAGAAACAGGACGCGGCCACCAGCGCCAACCAGTTCTTCTGCCAGTTTCAGGCTGGTGAAGGTTTTTCCTGTGCCGCAAGCCATGATGAGTCGGCCACGGTTATGAGTCTCGAAACCTGCCAGCACGTTCCCGATAGCCGTTTTCTGATGCTCGCGGGGTCTCTTTTTCTCCCGTAGGACAGGCTTCTGTTTCGGCTGATACTGTGACCAGTCGATGACGCTGGTTTCAAGGTCGAGCAGGTCAATCTTGCTAACGGGCGGGTGCTGGTTGGCCAGTGTGTCTTCGGCGTTGCTGTTCCAGTGGTTCGTGGTCGCGACAATGACGCGATGCGAGAACCAGCTTTTGCCGGACGCTGAGAAGAAGGTGTCGATATCCTTTTTGGTTATCTTGTGGTCGGGGGCATAGAATTTGCACTGGATGGCATGGAGATTGCCCGTACCTCGTTCTCTGGCCACAAGGTCGATACCTGTATCCTTGACAGGAAACCCTTCTTCCTTTGCCCATCCCTTGTAGGGCCAGACCTTGTCATAGAGATCGACATAGCTGGGTTCTGTCCGTAGGTAGCAGACGACCAATTCCTCAAAATATGTCCCTTTTTCGCTCTCGGTGACGGCCATATGGCGAAGAGTATCAAGGAGGGTAGAAAGAGCAGACATAAACAGAGGCCTTCAAAGATAAGATATTTCATCTTATCGCTCAACGTCTGTCAGTAAAGTCGTGTCTTTATGACCCTGTAATGTGGAAGGGTGAAATCGCGCTTTTTTTCCACTCTGTCCACCTTTGCATAGGGAAGAAATAAAGACAGTAAACTGCCTTTTTGGGGGTCAACGGGGGAGGTTCCTCCCCCTTGCCAGATGTCGAATGGGTAGCCATTTGACACTGCTGGCTCCCTTTTAAAACGTTCCTTTTTTGAAGGCTGTTTCCGGGTAGCTTATGGCCTCTATGGTTTGTCTGAGATTGGCGGTGGTGATGCCCGTAAGATAGGTTGTGGTGCCCTGACTTTTATGGCTGGCTTCATGACCCAGCAGGCGGTCAATCCATATTTCTCGAATGTCGGCTTTGGCATTTCTGAGCTGAGTCGATACGGTATGCCGGAATGAGTGAAAGGTGATTTCTGCTGGCAGGCCAATCCGGGTTTTAAGCAATGAGAACGCTCGTCCCAGTGCTGCGCCCCTGACACCCTGTTTTGAAGTCTCCAAGCCGGGAATGAGGTATGGGTCGTCTGAGGTATCCTTAAGAGCCAGAATACCGGCTTCAATGAGTTTAGAATGCACGGGCACAATGCGGGTGCCAGCTTCTGTCTTGGGTGCCCAGCCGGTTTCGGGGTGTGGGCGAATGAGGAAGCAAGAGATACCGTCAACGCTTTGGAGGTCTTCTTTCCGTAAGGTGCAGATTTCACCCAGCCGCATACCCGAATAGGCAGCAATAAGGGTGACCAGTCGGAATGTCTGTTCTGGCACGGATGTGCTGTGCCATGAGGCGGACGCCAGCAAAGCGAGTTCCTTTGTCGTCCAGCTTCTCCTGACTATCTTCTGTCCATTCTCAAAATTCCAGCCTGTCCATGGGTTGCGTGTGACCAGTTCGCGCTGGTGTAACTGGTTCCAGAGCGCGGAGAGACGCATCATATGGTTTTTCACGCTCTTGCCACTCAATGTTGGTAAACCTTCCTCTTTGGCTCGCTGTGCTTCTTCTTCAAGGGTAAGGCTGCTTTTACGTTTGCCCAGCGATGCGGGAAGGGAAAACAGCAGGTCACGGAAGGCTCCGGCCTTCTCGCCACCGATAATGGACACAGGAGCATCGCCAAAAGCTTGTAGGAACAGGTCTACGGCGCGTTGGGTCGCTTTCTTGGTGTCAGCACTGGCATGGGGACTGTCCAAGACAAAGCGTTTCAGGGCACCGGAGAGCATTAAAGGTTGGGCTTTGGGTGTTTTGGCTGGTTTCTTCACTGTTCGGGCTTTTGGCATCGGTGCTGACATCGGCAGCAGAAAGCACGCACCGCCATCTGTTCCGCCACCTCATGCGAACTGACGAGAATGAAGAGGTCAGAATAGTGCAGGGCAGGGAATTCGCCCTTGCAGAGGCGGTCAAAGATGCCCGCCACGCCAAACGGCGCTATGGCTTGCGTCACGTTATCCTCAGCCCGGAACAGGCGACATCTCCTGAGACATTCCAGAAGATAGTGACACTCTACCAAAGTGAATTTGGGGCTGACCCACCCTTGATGATTGTGGAGCATCAGAAAAAGCGGGCTGATGGCCAAAGCTATGACCGGCACTGGCATGTGGTGTTTGCTGAAACCCTCGCTAACGGACGCAGTCTGGACTCCCGCTTTATTCGTATCAGGAACGAAAAGGTGGCCCGGTTTACGGAATTGTGAATTGCCCCGGGTTTTGTGGAGACGTTTTTATCTGAAC
>NZ_BAMZ01000033.1 GCF_000964225.1 Acetobacter syzygii | reverse complement strand
CGCCCGCGCCATCACTCAGCTTTGGGGCGATGTGGTCGCGGAGGAACAGCGCAGGGAGGTGGGGCAGAAGGCTTTGGCTTAGGAGAAAGGGCGGCTGGAGGGCCGCCCTTTTTACTCGCAGTTAACGGTTACTTTTTTTGGTGTTCCAGGCAGTCTGCAAGTTTCACATCACTATCAACGCGGCCGGTAAATTTACCTTCTTTAACCTGCATAATAGTGGTGCTCCCAGTTTCCGCGATAAGCGGTGAAACCAACATATTTTCTATCAAACCGCCACGGGCCTTGATAAAGTTGGCCATAAAGGAGGAAATTTTCTTGTCCTCCTCGGCTTGCTTAAGAATCGTTTCTGCAAGATTTAAAAGAAGATCATATACAGAAGATAACTTTCGTCCTTCACCCCACAATGTGGTGTGCGGAAGTTTGCAGTATTTAGATTTTCCATTGTCATCTGTGGCATAAATATATTCACATAAATGATGTTTTTCAGCGGAAGTTTTGAACGCTGCATGGAGATCGGGCTGGGTGGTATCAAAAAGATATGACACGAGAAATTTAGTCATGAACATCTCTCCTCTGGATATCAAAAATTGAAAAAAGACACACCATTCCGCCCCGTTCTCATAGAATGGGAGGATAGCGCGCAGCCTTCCTCGGCATGGGGCTGGGTAGATGAATTATCCGACCCTGCGCCTGTGCTTTGTCAGACTGTGGGTTTTTTGGTGAAAGAGACTGAGCGTTGTCTGGTTTTAGCCTTAAGCATTGGGGACGCCACAAGCGAGCGCCCCCAAGCTAACGGCGTTATGCAGATACCGCGTTCAGCCGTTGTGCACCTTACTTCTTTGGCCCCTTGTGGGCTGGTTCATGCCGCATAACGGACGCGGCAAGCTGCTTTGCCTGCGTGGGTGTGGCGCGGCCAGAATGCAGCACCTTTCCAGCAGTCGTTTTTACAGAAGAAGAAGTGCCAGGTTTTACGGGGCCACGGCCGCCGCCAGATTTGGTCGTCATAGTTCATCATCCCGTTTAAGGAAGTTTTTAAGGATGAACTGCCTTGACCTATGCTACTGTAATCCCCATAGAGGACGCGCGAGTGCTTAAGTAGCATAACCACACAGCAGTTCTGTTTGTGGTGGAAAGAGGGGTAGGGGCCTAATCCTGCCCCTTTTTCTGTATCTAGGCTTAGCTATGCCCGTACCTTTGTTACCTGAGCAAGGGTACAGAATTGATTTTCCACGTAGAAAAATACTTGCACTTTAGAAAATTGGCAGAAAACCTGAGAGTCTCGGAGAAAAGATTTTTTCTTCACGAACATTCTAGCAACTAAAGCCAAAATTTGAGTGCATAACAGATACTTAGAATTTGATGGCATCCCGAAGATAGATCCTGACCTTGTACCCAACCCCTAATCTGTACTACGCTGCCCCATCATTCGGGAGCCATTGTCATGGTCATGCAAACGGTGGCGCAGCCAGCCACGGCTAATGTCGTTTCGGGGGATGGTGTCCCCAAGCTCTGGTCTCCAGTCAGGGCAGACGCGCGCGCCGTGGCATCGGTTGAGGTGGACACGCTGCTGCAAAGCTATCTGGTCCAGCAGGCATCTACGCAATGGGGTATTTTTGATAGCACAAACAGCCCCGTTGTAACCTCTGGCCGGGTGCGGGCGGTGGACATTCGCGCTGGGTATATGATCTCTGACGCGCCGCTGGAGAATGGCGCGTTTATGTCCTGCAACAAGGTCAAACGCCCGAGCGAGATCATGGTGGAATTGCTGTGCGATGGCACCACCATGAGCTTTGGCAATATCAGCGCCATTAGCAACCTACTGTCCGCTTTTGGTGTCTCTGGCGTTTCCTCAGAACTTACGGTGCGGTCTGAGTTTACTCAGACTCTGGAGAGTCTGGTTGCCGATCTAAACCTTTATTACGTGGTCACGCCAGAGCAGCGCTACACCACCATGAACGTAGTGGAATACTCAATACGCCGCTCGGTTGAGCGCGGGGTTACGCTGCTGTGGGCGGATGTTCGGTTGCAGGAGGTGCGCATTACGGCCACCAGTTCGGTAACTCCCACAGAGAACCCTGCGGGTCAGGCCAAGCAGAACAGCGGCAATGTTCAGGCCGAGGAGGATTCCTTTAATTCTGTAACGTCTACGGGGATATCCTGAGATATGCAAATAATCCCACTCAACGCAGTGGCGTACCAGAGCGTCAAGGTTCCCTTGTCCGGGCAATCTGTTCAGCTTGATATTCAGCAACGCACAAATGGCCTGTACATGAATATCTGGCTGAACAATACAATGATCATAGCGGGCGTGCTTTGCCAGAACAAAACTTGGATTGTGCGCAAGGCATATTTTGGAATGCCGGGGGATCTGACCTTTGTGGATACAAAAGGAAATGATGACCCCAGTTCATCGGGGCTGGGGAGCAGGTTCGCCCTTTATTATCAGGAGGGCCAGAATGTCTGATGGAAGCTTTGTAAAGCGCAAGATTGATGTGGTTTTCAACATCGTGCAGGGTGGCTTTGACGGCAGCGATAATGAGCAGATCACCCTCTCCGGCCACCGTGTATCGTGCCAGATACTGAGTGCTGGCATGGAAACAGGCGTTATGTGCGCCCTGCGAATTGAGGGTATGAAACTCGACCAAATGAACCGGCTTTCCGTTGTTCAATCCAGCGTGGTTTCTCAAAGCCTGAATACTGTAACGGTTCTGGCCGGAGAGGAGGGAGCCGCGTTATCGACCATCTTTTCCGGTGGCGTCATAGAGGGCTTTGTTGATTATTCCGGCAGCCCAAGCGTGGCGTTTGAGGTCAGAGCACTATCAACCGCTCTCCCCGCTACTATTCCTGTGACCACGACCTCATTTAATTCCGGCGCGCCTGTTGCGACTATTATGGAAACGATAGCGGGTAAGGCTGGCCTGAAATTTCAGAATCATGGCGTTGATGGTGTTCTGTCTGGACCGGTTTATTATTGGGGGGCAGCCTCAGCACAAATGAACGCCTGTGCACGCGCATCTGGTATTTACTATATTATATCGATGAACATTCTGCACATCTGGCCCAAGGCATTCATGGCAGATTCCAGTGGCGCAGTTGAAATATCGTCAGAGACTGGGCTGATCGGATACCCCGGTTACAGTCAAGGGGGTGTTGGGCTGCAATGCCTGTTTAACCCCATCATTGGGTTTCGCTCCACGATAAAGCTTAAAAGCGAATACTCTCCCGCGGCTTGGATGAACACGAGCGGGCAACTCAAGGGTTTGGCTGGCGGCACCATTTATCCGCCATCCAACGGGCTGTGGGTTGTCCAGCGTATGCAGCATAACCTGCAAACTGAAGAGCCGGGCGGGGTATGGATAACAACCATTGAGGCCGCACGCCCTGAGCTTGCAGTCGGAGTTGCAACATTTGGCCGATAAGCTAACCCCCATAATGCGCTCCACTGATAGGGGGAGCCATTACAACGCAGATACAGCAATGGTGCATCAGGTCCTTTCCATGATCGGCGCGGACACGCTGGTGCAGGTCAAGGCCGTCCATGCCGTAGGCTTGCAACCAGTCGGCACCGTGGATGTACAGATTATGGTGCACCAGCAGGACGGGGCAGGGCGCACGGTCCCGCACGGCATTATCTACGGTGTGCCTTACTTCCGCCTGCAGGGCGGCGCGCGGGCGGTTATCTGCGACCCGGCTGTGGGGGACATTGGCGCGCTTATTGTGTGCGGGCGCGACATATCCGGCGTAAAGGCCAACCGCGCGCCGTCTGCTCCAGGCAGTTTCCGCCAGCATGATTACGCGGATGCGCTGTACATTGGCGGCTTTCTCAACGCCGCCCCGGTTGAATACATCGGTTGGGTTGGGGGCGATGTGCATGTTAAAACGGCGGGCAAGTTTGTGGTGGATGCAGCCGAGTGCGATATTAACTGCAATGTAAACGTGGCCGGGTCCGTAACAGCTACTGGAGACGTGAAAGCAGGCAGCATCAGCCTTGAGAGCCACAAGCACTCTGGCGTGCAGACGGGCAGCGGAAATACTGGTGGGCCGGAGTGATGGGGCTCTCGCCGGCGGATACTAACCGGCCAGAGCCTTACCCGCTGCATTATTCAGTGCCGTCTCTGCCCACTGGTTTAGGCTCACACCCTGCAATTCTGCTGCAACAGATGCGCGCGCGTGCACCTCAGGAGACAGGCGGAACATCACCTTTCCGCTATAGGGTTTTTGCGGGGCCTTCCCGATTTCGGTGCAGGTGGCCAGATAATCGTCCACCGCTTCTTCAAAAGCGGTTTTCAGTTCAGTGACGCTCTCACCTTCGAAGGTAATAATGTCTCCAATGCCAGCAATGCGCCCCGCGAATACGCCATCTTCTGCAGAGAACTCGACACGGGCATGATAGCCTTTGTAACTCATGGCGCTCATGGTTTTACTCCTAGATTTTCCAAAAACTCCCGCACAGCACGGACCTGATAGGCTTTTGCCTCTTTGCGCGGGTGTGGGCGGTGGACCGCCAGAACCTGCTTGCGGCAGATAAATTTAACGCGGGAGCCGTTGCCTTCCAGAACATCGCAGCCAACTGCGACAAGAAGCCCCTCAATGTCTGCCCAGTTCAGGCTAGCACTCACCGGGTTGGTGAAGATGGCTTTGAGGAGGCGTTCTTGCTTGCGGTTCATGCTAGCATAATGCGTTATCTATGGCTGATGTGCAAGCGAAAAATGCTAGCTTTGAAGGGAAAATATATTAGGCGGTCAGGCCGCAATATCTGTTCAAAATGAACACGGAAACTTTGTTCAATTTGAACGCGCTGCAATCGGGAGGGGCAAATCTGACATAGGTTGCCTCCATAAAGGAGAACCCTGCCAGTACCGACGCCACCACTCGAATCATACCTCCCGAAAGCAGTACACATGCCGGTGTGCAAGCAGGATAATTTTGCCGGGGTTTAATGATAAATAAGATCTGTTTAAGGGCAAGCGTCCGCGCAATAATCTCGCTTTAACCTGCGGGAGTCGTGGAATGGTTTGGGGTTGGTTTAGGAAGAAACCTGCGAGAGAGGAAAAGCCTGAGCGGGTGTATGCCCCGCCTCATCCCCGGCGATTAAATGCCGGTGCGAAGTCTTTAACTATTAAGGCTGATCGGAAATGGTTTACGGCAGATATAGAGAAGGACTTGCGTGAGCAGATTTACGCGCTTCCAGATGTGCCGAAACACGAGCGCAGCTTTATTATGGATCAGGCCATACAGTCATTTTCTACGGGCGGAGATTTAGGGCGATTTAGCTGGGCATTAGGCGAAATCGGCGTTGAGCGGGCCCGAGCAGCAGAAATAGCGCGAGCAATAAACGGGCGCATCACGGCGCTCATTAACCGGGCTAGGCAAATAGACACCGGAATTTATACAGCGGAATGGGTGCATTCTAAAGCGCCGTGCTTTGTCGCATTCCAAGGAGATATTGAAGGGCAAACAAAGGACTTAGCGCACCGCGAGGCGAACGGTAAGCGTTTCGATGTAAGAAAGGGCCTAAAGATAGGCGGTAAGTGGACTTACCCCGGAATGGAGCCGGGATGTAGATGCTCATCGCGGGTGATCCTCAAGGGGTTTAATGATTGAAGGGGGTATCGTTTTACGGAACGATACCCCCTTCAAGCTGGCAGTGGATTGCATGAGCTAACTCATGCTTCCGCTTCAAGGCCTCGCGCGGTTACGCGGCGGAATTGATCGCGGCCTGGATCATGGCGAGAGCCATCCTTCTTTGCGACTCATTCATGTCGCGCCAGAGACCGATCCATGTAATCTCTTCTTCGGACATTTTCTCTAGTGATCTCCGATCCTGCTTCTCTCGAGCAAGGATGGCTTTAGCCAATAGCTCAGCAAGCCCCCTTTCCGCTGCGTCAAGCCTTCCCGCCATAGTGGTTGGATTAAAGCTATCAGCAAGCCTTTGCGCGGCTTCTGCGTTCAGGGAACGCGCAGTTTCTTTGGCTGATGTTTCCAGCTTTTTCTTAATATCAGCGGGCACCCTGATGTGTATCTGAACTTCTTCTTGGGACATACCAAAAATAATCTATCAAAATGGTATTGACCGCAATGATACCATTTTGATACAATCTTTATATACCAAACTGGTAGGGAAAACATGAAGCGCAACGACCCAATGATTCACGTTCGAACGCCGCTTCAACTCAAGGCGCAAATGCAGAGGTCAGCGGACCAAAACAGGCGTAGCCTCAATGCTGAGATTGTAGTGGGCTTGGAGTTTTACGCTCTTCATTTAGAGCAAACAAAAAAGGCACCGGGGCACGTCGCCAAACAATCCCCCGATGCCTCCAGCAAATGATTGGAGAACCACAGCCGTGACACAACTTACCACAATCGACTTCCACGGTGCAAAGCTTGTCGCAATCGCTGGCGATCGTCCTGAGAACACACTCGTCGCGATGAAGCCAGTTGTTGAAGGGATGGGATTAAACTGGGAAGGGCAGCGTAAGAAAATGCAGGCCCATCCTGTGATTAAACGGGGTGCCACCGTAACGGTGGTGCCCTCATCTAGCGGCGATCAAGAAACGCTTTTTCTCACTCTCGACCGGCTAAACTTCTGGCTTGCCACGATCCACCCGGACCGGATCAAGAATGAAGTAACCCGGGCCAAAGTGATCGAATACCAGACCGAATGTGCCCGTGCTCTTTTCAACCACTTCTTCGGCAAGGTGATTGCTTCTGGCGCACATCTTACCGCGAAAGAAGCGGGAGGAATTGCAAAGGGTGTTGTCAATAAGGCGTTAACTCCGATCAGCGCGAAGCTTGACGAATTGATGCAGAAGATCGACGGGTCACTCGCTATCCGCCCCGCAGGCGTAGCAGTAACAAGCAGCCGCACGGCAAGGGGATGGTTGCAGCACTATGGCGTGGTGAAGCGTAAGCGCGGCATGTCGCAAAGGGTATCGAGTGCCCTTAAGAGCCTGTCCTTTCGTATGGGCTATGTGATCAGCCAGACAACGGAGGAGGGGAAGCTTTGCTTTCATGAGGTCGTGGCAAACGCTTACTTCACCGTGGGCGCAGGTCGCCACCTTCTGCCCAAGGCCGTGAAGGGCCAGAAGGAAATGGGATTGGAGGCCACCCCCGTCCCTTTCTCCCAAACGCCAGCGTAAGCGCCGTAACGGCCAGCCATCCCTTCGGGGGTGGCAACGCTGGTGAGAGAATGAGTGATGATGCTGTTTCTGCCGCCATATTTAACGCCGCCTATGCCCTTCCGGGCGTAAGAAAAGACTTTGGCCGCTCAACGGACGATTTGCTTGCGC
>NZ_BAMZ01000034.1 GCF_000964225.1 Acetobacter syzygii | reverse complement strand
GTTCAGATAAAAACGTCTCCACAAAACCCGGGGCAATTCAGAAGCTGAATGTCGCGGCCTAGCAGAGGTGATTGCACGCATTGGCGACAAGTGGACGGTCATGGTCTGTGGCCATCTCTCAGAAGGCACCCATCGTTTCAATGCGTTGAAGAACCGCATCCCCGGCATCTCGCACCGGATGCTGACCATCACCCTGCGCGGGCTCGAACGCGATGGACTGGTGGCTCGCAAAGCCTATGCTACCGTCCCGCCGAAGGTTGAGTACTGTCTGACCCCATTGGGGCAAAGCCTGACAGAACCTCTGGCAGCCCTAGCAAGTTGGGCACGCGAGAACCGGCCCGCCCTTGAACAGGCCCGCGCCGCATTTGATCGTCGTGCCGCGCAGGACTGAACTGGCGTTGAGGTGTGATGAAGCGCCCCGTCAATCAGCGGGGCATGCGGGGCATCATTCCATCAAGTAGCGCCACTTCACCATGCACTCGCCCAACTGTTTATCCCAAGATGGCGGTTCATTCTGCTGCAGTATAATTACCAATATGCGCAGCATCGTCAGGCACATGAACGGAAATTAGCTGGCAGACAGGAACAGCGGGGATGGCATACGCGAGTATGTCGGACTTGCCACGAGCATATTTCCGGTTTTGGAAATTCTTTATGGCGCCTTGTATGTCGAGGATGAGGCGTGTTCTGACGGCAGTTTCTGCTTCACGAACAGCGTATTCGCTTGATGGGGTAATGATCCATTTGCCCGTCTTCCGAAAGGAACGTGGCGTGTTCAGCCTGCGCCTGTGCCATCAGGAGATGGTCAAACGGATCACGATGATGCAGAGGCAAAGACATCAGGATCTGAAGATGTTCAGGCTGTATTTGCAGTAGAGAGAAACCTTCCGCAGGAATGGCTGCTAGAATATCGTTCATATCCGCATCCATTTTTCCGATACGGATTTTGATCGCAATCTCCCATAATGACACGATGCTCACCAGAATATCGTGGGCCGGATCTGCGATGATCTCTCGCGCATTTTCACCCAGCCGGTCGGAGTCCGAAAGCCACCACAGCAACGCATGCGTATCGAGCAGAACCTTCACAAGTCGCGTTCCATGCTCTCAAGAATGTCCGGTGGTGTCTCATCAAAATCTTCGCTCATTCTGATCCGTCCTCGAAGAGCTCCTGGCTGACGGCGGGGGCGATAGGAAGGAGCCGGCGGCCGCAATTCAGCGACAACCTCATCATGAGACGTCACGAGGATCGTACTGCCCTGTCTGACCTGACGCAGATACGCTGTCAGGTTTCCTCGGAACTCCCGAACACCGATTTTCTGTGGGGATGCTGCGTTATCTGAAAGATGCTCGCTCATAGTCTCCTCCTTATGTGTCATCATATCATGTACACAGAAGGAGGAGGTAGAGAATTCCTGAGGCATATTCGATTTCAGAGATCAGTGGCTTCCGACAGTGCCAGAGCGTCCTCGACATCCACCCCAAGGTATCGAACCGTACTATCCAGTTTTGAATGACCCAGCAGGATCTGCACGGCTCGGATATTACCGGTTCGTTTGTAAATCATGGCAACCTTAGTCCGGCGGAGCGAATGAGTTCCATATTCCCCGGCGATTAGTCCCACCGCTTGAACCCATTGATCCAAAAGCCGGGCGTATTGCCTTGTGCTCAGGTGAGCTTTGGCGCTTAGGCGACTTGGGAAAACATACTCATTCAAGCCACCACCTCGATGTTCCAGCCACGCCCGCACGCTTTCTCGCGTTGTTTCTGTAATTTCGAATTGCACAGGTCGCCGGGTTTTCTGCTGGACGACCATGGCTCGGTGGCGCACCTGACCACTGGTAACGATGTCGCCGATACGAAGGCTGACAAGATCGCAGCCTCTGAGTTTGCTATCGAGAGCAAGATCAAACAAAGCTCTATCTCTGACACGCTGTTCGCTCCCCAGCCAGAACCGAATAGCCCAGACGTGCTTTTCTTTGAGCGCCCGCTTGGCGCCAACCATTTTTCCTGCATTCCAAGGCACGGACGCCTTCAGCGTAGGCGATGGAAAGCGCGTTTTCTTTTCCATGATACTTTCTCCTGATCAGCTGCACATGCAGCAATCAGAAGTCTGGAGGAGGACATCGGCGGATAACGAGAATTATTGCCGACCGTCCGCTTTACGGAAACTGGAACGGCTCTTCTTATGACCGATATGAGGGCGGAAGCGGTCAGTCGGCTATCATACTTGTTTGGGTCTAATGAAAACCGATGGCTAAGGAAATCTGGATATACGCTTGGCTTGGGGTAGGAGACCTTTGAAACGTGTCAGCAAGAGCCGCATAAACGCATCACTGAACTGTCCGAGGAGTGGACTTCCATGCAGGTAGTATGAAGTCGCTATCGGGTCGAGATTGTACTCATCAAGTATAATCCACTGCTGTCGGTTCTGATCAAGACCGGCCCGTCGTTTCTCCATTGCTGGAACTTCAACCGCTGTACGGTCAGGATCTGGTAAGCGTGTTGTCACGGGAAGAAGGAGCAGATAGTTTCGATTGTCTCGTGCTACAAAAGCGGCGGCGACAGTTGTGGGACGATCCTTACGCCCTTCGCTTTCCCCACGTGCGTCCTGCCAGTGCCACAGATAGGGATATCGCAAGACCATCCCTGGTCGAAAATCAGCGCTCATGACTGTGGAGTAATGTCCAGCAAGTAGTCGTCTATTGCGCTTCCTATGTCCTGGACCAGATCAGCAGGCATGTCCGCTGTCGCGCCGACAAGACGCTCGTCGGCACTACGAGCTGTCAGCGCCTCATATTGTTCAACGCTGAGCATGATCAGTCGCGGTTTGCCACGCTGGCTGATTGAAACAGGGCCTTGCAAGGCGCTGGCGATGATATCGCCTGATTTACGAGACAGGTCACTGGTCGAAAATGTACGCACGATCCTCTCCTTCATTGAAGACTACAAATACAGCAAATACAGCAATGATGTAAATGGTGTAGATTATCCGCTGCGGGGATGGCTCGCTCATCGACGGTATGACCACGATAATTGGCGACATGCCCCAGCCGACAGTAATCTGCGCGGCGTGTGATAATTTAATTGCGTTCTGTTTCGTGGATGAGTGTGCTTGTTACCCTGTGATAAGGCAATGGGTTCCGCGAGGCCGGAAAGCTCGGTTTTTAGCGAATTATCCTCATATTCTGTTTTTTTGTCGAAAACCAGCGGATAATGATAATTGGAATACTGTTTTATCAGTGACTTATGAATCCATTTAATATGGATAATAGTGTAATTAGGTCAGGAGAAAACCACTGACTAATGATAAAAACAGCATGCTATTTTTAATAAGTCATTTTACTGCTTTTATGTCGGTCATTAGGAGTTGAGCGGGTCGATCTGCTTTCCGACAGTCTGCGGAAAAAGATGGTGTTTCCTCTGCTCCATCGCCGGATGAGTAGGTCATATTGCAGATTATCGGTGACCATTTTGCCCGTGGCCTCGTGTGTCTGTTTATCATTATCTTCTGGTTTTCGACATTTCGATTGGTTTTATGTCCGGATTTTTTATGTCCGACAAGGGAAATTATCGGACATAAAAACAGGGGAGGGGGCAGAAACCAGAAAATAACGCCGTTTCAAGTTATAGGCTGTTTAGATTGAATATGATATGCTTGCCTTTACGCTTGTAAAGACGTATTTTACATGTCTCGGACAAGGGGAAATGAGTATGGCCTCCATCAATCTGCGGATCGATAGTGCACTGAAGGAGCAGGCGTACGCCCGTCTGGCGGAGTTGGGCGTCACACCGTCCGATCTGATCCGTCAGACCTTCGAATATGTGGTGGAAACCGGGAAACTGCCGGTTGCACGGCATGTCCTCTCCACAGAGGACGCTGATCTGTTGCAGATTGTGCGCGAGCGTCTCGCCGTACCGTAAGTCCCCGTGGGCGTCTGGGTGTGTTGTGGGGCAGCGCTCTGGCCTTTCGGGAGTGGATCGAGAGAGGTGACGCGCGCGCGCCCTTTCGGGGAGCACTCGTGCGTCTGTGACAGAAGGAAAAGATTTCGTACTGATCGCCCTAAGCGATCAAGTTTCCACACTATAATAACATCACCAGATTGAACTATTTCAAGCATAGTATCTAAACCGGGACGGCTTTTTTCTTTTCCAGATACTCTATCTTCAAAAATATTCGATGAATCTACACCAGCATTTATCAATGCTTCAATTTGAGATGATGTTGTCTGAACAAAAACTCCTTCCTCATCCTTTCTCGAAGTGGAAACGTGCGCATATCCATAAAGCATTTCGTGACAACCTTTTACGACAACATACAAACGATTTTCTGCCGTTGTACAAAGCAACCTGTCCTATCGTGCCCAGGCCGTGCCTCTGTCGTGGATTCCACAATAACGCCACAATAGGATAATCAGATCATCAGCACCTGATCACATCGGATTCACAAAGAGAGATTTATAGTTTGATGCGTTGGACTTGTAACGGTTTTGTGCCGGTCAGGAAGTGGTTATGCCACTCTGGCTTCGAAAGCGAGAGGGCTGATGCCGCCCAGATATGAATGGCGTCGACGTGGATTGTAGAAACCATTGATATACTGGAAGATGGCCGCGGTCGCCTGACGACGGGTTGGCCAGTTTTGCCTCCAGAGCCATTCCGCCTTCAGGCTTTTGAAAAACGCTTCGACAGCGGCGTTGTCAAAACAGTTTCCCTTTCCAGACATTGAAGCCTGTACTCCGTGGGCCAGCAGCTTTTTCCGGAAATCATGAGAACAGTATTGGCTGCCACGATCGGAGTGGAAAATGCAGCTAGGCACCGGGTTACGCAGCCGCACCGCCATATCCAGGGCACGGATGGCCAGATCCTTTTTCATCCGGTCGTTTGCAGCCCACTCGATCACACGGCGACTGAACAGATCGATGACGACAGCCAGGTAGAGCCAGCCCTCGGCAGTCCAGATATAGCTGATATCCCCTGCCCATTTCTGGTTGGGGCCTTCAGCAAGGAAGTCACCGTCCAGAAGGTTGGCCACAATGCCAGACTGGTGCTGGCTGTCGGTCGTGACCTTGTGGCGACGGGTGCGCACGGGCCGGATCCTGTTGTCCTTCATGAGGCGACCAACACGACGTTCCCCGACATCAAGCCCGGCTTCCCTCAGTTCCATGGTCATGCGCGGCCGTCCGTAGGAGCCGTTGCGCAGGGCATAATGTTCACGGATATGCGCCAGCACTTTCAGATCGGTGCGCTGACGCTGACAGACCGGTCGGGATGTCCAGGCCCGGTAACCCCGTGCCGAGACCCGCAGGACTTGGCACAACCTCTCGATTGGCCATTCATGCCGATGTCTATGGATGAAGGCGAACCTCATGGCTTTTGGCTCGCGAAGAACTGGGTAGCTTTTTTTAGAATTTCCCTCTCCTCCCGCAGAATTCGGTTCTCCAGGCGGAGACGTTCATTCTCACGGGCCAGATCAGCCTGCTGTCCCGATCCCGGTTCGTCCGGACGATAATCCACCATCCATTTCGCCAGCGTAGATTTGCCAATACCCAGATCGGTCGCAACCCGCGTGCGTGACAGTCCACTGCTCAACGCAATCCTCACGGCCTCGCGCTTGAAATCTTCCGTATGTTTCATGGTGTCGTCGGTCTCCTGATACAAGCTTAAAACGCTCAGATGACCGGCACAAAACCGTTACAAGTCCAGGATGGGTTTGGGCGGGTTTGTTCCATAAATGGTGTATGGGGATTCCGATTTTGTCTTCGGTTTGTTAGCCGGGTGGGAGGAGTAAACTGCAACCGATGGGTTACCCAGCTTTGGCGCTACAATCACCGTTCATCGATTCCATGGCATGACGCGCAGAAGAGTGGCCATGCCGCACCACCCTGTCACTCCGGCGAACATCAACCCTACACCGACGAACGCCGACAAGCCAAAAAAGTCAGGGGAAACAAACAGACCGAGCAGCACACCGGTCAATACCATTGTACCAGCAGTAATCTGGACCTGTCGCATGATTTCAAGAGGTTGTGACCGATCCGTGATGGTGGGCAGTCCTGCCTGCCGCCATGCATCGATACCTCCTTGGAGAATATAGGCCGGAATTCCGTCTGTTACTGCTTCGAGACGCTTTGTATTGGCAGAGGTGCGCATTCCGGACTTGCAGTGGAATACGATCGGACGACCGTCATGCGACAGATCGCCAATCCGGTCGAGCGGTACGTTCCTTGCACCGGGAATATGCTCGCGTGCATATTCATCCGCACTGCGGATGTCGACTAGGCTCGCACCCGCATCGATCGCTGCACGAGTGTCGGCGGGAGAAAGGGTCGCAAGCGTCACAGAATTAATCCTTGCAGTAAAGATGGCAGAGGGTGGAGAGCAGTGTTGCAACGCGGGTATCTGCAATGGCATACCAGAGCATCTGGCTTTCCCGCCGGTATACGACAAGGCCTTCATCGCGCATTTTGGCGAGGTGCTGCGAACAGGCTGATTGCGACAGCCCGATATCGCGTGCCAGATCTCCGACCGTTACTTCGCCATGGTCGACCAGCTTGCACAGCAGCATTAACCGTCGTGGGTTGGCTATCGCCTTCAGCATATTGGCAACCTGCCCGGCTTTCGCCTCGAAGGTCGATAGGTTCATTGACGGCTTGAGCATCACACCATTCCATTAGCTATATCTAATATATTATTATCTAATATATTTAGCAATCCCTAATGGAATGATGCATGATTTAGTCCTTCACGAGGTTACGACACGAAAGCGCGTTTTACGTAAGAGCTGAAGGTGGCCATGAGACACCTGCCAGATGTGCATCGGGATCCTTTTGACCGGATACTCGTGGCACAGGCCACGGTGAAAGGATTGCTTCTGCTGACCCATGATCCGCTGGTAAAAGCTTATTCGGGCCCGATCGAAGCAGTCTGAAGGAGATATGACATCTCTTACGGATGTTTTTCAGACTGCTTTTTCATCCTTTACTTTCTCAATTCCTCTGAAGTGGGATGCCACCCACACATTTAACCCCTTCGGGCTCTCACCCACAGGGCCGTAGTCTTTCTTTTCCGAGCATGAAGAAATCGCCCTAGAATGCGCACGGAAGATCGGGGTGCGTGCTATTGCCCGCAAGCTGGGACGTTCGCCCAGCACGATCTCTCGTGAGATCAGACGCAATTCCGCGACCCGCAACGGGGATTTCAATTACCGTGCCACCACCGCACAATGGCATGCGGATTGTGCGGCCCAACGTCCCAAAGTGAGTAAGCTGGCACAAAAATCTACCTTGCACGATTATGTCCACGATCGCCTTGCAGGCCTGATCGCCACGCCAGATGGCATCGCACTGAAAGGGCATGGAAAAACCAGAGTGATCAGGAATGGTCCAGCCCTTGCTGGTCATGGGGCCCAGACCGTTCGTAACGCGATTACAGGGATCATCATGGAGCTACCTGTTAGTCTGCGCAGATCCCTGACTTGGGATCAGGGAGCGGAGATGGCACAACACGCCCAACTCCAGATTGATACCGGTCTTGATATCTATTTCGGCGATCCACAAAGCCCCTGGCAACGTGGCAGCAACGAAAACACCAGCAGGGGCACTCGACCAACTGCTCAAACAACATATAATCGAAGGTGTTGCGACGACCGGTTGAATCCGCCCATGATCGCTCAATGCTATTAAATTTTTATTTAGAAATATACTTGGAACATAGATAGAATGCTATCAAAATCATTATATGTTCCTTTTCTATAAAATTTTGTGTGAGAATAATCTAACGAAAGTCTTAAAATATCCAGAGGATACCAATTTATATTTAAACTCCATATATTCTGTTTTCCGCCTGATATATCATTGCTTTCTAAATCCATTTGAGAGAATCTTGTCGCCAATTCTATAACTCCAGTACCGTGGCAAAAAAGAGAATCTTTCTGATCGCATGATGGAGACGTAAAACTAGCCGATGTTGCTTTCCAGCTACGTGCTTTTCCAACTAATGTGTAAGCTGCAGTCACGTACCATCCATAAAAATTTTGTCTGGTTGTCGTGGGATTTGGCTTTGTATTAACAATTAAATTATAATATTCACTCGTTATAAGTAATTTTTTCCAAGAAATAGCCCCCTCCAAGCCAAAAGCACCAGCGCTTTTTGCGAGAATATTTCCCGTTTTTATGTATTTATCTTTCAGGCCGTCCCCATTTTCAGGTGTATCCGAAAACGATACGCCACCTTCCATCGAACTTTTGTGAGATGGTTGGAAAACCCATTCCCCTGAGATGCCTATGTGCATGAGAAAAGATTGGCTACGGATAGGTAAAATAACAGATCTGAAAACGATTGCCCTTTGATTGCCGTCTTTCCCAGGACCTGCGGTTCCTGCTGTGCCAGAAATGGCCAAGTGGTAGTAACTTCCATAAAATAATGCCTGAATGGCTTGCCGATTAGCACCAGCTGCAAGGCCACGAGTAATTGTTGAAACACTTGCTCTTTCAGGAAAAATACTATCACCTCTGGGCTGCATAGATGACAACCCAAAACTAGGATTAAAAACGCCGACTGAAAATTGGAAATGTTTCAATCCCGTATAACTAGCCGCTCCTTCGAAAAGACGCATTTGTCCTCCAGGAGCTGCTCCAAAATCCCAAATAGCACCTATTCTGACCTGATTAGCTATATTGACCCTCACGCCGTTACGAATATGCGGACCGCTGGCAGAAGGAGAAGACGAAGATTTGTTGCCTTGTATATTACTGCCAACCTCAAGTTGGTCTTGTGCAAAAGGATGCACAATAACTTTTCCGATAATAATATCTTTAACAGTTCCCGCAACGGCATCTGAATTTAAAAAACACAGACTTAATATAGTATGTAAAATATAATATTTATTTTTCCGCATGATTATTTATATGATTAATATCGTTTTCTTGCGGAACTGAATTTATCAGTATGTTTTTTTCTGTTAAATCAAGAAATTTTTTTGTCCCGGAGCGGACAATAGATAAGCCAATGCTAACAAAGTCTTTTTGTTTCCATGGTTTCTCTTTGCCCAAAGATAAGCACACAGCATAAGCCGCACCAGCTAGATATGAATCTAGTTCTTGCACTGTACGACTTTCTTCAAAGCATAACTGCCCGATTTGCTCTCCTATGAATTCAGGATCAAACCTAACTCGTAATGACATGACCGAAGATCCTCACTTTCCAAAGATAAGCGAACCTTTCCTATCGTGTTTTTTTGGTTAAAAAAAGACATATTAAACTACAAATGTTTTGTTTATATTGCCCTTTTTTAAAAAGGCATAATCATAGTTATATGATATATACAACTATTATTTTTGGTTATTTGAAATTGTATTTTTCACTTAATGCATGAGGTATTTAGAGCATAATCCGATCTAACGGGCTCATTTTAAGACTCCCATACCTGCCGTTCAGCGCGTCAGGTGGGGCTTTTCTGTTCCATCTGCTCAGCCGTCTCTACGAGCGGACAAGTGTCATTATCACAACTAATCTGGGGTTCGGGGAATGGAACGATGTTTTCGGAGACCCCAAGATGACAACGGGCGCTACTCGATCGATTTACCCATCACTGTCATATCCTCGAAACAGGAAATGACAGCTACAGGTTCCGTGCCAGTAGCGCCAAACCAAAAATCAGAAAGAAAAAGGCAGAAAAACACGCTTGAATATCTCCTCATAACAGGAGACATACACAATCAGGACGGGTCAATTGTTCATGAAAAACCCGGGGCAGTTCTCAACGAAAATCAACAAATTGGCATCTGTATAAAAAGCGTCATCTGATCGAAAACATGTTCGCAAAGCTGAAAAACTGGCGACGTGTTGCGACCAGATACGACCGCAGCGCGCATACATTCATCTCCGTAATCCACGTCGGAGCAAGCTTCATCCTTCATCTTCTATCTTCAAGAATGTGTCCTGAACCTAGTCGCCCTGTTCGCCAGTATGGGTTTCCAGATCAGGAAAGCGGATGGAAATACCAAAACCACGTGTTGTTCCGGCAAGGGGGGAACGGAGCGAGAGCGTGGCATCCATTTGTTTGGCGATATTGCTGGCAATAGCCAGCCCCAGTCCGCTGCCATGCACTGTATGGCTTCCACGCACAAATGGATTTGTTAATCTGGCAAGAGTTTCAGGGGATAATGCGGCACAGTCGTTCGTAATATCAATACAGCCGTCAGGCAGAATGGTTACCACAACGGGTGTTGCGATATTGCGGTGTAGCAGAGCATTTTCTAGAAGGTTACGGATTAGAATACCCGTTGCATCCATGTCTCCGTGGACAAATATTTTTGATATTCCATTTGTTTTTAAAATAATATCCACATCGTCATACACATTGCACGAAAGGTCATCGACCAGAACGTGTATGACGGCCAAAAGATCAAAACGGTCTCGGCGGAATGCAATGCCGGACGATGCGCGCGATAATTGCAGTAGTTTTTCTACAGTCCGGGCTAGTCTACGGGTCCGGCTGGCTATGAGTTCCACCCGTTCATCCAACTCCGAGCCAGCGGGGAGCATGCGGCCGAGCATTTGCACCTGCGCCATAAGTGCCCCCAGTGGATTACGGAGTTCATGGGCTGCGCTGGCGGCAAACGCACGTTCAGTTGATAAGGCAGTTTCCAGCCGTTCCATAAGCGTGTTGACGGAGCGCTGGATGGGGAGCAGCTCATCTGGCAGGTTCAGGGAGAGAATGGGGCGCAGGTTCCCGCTTCCACGGGCGCGCATTTCATCGTGCAGGCGGTCCATGGGGCGTAGAGCCCTGTGCACAATCAGACGTACCAGCAACCAGATGACCGGCATAAATAGCAGCATCGGGACGATGGAAATCATGATGGCCCGTCGGACGGCTTCCTGTCGGTGGAATGTAGGCTCTCCCACAAGAACATGATAGTGATCAGCCGAAGGGGCCGCGACATAAACGCGAAACTGCGCCACGTTGACAAACCCGACCTTGCCACCCTGCACAAACGGAGTGGTGGGGGCATTCTGTGAGCGCAGTACAATATGCCCCGTATCATCAAGCACCTGATACGCCAGTGTTCGGGGGCCAGCTTCTGGTAACCATGCGACGGAAACAGAGGTCTGGTTGCGCATCCGGTCTGCTACAACTGTCTGCAGGCGTTCAGAGACTTCCTGCAAGGAATTATCCAGTCTTTCCGTCACCTCATAACGGGTAAACCCGCCTACGGCCGTGCTCAGCAGCAGCATGCCCAGCATGACCACCATCAAGATACCGCTGACAATGCGTGTTGAAAGCTTCCAGCTTTTCATGAGTTGTGCGTCTTGTCATTCAGGCAGTACCCACGGCCACGTATGGTTCGTATGGCCGTATTCCCTACCTTTCTGCGCAAACGGCTGATAAAAACCTCCACGGTGTTACTGTCCACCTCATGGTCGAGGGCGTAGAGTGCTGTATCAATCTGCTGGCGCGAATAAATCCTGCCCGGATTGCGCGACAGCAGTTCCATGATCGTCCATTCGCGGGCTGTCAGGTCCAGTCTCTGGTTATTGCGTGAGACAGATTGGTTTTCGCGGTCAATTGTCAGGTCATCCAGGTGGTGGATTATCTGTTTACGAGGAGCAACATATCTGCGCGCGACAGCCGCAATCCGTGCAACCAGTTCATTCAGATCATATGGTTTGACAATGTAATCATCCGCCCCATCAGACAGGCCGGTAATCCGGTCACTAATCTGGTCTTCTGCCGTGGTAATCAGGATGGCAACATTGCGCGATGTCTGGCGGATTTCACGCAGTAATTCGCGCCCATGGCCATCTGGTAATCCCATATCCAGCAAGATGAAGTCATACTCTACCGCATCGAGGGCTGCCCGGGCGTCCTCCAGTGTCATGAACCAGTCCACGGCATGCCCTTCCAGACCAATCCGTTCCTGTACCGCTGTACCCAGATCCTGTTCATCTTCAACGATAAGGATACGCATTAACTCTGCTCCTTTTCCCGCACGGTCCGGGCATATAGCAAGGGGAGCACCAGAAGCGTCAGCAGAGTGGAGGATACAAGCCCACCGATGACAACACTGGCCAATGGCCGTTCCACTTCTGCCCCGGCACTCTGAGAAAACGCCATGGGGAAAAATCCAAGGCTTGCCACAAGAGCCGTAGCCATGACCGGCCGGAAGCGCGACTGGGCAGCCCTGAAAGCAGCCTGGGCAACCTGCATGCCTCTGGCGCGCAAAGCTGATATTTCACTGACCAGCACAACACCATTGAGAATAGCAACACCAAACAGGGCAATGAACCCGATGCCTGCAGAAATACTGAACGGCATCCCCCTGAGTGTAAGGGCAATGACGCCGCCGGTTGCAGCTACCGGCAGGTTGATAAACACGAGCAGGGCCGGAAGTAGGGCACCAAACGCGAGAACCAGCAACGCAAAGATCAGCCCCAGAGCAATGGGCAGAACAAGCTCCAGCCGACGTGTGGCGGATTGCAGGTTCTGGAACTGCCCCTGCCATTCCATTGTGTAACCTGCAGGGAGTTTGACCTCCTGCCTGACGCGGGCCTGTGCCTGCGCTACGTAGGAAGCAAGGTCCCGGCCCCTGACATTAGCCTGTATGACCATGCGCCTGCGCACTCTGTCCCGGCTGATGCGTGGTGGACCGTCCACCTCATGCACATGCGCAACCTGTGACAGCATGACACGCCCCAGACCATCGGCCCGCCGGATCTGTAGTGTGCTAATGGCAGCAATGGACGCGACCTGACGGGCATCAAACCGGACCTGGGTGCTGATCATGGCATTACCCACAGTCACAGGGCGCCCTATGTGGCCACCGACAGCTTCTACCGTATCCAGAATATCCTGCATGGCAACATTCCGGCTGGCCGCCTGAATGCGGTCCACGTCAATGACAATCAGCGGCACGGTGCCATCACCCGCAGGGGCTACGTCTGCTGCTCCCTGCACGCCAGACATGACCGCAGCCACCTGATCGCCTAATCTGGCAAGGGTTTGCAGGTTGTCACCATAAATGGAAACAGCAATCTGGGTTCTGACACCCGACAGAAGGTCGTCCATACGCATCTGGACAGGCTGGCTCCATGAGTAAAGCGCATCGGGAAGTTCCCGCCGCAGGGTTTCATCCATTGCGGCAACCAGTCCGGCCTGAGTGTGTGCGGTTTTCCATGTTGAAGGGTCATTGAGGAAAATAAAACTGTCTGTTTCATTCACGCCCATTGGGTCGGTTGGTATGGCGGAGGTGCCAGTATTGCTGACCACGGCTTTGACCTCAGGAAAACGGCGGAGGATCTGCTCCTGCAGAGAAACGGATGCAAGTACCGTGTTTAAGGATGCCGAAGGAAGGCGCGTTGTTGTTACTGTGAGCGCCCCTTCATCCAGTTGGGGAATAAACTCTCCGCCCAGCCGCATTGCCAATCCGGCGGAGAGCACCAGAATGGCCAGAGTGCCACCAAACAGAATGCGGGGATGGTCTTTCCCCCATTTGACCATGATGGCGTATGGCGCGCGCAGGGTGGTTATCAGATACGTCTCGCCTTTGGGGTGCACACGTCCCAGCAGCAAAACGGAAAGAACGGGAACACAGGTAAAGCAGTACAGCAGGGAAGCCAGAAGCGCCATAATCACAGTCTGCGCCATAGGGCGAAACATATGTCCTTCTATGCCCTGTAACGTCAGCACCGGCAGATACACCATGATGATAACAAGTATGGCAAACCCTACCGGGCGTATGACCTGTTGCACGGATGAGATAACCAGAGCCGTGAAGTCCACATCAGGTTCTTCTTCCCGTCGTGCGAGAATATGCTCGACAACAACAAGAGAGCCATCAACAATCATGCCAAAATCAATGGCGCCAAGGCTCAGCAGATTGGCTGAAATGCCAAAATACCGCATGCCCGCCATGGTTGTGACAAGAGCGACCGGAATAACGGATGCAATAACCAGAGCCGCCCGCCAGTTGCCGATCACGACAATCAGCACGCCCAGCACCAGCACGGCCCCCATAAGTAGATTGTCGCGCACAGTAGCAATGGTGGTGCCGGTCAATGTGGCGCGGGTGTAATAGGGGTCAAGCGTAACGCCTTCCGGCAGGGATTGCCGGATGCGGGGCAGGGCGTCCTTTATGGCCGCCAGCGTTGCATTCGAGCTTGCCCCGCTTTCCATCATCACTACACCAATGACGATTTCACCCTGTCCATCGCGGGTGACTGCGCCAAGGCGGGTGCGCATTCCCATGCCAACGTGCCCAAGGTCTCGCAGGCGCAGGATGGAACCATCGCTGTTGCTTCGGACAGGAATGTTCGCAAAATCATCCAGGTCGCGCACCAGACCACGACCGACAACAATCTGCTGCTCCGCATGGTGTGTAATCCACCCACCACCAGATGCGGCATTGTTGCCATCTATTGCGCGGTAGACGTCTCCAGCAGAAAGATTGCTGGCAACCAGTCGTGCCTGGTCCAGTGTGACTTCATATGTTTCCTCTCCACCCCCGTTCACGTTTACATCCACCACACCGGGCACCAGACGCATCTGGGGCACCACGACCCAGTTCATCAGGCGGTTCAGTTCTGTCAGTGAATGCCCCGCTCCCTTGATCTGGAATTGCATGATCTCACCCATGCCGGTGGCAAGTGGCCCCATGCTGAGTGTAATACCGGGGACGGATATGGTCGTTCGGGCCTGCTGCATCCGTTCATTAACACGTGTGCGGTCGAGGTTGATGTCCGTATCATCGGCAAACTGTGCGTAAACAACGGAAACCCCACTGCGGGAAACAGAGCGTAGATCCGTCATGCCGGGAATGCCGGTCATGCTTGTTTCCACGGGGAATGTAATCAGTTTTTCCACCTCTTCGGTCGCAAGACCGGGGGCGACAACAGACACAAGGACCTGCTTGGGAGAAATATCGGGCACGGCTTCCACCGGCAGACCCATGACCACCATAACCCCGGCAGCCATGAACAGGCTCAGCCCCCCCATGACCAGCAGACGGCTGCGCAGCAATGCGTGCAGGTATTTGAGCACCATCAGTCCGCGTCCATTCCGGCCAGTTCCACAACGGAGCGCAATGCAAAGCTGCCGTGAGCTACAACGTGTTCCCCTTCCTTCAGCCCTGTGTGGATAACGGCCTGCTCACCATTGTCCATGGCAACATCCACCACAACCGGATGGTAATGTGTGTTGTCTTTCTGGATAAACACAACGGACTGGCCAGCAATTTTCTGTATGGCTTCGGAGGGTACGACAAGCCCCCGGACACCGTCTTTTCCAGCAAGTGTTCCATTGAGCACCATACCGGGTACCAGTGCGCCAGTCGGATTGGGAACAATGCTGATCAGCCTGACCAGCCCCGTAAGGGCACTGGCCATTGCGCCCACCGTATTGATGTGTGAGATAACCGGCCCTGCTGTTGTTACCGTGCTCTGCTGGGCACCGGGCTGAATATGCGCTGCCTGCTCTGGCGTCACATCGGAGATAACCCATACGCTGGAAAGGTCCGCCAGTGTCATGACATCCTGTGCGGGAGAAAGGTCTGCCGCAACGCTAATATCCAGTGTCTGCACCACTCCATCCACAGGGGCAATCAGGGTAGACGTTTCGTCCCGGCCTTTACGTGCGCCCTGTTCCGAAACCGAGTTGAACTCCTCCTTGAAGCGATGGCCCAGCGTATCCGCATCGGCCTGACGGGTCCGCACATTGGCATTGGCCTGCGCCAGCGCATCCTGTCTGCGGTGTAACTCGGCAATGGATACGGCCTGCCCCGCCAGCAGCTGTGCACGCTGTACAGCCTGTGCTGCATCATGCTGTGCTGCAATGGCAGCGGTCAGGGCTGCCTGTATCTGTGCATCCTGCAACTGGGCGGCGTGCAGGGAATGGTCCTGATAACGTAGTAATGGCTGCCCTTGGCGTACATGTGTTCCGGGCTGGACCAGCACCGCGAGCACCTTACCAGTGCCTACGGGGTGAATGTGCACAAGCCGCGTGGTGTCGGGTATGACCTGACAGACGACCGGTATGCTCGGAAAAATCGTGCCAGATGCAACGGGAAAGACCGTAATCCCTTCATGGCTGACCGCTGCGGCATCAAGGGAGATATCGGCTGGTAACGCCTGTTCTGCGGCATAGGCGGCAAACTGCGGGAAGGCGCTTGCAAAACAAAGGAGCAGGAGTTTTTTCATGGCACAACGCCCATGGCCAGCAGCATGCGGATGGTTGCAACACGCCATTCAATGTCTGCCCGTGCACTGGCCATCTGGGCGTTGCAGGCTTCCTGCCGGGCTTGCAGGGCCGTATTCAAGGCTACTTCACCAACCCGCCATGCCCGCTCCTGCGCTACGGCACGTTTTTCCAGACTGTCTGCGGCTGTGCGCATGGTCTGTCGGGCGGTTGTTGCCGCCATAAGACGCTCGCGGACCCGCGTAATTTCCAGATGCACCATGCGGCGCGCCTGCATTTCCTCACTATTGGCCGTGGCCAACCGGTTGCTGGCTTCGGACATCATGGGCGTATTGCGCACTTCACTCGGCAACGGAACGCTGAAGTTAATGCCTACACGGTCATCCCAGGGGCTGCCGTATTGTTTTTCATGGATGGCATCAATGCCAATTTCAGGATTAGGCATAAAAGACCGGCGCGCCAGCTTCATGTTTGCTTCCGCAGCTTCAACATTATGGCGCACGACTTTTATGCGTGGGTCGTTCTCTTCCATATCATGCGGGTCCACAAAACGTGCATGTGCCAGCCCATCACCGCTGTTAAAGTCCACTTCACTGGCACGCCCCAGCAGGACTTCCTGCTCGGCAAGGGCATTATTCATGGCCTCTTGCGCCAGTGTCTGTTCATTACGGGCATTTTCCAGTCCTGCCTGTGCCATCTGGCTGTCCGAAAGAGCCAGTTCGCCTGCGTGCACCGCGTGCGTCACATTCTGGTTGATCCGGCTTGTGGCGCTGTAGAGCGCGTTTGCTACATTCAGGCGCGCCTGCGCGATCTGCAATGCTGCGGCAGCTTCCAGCACTTTGATCGAAAGCACCATATGCTCGACGTTAAGCTGCTCATTAATGGATTCAGATTCCGCACCCGCGACCTCGCGGGTAGCGCTACCTTGTCCGGGCAGCCAGAGCGGTACGGACAGACCGCCCTGATAGGTTGTGTATCCCTCATTACTGCCTATGGCATGGTCATCCATATACTCACCCGAGAGTGTTGGCCCGCCCGCAAACCAGGAGCCAGCCGCACTGGCACGTGCTTTGGCGGAATGATGTCCCACCTGAAGGGCCTTACGCACGGGGTCAATGCTCCAGGCCATGCTGACTGCATCATGGAAAGACAGCGCCTTTTGCGGTGTCTGGGCCTGAAGGGAGGGCATGCCTATGCCCCAGCAAGCCACACTTAAAAACAGGACAAGCCGCATTGGATGACTCACGTTCCAATCATTGAGGAATAATTGGCTTGTTATGCGTCACGCGCGCCGCCAGATCGTTCCATAAATTCGTGGTCACGAGGTTTATGTCTGCTTTGACTGACGAGGGGGATTGTGTACGAGAGAAAGAGGAGAGGGACATCCGCTCGCCAATCACAAATCGTCCTTGGGCATACAGCATGGCGGAGATTGTTCCCTGCCGCCCTTGCCCCAACGGTCGCATGAGGGTGATCCGCATATGCGGGGGTGGGGCTGCTATAGTCTCAAATGCCTGCACTTGCAGGGCGCTGGAAGGACAGGCCACCCCATCCAATACTGCTTCACGCAATACGGAAAAGGGGTACCCACCATAGGTGCCATCGATATGCAGGCGAATGCCCTGCCCAGCAGTTTTGCAAATATCATCTGTGGCATCGTCTGCCTGGGCTAGTCGGGAGCTCATGCAAACCAGACTCAGGATGATTACCCCATAACGGGCGATCTGGATTGCGCTGTTGGCCTGTTCTCGTTTGATAGTCACGTTCATATCATCCTGTTGAAAGTCATAACCTTCATAACAGAGGAAAATGACGTGAACCTGAACGGCAGGGAAAAGGTGGAAAAACAGGCTCGCAGGGTATAGCGACTGTTTGCCGATGTCAGACATGAGAGTGTAGGCCGACGGCCCTTGCCCTCATGCCTATTTTGCCCCTGCCTTTTGTTGCAGGAGCATCAAAGGGCAAGGGCAGGCTCTCCTAATTTTTTTGTGCAAGTCCCGCGGGTTTTGTGCGTAAAAGCCGCAGGGCGTTCAGGGTTACAAGAACAGTGGCGCCGGTATCCGCCATAATGGCCAGCCACAGGCCCGTCATGCCAATAATGGTTGTTACCAGAAAAACCCCTTTCAGCCCGAGTGCGATGGATACATTCTGCCGGATGTTGCTCATGGTGGAACGGGCAAGGCGAATAAGAGCCGGAATGTCTGTAATACAGTTACGCAGTATGGCGGCGTCCGCGGTTTCCAGCGCAACATCTGTTCCCGATCCTATGGCAACACCAACTGTTGCCTGTTTAAGGGCTGGGGCATCGTTAATGCCGTCCCCCACCATCATAACCGGGCCACGTGCTGCCAGTTCGCGGATGGTCTGCTGTTTCTGTTCCGGTAGCAGTTCGGCTTCGTAATCCGTGTGCAGCATGGCTGCAATGGCTGCGGCTGTGCGTTGGTTATCTCCTGTCAGGATAATGGGCGTGACCCCAAGGCTGCGGAGTTGCCGTATTGTTTCCTGCGCATCCTGCCTTGGTTCATCCCGTAATCCGATCAGTGCCAGAGCCGTGCCGGTATAAAGGACAACAACCGTTTTGCCTTCACTTTCCATGGCAGTGGCCTGTGCCGCGGCTGTGCTGGACAATGCGCCATCCTGCATTGCATGCCGGGGGCTGGCGATTGTTATGATCTGCCCATCAAGCATGGCAGATACACCCTTGCCCGCAATGGCGCGGCTATCCTGCACGGGTGGCAGCGCCATGCCTGCCGCCTTGCGTACAATGGCCTGAGCCAGCGGGTGGTTGGAGGCTTTTTCTACTGCTGCGGCAAGAGCAAGAACTTCGGCCGTAGAGTGCTGATCCAGGCAGAGAATATCCGTTACCTCGGGCTGGCCCATGGTCAGGGTGCCTGTTTTATCCAGTGCAACCGTTTTGATTGCCGCCGTGGCTTCAATAACGGCACCACCCTTCATAAGCAGGCCGTGCCGTGCCCCAGCGCATAGAGCCGATGCAATGGCGGCAGGGACCGAGATAACCAGAGCGCATGGGCACCCAATAAGCAGCAGGGACAGGCCACGATAGACCCAGACCGACCACGCCTGCCCAAAAAACAGGGGTGGGATAGCTACAACCAGTGCAGATAGAACTACAATGGAAGGCATGTACCAACGGCTGAAGCGGTCAATAAACCGCTGTGTTGGTGCGCGTGAGTCTTCCGCCTGTTCAACCAACCGGATAATCCGGGCAATGGTATTGTCTGCGGCTGCACGTGTTACCTGTATCCGCAGGGCTGTTTCGTTATTAATCGCCCCAGCAAATACCGGGTCGCCCGGCCCACGTGTTACAGGCATGCTCTCACCCGTTACGGGGCTTTCATCAACACCGCCGGTGCCAGAAATGATCGTGCCATCGGCAGGGATACGGTCCCCCGGCCGCACAATAACAATATCGCCAGGCACAAGTTCTGCTGCCGCGACGTCTTCCAGCATGTCGTTTTTTTCGCGCAGGGCCGTTTTGGGTACCAGCGTGCTTAACGCCCGAATGCCATCGCGCGCATGGCTTACGGCAACGCCTTCAAGCAGTTCGCCTACGGCAAACAGAAAGACAACCAGAGCAGCTTCCTGCGTTGCGCCAATAAACAGCGCACCTGTTGCAGCAATGGTCATCAGTGCTTCAATAGAAAAAGGCTGCCCTGCACGGATGGCGGCAAAAGCCCGCAAGGCAACGGGTATAAGGCCCGCAAGGCACGCTACAATAAACGGCCAATTCCCAGCATCTGGCAGCAGAAGTGCCACCCCCCATGCCACCACAAGCAAGGTTGCGGTGAGCAGAACCAGATGCCCTTTTCCTGTTCGGTACCAAGGCGCAGCAGTTTGTGTGGTGTGCTCGTCAGCCTCAGTGCGCGCACCGCCTGCCTGTGCAATGGCTTCAATACCGTAACCAAGGCTTTTTACCCGGTTTTCAATGTCTGCCGGGGAAGTGGCATGCGACGTTGCCGTAACCCTGAGTTTTCGGGACATGACAGATATTTCAACCGCTTCAATGCCGGGTAGCTGGACTACGGCTCCTTTTATTTTTGCAGCGCAGGATGGGCAGTCCATCCCTGTTACAAGCCATTCATGTGTATCCGGCATTTTATCCTCCTGTCCCAACGAGAGAGAATGAGATAGCTACATCCTCTAGTAACTAGAGGTTCAAGAGGATTCTGCATGTTGAGTATCGGAAAACTGTCTGGGCTGACGGGTGTAAAAGTACCAACCATCCGCTACTACGAGCAGATCGGGCTGCTCCCCAAGCCGGAACGAAATGAAGGTGGGCAAAGGATTTACAATAATACCAGCCGCGAACGCTTGAACTTTATCCGCCATGCGCGCGAGCTGGGGTTTCCGCTGGAAGATATTCGGGAATTGCTGGCCCTGTCGGATAGCCCCGATCAGAGTTGTGATGCCATTGATGCCATTGCAAAGCGCCAGCTTGCGGAGGTGGAACACCGCCTTGTAAGGCTGAATGCCCTGTATAAGGAACTTGAGCGTATGGTAGCACAATGCACCTGTGGCACAGTGCAAACATGCCGGGTTATTCAGGTTCTGGGTGATCATGGCCTATGCGTGGCTGATCATCAGAAAATCATGTCTCATGATATTGACCAGTAATGTCGCAAATGGCTGGTTGCTTGGAGTGCCCTGCCAAACTTCCTTTTACGGTATAAGTATCAGACGTGACTATGGCCTGATTTATCAGAATGATTGTGATTAAAAATCAGTAATATAGTTCTATGAAAGGCATATTATTCATGAAAAAATACTCAGGACTGAGAGCGCTAGGCTCAGGATCCATTGATATGGGCAGCAGGATGTGATTCAGGCTCCTTGAGGAGACTGAAGATGAGTGACCTGTATTGGCTGACGGACGGGCAGATGGATCGTCTGCGTCCCTTTTTCCCGAAGAGCCATGGCAAACCTCGGGTTGACGGCTGTCGTGTGTTGAGCGGGATCATTTTCGTGAACCGCAATGGTCTGCGCTGGCGTGATGCCCCCCGGGAATACGGCCCATACAAGACGCTCTACAACCGCTGGAAGCGCTGAGTGCTATGGGGATCTTCATCTGTATGATGGATGGACTGGCTAACGGCAAGGCAGAGCCTCAGATGATCATGATTGATGCGACCTATCTCAAAGCACATCGCATGGCTTCGAGCCTGCGGTTAAAAAAGGGGGCCCAGACCGTCTGAGCGGGCGGACCAAAGGCGGGATGAATACGAAGCTACATGCCGTCACCGACTGGAACGGACGTCCACTCGACGTCTTCATGACAGCAGGCCAGATCAGTGACTACACTGGTGCAGCTGCCCATCTGGACGGTCTGCCACCCGCCGAATGGGTGCTGGCAGACCGGGGCTATGACGCTGACTGGTTCAGGAAGGCCCTGGAGAAGAAAGGGATCAAATCCTGTATTCCTGGCCGAAAATCTCGTGGAAGACCGATCAAATACGACAAGCGGAAATACAAACGCTGCAACCGTATCGAGATCATGTTCGGCAGGCTCAAGGACTGGAGACGGGTCGCAACACGCTATGACAGATGCCTGACCGTCTTGTTCTGGCTATGAGTCCTGAGCCAAAGTTTAAGGACGATGAGGTGAAAGTGAACAATGTGCCTCCCAATATAAAAAACCTTGTGAGTCAAAGATATTCACTCGATTAAAAAAATTGTTAAAATCAGTGTCTAGTTCGAAGCAAAAGAACAATATTTCACAATAAAAGTGTCACACAATTTATCGGAAATTTTTTGTAACAACGCACTTAGGGATCAACCGAAGTTCAGGATAATTTTATTTCCATGCGCCTTATACCCTTGTCGCGTCGGGCTGCTCTGTGGCTCTTCTGTTCTCCTCTGGCATTTTCCACTGGCTTTGCGGCAACGGTTCCCAAAAACCAAGGCGCATCAAAAGCTGCGCAAACTCATAACCTTGCCCAGATACAGGGTGCCAGCACATCTGCAGTCCATGCCCCTCGTCGGTCCCTTAAAAACTCTAGTGCTACCCATGCGAAGGAAGCTGAACAGATTATTGCCACAGGTCGTCATAGCAGATCTGAGCAGACTGTTGGCCATATTCAGATGCAGCGTATTCTGCCTGGTATTAACCCCATAAAATCCTTACAAATTCTTCCCGGTGTTGTGTTCAATAATGCTGATCCATGGGGGAATAACGAACAAAACTCTTCACTTTTTATACATGGTTTTGCAAAAAACCAGCTTGGCTACACGTTGGATGGTATCCCACTAGGGGATCAGGATTACGGTAACTACAATGGCCTTTCTCCCCAACGCGCAGCAATTAGTGAGAATATTGCTTCCGCGTCCGTTGCTACAGGTGCAGGAGCTTTGGGCACTGCCTCGACTAGTAATCTAGGTGGCACGTTGCAATTTACTACACAAGACCCACTGCATCGTGCTGGAGGCCAGTTGAGCCAGACTTTTGGAAGCTGGTCAACGTTCCGCACCTTTGCCCGTATCGACACGGGAGATTTTGGAAACGGAAATTCGGCCTATGTCTCTTGGGGACGGCAAGATGCGCGCGCGTGGGATTTTGCCGGACATCAGGGTGGTAATCAAGTAAATGCAAAATTCGTGCATGAGGATGAAAAGAACAAAATCAGTGTGTTCTTCGACTGGGCACAGAAAGTCGAGCCGAACGAAGATGGCATCGTAATGCCGAATGGTGGCGACCTATATGTTCGCCCATTCATGTATCCCAACCTTTCTGAAGCCATTAATTATTACAAAAATTCTTCAGCCTATACAAATTCCGGTCTCAATTATCGGAATTACTATTCTGCTGCTCAGCGTGAAGATTATTTGATGTACGCAAAATGGTCTCATAACTTCACTAAGGACCTGAAGTGGGATACGCAGATTTACTATCATCATGATCTGGGTGAAGGTGTTGTAGCAGGCCCCATTACAGCGGCGGGTCTGCCTACATTGTTCTCATCTTACTTCCCTAATCAGAGCGCTTCTGACCTATCCAATGTATTTGGTGGCTCAGGCATGGCTACCCGTACCACGGAATACTGGGATAATCGTGGCGGGATCATGACCAACCTGCACTACCATGTCGGGCATCATAATATTGAACTAGGCGGCTGGTACGAACGTAACAACAATACACAGGCCCGTCGGTGGTATGCTTTTGATGCCAACAACCCGACCACTCCGTATGAACGCCAACAGAATGCGCTGATTGATCAGTATACCAACAATTTCTATACGAACACATGGACCACGCATCTGCAGGATACTTGGCAGGTCAGCAAGAATTTTGCACTGAATGCCGGGTTTAAATCCGAACTGGTCTACACCAATGGCACGCTGCCAGTAGCGGCCCTGCCTGGATCACTTTCTCCCAAAACCGCTATTACCGTCCCTGGTGGGACCATTGCCTCAGTAAAACCATTCCTACCTGCTTTTGGCGCGCTGTGGAACATTACCAATCATGAGCAATGGTTTGCCAATATTCAGGAAAACATGCGCTCATTTGAAGCCGCAGGCTATGGCAACGCGACCCCGTGGGGTGTAACCAGCCAGCAGGCTTTTGATGACTTCCGCAAGAATGGCAAGCCTGAAACCTCATGGACGTATGAAACAGGCTTCCGCACGAACAGGCATTTGGATGCCGGTCCGCTGACCAATATCAGTGGGCAGCTTGAATACTATCATGTGCATTTCTCAAATCGCCTCTTGGCTGTTGCCACAACACAGACTCTCTCTTCCATCGTCGGAAGCGCAACAACACTAACCAACGTAGGATCTGTCTCTACCGATGGGATGGATTTTTCCTTCACTGCACAATTTGGTCCACATTTTTCTTTCTATAACGCCTTATCCTATAATAAATCGGTTTATAACGATAATTATATGAATGGCACCACGTCGGTGCATACCGCTGGTAAAAACGTAGCTGGCGTTCCAAACTGGACTGAAAAATTCGTAGCTTCTACCCGCTGGGGAGATTTTGACGCACAGTTTATTGGTGATGTCGTTGGTAGGCGTTACACCACTTTTACCAACGATCTACATGCTAGCGCCTATGCGTTGTTCAGTTTGAATGCCGGGTATGATATCAAGGGGATTCCTCACATCCGATCACTGCATGTGCAGGGGAATATTACCAATCTGACGAATGAAAAAGGCTGGTCTACACTCAATACTAACAACGCATCCGGCCAATACACGGCTTTTCCCATAGCGCCACGGATGTACTTCCTGACGTTAAGCGCAACATTCTAAGGTAAGTCTGATGCGAAGTTGCTCACGGCGTTCTCTTTTGGTTGGCTCCTGTGCCGCAGCAATGTGGACGGGAGCACGAACAGCACAGGCGGCTCCGTCACTTGTCCCGCGTCCACTGGTATTTGCTCACCGAGGAGCATCCGCCCTTCGACCGGAGCACACACTGGCATCTTACGCAAAAGCGATTGCAGATGGTGCAGACTATATTGAACCTGATTTGGTGATGACCAAAGATGGTGTGATGGTCTGCCGTCATGAAAGCAACATTGCCGAAACTACTGATGTAGCGCAGCGACCAGAATTTGCGAGCCGCAAGCGCACCATCATTATTGATGGTAAGACGGCAACGGGTTGGTTCACCACCGATTTCACCTTGGCAGAGTTGAAAACTCTACGCGCGAGAGAACGCCTTAGTAAACTACGTATGCACAATACGCGTTATGATGGCCATTTTGCCATTCCGACCTTTGAGGAAGTGATTGATTTTGTAGCCGCTGAAGCAGCAGCATGTGGACGAGACTTGGGACTAATTCCAGAAATCAAACATTCCACCCACTTCCATATACTAGGGTTCGATCCGGAAGCGCTATTCCTGCGTACAATTGCCGCCAATGACTATACGCGTACAGCCCCTTTGGAATTACAATCATTTGAAACCGGTAATCTCCAACGTATTGGTCATGAGCTACGTGCGATCAACCCGCAGGCAAGAATAATGCTATTGATGGGGGAACGCACGGACGTGCCACCCGACCTTGCAGCAAAGGGTCAGAAAACCACCTTCGGTGATCTGATGGCTCCCGCGGGCTTGAGAGAGGTGCGACATTATGCTGATGTTATTGGTCCTTCCTTGACTGACCTGATCCCGCGTGATGCACAGGGATCTTGGCTTGAACCGTCTTCTTTAGTGGACGATGCTCATGCGGCTGGCTTGTTGGTTCATGCGTATACCTGTCGTCCAGAAAACTACTTCCTACCTCGCCAGCTACGTAATGTAGATGGGGATGGTGCGCGCAATGTTGCAGGATCTATTTCGGAAATCCGCCGTTATCTAGACATGGGGCTAGATGGCTTCTTTACAGACGATCCTGCGATTGGCCGGATGGCCGTAAATCAGTAATAAATTCAGCAAGCATTGATTGGGCGTAGGAAAAGAAAACGCTTCCAACTTGGGGGCGTCACATAAAAGGGGCACAGATATACGCTAAGGCTTGAAGGCGTCGGAAAACACCTGTTTGCCGCGCAAGACCGCAAATGACCTGCTCTGCGATAAAGCCGTTGGTCGCGACCGTGACCCTAAGTGTCAGGTTTCGTTTTAACCACGTTTTCAGACCGTTCGAGCCTAGCCTAACAACGAGCGAGCCAGGTCAATAATCGAAATTTCGTAACTGACTGAAACATAGCGGAATATTTTTCTGGACTAAACGGTCCTAAATGACTATACACCCTCCCACAGCATGCCATTGCAGGGATAACGATCGTGGCCAGGCCGCAAGAGTTCGACAAGCAGCAGGTCTTGAACAAAGCCATGAAGCTCTTCTGGCAGAAGGGTTTCGTGGCGACCTCGCTCAGCGATCTGTTGGCTGCGACCGGGCTGAGCAAGAGCAGTCTCTATGCGACGTTCGGCAGCAAGCACGAGCTCATGCTGTCCGCCTTCGACAACTATCGGGCCGAGCGGGAGGCAGAAATGCGGCGCGTGACCGGTGACGGCAATGCCCGCGCGGGCATTCTGGCCTTTTTCGAGAAGATCGTCGAGGATGCCCGGGCGGAGGGGTTCGAAGGGTGCATGAGCATCAACGAGGCCGTCGAACTCGCCCCGCATGACCCCGAGGTGCGGGAGCGGGTGCGGCAGGACTTCGCGACCATCGAAACCATTCTGGCCACCGCGATTGCCCGCGGTCAGACGGACGGCTCGGTCGCGACCCGGCGGCCGCCCAACGAACTCGCGCGGCTGCTGACCATCCTCTTCCCCGGGATGCAGGTGATGGCGCGCTCGTTCGCCGACGGCGATTTCCTGCGGACCGCAATCAGGCAGATCGAAATCCTGCTCGATAGCTGAGCCCCCTTTTTTTGATCATTTTGGACCAATTGGTCCTCAACAAGGAGACGTAAAATGCAAGTCAGACAGATCCGGAACGCCACGCTGCGCATCGATTACGGCGGCCAGCGCTTCCTCATCGATCCCTATCTCGCGGCGAAAGATACCTATCCGGGCTTCGAGGGCACGATGAACAGCCACATCCGCAATCCGCGGGTCGAACTCGCCACGCCGATGAGCGAGATTCTCGATGTCGATGCAGTCATCGTCACTCATAGCCATCCCGATCACTGGGACGAGGCTGCGGTCGCTCTCGTGCCCAAGCACCTGCCGCTCTTCGCGCGGGACGAGGCGGACGCCGAACTGTTCCGCAGCCAAGGCTTCGCGGACGTCCGCAACCTGGCCGACGAACCCGGCTTCAAGAACGTCAGCCTGACCCGCACCGCCGGCCAGCACGGATCGGACGCGACCATGGCCGCCGCCGGGGAAGTGCTCGGCGAGGTCTGCGGCGTGCTGTTCACGGCCGAAGGCGAGAAGACGCTCTACCTTGCCGGCGACACCGTCTGGAACGCGTCGGTCGAGGAGGTCCTGGCCGACGCGCGGCCCGACATCATCATCCTCAATGCCGGCGACGCGCAGATTCCGGGGCTCGATCCGATCATCATGGGCAAGGAAGACGTGAAGCGCGCCCATGATGCCGCGCCCTTCGCGACCGTGATCGCGAGCCATCTCGAGGCCGTCAACCACGCCGTGCTGACGCGCGCCGAGCTCAATGCCTTCGTCGCGGAGCACGATCTTGCCGACCGCGTGCTCGTGCCGGCCGACGGCGAAGCCTATTCATTCTGAAAGGACAGATTATGACCACCGAAGCAAACAAGGCCGTCGTCCAGGCATTCTACGACGCGATCAACCGCCGGGAATTCGACCTTCTCGCGCAATATTGCCACTCCGACCTCAAGTTCTACCATCAGATGGACACGCCTCATCACGGGGTCGAAGGGTTCGTGGCGTCGGAGAAGCAGAATTTCGACGCCTTCGACGACTGGACCATGCCCATTGTCGAATTGATCGCCGAAGGCGACAAGGTCGCCGCCTATCTCGTCTTCCAAGGCATTCACAGCGGACTGCATCAAGGAGTCCCGGCGACCGGGAAGAAGCTTCGCTTTTCGTTGCTGATGTTGCTGACTCTGAAGGACGGCAAGATCATCGAAAAGCGGGCGCACTTCGACCGCATGGATATTCGCAACCAGCTTGCCTGAACGGACGCCGATGCAGCGGGACGTCCTGCTGCATCGGTCCTGCCGCATTCATGGGCTGAACTGGCGGATGGCCGATTTCACATTCGTACACGCCCAGGGAACCTCCTATTTTTGTCGGGAGCTGCCTAGCCACCCTGGCGGAAATCACATGTTTGTCGACAGGCGGCGGCGCGAACAGACTGCAACCTGAATTGCCCCGGGTTTTGTGGAGACAGAACGACCCGAGAG
>NZ_BAMZ01000035.1 GCF_000964225.1 Acetobacter syzygii | reverse complement strand
CTATTATGACAGTCGCCGTTTTATCATGTGGGGCGGCGCTCTTGACGTCTGCAAAGGCCGATTCACCACGCGAAGACCAGACCCGTTATGGCTTGGCCTCTGGTAATGGCCCTCTCAACACTTTGCTGATTCACGGCCAGCCCACAACGCCGAAAATTGCAGGTAACAGTGCGCTTTTCGTCCAGAAAATCGCGGAATCCGGCAACACGGATGTCGTTCTTTTAACATCCGTTGGCGGTCAGGCTTGTGAT
>NZ_BAMZ01000036.1 GCF_000964225.1 Acetobacter syzygii | reverse complement strand
TTTTGAGAGAGTCAGTAAATGAACGCATTTGATTTGAAAACATTCCGCTATGCCGGATTGTCTATTATGACAGTCGCCGTTTTATCATGTGGGGCGGCGCTCT
>NZ_BAMZ01000037.1 GCF_000964225.1 Acetobacter syzygii | reverse complement strand
CGGGGGCCGCATCGGCAGGGGCTGCAGCAGCCGGTGCGGGGGCCGGGGCAGCAGCCCCTTCGGCCGGAGCGGGAGCCGGAGCCGTTGCAGCCGGGGCTGCAGCATCCTGCGCAAAGGCGGCAATCGGGGCAGCCGTGCTCAGCAGCACTGCAAGAGCCGGGGCAGCAAGACCTGACACAAAAGAACGGGGCAGTCTGGTCATTTCACTCAAGATCCTCATCAAATGGCCCGGTCTCAATCCCCTGCCGGAGCGGACCGGGCGGTCCGTATTGGTTCGTTATCCAAGGTGGCCGGGCATGAAGCCCGACCGTTTATTCTGCGTCAGTCATCCAGACGGAACTTGATGACATACGTCTTGTTCAGCTCCCGCACGGGCACACCGTTGCGGCTTGC
>NZ_BAMZ01000038.1 GCF_000964225.1 Acetobacter syzygii | reverse complement strand
CGGAACAATTAAAGGAGGTGCCTCACGGCACCTCCTTTTTTTATGCCTGCCCGACAAACCACAGCATCATAAATATTTTTCATTTTCTGAGGGAACCTTCCGCCCCCATACTCTCTGACTTTGTTATTTTTAACGGAAAAACCGCCTTTTACTCCCCGCTAACACCTCAGTTAGTGGCAGCCGCCGCGTTCCGTATGTTATGTGCAGCGATAGAAAACAGCCAATAAAGACCGGTTTTCCCAAGAGTCGCGGCAAGCGTTGCAAGAAGAGATGGCGCTGTTAAGCTTTTTTTAAACAAAGCATCCAAACACTTCATGCCTGAACTTTTTGCTTTACGGTGCTTACCGCCCACGCACCCCCAACTGTTGCAAATAAAACACTACTCTCAAAACAATAGATTGAGACCTCTACTAAAGGTTCCCATTTTGAAACCTCCTGCCCTATATAGCTCTTAGACATCTAGAATGCCTTGCCCTCCACATGGTTGGCAGGCAAGTTTAACAGATGAAAATATTGAGGACCTTACAATGCGTCTCCGCTCGGCGTTACTAGCAACCACATTAATAGCTGCGGCTCCGGCGGCCGCATCAGCCACCACTATTACAGGACCTTACGTCAACATAGCTGGCGGTTATAATCTGGTTCAGAACCAGCACGCACATTTTGCAGCAGCTCCTGGTGAAGCGCCTCCGGGCGGCACCTCTTCCCAGCTTCGTCATAACACCGGCTTTACTGGCTTTGGTGCATTTGGCTGGGGCTTTGGCAACGGTCTGCGCGCTGAACTCGAAGGCGTGTACAACTACTCCAACATCGACCACAATCCGGGTGGCACCCTGCCGGGCCGTACCCGCGGTTCCGACCAGTCCTACGGCGGTTTTGTCAACGTTCTGTATGACATTGACCTGAAGCAGTTCGGCATTGATGCCCCTGTAACTCCGTTTGTTGGTGTTGGTGCCGGTTACCTGTGGCAGCATTACAACCCGATCACCACCACATACGCTAACAACGCTGGCTCACGCCGCATTGGTGGCACCAATGGTGGTTTTGCCTACCAGGGCATCGTCGGTGCAGCTTATGACACGGGCATCCCGGGTTTCCAGGTTACAACCGAATACCGCATGATCGGCCAGCCCGGCTCCTTCATGGATGGCGCATTCCATTACACAGCTAATGGTGGCGGCAAGCAGTACGCTGGTAACACCGGTTTTGACCACCGCTTCAACCACCAGTTCATTCTGGGCCTGCGCTATGCGTTCGACACGGCTCCCCCGCCGCCGCCGCCCGCTCCGGTTGTTGCTGCTCCGGCTCCGCTGCCCGCACGTTCCTACCTCGTGTTCTTCGACTGGGACAAATCTGTCCTGACCGCACGTGCACGTCAGATCGTGGCAGAAGCTGCTCAGGCTTCCACCCATGTGCAGACAACCCGTATCGAAGTT
>NZ_BAMZ01000039.1 GCF_000964225.1 Acetobacter syzygii | reverse complement strand
TGAATTGCCCCGGGTTTTGTGGAGACGTTTTTATCTGAACTACGCAGCTAATGCATGTGATTTCTGTTGTGCATAAAAGCGTGCCTCAGCTTCTGCTGGGGGGATGTTTCCAATGGAGGACAGGATCCGTCGATTGTTGAACCAGTCGACCCATTTAAGTGTTGCCAGTTCAACCGCCTCCCTGTTTTTCCATGGCCCCTGCCGATAGATGAGTTCGGTTTTGTAAAGCCCGTTAATGGTCTCCGCCAGGGCGTTATCATAGGAATCTCCGACACTGCCGACAGAGGCGACCAGTCCGGCTTCAGCCAGTCTTTGCGTGTAGCGAATGGACACATATTGACAGCCGCGGTCGGAATGGTGGGTCACTTTTCCCTCAGGCCGCCTCTGGCACAGAGCCTGCTCGAGAGCATCCAGTACGAAGTCGGTATGGGCAGTGGACGAGACGCGCCAGCCCACAATAACCCGTGCGAATACATCAATGATGAAGGCCACATAAACAAAGCCCTGCCATGTGGAAACGTAAGTAAAATCCGAAACCCAGAGCCTATTGGGGGCTGGGGCATGAAACTGGCGCTGCACCAGATCCCGTGGACAGGGCCGTGCCGGATCGGGCCGTGTGGTTCTGATCCCCTTGCCACGAATGACGCCTTTCAGTCCCATCCGGCGCATCAGCCGCTCTACCGTGCAGCGGGCGACATCCAGACCTTCACGTTTGAGCTGATGCCAGACTTTGCGCGCTCCATAGACACAGAAATTATCGGTCCAGACCCTGCGGATTTCATGATACAGTTCTTTGTCTTTCTGGCTGCGCACACAGGGATTTTTCTGTCTCGCCCGATAAGCATAATAGACAGATGGTGCAATCGACAGAACCCTGCAGATTGACCCGACACCATATGTCTGCCGATGCTCCTCAATGAAGCGTGTCATGGCCTGAACCGGCGGTCGAGTTCCGCCTGGGCAAAATATGCCGACGCCTTGCGCAGGATTTCATTGGCCTGCCGCAGTTCGCGGTTCTCTCGCTCCAGTTGCCTGATCTTCTCTCGATCTGGCAGGTCACTCACCGCAGGCGCATTGGCACGTTCATGCAGACGGGTCCATTTTGACAGCGTGTCAGGATGAATATCCAGCTTTGGCGCTATCATCATCACTGCGGACCAACGTGATGGATGGTTCTTCTCTTCCTCCAGAACCATGCGGGCTGCACGTTCACGGAACTCTGGCGGAAAACGCTTCGATTTGTTGCTCATGAATTCTTCTTACCTCTCGGGTCGTTCTGTCTCCACAAAACCCGGGGCAATTCA
>NZ_BAMZ01000040.1 GCF_000964225.1 Acetobacter syzygii | reverse complement strand
GATTCGGGGTTTTAAATACCGAGATTCGGGGTTTTAAATACCAAATCGGAAAAAAACGCAGAAATTCCTATTCTATATCAATGCGTTAAATGGATGCCAAAATCGCTTAACACAGAATCTAACACCTATTTAACACCTCCTTTGAACATCTGGTCTGTGGATAACTTTTTATCGCTTAAAAATTTCCAGCCAAATTGAACCCAAGCACCGCCTCTTGGGGGCTATGCCCCCACCGGCTCGCGGCCTACGGCCGCCCCGATCACGCTTCGCGCGATCTCCCACCCGGCATCCCTCTGCTCGCCCTTTCAGGGCTGCGCTAATACGGACATGCCTACGGCACGGAATCATATCGACGATGCATTCCGCATCGTCTCTCCATGCACACCTTCCTCTCCCGCGTCGGCGCCTCTCCCGCGTCGGCGCCTCTGGCGCCCTACGGGGCTCCCGCTCCGCGCTCGCCCGACGCCAGCAACACCAAAAGAACCAGGCAAGACCGCAATCTGCTCAAGGCACACTGGCGTTCAGGCGATCATTCAGCGGCTCACGTGTCACAACATGTCCGTCTGACGCCACAGGAAGGCCGTACAGGCGTTATCGTGCGTGATGGCTGGTTTGTTGTCTGTAATGGGAATTGCGCCTTGTACGCCCCCCTCCAGAGAGCTTACCGCAATCATGGATGTCCTCCAGCGCGAAATTCAAGGGAGACACGATGGAGACGGAACGGGGATCATTGGATTCTAATAGTATTGCATTTGTGTAGACAAATGTCTATCTTATCTCCATGAAGATTGCGGGTTTCGACTGGGATGACGGCAACTGGCCAAAATGTGGCAAGCATGGTGTCTCCCGTGCGGAAATCGAGCAGGTCCTGCTGGGAGAACCTGCCGTCATGGCTGATCCTCATCCAGGTGAGCCCCGGATGCGGGCCATCGGCAGGACTGAAGCCGGACGTTACGTTTTTCTGGTCTTCATGTTCAGGACGGTCAGCAGTCAGACCCGGCTACGTCCCATCAGTGCCCGTTACATGCATCAGAAGGAGATCGACCACTATGAGCAGCAAAAATAGGTCCATGCCCTCTCTGCATAGTGATGAAGCGGCCGAGGATTTCGTCGCGACCGCCGATCTGACCCGGTATGACCTGTCCGGTTTCAAGCCCATGCGCTTTGAGATCGAACCCAAGGCGGCTGCCCTCAACATGCGCCTGCCAGCGTCCCTGCTGGACGCCGTGAAAGCCAGGGCAAAGGCAAAGGGCATCCCTTACACACGCTATGTCCGGATGCTGCTGGAGACCGATGTTGCACAAATGAGGTAAAGCGTATTCCAGCCGGAACAGAAGAGATCGGGCAATGTAAATACGCCCGAAAATCACTCAGGTCATACTGACAGGCTTCAGGAACTCCACAGGCGTTGTCTCAAGCGCCTGCGCCAGTTCATACAGCGTCACGACTGTCGGGTTGCGGTGACCGCGCTCCAGACCGCTGAGATACTGCTGGCTGAACCCGGAGCGTTCTTCCACCTGCTCCTGGGTCAGCCCCTTCTCCTGCCTCAGGCGGGCAAAATTCTTTCCGACAAGCCGTTTCATGTCCATGCAGGGACCGTGACGACTTACACACTATAAGTTTATCAACTATAATATGTAACTATTCATCCCTTTGCATTTCCTCTCTCTTGCCAGGAAGAAATCCATGCCGCAGCCGCGCCAGAAAGCCGTCAATCTCAATGTGAAAGTGACTGAGACAACCATCCGGGCGTTGAGCCGGACAGCCGCTCTTCGGGATACAACCCAGAAAGAGGTGCTGATGCGCGCCCTGCTGAAAGCCGGGATTGAAATTGATCCGCACGATCTCGGAGAAAAGCGCACGCTTCCCTGGCACGAACGTCCCTGACAGAGAGCTTTTTTTCTCTCCTGCTTGTTCTGACAGGCTGTTTACTGTGTCTGCTGAGGAGAGAGCGTAGAGGCTCAGGACACTAGGGGATGTCCTGAGCCTTGGGGCAAGCGGTTGGGGCCGCTCTGAAGTCACCCGTTGAGTAGTCGTCTGTAGGCTAAGGGTGGGGAGATTGTCTTTTCCGAGGCGGTCTCTCCATCCGTTTTCCAGTATGAAAATTTCTCTGGACCATGGTCAAGTCAGATGTGCGGAAGACACGTTTTCCTCATTCGCATGAGAAACTTCCTATTATAAAGTTGCGAAGCTCATTTTTTATCGGGAATTTTTAATTTATATGATGTTGCAGAACCGTGAGTTATCATGTTTTTTCGAACATATTCGACCGTTTCCATGAGTTTTAGAGACGCCGCTGAAAACTGCGGTTTCTGGGGTTGAGTGAAGGTAAGAGATGCAGATCCCGGTGCACAAGACATCCGTCATGCAGGCCCTTCAGAGTGCTGTGGCCCGTGGGTATGTCTGGCATGTCTCCGGGGTTATCGCGGCAGATAAATTTCTGGCGCTCGAAGATAAATTTGCAGAGCGCTATGACATAGGACTGTCCCGATGGCAGCGGTGCCGTCAGCGCAGGCAGGGCGCGGCCGGTGTGCGTTTCTTTGCCTATCCTGAACAGGGAACGACGCGTTTCCTGTGGTGGCTTCTGTTTACCGAGGGCGAGAGTAATGTCTTTCAGCAGGAGCATGGACGCCGGAAGGCTTCAGACAGAAAAGGTCGGCTGTTCTGGGGAACGGAGTTCGAGCTGGTGCAGCTTCCGACCCCGAACGGGAAAGTGTCCTGGTCCTGGCGGATGACCAGAGAGCGTGTGCAGGCGTGGCAGGAAGAGATCCAGGCTGCGATCCGGACCACACGGGATGACAATGCCATCAAGGCTGTCATGGCGCGTCTGGTGCGACTTCCGGGGTTCAAGGGGGTGCGGCAGCAGGTTTTTGAACTGCACCGGTTTGCAAAAGATGACTGGGGGCGGATCAGGCGGAAGGCAAAGTCTTGGGAGCCACCGGCACGGCCGGGTTACGTGCGCTTCCGGTCTGATGAGACTGCTTCTGCGGCTCAGGTTGTGCAGAGGCTGCTTATGGGGAAGGCCCCTTTTGGGAAAGAGCCTGTTGGTTCTGAACGAGAGTTGCCTGAGGAAGGAGCAATGCCTGCTGTAAACGGGAACAGTCAGACAGGATTACCCATCCCTCGGGGGCTGGATGCCTCTCGCGTGTTGCTGATCCGGGAAGCGGAGCAGATCCGGACATTCATCGCGGAGCGCTGGTCGTATGAATCGATCCGTCTCTGGCTTCTGGATCGTTATGGGGAGGCGTTCGATATTCCGCTGCCAGCCTTTCGGGAGCGGGTCAGGCGGGCGCTTCAGGCGAAGGCAGGGTCTGTTTTGAAAGGTAAGGCAGAAGCTATTCAGGCTGTTCGGGTCGTTGATCAGGCAAAAGAGAAAGAGAGCGAGCCGGTCAAAGAACACTGCCTGAGCTGGGAGGACAGGCGAACAGGGCGCTTTCCTGGAAGCGGGACGAACGTTGTTCATCGTAAAAAGCCAAACAGGGATGAACTCTACTGAAGGTGCCGTATGCCCCTTTAGTCGCGCTTAATATTTTCAGCTCTAAAACGAATTATGTATACTGTTTTCACAATCAGGAAAGCAGTGAATGAAAAATTATATCCTTCAGGCTGTGACCAATGCGGATCACGCTAAGCACCTCAACAATATTCTTGATCATTCTGATACAATAAAAGTTATTCTCAGTACCGCCTTCATGACAGAGCGTGGTTTATCTTTAATTGAGAGCACGCTGTCTGCCGTCGCATCGCAAGCGATAGTGTTTGCAGGGGTTCGGAATGGCATCACGACTGCGCAGGCATTAGAGAAAGCCTTAAGTATCGGATGTACTGTTTACGCTGTTGATACTGGATCACGCACACGCATTTTTCATCCGAAAGTCTATTTTCAGAGAAGCCATAACAAAGCGCGGCTAATCGTAGGTAGTGCAAATCTCACAGTTGGTGGCCTTCTTGCTAACATTGAAGCAAGCTTGTTGCAGGATTTTGATACGACTGTTCAGGAGGATGCTGACTTCTTGGCTAACGTGGAGCAACAGTTCCACGATATGATAGATGAGTATCCTGAGCATGTTATTAAGATTAGTGCCAGATCCGACATTGAGAAGCTTCTCGAAACTGGGCGGGTTCTCGACGAGTCTGAAACACGGGCTCCTGCGGCTTCATCATCGTCTTCTGATCGTGGGGATGACCAAGTTCCCCTTATGAAGCTGAAAACAAAGCGTGGAACATCATCGAAAATTTCAAAGTTTTCATCTGAATTTTCAAGAGTAGTTCCGACCACTTTGTCGGGAAAACCGGTGCAACCAAGCAATACAGCTCTAGAACTTTTATGGGAAAGCAAAGAACTGCGGCGCCGTGATTTAGATATACCGAAATCGGAAACAACTCATGCTACCGGATCAATGCTATGGAAGAAGGGGGCATCAGAAATAGATCAACAAACCTATTTTCGGGATAGGGTCTTTGCTAATCTTACATGGCAGCCAAGTGCGCGTACAACAGGAAAAGAAGAGGCGGAGGCAGATTTTCAGATCATTATTCGAGGCATTGACTACGGACTATATCGTTTGACTGTCACACACGATACTAGAAAAAATACTGCTGCGTACAAGCAACGGCAGCCTATGACGGACGTCCGATGGGGCGAAGCTCGCCCCCTTATAGCGCGCACGGATCTTCTGGAGCGAATTATGAGGCTTTATCGAGATCCGGCGCAACCTGATGTTTATGTCATTGATATAGACTAAGTAGCCTCAGATGACACTCTGTGACGGCGATTGCGGAGGCGCTGCCAACCTGAGAGAAGTTCATCCTGTTGAGCTATGGACAAACCGACCTCGCCCAAGACCCGTTTGGTCTGAAGTGCAAGGACGTCATCCATTGACATTGTGCGTACAGCTTTATCCAGCTCGTCTATCTCGGGAGTGATTTTCGATGGAGGAGGCAATAGTAGCTTTTCGATTTCGGACGGAACAAGCTCAAGAACCCCTCCTCCATAGTGTCTGCCTTCTAGCTCTGCACTTAAGGCGGTCAAGCCATTCAGAAAGCTGTAAACCAATTGCTCAGCCGTACCCTCTTTAGCTCGAATGCGATACGCTGTATCGGTCGTGTAAGCGCCGACTTTGTTGAGAATCAGTCGCGGGGTGTCGTGACTTCGCTTCAGCATTCCGATTTCGGTCGAATATACTGAAGGAACAGCATACCATGGGCTACGAATACGGCATTTGTAGCGTGTGTGTAGACTCTCTTTTAGCCCTTGTTCGATGTACTGCTTCCCCAACTTTGTTCGTTCGACGCTGGTATCTTTGAACCATATAAAATTTGTTGGCTTTCCGCTTGATGCATTTGCTTGGTGTTGTTCGTCATCATAGATGATGCCAGGGCAATGTTCGCTACGCCCAAACATCGGATAAGCCCACTTCTGAAGGCCGAAGCGCTGAACCGTTTCGTCTTCGACCAGAAAAAATTTGTTTGCTCCTGTGACGATGCCTACATCTACGTCAGCAACTTCATCGAAGCGCCGTGCCAAATTAGTCGCGATCAATTCATCAAGCAGTTCACGAGTAGCAGGTGCTAAAAGTGCACGAGTCCACTTCCCTTCGACTGTTTTACCATTAATCGACTGCGGCGTATTGAAGACATCTTCCGGATCAAATTGAAGGAAATCTCGCCCTCGCACGGGATAAATTCCAAGCCCTTCGGCATAATCCGTTGCCTTCTTCTTCTTTTCCACAAGAAGAAGGACCGCACCTTGAAGAGTACCGTCGAACCAAAGCTCTTCAGGGTCAACCACGATCAAACGTCGCGCGTTGGCCCCTAGATACGACCGAAGAGATTGCGCATGCATGACGTGAATAATTTCAGAGGGTACAACCATTGCGAGCCGTCCACCGGGCCGCAGAAGCTCGAAAGATGCAAGCACAAAGGAGACCCATGCGTTGGTATGCTTGGTAAACTTGCAACCCACGCGGTCAAAAATTGCTTGTGCCCGATCTTGGAAAAGAGCTGGCAAATACTGGTAACGAATAAATGGAGGGTTGCCTATTACTGCATCGAACCGCTCAGTTTTGTCATCCATGGCCTCTAATGCCCAACCTAAGAAGTCAGAGGCACGAATATTAACTCTAGATAATCCGAGGGTCTGCGCTCGTTCTTGGGATTTTTGTGCTTCGGCTTCGTCCAATTCGAAGCCGACTATCTCTCCAGATAATTTACTGTTGTTAATTGCCTCAAAGAAAATTCCATCACCACAACTTGGTTCTAAAGTGCGATTTGGAGAAATTTTTGAGACCCATCGGGCAAGGAAAGTTGCGAGATCAGCGGGAGTATAGTAGCCACCGCGAAGCTTTTCAGCCGATTCAAATTTCTTGAAGTTCATTTGTGATCGGCCTCGTTCTTATTTCCTTTGTATTCTGAAAGGTATTGCTGGATACGCTCAATCATCCAGTCTTTTAATGTTTTGTTTTCTATTGCCAAAACACTGTAGAGCTGCCTTTTTTGGAAGGGGTCTAGCTCTACAACCACACGACCTGATTCACCTTTTGCCATATAACATAACTCACATTTGTTATGTTATGCATTGAACGTGCATAATGTTATCTGTCAAGAAAAACTAGATGTCAGTTCATTCGTGCATTGTAGCTTCCCGAGCGATGCTCTCTGGACTGGAGCGACTTGGGACCAGATAGAGAGCAGCAATGCCGTCAAAATTGCGACACGAAATCAAAGGGGTCGGTATGACATTCTATAATTACCGCGCAGATATCATGTGAAAATTTATCGTCCCTGTTGATGTATAGTCTGATTGGGACAACCCGGAGCCACGGTGTATTAAGGCCTGCATGGTGGTTTTTCTGGGAGGGTTCAAATGGGACAGCGCGCGGTCATCTATTGCCGGGTTTCCACGGCCGATCAGTCCTGCGTGCGGCAGAAGGACGAGCTGAAGCGGTTTGCTGAACGCGCGGGCTATGAAGTGCTGGACGTTTTCATGGAGACCGGCTCTGGCGTTCGGGTGGATCGTGCCGAGCGTCGCAAGGTCATGGCACTGGCCCAGGCCCGTGAAATTGATGCCATCCTGGTGACGGAGCTGTCCCGCTGGGGGCGCTCGACCATTGATCTCATCTCCACGCTTCAGGAACTGGAGAGTTATCGTGTTTCCCTGATCGCCATGACGGGGATGATGTTTGACCTGGCGACGCCACATGGGCGGATGCTGGCGACGGTTCTGGCCGGGATTGCGGAGTTCGAGCGGGATCTGATCAGCGAGCGGGTGAAGTCTGGCCTGGCCGCTGCCAGGGCACGCGGGAAGGTTCTCGGCCGACAGAAAGGAGAGCGGCCGAAGTCTGACCGTCTGGCTCCGAAGGTTTTGGCGCTGGCGGCTGAAAAGCGGAGTTATCGGTGGATCGCCCGTGATCTGGGGATCAGCAAGAACACTGTTGCTGCCATTGTGCAGAGGGAAAGATAGCGCGTTATCATGTTTTTGTTAACACAAAAACATGATAACATTCTATAGGTGCTATCAGCACCGGTCTGAGGCATGCGAAATGTTTGGTTCGATTAAATAGTCGGTTTTTTGAGGAAGACATTGAGTTATCAAAATAACATGGCAATGAGTTAATGTGTTAACACGGAAACATGGTGGCATGAAAACAATCGCGATCATTAGTCAGAAGGGAGGCGCTGGGAAGACGACGCTTGCCCTACACTTGGCTACTAGTGCCAGTGCCGCTGGATACGTTTCTCTGATCCTCGATACCGATCCGCAGGCGACTGCAAGTTCATGGAAAGCGTGGCGGGGGGATGTCGAGCCTGATGTGGTGGATTGTGCGGCTCACGCCCTGTTATCAAAAAAGCTGGAGCAAGCGTCCGAACTGGGTGCAGAACTATCGATAATAGATACCCCTCCACATGCCGATATTATGGCGCGTGAGGCGTGTCGTGTCGCTGATTTCTTGTTAATTCCATGCAGACCACGTGCTTTCGATATGGACGCTGTCAGAACAACGGCAGAACTTGTGCGAGCCAGTGGCAAGCCTGCCTTCGTAATCTTTACTGCGGGTCCTCCTCGTGCGCCCCAAGTTTATAAGGAGGCGGCTGAGGTCGTGGCGCAGTTTGGTATCCCTGTTGCTCCTGTTGTTTTGCCAGAGCGTGCAGTTTTTCATCATAGCGTTGGTTCCGGTCGTACCGCGCAGGAAACGGAGCCGGAAAGCAAGGCTGCTGCTGATATAGCACTGTTGTGGAATTGGGTGTGTGATCAAGTTAACATGCCATTACACAAACAAGATGACATAAAAACGCGTTAGCACTTTTCTAAGTTAAGGATATACGGCATGAGTCGGTTTGCTGGTCTCAAAAAGACGGTCGCGCCATCGGTTGTGGAACCGGCAGCGCAAACGGTGGTAGAGAAAGGCCGCCCACGTAATCCGAGAGAAGGTAAGCGGGCTGTGGTGGGGTATTTTTCTCCAGCAGTTAGCAAGGGACTACATCAACTTGCGCTTGATACCGATACAACTATTCAGGGTTTGATCGGGGAGGCCATTGATGACTTGATGCGTAAGCACGGTCGTCATCCTTTTGGAGAGCGCTGACTATCTATGTAGATAGATTATGCCTGATATATTTGTACAATCAGGGTTGACCACGCTTAGCAAACCACGTCTCGCAGAATTTGATGAAATGCCGCTCAGGGTTCTTCGGAGCGATCTCGTTATCACCCAGCCACATGCGCCATTCTCTTTCGAGATGATGCACATCCCACCCTGTCGCGATGTTCCGAGCGTCCCCGTAAATATTAGGATCAAGCGCACCCATCCAAGCCTCGGTTGCTGGCTCGGCAGCTTTCATTGTGCCGCGATTGATGAATGTTACCATGTCTTTCTGAGGATCGAATTCGACACGGTAATCCGGTAGATGATCGCTTGCAGCGAGGTTCTTTATCATCTGTCGGAACAATTTTTCTGGGCTTTGAGAGCCTGATTTTTTCAGTAGGATCTCAAGAGAGGCTTTCCATGCCACTTGCTGACCGCAATGTTTGCGGGCTAGTTCGTAAACGCGTCGTTCCAGCGGTTTGCGTAGCCGGAAATAATCACGATGCAGTGTCAGAACATCATTACTCTTAATTGCGTTAAAGACCCAATCCGACAGCTTGATCTCGCAATGCAACAGGCGACCATCGAGGCCAAGTTTGCGGCGGATGGATGAAGCGTCGATCAGGCCAAAACCGTCTACCTGTTCTTCGTCGCCTGTGACGATGTTAGTGCGGATACGTGTACCTTCAAGGCGGTCGAGGGCTTCGATAAGGGCTTTGTAGTCCTTACCTGCCGTACCGCGATTGGTGAAAATGAGTAAGTCACGGCTGCTGATCCGTACCCGTTGCGATACTTTTTCCCCGGCCTTTAGTTTCGCCATAATCTGCGAAATACAGTAGATTAGAATATCTTTATCGTAGATTGTAGCAAGGCCCTTCACGCTTGGCGTGATTTCCAGCCATTGCCCGTTATGTTCATAGCGACGAACGGACGCCTCGGGTTTTTTCGATAAGGAATAGAACGGATGCTCCATTTGCGGCATCACGTCCTTAAGCACGGCATCTGCCACGTCGCAGATGAATAAGTCATGCTGCGGATGACGCTCCGGCAGGAGGGCCTCATGGACAACAGGCAGATTCGGGGTTTCAGATACCATACCTCAAGTTCGGGGTTTTACATACTTGCGTCAAGTGATTCGGGGTTTTAAATACCGAATACCGAGATTCGGGGTTTTAAATACCGAGATTCGGGGTTT
>NZ_BAMZ01000041.1 GCF_000964225.1 Acetobacter syzygii | reverse complement strand
GCCTTTGCCAAGAACTATCCCGACCGCTTTTTTGACGTGGGTATTGCCGAGCAGCACGCGGTCACCTTTGCCGCAGGTATGGCCACCGAAGGGCTGCGGCCGTTCTGCGCCATTTACTCCACCTTCCTCCAGCGTGCGTATGACCAGGTCATGCACGACGTGGTGTTGCAGAACCTGCCGGTCCGCTTTGCCATTGACCGTGCGGGTCTGGTTGGTGCGGACGGGGCGACCCATGCCGGGTCTTTTGACATTGCGTATCTGGGCTGCCTGCCGGGCATGACCATCATGGCCCCATCGGACGAGCTGGAACTGCTGCATATGACAGCCACCGCCGCCGAGTTTGATGACGGTCCGATTGCCCTGCGTTACCCGCGCGGCAATGGTCTGGGTCTGGACCTGCCTGCCGAAGGTCAGGTGCTGGAAATTGGCAAGGGCCGGATTATCCGCGAGATGGGCCGCCAGTCTGGTGCCCAGACGGGGGGCATTGCCATTCTCTCGCTCGGGCCAAGGCTTGGGGCCTGCCTGCAGGCAGCAGACATGCTGGCGGCTCAGGGTCTGCCACCGACCGTGGCGGATGCCCGCTTTGCCAAACCGTTTGATACGGCGCTGGTGGAAAATCTGGCCCGCAACCACGCGGTGCTGATTACCATTGAGGAAGGGTCCGAAGGCGGGTTTGGCTCGCTGGTCTGCCATCATCTGGCCCGCACCGGCCTGCTTGATCAGGTCCGCTTCCGCCCCATGACCCTGCCTGACCGCTTTATCGACCACAACACGCAGGATGCGCAGTATGACGAGGCAGGGCTCTCCGC
>NZ_BAMZ01000042.1 GCF_000964225.1 Acetobacter syzygii | reverse complement strand
TGTTTTCAAATCAAATGCGTTCATTTACTGACTCTCTCAAAATAATTTGGCGTGCTCCAGAAATATGAAATCGGTTTCTGCCAATTATACTGATTGCAATGAGCAGAAACCGTAGCTTCCGAACCGCCATCGAACACTCATCTTTTTATCCCAATAATACGTGTTCAAAAAGCGGCTTTTTGGTGAGTATTTTGGGTTGTGATACGTTGAATCGTGAAAATGGGAGTACTCTAAAAATTTAACGTGATTAGTTGATGATCTATCGTGCGGCCATTAATCGCCAGATCAACCTATTAAAAACCAAAACCAAGACGCCTCGCGTTTGAACTCCACATAGGCTTATTCATTAACGGATAGTTCCTTTGTAACCGTCAACAGATTAAGATCAAAGCTCATCCAGAGATTTTATTAATAGAGGTAAAAAATGCTCAAATCTACAATAGAGATGTCATATAAAAGCAATGTAATATAAAATGTATCAATTAAGGCGTTCGCGACAACGGAAATAGAGGGGGCTGTGTAATAGATTCCCACAACAACAATTCCTCACAGGGAAATTTTATTGATCTGGACGCCGTTAGAATTAAGTAGGCATGATGGAACACGCCTTGATTGACATAAGGGCTTTTCAGTTATCATTCCTGGCGACACAGGTAGCAGCGTTTACCGATTTCTAAATAGCGCCACATTAACCATTGTTTTCAAACCTCAAAACCAAGTTCTTGTAGTTGAACGAGATAGAAAAACAGTGGCCGATATGAGTAATTTGGTTAATGAGGTCAATAAAAACTTATTGTAATCCTCCGCCGAGTAAACCGATTACATGAAGGTGGATAGGATAAATTTATTCACCCCCTCGCCAAGACAGCATATTCGTCATGCTTCTTGACCAGATCGTTTGCAAAGGCTTTGCATTTTGCTCGCGTGCGTCATGGAGAAGCTGGTGATTTATAACCGCACATCGAGCGTTGGCGACTTCAAACGAATGGTGATGCTGGGCCAAACGGTTTGCCTCTTGGGTGCGTTCGAGCATCCCATAATACCAATCTTCGCCCGCTTGGAATGTTACATTGATGAACTGGGGACTCATGATGATCGCTGATTCTTCAGACCCCATGATTCTGTCCCCTTATTCTTACCGTTGATTAGCGTGCAATCGCGAGAGTACCATCATCAAACTGCCTGAAAATTTCTTCCCACTTCTGGCAGGTGGAAAGAGATGGTTTGCCTAGCCCAGTGCAAAAAAACCAGATCGGATGATCAAGGCTTTTAACTGCGAGTGAAATACCGTTTTCTTTCGCTGTTTTTGCTGCGTTAGAGAGATTTGCAGCGGTATCTTGAATCATACCCTGCAAGGCTACGCCTGGGGTGAAGCCGGAGGTCGTCTGTTTTGCTGGATCATAGACACTCCACTCCCAGCGCCGGACATCACTCCATTTGAGTGTAACCATTTTGTTTTTCTGTAGAACGTAAAGAAATTCGCCATCATAACAGATTGCATTTACATAATTATCCGCATCGAGATCAGCATCAATCTTGATCGGTGTGTGAGCGAATAAATCACCATACATCGCACGGAATTTTGTTAGCGGATTACCGTGAATGATTCTGGACAAGACATTCACTATCAAGAAATGCGGCATGGCAAAGGAGAATAAATTTATCACACCATAAATTACTACACCTGAGAATAGGCAAAATGCCCAATCTTCGAGAAAACCTGAGTTTTGTGAAGATTTGACAGAAAATCCAGCGATAAAACTGGCGACAAAGAAGAAAAGCAGCAGAAAAAGGTAAGCTGACTTCTTGCTAAAATGAAGGCCAACGTCTTTGACAATCACAGCATAAACTCCGACATGATGTGTGTATCAGCGATATGAAACGAAAGATCGGAATTCTTATTCTTCGTATTGGCTCCATTTCCCGTCTATTTTGACGTAGTCGAGCTTCTGTTTCTGCTGATCTTCCCCCACTTTGAAAGTCACATCACAACGGAAGATTGGCAGTTTTTCACCGTGAAACTCATAGGAACCCCGCGCTTCACACGTCCGTTCCGTGACCTTGATGACCGGGGGTGTCGGATGATTGTGACCCAGAATGTCTCCGAATGACCGGTTCCCTTCCACAGCATCCGCATAGTTTTGGGAGATTATGGACTGAAGTTCTTCCAGAGAAGGACCACTCTCGCCACACCCGGCCAAGGGGAACAGTGCGAGAAGTCCAAATACAGGGGCGGCTATTCTGGAGACGGTGAATATAGAGCGAGCGTTCATGATTCTCTCAGCAAATTTCGATTTGAGTGTGTAGCAAAAGGTTAAAGAATAAGGTGAAATCACCCCTGACAGACGCCATCATCCAGCTTGCAGGCAGCGGGGATATTCTTGCCGTTCTTTGTCAGGATTCCAGTCGCAAGGTCGTAAACATCGACTTCGGCTGGCGTGGTGACGTATTTCCCGGTATTGTGCGGAAATTCCAGTGTGACCTTACTCCCGGAAATGGACGGCTTGGCAGTTGAGCAATTCCCGAAGAATGGT
>NZ_BAMZ01000043.1 GCF_000964225.1 Acetobacter syzygii | reverse complement strand
CCCTTACCTTCTCCCCGTGGGAGATGTTTCTCAATGCCGGGCCTGTTGTCAGGTGCGTTATGGTTCTGCTGGCCGTAGCCAGCGTGCTGACATGGACCATTTTTGTTGCCAAGTCGGTCGAACTGCTGCGTGTGCGTGCGAGGCTCCACAAGGCGGAACAGGCGCTGGAGCAGGCTGGCACGCTGGATCTGGGGGAGGAGCGCACACGCCAGATTGGCATAGCCCACACGCTGGTCATGGCGGCAGAAACGGAACGTGCGCGCTCGGCGGATATTCTGCACGATAGCGAGGGGCTGAAGGAGCGCATTGTGCTGCACCTTGAACGGCTGGAAGCCGCAGAGGGCCGCCGCCTGATGCGCGGCACCGGCGTGCTGGCCACCATTGGCGCGACCTCGCCCTTTATTGGCCTGTTTGGCACGGTCTGGGGGATCATGACCTCCTTTACCGGTATTGCCGCCAGCAAGGCCACCAGCCTTGCCGTAGTGGCCCCCGGCATTGCCGAGGCGCTGCTGGCCACGGCCCTTGGTCTGGTTGCGGCCATCCCTGCGGTGGTCATTTACAACCACCTTGCCCGCCAGACCGCATCGTGCCGTGCACAGGTGGCGGACCTGACCGCGCTGGTCATGCGCCTTGTCTCGCGCGATCTGGGGCGGACTCTGGGGCTGGGCAATAGCGGGCAGGTTGTGCGGCTTGATCAGGCGCGCGATGTGCGCACGGTGGCGGGGGAGTAAGCGCGCGTGATCCGCATTCGCCATACCGATGAAAACCCGCATGAGGCGAGCGAGATCAACGTCACGCCGTTTATTGACGTGATGCTGGTGCTGCTGGTGATTTTTATGGTCACGGCACCGCTGACCACGGTGAACGTGCCTGTTGACCTGCCCTCCTCGAGCGAAAAACCGACCCCCCGGCCGGATGACCCGGTGTTCCTTACGGTCAAGGCCGACCATGGTCTGGCATTGGGGGAGGATGATACGACCATGGATGGTCTGGCCAGTGCGCTGGAGAGTGCGACAAAGGGCAACAAGGACGAACGTATTTTTCTCCGTGCCGACAAAACGGTGGATTACGGCACCCTGATGGAGGTGATGGATAAGCTGCGCACGACAGGCTACCTCAAGGTCGCGCTGGTCAACCTTCAGGGGCAGGAGCAGGGGAGCGAAAGCGCTGCCAA
>NZ_BAMZ01000044.1 GCF_000964225.1 Acetobacter syzygii | reverse complement strand
CACCAGCGGTGTCGTGTTGATGGCGGAGACGACTTCGTCGTCTCCTCCCCCGTTGCCAACCTGCATACCCATGTTTTAGCCCACCCGTTCAGAAGTTGTGACCGTGGTCGGAGAATTGTCAGGACGGACGCGGATACCTTCCGTACCTGCACCGTGGCGCACGCCCCCGATCAGGATGGACTGGAGGT
>NZ_BAMZ01000045.1:0-2500 GCF_000964225.1 Acetobacter syzygii | reverse complement strand
ATAGGTGTAGGCGTAGCGAAAGCGAGTCTGAATAGGGCGCATAGTTGCTGGCAGAAGACCCGAAACCGAGTGATCTAGCCATGGCCAGGCTGAAGGTGCGGTAACACGCACTGGAGGGCCGAACCCACGCCTGTTGAAAAAGTCGGGGATGAGCTGTGGCTAGGGGTGAAAGGCCAATCAAACTCGGAGATAGCTGGTTCTCCGCGAAATCTATTGAGGTAGACCGTCAGGTGTTGACCCCGGGGGGTAGAGCACTGGATGGGCTAGGGGGGCCCAAAGCCTTACCAAACCCAACCAAACTCCGAATACCCGGAAGTTTAGCCTGGCAGACAGACAGTGGGTGCTAAGGTCCATTGTCGAGAGGGAAACAGCCCAGACCACCAGCTAAGGCCCCTAAATCGTGGCTAAGTGGGAAAGGATGTGGGGATTCCAAAACAACCAGGAGGTTGGCTTAGAAGCAGCCATCCTTTAAAGAAAGCGTAATAGCTCACTGGTCTAATTAGAAACCCTGCGCCGAAAATGTAACGGGGCTCAAGCCACGTGCCGAAGCTGTGGGTGCATACTATGTATGCGCGGTAGCGGAGCGTTCCGTAGGTCTGTGAAGGAAGCGGGGTGACCCCTTCTGGAGATATCGGAAGTGCGAATGCTGACATGAGTAGCGACAAACAGTGCGAGAAACACTGTCGCCGAAAGTCCAAGGGTTCCTGCGCAAGGTTAATCCACGCAGGGTTAGTCGGCCCCTAAGGCGAGGGCGAAAGCCGTAGTCGATGGGAATCAGGTGAATATTCCTGAACCTGCCAGAAGTGACGAATGCGATATGTTGTTGGTCCTTAACGGATTGGACCGGCTTTTGGAGCATTCCAGGAAATAGCTCTGGCGTATAGACCGTACCCTAAACCGACACAGGTGGACTGGTAGAGCATACCAAGGCGCTTGAGAGAACGATGCTGAAGGAACTAGGCAAATTACTCGTGTAACTTCGGGATAAGCGAGACCCACATTTGGGCAACCATTTGTGGGTGGCACAGACCAGGGGGTAGCGACTGTTTAGTAAAAACACAGGACTCTGCGAAGTCGAAAGACGACGTATAGGGTCTGACGCCTGCCCGGTGCCGGAAGGTTAAGAGGAGGTGTGAGAGCACTGAATTGAAGCCCCGGTAAACGGCGGCCGTAACTATAACGGTCCTAAGGTAGCGAAATTCCTTGTCGGGTAAGTTCCGACCTGCACGAATGGCGTAACGACTTCCCCGCTGTCTCCAGCATCGGCTCAGCGAAATTGAATTCCCCGTGAAGATGCGGGGTATCCGCGGTCAGACGGAAAGACCCTATGAACCTTTACTGTAGCTTTACAGTGGCATCAGAGACATTCTGTGTAGGATAGGTGGGAGGCTTTGAAGCGAGGGCGCCAGTTCTCGTGGAGCCATCCTTGAAATACCACCCTGAATTTTTCTGATGTCTAACCGCGGCCAGTAAGCCTGGTCCGGGACCCTGTATGGTGGGCAGTTTGACTGGGGCGGTCGCCTCCCAAAGTGTAACGGAGGCGCGCGATGGTGGGCTCAGGCCGGTCGGAAACCGGCTGTTGAGTGCAATGGCATAAGCCCGCCTGACTGCGAGAGTGACAGCTCGAGCAGAGACGAAAGTCGGCCATAGTGATCCGGTGGTCCCGCGTGGAAGGGCCATCGCTCAACGGATAAAAGGTACTCTAGGGATAACAGGCTGATCTCCCCCAAGAGTCCACATCGACGGGGAGGTTTGGCACCTCGATGTCGGCTCATCACATCCTGGGGCTGGAGCAGGTCCCAAGGGTTCGGCTGTTCGCCGATTAAAGTGGTACGTGAGCTGGGTTTAGAACGTCGTGAGACAGTTCGGTCCCTATCTGCCGTGGATGTTGGAGATTTGAGAGGATTTGTCCCTAGTACGAGAGGACCGGGATGAACATACCTCTGGTGCACCGGTTGTCGCGCCAGCGGCACAGCCGGGTAGCTAAGTATGGACGGGATAACCGCTGAAAGCATCTAAGCGGGAAACCCACCTCAAAACTAGATCTCCCTGAGGGTCGTGGTAGACCACCACGTTAATAGGCCAGATGTGAAAGCGTGGTAACACGTGCAGCTAACTGGTCCTAATCACCCAATAGGCTCACTCTCACACTATCCTTACGGATAGCCCGTGCACAGAAATCATCCATAACACACGTCACACATACTCACGCACCAACCGCATCCACACACACCCTAGGGTGGTCTGGATGATCTGGTGGCCATGGCGGGGAGAGTTCCACCCGATCCCATCCCGAACTCGGCCGTGAAAAACCCCAGCGCCTATGATACTGCGGCTTAAGCCGCGGGAAAGTCGGTCGCCGCCAGATCTTCCAGACTACCCTCAAAAACTACCATCAAAACAAACATCAACACAGCCTCAAACGCGGGGTGGAGCAGCCCGGTAGCTCGTCAGGCTCATAACCTGAAGGCCGCAGGTTCAAATCCTGCCCCCGCAACCA
>NZ_BAMZ01000046.1 GCF_000964225.1 Acetobacter syzygii | reverse complement strand
CCCTTACTGATCGACGAACTGTTCCTGCCCGACGATACCCATTTGCGTTACACCGAGGCGCTGTGCATCGGCCATAACGTGAATGACGGTTTTGTAGTCTGCCAGCCTGTTGGGCTGGATATGGAACTCGGGCTTAGGCTGGGCGGAAGCAATCTCGCGCAGGTGTGCCTGCAGGTCGTCCTCCCCATTGACCGGCTGCCCGTTCCAGGTAATCGAGTTATCAAAATCCACCACAAGGGTCACAACCGGAACTTCCTCCGTGGAAGGCGGCGGGTTGCCCTGCGGCAGGTCAATGGCAACGGATTGCGTCTGCAACGGGATGGTGATGATCAGCATGATCAGCAACACCAGCATCACGTCAATCAGTGGCGTGGTGTTGATATCAACAATGCCTTCGTCTTCCGTTGTGCTCTCCGACCCGACATTCATGCCCATGATCAGTTACTCTCTTCGCTCCTGCCCCCCACACCCTCTGGCACGGGGGGACGGGGGCCGTGGCCCGCCGTTATCAGTTGGTCTTCGGCTTCTCGGTAATGAAGTCGATATGATAGATGCCAGCCTGCTGACATGCCGCCACCATCCTGCCCACCGTCTCATACCGCGCCTTCATGTCGCCACGGATCTGGATCTGGGGCTGCGGTTTGAGCACAGCCACTTTTTCCAGATGGTCCAGAAGGTCCGCCTGGTCCTTCAGCTGGGTTTCATCCCAGAAGGCTTTCCCATCCGCCGTCACCGCCAGCACCACGTTGCTCATCTTCGTCTGTGTGGGCTGGTTCATGTCGCGCGGCAGGTTGACCTTGACCGTGTGGGTGGCCACCGGAATGGTGATCAGGAAGATGATCAGCAGAACCAGCATCACATCCACCAGCGGTGTCGTGTTGATGGCGGAGACGACTTCGTCGTC
>NZ_BAMZ01000047.1 GCF_000964225.1 Acetobacter syzygii | reverse complement strand
TTCTGTCATGGTGGGAGAAAGGGCGGGCATTAAAATTTCAGTTGCCATCTTTCAACACCTCAGATCAGGCTACGCACGGCTTTTACAACGTGCTCAGGCTGCGGGAGAGCCAATTTTTCCAGATTGGCGGCAAATGGCATGGGTACATCCACGCCCGCTACGCGTACAGGCGGTGCATCCAGCCAGTCAAAAGCATGTTCAATAACCTGCATGGCTACTTCTGAGCCGATGCCAGCAAAAGGCCAGCCTTCTTCAACCGTAACAAGGCGACTGGTTTTTTTTACACTGTTGACAATCGTGGCTGTATCCAGCGGTCGAATGCTGCGCAAGTTAATAACCTCGGCCTCAATACCTTGTTTGGCCAGTTCGGCTGCTGCATCCAACGCAGTGCCAACGGCAATGGAAAAGGCCACGATGGTGACATCAGACCCTGCACGCTCGATTTTGGCTTTGCCAATGGGGAGAATAAAATCCTCGTCCACAGGGCAAGGGAATTTTTGCCCATACAGGATTTCGTTTTCCAGAACGATAACGGGATTGGGGTCACGGATTGCCGCCCGCAGAAGACCTTTGGCATCCGCAGCAGACCAGGGCGCAACGACTTTAAGCCCGGGGACGTGGCCATACCAACTGGCATAACATTGCGAATGTTGGGCTCCCACACGTGCCGCTGCCCCATTGGGGCCACGGAATACAATGGGGCACCCCATCTGTCCGCCTGACATGTAAAGTGTTTTGGCTGCGGAGTTTATAATGTGGTCAATGGCCTGCATGGCAAAGTTCATGGTCATGAACTCAACAATCGGCTTAAGCCCGGTCAGGGCTGCACCAACAGCCATGCCTGTAAAACCATGTTCGGTAATGGGCATGTCCAGAACACGCTTTTCCCCGAACTCCTGCAATAAGCCCTGCGAGATCTTGTAAGCGCCCTGATATTCAGCCACTTCCTCACCCAGCAGGAATACATCTTCATCGCGGCGTAATTCGGCTGCCATGGCGTCTCGCAACGCTTCACGTACCGTAATATCGCGTGTTTCTCCCCAATCCCGTTCAGGTTCAGCTATTGTGTCTGACACGGGAGCAGCGGGTATGCTGGCTTGCGCCGGGGGGGAGGCTATTGTTGCCGGGGTGGGGGAAGCAACCGGCTGGCTCGCTACGTTATCGGGCACCGTTTCGCCATCTTCCACGACAATGGCTATAGGGGTATTGACCGCAACACCTTCCGTACCCTCGGTTATGAGAATACGGCCAAGAATACCATCCTCAATGGCTTCAATTTCCATTGTGGCCTTGTCGGTTTCAATTTCAGCCAACACATCACCACCGGTAATGGTGTCGCCTTCCTTTTTCAGCCAGCGGGCAATTTTGCCTTCTGTC
>NZ_BAMZ01000048.1 GCF_000964225.1 Acetobacter syzygii | reverse complement strand
CACCAATAGCGCAGGCGCTACGCTCGCAGTCAGTGGTGGCAAGCTGGGGAGCCTCTCGAACGCCGGTGAGGCCAGCCTGACCCAG
>NZ_BAMZ01000049.1 GCF_000964225.1 Acetobacter syzygii | reverse complement strand
CAGCCTGACACAACAGGCACAGGTCACGGGCGATGTCACTAATGCCAACGCCCTGACCATCGATGCCAGCTCGGTGGATGGCACC
>NZ_BAMZ01000050.1 GCF_000964225.1 Acetobacter syzygii | reverse complement strand
GCTCGCAGTCAGTGGTGGCAAACTGGGAAGCCTCTCGAACGCAGGTGAAGCCAGCCTGACACAGCAGGCGCAGGTCACGGGCGATGTCACA
>NZ_BAMZ01000051.1 GCF_000964225.1 Acetobacter syzygii | reverse complement strand
GGCCGGGTCCACCTCGGAGACCAGTGGGCCGGAATTGCCCAGGCGACGGCGGTCCTGCTCCAGCTGCGTCTCCGCATTCTGCGCAAACGCCGACGTGCCTGAAAGCAACACCCCAGCAATACTCATGGACTGGCACAGCAGGGCAACGCGCCACCGCAGGCCATGTGTTTTACGTAAAATTATCATTGAATCAGGGCCTGTTTCCCCACCCCGGAACGGGTGTGCTGTTGGAATAAATGCGCGTGTGGGAAATAAAGACCGTCAGGTATAAAGCAGCATCTTTGACCATCCACCTCCGGCACCCCCGTCCGGCGTTCAAGGTACAAGCAAAAACGGCAGGTCTCCTGACTTGCGGATCAACGCATCTGGTCCAACCTTCCCGGTTGCAGGGCAACCAGTGGCAGCGGCTGACTAAGCCACTCGGACCAAACACTCTCCGCCTACAGTTGCGGGGGCAGTTGCCGACTGATCTCCTCAGGGGAGAATACGGCATTCCCTTTTATTCCGCTTGCGCGGGACCGTTTGCTGTGATGGGTGCGGAATAAACCATACCTGACCGATTTTGCAACGCAAAAACCAGAGCCCCTCCGCCACGGCGCACAAACATGGCGGATCAGCCACTCCATAGCAGACCTTGCTTTTTGGGCCATTTGGCCTCCAATGGCCGCACAGCCCACCCACGCAACACTCGCCAGACCTGACTGCATCCATGGACCCACGCTACCGCATTCCCCCCCTGTCCGCGCTGAACGCTTTTGTCGCCTTTGCCCGCACGGGCGGCATACGGCGGGCAGCCACGGAACTGCGCGTGGACCATGCCGCAATCAGCCGCCATATCCGCGACCTTGAACTCTCGCTCGGCATTGCCCTGCGGGATAAGGGAACAGGCCACCTCACACAGGCAGGCCACACATATTACGACCGTATTGCCCCCCTGCTGGACGGGCTGGCCACAGCCACGGCGGATATGCGCAACCGCGTAGCCCCACTCACCGTGACCTGCGCGCATGGATTTGCCTACCACTGGCTGCTGCCCCGGCTATATGGTTTTCGCAAGTCGCACCCACATATGGAAGTCCTGCTCCGCTCGGTCGATGCCAGTGCGGCGTTCCATATGAGTGGGGTGGAATCCACCAACCATGCACAGATCGGCTATGTTCGCGCGGGCAACACAACGCCCGAACCCCGCACCATCCGCCACATGGCCATTGCGCGCCCGCCTGTTTTTCCCGTGGCATCCCCTGAGTGCATTCAAGCACTGGGTGGCCAGCCCCGCACAACCGAAGACCTGCTTGATGCCCCCCTGCTACACGAGGAGGACGATACCGAGTGGCGATGCTGGTTTGCAGCCCAGGGCATCAGCCCCTCTGTTATCCCCACCGCAGGCAGGTTGTGGCAGGCCCATATTACGCTTGCGGCTGCCAGAGCAGGGGAAGGTATTGCTCTGGGCAACCCCTTTTTGCTGGGAGATGACCTGCTGACCGGGCGACTGGTCCGCGTACAGCCAACCCAGACTCCACTCAAGGAAACACCTTTGGGCGCATATGTCCTGCGGGCTTCCGAGCAGATATGGGAAAAACCCTCCCTGCGGACCTTCCGCACATGGCTGATGGAACAGGTCGCGCAGGAGATGGATAACACCTTGCTCCCCCCTGCCTGAACCGCAGAACCTAGGGTCTCTGCCGGGTATGGCGGGTCTGTTGATTTTTTGTCACCACCTGCGCACCAAAAAATCTCCTCCCCTCGTTCAATAAAAACACTTACGGAACGACAATGTTTGTTCGGCCCCAACGCGGGCCGGATAAGAGACGCCATAGCCGGAGCCAAACCCGATGAGCACCACGAACAAAGACCTGCTGGCCCGCCGCAACAACGCTGTTCCGCGCGGTGTTGCCACCTCCACTCCCGTTTTTGCAGACCGCGCAGAAAACGCGGAACTGTGGGACGTGGAAGGCCGCCGTTACGTTGACTTTGCAGGCGGCATTGCCGTGCTGAACGTGGGCCACCGCCACCCCAAGGTGATGGATGCGGTTAAAAAGCAGCTCGAACGCTTTACGCACACCGCTTTTCAGGTTTCGGCTTACGAATCCTACATTGAACTGGCCGAAAAGCTGAATGCCCGTGCGCCCTTCTCTGGCCCGGCCAAAACCATTTTCTTCACCACCGGTGGGGAAGCAACCGAAAACGCCGTAAAAATTGCCCGTGCCGCAACCGGCCGCAACGGCGTTATTGCATTCTGTGGCGGCTTCCACGGCCGCACGCTGCTGGCCTCCGCCATGACCGGCAAGGTTCTGCCTTACAAGGCCCCCTTTGGCACACTGCCGGGCGAAGTGTACCACGTTCCCTTCCCTGACCACGACATTACGGTGGAAGACAGCCTGAAGATGCTGCACTTCCTGTTTGCCGCCGATATTGCCCCCAGCAACGTGGCGGCCATTATTATTGAACCCGTGCAGGGCGAAGGCGGGTTCCGTGTTGCACCCACAGCGCTGCTCAAGCACCTGCGCACCCTGTGCGACCAGCACGGCATCAAGCTGATTGCCGATGAAGTGCAGAGCGGCTTTGGCCGTACCGGCAAGCTGTTTGGCATTGAACACTCCGGCGTGGAACCGGACCTGATCTCCGTTGCCAAGTCCCTTGCTGGGGGTATGCCGCTTTCTGGCGTTATTGGTCGTGCAGACCTGATGGACAGCGTACCTCCCGGCGGTCTAGGTGGCACTTATGCTGGCGCACCTCTGGCCTGCGCGGCAGCCCTTGCCGTGCTGGATGTGATTGACGAGGAAAAACTGCTCGACCGCGCCAACGCCATGGGCGAACGCCTGAAGGCCCGTATTACCGGCTGGCACAAGCGTACCGACATGCTGCCCGTCAGTATGCCACGCGGTCTGGGCGCCATGATCGCCTTTGACATTCTTGAACGCCATGCAGGTGAAGAACAGCGGGCAGGCTTTGCCTCCAAGGTTTGCGCCAGAGCATGCGAAAAAGGGCTGATCCTGCTGGCCTGCGGCGTAAAGGGCGCGACCATTCGCATTCTGACCCCGCTGACCGCATCCGATGCACTGATTGATGAAGGTCTGGACATTATCGAACAGATTCTGATTGAAGACGCCAAAGTCTGATTCTTCAGGCCCGGTTACGGCGTACAAGGCGGCTTCCCCTTCATTGGGGGAGTCGCCTTTTTTGTTGCCTAAACGCAAGAATTGGCTGAACGTCATAGTCAGGCCATGATGCCCCATTAGATTAAAAAAGAATTTACAAGGTGTTGGGGAGGCCCGGATGACCGCTTTTCAAGCTTACTGGCTGGCTTTGCGGGCCAGAGTGACCACATTCCGTGCAGCCCGCTGGGCAATCTGGCACCTGCATAACGCACGGCGCTAAGCCACCCCCACCACTCCGGGCACACCCGGGCCGGGCTGGCAAAAACCACCAGAGCAGACGGACAGCACGTATCCCCCCAAAAAAACAGTGGCAGCTCCCCACCGCAAGCGGGACTGATAATGATTGACATTGACCAAATGCAGGCATGACAATGACGGGGCTTTTTAATCCATCCGTATATATGAGGCATCCTCCATGTCTTCTTCCATTTCCGACCTGAGCAGCAGCAGCGTTAGCAGCCTGTTTGGCACGTCCTCTTCCGACAGCACGTCCTCCAGCTCCTCGTCTTCAGGCAGCAGCTCTTCCTCATCCTCTTCTTCCACCACAACCAGCCAGCGCTTCAATGCCGATGGGTCCATTACGACCATCGTCAAGGACGCCAGCGGGGATATCCTTTCCGAAACCACGACCGGTGGGTCCTCAGGCTCCGATTCCGCACTGAGCGACACCAACCTGCTGGACACCTACGCCTGATTACAGCGTAGGTCCGGGGCTTGGGCTCCGGGGCACCCATAAAAAAACCCCGCTCTCCTGCCATGGGAGAGCGGGGTTTTCTGTTTGGCGGCACCGCAGCCTTTATTTGTTATCGTCTGTCAGGCCGTTGTGGATATCGTGCCCGATTTCCTTGCCGGTACTTCCAATTTTCTGGCCCGTACGCTCACCCCAGTTGCCAACATCATGTGCGGCTTCCTTGGTGCCATTCTTGGTCTTGTCCCACGCTTCGGTTGTGCCAGATTTAGTTTTGTCCCAAGCCTTGGCACTACCATCTTTGGTTTTATCCCAAGCCTTGTCGGTACCGGTTTTTGTTTTGTCCCAAGCTTTTTCCGTACCGTTCCTGGTCTTGTCCCATGCTTCGGTTGTGCCAGACTTGGTCTTGTCCCAGGCCTTGGCACTGCCATCTTTGGTCTTATCCCAAGCCTTGTCGGTACCGGCTTTTGTTTTGTCCCAAGCTTTTTCGGTACCGTTCTTGGTCTTGTCCCATGCTTTTTCCGTACCCTGACGGGTCGAATCCCATGCTTTTGTCAAAGCACCCTGTTCTTCCGCATGTGCGGAGGCACCGGGCAGGCTTACAGCAAATACGGCGGCACCCACCATGGTCATCAGTGCGGTAGCAAACGACTGCTTGGTCATTGGGCCATTCCTTCTCAAATATCTTGTAACATCTTCTGTTACATGGGTTTGCAGGCTCTTTGTGGCAAATGTAAGCCACCAATCTGTAATCAGAAAGGCGTGACATCCCCCCGCAGGCTATCCAGTGCCGCCTGCAGAATATACGCCGCAGCAAGCTTATCCACCGCCTCGGCCCGTTTTGCGCGGGACAGATCGGCTTCCTGAATAAGCATCCGGTTGACCGCAGAGGAGGACAGACGCTCATCCCACAGGCAGGCGGGCAGGCCCGTCTGCCGCGATAGGTCCATTGTCCAGTCCCGGCTGGCCTGCGCTGCGGGACCAAAAGACCCATCGAGCGAAAGGGGAATGCCCACAACCAGCCCCGCTACCTCATGCTCCTGCGCCACGGCACGAATAAAGGTAACCATTTCCCCCAGCTTGCCGCGTTTGACGGTCTGGAAGGGGGTAGCCACCAGACGCGAGACATCGGACAGCGCCAGCCCCACCTGTTTACGCCCGGGATCTATGCCCAGCAGGCGGGCATGTCTGGGCAGGGTGGCAGCTAATTGGGGAAGAGTGAGAAGAGTCATGCCCATGGTATGTTGCCTTCCGCGCGATTATGCTAGGTGCAATTCTCTATTGAGACTGAAGAAAGAGGGGCCCACTCTCATGTCGCTTGACCTTGCGACCACCCGACGCATCGCAAAACTGGCCCGGATCGGGCTTGAAGACAACGAGCTTGAGGCCACGCGCCAGAAGCTAAATGGCATTCTGGGCTGGATTGACCAGCTGGCAGAGGTAGATGTTACGGGTGTGCCGCCCATGGTGGGAACGGAAACGGAAACCCTGCGCCAGCGTGAAGACAAGGTGACCGACGGCAACTGCCGTGACGCCCTGCTGGCCTGCGCACCAGAAACATCTGGCCCCTTCTATACCGTACCCAAGGTGGTGGAATAATGCTGACCGGTCTGACCCTCACCCAAGCCCGTGCCGGGCTTGCCGCACGCAAGTTTTCCGCGCGGGAACTGGCACAGGCTCATCTGGACGCCATTGGTCGGCTGAACACCGCCCTGAACGCCTACATTACCGTTCTGCCTGAACAGGACGTGCTGGCCAGCGCGGATGCAGCAGATGCCCGCTACGCCGCAGGCACGGCAGGGCTTATGGACGGCCTGCCCATTGGTGTAAAAGACCTGTTCTGCACCAAGGGCGTGCGCACAACAGCCGCCAGCAAAATGCTCGAGAACTTTGTGCCTCCTTATGAGAGCACGGTAACCGCCAACCTGCTGAACGCGGGCGCGGTGTTCCTTGGCAAAACCAATCTGGACGAATTTGCCATGGGCTCAGCCAACATGAGCTCGGCTTTTGGCCCGACCACCAACCCATGGACGCGCAAGGGGGATGAGAGCACGGCCCTTGTGCCCGGTGGCTCCTCCGGTGGTTCCTCCGCTGCCGTGGCGGCTGGTCTGGCACTGGCCGCAACAGGAACGGACACGGGTGGCTCCATCCGCCAGCCTGCCGCCTATTGCGGTATTGTCGGCCTTAAACCAACCTATGGCCGGTGCAGCCGCTGGGGCACCATTGCCTTTGCAAGCTCGCTCGATCAGGCTGGCCCCATGACCCGCAGCGTGGCAGATGCCGGGCTGATGCTTGAGGCCATGGCAGGGTTTGATGCCAAGGACAGCACAAGCTCCAACCGCCCTGTACCGGAATTCCACAAGGCTGTAGGCAAAAGCGTTAAGGGCCTGCGCGTGGGTATTCCCACCGAATACCGCGCCCCCGGCCTGCCAGCAGATGTTGTGGCCATGTGGGAACAGGGTATTGCGTGGCTCAAGGCCGCCGGGTGCGAGGTGGTGGATGTCTCCCTCCCCCACACGCGCCATGGGCTGACCACCTACTACATTATTGCCCCGGCCGAGTGCTCCTCCAACCTTGCCCGTTACGATGGCATCCGTTTTGGCCTGCGCAAGGACGCCCCAACACTGGATGGCGTGTACGAAGCCACCCGTGCCGCAGGTTTTGGGCAGGAAGTGCGCAACCGTATTCTTATGGGCACCTATGTTCTGTCCGCCGGGTATTATGATGCGTACTACCTGAAGGCACAGAAGGTCCGCACCCTGATCAAACGGGACTTTGAACAGGCGTTTGAAAACGTGGACGTGCTCCTGACCCCAACAGCCCCATCCGCCGCCTTTGCACAGGGCGAAAACATGGATGATCCGGTGCAGATGTACCTGAACGACATCTTTACCGTACCAGCCAGCATGGCCGGTGTTCCTGCCCTGTCTGTCCCTGTCGGGCTGAACGGGGTCGGGCTGCCACTGGGCCTGCAGGTCATTGGCAAACATTTTGATGAAGAAACCGTGCTGTCTATTGGCGGCGCGCTGGAAGCGGCGGCTGGCTTTACGCATAAACCGTCCGTCCATGCGGGAGCAGGCGCATGAGCTACACAATTGAAGGCCGTACCGGCACATGGGAAATTGTGGTCGGTCTGGAAGTCCATGCGCAGGTGATCAGCCATTCCAAGCTGTTCTCCGGTGCCTCCACCACCTTTGGCGGAGACCCCAACACGCAGGTCAGTCTGGTGGATGCCGCATTCCCCGGAATGCTGCCCGTTATCAACCACGAGTGCGTGGCACAGGCCATTCGCACCGGGCTGGGGCTTAAGGCTCAAATCAACCTGAACAGCCGCTTTGACCGCAAAAACTACTTTTATGCCGATCTGCCGCAGGGCTACCAGATCAGCCAGTTCGAGTACCCGATTGTGGGCAAAGGCACCATCAGCATTGAACTGCAAAACGGGGACGTGCGCGAGATTGGTGTAACCCGCCTGCACCTTGAACAGGACGCGGGCAAACTGCTGCACGATCAGGACCCCACAAAATCCTTTGTGGACCTGAACCGCTCTGGCGTTGCCCTGATGGAAATTGTGAGCGAACCCGATATTCGCGAACCGGAGGAAGCCGGGGCTTACCTGCGCAAGTTGCGCCAGATCCTACGCTACCTTGGCACTTGCGATGGCAACATGGAAGAAGGCTCCATGCGGGCCGACGTAAACGTTTCTGTCCGCAAGGCGGGGGAACCCTTCCGCACGCGGTGCGAGATCAAAAACGTCAACTCCATCCGCTTTGTGATGCAGGCCATTGAGGTGGAAGCCGCCCGTCAGGTGGAAATATGGGAAAACGGCGGGGAAGTTGATCAGGAAACCCGCCTGTTTGACCCCAGCCGGGGCGAAACCCGGACCATGCGCTCCAAGGAAGATGCGCATGATTACCGCTACTTCCCCGACCCCGACCTGTTGCCGCTGGTACTGGAACAGGCATGGGTGGACGAACTGGCGGCCCAACTGCCCGAACTGCCCGATGCCAAACGTGCGCGTTTTCAGGCGGAATATGGCATTGCCTTTTACGATGCCGGGGTGCTGGTCGCTGAACAGGCCGTAGCGGACTATTACGAAACCGTAGCCCGTGGGCGCGATGGTAAGCTGGCCGCGACATGGGTCATGGGTGACCTGTTTGCCGCCCTCAACCGCACGGGCAACAGTATAGAAACCAGCCCGGTCAGTGCCGAGGCACTGGGCAAAATGCTCGACCTGATTGCGGATAAGACCATTAACGGCAAAATTGCCAAGGAAGTCTTTGAAGACATGGTGGAAACGGGCGAAAGCCCCGATGCCATTGTGGAAAAAAAGGGCCTGCGGCAGGTTACCGACACAGGTGTGATTGACGCAGCCATTAGCGCCATTCTGGACAAGCACGCAGACAAGCTGGCCGAATACCGCTCCGGCAAGGACAAGCTGTTCGGATTTTTTGTTGGGCAGGTCATGAAGGAAACCAAGGGCAAGGCCAACCCGGCCCTTGTGAACGAAGCCCTTAAAGCCCGTCTGGACGCCTGAAAACGACCAGATAAAAAATAACACCAAATTACGCATATGGGGGTTTGACGGAACGCGCCAAACCCCCTAAAAGCAGCAATGCAAACGTCGTGTCTGCACTCTTCGGCGGAGGGGTGGCCGAGAGGCTGAAGGCGGCGGTTTGCTAAACCGTTATACGATGTCAAGTCGTATCGAGGGTTCGAATCCCTTCCCCTCCGCCAAAATCTCCATACAAAATTTACAGTCAGCCTGCGCGTGGCAATGTGTTGCTCCAGCGGCTCTGGTGCTGCACAATCCCGTATGATGGCACATGCGGATTGTCAGGGATGATCAGGCCCGTGCAACATTGTAGATTTCCATCAGAACGTCCTGATTTTGAGAGTGTTTTTTGAATTGTCATGGTTATGGATAGCGGTGCGTCAATGCCAAGTTTAATTTCTCTCGTTGTTCCATTTTATAACGAGGGGAACGGTGTTGACCTTTTTGCCCAGACCATTCTCCCCGTTCTTACTGCTATCCCCGATACAGAGTGGGAACTCGTCTGTGTGGATGATGGCAGCAAGGATGATACGCTCAGACGCCTGATTGCGCTTGCCCGCCAGAACAGCCGGTTCAAAATTGTCGAACTATCGCGCAATTTTGGCAAGGAAGCCGCCATGACCGCAGGGTTGGATGCGGCAACGGGTGCCGCTGTAATTGTCATTGATGCAGACCTGCAAGACCCGCCAGAACTTATCCCCCCAATGATTACCGCATGGCAGGAAGGTGCCGAGGTGGTTCTGGGCAGGCGGGTTGACCGCTCGTCAGACAGTGCGGCTAAACGCCTGACGGCCTCGTGGTTCTATTCGCTGCATAATCGTCTGTCCAAAATCAAAATCCCATCCAATGTGGGGGATTTCCGCCTGATGGACCGGTGCGTGGTGGATGCCCTGCAACAGCTACCCGAGCGGCAGCGCTTCATGAAAGGTCTGTACGCATGGGTGGGGTTCCGCACTGTTACGCTGGATTACGTGCGCGCAGCCCGCAATGCGGGAGAGAGCAAATTCTCCGGTGTGGCGCTATGGAACTTTGCACTTGAAGGGCTGACGAGTTTTTCCACTCTTCCCATCCGGATCTGGACGTATCTGGGCACTGTCGGAGCAATTTGTGCCTTGATGTACGGACTTTTTATTGTCGGGCGCACCCTGTTTATGGGCAATGCGGTGCCGGGCTATGCCTCGCTTTTTTTTGCCGTCACATTCTTTGGCAGCATTCAGATCATCAGCATTGGTATGCTGGGCGAGTACATCGGCCGGATCTATATGGAAACCAAACAGCGCCCCATTTATCTGGTGCGCAAGATCCACCAGACTCCTGCCAGCCCCACCACCTAGCCGCCCGCACCATCTGCATCATTCAGGCAGTCACGCGCAGGGTCTTTACAGGCTTTGCAGGGCATACAGCCTTTGGTAAAGCCCGCCCTCGTGCTGCACCAGCTCGGCGTGGGGAGCATCCTCTACAATCCGCCCGTGTTCAAACACCAGAATGCGGTCCAGCCCCACAACAGTTGCCAGCCGGTGCGCCACAATAAGCACCGTACGCCCCTGCATCAGCCGTTCCATGGCCTCCTGCACCAGAGCCTCGGACTCGGAATCCAGACTGGCCGTGGCCTCATCAAGCACCAGAATACGGGCATCCGCCAAAAAGGCACGGGCAATGGCCACACGCTGGCGCTCCCCCCCAGAAAGCTTGACGCCACGCTCGCCCACCAAGGTTGCGTATCCATCGGGCAGACGCTCTATAAAGTCTGCCGCATTGGCCAGACGGGCCGCCTGAGCAATCTGCTCGGCTGTCGCATCTGGTCTGCCATAAGCAATGTTTTCGGCCAGACTGCGATGGAACAGAATGGGCTCTTGCGGCACAAGTGCAATCTGGCGGCGCAGGTCAGACTGGCGGACGCTTGCCGTATCCACCCCATCAATCAGAATGTGGCCGCTGTTCTGCGCGTACAACCGCAGGAGCAGCTTGGTAAATGTGGATTTTCCAGAACCAGATGGCCCTACCAGCCCCACACGGCTCCCCGGCGCAATACGGACCGACAGGTCGGTAAACAGGGCAGTTTTCTGGCCCGGATACTGGAATGTCACATGTTTGAACTCGATGTCGCCATGGGCCACATGCAGGCTAACCGGCTGGGCAGGGTCCGCTACTGTCAGGGGGGTTCGCCACAGCAGCAGCAGTTCTTCCATCTCATTCACCGAGCGCTGCACCACCGAGACCTGCTGCCCGATCTCGCGCAAATAACCCTGCACCAGAAAAGTCATGGTCAGCACATATGCCACATCACCCGGCCCAGCCTGCCCTTTGCACCAGAGCCACACCGCTGCGGCTGCCAGAGACAGACGCATGACCACCACGGCTGCCGCCTGAATATTGGCGCTGTCGGTCCCACGGATCCACATCCGGGCGGTGGCTGTGCGCCACTGGTCCAGCGTATGGGTCAGGCGTTCTTCTTCCCGCGTTTCTGCCCCAAAGGCCTTGACCACGGCATTGCACGTTATGGCATCGGCCAGTGCCGCGCCCACCTTGCTATCCCCCGCATTGGCCGCCTGTGCCGAAGGGGCAACGTAACGCAGGGTCAACATACAGGAGAGGGCGACAAACAGCGCCGACAGGACCCCAAGCATGACCCCCATGGCAGGCCAGTGCCAGCCCAGAACAAGGGTGGTCAGAACCAGCAGGCAGAATTCGGGCAGCAGCATGAGCAGGAGCGTGTCATCCAGCATATCCACCGCCCACATGCCTCTTGTCAGCCGCCTTACGGTGGAACCGGCAAAGGTATTGGCGTGCCAGTCGGTGGACAGGCGCTGTACATGGGCAAAGGATTCCGTGCCAATCTTCTGCATTACTCTGGTGGTCAGCCGGGTAATACCAAGGTAGGCGTACCGCTTGGCCAGAACACTGCCAAACCCGCAACCGGCAAGGGCTGCGACCATCCATAACGCATGGTGCAAACGCGCGGACTGCACGGCAGGCTCCGCCACATCGGAGACCAGACGGCCCGCGGCCAGCGGCATCAGCACATCCGCCAGCGTTGCCAGCAGCACCATGCCCACCGTTACCCCCAAAGGCCGCGGAAACGCCAGCCACAGGCGAATGACAAAACCCAACACGTCCACAAAAAGGGATGCCTTGGGCATGGAGGAAGAAGCACGACCAGCAGAAGAAGCCATAAACCAGACACCCGAAAAAATGCGTCCATCCGCACCGGCGGGCAGGGCCTACGACCTGTATCGTAAAGACGCGATATTGCGCAAACCCGCCCCGGCTGGAAAAATGCGGCTCCCAGCCCCATTAACGATAAGCCCCCACATGCCCCCCAGACCACGCAAGACCACGGCCACAACACAGCCGGACCAACAGCCCACCACGCCCAAAAACACCACCAGGGCAGACAGGCCAGCAAGCCGTGCAACTGCGCGCGCGCCCACAGGTAAAGCCAGGGCTACAGCGAACACAAAGGCCGGGGCTGCCCCCCAGACCGCCCCGCGGGATATGACGAAGGCCGAAGTCGTACAGTTTTTAACCGACCTGTCCCGCGCATGGCCGGATGCACAGACGGAACTGCACTACACCACGCCTTTTACGCTGCTGGTTGCTGTTGTGCTGTCTGCTCAGGCTACGGATGCTTCGGTCAACCGCGTAACCCCCGCACTCTTTGCCGCAGCCCCCACGCCACAGGCCATGGCGGCTCTGGGGGACGAGCAGGTGGGCCAGCTGATCCGCACCATTGGTCTGTGGCGCAATAAAGCCAAAAATGTTGTCGCACTCTCCCGCCAGTTACTGGCGGACCATGGTGGGCAGATCCCCCACACGCGTGATGAGCTGGAAAAACTGGCAGGTGTAGGCCGCAAAACGGCCAATGTGGTGCTGAATGTTGCCTTTAACCAACCCACGGTTCCGGTGGATACGCATGTGTTCCGGCTGGCCAACCGCTCCGGCCTTGGCCGTGGCCACACAGTAGAAGCGGTGGAAAAAAAGCTGGAGGCACGGATTCCGCTCCCCATGGTGCGCGATTCCCACCACTGGCTTATTCTGCAGGGGCGTTATGTGTGCAAAGCCCGCAAACCGGAGTGCTGGCGGTGTAGCGCCAGAGAGAGCTGCCTGTTCCCGGACAAAACGCCGCTCCCCCACCCCAAGCCCAGCCGCACGGCCATGTAAGGCAGGCCGCGCAAGGCCTCTCCACACGCCACTAAGGGCTAAGGGCTAAGGGCTAAGGGCTAAGGGCTAAGGGCCATCTCATCTGGCCCTTTGTGTTAAAGCCAGCCGAGCAGTTCGCGACGGACCAGTTTTTCCAGCAGGCGGATACTGGCAGGGCTGTCGTTCAGGCAGGGGACGAGGGTAAAGGATTCGCCTCCGGCTTTCATGAACTCCTCGCGCACTTCGTGGCCAATTTCATCCAGCGTTTCCAGGCAGTCCGCCATAAAACACGGAGTCACAACCGCAATACGCCGGATGCCCTTTGCTGGCAGGCCGGTAATAAAGGGAGCCGTGTATGGCTCCAGCCATTTGGTCGGCCCAAAACGGGACTGGAAGGTCATGGGCAGGTTTGTCTCGTCCATACCCAGCTCTGCCCGTAAACCGGCAACGGTACGGGTACAATCCGCCAAATAGGAGTCGCCCTTATCCACATACTGCTGTGGCAGACCATGGAAGGACGCGACAACCATCTGGAACGGCTGGTCCGCGTGCATCTGTTCCTCACGGATGGAGGACGCCACAGCGGTAATAAAATCCGGATCATCGGGGAAGGACGGCACAGTACGGACGGCGGGCTGGTTACGCAGCTTCATCAACACCCGAAAAAGCTGGTCATTGGCCGTGGCGGTGGTGGTTGCACTGTACTGGGGGTAGAGCGGCAGGCAAACAATACGGTCACACCCCTGCTCCATAAGTGTGCGCAGCGCCTGCGCAACAGAAGGGCTGCCATAGCGCATTCCCCATGCCACAGGCACACCATCAGCCGCCAACTGTTCGGCCAGCTTTTCGGCCTGATGGCGGGTGTACGTACGGAGCGGGCTTTCGTTCCGTTCCGTATCCCACACACGGGCGTAAGCCCGCCCACTGCGCGAAGGACGCGTGGTCAGGACCACACCTTGCAACAATGGCTGCCAGAACAGGGGCGAGCCCTCTATGACCCGCCGGTCGGATAAAAATTCGGACAGGTAGCGACGTACCGCCCGGTAACCCGTGCCCTCCGGCGTGCCCAGGTTAACCAGCAGCACACCCGGCTTATTACCGGGCTGCCCCTGAGTGGCCAGATGAGCCTGTGGCGGAATATGGTGGAAAACCATGCAACCTCTTTTTCTTGCTTTTATGGCCCGGCCGCAAAGGCCATTAAAATGGATTGGGTGCCAGAACACCCCGCCTTCTCATGCACGATGCAGGAAGTCGTATCCTGTTGTCATACATTTTTGCATAATTGATGGCAGGGATGCCGTTTTTGTCCGGGCAACAGGCAGCAAAAAGCCATCCCTGACATCCTGATTGGAAAACTGCGCCACACGTGCGGCATACACCACCACATTCAGCGTAAAATGGGTAAACACATGCTTGACCGCACCGGCTTTTTGCCACGCCGCCGCCACTGGCGCATGGGTCAGGGCTTCTGCCTCCGTCCACGGCGTTGTGCGCCAGTCGGTACCGGGCAGTTCGGTCATGGCAGCCAGCAGGCCCGTTTCGGGGCGTTTGCGCAGCAGCACCTGACCTGCGCCATCCATAACCATAAAATGCACACCATAGCGCACGGGGCGCTCGGCCTTGGGGGCCTTGCGCGGCAAGGTCGCAGCCGTACCCTGCGCATGGCCTGCACACACGGCCTGCCACGGGCATAACCCACAGGCTGGCTGGCGGGGCGAACACAGGGAAGACCCCAGATCGAACAGAGCCTGTGCAAAATCGGACGGGCGTTGCCGCGCCGCTGCATCGCCGTTCAGTCCATCGGCCAGTTGCGCCAGTTTTTTACGGGCAGCGGGCAGCGGCTCCTGCACGTTGTAAAGCCGGGCGGTTACGCGCTCCACATTGCCATCCACCGGCACAACCGGCACGCCAAAGGCTATGGCAGCCACAGCTGCTGCCGTATATGCCCCAATACCGGGCAGGGCACGCAGCCCTTCCACCGTGCAGGGAAAACCCCCAAGAGCAACAACAGCCTGTGCGCAGGCGTGGAGATTGCGGGCGCGGGAGTAATAGCCAAGCCCAGCCCATGCGGCCAGCACATCATCCCGCTCCGCACGGGCAAGCGCCTGAACGGTTGGAAATTTTTCCACAAATCTGAGATAATAAGGACCAACGGCCTTGACCGTTGTTTGCTGAAGCATGATCTCACTCAACCAGACACGGTACGGGTCTGGTGTCTCCCCCTCCCTGAACCGCCAGGGCAGGGAACGGCGGTGTCTGTCATACCAGTGCAGCAGAGCATGGGCGGGTGGCGTAATCACGGAGGCTGTTATGGCGAAGGAACTTCATTCGGGCAAGGCGGAAGCCCCTGCCCGGCAAGCAGCCCCACCCCGCAAACCCGCAGCCCGCAGGCGCACCAAGGAGGAAATACCGCCCCCACCCCCGCGCCTCGCCATGAAGGCCCGCACCCTTGCCGCCCTGCTCCCCAACGTAACGGCCCCCGCCTTCCGCCGCCGCTCCCCGACCGGGGCCATGCTGTTTGCATCCTGGCCCGATATTGTAGGCCCGGCCCATGCTGCCGTAACCACCCCCCACCGGCTTAGTGCAGGCACCCTGACCGTAGCCTGTGCCGGACCAGTTGCCATGGAACTGCAACATCAGGCGGATATGCTTATGGCGCGGATCAACACATGGTGTGGGGAAGCACTGGTAGCGCGCCTCCGCTTTGTGCAGGACCCCACAGCCGGCACCCGCCGCAAGCGTGCAGTGCGCAAAACCCACGGCCCCACCTGCACCTTACCCACCCTGCCCGATGACCCGCTACGCGCAGCACTGGAACGGCTGGGCACGGGAATTTTACAAAGTGCGACAAAAAAAACCTAACAATTATAAAAGGTTATTCCTTTTATTGTCATGGTTTTATGACAAAACCGCTTAGCGCTTGAAATTGACACATTGTGGGTGTTCTAAGACCCCGCGCCAGATGCTGCGGCACAATGGCGCAACACTCACACTGGACCAAGATCAACCAAGCAGGATGTGTACAATGTTGCGTAAACCCGGCACCACGCCAGGGATTACTACCCCCGCCGCCCTTAAGGCTTTTCGGCAGCATGGGCCAGAAACCCTGTCCGACCTCCAGTTCCTGGAAAACTGGACAACCCGGCCCCGTTACACGGCAGCCAGTGTGCTGCGCGCAGGGCAGATCCGTCGGACCAACCCGGACCTGATGCACGATATTACAAGCAGCATCCGCCAGCGGGGCAAATAGCCCCCACCGCGGGCTGTGCCCCGTGGCATGAGTGTTTGCATCCGCCCGCCTAAACAGGCACCATGCGCCTATGCTGCTGTGTGCTCCAACCTTTGCGGACCGCCGTGTCTGGCGCAGGATTTTATCCCTTATCGCTCTTGGCGGACTGGCCGTGCTGTCCGCCTGTGCCGGACCTGCCAAAACATCCTACCGTGCTCCGGGTTCTGCCCTTAATCCGTGGGGGCCTTATATTCTGGAGGCATCGGAACGGTTTTCCATTCCCCAGTCATGGATCAGGGCAGTCATGCAGCAGGAATCGGGGGGGCACCAGTATATGAACGGGCATCTGACCCGCTCCGTGCATGGCGCTGTGGGGCTTATGCAAATCAAACCCGATACTTACGCCGAGCTGGCACAGCGTTACCACCTTGGCTCCGACCCCTATAACCCGCACGATAATATTATGGCTGCCAGTGGTTACATCCGCGAACTGTATGACCGCTTTGGCACACCGGACTTTCTGGTCGCCTACAGTTGCGGACCACAGTGCATGGAAAACCACCGCTCCCGCGGGATGTCCCTGCCGTCCTACGCCCGTAGTTATCTGGCCTCGGTCTCACCCCACCTCAACGACCCCGTTCCGGCGGGTAGCCTGCCCGGCCCGGCCCAGCCTGCCATAGCGCTTGACCAGCCATCGCCCGTGCAGGTGGCTGTGGCCTCCCCCTATGGGCAGGGGAATGCTCCCCCGCTAACGGACGATACCCTGCCCCCGCCCTCCACCGGGGATGACACACCAGCCAACCCACCCGCCACCTTTGTGCCAGCCGTCAACAGCACTGACCTGCAACCCCCTACGGGGCAGGCGACCAGCACCCAGAGCGTCAGCACAACACGGCTGGCAGGGCCAGGCTTTGTCTGGCAGCCCGGCACACCTGCCGGACATGCCGTGATTCAGATCGGAGCTTTTTCCACGCCGGAGCGGGCCATGCACGCCATTGCGCTTGCCCGCCAGTCTTCCGGCGGGTTGAGCCACGCCCAGAACCGGGTGGAAAAAATTACCCCCTCCGGTCGCCCTCCCATCTGGCGTACACGGCTGGCAGGGCTGCCCTCCGGCCAGACGGACACCATATGCTCCGCCCTGCGGCAACAGGGGTTGTCCTGCGTTGCCGTAACTCCTTAAATTCCTCATGCACTATTGGTGCCTATGCGCCATCAACCTCATTCTTTTGACTAAAAATTACTTATCCCTATCCTTCCCTGACCGGCATGAATGGCATTTATGTTCGTAGCCGGACCTTCTGGTAACCAACGGACTTTCTGCCCATGCAATCCCTCCCCAGCCATGAAGGTGCGCCACCCAACCAGCCGTTACTGCATATTTTTCTGCTTGGGCACATGCGTGTCCTCTCCAGTACCGGGCTTTCCCTGCTGCCCACAGGCACCAAAACCAAAGCCCTGCTTGCTATTCTGGCCCTTTCCAACCGGCGGCCGGTTGCCCGCACACGGTTGGCGGAACTGCTCTGGAGCACACGTGCACCCGAACAGGCGCGTGCATCCCTGCGGCAGGAAATCCACCGGCTGATGGAAGTGCTCCACCCTCTGGGGCCGGAGGTGCTGGATGTGCAGCGCCATACTCTGGCCATCCGCTCGGGGCTGACAGAAATTGACATGGAGTATGTGCTCCACACTACGCCCCAAACGGTTATGACCCTGCCCGACCCCCTGCCCCCTCTTCTTGAGGATCTGAGTGCGGTTGATCCGGGGTTTGCCGTATGGCTGGAGCAGGAGCGCAACCGCCTGCTCGACTACAAAACCGCGCAACTGGAAGCCCTGCTGGCCAGCGCACCGCCCCCCGCCATTATTATGGCCGCAGCCCAGCGGCTGCTCCGCCTTAACCCCCTGAATGAAGAGGCATGGCGCACACGGATTCTGACCGCCCTCCACAATGGGGAGGAAGGCACGGCCCTGCAAAGTGCAGAATCCTGCCTGCGCACATTCCAGGATACACTGGCCACCACACCAGGGCAGGAGACCATGCGCCTGATTGCGGACCTCAGGGCCGCACACCACCATGCCAGACAGGGCGCGCCTTTTACCACACTGGCAGACCAGCCCCCACCGCCCTCCTCGGCCAGTGCGGGCATGTACGAGGCATCCTCCTCCCTGACACTCAGCGCCACGGCATTTCTGGCCTGCACCCCAACAGCAGGTGCGGGAGATGGCATGGCACTGGCCATGCAGTTCCGCAACGAGCTGGGGCTGGATATGGCCATGCACGGCGTACTGGATGTGAGTGTACAGAACGAGCAGTTTGCCGCAGGCCCTTCCCAGTCGCTCCCGGCCCGCAGGCAATGGGATTTTTTGATTGGCATTACCGTAACCGGCAGCACCGCCACATCGCTCACCTGCATTGTGCAGGCGCTGGATACCCGCCTGAACGATACAATCGTATGGGGGCACCGGCTGACCATAACGGCCACCAACCTGCGTGCACTCGCCAACCGCTTTGCATCCGTGCTGATTATAAGCCTGTTCACCACGGAAGCCCGAAGGCTGGCCAACAGACCCATTGCCGCGCTGTCCCCCCTTGGGCTGGGCCTGCGGGCCTTTAGCCTGAGCCTGCAAAACAACCCGGCACACAGCCAGACCATTGACCAGCTCCTTGACGAGGCGAGCAGACGCGCGCCCGAAAACCAGTTCCTGTTTTTTGTCCGTGCACACACCATGCTGTTACGCATGAGCGAGGAATGGCGGACCCCCGTGGCCGAGTACCTGCGCCCGATGGTGACCATGCTCCAGCAGAATCTGGCCGTATTCCCCAACAATATGGCCACCCGCTACCTGCTGGTCGTAGGGCTGTTTTACACCCGCCAGCCAGAAGAGGCCCGCTTTTTACTCGCGCAGATGCACGCTGCCCTTCCCTCCGATTCCCACACAAGCATGTTGGCCCTGCAAGATGGATTAAGTGCTCTGTGCCGGGGCGATGCCACGCTGGCAGCACGCATTTACGCGGATTTTTTTGGCCTTGATGCAGATGTTCCCCTCGTTAATGCCCCGGATCAGGAATTTATTCTGGCCTGTTTTCTGGCTAACCAGCACGAGGATGCCCTGCGCCATGCACGCGGCATTCTGGCCAGTTCCCCCGACCGCTCCGCCATTCTGGTTCCTGCTCTGGCCTCCGCCAATGCACTGGGTCACCAGTCTTTAGCGCTGGATTACCGCCAGCGGCTGCACCGTTTGCAAACCCCATTGAGCGTACAGGGCATAGAGGGGCATTATGCCCACCTGCCCCAGTCCATGCGCCACAAACTCTGCCACGCCCTGCACCTGCGGGAACATTAAACGGCCCACCCCCCGCATGGACCAGCACAGCCAGACCAAGCAGACGCTTGGCGGACAAGGGTGGACAGGATATGAAGGCGAACAGGACCACCTGTGCCGCCAGCCAGACCTGACTTCTTTTTTACCCGGCGGACCGGGAAAGACGGATACCCACGTGCCAAGGAGCCACAACAACGCCATGCTTCGCCGTCTCATGCCCAGCCATGCCGCTGCAAGTCGCCCCCAACCCGCGCTGCTCCTCAAGGGGATGGCTACGGCCACTGCACTGGCTGGCTTTAGCCTGCTCAGTGCCTGCTCCATGTTTGACAGCGGGAACCGGAGCGGCCTTGCAGCCCCCAGCAACCACCTGTTGTCCGAGGACCGTGGGGCTTCTGGTGGAGAGGCCAGCCTTAAAGGGGGGGTCAACGCCTACCTCTGGCGCGCAACGCTTGATACCCTCTCCTTCATGCCGGTTGCTACGGCCGATGCAGAAGGCGGCATTATTCTGACCGACTGGTACACCCCCCCTGCCACGCATGACGAGCGGTTCAAGATTACCGCCTTTGTGCTGGACCGCCGCCTGCGCTCCGATGCGCTGCGCCTGAGCGTGTTCCGCCAGATCAAGCAGGATGGCACATGGGTGGATACCCCACCGGCCCCCAACACCGCGTCCGATATTGCTACGCGCATTCTCTCCCGCGCACGCAAACTCCGCGCAGATAACGGCAATCAGGACTAACCCGTCCGGTTCTGGCCGTATTCGCCCTTTCCTTTTTTATAGCCTGCAAGCGTAGATTTGAATTCCATGTCCCAGCCTTCCAGCCCGTCACCTTCCTATGACTTCAACTCCGTCGAACCCAAGTGGCAGAAGGCGTGGGAACAGGCCGATATTTTTACCGTGCCCGATGTTCCGCCAGCAGATAAACCCAAATATTATGTGCTGGAAATGTTCCCCTACCCATCGGGGCAGCTCCACATGGGCCATGTGCGCAACTATGCGCTGGGCGATGTTATTGCACGCTACAAGCGTGCCCGTGGCTTTGCCGTCCTGCACCCTATGGGGTGGGACGCATTTGGTCTGCCAGCCGAAAATGCTGCGCGCGAACGGGGGGTTCACCCTCAGGAATGGACGCTCAACAACATTGCGGCCATGCGTGCAACGCTCCAGCGGCTTGGCTTTTCGCTCAACTGGGACCGTGAGATCGCAACCTGCCTGCCCGATTACTACGGCAAGCAGCAGAAGCTGTTCCTCGACTTCATGCAGGCTGGGCTGGTTGAACGGCGCGAAAGCTGGGTCAACTGGGACCCCGTGGACCAGACCGTTCTGGCCAATGAGCAGGTAGTGGACGGCAAGGGCTGGCGCTCTGGCGCCCCTATTGAAAAGAAAAAGCTCTCCCAGTGGTTCCTGCGTATTACCGACTTTGCCGAAGACCTGCTGGAAGGGCTGAAAACCCTCGACCGCTGGCCCGAACGCGTACGGACCATGCAGGAACGCTGGATTGGCCGCTCGGAAGGAGCCAGACTCACCTTTTCGCTGCATGAACCGCCAGCAGGGCTGGATACCAACCTGAACGCGGTGGAAGTGTTCACCACCCGCCCCGATACGCTGTTTGGCATGTCCTTTCTGGCTATTGCCCCCGACCACCCGCTGGCACAGTGGGTGGCCGAGCATAACCCGCAGGCCGCCGAATTTGTGGCAGAATGCCGCCGCCTTGGCACATCGGTCGAAGCTGTGGAAACAGCAGAAAAACGCGGGTTTGATACGGGCCTGCGCGTAAACCACCCCTTTATAGACAAGAGCTTTCCTGTCTGGATCGCCAACTTTGTGCTGATGGACTACGGCACGGGAGCATTGTTTGGCTGCCCCTCCGGGGATCAGCGCGATCTGGATTTTGCGCATAAATACAACCTGCCGGTCATTCCCGTTGTGCTGCCAGCCGGTAAGGATCAGGCAGATTTTGCCATTACCAGCCACGCCTTTACGGGCGATGGCACCATGATCAACTCTGGTTTTCTGGACGGTCAGACAACCACACAGGCCCGCAAAACCGCCATTGAGCGGTTACAGGACCTTGGCGTGGGGCAAGGCGTTGTTAACTGGCGGCTGCGGGACTGGGGCATTTCGCGCCAGCGGTACTGGGGCTGCCCCATACCGGTCATCCATTGCGACACCTGTGGGGCCGTGCCTGTTCCGGACGAACAGCTCCCGGTCAAGCTGCCCGAGGACGTAACCTTTGACAAACCGGGCAATCCGCTGGACCACCACCCGACTTGGAAGCACACAACCTGCCCCTGTTGCGGCAAACCCGCCACGCGTGAGACCGATACGTTTGACACGTTTGTGGATAGTTCGTGGTATTTTGCGCGCTTTACGGCCCCCCATGCCCCCACGCCCACCATCCGCGCCGCAGCCGATGGATGGCTGGCCGTGGACCAGTATATTGGCGGGATCGAACACGCCATTCTGCACCTGCTCTACGCGCGCTTTTTTACCCGCGCCATGCACCGCACCGGCAACCTGAATGTGGATGAGCCGTTTGCAGGCCTGTTCACCCAAGGCATGGTCAGCCATGAAAGCTACAAGGACAGCGCAGGGAACTGGCTGTACCCCGAGGAAGTGGAGCGCACGGCAGACGGCGTGGTCAAACGCGGCACCACCGACCCCGTAACTGTGGGACGGGTAGAAAAAATGTCCAAATCCAAGCGCAATACGGTAGCCCCTGTTGCCATTATCGAACGCTTTGGGGCCGATACGGCACGCTGGTTCGTGCTCTCCGACAGCCCTCCCGAGCGCGACATGGAATGGACAGAAGCTGGTGTTGCTGGGGCTGCCCGTTTTGCGCAGCGCCTGTTCCGCACCGTGTGCGGTGTTGCCGCCAGCGTGCCCGCAACCACAGACTGCCCGCCCGACATTGACCGGCAGGCCGATACCCTGCGCCGCACCACCCACCGCACGCTTGCAGCCGTGACCGATGCGCTGGAAAGCTTTGCCATTAACGTGGCCGTGGCGCGGATTCACGAGCTGACTTCTGCTCTGACCGATGCCGAAAAAACCGCAAAAGTACCGGGTATGGACTTTGCCCGGCGCGAAGCGGCCCATATTCTGTGCCTGCTTTGTGCCCCCATGATGCCGCACCTGGCAGAGGAAATGTTTGCCCGCCTTGAACCCGGTGCCGGGCTGGCGGCAACACAGCCATGGCCCAATGCACAACCTGAGCTTCTGGCGGCAACGCAGGTCACCATAGCCGTGCAGATTCTGGGTAAACTGCGTGGCACCATAGAGGCCCTGCCTGATGAAGACCCGGCCGCCGTGCTGGCACGGGCAGAAGCAGAGCCCAATGTGGCGCGGCTGCTGGAGGGCAAACGCATTGTCAAACGCGTGCATGTGCCCAACCGTATTGTTAACTTTGTAACGGCAGGCTGATGACCCCGACCCGCTCTTTCTTCTCCCTGTGCAAGGCTGCTCTGGCTGCAACCGCTCTTGCGGGGGCACCCCTGCTCCTGAGTGGCTGCGGGTTTAAACCCTTATATGGAGAGGACAAGGGGCAGGTCGAAGTCTCTGACGAGCTGAAAGATATTTACGTCGCCAATATTCCCGAGCGTTTTGGCCAGCAGGTCCGGCTGGCCCTACAGGCCCAGATGTCCAGCGATGGGCCGGAAGATCCGCACAAATACAAGCTTATCGTCCAGCCCGGCGTTAATGCGGAAGCCCTCGATATCCATGGTGACAACACAAGTGGCCGGACCCGCATCATCGGCACGGCACACTGGCAGCTCCTGACCATTGACCAGAACCCCCAGTTGCTTGCACAGGGCGACACTCAGGTCATGGATGGTTTTTCCAGCACGTTTGAGCAGTATTTTGCCCAGACCCTGAACATGGAAAGTGCCATGGGCCGCATAGCGGAAGCACTGGGCAACCAGGTAACACAACAGGTGGCCATATGGTTTAAAACCCACGCGACCCCTGCTGCTGCCCCCACCGAACGCCCCCGCGCTGTTTACCCCACACCAAACCTGATCCCCGATTCCGAAAAGGGAGCCCCCATGGAGCAGGAAGGGGCAGATGCCATTCCCAACATGGCCACGGGCCGAGCCCCCATCGACACCAGTTTCTAACAAGCGGACGGGCTGATTATGAAAATAGATGCCCGCAGCACCAGCCGTGTTCTCAACGACCCCGGAGCATGGCGTGTGATTCTGCTGCATGGGGAAGATACAGGGCTTATCCGCGAGCGCGCCCAACAAGCCACACACCGGCTTGCCGGCACGCTGGACGATCCGTTCCGCATTGCACTGCTGGACAAGGAAACCCACAACCGGCTGGAAGAAGAAGCCACCGCCCTCTCCCTTATGGGTGGACGTCGTGTTGTGCGTGTGCGCGATGCTTCGGACGCATTGCTCAAACCCATCGAACACGTGCTGGCCCAGAATACGGATACACTTGTCATTCTGGAGGCACCCGGTCTTGCCTCCCGCTCCAAGCTGCGCCAGCTCATGGAAAAACAGGCCCAGTGTGCCAGCATTGGCTGTTACCCGGAGGAGGGGCGTAACCTTGAGGCCTCCATTACCCAGATGCTGGCCATCCACCATGTGCGGATTGATGCGGATGCCCTGCACTGGCTGACCAGCAGGCTGGGCGCAGACCGGGCCGCAGCACGCAGCGAAGTGGAAAAACTGGCCCTTTATGCGGGGGATAACGGTACACTGGCACTGGAGGACGTGCGCGCCTGTATTGGTGATGCGGGAAGTGTATCGGTCGAAGATGCCGCTTTTGCCGCAACCGAGGGGAACCGGACAGAAGCGGACACAGCACTCGAACGCGCTCTGGCAGAGGGAACAGCCCCCATAGCCATTATTCGGGCATTTATGGGCCATATGCACCGGTTGCGCAGGGTGCGGGCCGCCATGGCGGACGGCCAAAGCCGAAGCGACGCCCTGAAAGCCCTGCGGCCACCTGTTTTTTTCAAACGTACGGCAAGTTTTGGCCGTGCTGTGGAACTATGGAGCTTGCCAGCATTGACGCAGGAACTTGCCAACCTGCAAGCACTGGAACTGTCCTGCAAACAGACAGGGGCGCCAGACGTGCTGCTCTGCCGCCGTCATATCGCAACACTTGCAGCCCGCTCAGCCCTTTACGGCCGCCGCTAACCCCAGCTTTTCCCCTTGTCCGGGCGTTTGGCATTCAGTATACAAAAAACGTGTGTCCGCGTAGCTCAGTAGGATAGAGCACAGGATTCCTATTTAATTGGGCACCATAGCTGGAAACATTATGGTGAATCCGCTCAAAGTCGGGGAACGCTACGGCCTGCAAAGGCCTTGCCAATCCCGAGCCAAGCCGTTCCTTATGAACGGAAGGTGTAGAGACTGGACGGGCGGTACCTACAGACCTGTGCACACAGGTCCAAGGTAAAGGGACAGTCCAGCCCACAAACGCTCTGGCAACGGAGCGGCTGTGAAAACTGTAGTGGGATGAATCCTGGGGCCGTGGGTTCGAATCCCGCCGCGGACACCAACACACACCTCTCCGTAAAACATTACGTCTCCGTCCTCCTTGGGCGTGCACGTCAAAACGCCTTAGCCGGAAAAATAATTTTTCTTCCACTCAGACTGTCATGGTCTTTGTGCGGCCTGATCAACACGATCGACAATGCAGCACGCAGGACAAGAAAAAACAAAGATAATGTTAAGTATTATTTGACTAGTTATAAAATACTAAACAAATAAATCTTCAATTCCCAAGTTATTATTTTATTCAACCTTGCCCGCATTCAGGAATAATGCTCTAAAAAGTCTATTATATCTGCACTATGGAATGTTTGAGCCATGCTAACATTCTGAAAGGTGACACATGCGCCGTATAGCCGAAAAAATATTATGTGGTTCTCTCATTTTATTAACAAGCGGATGCTACAGTATTGGCAGCTATAAATTAGGGAAAGATCAGGACCAGTACGCCGGTTCCATGATTGAAGCCAGTAAAAGGCAGACTCTTTCCAACCTTGTGCGCCTACGATACGCAGACACACCCGGATTTTTGGATACAACACAGCTTATTTCGGGCTATCAGTTACAGCGCAATGCTTTTCTTGGTGTTGCATCGGACACCTTTCCCATCCGCCCCAATGGCGGACTTGCCGCACAGTTGCAGGAAAGCCCGACATTTACTTTCCAGCCTGTAACGGGCGATGCCTACGCCCATAGTTTGTTAAGACCACTGCCCCCTGCCAGCCTGTTACCGCTGGCTATGGGAGGACTACCGATTGATGTTCTGTTACGTCTTTCCGTACAGTCTATTAATCTTATGAGCAATAATCGTCCTTTTTCACGCAATTCCGGGGATTTGGATGCAACGGTTGATTCGCACAGCATAGACTTTTTTAGTCTGGCCCACGACCTCCGCCTGCTACAGGCCGCAGGTCTGCTCAACATTCAATTACAGCAAGATCCTAATAAATCCGGGAAAGACAGTGAAAACAATCGTGTTTTCCTCAGCATTTCCTCAACAACCGACCCCAACCTCTCCCTCATTGTTGATAAGACAAAAAAGCAGCTCAATTTTTCCTCCAAATATGAGCGGATGGAAGTGGTGTATGGTTTGGGTGAGCCTCATCCCGGACAGATCAGAATGCTGACCAGAAGCATGTTAAGCATTCTGGGCCAGATTGCCTACCAGATACAGATTCCAGATGATGAGGTCTCTTCCGGGAACACCAGAAAATCAATTGATATTCCAGGGAACATTACACAAAAACATTTAATAGATGTACATGCCAGCCACAAAGAACCAGACAACGCTTTTGTGTCTATTTTGTACGATCATTATTACTACTGGATTGACCGAGGTGATTTTGAAAGCAAACTGGCTTTTACAATTACCCAGATGTTGCTCGAACTTTCCAAAACCACGTTAAATCCGGGAGCGGTCGTGACCATTCCTGTTAATAAATAACAAAAACATCTTCCCCGAACTTTCGTAAAAAACAATCTTTTTCTCAAGTTTTTGTAAAACAGGAACAATAGTCATGACTTCTGGCACATCCTGCGATCAGCCTTCGCGCTCGCTTATCAGCACCTCTTTGGCAACACCCGCCCTGCGTGCAGATCGGTGGCTGAGCGTTCTGGACCTCGCACGCAAATGGTCCGGCACCAATAGCGCGGATATTAAAAGCTGCCTTTCCAGTTCACTCAACAAACTGGATGATCTGGAAAGGTTTTTTGCCTATCCGGGATCGCAGTTGCTTGAACGGCTCAGAACCTGCCTGACCGATGATGATAACAAGGCTTTTCTACGTCTGGCCCAGCGTATTTCCACAACCATTATATCGCGCAAATACCACCGCGATGCCTCAGCATGGACAACGGATGACCATGATGATGAGCCACTCAATCGCCTGCCGCAGGCCATAACACACCTTAAAAACATACCTTATTTTGAAGTACTGAGCGTTGTACCCCACGCTCCTTCGCGCTGGCCGGTCATTCAGGAAGAGGCCCGTGGTGTCCGCCGCCCGGAGGATGATTTTATTTACCAGCCTGTTATTGTCGGCAATGCACAGGATGCCCTGACCGCCATCCTGCTAAACCCCGACCTTGGCGCTGTAGTACTTTACGAAGGTTTTTCCGCACAAAGCCCTGCGGACAACCCTTTGCTGGCCGTGTTCCAGAGCATTATTGATTTTACGACAATCGGTGATGATGAAACACTTGTGCTTCAGGTTGCGCAAGCTATTAAAAAAATTAGGCCTGAACTCGACCTTTACCTCCTCAGTGACCGAAATATCGAAGCACTGGCAGGCAAACCCGAAAGCCGGTTTTTTAATAGAATTTTCTATCAGATGGAAGAACCTCTGGAACTGCATCTGTCCATACTGGAAGGCATTCGCAACCGTTACAGAACACCCTTCTTTGATAACCTCAAGCGTTATGCACAGCGCCCCATTGCCACATTCCATGCCCTCCCCATTGCGCGGGGCAAGTCGGTCTTTACGTCCAACTGGATTAGCGACATGGGCGAATTTTATGGCCCCAACCTTTTCCTTGCCGAAAGCTCCGCAACTACCGGCGGGTTAGACAGTCTGCTTGAGCCTACAGGCAATATTAAAGATGCTCAGGCTATGGCTGCACAGGCTTTTGGGGCGGACCATGCTTTTTTTGTAACCAACGGCACCTCCACCAGTAATAAAATGGTGCTTCAGGCCCTGCTGGCGCCGGGGGATATTGTTATTCTGGACCGCAACTGCCACAAATCTCACCATTATGGGTGTGTGCTGGCAGGTGCTTTGCCTTATTATGTAGAGGCATTCCCCCTTGTAGAATACTCCATGTATGGCGGGGTGCCGCTCAGCACCATCAAACAGGCACTGCTCACACTCAAGGCGCAGGGTGACCTTGAGCGTGTAAAAATGGTGGATCTGACAAACTGCACATTTGACGGGCATGTTTACGATACCCGCCGCGTTATGGAAGAATGCCTTGCCATAAAACCGGACCTGATCTTTTTGTGGGATGAGGCATGGTTTGGCTTTGCCCACTGGTCTCCCCTTCTGCGCCAGCGCACCGCTATGGGTGCCGCAGCAGCCCTGACGGAAGCCCTTGCCCAACCAGCCGCCCAGAAAGCATGGGACGAGCAGGCAGGCATACTGGGCCAGAACCCGGATGATGCCACACTCCTGAACACCCGGCTTGTGCCAGACCCGCGTGCTGTGCGGTTGCGTGTTTACCAGACCAACTCGGTCCATAAGTCCATGTCCGCACTCCGTCAGGGGTCCATTGTACTGGTCAAGGATGTGGATTTTGAACATGTGGAATCCCAGTTCCACGAGGCAGTCTTTACCCACGCATCAACCAGCCCCAACCTCCAGATCATTGCATCACTCGATGTGGCACGGAGGCAGATGCAGCTGGAAGGGTATGGGCTGGTCAGCAATGCGTTGCAGATTGCACTTGAAATTCGCAAACAGGTTAATAATCACCCGCTTATTTCCAAATACTTCCGGGTTCTCAACTCAGCAGAAATGATCCCGGAAGCCTACCGTAAATCCGGAATGGCTGATTACAACGACCCCAGCACAAGCTGGGATAAAGCACTCCAGTCAATCAAGGATGATGAGTTTTTGCTTGACCCCACGCGTATGACCCTGTCGTGCGGCGCTGCGGGGTTTGATGGCACAACTTTTAAAAACATTCTGGCAGATAAATTTAATATCCAGCTCAACAAAACATCGCGTAACAGCGTTCTGCTGCAATCCAACATTAACAACACCCGCTCCGATATTGCCCTGCTGATCCGCGTTCTGGTTGACATTGCCACAGACATTGACAAGAAAATTCTTGATAATGATGAAATTTATCTGAAATCATTAGAAAACAGAGTTCATCAACTGGTTGACGATCTGCCAGAACTTCCCAACTTTAGCCGCTTTGATGACCGCTACCGCGAGCAGCCATCTGCCAAAACCCTGCACGGGGACATTCGCCGTGCATTTTATGATGCTTACAAAGAGAGTGAGTGCGAATATGTAGCGCTAGACAGTGCTGAAATTGATCAGCGCCTCCAGTCTGGCCCCACACTGGTCTCGGCCAATTTTGTTATTCCCTACCCACCGGGTTTTCCCATTATGGTGCCGGGGCAGGTTATTACCCAAGCTATTGTGGATTTTATGCGCAAGCTTGATGTGAAAGAAATCCACGGCTTTAACAAAGCGCTGGGTCTTAAACTGCTTAAACGCACAGAAAAAAAAGAAAACTCCTGAACATTCCCTCTTTTTCTCCCGCATGGTCATGCGGGAGATTTTTTACCAAGGCTCTGCACAGCCATGACTTGCGGGTAAAGGAGCTTACACATGACCATGCACTGGATTGCCGAGACCCTGCGTGCCTCCCCTGATCTGGCAATTTTTTTAACTCTGGCAATCGGCTTTTGGGTCGGGTCGCTCAAATTCGGCAGTTTCAGTCTTGGGGCTGTCACGGGCACCCTGCTGGCAGGCGTACTGGTTGGGCAGTTGGGAATTGTTATTTCCCCACAGGTCAAATCAGTTTTTTTCATTATGTTTCTTTTCGCCGTGGGGTTTGGCGTTGGCCCACAGTTTGTAAGAGGCATTGCCAATGATGGTCTGCCACAAGCTATTTTTGCCGTTATCATCTCCTCCCTCTGCCTGATATGCGTATATGTGGCTGCCATTGTATCGGGTTATGGTCCGGGTATGGCCGAAGGTCTGCTTGCAGGGTCGCAGACCATTTCTGCCTCCATTGGCCTAGCAACAGACGCCATTAACCGCAGCGGCTTAACCGAGGGGCAGGCGCAGGCCGAGTTAAACGCCATTCCCGTTGCCTATGCGGTTACCTATCTGTTTGGCACGGTTGGTACGGGATGGATTTTAGCCTTTTTGGGTCCAAAGCTTTTACGCATCAATCTGGCGGATGAATGTGCCCGTTATGAACGCGACATGAACATCCGTTCCGTCAATGGTAGCACTGAAAGTGCCTGGCATAATTATATTGTACGGGCATACAAAATTAAAACCGAAGGGCTGATTGCCGGTAAAACCGTTGCAGAGGCCGAGCATTCTGCCAATGCTCGCATTTTTTTGGAAAACCTGCGTCGGAACAATAAAATTATACCATTTGATCAAACAACAGTCCTGCAGGTAGGTGATCATGTTGCCGTTTCTGGCCCGCACGATGCACTGGTTTACTGGTCCAACCATGCGGAGGAAGTAGCGGATCAGGAACTGATCGAAATTCCTGTGGAAACCGTGGATGTTGTTGTTACCAGCAAAAAGCTGAATGGCCAGCGCCTGATTGACCTTGCCACCGCTCCTTATGCCCGCGGTATTTACATTAATACCATTCGCCGTGGCTCCATGAATGTGGACATTCCCGTGCTGTCCCAAACAGCGCTCAACCGGGGAGATATTATCAACATCACCGGCAGCCGCAGGCATGTGGCTGAAGTTGTCAGCAATGTTGGTTACGCGGACCGCCCAACCGATGTAACCAGTATGGTGCTGGTGGGGGGCGGCATTTTTGTAGGGGGGCTTCTGGGCTCACTTGTGCTGCCGGTAGCGGGTATTCCCATAACCCTGTCCTCTTCTGGTGGAGCGCTCATTGCCGGGCTTATTCTGGGGTGGTTGCGGAGCGTTACCCCTAAGCTGGGCAGCGTTCCTGCGGCGTCCGTATGGTTTATGAACACGGTCGGGCTGAACATTTTTATTGCTGTTGTTGGTATTTCCGCCGGGCCTACCTTTATCAAAGGTTTGCAGGAAGCTGGCGTGAGTGTGTTTTTCTGGGGTGTGTTTGCCAGTGCTGTGCCTATGCTGCTCGCTCCCCTGATTGGCAAATATATTTTCCGGTTTGATCCCGCGATCAATCTGGGCTGCTGCGGGGGAGCGCGGACCAGCACGGCATCGGTTGCCATGGTAGCGGATGTCGCAAAAAGCAACGTGCCCATGCTGGGCTACACAGTACCCTACGCCGTAAGCAATACGCTGCTGACCATGTGGGGTCTTGTGATTGTGCTGTTGCTCGCCAGATAAAGCACAACACCACGGAACATGTTACAACAGGCATAAGGCCCTGTACGCAGCGGGCACAGTTTTCATTCCCGCTGCGTATTTTGTGACTGGCTGGGTGGCAAAGCCGTCCAATGCGCACACCGCCCGCCAGATAACACTCCAATTTTTAAAAAACATTTTAATACGGGCAACTTAAGCGCCTGCACCGATCTGTGTATCGCCGGAAGTTGAATTGCTTCGGCCACAGCAACGGAGGCAGCTTGCCTTACCTTGTAAAACCCACGGAAATCCTTTTTATACGTTCGCAGTCAAATGCTGAATTTAGAATAAAACTTATGGAATAATCATATGCCTTCGGCACCGCAGCCCGTTTCCCCCCAAACAGAAAAACCAGTCATAACCAACCAGACGGCCTATGTTGTGGCGTGGTTTTTGTGTCTGGTTTTTTACTGGCTGCAATATTCCACCCGCTCTGCCCCCAGCGTTATGGTGAGCGAGCTGGTCTCCTCCTTTGGGCTGACAACTGTTGGTCTGGGGTCCCTGCTGGGGCTGTATTATTACACCTATTCCCTATGCTCCATCATATCCGGAGCAGCCGTCGATCGGTGGGGGGCCAAATATACCATTTCCTTTGGTGCGCTGGTACTCGCAGCGGGCACCTGCCTGTTTGGCTGGGGGAATGAGTGGATGGCAAGCCTAGGCCGCCTGATGCAAGGCGCAGGTTCAGCCTTTGCGTTTGTGGGGGCCGTTTATCTGGCGGCACGTGGTTTTTCCAAGCAACATCTGGCCACGGCGGTCGGTGTTACCCAATGCGCAGGCATGATGGGGGGAGCCATGGGCCAGTCCACCGTGGCATGGTTGATTCATGGCGTTATAAACTGGCATTTTTTCTGGATTGATACGGGCGTTCTTATTGCATTGATTGCGGTTTTTATTTTTTTCCTTACCCCGCAAGAGCATAAACCCTCCCTCAACCACCGTCCTTCCGGGTCCATGTTTGCGCCTTACAGGAGCGTGCTAAGCAACCCACAATCCTACTTGTGTGGATTATGCTCAGGCCTGCTCTTTTTACCGACAACGGTTGGCAGCATGACATGGGGCATAACGTTTTTAACCCAAAGCTGGCATATTGGTTACCATGAGGCCGTTTTGCGCGCCGCCATGGTGCCTGTTGGCTGGATGGTTGGGTGCCCTGCCCTGGGCTACTTAACGGACCGCATAGGCCGTAGAAAGCCCGTTCTACTCGGGGGTATTGTTGTTATGGCCCTGACCGTTGCCGCTATTATTTACCTGCCGGGTAATAGTTTTCCGCCTTATGTGCTGGCTTTTGTGCTGGGCGTGGCTTCCGGTGCAGCCATGATCCCCTACTCCATTATCAAGGAAGTCAATGCGGACGAGGTCAAAGGCAGTGCCACTGGTGCCATTAACTTTCTGGTCTTTGTCATGAGTGCCATTGTCTCCCCTCTGTTTGCCGCGTTCTTGCAACATCTGGGGCATGGGCAGCCGCCGGGCGCTCTCCAGTTTACGCAGGCGTTCAGCTTTGGTCTGGCCGGGCTGGTACTGGCAGGAATTCTGACCCTCTTCCTGCAGGAGACGGGGCCAAAAGGGCAGGCAAAAACAAAAGCGTAAGCCCCACTTGCGCAACAGGCAGGCCAGCCATCCGGCGTCCAACGGAATAGTGACTGAAACCCCACCCATGAGCAGGTGTTAGTATCTGGTAACGGGTCTACCCTACCGTGGGGCGGGTGTTTGGCCGCGCCCCGACCACCACGGTCAGCCCGTATTGCACTGCTTCTCTGTTAAAGGAATCCGTCATGGCTTTTGAACTGCCAGCTCTTCCATTTTCTTACAATGCTCTTGCAGGCAAAGGCATGTGCCAAGAAACGCTGGAACTGCATCATGACAAACACCACCAGGCCTACGTAACGGCACTCAATGGTTTTGTGGATGCCAAACCCGAACTTCAGGGCAAATCACTTGAGGAGATTATTCTGGCCGTTAAAGGCAAGCCCGACCTTGCGCCTGTTTTTAACAATGCCGGGCAGCACTGGAACCACATTCTGTTCTGGAACAACCTCTCCCCCACTGGTGGGGCCATTCCACCTGCGCTGGAGGCAAAAATAAAGGAAGATCTGGGGAGTGTTGAAGCCTTTAAGGAAGATTTCAAAAAAGCAGCAATCTCGCAGTTTGGTTCTGGCTGGGCATGGCTGGTGCTCACCCCTGCGGGCAAGCTGGCCGTAACCAAAACCGCCAACGGCTCCAACCCATTAGCAGAAGGCCAGGGGCAGGTTCTTCTGGGGCTGGATGTGTGGGAACATGCCTACTATCTGGACTTCCGGAACCGCCGCCCTGATTACATTACAAACTACCTCGACAAACTCGCCAATTACGAATTTGCCGAAGCACAGCTCAAAGCAGCCTGAAACCCGCGCATCTGGAGCCAGCCTTGGGGCTGGCTCACCTCTGCCGTGCACGGGCGTGTGCCAGTTCCTGCTTTAACGCGTGTACCAGTTGAGCCGCTGGCATGGGCCGCGCCAATGGAGCACCCTGCCCCGCCCAATAAGCACCAAACCCGGACTCGTTACAGGCTTTGGCGGCCACATGGAGTGCCTTACCTGCCGCATAGGCAATCGGATAAGCCGGAGTAGAAGGCCGCCCCGTCTGGTCAGCCAGCGCCGTAAAGCGGCTGGCCAATGCGCGGGCCGGTCGGCCGGAAATAAGTGCCGTCAAACGGGTATGATACGCCGCAGGACCGGACAATGCCTGCCGGTAGGCGGCATCTGCTGCGGATTCCGGGCAGGGAATAAATGCCGTTCCCATCTGGGCGGCAACAGCTCCCAAATCCAGCATGGCGGCCACTCCTGCACCGTCCATAATTCCTCCGGCGGCTACCACCGGGCACGCACTCTTGCGCACCAAAAGGCGCGTTAGTGCTGTGGTGCCCAACGCATCATCCGGCATGGTGGTGTCAAATGCACCTCTATGTCCCCCGGCTTCTATCCCTTGGGCAATAATGGCATCCATACCCGCTTTTTCTGCCAGATGCGCTTCCGCCAGACTGGTCACTGTTGCCAGCAGAACCGCTCCCGTTCCGCGCAAAGCAGCCACCTGATCGGGTAATGGCAAACCAAAATGAAAACTGATGACCGGGGGCCGGACCTCCAGCAACATCCGCAGCATATCCGGATCATCCGCAAAGCTGGTATAGGGTGCCTCCAGCGTATCGGGGGCAGTGGCACCATATTGCGCAAACAATGGCTGCAACCACGCAAGCCATGCCGCGTCGCACGCAGGGTCGCCTTTGGGTGTGGTATGTACAAATAGATTAACGTTAAACGGGCGCGAAGTGCCTGCACGCACCTGTTCAATCATCTGCCGTGCGGTGGTAGCTGTTGCCGCACCCAACCCAATCGCCCCCAACGCGCCAGCATTACTGACCGCAGCAGCCATAACAGGCGTGGAAACACCCGCCATGGGAGCCTGCAATACTGGTACGTCCAGTCCAAGCCGCTCCACAAAAGACATGCTGGTTCTCCCATCCCATTACAGCCAAAAACCTACGCCACATCCTCACTGGGAGTATATGTGCAACAAAGTGACCCTAGACTGACCGGTAATCTACAAAAACCCAACCAAACCTAAGCACAGGTTCAACTTAACTGAATAATATGGGCCAAAGTTCCGTATCAAACCCGGACCTGCATTATGAACATGGAGATTTTTGAGTCTATCTATGCCATACGGCAATCATACAAAGCGAACAGGCACATTAGCCGTCGAAAGGAAAAGATCTATGATGCTGCGGAATATGACCGTAAAAACTATTTTTCTTTTAAGTATTGCACTTTTTATTGCGCACCCAGCTAAAGCAGAAACCACGGTTATTGGTCTCGGCAATTTCTCGTGTGAAAAATACCTGAAACTGCTGGATATGAACCCACGATCAGAAGAAAAATTCATAGCATGGGCTCAGGGCTATATTAGTGGTTTAAGCAACGATCTTTCGCAAAGCAACCCCAACACAAATGCCAACGACTTTGTGAGCAATATGACTTACGGGTCGGAAAGAATTAAACAATTCTGCATCGAATATCCGGAATCCAAGTTTTCTGCTGCTGTGGACAGCGCATTCCACGATATTGAAAAACATCAGGGCAGTGAATAAGCCCTATTTTATCAGGCAGTCATATCAGTAAACGCCACGTTAGGGGCTATGCCCCAATATGTGGCGTTTGTTCACTGGACTCACAGGCCTTGTACACCCCCGTGAATAACCCTGTGGATAATGTGCATAAACTCAAATCATACACGCCGCCACGACTCCACACATGGCTGAATACAGCCATTGACACCCTCATCCTCATGAGCCGCCCCAATTATAATCAGCAGCATGAAGATCAAGGGCAGACTTTAATTTTCATTCCACCCTCAGTTTCCAAGCCTGATTAAACTCGTCCACCACAAGATACCCCTTGGTACCTTTCCGAATGATTCCAGTTGTGGGTGTAGAAACGCAGAAAGCCCGCTCT
>NZ_BAMZ01000052.1 GCF_000964225.1 Acetobacter syzygii | reverse complement strand
CACCACAACCAACACCGGCACACTCACGGTGCAGAATGCCTCACTCCTTCAGGCACTCGATAACCAGAGTGGCACTGCAACCCTGACCGACAGTCAGGTAACC
>NZ_BAMZ01000053.1 GCF_000964225.1 Acetobacter syzygii | reverse complement strand
GCCACCACTGACTGCGAGCGTAGCGCCTGCGCTATTGGTGGCGGCTCCGGTCACCTGACTGCCGGTCAGGGTTGCAGTGCCACTCTGGTTATCGAGCGTCTGGAGCAGGGCAGCATTCTGCACCGTGAGCGTGCCTGTGTTGGTGGTGGTGCCATCGACGGAGCTGGCATCGATGGTCAGGGCATTGGCATTTGTGACATCCCCAGCCACCTGT
>NZ_BAMZ01000054.1 GCF_000964225.1 Acetobacter syzygii | reverse complement strand
ATCACAAGCCTGACCGCCAACGGATGTTAAAAGAACGACATCTGTGTCGCCGGATTCCGCGATTTTCTGGACAAAAAGCGCACTGTTGCCGGCAATTTTCGGCGTTGTGGGCTGGCCGTTGATCTGCAAAGTGTTAAGAGGGCCATTACCGGAAGCCAGTCCGTAACGGGTCTGGTCTTCGCGTGGTGAGTCTGCCTTTGCAGGCGTCGAGAGCGCCGCCCCACATGATAAAACGGCGACTGTCATAATAG
>NZ_BAMZ01000055.1 GCF_000964225.1 Acetobacter syzygii | reverse complement strand
GAAATGGACGGCTTGGCAGTTGAGCAATTCCCGAAGAATGGTGTGGGCGCCTTGATTCCGTTCGGCGTGACCTGAAGGATTGAATACTGAGCATCACAAGCCTGACCGCCAACGGATGTTAAAAGAACGACATC
>NZ_BAMZ01000056.1 GCF_000964225.1 Acetobacter syzygii | reverse complement strand
CCACTCCTCCACCTCCATTTCCGCCGGACTGGGCATGGCCGTGGCGCACCACCTGCGCGCGGAGGAAGATCCCTCCTACCGGGAACGCAATGTGATTGCGGTCATCGGGGATGGCTCCATTTCCGCCGGGATGGCATATGAGGCCATGAACAACGCCGCCGTGGCTGGCCCCGGGGCC
>NZ_BAMZ01000057.1 GCF_000964225.1 Acetobacter syzygii | reverse complement strand
TGGTACCAGCAGTCCTTTCTGGACGGCAAGCTCGACGTCAAGATCGGGCAGCAAGATCTGGATACCGAATTCCTGATCAGTGATTACGGCAGCCTTTACCTCAACTCCAACTTTGGCTGGCCCATGGCACCATCGGTCAACCTGTATGGGGGTGGGCCATCCTGGCCGCTGGCATCGCCTGCCATCCGTATCCGTTACCGCCCGACCGACCAGTTTACCGTCATGTTTGCCGCAGCGGACGATAACCCGCCGGGCAACCGCTACAACTCCATTCCCATCCAGCAGGCCACAGGCTCGGATGCCGGGGCGACCAATGACCCCACCAGCCAGAACGCCAACAACAATGCCTCTGGCACCCAGTTCAATATGGGTACGGGGGCGCTGCTCATGACCGAGCTGCAATATGCCATCAACCCCCAGCCCGAGGATATGTCCAAGGTAACCAAGGACCCCGGCCTGCCCGGCATTTACAAACTGGGGGGGTATTACGACACGGCCAAATTCCCCGACTACCGCTACAACAGGAATGGTGGTTCGCTCGGGGCGGCCTCGGCCCGTGCGGCTGCGGGGGATGCCAGCATTACCCAGAGCGACCTGACCTCCCGCTGGGACCGTGGCAACTGGATGGTTTACGGGATTATTGACCAGATGATCTGGCGGCCCTCGCTCCAGTCTGCGCAGTCGGTCGGTGTGTTTGCCCGCGCCACCGGCAATGGCGGGGACCGCAACATGATCAGCTTTGCCGTGGATGCGGGGATCAACCTCAAGGCTCCCTTCAAGGGGCGTGATAATGATACGGTGGGCGTTGGCTGGGGCATTGGCCGTGCATCCTACGGGCAGCGCCGGTTTGACCGGGATTCTGGCGTTCACCCCCAGGGGAACGAGAACCATCTGGAAGTGACCTATCAGGCGCAGGTCATGCCATGGTGGGTCATGCAGCCCGACTTCCAGTATGTCTGGAACCCCTCTGGCGGTGTAGCTGACTGGACCGGCACCAAACGCATCGGGAACGAAGCCATCTTCGGCCTCCACTCCAGCATCACCTTCTGATCACTCTAAACATGG
>NZ_BAMZ01000058.1 GCF_000964225.1 Acetobacter syzygii | reverse complement strand
AAAGCTGATCGGTCTCAAGGGCGGGATCTTCAACATCAGCGCCCTGCAACTGCGCGGGCGTTCCATCTCGCAGGATCATCTGGGGGTGTTCAACCCGGCTTCCGGGTTTGAGGCCGACCGCTCCACCCGCCTGTTCGAACTGTGGTACCAGCAGTCCTTTCTGGACGGCAAGCTCGACGTCAAG
>NZ_BAMZ01000059.1 GCF_000964225.1 Acetobacter syzygii | reverse complement strand
TAACCTGAAGGCCGCAGGTTCAAATCCTGCCCCCGCAACCAAAATTTACAAATGAAATCAAGTAGTTGGCCCGCTCACAGAGCGGGCTTTCTGCGTTTCTACACCCACAACTGGAATCAT
>NZ_BAMZ01000060.1 GCF_000964225.1 Acetobacter syzygii | reverse complement strand
TGTGACATCCCCAGCCACCTGTGCCTGCTGGGTCAGGCTGGCTTCACCTGCGTTCGAGAGGCTTCCCAACTTGCCACCATTCACTGTGAGCGTAGCGCCTGCACTATTGGTGGCTACTCCGGCCACCTGACTGTCGGTCAGGGTTGCGGTGCCGCTCTGGTTGGCGAGCGTCTGAAGGAGGGCAGCATTCTGCACCGTGAGTGTGCCAGTGTTGGTTGTGGTGCCATCCACGGAACTGGCATCGACGGTCAGGGCGTTGGCGTTTGTGACATCCCCCGTGACCTGTGCCTGCTGTGTCAGGCTGGCCTCACCGGCGTTCGAGAGGCTT
>NZ_BAMZ01000061.1 GCF_000964225.1 Acetobacter syzygii | reverse complement strand
AAAGCTGATCGGTCTCAAGGGCGGGATCTTCAACATCAGCGCACTGCAACTGCGCGGGCGTTCCATCTCGCAGGATCATCTGGGTGTGTTCAACCCGGCTTCCGGCTTTGAAGCCGACCGCTCCACCCGCCTGTTCGAACTATGGTACCAGCAGTCCTTTCTGGACGGCAAGCTCGACGTCAAG
>NZ_BAMZ01000062.1 GCF_000964225.1 Acetobacter syzygii | reverse complement strand
ATGGGTATCGTCGGGCAGGAACAGTTCGTCGATCAGTAAGGGCGTGCTGGAACGCCGGGTTAAAAAGCGGGCGTAGCCACAAGGCGCGCCCGCTTTGCTCATGTAAATGGTC
>NZ_BAMZ01000063.1 GCF_000964225.1 Acetobacter syzygii | reverse complement strand
CAGCCTGACACAGCAGGCGCAGGTCACGGGCGATGTCACAAACGCTAACGCCCTGACTATCGATGCCAGCTCCGTGGCCGGGACAACCACCAACACCGGCACACTCACGGTGCAGAATGCTGCCCTCCTTCAGACACTCGCCAACCAGAGCGGCACCG
>NZ_BAMZ01000064.1 GCF_000964225.1 Acetobacter syzygii | reverse complement strand
CCTGACCGACAGTCAGGTAACCGGAGCCGCTACCAATAGCGCAGGGGCTACGCTCGCAGTCAGTGCTGGCAAGCTGGGGAGCCTCACAAATGCCGGTGAGGCCAGCCTTGCTCAAAAGGTTCAAGTGGCTGGGGATGTCACAAATGCCAATGCCCTGACCATCGATGCCAGCTCCGTCGATGGCACCACAACCAACACTGGCACGCTCACGGTGCAGAATGCTGCCCTCCTTCAAACACTCGATAACCAGAGCGGCACCGCGACCCTGACCAACAGTCAGATAACCGGAGCCGCTACCAATAGCGCAGGGGCCACTCTTGCGCTTAATGGTGGCAAACTGGGAAGTCTTACAAATGCCGGTGAGGCCAGCCTGACCCAGCAGGCGCAGGTCACGGGCGATGTCGCAAACGCCAACGCCCTGACCATCGATGCCAGCTCGGTGGATGGCACC
>NZ_BAMZ01000065.1:864-931 GCF_000964225.1 Acetobacter syzygii | reverse complement strand
TCCCGCAGCAGATGCTCCAGCCCCCGCGGCAGAAGCACCGGCGAAGGATGAAGCCAACCCGTATGGT
>NZ_BAMZ01000065.1:0-854 GCF_000964225.1 Acetobacter syzygii | reverse complement strand
AGTTCAGATAAAAACGTCTCCACAAAACCCGGGGCAATTCACCGCTCCAGCTCCCGGCCCGGCCACCCCCGCAGCCCCGGACGCTGCGACAACACCCGCTCCGAGCGATGGCACAACCGCGCCTGCGCCTGCCGCTCCCGCAGCAGATGCTCCAGCCCCCGCGGCAGAAGCACCGGCACCGGCGAAGGATGAAGCCAACCCGTATGGCCTGTCCGCCCTGTGGTCCAATGGGGATGTGATCGCCCGTGGCGTGCTGGTCATCATGCTCATCATGTCGCTTGGCACATGGTTCATCATGATTACCAAGTTCATCGAGCAGGGGCGTCTGTTCGCCGCCAGCAAGGATGCCACCAAAAACTTCTGGACCAAGCGCAGCATTCAGGAAGGGTCTTCGGCACTCTCCCCGTCCTCTCCGTTCCGCTATATTGCCGATACGGGGATTACGGCTGCTGAACACCATGAAGGCACGATGCAGGAAGCCATTGACCTGCATAGCTGGACCTCCATGTCCATCCAGCGTGCGGTGAACAACATCCAGAACAGCCTGCAGAAGGGTCTGGCCTTCCTTGGCACCGTGGGATCGACCTCTCCGTTTATTGGTCTGTTCGGGACGGTCTGGGGGATCTACCACGCGCTGACCGCCATTGGCATTGCCGGTCAGGCCTCCATCGACAAGGTTGCCGGTCCTGTGGGTGAATCCCTGATCATGACCGCCATTGGTCTGGCTACGGCTGTGCCTGCGGTGCTGGGTTACAACCTGCTGGTGCGTCGCAACAAGGGGGCTATGGATCAGGTGCGTGACTTTGCCGATGACCTCCAGTCCATCCTGATCGGGGGCGTGCGCCACGGTGCAG
>NZ_BAMZ01000066.1 GCF_000964225.1 Acetobacter syzygii | reverse complement strand
GCTTTCTGCGGATTAAAGATTCAACGAGAGAGGCAGACCATGCTTGTTGCTGGTTATGATAAAGAAGAACTGACATGACAAATGAGCCTGGACAGCAAAAGAAGAAAGCTCAGCAGTATGATCTGGAGGTCGGTACTGCTGTTGTAGCTGGCGCTTTTATTGTTGTTCTTTTACTGCACATTCTTGGCGTGTGGGGGCTGATCAGTGGGATGGGGAAGGGCGATAGCCCACCG
>NZ_BAMZ01000067.1 GCF_000964225.1 Acetobacter syzygii | reverse complement strand
CTCTGGTTGGCGAGTGTCTGAAGGAGGGCAGCATCCTGCACCGTGAGTGTACCGGTGTTGGTTGTGGTGCCATCCACCGAGCTGGCATCGATG
>NZ_BAMZ01000068.1 GCF_000964225.1 Acetobacter syzygii | reverse complement strand
CACCAGCGGTGTCGTGTTGATGGCGGAGACGACTTCGTCGTCCCCTCCCTCATTGCCAACCTGCATACCCATGGTTCAGCCTACCCGATTGGAAGTTGTGACCGTGGTCGGAGAGTTATCGGCATTCACCCGCACGGTTTCTGCCGCTGCACCGTGGCGCACGCCCCCGATCAGGATGGACTGGAGGT
>NZ_BAMZ01000069.1 GCF_000964225.1 Acetobacter syzygii | reverse complement strand
TGTTTTCAAATCAAATGCGTTCATTTACTGACTCTCTCAAAAGAATGTGGCGTGTTCCGAAAATATGAAATCCGTCTCACGCCACGCTACACTGATTGTAATGAGCAGAATCCGTGGTTTTTGAACATATGACTGTCGTATTGACGTGACCCAAAAATTACGAACCAGAAACGGGGTTTATGACGATGCGGCGCTTTGGTTATGTACGGGTTTCAACGGGAGAACAGACAAACGATCCTCAGATCATCGCTCTGAGGCGTGAAGGACTATCAGACGACATGATCGTTCAGGACACGATTTCAGGTGGCGTGCCGGCCTTGGCGCGTCCAGGTATGGCGTCTCTGCTGCAATCGCTCAGGCCCGGAGACAGTCTGATTGCTGCGAAGCTGGACAGGTTGGGGCGCGATACGCTTGATGTCATAGGGTTAATCCGGACACTGAACAAGCGCAGTATCAATCTGAGGATTCTTAATATTGGTGTCGAAACCAACACACCAAACGGACGGCTGTTCTTGACTATTCTGGCAGGCTTCGCCGAGTTCGAAAGGGAGATCATAAGGGAACGGACAGTCGCCGGGCTTGAAGCCGCTCGTGCGGCAGGTAAGCGTTTGGGACGGCGACCCAAACTCACCGACCGCCAGAAAACACATGCTCTAACGCTCTCAGCCGCCGGCCAGAAAAATGCCCAGATTGCCGACATTCTGGGCGTCTCGGTCTCCACGATCCAACGCATCACAGCACTGAATTGCCCCGGGTTTTGTGGAGACAGAACGACCCGAGA
>NZ_BAMZ01000070.1 GCF_000964225.1 Acetobacter syzygii | reverse complement strand
GGCCTCCACTCCAGCATCACCTTCTGATCACTCTAAACATGGTCCCGGAATGACGCACAGGGATGGCGGCCCGGCAGTTAAAACTCTTGCCGTGCGGTGCTGAAATTCTATGATGCCCGCACGACAACCATGAGTCTCTTTGTTTTCTGACCGACCCGCACACGCTTTGCGTTGTGCCACCATGCCAAGATATAAAAGGATAACATCATGAACACATCTGTTCATACGACTGCCCCCGCTCTGGTGGCCGATGCGGGCATTCCGCTGCGCGACATTCTGCCGTGGGGTGTGTTTGGTCTGATCGTGGCCGCCCTTCTGATTTACTTTGTTGGTGCCGAACAGGGGGCAACCTCCCTGATTTCTGGCCATGCCGTGCATGAGTTCGTGCACGATGGCCGCCACCTCCTTGGTTTCCCCTGCCATTAAATAATTAGCCGTCAGGAAAGATTCGTCTCATGGTTGGTCGTCTTCTCGTCCGTGGCATGGTTGCGGGTGTTGCCGCTGCATTGCTGACATTTATTTTTGCCAAGCTGTTTGGCGAGCCGCAGGTTGCTCTGGCCATTGCCTTTGAAGCCGCGCAGGATGCCGCAGCCGGTAACGCCCCCGAACCCGAAATTGTGAGCCGTGCCGTGCAGGCTTCTTACGGTCTGCTCACGGCTGTGCTCATGTATGGTGCAGCTTATGGTGGCATGTTTGCCATTGTGTTTGCCGTGGCATACAGGCGGCTTACACTGTCCAGCCCGCGCGCACTGGCGTTGCTGCTGGCCGGGGTTGGTTTTTTAACCTTTGTGCTGATCCCAGATCTTAAATATCCGCCTAACCCGCCAGCTGTGGGGCTGGAAGAAACCATTGGCCTGCGTACCGGCATGTATTTTGCCATGGTTGGTATTGCCATAGCGATTTCCATGATCTCGCTGCTCGTAGGGCGTGCACTGGTTGCGCCACTTGGGCGGTGGAATGCTGCGTTGTGCGGTATTGGCCTTGGTATTGCTCTGGTCGTGGTCGCGCAGTTTGGTCTGCCCGATATTAATGAAGTTCCGGGGAATTTTCCGGCCATTGTGCTCTGGCGCTTCCGTGAGGCAGCCATTGGTATGCAACTGGTCATGTGGTCCACCCTGGGGTTGGTATTTGGCGCTCTGGCAGAAAAACTGCTGCAATCTTCCAGCGTGCAGGCACGCTAGGGCGGCCGCACCCTCTGGGGGAGGTGGAACGGGTATAAAAAAGGGGCCACGCACCAGCGTGGCCCCTTTTTGCTGTGCCTGTGACGCTGTGGGGGCCGCCCTGCCGGGCCGCCATCCCTGTGCGTCATTCCGGGGCCATGTTTAGAGTGATCAGAAGGTGATGCTGGAGTGGAGGCC
>NZ_BAMZ01000071.1 GCF_000964225.1 Acetobacter syzygii | reverse complement strand
ACCCACGTCAAAAAAGCGGTCGGGATAGTTCTTGGCAAAGGCATCCAGCCCCGTGCCGGATGGCATGGCAGCGGTGACGGCCGTCAGGCGCCGGTCGGTCTGTGCACGGCGCACAAGCTCACGCGCAAAAACGGAGGTGTAGCTGGGTGGGCCAGCCGGGCCTTTTTTCTGCTCGCCGGTAACAACGTTG
>NZ_BAMZ01000072.1 GCF_000964225.1 Acetobacter syzygii | reverse complement strand
ACGGCCATGCCCAGTCCGGCGGAAATGGAGGTGGAGGAGTGGGCCGCGCCAAACGGGTCGTATTCGCTCTCCGCCCGGCGGGTAAAGCCGGACAGGCCACCCGGCTGGCGCAGCGTGCGAATACGCTCGCGCCGCCCGGTCAGGATCTTGTGCGGGTATGCCTGATGGCCCACATCCCAGATCACCCGGTCATCGGGTGTATCAAACACCGCGTGCAGCGCTACGGTCAGCTCCACAACACCAAGCGAGGCACCAAGGTGCCCACCAGTGGTGGAGACCGCATCCACAGTCTCGGCCCGCAGTTCATCCGCAAGCTGCTTGAGCTGCTCAACAGACAGGTTACGAAGGTCCGCAGGAACGCGCACACGATCCAGCGCCGGAAAACGGCCAAGAGTGGGAATCGGGGACGGGGCGTTCT
>NZ_BAMZ01000073.1 GCF_000964225.1 Acetobacter syzygii | reverse complement strand
TCGGTGAAGCAGCTTCTATACCCTCAAACACTCACCCGTCAACCCTCCCCATGAAAATACCTAAAACCCACAGAAAACCTAACCACCAGCCGATTCACAAACACTAAACCACTCAAAAAAAACTAAAAAATACTCTTTTTAATTGTTACAAAATGTCCATCTTTGCAGGGCCGTGAAAATAATACCA
>NZ_BAMZ01000074.1 GCF_000964225.1 Acetobacter syzygii | reverse complement strand
TTACAAAATGTCCATCTTTGCAGGGCCGTGAAAATAATACCAACCATCTTGCATCGCTTAGAAACCAGCAGCCTTACTTTTCTGAACCACCTGAAGCACCGCAAACGCTGAATCCCGCGCGCGTTCGCTGCGACCATTCCCCGCCACAGAGTTTTTACGTAATTTTGGATGACAATCCCAAATGACATTGCAAAACCTGCATCAGGACGCAACGTACTCTGCCGGTTATTCGATACAGAACCGACATTTTGAAATTTATATTTTTCAGAAATAGCCTGTAACAGACAAAAACGCCGGTTACTGCGTTTTTGTAATGGTGTCCCGTACGGGATTCGAACCCGTGTTGCCGCCGTGAAAGGGC
>NZ_BAMZ01000075.1 GCF_000964225.1 Acetobacter syzygii | reverse complement strand
CGATGCCAGCTCGGTGGATGGCACCACAACCAACACCGGCACGCTCACGGTGCAGAATGCCTCACTCCTTCAGGCACTCGCCAACCAGAGCGGCACCGCAACCCTGACCGACAGTC
>NZ_BAMZ01000076.1 GCF_000964225.1 Acetobacter syzygii | reverse complement strand
CAACGTTGTTACCGGCGAGCAGAAAAAAGGCCCGGCTGGCCCGCCCAGCTACACCTCTGTTTTTGCGCGTGAGCTTGTGCGCCGTGCACAGACCGACCAGCGCCTGACGGCCGTCACCGCCGCCATGCCATCCGGCACGGGGCTGGACGCCTTTGCCAAGAACTATCCCGACCGCTTTTTTGACGTGGGT
>NZ_BAMZ01000077.1 GCF_000964225.1 Acetobacter syzygii | reverse complement strand
TCCGCGACCACATCGCCCCAAAGCTGAGTGATGGCGCGGGCGGCTGTGCGTAAATGCGCAAGCAAATCGTCCGTTGAGCGGCCAAAGTCTTTTCTTA
>NZ_BAMZ01000078.1 GCF_000964225.1 Acetobacter syzygii | reverse complement strand
CCTCTCGAACGCCGGTGAGGCCAGCCTGACCCAGCAGGCACAAGTCACGGGCGATGTCACAAATGCCAATGCCCTGACCATCGATGCCAGCTCGGTGGATGGCACC
>NZ_BAMZ01000079.1 GCF_000964225.1 Acetobacter syzygii | reverse complement strand
AGAGTGGCACTGCAACCCTGACCGACAGTCAGGTAACCGGAGTAGCCACCAATAGCGCAGGCGCTACGCTCGCAGTCAGTGGTGGC
>NZ_BAMZ01000080.1 GCF_000964225.1 Acetobacter syzygii | reverse complement strand
GGCCCCGGGGCCAGCCACGGCGGCGTTGTTCATGGCCTCATACGCCATCCCGGCGGAAATGGAGCCATCCCCGATGACTGCAATCACATTGCGTTCCCGGTAGGAGGGGTCTTCCTCCGCGCGCAGGTGGTGCGCTACGGCCATGCCCAGTCCGGCGGAAATGGAGGTGGAGGAGTGG
>NZ_BAMZ01000081.1 GCF_000964225.1 Acetobacter syzygii | reverse complement strand
ACCGCCGAATGATGCGCCAGATACAACGGCAGGCACGTCACCACTGAACAGTGCTCGCCCTGTCTATCCCCCAGAAATGGAGGAGGAGAATGTTGAAGGTCGCGTAACCGTTGTGTGCGATGTGGAAACAACAGGCATGACCAGCAACTGCC
>NZ_BAMZ01000082.1 GCF_000964225.1 Acetobacter syzygii | reverse complement strand
TCCATACACAAACATTCCTACACCATAATAAAATCAGGGGCTTAGAACGCTACGGCGGTTTTAAAATACCCTCCCCCCAACCATTAGGTATGTTTGGGCTGAACCTGCGGGAAGGTTGTCTCCCACCCACCACCAAGTGCGTTATACAGCCGCACCAGATCATCGGAGATATTAGCCGTACTTTCAGCCAGACTGGTCTGGGAGGAAAGAACCCGCCGTTGCGCATCCAGCACCTGCAGATAATTCTGCAATCCGCTCCTGTACTGGCTTTGGGCCAGAACCATGGCACGCCTGTCTGCCGCGACCTGCTCTACCAGCCGTTGGTTTTTTTTCTGTTCCGCCTGATAGGCTGTCAGGGCGTTATCCACCTCACGCCAGGCATTCAGCACCGTTTTGCGGTATTGCAGGGCTGCAGCCTTCTGCGATGCTTTTTTCATCTGCAACTGCCCGGTCAGGCGGCCACCCTGAAAAATGGGAATAGTGATGGATGGCCCCACATTCCACATACGTGAACTCCACATCCCCATATCGCGGAAAGAAAAGGACTGAAGCCCAAACCCCGCATCGATTGTGACCTTGGGGTAAAAATCCGCGATTGCCTGACCCACTTCGGCCGTGGCGGCATGGAGTTCTGCCTCTGCCTCCCGAATATCGGGCCTGCGGTGTGCCAGTTCAGATGGCAGACCAATAGGCACCGCAGGCGGTACCAGCGGAATACCAGCAGTCTGCACCAGTTCGGCATTCAGTCCGCCGGGGGGGGCACCCATCAGCAGATTGATGGCATTGATCTGCATGGCAATACGTTGCTCATACTGCGGAATAATCGCATTGGTCCGTTGCAGTTCGGACTGTGCGCTATCCACATCCAGTTCACTTACCAGACCACTTTTGTAACGCGACTGACTGAGTTGCAGCAGTTTGGCTGCGGCATCCCGATTCTCGGTGGTAATACGCAACTGCTCCTGCAGGCTGCGCAGGGCCATGTAATCGGAGGCCAGTTCGGCCTGCCGGGCAATCAAGATTCCCCGGCGTTCTTCCATACTGGCATCTGTATAAGACTTGGCGGCCTCATACTGCCGACGGACGCGGCCCCACAGATCCACCTCCCAACTGGCCTGCACGCCATCCTGCCAGTTGTTCAGCAACGGAATGGTGGCATCACCCACTGCCGCAGAATCTGGAATCAAACCCGGCGATTTCGACCCAATACGCTCCACAATCCGCTGCAACTGTCGGCTACTGTGCTGCACACGGCTGTACGAGCCAGACGCGGCAAGGTCGGGAAAACGCTCAGCCCCCGCCAGCAGCAACTGCCCACGGCTGACAGCCAGCTGTTCGGATGCACGCAATACATCCAGGTTCTGGGCCGCCAACCTTTGCTCGAGCGAGGTAAGCTCGGGGTCATGGAACACGGCCCACCACTGAACATCAGGCTCCAGTTCGGTGGGAACACTCAGCGCACTGCTACGTTCCTGCGTTGCCGCCTTCTGCCATTGGGCGGGCGACCACGTCTGGGGCTTTTTGTAATCTGGCCCTACTGCGCATCCTGCCAGAATAAAACTGACTGCCAGTGCGCCTGCCCGCCGTGTATTCCGTCTTGCCACCCGCTTACCCTCGTCGAAATTATGCGCCTGCTTTAATATGCGTTATAACCGCTACGCTGACCGACCCGTTCGGTCAGGGCATACCCTATCGTCTTTCCCTACCGCGTCAATCACAAGTCTCCAAAGCCCGAAAATCCATGGCCTTATCTTCCCCAGTTCCCGCCCCCTCCTGCTCCCCCTGCATGGGGGAGTCCGAAACCAAACGACAACAGATCCTGACTGGTGCCAGCTCGGTATTTGCCGAACATGGTTATGAGGGCGCCAGCATGTCCGCCATTGCGCGGCAGGCCGGTGTATCCAAGGGAACGCTGTATAATTACTTTGCCAACAAGGCCGACCTGTTTGCCGCTTTTGTGGAGCAGCGCTGCCGCGAAAAGCTGCCGGTAGCCCTTGCCCCTGTGCAGGAAAACGCCCCCCCGCGTGAGATATTGACCGCCGTGGCCCGTGCCATGGTACGGCTGATTACCCAACCAGACAGTCTGATGCTCTACCGGATCATTGTTTCCGAAGCGCCGCGTTTTCCCCAGCTTGGAGCAATATTCTGGGAGAACGGCCCCCGAGTCGCCATTGCCACGCTGGCCAACTGGATTCGTGAGCAGGAAGCCCGCGGCACGCTGACAACAGAAGACCCGGTTTTTGCCGCCGAGCAGTTTTTTGCACTATGCCAGACGCGCATTGCCCACCTCAGGCGCTTTAACCTGAGCAGCGGGACCAACAGTACGGATGAGGAAAAAGTCATCCACGCTGCGGTCAAAGTTTTTATGGCTGCCTACGGTTCAAAATAACGGCGCAAAAAAGCCCGTACACCACACGGGCATACGGGCCTTTTAATGCTCAGCATTATGGAAGAGCGCTTACTTTTTAAGCGCTTCCACCAACTGCGGCACAACCTCGAACAGGTCACCCACAATGCCGTAATCCGCGACCTGAAAAATTGGGGCTTCGGGGTCTTTATTAACCGCAACAATTACGCGGCTGTCCTTCATCCCTGCCAGATGCTGGATAGCGCCGGAAATACCGAACGCCATATACAGTTCCGGTGCAACAATCTTGCCGGTCTGACCAACCTGCAATTCGTTGGGCACAAAACCCGAATCCACTGCCGCGCGGGATGCGCCAACAGCCGCGCCCAGAGCATCGGCCAGCGGGTCGAGCGCGTGGAATTTTTCCTCGCTGCCCATACCGCGCCCACCAGACACCACAACACGAGCCGATTCCAGATCGGGGCGTGCGGAATCGGAAAGCTGGACTGCCTCAAAACGGGACACGTCTGGGCTTTCCACCGCTGCCACAACCTCAACAGGTGCGCTACCCCCTTCTGCCGCTGCGGCATCAAACGATGCGCTACGCACAGTCAGAACTTTTTTGGCATCGGCAGAACGTACCGTAGCCAAGGCATTGCCAGCGTAAATCGGGCGTACAAAGGTCTGTGCATCCACAATGCTCACCACATCGGGAATAGGCTGCACATCCAGCAGGGCGGCTGCACGGGGCAGCACGTTTTTGCCCGTTGCACCCGCAGCAGCCACAACATGGTCGTAGCTGGCAGCCAGCGAAGCCACAAGAGCGGCCAGAGGTTCGGCCAGTTCGTGGGCATAGCGGGCATCTGCCGCGTGCAGCACCTTGGAAACACCAGCAATGCGGCTGGCAGCCTGTGCCAGAGCGGCATCGCCCGTAACCAGCACATGCACATCACCCAGACGGGCGGCGGCGGTTACAGCAGAAAGGGCTGCCTTTCTGATCTGCCCGCCTTCATGATCCAGAAGAACAAGAGCGGTCATGTTCAGATCACCTTTGCTTCGTTGCGCAGTTTTTCCACCAGCTCCGTTGCGGAGCCAAGCTTGATGCCTGCCTTGCGTTCCGTCGGTTCAGCAACGGAAACAATGGTCAGGCGTGGTGCCATGTCCACCCCAAGGTCAGCGGCTGGAATGGTTTCCAACGGCTTTTTCTTGGCTTTCATAATATTGGGCAGGGACGCATAGCGCGGTTCGTTCAACCGCAGATCCGCCGTAACAATGGCCGGAAGAACCAGCGAAACCTGTTCCGTTCCGCCATCAATTTCGCGGCTGACCAGCACGCGGCCATCGGCAACATCCACCTTGCTGGCAAATGTGCCCTGACCCCAACCCAGCAGACCTGCCAGCATCTGGCCGGTTGCATTCATGTCGTCATCAATGGCCTGCTTGCCCAGCACAACCAGTGAGGGGCCTTCTTTTTCGACCAGCTTTTTAAGCACTTTGGCAACGGCAAGAGGTTCGGGGCTTTCTTCCGTCAGGACCAGAATAGCCCGGTCAGCGCCCATGGCCATGGCGGTACGCAGGGTATCCTGCGCCTGCTGCACACCGATGGACACAACAACGACTTCGGAAGCAGCGCCTTTTTCACGCAGGCGCACGGCTTCCTCAACCGCAATTTCGTCAAACGGGTTCATGGACATCTTGACGCCAGCGGTTTCCACTCCGCTGCCATCCGCCTTGACGCGCGGTTTGATGTTGTAATCAACAACCCGCTTTACAGGTACGAGTATCTTCATGACTTCTTTCGCTTGCAGACGCAGGATGGTTCGGACGATGCTTTATCGTACTTTGAGCAAAATTCACATACCAGCCGGATAATTGGGCCCACCACCCCCTTCTGGCGTGGTCCAGTCTATATTCTGGGTGGGGTCCTTAATGTCGCACGTTTTGCAATGTACGCAGTTCTGAGCGTTGATTTGCAGATGTGGGTCTGTCTGCTCGTCCGCCACTTCGTACACACCTGCGGGGCAATAACGCGCCTCCGGTGCACGGAACACATCCCAGTTGACCGTTTTCCACAACGACGGATTTTTCAACCGCAGATGAACGGGCTGATCTTCCTCATGATTGGTGGCGGACAAAAAGACGGAGGACAGGCGGTCGAACGTCAGCTTGCCATCGGGCTTGGGGTAAAAGGGCTTTGTGCACAGATCGGCCGCCCGCAGGGTGTCGTTATCCTGATGTTTGAAGTGCAGCGTCCATGGTGCGCGGCCACGCAGCAGCATGGCATCCAGCCCGGCATACACAGCTCCACCCTTAGCCCCGAACCGGGCAAAAGCAGGACGAATGTTCCGTGCTGCGCGCAGTTCCTGCCACAACCATGACCGGCGGACTTTTTCGGTCAAGGCCGCGGGTTCTACCCGATCGGTCTTTATGGCTTCCACCACGGCTTCCGCTGCCAGCATACCTGACTTCATGGCCGTATGGGTGCCTTTGATCTTGGGCACATTCAGGAACCCTGCCGAATCCCCGATCAATGCACCACCGGGGAAAGTCAGGCGTGGTATGGACTGCAACCCACCCTCGGACAAAGCCCGCGCGCCATAGGAAATACGACGCCCGCCCTCAAGATGTTTACGAAACGCCGGGTGCAGTTTGACGCGCTGCATTTCCTCAAACGGGGAAAGCCATGTGTTGGCGTAATCCAGCCCGATAACAAAGCCGTAGGACACAAGATTATCGCCAAAATGGTAGAGCCATGCGCCGCCATAGGTCTTGTCATCCAGTGGCCAGCCAAAGCTGTGCTGCACCAGACCGGGGCGATGGTTCTCGGCCGGAATTTCCCACACTTCCTTAATGCCTAGGCCATAGGTCTGTGGGTCCACCTCTTTACGCAGGTCATAGTGCGCCATGACCTGTTTGGTCAGGGAGCCACGGCAGCCTTCTGCAAACAGGGTGTAGCGGCCACGCAGTTCCATACCGGGCTGGTAGTTGGGGCCGGGTTTGCCATCACGGCCCACTCCCATGTCCCCTGTTGCCACACCCACCACACGGTTATGTTCAATCAGCACCTCAGCACCAGCAAAACCGGGGTAAATTTCCACCCCCAGTTCCTCGGCCTGTACGGCCAGCCAGCGGCAGACTTCACCCAGGCTGACAATGAAATTCCCGTGGTTAGCCATGTGCGGCATAACCTTATCCAGCATGGGCACACGGATGCTGCCTGTTTCGGTCAGGTACAGCATGTCTTCCGCCGTAACGGGTGTATTCAACGGTGCGCCACGTTCGCGCCAGTCTGGCAGCAGTTCAGCCAGAGCACGCGGTTCAATAACCGCACCGGATACGATGTGCGCCCCGATCTCGCTCCCTTTTTCAATCAGGCAGACACTGGTTTGCGGCGAAAGCTGGCGCAGGCGAATGGCGGCAGCCAGTCCGGCGGGACCACCGCCAACAATGACAACATCGAACTCCATCGACTCACGCGCAGGTTCACTCATTCCCGTTTTATCCCCGTTGAATTTTTTGTAGTTTTCCTAAACCCGATTTGTCACAGAATTGCAAAAAACGGGCCCCCCGGCCCGTTTTGCGCTATTTCCGCCAAACAGGAAAGATCAGGACCGGGCCATGCGCGGTCCAAAGGCCAGTTCGTGCACGGCCCGCCAGTTTTTATCGACAAAATTAACAATAAGGGTCCGCCGCGTACCCCGGATGGGCCGCTGCACAAAGCCATGCCATGTTTTGTCCGATGGAATGAACAAAACAGCGGAATTAAAGGCCCCCGATGCCCGGGCAACAGACTCGCCTTGCGGGGTCATCAGATCCGTACCCCACTGCCCTGCCTCCTCCCCCGTGGAAAGGGAGATCAGCAATGTCAGTTTTTTCGCCCCAATATCCGTATGGGGTTCCAGCCAGAATCCATCCGTATCTAGGCATAGCTCAAGCCGCAGAGCCGCTTCCTCCAACGGGCTTTTGCACACCGTCTCAAAAGTTCTGCGCATGACTTCGCTATCAAGCTGCCGGGCCATGCGGTCCAGCCGGGCATCCCTTGCGCGGGCCGGTGGGTCCACAAACACACGGAAGGCATTACGGGTTTCCCGCCGTCCACCAACATCGCCCGCTATGGCGGCTTCTCCGGGGTTCCATTCCAGCAGCGCCTCGCACGCGGCTGGCTCCAGCACATTCTCCAACATCCAATGCGGGAACGGGTGCGAAGAGATCGGGGTATGGGCCAGACTGTCCGGCAGGGCAAAATGACCGCTCTGGCCGGGCATGGGCACATGAGAACACATAATGTCCGATCCTTCCGCTGAAGCAAAAAACAGGCTTTGGAACCAGAGATACGAGGCTTTCTGGAGCATAGCCTCTGCGGTTCAGAAGCTTTCCTCCATGCGCCAAAATAACAGGATGATCAAGTTGCATGGCAGAAATGCCAATTTTAACGATCTATTTTACAAGGCACCAGAAAAACGCGGTGCCGGAGCTTTGCCTGCACTTGCGGCTGCCAGTTCTTTTTTTCTCGTATCAAAAACTGCGGCAACATTGCGCAGGAAGGGGCGACCTTTTTCTGTCACTTCAATCCGGCTGTTGGTGCGGGTAATCAGCCCATCGCGCTCAAACAGGCTCAGGCTTGCCAGTTCCTCGGCAAATCCTGCCAGCCCCGGATTATCGGGCAACGTAGGAGCGTTCAGGTCAACCGCCAGATCACACATGATCCGTTCGATAATAGCCGCCCTGCACCGGTCATCAGCCGTACAGGCCACCCCCCGGATAACCGGCAAATCACCCGAATCGGCCAGTGCCCGTGCATAGGGTGCAACGGCTGGAATGTTCTGCGCAAACCCTGCGGGCATCATGGAAATGGCCGAAGCCCCCATACCCAGCAGAACCGGGCAGGAATCGGTCGTATAACCCTGAAAATTACGGTGTAGGGTGCCAGCCGTGGCCGCCTTTGCCAAAGCATCCGTGGGTAGGGCATAATGGTCCAGACCGACGGGCTGATACCCCTGTGCCTGCAAAACCGCATCGATTTGCGCACGCTGGGCCAACCGTTCGGGCGAAGCAGGCAACGCAGCCTCTGGAATAAGCTTCTGGCGCTTCTGCTTCCATGGAATATGGGCATACCCAAACACAGCCAGACGATCGGGGCGAAGGGAGGCAATCTGGCGTGCCGTCTCCCCCACGCTCTCCACCGTCTGGTAAGGCAGGCCATAAATCAGATCGATGTTGACACCGCTCACACCGGCATCGCGCACCTGCTGGATGCAGCTTTGTGTCTGCTCAAAGGACTGGTGGCGTCCGCAGGCTTCCTGCACCTTTTCGTCCAGATCCTGCACACCAAGGCTGATGCGGTTAAAGCCCAGATCACCCAACAGGGCGGGATAACCCTGCGGCACGTGGCGCGGGTCCATCTCCATGGCCAGTTCGGCCTGATCTGCAAAACGGAAAAACGTGCGGACCGCACGCATAAGCTGCCGGAGCGATGCGGCAGGCAATGTTGTGGGCGTCCCCCCCCCAAACTGGAGATGGTGCACCACACGCTGCTCGCCCGTTAAGGCAACGACCCGGCGCATTTCCTCGCGCAGCAGGTCACCATAGGCAACACGCCCATCCTCATGCCGCATAACGGATGTATTGCACCCACAAAACCGGCACAGTTCATCACAGAAGGGAACATGAAAATAAAGCGAGACAGGCAGGTCCGCTGGCAGCGTGCGCAGCCAGCCTTCCACATCCTGCGCCCCAACCGCATCCGAAAAGCTGGCTGCGGTCGGGTAACTGGTATAGCGCGGCAGATTCCCGCCGTAGCGGGAGATCAGGTCAGAGACGGTGTCCGCGCTCATCAGCTTAGATCAGAAGCGGTATGCAATACCGGCGGACACCACGGTGGGGTCCAGGGATTCGTGGGCTTTGACGCGCACGGTGCTGCCAGCAACCAGGCTGTCCAGAGCGCCACCTTTGCCCCATGCATGCATACGGACGAACATCTGCTTGACGTCTGCGTTGAAGAACCAGTTACCAACGATCTGGTAGTCAAAGCCAACGTTAACAGACGGACCACCGGTAAAGCCGGAGTTCAGCTTAATGCCATCCGCACCATGCATGTTGTGGAACCACATAGCTGTCGCACCAACGCCAACATACGGGTTAAAGCGCTTGTTGGGGCGGAAATGCCAGGCGAACGTCAGGGTCGGGGGCAGAACCCATGCAGAGCCGATATCCGTCTTATGGGACCCTGTAAGGCCAGCCAGAGTGCCGCCTTCAGCCGAAACTTCATGACGGGTGCTGGTGGCAATCAGGTCAACAGACAGGTTGTTGGTGATGAAGTATTCAACCGTCAGTTCCGGCATAGCCTGATTGGTGGTGGAAGTGCGGGTGCCGTTCAGATGAGCATAAGCACCACCGTTCACGCTTGCGCTCACGCCATGGTTGTCACGGTCCTGCGGCAGAACACCAACGCCCGACAGGCGGATCATGATATCGCCCTTGCTCAGACCGATCTTGGTGCTGGCGCAGGTTTCAAAAATACCACAATGGCCAGAAGGTTTCTGCGCATCGGGGATACGGTTCATGACCGGAGCATTAACGTAGGCAGCATTGGGAACTGCTGTCTGCGCCTGTGCTGCACCTGTAAGGGCGGCCACACCAGCCACTGTGGCTGTCAGAAAGGAACGGAACTTGACCATTGCGATTTGTCTCTTCCACTGCACTGTAATTCTGTGCGGGAAAGACCATGCTCGGGCCAATGCAGCCTTGATGTAGATCAAGTTCTCGGCACACGGTAGAAGATGAGTTAAAACTGTGTCATTTTAACCACAGACGTTGCTTTGGCTTTTCTTGCAGTTCTGTCCTGCAATTAAAATAATCCCACGGTATGATTGATTTATGTCAACACAAGTTCAATGTTGCTTGGTGGGCCTTAACCGCCCCAACCGTTATAACAAGGCCATAACAGGTTAATACTAAACGGTTTTCTGGATTTATCGCATGACTTTTCCCTCCCCAACATCCGCCCTTCCGCCCGTTGGTGGGGTGGTTCCCGCCTCCAAAACGGATTTGGATGTCATGCGTTGCCTTGTGTGTGACATACGGAACAGAAGCCTGTGCAACAGCATGGATGAGGAGGGGCTGGCAGCCCTTGCCCATTCTTCCCGCCAGTTAATCCTGCCACCAAGCACGACCATTATTGAGGAAGGGGAGCCAGCACTGGCCTTTTTCAATGTGACTCGCGGGACCGTCAAACTGTTCAAGTCCCTCCCCGATGGCCGTAGGCAGATTACGGGTTTTGCCGATGCGGGGCAGTTTTTGGGCCTGAGCACGGCACAGACCTACTCTTTTGGGGCAGAAACGGTAGATAACGTGCGCCTGTGCCGCTTTATGCGCCCGCAGCTTGAAACACTGCTGAGTGACTACCCTACCTTTGAACGCAGCCTGCTGGCGGCCGTAACCGACAAGCTGGCCGAAGCGCAGGAACAGATGCTGCTGCTGGGCCGCAAAACCGCGCGGGAAAAAGTCGCTACATTTCTGCTTGATCGGATGAAAGCGTTCCACCTCACCGCCAACCGGCGGCAGGAGGCGGAGACTCTGGCTTCTGTCCCCATGACACGGGTGGATATTGCCGATTATCTGGGCCTGACGATTGAAACAGTCAGCCGCACCATTAGTGCCTTCCGCCGCGACCATCTGATTGCAAGTGCTGAAAACCATCGGATCCGTATTTTATCCGTTGCGACCCTGGCCAACATTGCGTCCGGGCAAAAGGCCGAATAACCCACCCGGCCCCTCAGCCACGGCCAAAGCCCCCACCGCAGCATAAGCAGCCGCGTTACAAAAAAGGGCCGACTCCAGATGGAGCCGACCCGTCGTCCGATATTTATACCGATCAGGGGTGATCAGTTATCGTCGTCATCCCCACCCATATTGTTATCGGTTGGCACACCCGCAGTGCTGCCATCGGGCGAAATGGCAATAAACAGCGATTGTCCTTCTCGCAGAATACGCAGCAGAAGCGGTTTTTTGGCTGCCATGGCGGTTTTAATCAGCCCCACCGCAGCCTTGGGCGCATCCACCGGCTGGCTCCCCACGGACTGAATGACATCCCCCGGACGAATGCCAGCCTGATCAGCCGGAGACCCGGCCTCCACATCACTCACCACAACACCATGTGCATCCTGCGGCAGACCAAGCTGCTGGCGCGTGTCGCGGTTAAGGGGGGCCAGAGCAATACCAAGATGCTGCCCACCCGCTGCGGTGGAGGCTTTGCCTGTGTCCCCGGTGGCCGTGGCAAGGTTGCCAATCTTGGTTGTCAGTGTCTGTGCCTTACCAGCCCGTATAAAGCCGATTGTCACCTGTGTGCCCGGTGGCACTGCCGCCACACGCACGGCCAGATCATGCGGAGTGCTGATTTTTTGGCCATTAAATTCGGTAATGACGTCCTCAGCTTTTAAGCCTGCTTTTTCCGCCGGGCTATCCTGGCTTACGCTGGCCACCAGCGCACCGGCTGGCGGTGCCCCTGCCACAGCAGGCGCGGGCAAGTTAAGCGCGCTCGCCATAACAGGCGAAATAACCTGCGCATTCACCCCAAGGTAGCCACGCACGACATGCCCGGTCTTGCGCAGCTGGTCCACAACACTGCGCACCGTATCGGACGGAATAGCAAAGCCAATACCAATAGACCCCCCACCGGATGGGGAGAGAATGGCGGTGTTCACACCCACCACCTTGCCATCCTGCGTAAAGAGCGGTCCACCGGAGTTCCCACGGTTAATGGGGGCATCGACCTGAATAAAGTTGTCGTATGGCCCTTCGTTAATATCGCGCCCACGGGCGGAAACAATACCAGCGGTTACCGTGCCACCCAGCCCGTAGGGATTGCCAACCGCAATCACCCATTCACCCGGCTGCACATCATCCGACTCGCCCAGTTCAATAAAGGGGAGCTTTTGCGTGGGTGTGACCTTGAGCAGGGCAAGATCGGTCTTGCCATCGCGGCCAACAACCTTGGCTGGCAGGGTTGTGCCATCATCCAGCGTTACGGTGACCTTGGTCGCCCCTTTAACCACATGGTTGTTGGTCACCACATAACCATCAGCCGAGATAACAAAGCCCGACCCGCGTGCTTCAATCAGCTGTTTGGAGGGCTGGGGCATCATCTGGAACGGGAAGGGGAACGGAAAAGGCCCACCTCCTCCCATGCCCATGCTGCCGCCTTCGCCTTCCACGGCATCGGAGCGGATCATGGAGGTAATGGACACCACAGCGGGTTTGACCTGTTTGACCAGTTCCACAAAATCGGGAATCCGCTGGGCTGGGCCGCTCGGCTTGATCATGCTGGACGTATCTGCCCAGGATTGGGAGCCAGCCCACGGTCCGGCAGCCGAAACCAGCATACACCCTGCAAGCAGGGCTTTGGTCCAGTTACGGCGGCTGCCATGCTTGCAAACGTTTGTCACAGATTTTTCCGACATCACGATCTTGACTGTTCCTTGTTCTACCCAAGCAGGACACACGCGGGGCGATCCCGGCCTACTCAGCGACTCCGTGCGCCAGTTACAGCCACCGGAGCCTGCGCCACCTTACGCCCCGAAGGCTAACATGGTTTCTTTCGGGGGAAAAAAAAGCCCTTCAGCCGCCCATTCGCCCGCTTTTTAATTATGCTGGCCCGGACGGGTCCTTGCTCCGCAATGCCAGAAAAAACTGTTTGAGCAGGCGCGCAGCCTCCTGCTCACGCACCCCCCCCACAATATCGGGGCGGTGCAGCGCCTCCGCGCGGTAGGGCAGACGCGGGCCATGTTCCACCGCGCCCCCTTTGGGGTCATACGCCCCAAACACCAGCCGCCCGACCCTAAAATGAGCCATGGCGGCAGCACACATGGGGCAGGGTTCGAGCGAGACAACCAGCGTGCAATCCGCCAGCCTTTGGCCGTGGCGCTGGCGCACGGCCTCACGCATGACCAGCATTTCCGCATGGGCAGAGGGGTCGTGCAGTTCTTCCACCCTGTTACCAGCCTGTGCCAGCACGTGGCCCTGTGCATCCAGCAGTACGGCCCCTACCGGCACCTCTCCCCGGGTGGCGGCATGACGGGCCTGCTGCAAGGCCAGAACCATGCCCTCGCTGGGTGTTGTGCTGTTATTTTCCGCCATGGTCACAACCGTATCACAAAACATTTCAATGGCTTTGTGGTCTGGGGGAAGACCCACAAAGAATTTCCAAACCGAAACATCATATTTTTCTTGCAATCCCAACCACAACTTTGTCATCCTGCCTTAAAGCTGCCACGATCCGTTTTGCAACAAACTGTGATCCTTCATTACGGACCGAGGTTCGCTGGCCCCATACTCTTGGCTGGAAAGGTCGGAACCATGCATTCTCTGTCTTTCATTCTGGCTGCGGCAGCAATGGGATTTGGTCTTGCCGTTGCGGACAGACTGCCTAGCGAGTCCTCCGCCCCTGCTCCTGCGCAAATGGCCAGCACGCACATGCTCCCGCGGAGCATTCCATCGTTTTTGACCCGCTAGGCAACGCAACCGCTTGCCAGACGGGCAAAACCAGACGCGAAAAGATGCAAAACCCTGCAACCTGTGGCACCTGACACAGAAGAGCTAGCTTTCGTTTTTTCTTGGCTTTTCGTGCAGGACCACAGGCTTATGGCAGAAGAACGCCCCGTTATTGGCATTACCCTTGATCTGGAAGAGGGGAATGCCGCTGCGTATTCGCGCTTTGAATGGTGTGCCCTGCGTGAGAATTACCTGAGCGCGGTTGCAACGGCTGGAGGGCTGCCACTGGCCCTGCCCCTTTTTCCACAACTTGCGCCCGACTATGTGGCCAGGCTGGATGGACTGCTCATAACCGGTGGGGCGTTTGATATTGACCCCGCACTGTATGGCGCGACCGAACGCCATACCAGCGTAACCCTGCGGCCCCGCCGCACACGGGCGGAAAGTGCTTTGCTGGCTGCCGCCTTGCAGCGCAACATTCCCGTTCTGGGTATTTGCGGGGGAATGCAGCTTATCGCCGTGGCCCTTGGTGCAACGCTTATCCAGCACATTCCGGACACCTACCCCAATGCCCTCCCCCATGAGCAGCCCAACCCACGGGATGAGGCCAGCCATGGTGTGGACATTCAGCCCAACACCCGTTTAGCCCACCTGCTTGGGGGCGCCCGGCGCATTGGTGTAAACTCGGCCCACCATCAGGCCGTCTGCACCAGTGGGCGGGGACGGGTGAATGCCATTGCGGAAGATGGCGTGATAGAAGGCATAGAAGACCCGGATCACCGTTTTTGTCTTGGGGTGCAATGGCACCCGGAATTTGGCATAGACCCGGCAGACAGAACTCTTTTCAAAGCCTTCATACAGGCATCAGGAGAACAGGCGTGACGCAGGAAGCGCGGGGAGAACGCATTGCAAAGTGGCTGGCACGGTCAGGGGTGGCCAGTCGGCGCGATGCAGAGCGCATGATTGAGGAAGGGCGCGTGCGGCTGAACAGCCAGAGTGTGACGCACCCGGCAACCTTTGTCACGGATGGCGATATTGTTCTGGTGGATAACCAGCCGGTTTCCGCCCCAGAACGCACCAGATTATGGCGCTACCACAAACCCGACGGGCTGGTTACGACCCACAAGGACCCGGAGGGACGACCCACCGTCTTTTCCTCCCTGCCTGAGGGAATGCCCCGTGTGATCAGCGTTGGACGGCTGGACCTGAACAGCGAAGGGCTGCTGCTGCTCACCAACGATGGCGAACTGGCCCGCAGGCTGGAACTCCCCTCCAACGGCTGGCTGCGCCGTTACCGTGTGCGCGTCTTTGGTGTGGTGGACGAGGCCCGTCTGGCCTCCCTCGCTCAGGGCTGTGTGCTTGATGGCGTACGCTATGGCCCCATTGTTGCCTCCCTCGATTCGCGAAAGGGGGACAATGCATGGCTGACGGTCTCCCTCAAGGAAGGCAAAAACCGCGAGATCCGTAAGGTCATGGCGGGGCTGAACCTGCACGTCAGCCGTCTGATCCGCACCAGCTACGGGCCATTCCTCCTTGGTGCGCTGCAAAAAGGTGAACTGGAGGAAATTCCCCCACGCGTACTACGGGACCAGCTCCCCAAAGCGCCGGAAAAAACCACGACTCCACGCACCAGCACACACCGGCAAACGCGCTAATGGTCCGCATTATTGCCGGTACGCGCAAAGGCCGCGTGCTAGCCACCCCCACGGGTGGCACCACACGCCCTACGGCGGACCGTGTCCGCCAGGCGCTGTTTGACGTACTGGCCCATGCACCGTGGGGTGGCCCACCCCTGCTGGAAGATGCCCATGTGCTGGATGCTTTTGCGGGCACCGGCGCCCTTGGGCTGGAAGCACTCTCCCGCGGGGCCGCCCACGCTGTTTTTTTTGAAACCGACCGGCCAGCCCTTGCGGCACTGCGCGCCAACATCCACGCCTGTGGGTGGGAAGAACGCTGCCATGTTTACCCGCGGGATGTTACCAACCCGCCCGCAGCCCGCGCCACACCGGCAACACTGGTTTTTCTGGACCCACCCTACCACAAGGGGCTGCCCACCAAAGCGCTAGAAATCCTTACGGCAAAAGGGTGGATTACCCCCAGCGCCATAGCTGTTATTGAAACCGGGCGGGATGAACCCCTCCCCTTTACGGCAGAAGCAGAGAGCGCCCTACCCTGCGCGCACACGCTTCTGGCCGAACGCCAGCATGGAGCAGCCCGCCTGTCCATCTGGCAACTAGCCAGCGGGGCTGCATAAAAACATATTACAGGCTGGTATCTCATCAGTCTGCTGCGCTACACAGACCGTAACAAAACGGTTTATCAGGTTACAGAGAAGGCAAAGAGACACATGGCTGGAAGCGTTAACAAGGTCATTCTGGTCGGCAATCTGGGCAAAGACCCCGAAGTCCGCTCCAGCCAGAGCGGGCAGAAGATCGTATCCTTCTCACTCGCCACCAGCGACACGTGGAATGACCGCGCATCGGGCGAAAAGCGGGAACGGACGGAATGGCACCGCGTGGTCATTTTTAATGACCGGCTGGCCGATGTAGCCGAACGGTTCCTGCGCAAAGGCCGCAAGGTGTACCTTGAAGGTGCGTTGCAAACCCGCAAATGGACCGATCAGGGCGGGCAGGAACGCTATACGACCGAAGTGATTGTTGACCGCTTCCGCGGCGAACTGGTGCTGCTGGACAGCCGCAATGGCGGTGAGGGCGAAGGCGGCGGCTTTGGCGGTGGCAACGGTGGCAGCAGCTACGGTGGCTACAACACGGGCGGTGGCAATTCGGACTACGGCAACGGTGGTGGCGGCTCATCCTCCTCCCGCCTGCCTGCACCCCAGCGCGGTGGTGGCGGTGCGCCATCTGGTGGCTGGGATGCCTCCGGCAGTGGCGATCTGGATGACGAAATTCCGTTCTAACCCGCTCCGGCCACTTCAACCGTGACCATAGGGGCCGCAACCATGCGGCCCTTTTTTATGCCTGACACCCGGCAAAGAAGACCGCACCCCAGACCCAAGCAAAAAACGGCGACAAGCACCCTCGCTGATACGGCTGAAGGTTTTATTGAAATTTTAATAATCGGATCATTTCTATTTATTACTTTTTCCAAATATCAGTTTTTCTTGATCTTACTGACCGATAATTTCCACTTTTCTTTGCATATCTGTGCATAAAATTCTTGGCGCTGGGGCATGTTGCCGCTATAAGCCGCGTCATTCTTTCAAGGCAGGCTTCCTGTCATTGCAAAGGCTGACGACAGACATGATTACTTTACCGCCAGATTATCGCCCGTCAGAAGATGAAGAGTTCATGAATCCTCTTCAGACGGAGTACTTCCGGCAGAAACTGCTCAAATGGCGTGCGGATCTTTTGAAAGAGGCCGGGGATACCCTAGCCAGCCTTTCCGAAGGGGGCATTCATGAAGCCGACATTACGGACCGCGCCAGCGTGGAAACCGATCGTGCCCTTGAGCTGCGCACGCGTGACCGGGCCCGTAAGCTGATTGGCAAGATCAACCTTGCGCTCCAGCGGGTTGAAAACGGCAGCTATGGTTATTGCGAGGAAACAGGCGAGCCTATTGGCCTGAAGCGTCTGGAAGCCCGCCCCATTGCAACCCTGTCCATTGAGGCGCAGGAACAGCACGAACGCATGGAAAAAACACATAGGGACGATTAATTTTCGTCTTTTTTGTTCTGCCCACTCTTGCGGTGGTCGGCCCAAACGGCTAGAACCCCGCAAGCAGTGCTGCTGTAGCTCAGTGGTAGAGCACTCCCTTGGTAAGGGAGAGGTCGACAGTTCAATCCTGTCCAGCAGCACCAGCAAACTTTTCCCTTAAATTTTATTGTTCTCCGTTTTCATCCTCGCCAAGAGGCATGAGGCGTGTGTGATGCCTTGCATTTGCACCGGCCCGCAGCCCAACAACGGACAGACCATAAAAAAGGCCCCGCACCATGGCGAGGCCTTCCTGAACATATGTCTCCGGACGATCAGCCGCGTGGAGGACCATTAGGGCCACCGCCCCCCGGACCGCCACCATGGCCACCACCGGATGGGCCGCCTCCGTGCGCACCACCGCCACCGGGGCGTTGTCCGCCACCACCACCGGGACCACCCTGACCACCGGGGCCACCTCCGCCGGGGCGTCCTCCGCCACCGGGCCGCGACCACCCGCCGCCATTATGACCACCACCGGGGCGACCAGGCCCCATACCGGGCCTGCCCATGGGGCGCGGAGCAGGGCGAGACCAGCCACCACCGCCGCCGTAACCATAATACTCATCATAACCAAAACTGGACCCGGCATATCCGTACGGATAGTAGGGCCGGGGGCCGGGGCCCGGTCCGGCACAGCCTGCCAGTGTTGTTAAAGTTCCCAATGCAGCCAGACTGCATACAAGACGTTTCATAGTATGGCCTCCTGCTGGTGGCTGGCCGTTAGGAGGCAACCTTGACCAGCACATGATGTTTTTTGCCAGCAGAGAGCCTGATGGCACCGTCCACGCTATCGTGCTCCACAATCAGGCGATTTTCATCCTGTATCACGGCATTGTTGAGGCGGGCGCCCCCACCACGCACCAAACGCCGGGCCTCGCCATTGGTTTTGGCAAGACCTGCCTCCACCAGAAGGCGGAAAACGGGAATCCCTGCTGCCAGTTCGGGTTGGGCAACTTCGTGCACTGGCAAATCTGCGGCCGTTACACGGCCTTCCTCAAACGTCTGACGGGCGGCCTCTGCTGCGGCAAGGGCCGCCTCGCGCCCATGGCACAAGGCTGTGGCCTCGGTCGCCAGTATCTTTTTGGCTTCGTTAATCTCGGCACCCTGCAAATTTTCCAGCCGCGCGCATTCCTCCAGCGGCAGGTCCGTGAACAGGCGTAAAAAGCGGCCCACATCGGCATCTTCCGTATTGCGCCAGAACTGCCAGTAATCGAACACGGGCAGGCGTTTTTCGGACAGCCACACGGCACCGCTGGCCGTTTTGCCCATTTTGGCGCCGGAAGAGGTTGTCAGCAGCGGCGTGGTCAGGCCCATCACGGCTTTCTGGTCGGTTCTGCGCACCAGTTCCACACCGGAGACAATATTACCCCACTGGTCGGACCCACCCAGTTGCAACACCAGCCCATACTGGCGGCTGAGTTCCCTAAAATCGTAGGACTGGAGAATGGAGTAATTGAACTCCAGAAAAGTCAGTCCCTGTTCGCGCTCCAGCCGATTCTTGACAGAATCAAAGGACAACATGCGGTTGATGGAAAAATGCACCCCCACATCGCGCAGCAGATCAATATAGGCCAGCTTGTCCAGCCAATCCGCATTGTTGACCAGCAGCGCATCGGACGCGCCCGTGCCAAAGGTCAGGAACTGCCGCAGGCACCCCTCGATCCCGGCCAGATTGGTCTGGATGATGTCATCCGTCATCAGGCGGCGAGCCTCTTCCCGGAAGGAGGGATCGCCAATGCGCGCCGTGCCGCCCCCAACAAGGGCAATCGGGCGATGGCCGTGCTTTTGCAGCAGCCGCAACATCATAATCTGGATAAGCCCACCCACATGCAGGCTGTCTGCCGTGGGGTCAAAGCCAATATAAGCCGAGATGGACTCCCGTTCCATAAGTGCGTCCAGTGCCTGCGCATCCGTGCACTGGAAAATGAAACCGCGTGCTGCGGCCTCGCGCATGAAAGAACTCCGAAATCCGCTCTCGACCATTTTCCTGTCCCTCTCCTTCGGCCCGCATCAGACGGGCAGAACCTCAGGCACACGCTCTAGCATGAGAGAGCGCAGAACAGGAACAGCCCAAAGGAGGGGCAGGCGTCTGTTGCGTTCCTAAGCCGTGCCACCCACGGTCAGACCGGTCATTTTAAGCGTCGGCTGACCAACACCAACCGGCACCCCCTGCCCGGCCTTGCCACAGGTTCCAATACCCGGATCAAGCTCCAGATTGCCCCCGATCATGGAAACCTGCGTCATGGCTTCCGCGCCGCTGCCAATCAGGGTTGCGCCCTTGACCGGCACTGTGACCCGACCATTCTCGATCAGATAGGCCTCGGATGCGGCAAACACGAACTTGCCCGATGTAATATCCACCTGCCCGCCCCCAAAGTGCACGGCGTACAGCCCACGTTTGACCGAACGGATCATCTCTTCCGTTGTGGCATTACCGGGCAGCATAATGGTGTTGGTCATACGGGGCAGAGGCATATGCGCGTAGGACTGGCGGCGGCCATTACCTGTAGGGGCCACCCCCATAAGCCGGGCATTCAGCCGGTCCTGCAAATAGCCTTTGAGAATACCATCCTCGATCAGCACCGTGCGGCCTGTCGGGGTGCCTTCATCATCAATAGTCAGGCTGCCCCGGCGGTCGGGCAGGGAGCCATCATCAATTACCGTAACACCGGGGGATGCCACGCGGGAGCCAATGCGCCCGGCAAAAACGGATGTACCCTTGCGGTTAAAGTCCCCTTCCAGCCCATGGCCCACGGCTTCGTGCAATAGAATGCCGGGCCAGCCAGCACCCAGCACAACCTCCATTTCCCCCGCTGGGGCCGCCTGTGCTTCCAGGGCAACAAGGGCCTGCCGCAGGGCCTCATCCACCGCGCCGTGCCATGTTTCCTCATTCAGCAGGCGGTTAATCTCGTAACGTCCACCAAGGCCGTGGCTGCCGCTCTCGCGCTTGCCATCCTGCTCCACCACAACCGACACATTCAACCGCACCAGAGGCCGCAGATCGGCCACACGCCCACCGTCTGCCCGAATGATCTGCACGGCCTGCCACTCGCCCGAGAGCGAGGCCATGACTTGCACCACGCGCCGGTCCTTACCGCGTGCATAGGCATCTATGCTGGAAAGCAGGCCGGAGCGGGCTGCAAAATCGGTATCCCCCAGCGGGTTCGCATCCGTGTAGAGCCGCTGGTTGGTGGGGCGGGGTGGTGCTGCCATCTGCCCGGAACGCCCGGCGCGCACGGCACTGACCGCATCGGCCGCGCGGAGCAGAGAAGAACGGCTCATCTCATCCGAATGGGCAAAGCCCGTTTCTTCCCCCAGCACCGCACGCAAACCAAAGCCCGTGCTGGTGTTAAAGGAAGCAGAGCGGATAACCCCATCATCCAGAGCTATGGATTCGCTCTCGCGGTATTCAAGGAACAGCTCGCCATCGTCCATGCCGTCCAGCGCCGTGTGGGTGAGCTTTTCAGCCTCGTCCCGGCTAAGCTGCGCCTGCTTGGAGGCAAAAAACAACTGGTCTGTGGCGGCCAGCGCCCCGGCGTGTGAGGGAGAGAAAGACATGGACCACGGCCCTCCGTCTGGGAATCATGGCTGCCCGTATGGTCAGCCAGTCGTTTTACATAAATGGCGCAAACCGCACCGGGTTAAACACCGGGCAGTTCATTGACCGTGACCACCCGCCAGCCTGCATCCAGCCGTTCCAGAATGGTAAGCGAGAGATTCTGGACCGAAAAATGCAACGCGGTCTCGGCATGAATCCGCAGTGCATGGGCTAGCGCTGCGCGAATCACCCCGCCATGGGCCACCGCCACAATGTTGCGCCCCGCGTGCGTTCTGGCCAGCCGGTCCAGCAGGCGGCCAACACGGCTGCACACTTCTATCACGCTTTCGCCCTGCGGTGGGCAGTCACTGGCGGCAACCGGCCAGAAGGGGTGGGGCGGCAGGGTCAGATGGGCAGGCAGGGCATCGTACTTGAGCCCTTGCCACGCGCCCAGATTCTGCTCGATCAGGTCTGGCTCCACCGTGAGTTTGCGGGGGCCATAACCGGCTTCCTCAATAGCCTGTGCTGTCCGCCGGGTGCGGGACAGAGGGCTGATAAACCATTGTGCATCCTGCGGCAGACGTTCGGCCAAAGCCCGGTACATGGGTTTTTGGGCAATCAGACTTTCCGGGCAGAGCGGCACATCCATACTGCCATACATGCGCATACGGGCATTTTCTTCCACCAGTGCGTGGCGGATCAGCCAAAAACGCGTAATACCGGTGGGAAGCTCCGGACCATCGAGAAAATGATCCTGAGAAGAGGATGAGGCTTGCTCGGCAATCAGATGTTCGCTCATGCCCCTGTTGTGGAATCAGCTTTGCCTGAGTGCAAGAGAAGAAATGCCCTGCCTGCCCTGATCCCACACGCAGTCCCCGGCAACCGGCACAGGAACACGCTCAACTGGCGTACCCGCGCAGGAGGGCGCGTGCGCAAGCTCCGACCAGTACCGTAAAATAAGCTCCAGTTTGGCCAGCACCCGCACCACGCCAGCATGGCAGACCATCCCTTCCGGCTGATCTGCTGGCCGGGCGGCACCCACCCTTGCCCCTGTGCCGGACACCAGTCGGGCGGAGGCCGAAATCCGCAAAGCACCCAACGCCCCCTCCTGCCCGGCATTGTCCGTTATGGCAACCGGCTGCCCAACGTGGCAGGGAAGTGCCGCCAGTGCCCGCTCCGCAACATCGCGCAGACAGGCACAAAGAGGGGCTGTCAGGTCGGCCAGCAGCCAGCCATGCAACTGCCGGGCCTGCACCAGCGTCAGAGGGTACCCATCCAGCAGCACAACAAACGCAAAAATACTGGGCAGGCTGTCCCACGTACCCACTCCATGCGCTGGAGCCAAATCCGCTGACGGTAACAGTCGTACGTACGGACAGGCCCGCAGAGCATGAAGGACGTCCACCCCAAATCGGTGCAGACGGTCATATTTTTGCGTCTCCGGCACGGCAGCAAAAGCCGCCATTTCTGCCCGCGCACCGCTCCAGCGCAGGAGCAGGCCTGCATTCATCCCCGCAGGCAGGGTAAGGGCTGCTGGCAGGTCCGGCCATTCCGCCCGTGTGGCGTAGGCCGCCAGACCGGCTGGCAGGCTTGCATGGTGCAACCGCTCCAACCAGCCATCGGGCAGCAGCAAGGCACCACTAAAAGGCGGGCCGGTAAAAAACTTGGACCCGGTCACCATAACCGCCCAACCCCACCCCACATACTGGCGGACATGCTCCGCCCTCAACCGGGCCTGACAGGCATCTACCAGAACATCCACCTGCCCCGGATAAAGGGCGCACAAAGCCCGCACCTGCGCAGCAGGCAGCACCAGTTGCCCGGTTTTGGAGACATGCAGCAGATACAGCAGAACACGCCGCCCGGCCCTGACCGCCCGATCCATCTGCTGTTGGCAGGCCGCAAAGAGGTCATCATCAGGTATGCGCGCCCCACCCTCCGCACGCAGGGGCAGGCCCACATGCTCCGCATCCCGCACAAATCCGTCTATGAGCGCGCCTTTATCCACCCCGTATCCCAAGGCCGTACGCTGGGCAAAATGGCGGCCACAGGTTGCCAGCGGAACACCGCTGCCCGTCTCTTCCACACCGGGGAGAAGCGTTGTGATGTGTGGGCTGGCCATCCCCATAAACGCCGTAGCCGCCAGAGCGCAGTCAGTCCCCGATGGGGCCAGCACAACACGATCGGGTCCATCCAGATGATAGAACGCCGCCACAAATGCGCGGACCTCGCGCACAGGGCACAGTTCTGCCCCTTCACCCCCCTCCACCGCACGGCGGATCAGGCGCATATTGGCCTGATACATGGCCCGTGCCGCAACCACGCTAGGGGATGACGCCGTGGAGGAAGAAAAAGCCAGCTCCCCACTGCGGGGGAAAGGCTGGCAGCCATACCGGTTCAGGCCATATGGGCCGGTCAGGTCCAGCCGTTCGTCCCCCCCTTGAACCACCCGCCACTCCGCAGGCTGTAAACTGGACCAGACTGAACAGGCCCACGCATATACCCCATGACCCTCCCCCACCTGCGGGCGCAGGCTGGGGGCAACATACAACGCAACATCAGCCAGACAGGCCGCCAGTTGTGAGGGGGCTGGAACAGCCTCCCCCGCCATTGCCTCCCCCCAGAAGCACGGCATGGAATGAGGCGGCGGACTGGCCGGGAACACCATGCGCCCACACCATGCACGGGCCGTAAGCCTTGCGGCCGCCAGCAAAATACGCGCCATCCGTTGCCCGGCAGGGAGGACCGTTCTGGCAGCTGCCCCTGCGCCCGGATTACTGACCAACTCCGCCACCTCCAACGCGAGGCGGGTCAAAAACCAGGCACTGGCAGGTGTTACCTGCTGGCTGCTGCACACAAGACTGCCATCGGGCTGGACACACACAGGGCGTTCAAAGGATGGATTCTGCACAACGGAGCAAGGTCGCAGCATAGGGTGCAAGTCTGGGTTTGCGTGCAGGTACTGCGCAAGGTTGGTCAAATGACTTGCATCCATTTACTCAGCACACCCCGGAGCGGACGATAAACAAATAAAAACCCCCAGCCTATGCGGCTACCTGCACCAACGGCGCTTGCGCCAAAGGGCGGAACAGGCACACCCATTCTTTAAGGAACAGCCAGCAGCACAATGGACCTACAGCCCCTATAATTGTCGATCCGCCGCATCTGAACAAGCAGCCCACACTCTGGGCGCCTATGCCTGCCACGCCGGAGATGACTGTTTTCCCTGCCACCCTTCCCTCCGGTCTGGGCCTGATCAACGGGCCTGCCCCTCCAAGGCCGTATTCTTCTGCAAAGGATGCGGTTCGCAATACTCAACAGGGCTGCTAAGAAGAAGGCAGTCACCCTTTACAATCCCCCGCGCACACGATTCCTGCCCTATGGCGGGGCGTTACCGCGGCTTCTGGAGTCAGGACCGGCACCCTTGGCGCGCACAAGCCCTTTGAATACAAGCAACTCCTCCACGCCCCACAAAAGCACCCTGCGCCTGCGCATGGAAGAAGGGGGGGGTATTGCCCTTTGTCTTTTGGCCTGCGCCCTGCTGGCGGCTCTGGTAACGTACAACCCGACCGACCCATCCTTTAACACGGCCACCAACCAGCCCCCGACCAACCTTTTGGGGATGACGGGCGCCTTTATGGCCGACACCCTGCTACAGGGAATCGGGTTGGGTGCCATTGTGCCGGTTCTTATTCTTGTCGCATGGGGCTGGCGGTTTATGAGCCACCGCCTGCTTGGCCACGAAACAGGGATGATTTTTGGCCTGCGGGTTGGTGCCATTCTTTGCCTGCTCCCCGTCTCTGGCGCATTGCTGGCCGCCATTCCCCTGCTGTTTACCGCACTCCCCAATGTGGAGTGGCCAACACAGGCAGGCATTGGTGGAGGCGTTGGGCACTCCATTGCCCAGACTTCCATCTCTGCTGGTATGGCAGCCATTGGCCCTGCGGGGGGAATGGTCATCTGGCTTCTGGGGGGACTGCTGGCGGGACTGCTCTTTGCGCTCGGGACCGGCCTGCGGCGCGAGGAATGGCTGGCCCTGTGGCGCGCTTTTGTTTGTATCATGCGGTTGCCGGGCAAACTGGGCACCCGTTTTGTGCGCTACTACGCCAGCCACAAACCGCACCCTCAAGGCCCCGAACAGGCACCCTATACCGCCCCTGCCAAACAACCTGCCGCAGACCCGTTCTATGGCAGTACGCTCCCCACCACCGCTCTTTTTGAAGATGAGGTGGACGAACCCGAGCACTACCACCCGGCCCCCACCACTCCTTCCACCGGTACGGCGCTGGTCCTCCACACAGCACAGGACCAGACAGGCCACCCCGTAACAGGCCCCGTACCGCAGGAAGGGAACAGGCAGACCAACGCCATAACCCCGGCTGCCACCCCCAGAACCGAACCCACACCCTTTACCCTGCCAGCCAGCGCCGCACCGGTAGCAGCCCCGGACAAACCCGCCAAAAGCGGCCTGCTGGGCCGTCTGTTCTCGGGTGCCAGCCATACCGAAAGCACGGGCAGCAGCCCCGAACGCGCCCCCACCGCCGCCCGTAAGGGTGGGTGGGAACTCCCACCCATGAGCCTGCTGCGCCCGGCCCCCGGCAATGCCCATAACGGCCCCTCGCCCGAACTGCTGAACGCCACAGCCCGCATGTTGGAGCAGGTTCTGGCCGACTACGGCGTGCAGGGCAAAATTGTGGGCATGAGCGCAGGGCCAGTGGTCACACTCTACGAGCTGGAACCCGCTCCGGGCATTCGTTCTGCCCGTATTATCGGGCTGGCGGATGATGTGGCGCGCTCCCTGTCGGTCCTGAGTGTGCGCATTGCCACCGTTCCGGGCCGGAATGTTATGGGGATAGAAGTTCCCAACCAGACGCGTGAGACGGTTTACCTGTCCGAGCTGCTCAACCAGCCCACATGGCGCGAGGATACAGGCCAGCTCCCCCTTGCCCTTGGCAAGGATATTGCGGGCGAACCCATGTTCAGCGATCTGGCAAGGATGCCCCACCTGCTGGTGGCTGGCACCACCGGCTCGGGTAAGTCTGTTGGGGTCAACGCCATGATCCTCTCCCTGCTTTACCGGCTTTCCCCCGATGAATGCAGGTTGATCATGATCGACCCCAAGGTGCTCGAACTCTCCATTTACGATGGTATTCCCCACCTGCTCACCCCGGTTGTAACCGAGCCACCCAAAGCCGTTAACGCGCTCAAATGGGTTGTGCGCGAGATGGACCGACGTTACCGCACCATGGCCCACATGCAGGTCCGCAACATTGCAGGCTACAATGCCCGTGCAGCCGAAGCCCGTGCGGATGGGGAGGTCGTGGTCCGCCGCGTACAAACCGGCTTTGACCCTGAAACCGGCAACCCCGTGTTTGAGGAACAGTCAGTCACCCTCGATCCCATGCCCTACATTGTGGTCATTATTGACGAAATGGCCGACCTGATGATGACCGCAGGCAAGGAAATTGACGCCTGTGTGCAACGTCTGGCGCAAAAAGCACGTGCTGCGGGCATTCACGTCATCATGGCAACGCAGCGCCCCTCGGTGGATGTGATTACGGGCACCATCAAAGCCAACTTCCCCACCCGTATTTCGTTCCAGGTGATCAGCAAGTTCGACAGCCGCACCATTCTGGGCGAACAGGGGGCAGAACAGCTGCTTGGTCAGGGGGATATGCTGTTCATGCAGGGGGGCGGTCGCATTACCCGCGTGCACGGCCCGTTTGTGGCCGATAGCGAGGTCGAGCAGGTTGTGAACTTCCTGAAAGAACAGGGCGAGCCGATCTATGATGAGGACGTGCTGGCCGAACCCATGGAAGAAAACACTTCCTCCAGCGGCAGCAGCCGCTCTGGCGGGAATGAAAACGCCGAAGCCGATATGTACAGCGAAGCGGTGGATATTGTCACACGGGAGGGCAAGGCTTCCACCTCCTTCATCCAGCGCCACCTGTCGATTGGTTACAACCGCGCTGCCAAGCTGATTGAACAGATGGAAAAAGAAGGCATTATCAGCCGGGCCGACCATGTGGGCCGCCGCAAGGTGCTTGTTGGCTCCAACCGGGAAGAATAACCCCCCATGCCCCCGGCTCTGCCCCCCATACTCTACCAGAGCAGCCATGTTGTTATTCTGGACAAACCCGCTGGCCTGCCCGTGCATACTGGCCCCGGCGGCGGCCCAAGCGTGGAGGACTGCTTTCCCCTCCTGTCCCGCCGCAAGGATGGTCCATGGCTGGCCCACCGGCTGGATGCAGATACATCGGGCTGCCTTGCCATAGCCCTGCGCAAACAGCCCTTGCTGGCCATGCAGCAGGCTTTTGCCAGCAAGACCGCACGCAAGACCTACTGGGCCGTGGTGGAAGGGGGACCGCAAACCCCCACCGGACGGATTGACCTGCCCCTGCTTAAAACCAGCACCAGAGCAGGCTGGTCCATGCAGGTGGCAGATGCTGGCGCGCCCTCGGCCACAACATGGCGTGTTCTGGGCCGCTCAGCCACAACAAGCTGGCTGGAGCTGGAGCTGGAGACGGGGCGAACCCATCAGGCCCGTGTGCATTGCGCCGCCATGGGCTGGCCCATTGTGGGCGATGCGCTATACGGCCACCCTCATCCCGCTGGCCTGCACCTGCTGGCCAGAAGCCTGAGTCTGCCGGTGGATGCTGGCCTATCCGTAACCGCCCCACCCCGCTTGGCCATGCACCCCGCACTCCACGCCTGCGGCTGGACGTAACCCACGCACAACAACGCAAAAACCCCCACCACCCTACGCCAGATTGCTGTTTACGCCTGTGCCAGTGCCTCCACATGGGGCCAGACCTGCACAAGTCGGGCATGGAAAGCCTGACGTTTGGGGCGAATAACCGCACTATCAAACAACCGGGCGCGGGCACGCCCCGCCTGCGCCATGCGGGCGCGCAAACCAGCATCGCTCATCAACCGCTCTAATACAGCCACCAGCCCCGGCAGATCATCGGGGCTGGCATACAATGCCGCCTCCCCCGCAACACCGGGGAGCCCCCCATTGCGCGATGTGACCACCGCTGCGCCACACCCCATGGCTTCCAGCGCAGCCATGCCAAACGGTTCGGACCAGCGGCTGGGCACCACCACAATGGCTGCGTGGCTCATGGCCTGCAAAACCTGCCCGTGCGGCTGGTAGCCCGCCATGTGCACCCCCGCAGCCAGAGCCTGCGGCACCAGCGTGTTCAAAAACTCTGTTTGGGGTGAATTGGGGCCAAAACGGTCCGCCCCTATAATCCGGGCCTGCCATGTGGGGTGGCGCGGCAAAAGCGTGGCACAGGCCTGCACAAACGCATCCACCCCCTTGTCGGCCACAACACGGCCTGCAAATAGCACAATCGGCTCCCGCACAGGGGCTGGAGGCGGCAAAACAGCAAGGTCCAGCGCATTGGGCAAGACCGTTACAGCGCCGCGCACGCCCTGCTCCAAAAACCGTACTCGCAACCAGTCCGAGACGCACACAACCGCCATTTTGCGCGCCAGAGCCGTACGCTCCTGCGGTGTTTTACCCGCACGCATTCCACACGGGTCATTATGCAAAACCAATGCCAGTGGCACATGGGGGAAACGCTGGCTTATGGCCCATGCCAGATCCGGGCGATTATGCACTTCCACCAGATCGGGGCGGAAAGTACGGAGTAATCTGGCAACTCCAGCCCGGTAACGCCCCATGCGGCTGAATGGGAACAGGCAGTCTGGTACGGGGGCAAAAGGAACATCCGCATAGGGGGCGGTCTGGGGGGCGCTACCCACCACAACCTCACCTTCCGCCGCCATGCGGTGTACCAGCAGGGCTATGGCCCCGGCCTCCTGCGGGGCAAAACGCTCGCGCGGGGGCAGTACGGTCATAACCCGCAAGGGCTGCGCAATGCCTCCTGCTGGCGTGGGCATGGGGTCAGGCCAGACTTTCGTACATATCCAGCTGCCACGCCACAGGCTCCTGCGCGGCCGCGGTGTACCATGCCTCCATTAACGGATGGTGGCGTACCGCCTGCATATAGGCATGAGCCGCAGCGGACAGGCCCGGCACATTGTACGACAGAAAGCGGCAGACAACCGGCGCAAACATGGCATCCACATTGCCCATGCCCTGCCCGCACAGAAACGGCCCGCCCCGGCCCACACCCTCGGTCCATATGGCGTTAATACGTGCAATATCCTTATGCACATCCTCCCCCAAGGGGGTGGCCAGCGGTCTGTTGCGCCCCAGATTCATGGGCAGGGCGGAACGCACGGCCCTGAAGCCCGAATGCATTTCCGCCGCAACCGAACGCGCCCAGGCCCGCACAACCGGGTCGGTTGGCCATAAAAACGCATGGTGTTCGGCACAATATTCAGCGATGGAGAGCGAATCCCACACGACCGCTCCCCTGTGTTCCAGATAAGGGACACACCCATTGGGAGAGAGTGTTTTGAGCGCTGTGGTCTGGCCCGCACCGGCCAGCGGTACAACCTGCACATCCACATCCAGCCCTGCCAGACGCACAGCCAGCCAGCCACGCAGGGACCATGACGAATAACGTTGTGTGCCAATAACCAGACGACCTTCGGCCATAACCCCTGCTCTCCCTGTTCTGCTTAAACTGCGACCTGCTCTTCCGCCCGGCGGATAAACCCACCCCCCAGAATACGGCTACCCTGATAAAACACACAGGCCTGACCGGGAGCAGGCATTGCGGGTTCGTCCAGCAGTATGGTCGCACCCTCCGCGGTGGGCAGCACACGGGCAGCCCTTGGTTCTTCACGCGCACGCATCTGCACCCGGCAGACAAGCCCTTCGGGTGGGGCATCCACCAGCCAGTTTACATCCCGCACGGACAGGCTGTTTACAAAAGCATTGGCGCGAGGGCCAATAATCACCCTCTTGCGGCCCGGCTCCACCCCAACCACCATCTGGCGTTCACCCTGCAGGCGGGCGGCGTTGCCAAGGCGTTTGCTCTGCCCCACGGTAAAACGCATAACCCCTTCGTGCTGGCCAACCACATGGCCGGACTGGTCCACAATCTCGCCCGGGCCAGCCATTTCGGGGTGCATCCGTTCCACCAGATCCACGTAAGACCCATCGCTGACAAAGCAGAGGTCCTGACTATCGGGCTTACCGGCCACAATCAGGCCAAACCGTTCCGCTTCCTGCCTGACGGCGGCTTTGTCGGGCATATCGCCCAGTGGGAAGCGTAAAAACTCCAGTTGGTCACGGGTCGTGGCAAACAGGAACCAGCTCTGGTCGCGGGCTTCGTCCACGGGGCGGTGTAGCTCCACGCCCAGTGGCCCTTCCACCCGGCGCACATAATGGCCGGTGGCCATGGCGTCTGCCCCAATTTCCTTCGCCAGTTCCAGCAGGTCAGTAAATTTGACACCCTGATTACAGGCCACACAGGGGACCGGGGTTTCCCCCGCCGCGTAGGCATCGGCAAAGCGTTCTATCACGCTATCACGGAAGCGGCGTTCCGCATCAATCACATAATGCGGGAATCCCAGACGGTCAGCCACGGCGCGGGCATCGCGGATGTCCTGCCCGGCGCAGCACGCGCCTTTTTTGGCTGCCCCTCTGGAATCATAAAGCTGGAGGGTAGCACCCACAACCTCGTGCCCTTCCTCCAGCAGACGGGCAGCCACCACGGAACTGTCCACCCCTCCGGACATGGCAACAAGAATACGCATGGGCGGGCTATCCTTCCCTTATCTGGTGTCAGGCCTTGCTGGGCAGGCGCACGACCAGACCATCAAGTGCTTCGGTCATGACAATCTGGCAGCCAAGACGCGAGGTTTTTTCCAGCCCAAAGGCCAGATCAAGCATATCTTCCTCATCATCCGTCGGGGCGGTCAGCTTATCCGCCCATGCGGGGTCCACCACAACGTGGCAGGTGGCGCAGGCCAAAGACCCTTCACAGGCGCCTTCAAGGTCCACATCGTGCTTATGGGCAATTTCCAGCACGGACAGGCCGACTGGGGCATCAACCGTGCGTTCTGTTCCGTCCTGCTCAACAAACGTCATCTGGGGCATTGGTTTCCATCCTGCCAAAAAATATCATGGCGGCTGCGGCCTGCATGGCCTGGGCTTATTGCTACGGGTGAGGGCCTAGGGAGGGGTGGCCCGCACCCGCAAGGCAGCCTGTGCCAGACTGTCCGCCGCGCGTTCTGCTTCGGCGGTGGAGGTAAAACGTCCGGGGGACAGACGCAAGCTTCTTCCTGCTTCCTCAAAGCTCAGGCCCATGGCGGCCAGCACATAAGAGGGAGCAAGTTCCGCCGAAGAACAGGCCGAACCCAAAGAAACCTCCAGATCAGGCATGGCCGCCAGCACATCCACCGCCCGCAGGTCGGGGGGGAGCCGCAGGCTGAAAATACCCGGCAGGCGTTCAGCCCCACCGGCATTGACGGCGCAACCGGGCAACTGCGCGGACAGGCGCGCCAGAAATACCGCCTGCACCCTGGCCAGATGCGCGGCATCCTGCGCCATTTCCGCCTGTGCAATACGACATGCCGCACCAAACCCTGCCAGCAGAAAGCCCGGCAGGGTGCCCGACCGCATTCCCCGTTCCTGCCCACCACCAGAGAAGAGGGGCGTCAGGCGCACACGCGGGCTACGGCGCACAAACAGTGCGCCCGCCCCCTTGGGTCCATACAGCTTATGGCTGGAAACCGAGGCAAGGGCGACTGGCAACGCATGAAGGTCCAGCGGAATTTTGCCCGCAGACTGCGCCAGATCGGTATGCAGCAAAGCCCCTGCCTGTGTGACCAGTGCGCCAAGCAGGGCAAGGTCATGCAGTACCCCGGTCTCGTTATTGGCTGCGGCAATGGAGACCAGAGCCGTTGGCACCTCCAGCGCCTTGGCGAGCACCGATGGTTCAAGCTGCCCATTGGCATTGACGGGCAGAACAACCGGCTCAAACCCCTCGCACGCCAGGTCCTGCACACTTTGCAGAACACATTTATGCTCCGTTGCAACGGTTATGACCCGGCGGCGCACGCTCCCCTGCGCCGCCAGATGGCGCACAGCCCCCTTGATGGCCAGATTATTGGACTCGGTAGCGCCAGAGGTAAAAACAATCTCGCGCACATCCGCCCCAAGCAGGGAGGCAACCTCGGCCCGGGCCTGTTCCACCATGTCTGCTGCCCGCAGACCACTGACATGGGTAGTGCTGTGGGGGTTACCATTCTCCTCCGCCAGAGCACGGAGCAGAATTTTCTGCACACGCGGATCACACGGTGTGGTTGCCGCGTGGTCAAAATACAATGCCACCATACCCGTTCTCTTACTCCACCATAGCCAGACCGGCTCCGGCCGCCATGCGTGCATAGCTTTGCATAAACCGCTCCACATCCGCTTCCTCGACCGACCACGGCAGGGACACACGAATGGCCTGCCCGGCCAGATCCCCCAGCCCCATGGCATCCAGCACATGGGAAAATGCAACCTTGCCAGATGAACAGGCCGAACCGGCAGAAACGCAAATGCCATCCAGATCGAGCCGCATAAGCTGCCCCTGCGCACGCCGACCGGGAAGCGCCAGCGAAGCCGTGTTGCCCAAGCGGGGTGCCCCCGCACCGCACACAACAGCCCCCACAGCCTGTGCCGCCTGCTCCAGCCTGTTGCGCAAGGGGGCCAGATCGCGCGGGGTGTCCAACGCATCGCACAGGGCTGCGGCCAGCCCTGCAATGGCTGGCAGTGGCGGCGTGCCCCCCCTGCGCCCCTGCTCCTGCCCCCCGCCATCAAACAGAGGGACCAAAGGCCGGGGGGCAGGCCCACGCAGCAGCAGCGCTCCCGCGCCTTTTGGCCCACCCATTTTGTGGCCGGAACAGGCCAGACTATCAGCCCCCAGTTCCTCCACATTCAGCGCCATGCGGCCTGCGGCCTGCACCGCATCCACATGCAAATGCGCACCATGCTGGCGGCACAGGCGGGCAACCTCGGCCATGGGATGCAGGACACCTGTCTCATTATTCGCCAGCATCAGGCAGACAAACGCGGGCGACTCGTGGGTCTGCAATGCTGCTTCCAGCAGGTCCAGCCGGATCTGCCCGCTGGCATCCACCTCCAGCCATGCTACGTCTGCCCCATCGGGCGCACCTTTGCGCACCGCATCATGCTCGGTACGGCCAACAAGAAAGCGCCGCCCCTGCCCAAGCCCGTGCATGGCCAGAACATTGGCTTCCGTACCGCCCGAGGTAAACACGCAGTTCAGGGGGGCAACGCCCATACGCTGGGCCAGTGTGTTCCGCGCATCCTCCAGCACGGCGCGCGCACGCCGCCCGGCCTGATGCACGGAAGATGGATTCCCCGTAAGTTCCGCCGCCTCCAGCATGGCCGCGCGGGCCAGGGGGCGCAGCGGTTCGGTCGCATTGGCATCCAGATAAACAGGTTGGGAAAAACCCTTTGCCCAAGCGTCTGTTTTTTTATTCATACGTTTTATCTACCCGTTACCCTACCAGAACTGCACTCTTTGCAGACCGTGCAGAACAGCCCTTGTCACGATTTATGTGGAAATTCTGGCCCCGCAACCGCTATAGAGTGCCACATGGTCAGCACCACAGGGCACAATGAATACAGCAGGCTGGAAACGGGTTCTCCCGCGTACGCGGCATTCACGGATAATACCCCGCCTGATTATGCCTGCGTTTTACGCAAGGTCAACGCCAGAGTGTGCCTTTCCCCCTTTTCTGGCAATGGGGCAGACACCATGTGTCTGAATCCGCTCCTTTTTCCGTTTTTCCCCAGAAGCGGAAAAAGGAGATGGGCTGACTGAACGTTAAAGCTTGCGGGTCTTACCCTTGCCCGCATGTTCCGACCCGGAACGTGGCATCGTTCCCCGACGGGGCAGTTATCAAACCCGGAAGCGTCATGCCCGCGGACGCCTCTCCAAGATCAAGCGGAACCTACATGCCTGAGGTTATGTTTGCCGGCCCGGATGGACGTCTTGAAGGGCGTTATCACCACTCAAACGAGCCCAACGCCCCGCTTGCCCTCGTGCTGCACCCACACCCGCTGCACGGCGGCACCATGAACAACCGGATTACATACGCCCTGTACCGTACGTTCGAAAAAATGGGGTTTTCCGTCATGCGCTACAACTCCCGCGGAGTTGGTCGTTCGCAAGGACGGTTTGATGGTGGCATTGGCGAAATTTCCGACGCTGCCGCAGCTCTTGACTGGATGCAGATGATCAACCCCAATGCCAGCGGTCTGTGGATTGCCGGGTACTCGTTCGGGGCGTTTGTTGGTATGCAGTTGCTGATGCGTCGGCCTGAAATTACCGGCTGGATCAGCATTGCGCCCCCTGCCGCGCATTATGACTTTGGCTTTCTGGCCCCCTGTCCATGCGGCGGGCTTATGATTGCCGGTGGCAAGGATGACATGGCACCCGAGCCCGCCATTCATAAACTGGTGGATAAGCTGAACACCCAGAAGGGCGTTGCAGTGGACTACCGCGTATACCCCGAAGCGGATCATATTTTTGCCAAACAGGCGGACAAGATTACCGCTGCGGTCGAAGACCATGTGGGCAAAGCCATGGGCCAGCAGCTTATGGCCCTTGCCGCAGACTGATACTCTGCCTTGCACCTGGCGCGCCTGCCCAACAGACGCGCCAGCAGGCAACATACCCCGTTAATTTTTACATAACCCCCATGACAGCCCTGCTGGAGGTCTGACCGACCGGACAGACCATGCGCCAGAGCGCACCAATGGTCTTACAGGCCTTTGTGGCTAGTCCTCCGCGCGGCGTGGGTGTGCAAGCTCGCGCACAACACCATGCAGGGTCCGCAGTTCCTGCTCCGTAACTTCACCACGTGTAAAAAAGTGCCGCAGATTACGGACCATGCCGGGCCGCTTCTGCGCGTTCCGCAAAAACCCACAATCGTCCAGTTCCCGCACAAGGTGGCCCATAAAGTTTTCAAGCTCGCCCTTGGTGGCAACGTGTGTCTCGTTGGTCATCAGCGTACGTGGGGGCGTGGCATCTGCTGCCATCCACCATTCATACGCCATAATCATGACCGCCTGCGCCAGATTGAGCGACATAAAGGTTGGATTAAGCGGATAACGGATTAACGCATCCGCACGCGCCATATCCTCATTATCCAACCCCGCGCGTTCGGGACCAAACATCAGCCCGACCTTAAGCCCACGCTGGGTGGCGGCCCGCAGTTCCGCAGCCCCACCGCGTGCGGTCATAACCGTTTTGACAATGTGGCGCGGTCGGGGGCAGGTTGCATAGACATGGTGCAGATCGGCTATGGCGTCGTCCACGCTGTCGTGCACCGTGGCGGCTTCCAGAATACGGTCAGCGCCGGAAGCCGTACGCCATGCACGGTCCTGCGGCCAGCCATCACGCGGGCTAACAAGGCGGAGGTGGAACAGACCACCATTGGCCATGGCCCGGGCCGTCGTGCCAATGTTCTCGGCCATTTGCGGCCGGACCAGAATAACAACAGGGGTGTTGCCCAAAGGCTCCAGCGGTGCTCCGCCGTCCCGGCCGGTCATGCGCGCCTCCAGCTTGTTCCGTCTTTGGTATCTTCCAGCACAATGCCCTGTGCCTGCAACTGGTCGCGCAGGGCATCGGCCTTTGCAAAATCGCGCGCTTTTTTGGCGGCCAGACGTTCGGTTATCAAAACTTCGATTGCTGCGTCTTCTTCCGCTGAGGCATCGCCTCTGAACCATTGCACCGGATCATCCTGCAACAGCCCCAACAGACCACCACCAGCCTTGAGCGCACCTGCGGCCTGCCTGTCCCCCCCCATGGCCTGATTCGCCAGCACATGCAGTTCGGCAATAGCCTTGGGCGTGTTCAGGTCATCTTCCAGCGCGGCGCGGACCGTTAGCGGCACAGGTGCATCTGGCACATCTTCCACACTGGACAGGGCGCGGTAGAATCGATCCAGCGTCTTGCGTGCTTCGTTCAGACCCGCCTGTGTGTAATTGAGTGTGGAACGGTAATGCGCCCCCAGCAGCAACAGCCGCAGGGCTTCTGCCGGGGCCTGTGCCAGCACATCGCGGATGGTCAGGAAGTTGCCCAGTGATTTGGACATTTTCTCGCCATCCACCAGAAGCATGGCGTTATGCACCCAGTAATTGGCAAACTGGCTGTGCGGAAAGCAGCACAGGCTTTGCGCGCGTTCGTTCTCGTGGTGTGGAAAAAGCAGGTCCGACCCACCACCATGAATATCAAAACTATCGCCCAGATACCGGTGCGACATGGCCGAACATTCAATATGCCACCCTGGCCGCCCACGCCCCCATGGGCTGTCCCAGCCCGGCTGGTCCGCGTCTGATGGCTTCCACAGCACAAAGTCCCCCGGGGCTTTTTTGTAAGGAGCGACTTCCACGCGTGCGCCAGCTTCCAGCTCCTCCGGGTTCCGGCCGGAGAGCGCGCCGTAGGAAGGAAAGGACCCAACAGCAAACAGCACATGGCCCTGAGCCTCGTACGCATGACCGTTTTCGATCAGGCGGGCAATCATGGCCTGCATTTCGCCTATATTATGGGTCGCGCGGGGTTCTATATCGGGCGGGAGCACACCAAGGGCGGCAAGGTCCTGATGAAATTCTGCCGTTGTGCGCTGGGTCAGGGAGCCTATATCCTCCCCGTTAGCGCGGGCGCGGGCCGTAATCTTGTCATCTACATCGGTAATATTGCGCACGAATGTGACGCGGGGATACAGGTTGCGCAAAAGCCTGACCAGCACATCCGCCGTAAGCATGGCGCGCAGATTACCAATATGCGCCAGATCATACACCGTGGGGCCACAGTAATAGACCTTGATATGCGCTGGATCGAGCGGCTGGAACGGCACAGTCGCGCGGCGCTGGCTATCGTGCAGAAACAGAGCGGGGGCGGGGCTTTTGGTCGCGTGCGGCATGTCCGCCTAGATGCGCCACCGTTGAAAACGATGCAATATGTGTGTGGGACAAAAAAAGCGCGATTATTCCAAAAAACAGGACTTGACGCTTTTACCCTTTTATCGCTTATAGTCCGGCCTTACACAGAATGTGTGCGTGTGCCCTTATAGCTCAGTGGTAGAGCAACCGCCTTGTAAGCGGTAGGTCTTCAGTTCAAATCTGAATGGGGGCACCACTTTTTCTCCCCTTTAAAGTTTTATTGCCTCATGCGGCATCAGCCCGACCCTACCGGGGCACGGGCATTAGCCGTACAGCAGGCTGGTTTGTGGCATAGCCTGTGATCAGGCTGCGACCCACCCATCCTGCCTGAGCGCCACACCAGCCAGATACAGGCTGCCGCAGATAAGCACCCGGGCGGGCTTGCCGCCAGCCTGCGCCACAAGCGCATGAAGTGCCTGCGCAAGCGTGGGGCCAATATGCGCCTTACCGCCAGAAGCCTCCACAATGGCCTGCACCGGCAACGCCAGATGCTGTTCAGGTTCGCAGATTGCCCACAGATCATCCGCATAAGGGAGAATCGGGCCTAAAAAGCCTGAGGCATCCTTGGTCTGCTTCATACCGACCAGCACATGCAGGGGGCGGTCTTTCCAGCGCACCAGTTCCTGTGCCAGCGCGGCACCGGCACCGGGGTTATGCCCGCCATCAAGCCACAGTTCCCACCCTGCGGGGAGCAGGGCAGCCAGCGCACCATGCAGGCGCTGCATACGCGCAGGCCACTGCACATGCCCCACACCCTGCCATGCCGCCTGTGGTACGTTCAGCCCCGACAGACGCAGGGCCTCAACCGCCAGACCGGCGTTTTCCATCTGCCATGGCCCAGCAAGGGCTGGCATGGGCAGGTCCAGTATTCCCTGCGCATCGTTCAGGCGGAGTCCGGCTGGTTTTTCTGCCTGCGGGGGCAATGTCTGTGGTGCAATATCCCACTCCACACCCCGCCGCGCCAGAGGCGCACCCACAGCCTGTGCCTGAGCAGCGAGAACCTGCATGACCTCATCTGGCTGGAAACCGGTTACGGCAGGTACGGCGGGTTTAAAAATACCAGCTTTTTCCGCCGCAATCGCCGCCAGAGAATCCCCCAGAAATGCCTCATGATCGCGCGAGATGGAGGTTACAATGCACGCGGCGGGGTGCTGGAGTACATTGGTGGCATCGCACCGCCCACCAAGCCCGACCTCTATAATGGCCAGTTCTGCCGGGTGGCGGGCAAACAGCACAAAGCCTGCGGCTGTCAGTACCTCAAACACCGTAATGGGCGCGCCATTGTTGACCCGCTCAATGTCTTCCAGCGTTGCCACCAGTTCCGTCTCGCTCACCAGCCTGCCAGCAATCCGGAACCGTTCGGTCACATCCACCAGATGGGGAGATGTCATAACATGCACACGCCAGCCCGCGGCCTCGGCTATGGCACGCAAAGTGGCGCAGGTGCTGCCTTTGCCGTTAGTGCCTGCCACATGGATAACCGGCGGCAACTGCCGCTCCGGGTTACCCAGGCGGGCCAGTAGCCCCTCCAGCCGCCCAAGCGAAAGGTCAATTAAGGCGGGGTAAAGATGGTTCAGCCGTTGCAGCACCTCCCCGGTGCGACCAGTAAATTCAGGCACGGGGGAAGGCGCACCGGGCGGGGACTGAACCATGGGTGTTTTTACTCGGCAGCAGCGGCAGGGGTGGCAACAGCCTTGGGCGGCGGTGCTTTAACATCGGCTGGTGCATGGGTGAGCAGCCCGATCAGGCGCGCCAGAGTGGCTGGCAGATCCTTGCGGGCCACAACCATGTCCAGCATACCGTGTTCGACCAGATATTCGGACCGCTGGAAGCCTTCTGGCAGCTTCTCACGCACGGTGTCCTGAATAACGCGGGGACCGGCAAAGCCGATCAGGGCATTGGGCTCCCCGATCTGCACATCCCCCAGCATGGCGAAGGATGCCGTAACACCCCCCGTGGTCGGGTTGGTCAGCACCACAATATAAGGCAGCCCCGCATCGCGCAGCATCTGCACGGCAACGGTTGTACGGGGCATTTGCATAAGGCTGATCACACCTTCCTGCATCCGTGCACCACCGGAGGCGGTAAACACCACCAGCGGGGATTTTTGCAAAATGGCCAGCCGGGCAGCAGCCACAAACCGTTCACCAAATGCTGCACCCATGGTGCCTGCCATAAATTCAAACGCCATAACGCCCACAACGGCATTATGCCCGCCAATGGTGCCATGGGCGACTACCAGAGATTCGTCCAGATGGCTTTTGGCCCGCGCATCCTTCAGGCGGTCGGTATATTTTTTCTGGTCCCGGAAGCCCAGCGGGTCCACGGGAGCCAAGGGCAGTTCAATACGGGTGAACTCGCCATTATCAAAGGTCCATGCCAGACGGTCATTGACCAGAACGCGCATGTGGTGCCCACAGTGCGGGCAGACATTCTGCGCCTTGCGCAGCTCCTTGGTCAGAACCATCTGGGAGCACGAATCACAGGTGGTCCACAGGTTATCCGGCACATCACGGCGCAAAAGGCCGCGGATTTTAGGACGGACGTATTCGGTGATCCAGCTCATTTTGAACCCTGTAACTGCACTAAACTGACAACGCGGACCCTGCCCGCCTGCGTGGTTGCATTACGCGGGCAACACCAATCTGCCAAGTCATTATGAAAAAACAGCCCCTGTCCGGGCAAGGTGGCGCAGACTGAACGCGCCCCCTCCGCCCGTGTTCCAGAGGGGTTTAAAGAGCGCCTTCAACCCATGCCTTAAGCTGGCTTTTGGGCAGGGCACCGACCTTTGTGTCCACCACCTTGCCATCACGCACCAGCATAAGGGTGGGAATGGAACGGACACCATAGGTGTTGGGTGTTACAGGGTTGTCATCAATATTGATCTTTGCGACCGTAACCTTGCCCTGCATGTCCTTGCCAATTTCTTCCAGCGCCGGGCCGATCATTTTGCACGGACCACACCATTCCGCCCAAAAATCCACCAGAACAAGGCCAGATGCCTTGAGCACGGCGGAATCAAAGCTGGAATCGCTGACAGCAAGCGTATGTTCACTCATGACTGGTTTCCTTCTGCTGGGTGCTGGAGCACCACAAGCTGTCCATCAAATCAGGCCCTGTCGTGCGGACCATGGGGTGCGCACCACCAGACCGGGGTTACCTAACACTTAAGGCGGCGTGCGCCGTGGTCAAGATGCCAACCCACCGTGCGGCTTCGGTGCGTGGCGGTCCAGCAGTGTGGCAGGCAGCAGGTCTGCACGCGGCACCTCGGTCCAGACCAGAACGCAAACCACCTCCCGGCCCGGCCAAAGTCCTTGCAGCAAAGCCCGGTAAGCGGCCATCTGGCGCAAATATAGCACCGGCGTTTGCGCCACCGTGCGTGGCGCGTGGCGACCACTTTTATAATCGCACACCACAACCCGGTCGGGCAGAACGCACATACGGTCCACCTGCCCCACAATAACCTGCTCCCCTGCAACACCGGCCAGCCGCTGCTCGGCCCGGGCATGGGGGGTAAACAGATCCACCAGTTCTGGCATACGCAGCACGGCCACAATCTGTGCGGCAAGGTGGGCTGCTTCCTCCGTGCTTAGGCCGGAGGCAGGGCGGGCCAGCCAGCTTTGGGCCAGCGCCTCCTGCGTGGCGGCCGGGTGCTCCGGCAAAAACTGCAACAGCGAATGTACCAGATTGCCCTTACGGAACGCGGCCTCCCGCGCTTTGGCGGGAGTCACCGCAACCACATCCAGTGGCGAGCGCGCAGGGGGCAATGGGCCAAGCATGGTATCGTCCGGCCTGCTCGGAGCCAGAGGGCGAGCCAGAGGGCCTTCAGCCACTGGTGGGCTGGACCGCCACAGGGGAGCCTGCCCTACCCAACCGGGTAACCCCTGCACACATGCCGGAGCTACGGACCCGGCCTGCCCGCTGGTGGGACTGGCCACTGGGGCTGGCACATTCCGGGCAGGTGCGGCCTGTTCCTCCAGCACCAGCATTTTACCCGGCCAGTCACCCAGGCTCCAGTCCCGCACCTCTGCCCCGGCGCGCTCAAACCCCAGACGACAGCGTTCGTACCAGCTTTCCGGCGGCACGGTGCGGCCGGGCTTCCACCCGCACACCACAAGCCGGTCAGCGGCACGGGTCAAAGCCACATAAAGCAGGCGATTATATTCCTCTATCGCCTTTTGCCGCATACTTTCGTACAGGCTGCGGGTTAACCCCACAGACAGCGCATTGCGCGGCACATAGAGCGGAACATCCACCCCTGTCTGCTGATCCTGCGCCCAGAACAGCCGGTCCTCAAATCGTGGCGTGCCAACCGTATCGGGCAGAATGACCAGACGGGCCTGTAACCCCTTGGAGCCATGCGCCGTCATTACCCGCACGGCGTTGCCTCCGGCCTCGGCCTCACGCTTTACGGTTTCCTCCGAATGACGGAGCCAGTGCAGAAACCCTTGTAGGGATGGCGGATGCTGCTCCTGATACCGCAAGGCGGCGGAGAGCAGTTCGTCTATAGGTTCTGCCGCATCCGGCCCCAGCCGCGCCAGCAGGCGTGCACGCCCCCCCTGCTGGCCAAGGGCCGCACCCAGCAGTTCATACGGGGTCAGGTAATCCACCCTGCCAAACAAGGTATTGAGCATCTGCCACGCCTGTGCCCACTCCGGCCGCTGCATGTGCCGCTCGCGCAAGGTGGACCACAGAGGCACCCCGGGCGCACGCCCTACGGCAAGCGCCATCATGCTATCATCCGACAGTCCACCAAGGGGGGATGTGAGCACACAGGCCAGGGTCAGGTCATCCTGCGGGAGCAGCAGGGCCGCACACAGGGCCATAAGGTCCTGCACTGCCAGCTGGTCTGCCAGACCTGTACGCACAAGCGTTGCCACCGGAATGTTGTGCCCTTTAAGCGCACGCACCAGCAACGGCACAAAGGAGGATCGGCGCGGAACCAGTACCAGCACATCGGCTGGAGTCAGGGGTTTTTGCCCCTGCATGGGGGAGGCAGCCAGTTCGTGCGCGATTGCGCTGGCCAAGGCATCGGCGAGTTTCTGCCTTGGGCTCTGGCGGGTCGCGTTTTCGGCCGGAGGCTCCCACGGGCTTATGCTTTCCTCCGCGCCTTCGGCTTCTGCCAGTGGCCAGAGCTCTACGCGCCCCCCCTGCCCGGGGCGGGCGGTAATATGCTGCATGGACCGCCCCTGCTCCTCCGCCACCCCTTGGGCGGCCTGTGCATCGGCAAATACAGCATCAACCAGTTGCAGAACCGGCGCCGTGGAGCGGAAGGAAACCGTAAGTTCCGGCTCCCGCCACGGCAGCCCTGCACCCTGTGCGCGCTGCTTGAAACGGGTCCGCCAGCTCTGGAATGCCTCCGGGTCTGCCCCCTGAAAACCGTAGATGGACTGTTTGTAGTCCCCGACTGCAAATACGGTACGCGGATTTTGCTCCTCGCTCCTTGCGCCCTCACCGGCAAAAAACTCTTCGGTCAGATCACCCGCAATCCGCCATTGTTCGGGGGATGTATCCTGCACCTCATCCAGCAGCAGATGGTCTATGCCCCCATCCAGCTTGTACAGCACCCATGCCGCCCCCGGCTCCCGCAGGAGCGAAAGGGTGCGGTGGATCAGATCATCATACTCCATCTGCCCCTGCATGGCCTTGCGCTGGTCAAACAGATTGGCAACGGGAGCGGCCATTTTAAGCAGCGCAGTTCCCAGACGCGCCAGCTGCCGGGCGTTCATGCCCTCTTCCACCGCCACAATGCGCTCGGCCTCTTTTTGCAGCGCATCGGCCAGCGTTGTATGTTTTTCCGCCAGTTTGGCGGACAACAGGCCACGGCTACGCAGCTTGCCATCCTTGGTCAGCAGGCCATTGCGCCACACGCTCCACTGGCTGGCCCGCTCCTGCGGTGGCAGGGCCAGCCAGTCCAGCAGGGTCTGCACATTGTCCTTAACGGTGGCAGACCCTTCGGCAACCAGTACGGGTAAGTGCGTACGCAAAGTGGCCTCGGTTGGAAACTCCGTGCAGGCCGCCTGCAAAACGGCATCATCTGAATGGAGCAGGGCCGTTGGGGGCAACTGGAGCACCCGGCACAGCAGAGCCTGTGCCTGCTCGGGCTGTGTGCTGACCAGTGCCCGTGCGGCCTGCGCGCGTTCGGCCCGGCGCAAGGTGCCTGCCAGCGCAATAAAATCTCCCAACCCGATCTGCCCGGCCAAGGGAGCCACCGTACTGGGCGCCTGCCCGCCGAGAACCGTTTCCACACAGCTTTGCAGGGCTAAAGCCGCATCGGTTTCTTCCATGACCGTAAAATGCGGGTTCATGGAGGCTTCAAGCGGGAAACGCCGTAACAACGACTGGCAGAACGCATGGATGGTGCCAATCCGCATACCACCGGGCAGGTCCAGTACCTCGGCAAACAGCGCACGCGCCTTGCGCCGGGTCTGCTGTGTGCAGGGAACGAACAAGGCTGCAAGCTCTGCATCCAGCCGGTCATCCGCCAGCGTAACCCACCGGCCAAGGCGGGTTTGCAGGCGAATGGCCATTTCCGCAGCAGCTGCCTTGGTAAAGGTCAGGCACAGAATGCGTGCTGGCTCGCTGCCGGGCACAAGGGTGCCGTCTGCTTCTACCCGGGGCAACATCAGCCGGAGCAGACGGTCGATCAGCAGTTTGGTTTTGCCACTCCCAGCCGAAGCCGACACAAAAACGGATGCCGTAGGGTCCGATGCCATGGCCTGCTGCTGGTTGGCCTGTTCAATAGCGGTGTGCAATGCGCCGTGAGCGGTCTTGGTGGTCATACGTCGCTCTCCGTGCGCCCTGTGTTCCACTCCGGCACACGGGCCAGACGGGCGTAATCCGCAAACCGTGGCTCCTGTCCCGGATGCGGGTGGGACAGATAGGGTTGTGCTGCGTTATCGTACGCAGCAATGCGGGCCAGCAGACTTGCCCATGTCTGTTCAGCCAGGTCCGTCAGGCTGGGATAATCCCTGGAAGCCACAGCGACCTCCTCCCCCGGCTCTGCCCCGCCGGTCAGCCGCCAGTAAACCAGCCCACCGATATCCGCCACATTGGGTGCGGCCTCAAACCCGCCCCGCAGTAGCATGGCGGCTTCCAGCGGTAGTTGCGGGCTCCAGCCAGACAACACATCGCGCATGGATGGGAGCATACCCGTCTTGTAATCCTGCACGACCACGCGCCCCTGCGCGCCCAGTTCCACCCGGTCTGCCCGGCCAACCAGACGGAACGCCCCACCCGGTGCGTGGGGAACAAGCACGCTGCCTGTAATTTCGGTCAGAATGGCCTGTGGCTGACCGTGGGTTTCCCGCCGCTTCTGCTCCGCCTGTGCAACCCAGCCTGCAATCCGCTCCAGCCGGGGCGCCCACCATGCCTGCAAAGCCGGACGAAGAGCATGGCTGGCAAGAGTGGTTTTGAACACCTCCACCAGCTTCTGCTCCGCGTTTTCCGGCCAGGTCACTCCGTGGGTTTTAACCCAGCGCTCCAGCGCCTCATGCACGATCATGCCATAATCGGAAGCATCTGCCCCTTCCTCCAGCTCCGCGAGTGGCTCAAGGCGCAGAATATGGCGGGCATAAATCGCGTAGGGGTCACGCATCCATGTTTCAATTTCCGTCACGCTCAGGCGGCGGGGGCGCAAAGCCACATCTGGCATGGGGCGAGGAGGAGCAACGGGCACTGCCGGTCCCTCCGGCTGATCCAGCTGTGCCAGCCAGGACAGAACCGGATGCTCAGGCACCTGCCCACCCCACCCGGCCAAAAACGCATCCAGCCGGGTTAACCAGCGCGCTGGCACCACTGGCGCGCCCTCCCGCCTGCGGGAGGAGGAAAGAACAACCCGCTCCGCCGCCGTAGCCATGGCAAAAAAATCGTGCGCAGCCTGCCCTACCACCTGTTCGGGCGGTGGCAGGCCAACCCGCTTGCGCATGGGGCGGCTCATCCACGGTCCGGCATCGGGCGCAGGGGGCCACACCCCTTCGGACAGACCACCCAGAATAACGGTTTCCGCCGTTTGCAGGCGGGCTTCGAACAGACCCCAGATTAACACACGCGGGTGCAGGGCCTGTGGGTTGTTCCCCCTGCGGGTGGGAACGCGCTCCTGCGCCAGAACGGCTGTTAACAGCCCATCCAGCACTGCGGGTAGCTGGGGTGGCAGCACATCGGTTGCCAGCATCAACTCGCTCAGGCGGGATGCCAGCAGGCTGCCATCTTCCCCTTTCCACAGGCGGGTTGTGGCGTTCTCCTCCTCCGAGGCAGCAAGGCGTTCCACAGTCGCCACAAGGGCTTCGAGCAGGTCTGGTACGCTGGCCTGATGCTGCATCTCCCCCACACCAGCCTGCACTGCGCCTTCAGCCTGATCCCAGCCCAGTACAGGCTCGAAGCACCATGCCAGGCGCGCCATGAAGTCTGGCAAAGGTTCGGGGCCAAAGGGGCGGTCCGCGCTCTCGCCCTCCGTTAGACGCTGGCGATCTTTTTCCCGCTTTGGTTCCTGCCTGTCCCTGACCGCAGCACACAGCCCTGCAAAACCCGGCGCGGGCGATGGGCCACGTAACACCGCGCGCTCAAGCAGACGGGCGGAAGCGCGGCACACCCCCGGTGCAAGACCACAGGCCACCAAAGGATGTTTGAGCACGGACAACAGAGCCACTGGTGTAAACCGGCTGTCCACCATCTGGGCAACCAGCCGCAGCAGCACTGCGGCTGGCGTATCTGCCAGCGTGGCTCCTGCACTATCATCAGCCAGAATGCCCCAGCGCTCCAGTTCCGTGGCCACACGGGCGGCCAGCCCCCTGTCGGGCGTGACCAGCGCCACACGATGGCCGGGCTGTTCAATGGCGTCACGCATGATCATGCTGATCGCCACAGCCTCTTCCTGCTGGTCTGCGGCCTCAAACCGGCTAACATGCGCAAGCTCTACCGGGCCGGGCTTTGACCAGTCATCCAGTGCAGCAGCAGGCAGCATAACGCGTGACAACACGGCCGCGCGTTCTGGCTGGCCACCGGCTGCACCCCATACCTGCACATCCTGCCGCCGGGTCTCCAGTGCTGCCAGCAGATGGCTCATCCCGGCCTGTGGGTGGCTATCGGGCAAGGAACTGAACACGTCCTCGGGCATCAGCATATCCAGCCCGGGCAAAATAACCTTCCCCCCCGGGCAGGACAGAATGGCCCGCAAGGCCTCCGCCGTGGGCGCCATGGCATGGGTAAACCCCGCAGCCCATAATGGTGCGGTGTGCCCCTGCTCCCCCATGCTCCGCCACAACCGGGCCTGAGAAGCCAGCAAAGCCACCTGACGGGCTACCGGGTTGATCAACCCCTGACTTTGCAGCCACGAGGGCCATTCCCCGGTAACAATCTTCAAAAAATTGAGGATGATCTGCCAGTGTTCGGCAAAGTTTTCCTGCACGGCATCGGGCAGGCGTTCGAGCAGATTAACACCCGCCCACTCTGCCTCGTCCATCAATTCCGCCAGCGCGCGGGCCAGTGGCCATGCCTGATCCAGTGTGGGGCGGGTTCCAAAGGCCCGATCCGCCTTTAAAACAAGCACTGTCAGCACTGCCAGCCGGGTCATGGCCGGTACGGCGGGCGGGAGCGACAGCGCATCTCCCCCGCCACAGACGGACAGGCCAAGTTCCGTCTCATCCAAAGCGCCAATGGGCATAATGCGGGGCAGGAGCATACTGCGCCCATCCATCTGCCGCAAAAAGGCTTCGGTCAATGCACGGGCTGCACGGCGGCCGGGCAGAACAATTGTGCCCTCCCCCATAGCCTCCGGGTCGTGGCCTGCTGCGGCAATCCACCGCGCGGCTAGCTGGTCCAGAAATGGCAGATGGGCGGGTATGGTTGCCAGCTTCATGCCCGGTTACCCTGCTCCGTGGCCTGCAATGCTCCCAGCCGCTCGGGCCAGCCGGTAAAGCGCGCATGGCGGCTGCCATCGGCATTGACATCAAGCGTAATGTGCAGGGCGTTGGGGGGAACCATATCTTCCAGCCGTTCGGGCCATTCCACCAGCATTATCCCCTCGCACGCATCATCCCAGCCCAGCTCGTCCAGCTCATCGGGGCTACCCAGACGCCACAGGTCAAAATGGTAAATGCCTGCCAGCGGGCCATCGTATGCCTGCACCAGCGTATAGGTCGGGCTTGGTACTTCCAGCGCCGGGTCCGCGCAGATGCTGCGCAAAAAAGCACGGGCAAACACGCTTTTGCCTGCCCCCAGCAGGCCAGATAACAGAATGGCATCTCCCGGGCGGGCCAGACCAGCCAGAGTCCGAGCCAGTTGTGCCGTATCGGCTTCGGTTTTTAGCAACATGACCGTGTTCCTGCTCCCGCTCCGTAATGGACTGACCATGCCACAAGTCCAAGACTGTTTTTTTTCATATCAGGCCAGAAGCGGGAAGAGCACAGCACAAAAATTGTAAAATTTTTGCAAACAACAATTATGTTAGGAAATACTCAATACAAATGCCCATAAACAAAAAGTTATCGTGAGTAAATTACTTAACAATACTTAATTATTTATACCACTTCGATAGATTTTTATGTATGTTTTCAATCAGAGATCAAGCAAACTCTCTCAGATATGCCCCTTCAAGCCATACCTTAATCACATATCTGTTATTACTAAAATAATAAAAATAATATGAATTTGTGTTTATTTTTTTAAAAAAACACGTAAAGGTATCATTCATAATTCTCAATACAACCATAAGGTGTAAACCTTTTGCAGCTATGTGAGGCCCGTCATGCGCATTCTGTTTGCCGAGGACAAGTTTACCTCCAGCCGCGCCATTCTTTCCGCCCTGAAAAAAGCTGGTTTTGCGGCTGATCTGGCACGCTCGGGCCAAAACGCCATCGAGTTACTGCGCAATTATGATTATGGCCTGGCCATTATCACCATGACTCTGGCCGATATGGATGGGTACACCATTCTCAACACACTGCGTGCTCTCAAGGTTACAACACCCGTTATCATTCTTTCCAACATTGATACGCCAGAAGCCAAGATCCGGGCATTTGCCCTTGGCGCGGATGATTATCTGGCAGAACCCTTTGAAACGGCGGAACTTATTGCCCGTGTGCAGGCCATTCTGCGCCGTTCCAACGGTTATGCGCACCCCATTGCGCAGGTTGGCCCGCTTACATTGAACCTGAACAACCACACGGTGATGGTGGAAGACCGGCCCATCCACCTGACCGGCAAGGAATTTGCCATTCTTGAACTTCTTGTGCTGCGCAAGGGTATTGCCCAGACCAAGGAGACTTTTCTCAACCATCTGTATGGTGGGCGGGATGAACCAGACATCAAGATTATTGATGTGTTTATCTGCAAGCTCCGCAAAAAACTCCAGACTGTTGGAGCTGAGGATCTTATTTCCACCGTATGGGGGCGTGGCTATATTCTGCATGACCCACAGGCAGGCCCTGTGCCAGAGCCACTGGTAACGCTCGCACAACTGCCGGTCCCGGCCGAGCACGCGCCGCTCCAGTTACAGGCGGTGGGGGATTAACGGATACAATCTTTATCTGGCCTGCAACTACGCCAGATATCCAGTGTTCAGGACCGACTGGTGGGGTACCACGCGTGGGAATGCCACAATGGCCCTGCACCGCTCCCTAGTTCTGGCGCATGTCTAATAGCATTGTGGACATACTGGCGGGACTGGCCGACCGCATCAGGCAAAGGCAGACCCTGCGCAAGTTTTGTGGCCAAAGCACTGGCTAAGGTGCACCCTGTGCCATGTGTGTGCCGGGTTGCAATCCGCCGTGCCGCAAACTCGGTATAACCCGCAGAATCCAGCAGAACATCCACCAGACTCTCCCCTTCCATATGTCCGCCTTTAAGCAGTACGGCAGCCCCTGTGCGCTGGTGCAGCCACTGGGCAGCGGCACGCATATCCTCCACGCTCCGGATGGACACCCCTGTCAGTTTTTCCGCCTCCGGCAAATTAGGCGTTATGAGCGATGCAAGTGGCAAAAGCGTTGTGTGCAGGCAGGCAACCGCCTCTTCGGTTAAAAGGGCAGCCCCGCCTTTGGCAACCATAACCGGGTCCACCACCACAACAAGGTCGGGCAGACTGTTGCGGATATGGTGGATTTCCGCCACCACAGCCTGTGTTTCCGCCACCCCACCAAGCATTCCGGTTTTAACCGCATCGACCCCGATATCGTCCACAACGCAGCGAATCTGATCACGGATAAAAGCCGGGGGCACAGGCAGAATACCCTGCACCCCCCGTGTGTTCTGGGCGGTCAGGGCCGTTATGGCGGTCAGGGCATAACCACCCAAGGCCGTTATGGTTTTAACATCGGCCTGAATACCCGCCCCTCCGCCAGAATCGCTCCCGGCAATGGACAGCACTCTAGGATGCGCGAGAAGGGGAGCATTCATGAATGCACCTTTGCTAACTGACCCAGCGAATTACTTTTCCAGTACAGCACACATCTGGTTCACGGCCTCGTCCACCAATGCGGCATCTTCCGCCTCGGCCATAACGCGTACCAGCGGTTCCGTGCCACTCCGCCTTAGCAAAAGCCGACCATGACCTGCGAGTGTCCGTTCCACCTCATGCTGGCGCTGGCGCACTTCATCATTATCCAGCGGGCAGGCTCCAGCGTAGCGCACATTGCGCAATTTTTGCGGGAACGGCTGAAAAAGACGGCAAACCTCGCTTGCAGGGCGTCCGGACTCCACCAGCACAGCCAGAATCTGCAAGGCGGCAATCAGACCATCCCCCGTGGTGGCAAAGTCTGTCAGCACCATATGGCCAGACTGCTCGCCCCCTACGTTCACGCCTTTCTCGCGCATCCGCTCAACCACATGCCGGTCACCAACGGCTGTACGTTCCAGCCCAATGCCCATTTTTTCCAAAAACCGTTCCAGCCCCATGTTGGACATGACCGTTGCCACAACGGCATCGCCCACCAGGCGCCCTTCCGCCGTCCATGACCGGGCGATAAGGGCCAGAATCTGGTCGCCATCAATCAGGCGGCCAGTTTCATCCGATATCAGAACGCGGTCGGCGTCCCCATCCAGTGCAATGCCCAGATCCGCGCCATGCTGGACCACAGCCCTGCACAGGGCCTCCGGATGTGTGGAGCCACATTGCTCATTAATATTCACCCCATTGGGGTCGCAGCCAATGCGAATAACCTCGGCCCCAAGCTCCCACAAAGCGGTGGGGGCGACCCGGTAGGCCGAGCCATTGGCACAGTCGATAACAATTTTCATTCCATCAAGCCGCAGTTTGCGGGGGAAGGAAGATTTAGCGCTCTCAATATACCGCCCGGCGGCATCATTCAGGCGCGAGGCGCGGCCAATATGCTCGGGGCTGGCCATATCGCCGTGCAGATCGGTAACCATCATCTCTTCAATGGTCCGCTCATCCTGATCGGAGAGCTTGAAGCCATCTGGGCCAAACAGTTTGATCCCGTTATCTCCAAACGGATTGTGGGATGCAGAGATCATAACCCCCAGATCGGCCCGAAGAGAGCGGGTTAACAGGGCGATGGCGGGGGTTGGCAGCGGCCCAACCAGAGTAACGTCCATACCGGCGGACAAAAACCCAGCCACCAGAGCACTCTCGATCATGTAGCCGGACAGTCTGGTATCCTTGCCCAGCAGAACGCAATGCCGGTGGTCACCCCGCCGGAAGTGCAGCCCTGCTGCCTGCCCGAGCTTTTGGGCAATTTCCACTGTCATGGGGGCAATATTGGCCGTACCACGAATACCGTCTGTTCCGAAAAATCGTTTCATAATACTCATTCCATTCCGCAGTCGGCAATGGACCTGAATACTCTGGCCGTTGCTAGCGGAAACTCCTACCCTGTCCTGCTGGTCTTTCCTAAAACGGTTTTGATTTGGAATAAACCACATACAGGCGACAAAAATATTTTTAGCGTACTGTGTGTTCAGTTCTCATACACGCCCTGCCAGACCTTAACCCCCTGCGCCATGCTGGCCACATTGTGCACGCGCAAAAGCGGGTTACCAAAAGGCATGGCCATAAGAGAGGCCGCCACCGTGCCACTATCGCGCTGTGCCGGGTCCGTAATACCCGTAAGGGCACCAATCATGCGCTTGCGTGAAATGGCGAACACAACCCGGCACCCAAGGTTTGCCAGCAGTAACACCCGGCGTAGCAGTACCACATTCTGCTCATTGGTCTTGGCAAACCCAAAACCGGGGTCAACCATCAACCGTGCACGGGCAATGCCTGCGGCAACCGCAGCGTCCACCCGTTGCCCCAGCTCACGCACGACCTCGCAAGCCACATCGGTATAATGGGCGTGCTCCGCCATGGTCTGGGGGGTGCCGCGCATATGCATAAGCACAACCCCGCAATCCTTATCTGCCAGAAGCGGCAGGGCCCCAGCATCATGCTCAAGGGCGGAAACATCGTTAATGACCTGCACACCTCTGGCCAATGCGCGCTCCATGACCAGACTATTGCGCGTATCTACCGAAAGCGGCACATCCGGCAGAGCCTGCCGCAGTCCTTCAATAACTGGACCAACACGCTCCCACTCCTGCGGGGGTGAGATAACCGCTGCACCGGGGCGCGTACTCTCCCCCCCTATATCCAGCATGGCGGCACCATCGCGCACCATCTGCTGGCCTGCCTGTATGGCCTGCCCGGCCTGCAAATGCTGACCTGCACAGCTAAAACTATCGGGCGTTGCATTGAGAATACCCATGACCAGCGGCCCCGCTGGCAACCCGGCGTCCGGTACGGGGTTAACAAGACGCTGCAACACTGGCAACCAGGTATTGGGCACATTCCCGACAGGCATGGGGCCTGCAACCTGCTCTGCGTCAATCAGCAACACGGTTGTGAACGCAGCGCTACTGTTCTGGAACGGCAATGCAACCCCTTGGCGAATGGCCTCCTGCGCCCTTTGCCCAAACAGGAACCCCATAGGTTCCACCAGTCTGCGCCACATGCCTTACATCCTTTGTTATGGTCCCCACCATACAAAAGAGGCGGCACATGAGTGCCGCCTCTTTTGTATTCTTCCTGTCAAAACCCTGCATTCAGCCTTAACCGGGCTGGGGCGCAGGCACAACGCCACCCCCATCCACCGGGCCGGATGAGGAGGATTCCCCCGTAACCTGCGGCACGGAAGCGCGACGGTTAACCGGACCATCATCTGCTTCCTCTGGCCGTTCAATCGGCTGGCCACGCATGATCTGGCGAATGTCCTCACCAGTCAGGGTTTCGTACTCCAGCAGAGCTTCGGCCAGACGGTGCAGTTCATCCACATGGTCATGCAGATAATTGCGGGCCTGCACATAAGCCTCATCAATCAGGCGTTTGACTTCATCATCAATATCCCGCGCTGTCTGTTCGGAGAAATTGCGGGATGCACCAAAAAAGCTGTTACCCTGATCTTCATCAGCATAGGCGATCATGCCCAGCTTTTCGCTCATGCCCCATTCGGTAACCATGCTGCGGGCCACGCGGGTGGCCATTTTAATGTCCCCCATCGCGCCATTGCAGACATTATCCTTACCGTAAACCACCTCTTCCGCCACACGACCGCCCATAGCCACAACCAGATGGGCAATGGCGTTCTTTTTGCTCATGGACAGTCGGTCGTCCTCGGGCAGGCGCATGACCATACCCAATGCGCGACCACGCGGAATAATGGTGGCTTTGTGAATAGGCTCACTCTCGGGCACCAGCACGGCCGTAATGGCATGACCGGCCTCATGGTAGGCCGTGCGCTTTTTCTCGTCATCACTCATAACAAGGGAGCGACGCTCAACGCCCATCAGCACCTTGTCCTTGGCATCTTCAAACTCCCGCATGGAGACCGTGCGGCGGCCAAGGCGTGCAGCGGACAAGGCGGCCTCGTTGACCAGATTGGCGAGATCCGCGCCAGAAAAACCGGGCGTACCACGGGCAATAATGCGCGGGTCCACATCCGATGCCAGCGGCACTTTCCGCATATGTACACGCAGGATTTTCTCGCGCCCGCTGACATCGGGGTTAGGCACCACGACCTGCCGGTCAAAACGACCGGGTCGCAGCAGTGCGGGGTCCAGCACATCCGGGCGGTTGGTGGCGGCAATAAGGATAACCCCTTCATTGCTTTCAAAGCCGTCCATTTCCACCAGCATCTGGTTCAGGGTCTGCTCGCGCTCATCATTGCCACCGCCCATGCCAGCGCCACGGTGGCGGCCAACGGCATCGATTTCGTCAATAAAGATAATGCACGGAGCGGATTTTTTGCCCTGCTCAAACATGTCCCGCACGCGGGATGCACCAACACCTACGAACATTTCCACAAAGTCGGAACCGGAAATGGTGAAGAATGGCACATTGGCCTCACCCGCAATGGCGCGGGCCAGCAGGGTCTTACCCGTACCCGGAGGGCCAACCAGCAGCACACCTTTGGGAATTTTACCCCCAAGCCGCGTAAACTTCTGCGGGTCTTTGAGGAAATCCACGATCTCCTGCAGTTCACCCTTGGCCTCATCAATGCCTGCCACATCTTCAAATGTAACGCGGCCATGTTTTTCGGTCAGCATTTTGGCACGGGATTTGCCAAAGCCCATTGCACGGCCACCAGCACCCTGCATCTGGCGCATCATAAACAGCCATGCCGCCACCAGCAGAATAATGGGCAGGGAGTTCAGGAAGTAACGCAGCAGTGGGCTACCGTCCTGCTCCAGCGGTTTGGCCACAACCTCCACCCCTTTACCCACCATGCGCGAGACAAGGGAGGGGTCCATGGGCGCGTAGGTCTCAAACGCTGTGCCATCGGTCAGCGTACCCGAAATATTGTGATTCTGCATCACAACCGACCGGACATGCCCTGAGTCAATGTCCGCCACAAAATCGGAATATGCCAGTTGCTGTGCGGCATGTTGCGCCGTACCCGGCTGAAACATGTTCACCAGTAACAGCAGCAGCAGGATAATGCTGACCCAAAGCGCCAGATTGCGACCTAAATTGTTCATCTTGCCCGAGTGTCCATACTTCTAGTGCGTAAAGCGCCGGAGTGCCCTGCCATCTTGCCCGGCGCCCGGGGAAAAAAGCAACCTTTGCTCTTATAAATGGGATGCCTGAACCATTTTCCTAGTCCGAGGGGCCCATATAGTCTTTGTCCTGTGCTTTTTTGCACCCGTACACGCCCCCTCCGGTTACGGAAACAGGCGGCCTGAACTCAAAAAAAGCGCCATACCATTCTGCCGCAAGGCTCCAATCCAGATGTGGCACGGCAACAAGCTGCCCCTGCCACCACAAGGCAGGCAACCCTGCACAGAACAGGGCTGGCCAACCAGCACGGGTCTTGCGCGCCAACCCGTAACCAGCAGCCCCAACATATACCCCGCAACGCAAAAGGGCAGAAGGGGCTTGCAGCACAAAGCGGCCATCCCATACGCCACCAGCACGGGCGGCTACCGGGGCGGCTACTCCTGCCAGCTCACGGATGACAAACCATTCTCCACGCCATCTGACAAGCCGGGTTCCGGCCAGTGTGGCTGGTTGTGCCCGCTTGCACAGGCGCTCCACAGCCGCAGGAGCCGGAGGGTAACGCAACCCTCCCACAGTACGGATAACCGCCGACAATACGGAAGGTTCAGGCAGGTCTGGCCCCAGCCCCACCCAGCCTTGCGCAAAAAAGGCGCAGGTCCGTGCCAGAGTGGCCGCATGGGCGCGATCACGCACCATACGCTGCTGCCCCGCATCCATGGCCATGCACCAGAACTGTTCAGACTGCCCACTCGCGTGCAAGGCAAAGCGCACGCGCACGCGCTCGGCCCGCTGGTCCAGATTGGACGGGTCATCCACCCATGCCAGCCCTGCCGCACGCAATGTGTTGCGTAACGCCATGCGGGAGACCCCAAGCAGGGGCCGCACCAGCCGCACATCCGGCGTATGGGTTATCCACCCCATGGCCGCCAGCCCATCCGGCCCACTGCCAGCGTTGAAGCGCATCCATGCGGTTTCTGCCTGATCATCTGCCTGATGCCCAAGCAAAAGGTCCACGCAACCCGCCTGCTGGCAGGCTTCCACCATACGGGCGTAACGGGCAGCACGGGCCCGCGCAGCCATGGCAGGGCCTTTGTGCAGGTCTATCAGGGTAATCAGGCGGGCTGGCACATCCATCGCCCGCAGGCGATCAAGCGTAAGCCGGGCTTCCGCTGCGGATTCGGGGCGTAATCCGTGGTCAACCACCAGCGCCAGCAGATTACGCCGCCAGCGCCGGGCCAGCCATGCCAGCGCAAGGCTATCCCCCCCGCCAGAAACCGCTATTGCAACAGGGGCCTGCCCCGGAGCATCCGCCCCCCAAGGCCCCAACGCCTGCATAAGGGTTGCAAACCAGTCGGGTGGAACAGGCTGGTCAGTAAAAACCGGACGATGGGCAAAAAGAACTGGAATACCCCTACTCCCTGCCGCGCACGCTCATCCGTTACAATTACCCTTGCGCCCGAATGTTTCCGCCGCATGGGCAACCCGCGGTGCAGGGGATGGGAACTCCTTGTTCAGCTTACCCAAGGCCTCGCACGCGGATTTTTTATCGCCCAGCGCCAGAAGAGAGGCCGTTACGCCAAGCAGAGCATCTGGCGCACGACCACTTTTGGGGGACTGGCGGTACGCATCGTAATAGGCCACGGCAGACTGGCGGTACTGCTTTTGCCCGGCAAGGGACTGCGCCAGAAGGAACTGTGCATCCACCCGGAAGGCACCTTTGGCATTTTTCAGGGCGGCTTCCGCGTTATCATGCGCGGTATCATAATCCCGCTTCTGCAATGCTGCCTTACCGGCACTCAGCAGGCCATCGGGCGTTGTCGGCTGTGCTGCGGCGGTATCCGCAGCCGTTGCGGCGGCCGGGGCGGCCCCAGCAGCGGCACCCGCACCTGCCTGAGCAGCAAACTGGCTATCTGCCATCTGCTTGGACAGGGCGGCCGTCTTCTGCTGCAAATCATTGGTCAGCTGGTCAATTTCGCCGCGCATGTCGCGCTGCTGCTGTTCCAGCGTATTGACCCGCTCCAGCAACTGGGACACCAGATCACCATTTGCAGCGCCCCCCCCTGTTGCGGGCGTAGCAGACGGAGGTGGGAGCGCCCCGCCTTCCCCCTGAGAGGCCTGCATCTGGCTCAGGGTCTGCTTGAGACCTAGAATCTGGTTCTGGAGGGCAATGCCTTCCCGGCTGGTAACATCCTGCGCATGGCTCAGCGGACTGGTTGTGCCCATAAGCACGGCAACCAGCCCCGAAAACACCAGACCATGGCGAACAACGCGTAATGCTTTAACCCGGGACTTCATTGGAACCTCACCCCATCCATAATAATCGGGCAAGAATTCCATCATTCCTTCCCGCAAAACAAGACACGAAATACAAAACAGGCCGGGCTTGAAGGCCCGGCCTGTTCTGTTTGATCAGTCAGATTTCAGAAAAGTCTGAAAATCTTACTTCACAGCCGTAATGGCGTTACGGTTCTGTGCCCATGCTTCTTCGGTATCGCCCACAGCGGTGGGGCGGTCTTTACCGTAGGAGATGGTGGAAATGCGTGAGGAGGTCACGCCTTTAGCCACCAGGAAGTCACGAGCAGCGTTTGCACGGCGCTGGCCAAGAGCAATGTTGTATTCTTCGGTGCCGCGGTCATCGCAGTTGCCTGCAACTTCAACATTCACCTGAGGATACTTTGCAAGCCAGTCAGCCTGCTTCTGCAGGGTTGTCTTGGCATCTTCGCTCAGACCGCTCTTGTTCAGGTCAAAGAATACGCGGTCCCCCACGTTAGCGACCAGATCAGCTTCGCTGCCCGGCACCGGGCCAGACGGCTGAACAGCCGCGCCGGTGGAAGCACCCGTGTTTGCATTTTCGTGCGCACAGGCTGACAGAAGAGCAACCATACCAAGCGCAGCAACAACTTTCAGTCTCATGTGTCGGATCCTGAGAATTAGCCTTAGGGCTATTCGGAGAAAAAGAAGTTAATAACCTTGTATCCCCGCGTATTCTTCTGCTCCCCTCCGAACCCTTCGAAGAGCCGACGAATTTTGGAGACCATTCCGCCCTAAGCCATAGCTTAAGCAGCCGGTCAAGCGTGTTCTCTCATTATCATATCAGCCATACCTTGACTGATACATAAACAACACACCCCAGCCCCGAGCATACTAAGCCCAATTTACGGAATTATAAAGAAAATTGAGGCAGAATTATGAAAACTTCTCCCACGCCACCCCGGCGCGGGAGAAGAAACCATCAACCGTTCAGCGGGGACCATGCCGGGTCGGATGCCCCTTCCGGCGTGGGCAGGACCCGGTCATTAAAGCCGGTAATATCCACCATGCCGATGGTGGAGCTGAATCCACTCCCCCCCGCGCCGGCGCGGCTCTGGCGGCAGTAAGCCAGCACACGCCCATTGGGGCAGAAGCTCGGGCTTTCCACCGTAAAGCCTTCCGTCATAATCCGCTCGCCTGACCCATCAGGCTGCATCACACCGAGCGAGAACATGCCCCCCGCAATACGGGTAAAGGCGATCAGATCCCCCCGGGGGGACCACACAGGTGAGCCATATGTGCCATGACCGTAGGAAATACGCTGCGCATTCCCCCCCCCTGCGGGCATGATGTAAAGCTGCGGGCTGCCACCACGATCGGAGTTAAACACGATCTGCGAGCCATCAGGGCTGTAGCACGGGCTGGTATCAATCGCGCCGGAAGCCGTAAGCTGCCTGCGTGCGCCAGACCCCAGATCAACCGAGTACAGATCGGACCCACCATTGCGGGTTACGGACAGAAGGACCGACCGCCCATCGGGCGAAAAGCGCGGCGCAAAGGAAATGCCCTGAAAATCACCCAGAATCTGCTGCCGACCGGTATTGAGGTCAAACAGGTAAACCCGTGGCCGGTTATTGGCGTAGGACATAAAAGCCAGCTGGTCTTTGACCGGGCTAAAGCGCGGGGTCAGCGTAAGCCAGTTCCCTGCCGTAAGCATCCGGGCATTTGCCCCGTCCTGGTCCATAATAGCCAGACGGGTGCGCTGGTGCCCACGCGGGCCAGAGCGGGAAATAAAAGCGATTCGGGTATCAAAATACCCTTTTTCACCCAACATCCGCTCGTAAATCACATCACCCACAATGTGGGCAATCCGCCGCCAGTTCGCTGAGGATGTTGTGTAAGCCGTGCCCTGAATCTGCTGCTGGGTCAGCACGTCCCACAGGCGGATTTCCACCCGCACGGACGCACCACTGCCTGATACACTGCCCGTAACCTGTGCATGTGCGCCCAAGCCCTTGGCTGTGGCAAAATCCGGTTTGGCAGCGCTGGATGCGCCCGGAATAACCTTGAACAGGCCCGTGTTGTTCAGGTCATTGGTCAGCACTTCCGCCATCTGCTGGCCAAGCCCACCCCCAAAGTCGGGGATAATAATGGGAATAGGCGCGGTACGGGCCTGATCAACCGTAATTTCCGCCTCCGGTGCGGCGGCAGGCGCTGCGGCAAACGCCGCCAGCGGGGTTGCCATAATGCCCCCGGCAGCAACACTTGCGCCCAACAGGGTACGGCGGCGCAGCGCGCCCACCAGAGCATCTGCTTCCTGATCAGAAATAAGAGGCCGGGTACTCATCAACATGTGTTTTCCTCCGTATGGCCTGCATCAAGGCCTGAAGACAAATTTCAACTGCCGGGTCTGCCCAAGCAGTTCCTTGGGAATTGGCAGTTTGGCGCATGTGGGGCTGAGCACGGCCGCACGCGCACGCTCGGCCAGTGCCCGGTAAGACGTATCGGCATTCATGCGGGCCTGTGTCTGGGGGTCAAACTGCACAATGCGCGCCTCCCCCGTTGCATCCACGGTCACCACAAGATGGGCCACAAAGCTGGCATAGTCCTTGGCTGCCGTATCTTCCGAATAACAGCGACGGACAGACGCTCCTATGGCCTTTTGCTGCCCAGCGCTCAGGCTCCCCGTAATGTTAGTGCCCACCGGCGACCCACCGCCATTGGGTGCGCCACCCGCCTGCGGGTTGGCCCGTGCCTTAGGCGCGTGCGTCTGCTTCTGGTCCGACCGGAAGGAATCCAGCGTTTCCAGCAGGGAGTGCGTATCCGGCTCGCTCTTCTTGGCCTTGTTAGGCTGCGTAATGTGCGAAGGCACCACCATGTCCGGCAGCGTATCCGTCTGCTGGGTCATGGGGGATGGCGGAGCAACACTGGTCGAAGGCTTGAGCGGCGTTGGCGGGGACGGAGGTGTCTTGACCGCTTCTGGCGAGGGTTCCTCGGCCTTGGGGGGCAAAGGCACGTCCGGCAGCGGTTCCGGCTCCGTTTGTGGCGGCGGCGGCACAGGCTGCGGTGGAGGTGGCGGAGGTGGGGGTTCCTCGTTCGGCACGTCCTTGGGCGGCTCCGGAGTGGGTGGAGCATCCTGCACGGCGGGTGCAGGGGGGCGCGGTTCCTCCGCAGGCTTTTCAGCCTTGGCGGAAGGCCCACCATCCTGCGCGTCCGAGGGTTCGAACTCCATCTCGACCGTTGGTTGTGGTGGCTCTTCCGCTGGTTTGGGCGGCGGCAGAGAGATCAGCAGTGCAACCAGCGCGGCAATATGCGCCGCACCAGACACATAAAGGGACCGCCTGAGCAGAACCTGTTCAGACCGGCGTGGCCGTGCCATGGGCATCGTATTCGTACCTCTCCACCCGACCGGATGGCTTATTGCCCGGAGCTGGCGGGTTGCTGCGCCAGCAGAGCCACATGCGTAAAGCCACCCGCGGTGATCTGACCCATAACCTGCATGACCTGCCCATAATCGATATGGGCATCCCCACGCACAAAAATGCGGTGTTCGGAATCATTGTTTGCAGCGGCCTTAAGCTGGGCCACAAGCTGGTCCGTGGTCACGGGTGTATCCCCCAGATAAAGGGAGCCATCTGCCTTGATGGACACGGTGATCGGCTTGGTATCCGAATTAACGGGCCGGGCATCGGTTTTGGGCAGATCCACGTTCACGCCGCTGGTCATCATGGGGGATGTGACCATGAAGATGATCAGCAGCACCAGCATAACGTCCACCATAGGTGTTACGTTAATGTCGGCCATGGGGCGCCTGCGGCGGCGACCACTCCCACCAGACGGCATACCCATGCTCAGACCCTTTCTTCAGACTGGCGGGAGAGAATGGCGGCAAATTCAGTGCCAAACCCATCCAGCCGGTCTTCAAACAGGTCCAGACTGTTACTGATCACGTTATACGCCACATAGGCCGGAATGGCCGTCAGCAGGCCAATGGCGGTTGCAAACAGCGCTTCGGAAATACCGGGGGCCACAACGCTCAGGTTGGTGTTGTGTTCGGCTGCAATGGAGCTGAAGGAATGCATGATCCCCCACACCGTACCAAACAGACCAACAAACGGAGCCACAGGCCCAACAGTCGCCAGAAAAATAACCCAACGCCGCAGGCGATCCATCTCGCGGGTAATGGTAATGGCAATAGCGCGGTCAACGCGCTCCTTAACGCCACCGCGCACCAGATCCACACCGGGGATGCGGGCCGAACGCCGCCACTCCCCCATGGCAGCGCCAAACACGGCGGCCATTGGGCTTACGGGCTTTGCGCCATCGCTCTCGTATAGGTCATCCAGGCTGCCACCGGACCAGAACCGGTCTTCAAACCCCGATGCCGCCCGGTTGATCCGCCGGATTGTTACAAACTTGTCGATAATAATGGCCCAGACCATGATGCTGCACAAAAGCAGCCCAAGCATGACCAGCTTAACCACAAGTGAGGCGTTCATAAACAACGCCCAGACCGACAGGTCTCCCGCCGCGCTTACGCCGAGATTTGCCGCATCAACCGCACGATCCAATAATGCCTCCTGCCACTGCACCCGTTGCGGGCAACCAGTCTCCGACTCGGGCGAGATTCCTCACGGCCCAACACTGCTGCTTCTTACTGTTTTCCGTAAAAAAGCAGAAGAGGCGCTTTTCAATCCTTTGGCGCCAGCTGGGTAAGAAGATCATGCCAAGAAGGCGGAAATCGGGCAGGACGTCCATCTGCCGCACGCACACATGCCAGCCCCACGTCCACCTCGGCGGCCACATCCGCCCCACGGGTTACAATCTGCTCCAGCCGGCAACTGGCGGCCCTGAGCGATGTCAGCCGGGTTGTAATGGTCAGCACATCATCCAGCCGCAGGGGCATACGGTAGGTCAACCGCGCATCACGCACGACAAACACCAGCCCGTAATCATGCAAAAGGCCAGAGGCTGGCATACCGCAACTGCGTATGGCCTCGGTTCGGGCGCGTTCAGCAAAAGCCAGATAGCGGGCATGGTAAACAATGCCCCCTGCATCCGTATCTTCATAATAAACACGAAAATCTATGGAATGGCTGCTCATGGCGCTTCCTCATCATCCGCCAGAAGGTCCATCTGGGACCCCCCGGTGTTTTCCGGGCTGGGAGGCGGCGCCAAACCAAGATGGCGCCAGCCACGCTCGCCCAGTACGCGGCCACGGCTGGTACGCAGGACCAGCCCTTCCTGTATCAGAAATGGCTCAATCACATCTTCAAGAGTATCGCGTGATTCGGCCAGAGCCGCCGCCAGAGTTTCCACCCCAACAGGGCCTCCGTGGTGGTATTCGGCTATGCGCCGCAGGTATCGCCTGTCCATACCATCCAGCCCCAGACCGTCCACTTCCAGCCGGGTCAGGGCCGCATCGGCCACATCCACCTCGACCACCTGCCCTTCTGGCACGGAAAGGGAGGCAAAGTCGCGCACACGGCGCAGCAGCCGCCCAGCAATACGGGGCGTACCACGCGAGCGACGGGCAATTTCCATAGCGCCAGCGGCAGACAAGGCAAAACCCAGCTTTTCCGCGCCACGCGCCACAATCCGCGCCAGTTCCTCCGGCGTGTAAAACACCAGCCGCAGCGGAATACCAAAGCGGTCACGCAGCGGTGTTGCCAGCAGCCCCGCACGGGTCGTGGCCGCAACCAGTGTAAAGGGCGGCAGATCAATCCGTACAGAGCGGGCGGCAGGCCCTTCGCCAATAATCAGGTCGAGCTGAAAATCCTCCATTGCCGGGTAGAGAATTTCCTCAATGGCGGGCTGAAGGCGATGAATTTCATCAATAAACAGCACATCACGCGGTTGCAGATTGGTCAGAATCGCCGCCAGATCACCCGCGCGCTGAATAACCGGCCCGGATGTTGCCCTGAACCCAACCCCCAGTTCACGCGCAACAATCTGGGCCAGTGTGGTTTTGCCCAACCCCGGCGGACCGTGCAAAAGCACATGGTCCAGTGCCTCGCCCCTATTCCGGGCCGCGTGAATAAAAACGGACAGATTTTCCCGGCTGGCCTTCTGCCCCGTAAAGTCGGACAGGGTTTGGGGCCGTAGTGCCGCCTCGCCCACATCCTCACCCTGACGGGTCGCATCAATCTCGCGCTCGGGGGTAAAATCCGGCGTCATCGCGCCAGATCCTTCAGACTGTCACGCAGAACGGCATCCAGTGTGGCCTCTGGCCCACTGGCCTCCATAATACGGCGGACAACGGGAGCGGCCTCCATACGGCGAAAGCCCAAACCAGCCAGTGCCATAAGGGCATCAGCTTCTATGCTTCCCACGGGCGTTGCCATAACCGGCACGGTAAAGCCCCCGGAGGAGCCGCCGGGCATTTTGCCCGCTTTATCGCGCAGTTCGGTCAGGATTCGTTCGGCCAGCCGTGCCCCAACACCGGGCGCACGCATAAGGCTGGCCTTATCTGCCGTACTGAGTGCGGCCACCAGTTCCCCGGCAGAAAGGGCGGATAAAATTCCCAAAGCCACTTTGGCCCCAACACCCTGCACGCCCGTAAGCAGGCGGAACCACTCCCGCTCCGCACTTTCGGAAAAACCATAGAGTAGAATGGCGTCTTCACGCACAACGGTTTCGATCAGAATACGGGCTTTTTCTGGTGGGTTGGGTAATGCCGCCAATGTGCGGGTCGAAGCCGCAACCAGGTAGCCAACGCCGTTTACGTCCACCACACAACTGCCCAGATCCACCTGAATGACCAACCCGCACAAAAACGCAATCATGCCATTCGGACTCCGGCTGCAATGTGGCGGGCACTGGCTCTATGGTGGGCATGGCAAATAGCAATGGCCAGCGCATCGGACGCATCTGCCCGAATGACCTCCACGCCGGGCAAAAGCCTGCGGACCATCATTTCCACCTGTTTTTTATCGGCAGAACCGGTGCCAACCACCGCTTTTTTAACCGCCAGTGCTCCATATTCCGCAACACTCAGCCCCGCCAAAGCCGGAGCCAGCAGCGCAACCCCTCTGGCGTAGCCCAGCTTAAGGGTGGCGGCACCATTGCGGTTCACGTAGGTTTCTTCCACTGCCGCTTCTGCTGGCTGCAACCGCTCGATCAGCATATGCAGGTTGTCATGCAGGACTTTAAGCCTGTCTGGCACACTGTCCGCACTATTGGTGGCAATCACGCCATTTTCCACATGCCGGAGCCTGTTGCCCTCGACATCAATCACGCCCCACCCTGTAAACCGCAGGCCGGGATCAATGCCGAGCAGACGTACCACAATCAGGCCGACAGTTTTTCCGCCAGATCATCCGGCAGGTCAAAGTTGGCATAGACGTTCTGGACGTCATCATTATCTTCCAGAACATCAAGGAACTTGAACAGGCTTCGTGCCTTTTCCTCATCCAGTGTCACGGTGTTTTCTGGGCGCCAGTCCAGCTTGGCGCTCTCGGGCTCACCAAAGCGGGCTTCCAGCGCATCCTTGACGGCAAAAAAGGATTCCACTTCGCATGTGACTTCGTGCGTGGTTTCGGTGGAAACCACATTTTCCGCCCCTGCTTCAATCGCGGCTTCCAGCATGTCATCTTCCGATGCAACCGAAACCGGGTACGTAATCACCCCAAGCCTACGGAACATGAAGGAGACGGAATTGGTTTCCCCCATGGAACCACCACTTTTGGAGAACGCTGCCCGCACTTCGGATGCGGTACGGTTGCGGTTGTCCGTCAGGGCTTCCACAATGACCGCAACGCCTGCGGGGCCATAGCCTTCGTAGCGCATTTCCGCGTAGTCATCCCCACCGGCACCACCAGATGCTTTTTTAATCGCACGTTCAATGGTGTCCTTGGGCATATTGACTTCACGCGCGGCCACAATGGCCGCGCGCAGGCGGGGGTTGGAGTTGGGGTCTGGCAGGCCCGCACGGGTTGCCACGGTCAACTCACGAATGATCTTGCCAAACTGTTTGGCACGCTTGGCGTCCTGCGCACCTTTGCGGTGCATGATGTTCTTGAACTGGGAATGACCAGCCATATTCCTTACCTTACCTGTCCTGCCATCTGGCGGGCCGTATTCAGCCTAGCTGCCCGTGACAATGCTTATATTTTTTACCCGATCCGCATGGGCAGGGTGCGTTGCGGGGGGTTTCTCCCCAGCTTGACGGATCATCCGGCATAATGGCGCTGCCCCCGATGGGCACAGCCATTGCCGGTGCGGCCCCCGGCGTAAGCCCGATGCCAGGTTCTGAGGCATACCCCGCAACCTCCGGATCGGCATGAATGGCCGCCGTGTCTGCAAAAGGGTCTTCCATAGGTGGAGGCGAAACCTCCACATGCGCCATCAGCGACACAACGCGCTGACGCATTTCCTCAAGCATGAAGGTAAAAAGCTGGAAGGCTTCATGCTTGTATTCATTCAGCGGATCTTTCTGCCCATAAGCCCGCAGGCCAATGCCCTGACGGAGCTGGTCCAGCGCATGAAGGTGCTCCTTCCACACCGCATCATACGTTGTCAGCAGGATCTGCTTCTCAATAAAGCGCATCAGATCGGGGCCAATATTGGCAGCCCGTGCGGCCTGAGACTGCGTAACAGCCTGACTGATCCGCTCGGCAACGCCTTCGGCATCCATACCGTCTTCACGCGCCCAATCAGCAATGGGCAGATCAAGGCCAAACACCTTATGGACCTGCTGGGTCAGACCCTCTACATCCCATTGTTCCGCAAAGGATTTTTCTGGAATGTGGCGGGCAACCAGCGCATCGGTCACATCCTCCTGCGCATCGGCCACAATGCTGGACACGTCATCCTGCGCCATGAACTCACGCCGCTGGGCGTACACTTCCTTACGCTGGTCGTTCATCACGTCATCATATTTGAGCGTGTTCTTGCGCATGTCGAAGTTGCGGGCTTCGACCTTTTTCTGCGCCCGTTCCAGTGCCTTGCTCAGCCATGGATGCACAATGGCCTCGCCTTCCTGCATCCCCATTTTCTGGAACATGCCGCTCATGCGGTCCGACCCGAAAATACGCATCAGGTCATCTTGCAGCGAGATGAAGAACTTGGAATTCCCCGGATCACCCTGACGGCCAGCACGCCCACGGAGCTGGTTATCAATCCGTCGGCTTTCATGCCGTTCAGTGCCAATAACGTACAGGCCACCGGCCTGGCGCACAATGGCGTGGTCTTTGGCTACCTGATCGCGAATTTCCTGCTCAGCTGCAGCGCGCTCGGGGGTGTCGTCCATATGTCCGAGTTGCTGGCCAATCAGCATCTCCACATTCCCGCCGAGCTTAATATCCGTCCCGCGGCCTGCCATGTTGGTGGCAATGGTAATGGCCCCCGGAGCCCCGGCTTGCGCCACAATCTTGGCTTCCATCTCGTGGAAGCGGGCGTTCAGCACATGGTGGGGAATGCCCTCGTTCTTGAGCAGGGCGGACAGGGCCTCGCTTTTCTCAATCGATGTGGTGCCAACCAGAATGGGCTGCTGGCGCTGGTGCACCTCACGAATGAGCTTGACAACAGCCGCAAATTTTTCGGCCTCGGTCAGATAAATTTCGTCGTCTTCATCCTTACGGGCCACCGGGCGATTGGTGGGAATGGCCACCACGTCCAGATTATAGATTTCGGCAAATTCATCGGCTTCCGTCATGGCGGTGCCGGTCATGCCGGAAAGACGCGGGTAGAGACGGAAAAAATTCTGGAAGGTAATGGATGCCAGCGTCTGGTTTTCCTGCTGGACTTCCACGTCTTCCTTGGCCTCAAGGGCCTGATGCAGTCCGTCCGAATACCGGCGGCCTTCCATCATACGGCCCGTAAACTCGTCAATAATCACCACCTTGCCGTCCCGCACGATGTAATCCACATCGCGCGCAAACAGGGTGTGTGCCCGCAGGGACTGCTGTACGTGGTGCACCACGGCAACATGGTGCAGGTCGTACAGCCCGCCCTCATCAAGCACACCCTGATCACGCAGGAGCTGTTCCACGGCATCGGAACCAGCATCGGTCAGAATGACGGTGCGGAATTTTTCATCTTTTTCAAAAGTGGCGGGGTCCTGCACAAGCTGGGCCACCACGGTGTCCACCGCGCGGTACAGGTCGGAACTATCTTCCGCCGGACCGGAAATAATGAGCGGTGTCCGTGCCTCATCAATCAGGATCGAGTCCACCTCGTCCACAATGGCGTGGTGGAAGGGGCGCTGAACCATTTCGCTCAGCTGGTACTTCATGTTGTCGCGCAGATAATCGAACCCGAACTCATTGTTCGTGCCGTAGGTAATATCCGCAGCATACGCCTGCCGCCGGTGCTCATCTGGCATGTTGGGCACAATCACGCCCGTGGTCAGGCCCAGAAAAGTGTACAGCTGCCCCATTTCTGCCGCATCGCGGGAGGCAAGATAGTCATTAACCGTGACCACATGCACACCTTTGCCCGCCAGCGCGCTCAGGTACACCGCCAGTGTTGCCACCAGCGTTTTGCCTTCCCCCGTCCGCATTTCCGCAATGCGGCCAGAGTGCAGGACCATGCCACCAATCAGCTGCACATCAAAATGGCGCATACCCAGCACACGGCGCGATGCCTCCCGCGTGACGGCAAATGCCTCGGGTAGCAGGTCATCCAGTGTGGCACCTTTGGCCAACCGGTCCCTGAACTCTAGGGTTTTGGCTGCCAAGGCAGCATCATCCAGAGCCTGTATCTGGGGCTCCAGGGCGTTAATTTCCGACACACGGCGCTGGAATGCCTTGAGCGTCCGGTCATTGGCTGTGCCGAACAGGGCGCGGACGAAGCGTGAAAGCATGAACACCTTTCCAGAACAGTGCAGCCTTGCCCTCCACCCCCTGTCATCCCGCAAAACGCTGCAGGACAGGATGGAAGACACAGGCATTTTGCGTGGCTTGCCCTGCAAAATAGGACCGGGCAGGGGTTCGGTCAACCAAGCTTACCGTTCAGGCACCCCATACGGACGAAACAGGGGTTGCCGGGGCGGGTAGCCTCCGCCATACATATCGGACTGTTTTTTACCGACTTTAAGGTTTTGTCCTATGCGGTTTATTCCCTACGCGTTCGGGTTGGCAGCAACTGCCCTGCTCGGTTCCTCCATGCTGTGTGCTCCCTCTTTTGCGGCGGCTCCGGCACCGGCGGCCTCCACAGCGCCTGCACAGCCCACTGACCCGAACACGGTTGTGGCGACCGTTAATGGTGAAAAAATCACCGTAGCCGATGTGCAGAACGCCATGGGCACCATGCCGCCACAGATGCGCCAGCTCCCCCCGACCCTGATCTACCCGATGATGGTCAACCAGCTTGCAGACCAGAAAGCCATTCTGATCTCTGCAAAAAAGGAAGGGCTGGACAAAAAACCCGACACGCAGAAGCTGATGCAGACCGCAGCCGACAATGCCCTGCAGAACGCATGGCTGTCCCAGCAGGTTATGCCCCACCTGTCTGATGATTCCATCAAGCAGTATTACAATGAGAACTACGTGGGCAAACCTGCCGAGCAGGAAGTTCACGCACGCCACATTCTGGTCAAGACCGAAGCCGAAGCCAACGACGTTATTAAAAAGCTCAAGGCTGGCGCGGACTTTGGCAAGCTGGCTGCCGAAGTTTCGACCGACAAGGGCAGCGCCGCGCAGAACGGTGGTGATCTTGGCTGGTTCAAAAAAGGCGACATGATCCCCGCGTTCTCCAACGCCGCCTTTGCCATGAAGAAGGGTGAAGTCAGCTCCAAGCCGGTGCAGAGCCAGTATGGCTTCCACGTTATTCAGGTGCTGGACACCCGCACCGACCCAACCCCCACGCTGGACGCAGTGCATGACAAGATCCGTCAGGCCCTGATCCAGAAATACGTGCGTGAAGCCGTGGAAAAAGCCGCAGCAGGCGTAAAAATCGTCCGCTTTGACCCGACCACAGGCAAGCCCCTGCCAGATGCGCCCGCAGGCGCAGGTGCAAGCGCTGCCGCACCCAAAAAATAAAACACTCCAACCGACAACAGGCCAGACCACCCAGGCCACGCCTGGGGAATCTGGCCTGACATCTGCCAAGGATACCGCCAAATGGCGCAGGCTCTCCCCATTTCTCCCCTTGCCCAGCCAATGCCTGAGCTTGGCATTGTTCGTGGGGTAAGGCTTGGTGCCATTGCAGCGGGTATCCGCTACAAGGGCCGGACCGATCTGGTTCTTGCCGAATTTGCACCCGGCACCACGGTGGCCGGTGTTTTTACCAAATCCAAATGCCCCGGTGCGCCGGTAGACTGGTGCCGTGCCATTCTGCCCAACGGGCAGGCCCGTGCGCTGGTTGTGAATGCCGGTAACGCAAATGTGTTCACTGGCCGTGCAGGGCGAGAAACCTGCGAGGCCACGGCACAGGCCACGGCCCGGATTACCGGTTGCACGCCTGATGGCGTGTATCTGGCCTCCACCGGGGTTATTGGCGAAATTCTGCCTCCCGAGCGCATTACATCTGCCCTCCCCGCATTGCACACCACCTTGTCCGAAACCGGGTGGGACGCTGCCGCACGCGGGATTATGACCACAGACACCTTCCCCAAGGCTGCCATCCGCAAAACCCGGATCAATGGCACGGATGTGGTTATTCAGGGCATTGCCAAAGGCAGCGGCATGATTGCGCCGGACATGGCCACCATGCTGTCCTTTGTTGCAACGGATGCGGCTCTGCCCCCTGCCATTTTGCAAACGCTCCTTGGTACCGGGGTCAAAAAGACCTTCAACTGCATTACCGTTGATTCCGATACCTCCACATCGGACATGGTTCTGCTGTTTGCTACCGGCGCAGCAGGCAACGCCCCCGTGGCCGATACGGTGGACGCACTGGTGGACCCGGCTCTGGCCGATTTCCGGGCTGCACTGAACGACCTGCTGCGCGAACTGGCCCTGCTGGTCATTCGTGATGGGGAGGGCGCAACCAAGCTGATGAGCATTACCGTCAGCGGTGCTGTTTCCGACGAGTCCGCATGGCGTGTGGCCATGGCTATTGGCAATTCTCCCTTGGTCAAAACCGCTATTGCGGGAGAAGACGCCAACTGGGGCCGCGTGGTTATGGCCGTTGGCAAATGTGGTGAACCCGCAGACCGCGATACGCTGAGCGTATCCATTGGGGGTGTTTGCATTGCCCGCAATGGAACCGTAACCGATGGGTATGATGAAACCCCGGTCGTTGCCCATATGAAGGGGCAGGAAATTGATATTGCGGTTGATCTGGGTCTGGGCAACGGTACGGCCCGCGCATGGAGCTGCGACCTGACACACGGCTATATCGATATTAACGGCTCGTACCGCAGCTAAATGTTGTTCCGTTTTTACTGACCCTCTGCCTACCCGCGGCACACCATTGGAGCCATGAGCATGTCCACCATTACGCCTCCGCCCGGTTGGGGTGCGGCACCACAGCCAACGCCCGAAGGTGCAGCCGCATGGAATGCGTCCCAATCGGACGTATGGGTTTACGCGGGCTTTTGGTGGCGCGTCTGGGCATTTTTGCTTGATGGGGTCATCCTCAGCATGGTCGAAGGCATTTTAAGCCTGTTCTTCGGCCCTAAAATTAATGTGGAATGGGAAGAACTGCCCATTCCCGATGGGTCTGGCCAAACGGTGGATGTGGTCAATATTGCCACGACCCCGCTCCCCCATGCGCACCCTGTTTCCATCCTTATTCCGCATCTGCACTCCGGCTCGGACTGGCATACGTTTGGTGTTCTTCTGAGCCTGCTGCCCATGCTGTATTTTGTTCTGTTCGAGGCATCCTCGTTCCGGGCAACGCCGGGCAAGCGCCTGTGCAGGCTGGAGGTTGTGACCCTTACAGGGGGGCAGATATCCCACCTGCGCGCTCTGATCCGGTTTGTTGCAAAGGCTCTGCTGTTCTTTCCGCCGCTTCTGCTGATCGTTGCCTTTACGCGCCGCAAACAGGCACTGCATGACATGATTGCAGGCACTCTGGTCCTGCGGCACACAAAACCATCGCAGATTATACCGTTCCCCCCCCACGACTGAGCGCATATCCCTGCCCGAATAACAGTTGAACCGGTTGCTGGTCTTGATACAGCCAGATTTGCCTCCTACCCTGCTGGCAACATCAGGCGCGTAGCGCAACAGACCTTAGAGCGTTCAGCAAAGGACAGGGCAGGTAATGACCGTACATAAACGGGACCGGTATTTCTTTTTTTCATGGCTTTTCAGAAGCTGCCTTGTGCTTTTGCTCGGCTGTGGCCTGCTCTCCTACGCGCCTGCCCGTGCGGATACCCCGACCACTGGCCTGAGCCAGCAGGATGCCCAGCAGCTCCTGAACGTGCTGAACGACCCGCAAAAACGCGACGAATTTACAAAAACGCTTTCTCTTATGGCCAAGGGGCTGCCCGCAGCCCCCAAAACACAGGCCAAGACTGCGGCAACCAGCACCGATTCCGCCGCTGTGATCGACAATTCCGTACATTCGGAACTGGATGATCTGGGGAACACGGCCACGGAATATGTGAACAACTTTACCAGCCTGTTTACCGATCTGGGCAAAGTTGGCACATGGTTCCGCCACGAAGTGCAGAACCCCCAGTCCCGCCAGTCTCTGCTGGATTCTTTTGGCCGTGCCCTGCTGATTATGGTGCTGGCACTTGCGGCAGAACGGGCCGCCAGCATTGGCCTGCGCAAGCCCCTGACCAGCGTTAAAAAGCTGGCCGAAGCGCGTGAGGCACGCCAGACAGCGGCGCAGGATCAGACCGCACCCCTTCCAACAGATGCTGATGCAGATACCAGCACCGACACGGAAGCCGATACCAGCCAGACGCGCGAAAAAGACCAGCGCCGTGGCAACGAGGTGCTCCGCTACCTTGTGCGGGTTCCGTATAATGCGCTGCACTTCCTGCTTAAACTGCTGCCCGTGGGCGTATGCCTCCTGCTTGGCTACCTTGGTGCGGAATTCCTGACCTCGACTGATCAGGCCCGTACCGTGGCGCTCACACTGGTCAATGCCTATGCCATTGCCCGCGGCCTGTACCTGATTATCGAGACCATTCTGGTCCCACGCTCCCCCGCAATCCGCCTTGTGCCCATGCCCGATGATACGGCACGCCTGCTGACCCGGTGGTGGAACGTGCTGGTTGCGGCCCCTTCCATTGTCATTTGCCTGTCCATCCTTGGGCGGGAATTTGATTTGGATACTCAGGGGGTAGAAGCCATGATGCGCGGCGTGGTGTTGATCGAACACCTGATTATTGCCGCCTTTATCTGGCGTATCCGCCATATTGTGGCACGGGCACTCCAGCCATCACCGGGGTTGCGTAAAAATGCTCTATGGGCGTTTGCAGGCACGCTGGCCAAATTATGGTGGGTGCCGATCATCTTTTTGGACATGGCGTTGTGGTTTGTCTGGGCAGCCCACCTGAAGGGGGGATACCAGTGGATCTTGCATGGCACATTGCTGACCTTCCTGTGCCTGATTGTCTCACGCGTGCTGGCGCTGCTGGTCTATGGCCTTCAGGACCGTCTGTTCCGCGTTGGGCCGGAATTGCAGGCCCAGTACCCAGACCTGCAGAAACGGGCTGATTTTTACTACCCGTATGTGCGCAAGATCATGACAATCGCCATTATTCTGACCACGGCAGTCTGCATTGCACAAAGCTGGAGCATTCCCACCTTTGACTTCTTCCTCCATTCAGCCCTTGGTCTGCGGCTTGTTGGTGCGGTGGTCTGCCTGCTGATTGGCATGACCATTGCCGCTCTGGCGTGGGAGACGGTCAACAGTATTCTGAACAAGCAGATCTCCCGTTATTCCGCCTCCGCGCAGGAAGCACGCGCCGCCCGCCTGCGCACGGTGCTGCCCATCATCCGCACGGTACTGCTGACGGTCATCATTATTTTTGTGGCTGTGACCACTCTTTCACAGATCGGGATTAATGTTACGCCACTGCTTACGGGTGCTGGTATTCTGGGTGTTGGCCTGTCCTTTGGTTCGCAAAGCCTTGTTAAAGACGTGATCACCGGCTTTTTCATGCTGGCGGAGGATGCCATTCAGGTCGGGGACTGGGTCACAACAGGGGGCATTGCCGGTACGGTTGAGCATCTTTCCATCCGTACCCTCCGTGTCCGGTCGTTTGATGGCGATTTGCACATTATCCCGTTCTCCTCCGTGACCTCCATTGCCAACACAGCCCGCGGCTTTAACCAGATTATTGTACGCCAGACGCTGGACCTGAGCGAAGACACGGGCAAAGTGGTCAAGATCATGCAGGAAACCATTGCCCAGATGCGCAAGGAAGATGGTTTCCGCTCCATGATCTTCTCGGACTACACGGATCTGGGTGTAGATAATTCCGATGGCAATGGCGCGGTACTGGTGGGCATTATTAAAACTGCACCGATGATGAAGTGGAAAGTCCAGCGCGAATTCTACCGCCGCATTGCCCTGCGCATGGCCGCTGCCGGGATTAAGTTCTTCACCCCCACCAGCTACTCCACCACACCGCCCAATGTGCCCATGCACATGGCGCTTGATGCCATGCCCACCGGCCCACAGGATGATACTCCGCCCCCCGCTGCACCCACCCCAGCCGTGGAACAACCCGCAGCGCCCCAGCCACAGGCTCCCCGCCCCGCAGCACACGAATAAGAGAACCACCCCATGTCCGAGCAGACTTTTTCGGCTACCCTTGCGGGTCATATCATCCAGTCCATGGAAGTGCCTCTTTTGCAGAATGGCTTTGCCTTTTTGCAAGCGGAGGCCATGCAAAGCGTACTGGAATCCTATGGTCTGCTAGGATGGGATACGTTTGCTGCAAGCTGGAACGAACTGGGCGTGGACCGCTACATGGCCGATGGCGGGCGTTACCGACGCAGACGCTATGCCACATTCTCCCTGACAGAAGGGGAGAGCACGCGCAAACCACACCAGCCCCACTACCAGAGCCGGGATTACAACACCCTTAATGGCGGGATAGAGCGGTGGTTTAAACCCGTTCTCCCCACCATTGGGGAGCACCCTGCCCTTATGGCCATTCTGCGTCTGGCCTACCGGGTTGCAACGGACATGACCCCACCAGAGCGCAGGCCCAATGCGTGGCATACCGAAATACACCAGTTCCGCATTGAAGCACGACCAGACACCGAAGGGTGCCCCACACCAGAGGGGCTACACCGAGACGGCGTGGATTGGGTTTTTGTTGTGATGATCCGGCGGGAAAACGTGGCGCGGGGGGAAACCTCCATCCACGATCTCGGCCACACACAGGTCGGGAGCTTTACCCTGACCAACCCGATGGATACGGCTGTTGTAAACGACAACCGGGTTTACCACGGCGTTACGCCCGTACACCCCGTGGACCCGAACAAACCTGCCTACCGGGATGTGCTGGTGGTAACCCTCCGCCACGAATAGGGCCAGAGGCTACCACAGCCAGCAAAATGCCTAATACCCTGCGTAGTAAATGGCATGTAGACCAAGAGCGACAAAGCAGAGCACAAAAGCCAGCGCCCCCGCCATCTGGGAAAATTCCTTAAAAGACATGCCATCATCCCGGGCAGGGGGAGCAACCGGATGCTGCACCGGCGCGGGCGCATCGGGTTTGGTTGCGGGCAATACATGCACTGGCTCGGACAAAGCCTCATGCGTCTGGGTCTGAACCGTGGCGGAGAGAGGCGTGTCCCCTTCTGCCGGGGTGGTCACAGCCTGCGGCACCTGTTCCTCGTGTGGAGGAGCGGCTCCGTCAACACGGCCTTGTGTTTCCTGCTCGCTCATGATGCTGTTCTCCACGTGGTTATCATGCAGACCTGATTAAGGTACTGTTTTTTGGTCCTGTCCCAGTTGTTCGTCAAGCAGTTCAGGTATCAGCCCCTCATTGCCCGCACTGGACGACTGCTGCGCAAACACGCCACATAGACCAGATCAGTTTTTTACTACGGATACCAACATGAAACACGTCATGCTTTTTTCCGCCCTGCTTGGGTTAGCCGCAGCACCGGCCATGGCTGCACCCGCTGCATCTGCCCCAACCCAGCCTGCAACACAGGCGCAGACCAATTATCCTACGGCCACCTTTATGGGCACATGGACCGTCCGGGCCGAGGTGCCGCCCTTTATTGTGGCTGGCAACAAAGCCATGGGGCCAGCCGCAAGGCTTTTGGTCTCGGTGCCGGAAATTTATTCCGCGACCATTGGAGAGAGCCGCTTTAGCCTTGCCAGAAAAAGTGGCTCCGTCTGGTCGGGCACCCAGAACAACACAACCCTGACCTTTACTCTGGTCTCCCAAAATGCAGGGCAGATCGTGATTACCAACACCAACGGGCACAGAGTAGATGTGCCCCTGTACCGCAACGACCCCTAAGCACACCAAAGCTCCCTCCCCAGCGCCAGACGCATGGGGAGGGGCAGCCCCTTACCCGACCACGGTTTCGGGCGTCCAGTCCTTCAGGAACGCTTCAAGCGCCGGGTCGGCCTTGCCAACCCTGACTTCAAGCCGAACGTAAAGATTCCCCGCTTCTTTACCGCCATGTGCAGGCACACCTTTGCCGCGCAGGCGCAGCACTGTACCTGTATCGGACCCGGCAGGTACATTCATTTTAACCGTACCGGTAGGAGTCGGCACCATAATGGGGCCACCCAGCACCACGGTTTTCAGGTCCACTGCCAGTGTCTCGCGCAGGTCCACCCCTTCCCGCGTAAAGGTCGCATCTGGCAGCACGGTTACGGTAATCAGCGCATCACCCGGCGGGCCGCCCTGCACACCGGGCATTCCCTTGCCACGCAGGCGCAGGACTTTGCCATCTTCCATACCGGGTGGAATACGCACATCCAGCGTTGCACCATCGGGCAGGTTAACGCGCGATGTGGCACCATTGACGGCATCCAGAAAGCTGACATTGAGCGAGAAGGAGCGGTCCGCCCCCTTGCGTGGTCCCGCACGGCGTGCACGTGCACCACCCCCGAACATACCACCAAACAGATCGCTCAGATCTTCTTCCTGAAAACCGCCCATGCCCGGCCCACCGGGGCGGAACCCACCAGCACCACCAAAGCCGCCGCCAAAGCCCCCTCCACCAAAACCACCAGCACCAAAGCCGGGGTGGCGTTCCTGCCCGGAGGCGTCAATTTCGCCCCGGTCAAAACGGGCGCGCTTGTCTGCATCGGACAGAAGATCGTTGGCCTGATTGAGGGCCTTGAATTCTTCCTCGGCTTTTTTATCCCCCGGATTAAGGTCCGGATGATATTTTTTTGCCAGCTTGCGATAGGCCTTGCGGATGTCATCCTGACTGGCTGTTTTGGCAATGCCTAATACTGAATACGGATCGCGATCACTCATGCAGCCGCCCCTTCCCCCATCGTGTTACCAACACAGGGTAGCGCCACACGCCCCCCGCACCCAGCCATAACCCCGACATGGGCGTTCAGGCGGGGTTTGTAAAAATCCTCCGCCAAGACTGTAGTCATTAAATTCCGTTCTCCATAGCACGGCGCACGCCTGCGCAATGTGTATTGGCACCGTGGACCGTTTTTTCAACAGATTACCTTTAATAATGGGAATGCGACCCTATGCGGTCAATGGAGCGCAAACAAAAGCCACCTGTGCGCTACAAAGACCAACAGGGTTGCAAAAACGCAAAGCAGAGGCATGGCCTCTGTCCGGCAAAGGCTTTATTCTTTATAAAGTCGGAAGCATAAGAGCGCTACGCCAGACAGCAACAGACTGGTGGCGGCTCGTAACGGATTGATTGGAGACCACCACATGGCTGACAAACCGCGCTTTTTTGATGATCTTGCAGGTGTTGCCGGGGGTGCCGTATCCGCCCTGACCGGTGTGCGCGAGGAAATGAACGCCATTGTCCGCAGCCGTGTGGATGAAGTGCTGACAAGCCTGCAGGTTGTCCGCCGCGAGGAATTTGAAGTCATGCGCGAACTGGCCGCACAGGCCCGCATTGGCCAAGAAGAGGCCGAACGCCGCCTGGCCGCACTGGAAGCCCGCGTGGAAGCCCTGGAACAGCACGTAACCGGCAGCCACCAAGCCAGCACACACTAAGACCCGGACGCACACCTACCGTCCCGTTTTTGTTTTTGACCGCAGGCACGGGAGTCATGCCATGCCAGCCCTGACAACCGGCTCTACCGCCGCCCCCACAAACCCGCTTGACCTGATGGAACAGGTCATTGCCGGGCATGGGTGGACCTTTGACCGCTGCACCCCAACAGAAATGGCGGCAGAAGCCCCAGCCAGATGGTGCGATTACGGTCTGTTTTTTTCATGGTCCGCGGAGTTGGGGACCATCCTGTTCACCTGCGCCTTTGACCTGCGCGTAAGCCCGGACATGCGCGTAGCCCTGTACGAGCTGATCGGACTGGCCAACGAGCAGGTATGGGTTGGCCACTTTAGCGTGGACACCGAGGATGGCGTGCTGCTGTTCCGCCATGCCCTGCTCCTGCGTGGTACAGAAAACGCAACCGACATTTTTGAAGACATGATCGACATTGCCCTGACCGAGTGTGAACGTTTTTACCCGGCCCTGCGCTTTTTCCTGACTGGCGGGCTGAGTGCAGCGGATGCACTGGCTTCGGCCATGCTGGATTGTCATGGAGAAGCATGAACATGACTGACCTCTACCCCCTTCCCTCCATTCTGCTTGTCGGCTGTGGCAAAATGGGTGGCGCCATGCTGGAAGGCTGGCTCAAGGCTGGTCTGGCACCCTCCGTCATTATTGACCGCCATATGGCGGACCTGCCTGCCCCCCACCAGATTGTCCGCTCCATACAGGATATTCCGGCCGACTTTACGCCAGACATTGTTATTGTTGCGGTCAAACCCCAAAAAGCTGACCCGGTTCTGGCAGAACTGGCCCAGCGTTTTGGGCAGGCCACGTTGCTCTCCGTCATGGCAGGGCGCACCATTGCCAGCCTGCACGCAACCTATGTGCAGGCCAATGCACAGGCCAACCCTGTTATTATCCGCTCCATGCCCAATACACCCAGCGCGCTTGGGGCAGGCATGAGCGGCCTGTACGCCCCCCCCAACGCCACAGACCAGCAAAAAGCCCACTGTGATGCGCTGCTCAAAGCCGTTGGAGAGACCGTATGGGTTGATGAGGAAGGGCTGATCGACTCCGTGGCGGCTATTTCCGGCAGTGGTCCGGCTTATGTTTTTCTGCTGGCCGAACTGCTGGAAAAAGCCGGAGCAGAACAGGGCTTACCGACAGATATTGCCCGCAAACTGGCCCGCGGCACCCTGTATGGAGCAGGCTGCATGTTGCATACGCTCCCCACGGATGCGGATGAACTCCGCCGCAATGTGACCAGTCCCGGCGGCACCACGGCAGAAGCCCTTAAAATCATGATGGCACCGCAGGCCTGGCCCGCCACAACCTCCGCCGCCATTGCGGCGGCTGTGCGCCGCGCCAAAGAACTGGCCAGCTAAATTTTTTCTGCTCTACAGGGACCATCCCAGCCCTGCCATTTACTGCTTATGCAACAGGTCTTTGATATGGATAATGACGACTTTGACACAGCCCTTGTCTCGGCTGCCCTGACCTTGGCGGAAGAGCGGGGCTGGCCTGCCGTGACCGTGCTGGCCGCAGCCCGCCACGCCGGGCTACCCCTGCCCGAAGCCCGGCGGCGTTTTCCACTCAAAGCCAGCATTCTCCTCCGGCTTGGCCGCCTTGCCGATGATGTGGCTCTGGCGGATGATATGCTCAGTGGTGCTGTGCGCGAACGCCTGTTTGACCTGCTGATGCGCAGGCTGGACGTATTCCAGCAGTACCGGGGTGGGCTTCAGTCCGTGTTTCGCAGCCTGCCTCTGGACCCGGCCTTAACACTCCTGCTGGGTGGAGCCACGGTAGAAAGTATGCGCTGGATGGCCGATGCCGCAGGCGTTAATACCAGCGGTATCCGCGGCTTTGTGCATGTGAACATGCTTGTCGCCGTGTGGACACATACACTGCGCGTGTGGGAAAAAGACGAAAGCCCGGACATGGGGAGCACCATGGCCGCCCTTGATCAGGCTCTGGACAAGGCCGGACGCTTTGGCCTGTTCCCCTCAAATGCTGAGGAAAATACCATACAGGACGGACTGGCAGACCTGGATGATGTGGATGCCAGCTTTTCAGGTGCGGCAATATCAGGCCAGAGCAACTAATTTCCCTCAACTGGTCTTTACGACTGCCTCCTGTTTGGCTTAAAAGGGGCGCAGGCAGTTCAGGCCATTGGGGCGTAGCCAAGCGGTAAGGCAGCGGATTTTGATTCCGCCATGCGGAGGTTCGAATCCTCCCGCCCCAGCCAGAACCTGTTTTTCCTTTTTTCATAATCAGGCAATTTTTCCACCAGCCATAGGGTGGTTGCGGCAACATACCTTTTTAGCCTGATAATCTGGTCCATAGAATTAGGACCATAATGGTACTGTTTTTGCTGATACGGTGTTTTGATGAGCGCTGTGCGTGGCCTTGCGCGATTCATTGCTGTAACGGTTTTATTTTTCAGCGCTTCTGCCTCACCCGTTTTGTGGATACGACATAGTTTTTGCCATGCCAGATAACCCAGCCAATTCCTCCTCCCTCCTGCGCCAACCCGGCCTGGTCGCTGCCATTGGAGCGCGGGCCCTTTCCGCTTTTGCGGGGCAGGTGCAGGCTGTGGCCGTTGGCTGGCAGGTTTACGCCCTAACCCATAGTGCAGCAGCACTGGGTTTTGTAGGGCTTGCGCAGTTTTTGCCCATGGTGGCGTTTATTTTTCCCGCAGGGCATGTTGCAGACCAGCATAACCGCCAGCGCATTGTTATGGCGTGCCAGACTATAGAGCTCTTGGCTGCGGCCTTTATGGCGTATGCTTCCTTTACCCACCAACTGACGGCAAGCATGATTTATGGGCTGGTCGCCCTGTTTGGGACCTGCAAGGCGTTTGAAATGCCTGCTCAACAGACTTTTCTTCCATCACTTGTCACTCCAGCACTTTTCCCGCGTGCAACAGCACTTTCTTCCTCACTTTTTCAGGTTGCAAGCATTGCCGGGCCATCGTTGGGTGGCCTTTTGTATGGTCTAGGCGCTGGGGTCTGTTATTCCCTATGTGCTCTCAGCTTTGCCATCGCTGCATTGGCAACCGGGTCAATGGTGCTGACAAAACCCACCCGCCCCCGCCAGCGCGCCACACTGGCCGCTGTTTTTGGCGGTATTGCATTTTTGCGGCGCAAACCCACCATGCTGGGTGCGATCTCGCTTGACCTGTTTGCCGTGCTGCTGGGCGGGGCTACGGCCATGCTGCCCATTTTTGCCACCGACATTCTGCACGCGGGCCCCTGGGGGCTTGGCCTGTTGCGGGCAGCACCAGCTATTGGTGCCCTGCTTGTTGCCGCCGTGCTGGCCCGCCATCCCCTTGGCCGCCACGCAGGGCAATGGATGTTTGCCTCGGTCGCCATTTTTGGCATTGCCACCATTCTGTTCGGTTTTTCGCACTCGATTGCCGTATCCGTGCTGATGCTGGCTATTCTGGGTGGCGCAGATGTTATTAGCGTTATGGTACGTGGCGCGCTGGTCCAGCTTGGCACACCAGATGAAATGCGCGGTCGTGTATCCGCCGTGAACATGCTGTTTATCGGCTCATCCAACCAGCTTGGAGAGTTTGAAAGTGGGATGCTGGCTGCCGTTATGGGGCCAGTGCCAGCCGTTGTGCTGGGGGGGATTGGCACACTGGTCGTAACCGGTGTGTGGATGGGCCTGTTCCCCGGTTTGCGCAAACTGGACAGGCTGGAAGATATTACGACCGAGACAATCTAGGACCATAGACAATAAAAAAGCCGCACCAGAAATACTGGTGCGGCTTGACCTGCCCCCACGCCAGAAATGGCGGAGAACATTGTATTTTCAGACAGCTTTTTTCAGATTGGGGCTGGCTTTAAAACGAACCGTTTTACCAGCCTTCACCTTGACCGGCTCACCAGTGCGGGGGTTAAGCGCCTTGCGTGCCTTTGTTTTACGGACCGTAAACGTACCAAAAGAGGGCAGAGTAAACCCACCTTCACGCTTAAGTTCGACCACAATGGCATCAATAAGGTCATTCGCTGCCTGATTGGCGGCAACCCCAGTGCAGTTGATTGAATCCTGAATCACTGCTGCAATAAAGGCCTTGCTCATAGAGTTACTGGCTCCCTTTCAGACAGAATTTTGTACATGACAATTATTGAACGGATATGCCTAAAAGGCTTTACGGCTTGTAGTCACATTTTTTAAAAATTACCAACATAAAAAATCTATCTTTTTCGATTCCTGCCGATAGGAACAGCAAAAACAGAATCTGTGACTTTACGGACACAGAAGTTCCCCAGCCCATCCAGCAGAACATACCAGTGCATACCGGCAGACACAGCCCACTCTATTCCTGAAGTGTTACAGGCGAACAAACTGTTATTACAGAATTATGTATAGAAAATGCGTATGAGAATTTACAAAAAATAGTTCAACCACATATCGTTTCTATACAGAATCGAAATATCCTCCCTTCCGCTGCGGCTATCCAAGCCCTGCAAAGATGGGTTAAGATTTTAAAAAAATATTTATTGATCGATTGTTTTTAAAAGAATTCATGATGCAGCTTATCAAGGTGTCACACGGCTCAGGCCCCACATCCCACAGGTTAAGGGGCAGTATGGTTCATGCCGTACTTTGGCAAATTTTATGGATGCCCCCCCCAAAGGATCTGACCTGTGCAAACAGACCTGTTCTGCTTTGAAATGGGAGAAGTGCTTACCAACCAAGCTGGTAAACAATGCGGATTAATGACTGTATGATACATTCATTAACCGGACCAAATTTTCTTGAGAAAATCTGGAGCGGGCGATGGGATTCGAACCCACGACCCCAACCTTGGCAAGGTTGTGCTCTACCCCTGAGCTACGCCCGCATCAGATGGGCTCCTTTTATGGGGGACTGAACAATCGCGCAAGAGGGAAAATGCAAAAAAGCTGCTTTTTTTTTCATATCTCTGCACGCAGCTGTCATTATCCTGCGCTTTACCAGCCCTTGGCGGCCGGTTTACCCACCTGCTAGACAGAACCACGTTCCCGGCAGCAAGGAAGGAAAGCCGTGACCACGTCCCTATTCCGATCTCTGTACCATCAGGGGTTTGTGCGCGTGGCAGCCTGTACGGTGCCCGTTACCCTTGCGGACCCTCATGCCAATAAAGAGCAGATCCTGACCACGGCCCGCATCTGTGCCGAGCAAGGGGCGGGGTTATGCGTTTTCCCCGAACTGGGGCTGAGCGGTTATTCCATTGAGGATCTGCTCCAGCAAAGCACTCTGCTCAACGCGGTCGAAAAGGCTTTGGAACAACTCGCACAGGCCACAACCGGGCTGCTCCCTGTTGTAGTGGTGGGGGCACCGCTCCGGCATGGAACCAGCCTGTATAATTGTGCTGTTGTGCTGCATCAGGGACGCATTCTGGGCGTGGTTCCCAAAAGCTACCTTCCAAATTATCGCGAATTTTACGAAAAACGGCATTTCGCCGCCGGGGCCACAGTACGGGAACAGACCATGCTGTTGGCCGGGCAGGAGGTTCCTTTTGGTGTGGACCTGCTGTTTACAGCCCACGATGTACCCGGCTTTTGCCTTGGAATAGAGATCTGTGAGGATCTGTGGGTGCCCTCCCCACCCTCCACAGCACAGGCCATGGCGGGGGCTACGGTTCTGGCCAATCTGTCCGCCAGTGACATTACCGTTGGAAAGGCCCAGACCCGCAACCTGCTATGCCTCTCCCAGTCTGCACGGTGTGTTGCAGCCTATCTGTATGCCGCGGCGGGAGAAGGAGAATCCACCACGGATCTGGCATGGGACGGGCAGACAGCAATTTTTGAAAACGGCACCCTTCTGGCCAAGAGCGATCGCTTCCCTTCCGGCGCGCGGGCTGTTGTGGCTGATATTGACTTGACGCTCATCCGCCATGAACGCCAGCAAATGGGCACTTTTGCCAACTGCGCCAGCGTAAACGGCACCACAGACCAGCTCTGGCGCTCCATAGGCCTGACCCTTAACCCACCCCCAACGGACCTTGGGTTGCTGCGCCCGCTCTCCCGCTTTCCATTTGTGCCAGAAGATGCCGCAAGACTGGAACAGGACTGTTTTGAAGCCTTTGCCATTCAGGTCAGCGCGCTCAAACAACGCCTGAAAAGCTGCAAGGCGGCAGGGATGGTTATTGGCGTATCGGGCGGGCTGGACTCCACGCACGCCCTGCTGGTAGCCGTGCGCACGGCAGATGAGCTGGGTTGGCCCAGAACAGCCATACGGGGCTATACCATGCCCGGTTTTGGCACGACGGAGCAAACACAGGCCAGCGCCAAAGCGCTGATGGAACATCTGGGCATTCAGCACCAAACGCTGGATATACGGCCAGCAGCCCACCTTATGCTCCAGACCATTGACCACCCTTTTGCCAAAGGGGAACCCGTGCATGACATTACGTTCGAAAATGTGCAGGCCGGGCTACGCACAGATTTTCTGTTCCGTCTGGCCAACCAGCACAACGGCATTGTTATTGGCACGGGGGACCTGTCCGAGCTTGCGCTGGGGTGGTGCACTTATGGCGTGGGCGACCAGATGGCCCATTACAATGTGAATGCGGGCCTGCCCAAAACCCTGATCCAGCATTTAATCCGCTGGTGCATTGCCTCTGGTCACTTCCCCGCAGATGTCTGCACCGTACTGCGCACCGTGCTGGAAACGGAAATTTCCCCCGAGTTAATCCCCGCAGCCGAAGGGGCAAGCCAAAGTACGGAAGAGACAATAGGGCCATATGCCCTGCATGATTTTACACTCTATTATATTCTACGCCACGGCTTTGGCCCCACCCGTATTGCCTTTATGGCTGAACAGGCGTGGAGCAATGCACAACATGGCGCATGGCCACCGGGCTTTTTGCCACAGGACCAGAAGAGCTATTCGCTGGAGGTCATTCGCCGGTGGCTGAAGGTTTTTCTGTTCCGCTTTTTTACCACCAGCCAGTTCAAACGCTCGGCCATGCCCAACGGCCCTAAAGTGATGGCCGGAGGAAGCCTTTCCCCCAGAGGGGACTGGCGCGCCCCATCCGATGGCAACGCAACCATATGGCTGAAGGAACTGGACGACCATGTGCCCAATGCCTGAAACAGGCCCCCGCTGGCGGAATGGCATTGTGCCAGGTCTTGGGCTATAAGCTGTAACCATGACAACACCGCGCCACGCCACCGTTCACCGCGTTACCAGCGAAACCGACATTGCCATTACCCTGAATCTGGACGGGACCGGTAATGCCCGGGTTGAAACCGGTATCGGCTTTTTTGACCATATGCTGACCGCTCTGGCCAAACACGGCCTGTTCGATCTGGACATAACGGTCAAGGGCGACCTGCATATTGATGGCCACCACACGGTGGAAGATACAGGCATTGCACTGGGGCAGGCCATGCGGCAGGCACTGGCCGACAAGCGTGGCGTACGCCGGTTTGGCTCCGCCCTTGTGCCGCTGGACGAGGCGCTGTGCGAGGCGGTAGTCGACCTTTCCGGCCGGCCTTTCCTGACGTTTGATGCCACCTTTGACCGTGACCGCATTGGTGCGCTGGATACGGAACTGGTGGAAGAATTTTTCCGTGCCTTTGCCATGTCCGCCCTGATAACCCTGCACCTGAACCAAAGAGCGGGCAAAAACTGCCACCATATTGCCGAGGCCGCATTCAAGGCTCTTGCCCGTGCCCTGCGCATGGCGGTAGAGCCAGACCCACGGGCACTCAGCGCTATCCCTTCCACCAAGGGTGTGCTGTAAACCGACTGGCGGCACTTGATCCAACCATGCTCCCAACCGGGCGTGGAGGCAGTCCAGATAGATAACCGGCCTTTTTTCTGCCCCGATACGGGTGGAGAACAAGGTCTTCCGCAGGATCAGAACCAAGAGGGTTTTATGGCCCAGCCTCTTTCCATTGCTGTTGTTGATTATGAAGGGGGCAATCTGGCTTCTGCCGCCCGCGCCGCCTTGCGTGCGGCCGAGCTTTCGGGCCGGAACGCCTCTGTCATCATTACCAACGAGCCCGCTGCGGTCCGGCAGGCGGACCGTATTATTCTGCCCGGCCAAGGAGCATTTGCAGACTGCGCACGTGGGCTGGAGGCCATACCCGGCCTAAAAGACGCCATTTTGCAGGCCGTTGCAAAAGGCACACCTTTTTTGGGTATTTGCGTGGGTATGCAGCTTATGGCCGAACGCGGGCTTGAGCATGGCGTAACAGAAGGGTTTGGCTGGATTGCGGGAGAAATTGCTCCCATGGATGCACCCGGCCTGCGCCTGCCCCAAATGGGCTGGAACGAGCTTGAGCTCCTTCAGCCACACCCGCTCACACAGGGGCTTGGCTCTGCACCGCATGGGTATTTTGTGCATTCCTACGCACTGCGCAACACAACGGAGGACACTCTGCTGGCCAGTGCGGACTACGGGGGCCGGGTGCCTGCCATGGTATGCCGTGGCAATGTGGCTGGCACACAGTTCCATGTGGAAAAAAGCCAGACCGTTGGGCTAAAAATCCTTGCAAACTTTCTTGCATGGCAACCGGAAGCGACGCTCTGATGTCGCGCAGCGCTCGCGTTCAACGTATTCTTTCGCTTGAAGAGGACGATCTACAGGCCCTGTGCGAGTCCGTGGACGCCGCCATTCTGGATGGTGGGGGCTTTGGCTGGTTGCAGCCACAGGGGCGGCAGGTACTGGAACGCTATTTCCGCGGTCTGCTTCTGGTCCCCGAGCGTATGCTGTTCGCCATTCGGCTGGATGGCGTTATTGTGGGCGGGGCCCAGCTTATTCGCGCACCCCGCAATAACGAACTCCAGGCCATGTGTGTTACACTGGCGCACCTGTTTGTTGCCCCTTATGCGCGTGAACAGGGCTTAGGGTCCGCCTTGCTGCAGGAGGTGGAAAATGCCGCACGGAACATGGGGTTCAGGGTTTTAAACGTGGATGTGCTGCAAACACAGACCGCCGCCATGTCGCTTTTTAACAAGGCCGGGTTCCACATCTGGGGCAAACATCCCTTTTATGCCCGCGTGGGGGACGAACTCGTACCGGGGCTGTTCCTGACCAAATGTCTGGACGATACCCTGCCCTTCCAGTCAACCAAGACCAGCAACGAACAAGAAGCCAGCCACACCCCATGAACACACCCAATGCCTCCCGCCCGCTGACCCTTTACCCAGCCATTGACCTGAAAAACGGGGCGTGTGTTCGCCTGCGCCGCGGGGAAATGGATGATGCAACCGTCTATTCCGACAACCCCGGCGCACAGGCCACGGCATGGCAGGATGCGGGTTTTAAATGGCTGCATGTGGTGGACCTGAACGGTGCTTTTGCAGGGGCTTCCGCCAATACGGATGCCGTGCGCTCCATACTGGATGCAGCCCATGTGCCTGTGCAGCTTGGTGGTGGTCTGCGCGATATGCAGACCATTGCCGCATGGCTGGAAGCCGGGATTACACGGGTTATTCTGGGGTCGGTCGCAGTTAAAAACCCGGCACTGGTGCGGGAAGCCTGCAAGGCCTTCCCCGGTCGTATTGTGGCAGGGATTGATGCGCGCTCCGGCCTTGTTGCGACCGAGGGATGGGCCGAAGTCTCTGACATGCAGGCAACCGACCTTGCCCTGCGGATGCAGGACGCAGGTGTGGCCGCAATCATCTTTACCGAAATCAGCCGCGATGGCATGTTGGAAGGACTGGATATTGACCAGACCGTTGCTCTGGCCAACACGGTCTCCATTCCGGTTATTGCCAGTGGTGGCGTGGGCAGCATTGACCATCTTGCTGCCCTGCGTACCGCAGCCAACACCACACCGGGTATAGAAGGTGTTATTGTTGGCCGTGCCCTGTATGATGGGCGGGTAGCCCCCACGGAAGCCCTGCGAGTGCTAAGCGGATGCTAAAACTACGCGTTATCCCCTGTCTGGACGTTAAAAATGGCCGTGTGGTCAAGGGGGTCAACTTTGTCTCCCTGCGGGATGCGGGAGACCCGGTTGAACAGGCCGCGGTGTATGATGCCGCAGGCGCGGATGAGCTGACTTTTCTCGACATTACCGCCAGCCACGAAAACCGGGACACCATTTTGGATGTCGTCAGTAAAACGGCGGAAAAAATCTTTCTGCCCCTCACAGTGGGCGGAGGTGTGCGGACAACGGACGACATGCGCCGCCTGCTACTGGCCGGGGCAGACAAATGCGCCATGAACTCCGCCGCAGTTGCCCGCCCGGACCTGATTAACGAGGCTGCCCGTAAATTTGGCAGCCAGTGCGTTGTGGTTGCCGCCGATGCCCGGCAGACCGGCCCCGGCCAGTGGGAAATTTTTACCCATGGCGGGCGCACGCCTACAGGAATAAACGCCATAGACTGGTGCAAACAGGCTGCCGAACGCGGCGCGGGAGAAATCCTGCTGACCTCCATGGACCGCGATGGTACGGGCAGCGGGTTTGACCTGGACCTGCTCCGGGCGGCAACGCAGGCCGTGCGCCTGCCTATTGTAGCCTCTGGCGGTGTTGGCACGCTTGACCATTTTGTGGAAGGAGCCCGCGCCGGAGCAACCGGGCTGCTGGCCGCCAGTGTTTTCCATTTTGGGCAGTTTACCGTTGCGCAGGTTAAACAGGCACTGGCACTTGCCGGGCTGCCAGTTCGTCCATCCCCCGCTCCTTTTCAGGTCAGTCAGACGTCATGATTAAAAAAGCCCCATCAAAAGCAACCACCAAAGCCGAGACCAAAACCATCAAGGCCAAAAAAGCCAAGACGGCGGACACTCTGGAGCTTCCCCCTCTTTCCGAAGAGGCAGACGCATCCGTGCTGAACCGGCTGTATGATGTTGTGCAAAGCCGCAAGAACGCTGACCCATCGGTCAGCCATTCAGCACGCCTGCTCTCCCGCGGGACATACAAGATCGCCCAGAAGTTTGGCGAAGAAGCCGTGGAATGCCTGATCGAGGCCGTGGCAGGCCGCACCAGCCTGCTGGTGGGGGAAAGTGCCGACGTGCTCTACCACCTGATTGTCATGTGGGTTGATGCAGGCGTTACACCAGATGAAGTCTGGGCAGAACTGGCCCGGCGCGAAGGCACAAGCGGCATTGCCGAAAAAGCATCCCGCCCCAAACCGACCCTGACGACACCCAGCACCCCAAAACAGGACTGAGCATCATGGCTGTGACCGGCAAAGGCCCTTATGACCAGCAGAATATTTTTGCCAAAATCCTGCGTGGCGAAATTCCGTGCAAACCCGTGTTTGAAAACGAATGGGTTCTGGCTTTTGAGGATATTGCCCCAAAAGCCCCTGTTCATGTGCTGATCATTCCCAAAAAACCTTATGTGTCTTTTATGGACTTCAGCCAAACAGCCCCTGCGGAGGAAATTGCTGGTGTCATGCAATCAGCCGGCCAGATTGCCCACACGCTGGGGCTGGACCATAACGGCTACCGGCTGATTACCAACGCAGGCACCAATGCCGGGCAGGAAGTGCCGCATTTTCACCTGCATCTTATGGGGGGTGCGCCACTTCCTGCGTTCCCGCAGTAACACTTTGCGGCTCCCTCTTTAGCAACAAAGGTCCAGACCATGACGCCTATGGACATGCTTCTCTCCCGCGCATCCACCGACCGGCTGAAGGACCCAGCACCTTCACCCAGCCAGTTGACGCAAATCCTGAGCACGGCCATGCGTGCGCCCGACCATGGGCGGCTCCAGCCCTGGCGTTATGTTGTTATTGAAGGGGATGACCGCCCGGCTCTGGCCGAACGTATTGTGGCCAGCATGGCGCGTGTCGAACCCGAAGCACCTGCCGCCAAAATTGAAAAACGGCGTAGCCGGTTTTCTACCATGCCCATGATTATTGCACTGGGTATGCACCTGCGACCTGAACATAAAATTCCACTCTGGGAGCAGGAAATGTGTGTAGCCGCGGGTGCCATGAATATCCTTAACGCCTTACATGCCACTGGTTTTGGCGGTGTTTGGGTTTCTGGCGCTTTGGTGGATGATGCCATTCTGGCGGCTGATCTGGGGTTTGCTGCCCCGGCCAGACTGGCAGGTTTTTTGTTTGTCGGCACTCCCGATGGCCCCCTCCATACCCCAAAACGCGCTGACCCGGAGCTGTTTACCGCACGCTGGCACGGACACCCCGTAACCTTTGGCGCAGACAAGGACTAACCCCCATGTCCAACATTGAGCACACAGACGTTGCCATTATTGGTGGCGGGCCAGTTGGGCTGGCAACCGCTCTTCTTATGGCGCAGGGAGGTCTTTCGGTAACGGTGGTGGAGCGTGCGCCACTCAGCTCATGGTCTGAACCCGGATTTGATGGGCGCGAGATCGCCCTGACCCACCATTCAGTCCGTCTGCTGGAACAGGCCGGTGCGTGGTCGCTTATTCCACAAGCTGTTGTGTGCCCCCTACAGGAAGCACGGATTGAGACCGGCAGCTTCCGCCACCCCTTAACGTTTGACACACGGGGGGAAGGTGTGGATGCGCTCGGCTGGCTGGTTTCCAATAACCAGATCCGCCGCGCCCTGTTTGCTGCGGCCAGCCACACGCCCAATATTACTCTTCTACCTGCCACAAGTGTGCAGACTATTCGCCAAGGGCACGACTACGCGGCCGTCCACCATACACATGGGCAGATCAATGCAAAGCTGGTTGTAGGAGCAGACGGACGGTTTTCTCCCACCCGCCAGAGGGCGGGTATTGGTGCCATTGTGCATGACTTCCGCAAGTCCATGATGGTCTGCCGCATGGCGCACGAATCTCCTCACCACAATGTTGCCCTGCAATGGTTTGATGAGGGACAGACAATTGCCCTGCTCCCCGTAAATGGCATGGCATCCTCACTTGTGCTCACCCTGCCCCCCAAAGAGATTGAACAGCTAGCCCATATGCCGCGTGAGGCTTTTAATGCTGAAATCATGCGCCGTGTCGGGAATCGCCTGGGGGCCATGCGGCTGGTCAGCACCCGGCATGTGTACCCACTTAAAGGGGTTTACGCACATAGGTTTACCAACCGCAGGCTGGCACTTGTTGGCGATGCTGCCGTGGGTATGCACCCGATTACTGCACATGGGTTTAATCTGGGCCTTAAAGGGCAGGAAACACTGGTACAGCATGTTCTGGCTGCCGTGGCCGGAAATGGAGATGCAGGTTCGGCCACAGCCCTTCGGGCATTTGAACGCCAACACCGTAAGGCAACCGCCTTTTTGTTTGCTGGCACAAATGGCATAGCCTCCCTCTATACCCATGATGGCCCACCCTTCCGCCAGATACGGGAAGGATGCCTGCGCGTAGCCGATAAATTTTTACCGTTTAAAAAAGCAGTCACATCGCTACTGATGGACCGTCAGCCCTCCACTCCGGGAGCCTGAAAAGGTGTGGGCTGACTATTCTTGCTTACCGGTCTGGATCTGACTGCTTTAACCGAACGTGCTAATTCGCCCTCCAACCAGTGGGTTAACACACTGAGAACATAAGCCTGTTCATGCGCGGTCAACCGCCGGCCAGATGGCAGATTATGCCATTTGGCCAAGCAGGTTCTGCAACACGTACCGGTTGCGTGTTGCGCCACAAAAACCGGGTGACCCTTCCATGGTGTTTGCCGCCCATCCTTATGGGGTAATGCTGGAGCAAGACGGCGGGCAATAAAATCCTGCCCATGCTCAAGAACAAGCGGCAAACCTTTTTCCCGCAGGTAAGCCATATCCTGCGCATTGAGATGAAACCGCTGCCGAAAAGCGGATCTGGCCAGTTTTTCCCATAGTTCTGCTGGCACAGCCACATGCGGTGCCACAGCAGATTGGGAGAAAAGGTCGCACTGAAATCCGGTCATACCTAATGTTATGGGGATGCTGGAGCTGTTTTGCCAGTGCTTGGGCCATGACCAGGCCGATCGGGATTGTTTGTATTATAGGCCGCTTTAAGCGCCTCCAGCACCGACTGTGTTGGTTCGCCCAATGGCATTTGATATAGCGCGCCGTTGTTTACAACAGACAGGAACCCCCACGCCTTGTGACCATCTGGTGTAAAAATGACTTCCAACTGGTAATCTGCGCAATCATGGGGTTTGCACATATGGCCCAGCAGATAAGGTTTGCCATCAATACTGGTTTTTTCAACTGGTACCGATGTGGCTTTTAACCCACTGACCCATGGTGGAAGCGTGCTCATGGCATGATATGCGGGTGCAAATTTAGGCTGGGCAGCAAATTCTGCAGTTACGGGAAGCTCATCAGCGAATGCGGGCGTTGCCAGCCCCAATGCAGATAAAAGCAGAAGAGAAAAACGCATAATTGCACCTCATGGACTCAGTTGACCAGCAAGGTCACGCCATAGACGGCGGCTTCTGGCCGTTAGGCTCGCACCTTATCTGTGCATCATGAACAAATAAGGGCAGTGCATAGCTTATACATTTTTATGAACCCAAAATAGGCTCACATGACTCGTGCGACAAAGTGATGACGCAGCCATACATGCAGAATTTATGGAAACAGTTCGCATTTATGCTCCCGTTAAAATGGAGCATAAAAAACCACCAAAAGCTAAGGAAAAGCTTGGTGGGTGCACAAGGACTCGAACCTTGGACCCGCTGATTAAGAGTCAGCTGCTCTACCAACTGAGCTATGCACCCTTACAGCCTATTGGGCTGAAGTTGGGGTCTTTTACCACCCCTTTTTAACGAACACAAGACTGAAAATTCAAGATTTTAGCAGCGCCAGAACTGTATCCAACTGATCAAGACTTTTGTAGTGGATTTCCAATGAACCACCTTTGCGGCCATCAAAATTAACAGCGACCTTCAAACCGAGTCTACTTGCCAGATCACGCTCCAGCGCTGCAATTTCTGGATTACGATCCTTTTTTTCTTCCACAACAGGTTTACGGTTCTGTTGTTCCAGAGCCTTTTGCACCAGAGCTTCCGTCTGACGGACGGAAAGACCTCTGGCAATAACTTCAGCCGCAGCGGCCGTAGCATTGGGGTGCGCGAGCAATGCTCTTGCGTGCCCGGCAGACAGAGCGCCTTTTTTAAGCTCGGCCCGAACGGCCTCTGGCAACTTGAGCAAACGCAATGTGTTGGCAACATGAGGGCGAGATTTACCAATAGCTTTGGCCAGATCCTCCTGCGTCAGGCTATATTCGTCCATTAGACGGTTAAAGCCTTCGGCCTCTTCCACCGGGTTCAGGTCCGCACGCTGGAGGTTTTCCACCAGCGCAGCAGCCATGGCATCGGCTTCGCTCAGGTTCCGAACATGAACCGGCACATCGTGGCACTGGGCAAGCTGGGCAGCACGCCAACGCCGCTCACCTGCAATAATCTGGTATTGCCCTTTTTTATTCGGGTCTGGTCTGACCAGAATAGGCTGCAATATCCCGCGTTCGCGGATGGAAGAGGCCAGTTCCTCCAGAGCACCCGGCTCCATATCCTGCCGTGGCTGGAAAGGCCCGGCCACAAGAGCCTCAACAGGAAGAACACTCACAGCACCACCTTTATGTTCAGCAACAGTCCCTTTATCACCCGAGGATGCACCAGCGGCATCCCCCAGTAACGCGGCAAGCCCCCGCCCCAGTTTTGGGCGGGATGCAGACTTGCTCCGTGGTGGTGTGCTCATGCCGTTCTCCTCATAATTTCAGCGGCAAGAGCCTGATAGGCCGTTGCGCCGGTTGCACGGGAATCATATGTCATGACCGGCAAACCATGGCTTTGCGCCTCGGAAATACGAATATTTCTGGGAATAATGGTCTCAAGTACATCATCGCCAAAAAAGCTGCGCGCATCTGCTGCAACCAGCTCCGACAGATTATTGCGTTTATCATACATGGTCAGCACAATACCCGCGATCTTGAGATCTGGATTCAGGTTCTTGGTCACATGCCCAATGGTTTTAACCAGATGCCCTAACCCCTCAAGCGCAAAGAACTCGCACTGGAGAGGAGCCAGCACACCTTGGGCCGCAACAAGGGCGTTCAGGGTAAGCAGGCCCAAGCTGGGTGGGCAGTCAATAATAATATAATCAACCTGCTGGGCCAGTGGTGCCAGAGCATCGCGCAATCTGTGTTCGCGCCCTTCCGTATCAACCAGCTCAATCTCAGCACCGACCAGCTCCGTATTAGCGGCAATGACGGAAAGGTTGTCTATCTCGGTTGGCTGGAGAACATCCTGTGCTGTTTTTTCGTGCATAAGCAAGGCATAAGCCCCACCCTTTCTGGCATCGTAGCTGACACCGACACCCGTGGAAGCATTCCCCTGCGGATCAAGGTCCAGAAGCACAACACGAGCGCCATCGGCTGCCAGAGATGCTGCCAGATTAATGGCCGTAGTTGTTTTACCCACGCCACCTTTCTGGTTTGCTACTGCAAGAATGCAGCAGTTTTTTCTGTTTTTTTTAGCCTTCTGCACGATTAAAATTACTCACTTCCAGAATCACACCATCAGGGCTTGTCTTGCTTGGCCATGACCGGACATCAAACCGCCAGGTCCTTGCCGCATCCTCAATTTCCTGCTCGGCCTGCCGCCCCTTAAGAAACAGGCCAATACCATCCGGCTCCAGCAACGGACGAGCCCATTCAAGCAGTTTATCCAACGGGGCCAATGCACGGGCTGTAACAACGGGGGCTGGTGCCACCTCGGCCTGGTCCAGTCGGCACGGCAGAACAGTTATTTTTGCACCGGTTATTCTGGCCGCTTCACGCAAAAAGGCGGATTTTCTTTGATCAGATTCAATCAGAACCCCCGGAATATCGGCCGCAATGCCGACCACAATACCGGGAAAACCACCCCCAGACCCCATATCAACAAACTGCTTGTGCCCTTTTATCAAAGGAACAAGCTGGAGACTATCCAGAATATGCCGCTCCCACAGGTTATCTATATCCTTGGGGGAAACCAGATTAATCCGCTCATTCCATTTTTTGAGCAGAGCCGCATATGCCAGAAGACGCTCTTCTGTTTCACGTGAAACAGAAACACTCTCAACCAACATGGGCATGGTCCTGACCTTTGCGCAGATACGCCAAAATAGCCATAAGGGCTGATGGCGTAATACCGGGAATTCTTTGCGCAGCGCTAAAGCTTTCTGGTTGGGCCTGTTCCAGCCTTTCCTTCATTTCAGAACTTAAGCCACCAATGCAGGAAAAATCCATTCTGGCGGGAAAGCGGATTTCCGTCTCGGCTTCCAGCTGTTTAATTTCCCTGTTCTGCCGGGTCAGATACCCGCTGTAGCGAGCCTGTGTTGTTACATATTGCCGCACACGGTCCGGCACATTCAGGAACCACGGTGCAATCTGTTCCACAACTGACGGGTCAGCGCCATAGCCCAGAACCTCCAGCAATGTTCTACGCCGACCGTCCTGCGCAACCTTCATCCCTGCAACGGCAAGTTGCTGTGGTTGCCAGCCCTCGGCCTGCGCCCGTTGTGTAACAGAATCGATTTCAGCCAGTTCGCGCTCAAATGCAGTTTTGCGCTCAGCCCCCACACACCCCCATTCCATGCCCAGACGAGTCAGGCGGATATCGGCATTGTCTGCGCGGAGGGTCAGCCTGTATTCCGCCCGGGATGTGAACATCCGGTATGGTTCACTTACGCCCTGAGTTGTCAGGTCATCCACCATAACGCCAATATAGGCTTTGCCCCGATCAAGGCTGACGGCAGACTGACCCGCAGCCAACCGGGCTGCGTTAACCCCTGCCAGCAGCCCCTGGGCGCCGGCTTCTTCATACCCTGTTGTGCCATTAATCTGCCCGGCCAAAAACAGGCCGGGGCATTGGCGCAACTCTAGGGATGTTGTGAGTTCACGCGGGTCAACATAATCATACTCAACAGCGTAGCCATACTGGGCAATAACCGCGTGCTCAAGCCCCGGTATAGACCGGATCATGGCATCCTGCACATCGGCGGGCAGGCTGGTGGAAATGCCATTGGGGTACACCAGATGGCCGCCCTCGTGCTCGGGAAGAGCTTCTGGCTCCAAGAAAATCTGATGACTGGTTTTTTCAGAAAACCGCACTACTTTATCTTCAATGGACGGGCAGTAACGTGGCCCACGGCCGGAAATAGCCCCCCCATAAACAGCCGATAAGTGCAGATGTTTCCTTATAATATCATGTGTTTTTTGTGTTGTGTTTGTAATCCCGCAAACCATCTGCGGGTTTGTAATGGACTGTGTCATCCGGCTAAAGGGTTCTGGTATGGCATCCCCCTTATCCTCGGCCAACACACTCCAATTAATGCTTTTGCGTTCTATTCTTGCCGGAGTTCCAGTTTTTAGCCGTCCCATCCGGAGGTTCATTCCCCGCAACCGCTGAGCCAGTGCAATAGCGGGCTGCTCCCCTATGCGCCCAGCAGGTTGTGACTTATGTCCGATATGGATAACACCATCCAAAAAAGTCCCTGTTGTCAGCACCACAGCACCAGCTTGCCATTGCCTGCCATCTTCACAGACAATACCACAAATCTGCCCGGTGCTTTGGCACAACAAATCCGCGGCAGCACCTTCCACAATATCTAGCCCGGGCATTTGCGCCAGCATATCCTGAATAGCCTGACGATAAAGCATCCGATCGGCCTGTGCCCTTGGCCCCTGCACGGCTGGCCCCTTGGAGCGATTAAGCAGTTTAAAATGAATACCAGCCCGGTCTGCTGCGCGGCCCATTAGCCCATCAAGCGCATCAATCTCGCGCACCAGATGCCCTTTGCCAATACCGCCAATAGCCGGATTGCAGGACATGGCCCCGACTGTTTTTTTGTTATGTGTAAGCAGCAGTGTTCTGGCCCCACAACGTGCCGCTGCGGCTGCGGCCTCGCACCCTGCGTGGCCGCCTCCCACCACAATCACATCGTAAGACACCGTCATAACACCACGCCTTGTACCATCATTTTATTTACCAATACAAAACTGCCCAAAAATAGCATCCAGCAGTTCTTCAACCCCAACATGCCCGGTTAAACGCCCCAGGGCCCGCATGGCCAGCCGCAGCTCCTCGCCCCGCACTTCCGGCCATTCCTGCTGCAAGGCTTCCTCCAGAGCGGCACAAGCCTCCTTAACACCTGCGCTATGCCGCGCCCGGGTCAGCAATGGCATGGATGTGGAAGATGCCGTTAACGCCTGCACTTTATGTTCCAGACAAGTACGCAACACATCCAGACCCTGTCCATTTTTTAAGCTGACAGGAATAACAGGAATGCCCTCTACCTCTGCCGGAAGAGGTGCCAAGTCAAGCTTGTTCCCAACAAGCAATGCACCGGGAAAAATTTTCTGTGGTGCTTCGGTTGCAGCAAACATCTGCACAACACAATCTGCCTGTTTCACGTGAAACAATGCGCGACGCACCCCTTCGGCTTCTATTTCATCCTCGGTTTCACGCAGTCCGGCTGTATCTATGAAGGTGACTTTTATTCCACCCAGACTGCCAACAATTTCCAGCGCATCCCGCGTTGTGCCTGCAATGGGCGATACAATGGCAGCATCGCGCTCCACCAGCCAGTTTAACAGACTGGACTTACCCGCATTTGGTGGGCCTGTAATGGCAAATACAACCCCCCGCCTAATTCGCTCGCCGCGCTGACCATCAGCCAGATGCTGATGCATCTGCGCAATCAACTGGCGAATCCCGGACCGTATTTCCTCTTCCACTTCTGGGGGAAGATCTTCGTCGGGGAAATCTATCAACGCTTCCTGAAAAGCCAGTAGCTTTTTTAACCGGTCTGCCCATCCCTGATAAACACGGCTCAAAGCACCATCGGCCTGTGCCAGCGCCTGCCTGCGCTGGCTTTCTGTTTCTGCCGCAATAAGGTCTGCTATCCCCTCGGCTTCAACCAGATCCATCCGTCCATTGGTAAAGGCCCGACGGGTGAACTCCCCCGGTTCTGCTGGCCGTGCGCCACCTTGGACCAGAGCGTTGGAAACAGCCTGAATAATAGCCGGTCCAGCATGGAGGTGCAGTTCAAACCCATCCTCACCCGTGTAACTTCTGGGGCCGGGGAACCAGAGCACAAGGGCTTCATCCAGCAATGTATCCTGCACATCTGCCTGTTGCCACACACGCCGCAAAACCGCTTTGCGTGGTGGTGGCAAAGCACCACAGAGCCTTACCAGAAGATCAGCACTTCCTTTGCCACTCACACGCATAACGGCAATAGCCGCGCGCTCCACCCCTGTAGAAAGAGCAAAAATAGTGCCTTCCCCCTGATACCCCACAGTGCCTGTTCCCTTCCGTTTCCGCTCTTAACTCCAGCCAAATGCTTTTAATGCAGTTTTGTCTGCAAACGTAGATTTAAAAAATAATAAAAAGCAGACTATATGAGAACTTTAAGAGGTCAGGGTGGTTTTGCCCTGTTCAGTATTCATATCCGCCGCAATTACTCATTCAGAAAGTGCCTGACCATGCCCCAGCTTTCCCTCCACTCCCCTTTGGGGCCACTCACCTTATCTGAAGAGGATGGGAAAATCATTTCCCTGGACTGGGGCTGGGGCCGTGACCAGACCGAAACACCCTTGCTCTGCAAAGCACGGGACTGGCTGGACCAGTGGTTTGATGACCCCGCACTTATGGGGGCTTTTCCTTTTCCACTGGAACCCTATGGCACTGCATACCAACAAAAAGTATGGGCATTTTTGCAGACCATTCCAGTTGGCACCACCATAACATACGGCGAACTTGCCCAAAAAGCTGGCGGAAGCCCCCAATCCATAGGGCAAGCCGTTGGGCGTAACCCCATTCCCATTCTTATTCCATGCCACCGTGTACTCGCCCGCAACGGACTGGGCGGATATTCAGGAGATGGGGGCGTCAATGACAAAGTATGGTTGCTGGAACTGGAAGGGGCTCCCCTGCCCACACAGGCCTGATGACAATACTGGTTGCGCTTCCCGCCTGGCATAAGACGCAACCAGTTACAGCCCTGTTATCGCTTGTCACAATTCTGCGTTAAGTTGTTGTAAAAATACCCATCTTTACAGTTAAACATGGCCGTTCCATCGCTACCTGCCATGTTAGATGGCGGTGGCATGGTATTGGCTGTTGGTGGGTATTGCCCATAATCGGGACTGGCATAGTAGGATGCCGGGGCATAGACTTGCCCACCGACCTGAGGCACCGCATTTGGTGGCGGAGCAGGAGGTTGAGGCTGGTCGTATTGCGGGTATGACCCACCATAAGACTCCGTATAGGCCGTGCGGCCATATACATAAGGCATGGACCACCCCCAGCCCCAACCAGCCCAGTAAGGATTCCCCCAATATGGGTTCCAGGCGCCATATCCGGGGTAGCCACCATAGTAGCCTCCCCAGCCACCACCCCAACCCCAGTTACCGCCCCATCCCCAAGGGCCGCCGCCTCTCCAACCACCACCACCCCAGCCACCGGGGCCACCGCCATGCCATCCACCACCAAAGCCGGGACCAGGGCCGGGGCCGCCAAAATGTCCGCCGCCTCCCGGTCCGCCACCAAAGTGACCCCCACCATGTTGGGCATGTGCGGAATGGAAAGATAGAACTGCACCTGCCAACAGAACAGCCAGTAATCCTATTTTAACCTTGCCTGCCTGCTTCATTTTAAGCCCCCACTCAATGTCTGCCCGTAGCAAACAAGAAAAACATGTTTTAAAAATGGGCATGGTTACTGGTCGTTACCAGCGCAGATTTCCTTCTTTTTTGGCATGTCAGAAAAGCGGTTTTCACACGATTTACCTTGCATAATAAGAATACCTGATATACATTTTAAACAATGGAGAAAGCGCGGTGCTCCCATGCACCGGTTCTGCTTTTGCCCCCTAACAGACCCAAAATTAGGAGGCCGGACACATGGCATGGAAAAAAACAACTTTTGTCTCTCTCTGGCTTGCTGCCTTGAGCCTTGCGATCTGCTCCACTTTTATTTTTATGACCTGTGGACTTAAATTTTCCGTTTTCCACGCTGGTCTGGCCGTACACTGGCAGGATTTTACAGATAATTCTGCCCTATCACATTTTTTGTGGCAGTCACTCCCGGAATCCGAGCACTGGTCGGATTATGCATTCTCCCTGCCCGGGTTGATTGCAAGTGCGGCTTTTGTCTCCAGCATTCTACTGGGATCTTTTGCAGCCCTACGGTTAGAAGAACTCAATCAGGGTCTTATTGCAGACAGACAGGCCGATATGCACCGCTGGGAAAGCCTTTTGGTTGGCCACGTGCACGATGGCCCCCCCAGCCTGTTTGCGGCTAATACATCTGTTGATGGAGCCTATACGGTAGCAGCCAAACAGGCCTGAGCACGCACATCAATTCCGTGCTGCAAACCCCATCCTTATCGTTGAGGATGGGGTTTTTTCTTGTTTAAATCATGTTTTTTTGGAATTTCCTGTGCTCATTCGTCTCAATTTGTATCTTTTATAAGAACGTGCACCATCATAAGTTAAACGTTGCTTTGACAGGATTTTAAACCGGACAAAACAGAGCATAAAAAGTCTGTCTTTAAAGAAGACTTCCCCAGTGGGGAGTATTAAAATTTTTCCAGAAAAACCATGGTCGGAGTGAGAGGATTCGAACCTCCGGCCCCTGCGTCCCGAACACAGTGCTCTACCAGGCTGAGCTACACTCCGTTATGGCTGAATGCGCTATACATCTCTCTTGCCTTATAAGCAAGAGAGGAAATGCATTAACGCGCCAGACTAAAGAGCCGACACAGGCAAATCATCCACCTGTTCCGACATAATGGAGCACGCCAAAGCAGCCTGTACGTCCGGAACAACCTGCAACAGTGCTCGTGCCTCGGCTGAGGCAAAGCCCTGATTAACCGCCATATCCAGCATAGCAACCATGGCATCCCCCCAACCATCCACATTTACAAGCAGAATAGGTTTTTTATGCTGGCCAAGCTGCTTCCATGTCAGGATCTCCATGGTTTCATCAAACGTGCCAAACCCACCCGGTAAAATCCAAAAGGCATCGGCCTGAGCAAACATGATCTGTTTACGCGCATGCATGGAATCCGTAACAATCAGCTGCGAAACCTGATCGTGCATACGCTCACGCGTTTTTAAAAATTCGGGAATAACGCCAGTTACAGCACCCCCTGATTTAATAACAGCATCGGCAACAACACCCATTAATCCATTGGCCCCTCCACCATAGATCAAGCGGATGTTTTTTTCGGCCAGTGTTTTTCCAGTCAACTCAGCAGTCTGCCTATAAACTGGTTTTTCCCCCATCCGGGAGCCACAAAAAACAGCAACGGAACGCACAGTTAAGGACATCAGCTATCTTCTCCTTGTTAAACTGTTTCTTTAAATTTCATCAATTCAAACATATGCAAAAAAAACAATCCATAATTTTTGCATATGTTTTTAAAATCCGGACAGTCGTGCATCATGCCTGCATAACACACTCATATTCCGTCTCTATCAGTCAGCACGCATTGTAACAGAGCATCTCTACTCCGTAAGCTCCAATTCAATTAGAGCGTATTAACCACTTTTCAAAAAACAAAGAATTTTCAGGTCTTAAAAAGGTCTTACAACAACCATAATAACAATAATCATCATGAGAATGGTTGGAACTTCGTTTGCTATTCTATAGAATTTTTCGGAATGCTGATTGTTGTCACACGCAAATTCACGACACCACCGGCCACAAAAACCCTGAAATGCAAACATCATGACAACAGAAAACAGTTTTAAATGCCACCAACCTGCACTCCAATCAACAGAACCAGGTGTTAACACTAACAGAACACCAAAAAGTAGACTGGAGCACATGGCCGGAATCATAATAGCCTTAAGAAGGCGACGTTCCATAATTTTAAATCGCACACTTTCCGCAGAGCCAACCTTGACCTGACAATGGTAAACAAACAGACGAGGTAAATAAAATAACCCAGCCATCCATGCCATAACAGACATAATATGGAAGGCAACAAACCACCTGACCCACGGAAGAAGTACGTCAAAAACCATTATGAACTATCCTTGACCAACTTGGAAAGAATATCTAGAAAATCCGATAACTTCTCTATCCTTTCTAGACCTTTCCAATCTGGTATCGATTTTTCAGGCGGCCTCAGCATAACACATGCCATACCGGCACTAACAGCTGCCTGGGCTCCGGGGTCACTATCTTCCAGCACCACACATTCGCACGGCAGAACACCTTCTGCCTGCGCAGCTTTCAGGTAAACATCCGGACGGGGTTTTGGTATTCCCATATCTCGTGCGGAATGGATACGACCTTTAAAATACGGAGCCAGATCGGTTACGGCAAATTTCACATCCATTTCCTCGCAGGAGGAATTGGATGCAACCCTTACGGGAACACCCAGTTTTTGCACGGCATCCAGCATGGCATGGACACCCATAATAGGCTCCACGCCTTCTTTCATAGCCGCTACAAAGCGCTGCTGCATGGTCGGCTCCCACTGTGGACCAAGCAGTTTGCCTGCGTGCTGCTCAATCATGGGCTGAATGGTTGCCAAAGACATGCCCGAAAAGGTCTGCACTGCCAGATGGTCAGGAACATCCCACCCGGCATCCCGTGCAGCTTGCGCACACAGGCGGCAACAGGCTTCCTCACTATCAACCAGCACACCATCGCAGTCAAAAATGACCAGTTTGAGCGGCCCGCGAAAAACCTGAGAAAGCGCTGTAGACATCAGGCAGTTTCCCGCACTGTGCGAACCAGATCCGCCACATGATCAACAGGTGTTTGCGGCAGAACACCATGCCCGAGGTTAAAGACGTGGGCACGGCCCCGCCCGGCTTCACGCACACGCAGGGCTTCCTGCCGCATAGCCTCACCACCGGCAAGAACGGAAACAGGGTCCAGGTTCCCCTGCAGCCCCAAATGTTCTGGCACCATATTGCGCACAATTGCCATATCTGCCCCAGTATCAAGCGCTAGAACATCCACGCCTGTTTCGCGCGCATATTCAGCAGCCATAACCCCGGCCAAACGTGGAAAACCAATAACCTTTACATGCGGATAACGAGCTTTGATAGTCTGGACAATCTGTCGGCTGGGCTGAATGACATGACGGCGAAATTCAGAAGGTGGCAGTAACCCAGCCCATGAATCAAAGAGCATAACTGCTTCTGCCCCAGCTTCAATCTGGGCACACAAGTAGGTTGCCGTTGTTTCGGTCAACAAGGCCATAAGCCGGTCAAACAAAGCCGGTTCAGAAAAAGCCATGTTCCGCGTTACAGAAAACTCACGCGAGCCACGCCCCTCGACCATATAACAGGCAACAGTAAACGGCGCACCGGTAAAACCAAGCAATGTTGTTGCACCCGGTTTGGCTGCGCCAATGCTTTCTGGCCCATCCACGGCTTTGCGCAACCGAGAGAGGGTTTCCAGCACAGGGGCTGTTGCTTCCGCAATCCGGGCTGGATCAAGCGCATTCAAATCCTGCTCGGAACGGATCGCTCCCAGAACGGGGCCTGTTCCTTCCACAAACTCCAGGGACTGACCCATAGCCCATGGCAGAATCAGAATATCTGAAAACAGGATTGCACCATCCATGCCAAAGCGGCGGATTGGCTGCAACGTAAGCTCAGTTGCAATGTCGGGTGTCATGCAACGGGTCAGAAAATCTGCCTGAGCACGCATGGCGCGGAATTCTGGCAGGAACCGCCCAGCCTGTCGCATCAACCACATTGGCGGGGGCCACAGAGCCTCCCCGTTTAGAGTTCTCAGCAGACGTTTGGCGGCGGGAATGTGTGTTTGCGTTGTCATGAGCAGCAGTCCTGCACGTCTTTGTCCGCGCTGTCCACGCCCCTCTTCCTATAAAAAAAGAAAGAAAAAGGTTTGATGAAGTATGAGGGTACTGTTGATAACGGGGTACCCGGCATTCCAAAAATGTACCCCATCTTTCCCACAGTGTGTACAGTTTCAAGACCCTTGCAAAATAAAGGCTTTTTGAGGTTATCCAGAAAACATCCAACCACCCCTGTGTACAACTCACCGGTTCATGAGAGTTGCAGGTTGTGCCCGGTACTCGGTACGGCCATGTTCTGAACTCCGTACAATCCACATGTACCCCGGTACTCAGGATAGTACTCACAGGCCCTTTTTTGACCAGTATCTGAAAGAGACTCGTTCGCGTGACCGATTTAGTACTAATGCCGACTCCAATACAGAACAGAGCAGACAAACTGCTGCTGGCAAGTGGTTCTGTAGCCAGACGTCGTATTCTCCAAAATGCCGGATTGGCCTTTGGGGTTGAAGCTTCCGCCGTGGATGAGTCCTGTCTTAAGAAAACAGGGCAAGAGCAGAACTGGTCACCTGCTACGGTTGCTCTGCGTCTGGCCGAAGCAAAAGCTCTGTCTGTTACAAAGCCTAATACGCTTGTGATCGGTGCAGATCAGATGCTGTCCTGCGAGGGAATATGGTACGACAAGCCAGAGGGGCTGAATGGTGCCCGCCAGCAATTGCTTCAGTTAAGAGGAAAGACGCACGTTTTACATACGGCGGTGGTTCTGTGCCGGAATGGGCAGATCCTGTGGCGGCATATGGCTGAACCAAAACTGACCATGCGGATGTTTTCACACACGTTTTTGGAACATTATTTGAGTGTGGAAGCTGGTGCCTGCCTTGGTTCTGTTGGAGCTTACAGGTTGGAGGGGCCGGGCATTCAGCTATTTTCTCATATAGAAGGAGACGCATTTGCCATTCAGGGGTTGCCCCTGTTGCCACTTATAGCTGCGTTGCGGGATATGAAAGTGCTGTCTGATTAAAAATTAGGGGTTGTCAGCATTTTCAGGAGGTTGTAAGAGGCTCAACACACACAGCGTGACTGCTTGACGTGGTCACAGGTCAATGTGTGACAGAACAGTGGGGCCATAGCTCAGTTGGGAGAGCGCTTGAATGGCATTCAAGAGGTCGGCGGTTCGATTCCGCTTGGCTCCACCAGTTCTTCTTCCTAAGCCTCTGAAAAACACGTTTTCTCTTAGCGCTTGGACTCCGTTTCTCCCTTTAAAATTTCTTGTAATGCTTGGGTTGGGGTAAATGTTGCTCCCTGAGCATGATAAAATGGCGAAGCAATAAAGGGAGAATGCCATGAGATGGTTTGCAACAAGTGCGCTATGTCGCCTTCTTGGCCATAAGTGGAGTCCTTGGCAACGCCAGAAATCGTGGGATGGAAAGAGCGAATTTTTGCATCGCAAATGTTTGCGGCATGGCTGTCTGGCAACTGAACAAAAACATGGTGCGGTTAGCCCATAAACGTAGCCAGCATAGAAAAAATTAGGTGGATGAATAAGGTAACAGAGGCATCCGTGCCATAGTCGGAGGCATATTTGCCTTTTTTCAGACATATCCAGATGCCACAGTTCTCAACAGGCAGAGCGCAGGCCGCTTTGCAGAGATGATATGAAACGAAGGCAGAATTGATGAAAAGAGCATTGCTGGCAACAACATTGGTTATGGGCCTTGCAGCTTTTTCTGGTGCTGCGGCACGAGCTGACGAGGCTGCCTCTCCAGTTGGTGCCCCGCCGCCTCCTCCGCCGGAATGTGGCTGTATGCACCATGGTCCGGGGCCGGGTGGACATATTTTAAGGCTGGAAGGACTCAAGCTGACATCCTCCCAGAAAAAAAAGATCAAGGCCGTTCTGGATGCCAACAAGCCTGAAGATCCAAAGGCAGGCATGGAGCAGGCCCATGCCCTGCAGGATCAGATCCGTACCGTGCTGACAACACCCGGTCCGGTTGATCAGGCTAAATTGCAGGACCTGGAACAGCAGATCAGTGCCCTGCACACACAGCATGCTCTTCATAGTTTGCAGGTTGAAGCCCAGATTCACGATATTCTGACCAAAAAGCAACTCAAACAGATTGCAGAGCAGCCAGATCATCCGCCCGGTCCGCCGCCGGCATGTGGTGGCAAAATGCCCCCACCGCCCGAGGCCGCACAGGCCCCTAAAGCAGAGTAATTCTCTGGCCAAGGCTGCCGGTTATTCCGGCAGCCTTTTTTGTTGGGATACGATGACTGAACAGGAGGTGCCCGGTTTTAGGTGGTGGACAAAACCTAAGGGACGGGAGAAGAGTGACAATTCTTCCTCTGGTATTCAAGAGATGACAGCCCCTTCTTCCCCCCAGACGCCTACTCTTCCTTTCCGGCTGATTTTTCTGCTGGGGCTGGTAACGGCCATAGGTCCACTTTCAACAGATATGTATCTACCCGCATTTCCCTCTGTTGAGCGGGATCTGGGGGGAGGGCCCGGTTCGGCCCAGTTTACGTTGGGGGCTTGGTTTTTGGGGCTGGCATTTGGTCAGTTCTCGCAAGGACCTCTGTCGGACCGTTTTGGGCGCAAGGGACCGTTAGTCGTTGGGCTTGGGGTGTATGCTCTGGCCTCTGTTGGGTGCGCTCTGGCAAGTGGGTACCATTTATTTTGTCTGTTTCGTTTTATCGGAGCATTTGGTGGTTCCGCCAGTGCGGTTATTCCCCGTGCTATTGTGCGGGATGTGGCAACCGGCAAAAAAGGTGCGCACATTATGGCGCAGTTAACGCTGGTTTTTGGTGTTATGCCTGTTCTTGCTCCGGGGCTGGGGAGTCTGGTTCTAAAAGTTGGTGACTGGCGCTGGATATTCTGGATTGGTGCGCTGTATGGCGTGGCTGCCATTATTGGTGTTATGTTGATGCTGCCCGATACGCTGGCCGTTGCTAAGCGTATTCGTTTCCGCCCGGTGGAAATTCTGTTGCGCTACCGGAGTATTCTGCGGGAGCCGGTATTTTTTTCCAATGCGCTGATCACAACATTTTCCACATTTGTTATGTTTGCCTATCTGGGGAGTGCCCCTGTTCTGTTTGAGCAGACGTTGCATTTTTCGGCTGGGGCGTTTGGTCTGTTTTTTGGGGCTAATGCTGCGGCGTTTATTCTGGGTACCCAGATTAATGGACGGCTGATACACCGTGTGTCCATGCCAGCCTTGCTGGAAGGGGCCATTCTATGGGCCTTTGCATTGGGGTGCGTGTTTGTGGCGCTGGCGCTAACCGGTGTTGTGGGGCTGGCTCATCCGTGGCTGACTTGCATCTTTATTGTGGGGATGACGGGTGCGCTGGGGTTTATTGGCCCCAATGGCACAGTCATGTCTTTTTCCCGGCATGGGCATCAGGCGGGGAGTGCATCTGCCCTGCTGGGTACCATGCAGTTCAGCTTTGGTTCATTGAGCAGTGTTCTGGTGGGGCTTCTGCCCGGAGGGGGAGCCATTCCCACTGCCGTGGGAATGATGACCGGCGTAATCGGTATGGCCATAGGCGATTTGTTACGGCGCAGAACATCTGACCAGCACGAAGGATATGAGTAACAGAGCGCATTACTTGGATTTTTGCGTCTGGGTATCGTCCTGCTTGCCGTACACAGCCTGAGCCTGTGGCGTAATGGTGTGGCCATTTTCCGTGCGCATTGGCCCGGCTGTGCCGCCACCATCATACATTGGCGGCAGAACTTCGTAATGGTCTTCGGGTTTTGGTGGTGTATCAGGCTTTTTTATGCCTGCGGCTTCCTGCGCTGCTTCCAGTTTTTCCTGCCGTTCCACATCTCTTTGTGCGGCCCGCGCCTCTGCTGGTGCGGCTTCTGGCAAAAAGCGGCCTGGCCGTTCGGGAGGGAGATCAATATCATCTCCCTCAATCAGATGGTGGCAACCTGTTAGCAGGGGGCCCAGCAGGAGCAGACTACCAACAAGAAGGCTGTTTTTTTTTCCCAGAAGCATGGGCAGGTCCGAAGCAGAGGGAAAAAAACGTCAATCAGCCTTCAATACGGCGTGCTTCATCTGGCAGCATAACCGGAATACCATCAACGATGGGGAACGCCAGTCCGGCTTTTTCGCTAATCAGTTCATTGGTCTGTGCATTAAAAACCAGCGGACCTTTGGTTACCGGGCAAACCAGAATGGACAGAAGGCGCGGATCAAGCGGAGCTGTATCAGACATAAAACGGTTCCCACATTATGTAATCAGGAAGGAGGGCCTTCCTGTTCCGGACCAGACAAGTCTAGCAGTGTTTGCAGTACCCGCACACGGTCCGTCAGATTTTCTGCATCCAGCAATGCCTGTTTTTCCGCCGGAGGGAAAGGACAGATCATGGGTAAAGTGACCAGAAGCAGGCTGTCGTCCATCTGTTCTATCAGGGACCAGCGCGCATTCAGCCCTTTTTTTTGAAAATAATGTTTGAGTGAGCTTAGAAGCTGGGCCCTATCAAACGGTTCGGAGGGAATTTCGTTAAGATCCCCCGCAAAGGAGGATACATCAATCCGGGCCACCCGGTATCCCCTCCGTAACCCTGTCTCCCGCAGAAGCCGGAAGCGCAGCAGACCTGTCAGGGTTATGGCATAAGTATCATCTGCCCGTTCGGTCATGGAGGTCAGGCGGCCGAGGCATCCAATGGAATAAAGGGGAGGAGCCTCGTTATCCTCATCCTCATCTTCCTGCCAGCGTGGTTGAATCAGACCGATAAGCCGGTGGGATGCCAGAGCATCCTCAACCAAGGCAATATAACGGGGTTCAAACACATTAAGCGGGAGTTTGCCCCGTGGCAGAAGCAGTACACCACTAAGCGGGAAAAGCCCCATTTCTGGCGGAATATCCGCCAAGGTCATGTCCCCCAACCGTGGAATGCGGCGGGGAACATCATCCTCTTCATCAGAAAAAGGGGGGGCAGCGCTTGGCAAGGTCAGATCAGGAAAACAGGAGGGAGGAGAGCTTGCGGCGGGCTTGCTGCGTGGCGGGGTCTTCGTTCCCCCATGCTTCAAAAAAGCGCAGAAGCTGCTGGCGGGCCGCACCTTCTTTCCACTCACGGTCAATCTTGATGATGTGAAGCAGCTCGTCTGCGGCTTCCGTGCGTTTGCCTGCCGCGTTCAGGGCTGTCGCCAGTTCGCAGCGGGCCTCGTAATCTTCAGGATTGGCGTTTAGCCGTGCGCGAATACCTTCCATGGCTTCTGCCGCCTGACGACCTTCCTTTTTAAGTTCCAGTGCAGCCCGTGCACCGGCTACATCGGGGGCCTCTGTAATTTTTGCTGGTACGTCAGCCAGCGCGGCGGCGGCGGCCTCCTCGTCATCAAGGGCCAGCATGGCACGGATGAGGCCACCCCAAGCCTTGGGGTTTTCCGGTTCTTCACCAATGACTGCGGAATACATGGCGGCGGCTTCTGCCGGGCGTCCGGTTTCCATGGCCACATCGGCTTCGTGTAGCTGCTCGGTTGCAGGCAAGGTGCCGCCTCCGCTGGCCTTTAGCAGGGTTTCTACAAATTTTTTCACTTCACTTTCGGGCACGGCACCCTGGAACATGTCCAGAATCTGCCCTTTCCAGAAAGCGGCAACCAGAGGAATGGACTGGAGCGGCAGGCCTGCCTGTGCCAATTGGCCTGCCAGTGCGCGGTTTGTTTCTATGTTGATTTTAACCAGCCGCACCTTGCCTTTGGCGGCGGTAACAACTTTTTCCAAAATGGGGGTCAGCTGTTTGCATGGTCCACACCAGTCTGCCCAGAAGTCGACCAGAACAGGCACTGTCCGGCTGGCTTCCATAACATCCTGCATAAAGGTTGCCTGTGTGCCTTCGGTAATAACAGCGGTCCCGCCGGAGCTGCCAAAGCTCTTGTCCGAACCCGGGGCTGGTTGACCGATCAGATGCTCCATCTGGCTTTGTTCCTCAAATTTATATCGTGCAGGCAAAAAGGGTGTCTGCCATGCTTTTGGTCACAGTACATCACTTGTGCCTGTAAATGGTCAATCATGGTGGCAAGCGCAATGGGCGGAATAGCGGGACAGGCTATTTTGCATGGCGCCATGGCTGCCGTGTGTTTCATGGATTGCATAGGAATGGATTAAAGCGCCATAATAGAGGACAAAACAGGAACGGCGGCAGAGAACTCTCCATGACAAAATCAGGTCTTCCCGGTCAGCACAGCATTCGGGTGCGTGGGGCACGTGTTCATAACCTGAAGAATATTGACATTGATATTCCGCGTGACCGGCTGACCGTTGTGACCGGGCTTTCGGGTTCGGGTAAATCCTCACTGGCGTTTGATACCATCTATGCCGAGGGGCAGCGCCGGTATGTGGAGAGTCTGTCTGCCTATGCCCGCCAGTTCCTGGAGCTTATGGGTAAACCGGATGTGGATTCCATAGAAGGTTTATCCCCCGCCATTTCCATCGAGCAGAAAACCACATCCAAAAATCCACGCTCCACGGTTGGTACTGTTACGGAAATTTACGACTATATGCGTCTGCTCTGGGCACGGGCAGGGATACCATATTCCCCCGCAACCGGTTTGCCCATTGAGGCGCAGACAGTCACGCAGATGGTGGACCGTGTGCTGGCCATGCCCGAGGGGACGAGGCTTATGCTGCTGGCCCCGGTTATCCGGGACCGTAAGGGAGAATATCGCAAGGAACTGGCCGAACTCCAGCGCAAGGGTTTTACCCGTGTGCGAGTGGATGGCACATTGTACGAGATTGCAGATGTTCCCGCCCTTAACCGTAAATTACGCCATACGGTGGAAGTGGTCGTGGACCGCGTGGTGGTCAAACCCGGTATGGAAGCTCGGCTGGCAGATAGTTTTGAGACCGCTCTGGGGTTGAGTGACGGTATTGTCTATGCCGAGGAAGTGCTGAAAAACGAGGAGCGAGAACCAGAAAAACTTGTGTTCTCATCTCATTTTTCCTGTCCTGTCAGTGGGTTTACTCTTGAAGAGATTGAACCTCGCCTTTTCTCTTTTAATGCGCCGCAGGGAGCGTGCCCTGCCTGTGACGGGTTGGGGGTGGAAACGTACTTCAATCCGGTTCTGGTTGTGCCCGATATTGCGCTCTCTCTGGCTAAAGGGGCTATTGCACCTTGGAAAGATGCAAAATCCCCTCTGTTGGAACAGACGCTGGAAAGTCTGACAAAGCATTTTGGCGTTAGTATGGATACGCCATGGCGCGACCTGCCAGCCGAGGTCCAGAATGGTATTCTCTACGGGATTGAAGATAATATAAGTTTTACCTATCAGGATGGTAAAAAAAGCTATGTTGTCGATCGGCCCTTTGAAGGGGTTTTGACCAGCCTGCAAAAAAGACTGGCCAATACCGATAGTGCATGGGTTAAAGAAGAACTTTCCCGTTATCAGTCAGAAAAATCCTGCCATGTCTGCCATGGTGCACGGTTACGGCCAGAGGCACTCTCGGTTCGTGTCGCTAACAAGACTATTGCGCAGGCATGTGACCTGTCTATTGGTCATGCGCTGGATTGGTTTGATACGGTTTTACCAACCCTTACTCCGCAACGTGCCGAAATTGCACGCCGGATTCTGCGGGAAATTCTGGAACGTTTGAAGTTTCTGGATGATGTGGGGCTGGATTATCTGACCCTCTCACGCGGGTCAGCCACGCTTTCTGGTGGGGAGAGCCAGCGTATCCGTCTGGCCAGCCAGATTGGTTCGGGGCTAACGGGGGTACTTTATGTGCTGGATGAACCCTCCATTGGTCTGCACCAGCGTGATAACGAGCGACTTCTTGGTACGCTAGACCGTTTAAAAAACCTTGGGAATACACTAATTGTTGTCGAACATGATGAAGATGCAATAAGGAGTGCGGACTGGCTGGTGGATATGGGGCCGGCCGCAGGTGTTAACGGTGGTCAGGTTGTTGCACAGGGCACTCCGGCGGAGGTTGCTAAAAACCCCAATAGTCTTACGGGGGCGTACCTTTCTGGCCGTAAGCGGATAGAGGTGCCAGAGCAGCGCAGACCCGTGAATAAAAAACGGATGCTGACGGTAGAAGGTGCATCAGGCCATAATCTTAAGGACGTTACAGCCCACTTCCCACTGGGTACATTTACCTGTGTAACGGGTGTTTCCGGTAGTGGTAAATCCACATTGGTGATTGATACGCTGTACAAGGCACTATCGCGTCAGCTTATGGGGGCTGCAACATCACCCGAGCCGTATAAAAAAATCAAAGGGATGGAACAGCTCGATAAAATTATTGATATTGACCAGTCTCCGATTGGGCGTACACCGCGTTCCAACCCTGCGACCTATACAGATTTATTTACCCCCATCCGCGACTGGTTTGCCGAACTGCCAGAAAGCAAGGCCAGAGGGTACAAGGCGGGTCGTTTTTCCTTTAACGTAAAAGGTGGACGGTGCGAGGCCTGTCAGGGAGATGGGGTGCTAAAAATAGAAATGCACTTCCTTCCAGATGTGTTTGTAACCTGCGATGCCTGTAAAGGATCACGCTATAACCGGGAGACACTGGATATTCGCTTCCGAGGGAAAACCATAGCTGATGTACTTTCCATGAATGTGGATGAGGCATATCCGCTTTTCTCGGCGCAGAACCGCATTCGTGACCGATTGGCAATTTTGCAAAAAGTTGGTCTGGGCTATGTCGCTTTGGGTCAGCAGGCGACAACCCTGTCTGGGGGGGAGGCGCAGCGTATTAAACTCTCCAAGGAACTGGCACGCCGAGCAACAGGGCGGACCGTCTATATTCTGGATGAACCAACAACAGGCCTTCATACAGATGATGTCAGAAAACTTCTTGAAGTTTTACATGCTCTTGTTGATCAGGGGAATACGGTCATTGTGATTGAGCATAATCTGGAAGTTATTAAAACAGCCGACTGGATTATAGACGTAGGACCAGAAGGGGGCGATGGAGGCGGAACCATTGTGGCCGAAGGTACACCAGAACAAATAGCAGCTTGCAAAACCAGTTATACTGGTCAGTTTCTGGCACCGCTTCTGGTTCAGAAATCATGAAAAAAGCATGGTTTGCAGGGGTATTATTGCCATTGTTTACGCTTTTCCCATTTCAGGCAAAAGCGCAGGCGCAATGTACACAAATTCCTAAAGCAGTCGCATTTGAAAAATTGACATGGACTGAAATTGAACAGGATATATCGTGTGGTTTTACAACCATCATTGTTCCTGTTGGGGGCACCGAGCAAAGTGGTCCTTACATAGCTGTTGGCAAACATAATAGTCGCGTTCTCTTTCAGGCTGAAAAAATAGCCCGCCAGTCAGGTCATACTCTGGTGGCTCCAGTTGTGGCTTATGTGCCCGAGGGTGGAACGGCTCCCCGTACATCGCATATGCGTTTTCCCGGAACAATTACGCTGCCGCCAGATGTGTTTGCAAAAATGTTAACTTCAGTGGCCGACAGTTTTCGGGTGCAGGGGTTTAAGCTGGTTGTATTTATTGGTGACCATGGAGGTTACCAGAAGGATCTGGAAAGGCTTGCAGCACAACTGAATGTGCGATGGCAGACAACAGGCGCACGCGCGTTGTACATACGGTCTTATTATGATGTGATTCCTCACCAGTATAGTGAATGGCTGAGACAGAACGGGCACAGGCTGGATGTGGGTCAACATGCAGATATAAGCGATACATCACTCATGCTTGCTGTTGATCCATCCATGGTGCGCGAGGATGCTCTGCGCCATGCTCCCAACCCTTCTCCGGCACAGGGTATTTATGGGGGAGACCCAAGGCGGGCAACATCCACATTAGGGCAGCCCGGATTATCCATGCAGGTAGATGCGGCGGTTAAAGCAATTGATAATGCACGGAACAAATAAATATATAAAATAATTTTTCTATAATAATAAATGGAAGATTTTAACCGTAGTCGAATAGACGTTATTTATCCCGCATGATAAATGCAGGGCGTCATTATTGGTTTTGAGTGAAACAGGCACAGAGGGTCTGGATTATGGGTTTTAAACAGTATCTGGTTGCGGCGGTCGCCATTCTGGGCGTGAATGCCAGCGGCATGTCGGCTTGGGCGCAGGATGTTGCTGCGCCGTCCGAAGGTGTGGCGCCAGCGGCCCCTCTTGTGCAGACTATTCCCGGGATGCCAGCAGTCTCCAACCCTGACAATTTGTATAGCGAGACAGGTGTCGGGCATATTGCGCCAGAAGTCGCGCTGGACCCGGCACGGGTATATGTTCCCAATTTGCGGTCGAATGATGTGTACGTCATCGACCCGGCTACCAACAAGGTTGTTGATCGCTTTCCGGTTGGCAAAAGCCCACAGCATGTTGTGCCATCCTGGGACCTGCGGACATTGTGGGTGACCAATAATGCCGAAGGCACCATTCATGGTAGCCTGACCCCGATTGACCCGCGCACTGGTCGCCCCGGTCCATCCGTTGCGGTAGATGACCCATATAATATGTATTTTACGCCGGATGGTAAGTCGGCCATTGTGGTGGCAGAGGCCCGTAAACGCCTGGACTTCCGTGACCCGCATAGTATGCAGTTGCAACAGTCGGTGGATGTGCCCGAATGCAAAGGCGTAAACCATGCCGATTTTTCCATAGATGGGCGTTATGCCATTTTTACCTGTGAATTTGGTGGCCATCTGGTCAAGGTAGATATGGTTGATAAAAAAGTTATGGGGTACCTTAAACTTTCCAGTGGCGGTATGCCGCAGGATATTCTGGTCTCCCCTAACGGGAAAATCTTTTACGTTGCCGACATGATGGCCGATGGCGTCTTTTTGGTAGATGGAGATACATTCCGCGAGATTGGCTTTATTCGTACAGGACTTGGTGCACACGGGCTGTACCCCAGCCGCGATGGAACCAAAATGTACGTTGCAAACCGTGGTTCGCACCTGATTCATGGTCACCCTCACAGTAAGGGTGGTGGTGTTTCGGTTATTGATTTTGCAACTAACAAGGTTGTGGCAACATGGCCTATTCCCGGTGGTGGCAGCCCGGATATGGGCAATGTAAGTGCGGATGGCAAAGCACTGTGGCTGTCTGGTCGGTTTGATGATGTGGTGTACCGGATTAACACGGATGATGGATCAATGATCAGCATTCCCGTTGGGCAGGAACCTCATGGTTTGACCGTGTGGCCACAGCCGGGCCGTTATTCCATTGGGCATACGGGTATTCTGCGTTAAACCGGAATGGTTTTTCTGGATTGATGAAAAGCCTTTTCCCATAAACGGGAAAAGGCTTTTTTGTTATTTTGGGGTGCATGATTATGGCTATAAACAACAATCAGGCTTTGCAAAAACTTTCTCCTGATCAACAGCTTTCGGTTGAGCAGGAAAATCTGTGTGCAAATGTTCTGGATTTCTGTTGTAAGCATATTGTGCAGGGTCATGCTGTTTTTGTTATTAAAGGTGATGCGGGAACAGGGAAAAGCCTTGTTATCAACGAAATTTTTAATGAAATACAAAAAAAATCCAGAGATAAAAATAGTATAAACCCTTTATCAGGAACCCAAAACTACCTTCTGGTCAATCATCCTGAAATGATGAAGCTTTACAGGAATATTTCAGAACAGAACTCTTTTACAAAAAAGAAGGATTTTGAAAGACCAACAAGCTTTATCAACACCATGCACAAAACTGGTCACGTTGCAGATGTGGTTGTGATTGACGAGGCACATCTTCTTTTAACAAAATCAGATAAATACAATAGGTTTTCTCAGGACAATCATCTTGAGGAAATTCTGAAATGTGCGAAAGTCGTTGTACTGGTTTTTGATGAAAAACAGGTTCTTAAATTTAAAAGTCATTGGGATAATAATAAATTATCGGAAATTTTACTGCATAAAAATGTTCAAACATATCGGCTTGAAAACCAGTTCCGTATGCAGGCAGGAGCACAGACCTGCCGTTGGATAGAAAAATTCTGTAAGAAAAAAATTGATCCCATTCATCAGGACCCATCGTTTGATTTGAGAGTTTTTCAGGACGCGCAGGCTATGTATGAGGAGGTGTGTCAAAAAAACACACAATTCGGCCTGTCCCGCATGGTTGCAACATATGACTATCCTTACCGGCTGGACGGTAAAGAGCATTTTGTAACGGAAGGGCGCTTCCATCTGAAATGGGATATTGCCAAGCCAGAAGCCAGACTACCGTGGGCCGAGCGGACCGATACGATTGATGAGGTTGGTTCTGTTTATACCGTGCAGGGGTTTGACCTGAATTATGTGGGGCTGTTGCTTGGGCCGTCTGTCCGGTACGATGCCCAGACGGACAGGCTGGTGCTGGACCCCGCCCGGTATGAGGATGGTGCTGCATTTGCTGGCCGGAATGGTTTTGCCAGCCCGGAGCAGACCATGGAGCAGATTATGCTGAATGCGATGAATGTGCTCATGACCCGTGCCGTTAAGGGGCTATATCTTTATGCACACGACCCGGCTTTGCGCGCGCGTCTCCTCTCCTTGCAAAAGGTTTAAGGCGCCAAAAGTGAACCCGAATATCGCTCCCTGCATGGCAGACTTGCTGATAGATCGGTTCAAAATCCCGCAAAACAGCCATTTTCCACCCGGATATGAGCGGGACGTTGTCTAAAATTTTTATACAGAACTTGTTCTGTCCTCATTCTGATGCCAACTGAATGGTAATCCTACAGGCTTACCCTACAGATCGGACACTTCCGCCATGTTCATAGAAACCGAAGGCACTCCCAACCCCGCCACGCTCAAGTTCCTGCCCGGTCAGGCTGTTGTGGGGGATGCAGGCACCATAGATTTTATTGATGCCGATGCCGTAGCAGGGCGTTCGGTTCTGGCCGATGCCCTGTTTGCCCTGCCCGGCGTGGCCCGTGTTTTTTTGGGTAACGACTTTGTTTCCGTCACCAAGGCGGATAATGCGGATTGGGAAGAACTGCGCCCATTGGTGCTCTCTGCCCTTATGGACCATTTTGTGGCTGGTCTGCCCGTAGTGGCTGAAGGCGTTGCCGTAAGGGAGGATGATATTGCCCCCGAAGATGCAGAGATTGTGACTCAGATCAAGGAACTGCTTGATACGCGGGTTCGTCCGGCGGTTGCCGGGGATGGGGGCGATATTGTTTTTCGCGGGTACCGCAATGGTATTGTCCGCCTGACCATGCAGGGCGCATGTTCGGGGTGCCCATCATCGCGCGCCACACTCAAACATGGGGTGGAAAACATGCTCAAGCATTACGTGCCAGAAGTGGTTTCTGTTGAGCAGGTGGACTGAACCGCTGCCAAACGGGACTCTTTTCTGTGCGGGGCGCTTGCCGTAAAGAATACAGCAACGCGCCCCAAACAACCTGGCGCGGCTGGAGGCAGAACAGAACATGTTGGACGCAAGTGGGTTAGATCTGCTGTTTACAAAAGCGCGTACCCCCCTGCGCTGGACGACTCGCCCTGTAGAGGAGGGTACCTTGCGTCAGGTTTATAATCTGGCGCGTATGGGACCGACTTCGGGGAATTGCAGCCCTGCCCGCATTGTTTTTATTACAGGCTCAATGGGGCGTGAAAAACTGCGCCCTGCCCTGTCCGCCGGGAATGTCAATCGGGTAATGGGGGCACCTGTTATTGCCATTGTTGCCCATGATCCGCTTTTTTTTGAACAGCTTCCCTATCTTTGTCCCGGCGAGGAACTGCGGGCATGGTTTGCCGCGGATGTTGGCCTTTCGGAAGAAACGGCATTTCGCAATGGCACGCTCCAGGGCGCGTATATGATTATGGCCGCCCGTGCTCTTGGGCTGGATGTTCTGCCTGTTTCCGGCTTTGACCAATCTATGGTGGAAGATGCTTTTTTAGTAGAGCAGGGTTGGCGCGCCAATTTTCTGCTCTGCCTTGGCTATGCAGATTTTGATGGCCTGCCTGAACGGGCACCACGGCTTGAGTTCGATCAGGCCTGCCGGGTTGTAGAATAAGTGGTGCAGCGTATTCTGGTGCTGGATGGTAGTCCGGCAGGGGAGAGCGCGTGTGGCACGGCCGCCTGTGTTGTTCAGAACAATGGGCATTTACGGGTTCTGGCTATCCGGCAGGAGGCTGGTAAGCAGGCGGCTGAAGGGGTTAGCCTGCTGGCGGCCGAAGTGTTGCAACAGGCAGGTTGGTCACTCGCTCAGGGGAATGCGCCTGAGTTGGTCGCTGTTGTGGTTGGGCCGGGGTCATTTACCGGTCTGCGGGCGTCCTGTGCGGCTGCGGCGGGGTATGCCGTGGGTGTGGGCTGCCCGGTGGTCGGGGTTACACGGGCCGAAGCATTGGCCCCAGAACTGGATGCGGCTCTTGCGGCCGCAGGTGCGGACCTGTCCGGCTGGCTTGTGGTGACTGCTGCGCGTCGTGGTCGTGTGTTTGTGGAAGACCCGCAAGGAGCGCGGGCCATAAACATAGCGGATTGGGTTGCTCCGCAGGGGAAATGGCTAGTCGCAGGGGAGGCGCGCTCGGTTCTGGCTTTCCCCTCCGCTGTATCGTGCGCGCTCACACACCCTGATGTAGAGCAGGTTGCAGCGGCGGCATTGCAGCGGTTGCGGGGCGAATTGCCCGAACGTTGCGCGCTACCTTTGTATGTAGACCCACCAGAGGCCAAGTTGCCAGCCAATGGGTTACGGGCTGCGCCTATATAATGGGTGTTGTTCAGACCGTGGGGGGCAGCTACGCGGCAGTGCTGGCAAGCCTGCATACAGATTGCTTTGTGCCAGCAGACCAGTGGAATACTGCTGCCATGACCAGTCTGTTGGGGTCAGCCGGTGTTTGTGTCGGGCTTGTGCAGGTGGCTGGCAATCCGGCTGGTTTTGTTATGCTGCGTTGCGTTGCCGGCGAGGCAGAAATTCTGACCCTTTGCGTCTTGCCACACTACAGGCGGCAAGGGCTGGCTACCCAGCTTGTTGTTTGGAGTCTTGCCCAGGCTGCGGCCCAAAAAGCCGAAATGATTTTTCTGGAAGTCTCTGTTGGCAACCTGCCTGCGCAAAAAACATATACGCAGGCAGGGTTTGTGCAACAGGGGGTGCGCAGGGCCTATTATTCCGATGGCTCGGATGCTCTGGTGTTAGGGCGCTCCGTGCAAGAAACAGGCAGGCCAGAGTGCTAGCCTACCTGCCACGCTGCGTGGGCTGAGCGCGTTATAAGGCGCGGTTGCCAATATCCGTACGCCAGACAGCCCCTTCCCATGTAATGGCATTGACCCCGGCGTAAGCACGTGTCTGGGCTTCTGCCACCGTGTCCGCCAATGCGCAGACAGCAAGAACACGTCCACCAGAAACAACCAGATCCCCCGCCATGTTCTGCGTGGTCCCGGCCTGAAAAACCCGCACCCCTTCAAGCGTATTGGCATTGTCCAGCCCATGAATAACCGCACCTTTTTCGGGTGTGCCGGGGTAACCATGCGCTGCCATAACCACACAGACCGATGCCTGATTGGAAAAAGTGATGGGGGCCGTATCCAGCCGGTCTTCGGCCAGTGCAGTCAGTGCGGGCAGCAGGTCAGATGTCAGGCGTGGCAGCAGGGCTTCTGCCTCCGGGTCGCCAAAGCGTACGTTATATTCAATCAGGGATGGCCCTTTGTCGGTCAGCATCAGGCCTGCAAAAATAACCCCACGGAAGGGCGTGCCCCGGCGTGCCATTTCACGCAGCATCGGGCGGACCAACAGGTCCAGAGCGGCTTCCTGCTCCGCACGGCCAAAGCCTTTTGGGGGGGATACAGCACCCATACCGCCGGTGTTGGGGCCTGTGTCCCCATTGCCAATGCGTTTGTGGTCCTGTGCCGCGCCAATAAGGCAGGCTGTCTCTCCCGCGCAGAATGCGAAAAGAGAAACTTCTTCCCCTACAAGGCAGTCCTCAATTACCACACTGCGCCCGGCTTCTCCCAGTGCGCCGCCGGTCATCATGTCGGTAATGGCAGCTTCGGCTTCGGTGACGGATGCAGCAACAACAACGCCCTTACCCGCAGCAAGGCCATCGGCTTTGACTACAATGGGCGCACCTTTGCGGCGCACATAGGCAATGGCGGAGGCAGCATCCGTAAAGCGTTCCCATGCAGCGGTGGGAATACCTGCGGCATCGCATATTTCCTTGGTAAAGCTCTTGCTGCCTTCAAGCTGGGCAGCGGCCTGTGTGGGGCCTGCACAGGGCAGACCTACCAGCGCGCAGGCATCTGCCAGTCCTGCGACCAGAGGGGCCTCTGGTCCGGGGACTACCAGATCAATTTTTTGCTCACGGGCAAAGGTAACCAGTGCTTCCACATCATGCGCCCCTATGGGAACGTTTACGCCGCAGCGGGCTGTTCCGGGGTTGCCGGGGGCAATGAACAGCGCAGAAAGTGCTGGCGAGCGGGCAAGTGTTTCGGCCATGGCATGTTCGCGGCCGCCGGAGCCAACCAGAAGTACGCGCAATTCTTTTCTCCTGCTGTTCATGTCTGCTCTTTCAGGGCGAGCGTCTGTAGCATAGGTTAGGCGAATGCACGAAGAGTTTGGAGCCGCCACCCCTTCTGGCGGCAATGTCCCTGAGTATACGGTTTCGGAAATTTCCGGTGCCATCCGCCGCACGCTGGAAGGTTCGTTCAGCCGCGTGCGCGTGCGCGGTGAAATTACCGAGTTCAAACGTTACCCGTCAGGGCACATTTATTTTTCGCTCAAGGACGAGCAGGGCAAGATTTCCGGCGTGGTCTGGCGTGGCAGCGTAAGCCGCCTTGGACTGGTGCCAGAGAATGGGCTGGAAATTATTGCAACAGGCAAGGTCTCTGCTTACGGCGAGCGCTCAAGCTACCAGCTTATTGTAGAGCGCATGGAATATGCGGGAGAAGGCGCGCTTTTAGCCCGGATTGAGCGCCTGCGGCTTAAACTGGGGGAGGAAGGGCTGTTTGACCCCGCCCGTAAACGCCCTCTTCCGCTGTTACCTCGCGTGATTGGGGTTGTAACCTCCCCCCAGGGTGCAGTGCTGCATGATATCTGCACGACACTCAAAAGGCGTTTTCCCCGGCCTGTGGTGGTCTGGCCTGTGCCTGTGCAGGGGGAAGGGGCCGCAGCCCAGATTGTGGCGGCCATTAACGGGTTTTCCGCGCTGGATGGCAAGGGGGCTGTGCCTCGCCCGGATGTGCTGATTGTGGCACGCGGTGGCGGGTCGCTCGAAGACCTTATGGCGTTCAATGATGAAGGGGTGGTCAGGGCTGCAGCAGCGTGCTCCATTCCGCTGATTTCGGCAGTAGGGCATGAGACCGATACAACCCTGATCGACTTTGCATCTGACCGGCGGGCTCCAACCCCAACGGCTGCGGCAGAAATGGCCGTGCCCGTACGCAGCGAGTTGCTGGCCGATATTGAGCACCGTGCAGCCCGCGCAATGGGCGCGCTGGCGCGACAGATGCAAACCGCCCGCTTGCGGTTGGACCGCGCAGCAGCCAGTCTGCCAGACCTGCCCGCGCTCATGCAGACCGCCCGTATGCAGCTTGATGACCGTAGTCGCAGGCTGGATGTGGCTTTGCCAGCCCTTGTACAGCGCCGCAAGGCTGATCTGGTCGCTGTAGAGCGGCATATGCCAGCGGTGGAAACGCTTTTGTCTGGTCGCAGAACACGTGTGGTGGTGCTGGCCGGGGCTTTTCAGAGCGGAATGCAGCATACGCTACAACGTCAGGAGGTGCGGTTGGGGCGTAGCCGTGTGTCCTCCGCTCCCCTTATGGCGCTCCTGCGTGAGAGGCGGATTGCGCTGGCGGGTATGGTTGGGCAGTTGGAGGCCGTGTCCCCTCAGGCAGTGCTGGCACGGGGGTATGCGCTGGTTACGGCAGATGGTCACCCGGTTACAAAGGCTGCGGGGTTAAAAGTCGGGCAGCAGGTTGAACTGACCTTTGGCGATGGTTCCTGCCGCGCGGTTGTGGGGGGCCGACCTGTGCAGGGGAGGCTGGACCTGTAAATCCCGGAGTGGGCATAGGCTGGCAACAGGGGTATGCTGGCTTTTCTGTAACCATGTAAGGCCATGAGCCTTGTTGTGCTGAAAGACCGAAGTGCATGTTCATCCATGTTCGCACAAGGGCGCTGGGGTCCTGCCTTGTTCTGGGTTTTCTGGCCGGGTGTGCCAGCCAGCCAGCCCGTATTCCCCCCCAGAGTTTTGCGCCGGGTTTGAGCACGGAATCCCCTGCCCCCGCCAATGAGAGCCAACTGGTGAATGATCCGTCAGCCCCGGCCAATACTCCCCTGTGTGGTGCTGCCGCGCGGGAGGCTATGGCCATGGCTGTACAAAATTATCCCCAGCCTCTTGCATCGGGTGGCAGTTGCGTGCGCAGCGCGTGCTTTAATACCCAGACAGGCACCTACATTGCAGCCGATGGCACAAAACGCGTCTGCCGATAGGTATTAAGGGCTGCTTGGACCGCTTTTGTGCGATAAATGCTGCCAACAACTCTTTTCCATGTGGCAATTTGCTGGTAGGGGAAAAGCAGTTCGCGAGAGTGACGGAACTGGTAGACGTAGTCGACTCAAAATCGACCGCCCTTACGGGCTTAGGGGTTCGAGTCCCCTCTCTCGCACCAGACTTGTCCCTTCCTCTTCTCGGCCAAGGTAATGAACGCCCTTTCCCCCTCTGCTTCGTCCCGTCCGGCCATCCGCCCGCTCAATCCCTGTTTTTCGTCCGGCCCCTGCGCCAAGCGCCCGGGGTGGAGCGTGGCAGCACTGTCCAACGCGCTGGTGGGGCGCTCGCACCGCTCGCCAGAAGGGCGTGCACGGCTGAACGACGTTATTGTGCGGTCACGCACAATTCTGGGTGTGCCGGAAGGCTGGCGGGTTGGCATTGTGCCAGCATCCGACACGGGCGCTGTGGAAATGGCGTTGTGGTCATTGCTGGGTGAGCGCCCGGTTGATGTGCTGGCGTTTGAAAGTTTTTCTGCTCTCTGGGCGCAGGATATTGTAACCCAGCTGAAGCTGGAAGAAACCCGCGTGCTCAAGGCGGAATATGGCCAGTTACCTGACCTGTCGGAGGTCAACTGGGCGCATGATGTGGTGCTGGCATGGAATGGCACCACCTCTGGCGTGCGCCTGCCTGCGGGCGATGTTATTCCCGCCCAGCATGACGGCTTGGTCATTTGCGATGCAACATCGGCAGCCTTTGCCATGGACCTGCCATGGGACCGGTTGGATGTGGTCACCTGGTCCTGGCAGAAGGCTCTGGGCGGAGAAGCCGCACACGGTATGATCGCCCTTTCGCCCCGAGCTGTGGAACGGCTGGAAACATTCAAGGCTCCACGGCCGTTGCCAAAAATTTTTCGTATGACGGCCAAAAATGCCCTGATCGAAGGTATTTTTAAGGGAGACACGATCAACACGCCTTCCATGCTGTGTGTGGAAGATGCGTTGGACAGCCTGCGTTGGGCGGAATCCGTAGGTGGGCTGGAAGGGCTTAAGGCACGTTCTCAGGCTAATCTGGCGGCCGTAGCTGCTTGGGTGCAAAAGACCGAGTGGGTCACTTTTCTGGCAGAAAAAGAGGCAGAGCGCTCATCCACCGCAATTTGCCTGCGTATTATTGCGCCATGGTTTTTGGCGCTGGAGCGGGACGAACAGACCGCAACAGTCAAAAAAATGCTGTCTGTGCTGGATAAGGAAGGCATTGCCTTTGACCTTGCCAGCTACCGCGATGCTCCGGTGGGCTTACGCATATGGGGTGGGGCAACGGTAGAAGCGGCAGATGTGGCTGCACTGCTCCCTTGGCTGGACTGGGCCTTTGCACAGGTTGTACCTGCGTAAAACGCACTCTGGAATTCTGTAACGGATTTAAAAGGTCATGTGCGCGGCACATGGCCTATTTTTGTGAGTATGAGATTGAATGAGTTTAAATCATTCCTGAAAAAGTATGTTTTATAAAGGAATTATTCATCTCCCCTTCGGAGGGGGTATAAAAAAGGCGGAAGGATTACTCCTTCCGCCTTTTTAGAGAGAGCGCGTTCAGTAAAAGTTAGAACGGTGCATCAATGTCCACAATGTCGATCAGCTTGGCATTCACAAACTCTTTCAGGCCAAGGCCCAGCAGTTCGCGGCCAAAACCGGATCGTTTGACACCACCAAACGGCAGGTCAGCCTTAACCATGGTCGGATGGTTGATGTAAACCATGCCGGTATCGATCTGGCGAGCCAGTTCCGCGCCACGTTCTTCATCTTTGGTAAAGATGGAGCCACCCAGGCCGTAAGGGGAGTCATTGGCAATTTCAATGGCGTGGTCAGCATCTTTTGCACGGAATAGCATGGTAACCGGGCCAAAGAATTCTGTGTGACGTGCCGGATTGCCTTCTTCCAGATTGGTCAGGATAACCGGGCGGAAGAAGCAGCCTTTGTTGGGCATTTCCAACGGAATTTCTTCCGCTTTTGCACCCTGCGCCACGGCATCAGCAACCTGCTGCTTCAGGCCCTCTACCGCCCCGCGGGAGGAAAGAGGAGGCAGCGTTGTTGCCGGGTCCATGGGGTCGCCCATACGGAGTGCGGAAACACCCTTGCGGTACAGCTCAACAAATTTGTCGTAAATGCCATCTTCCACAATCATGCGCTTGGCATTGACGCACACCTGTCCACCATTCCAGTGGCGGCCATAAACAGCCCATTTGGCGGCTTTTTCCACGTCTGCATCGTTCAGAACGATCAGCGCATCAGACCCACCCAGTTCCATGGTGCATTTTTTAAGAGCCAGCCCAGCTTCGGATGCCACTTTGGCACCAGCCCCTTCGGAGCCTGTCAGGGCGACACCACGTACACGTGGGTCGGCAATAATTTTGGCCAACTGGTCGCGTGTGGGGTACAGGTTCTGGAATCCACCTTCCAAAAGTCCTGCATCATGCATCAGCTTTTCCATGGCAGCAGCACACTGCGGCACGTTGGACGCATGTTTGAGAATGACAACATTCCCAGCAGAAAGCTGCGGCGCAATAATGCGGGCAACCTGATAGTAGGGGAAGTTCCACGGTTCGATCGCCAGCAGAATACCCTGTGCTTCGAACACGATCTTGGCACGCCCTTCCTTGACGGAAGCAAGAGGGAGCACTTCGGGTGCCAGAAGCCGCTCTGCATTAACGGCATAATATTCAAAAATTGCGGCAGACAGCTCGGTTTCTGCCTTGGCTTCTGCGTAAAGCTTGCCCATTTCCAGCGTAAGCAGCTTTGCGTATTCGTCTACATTGGCGCGCAGCAGGTCGGCTGCTTTTTGCAGAATGCGTGCGCGTTCTGCAAAGGAGGTGCTTTTCCACTTTTTAAAGGCGGCATGGCCCTTGTCCAGCGCTGCATCAACTTCGGCATCCGTCGGGCTTGGAAAAACCTTGACCTGCTCTTCAGTAAAAGGGTTTGTCGTTGCGTAAGCCATGGAAAAATCCTTTTGTTCGTAGCTGTTGAGAGCGTTAGTTTCTGAAGTCCAGAACAACACGTCCTTCAACACGACCATTCTTGAGATCATCAAATATGTTATTGATGTTTTCAAGCCTGTCTGTCTTGGTAACTGATGTCACTTTTCCTTCAGCAAAGAAGGAGAGCGCTTCGATCATGTCCAGCCGGGTACCCACAATGGACCCCCGAATGGTAATGGCGTTCATGACCATATCAAAAATGGAGATGGGGAAGTCCCCCGGTGGCAGGCCGTTCAGGACCAGTGTGCCCCCAGCGCGTACATACCCCATGGCCTGCGAGAACGCCTTGGTGGAAACCGCCGTAATCAATCCCCCGTGAACACCGCCAACTTCCTTCTGCATGAAGGCAGCCGGGTCAGTTGTCTTGGCATTAACGGTGTGTACGGCGCCAAGTTTCCGTGCTGTTTCAAGTTTGGCATCATCAATATCGACAGCGATCATGTTCAGACCCATGGCAACACCATACTGGATTGCCATTTGGCCCAGACCACCCGCACCGGAGACGGCAACCCAGTCGCCTGCGCGTGTGTCAGTCATTTTCAGACCCTTATAAACCGTCAGGCCTGCGCACAGCACGGGTGCGACCTTAATGGGGTCCACACCAGCTGGAATATGGGCAACGTAATTGGGGTCTGCCACCACGTATTCTGCAAAGCAGCCATTAACGGAATAGCCGGTCTCTTCCTGCTTCTGGCACAGGGTTTCCCACCCTGCAAAGCAGTGTTCACAATGCCCGCAGGCTGAATACAGGAACGGAACGCCAACAACATCCCCTTCCTTTATCCAGTCCACATTGCTGCCAACTGCTACTACGGTCCCCACCCCCTCGTGCCCGGGAATAAACGGGAGTGTGGGTTTTTTGGGCCAGTCACCACTGGCTGCGTGCAGGTCCGTATGGCAGACGCCGCAGGCGATCATCTTGACCAGAATCTGGTTGGTGTTGATGGAGGGAATGTCCAGTTCTTCAAGCGTGAGCGGCTTGCCAAATTCATGGACAACAGCGGCTTTCATCTTGCCTGACATAATCTACGCCTTTTTTTGCAAACAAAAAAAATGGGAGGGACCTTCTGGTTCCCTCCCGCTTGCCCTTAGGCTGAGCCGAGCGCCTTGACGGCTTCGACCATTTTGGAGAGCACGGCCTGTGCATCCCCAAAGACCATGGTGCAGTTCTTCTGGAAGAACAGAGGGTTCTGAACCCCCGAGTAACCGGTCCCAGACCCACGTTTGATAACAAAGACCTGACGTGCCTTGTAAGCATTCAGGATTGGCATACCATAAATGGGGGAGGACTTGTCGGTCAGGGCTTCGGGGTTGACCACGTCGTTCGCACCAATAATCAGAGCAACATCGGTGGTGGCAAAGCTGTCGTTAATATCGTCCATATCGTAAATCATGTCGTATGGAACGCCAGCTTCGGCCAGCAGCACGTTCATGTGCCCCGGCATACGGCCTGCCACGGGGTGGATGGCAAACTTTACATCCACACCATCTGCTACAAGCATTTTAACAAATTCATAGAGCTTCTGCTGCGCCTGCGCCACGGCCAGACCATAGCCGGGCACAATAATAACGCTGGAAGCATAACGCATGGAGGTTGCGGCATCCGACGGATCGGCGGATTTCATTTCCCCCTCCGGGCCTTTGGCGGAGCTGGCCGTGTCTCCAAAGTTGCTGAACAGAACGTTGGTCAGCGAGCGGTTCATAGCTTTGGCCATAAGGGCTGTCAGCAGTGTGCCTGCGGAACCAACCACCATGCCTGCAATCATCAGGGCAGGGTTGCCCATGACATACCCTTCAAGCCCCACGGCCAGACCGGTAAAGGCGTTGTAGAGCGAGATCACCACAGGCATGTCCGCCCCACCAATGGGGAGGGTCATGCAAATACCAAACAGCAGCGCCGCACCAAAGAACAGGATGCCCGGCAGAGCGCCAGTGGGCGTGCCATACTGCATGACGGTCAGAGCACCAAGAACCAGAGCGATCAGGAACAGGGCGGCATTAAAGATCCGCTGCCCGCCAAAACGCACGGGTTTTCTCATACGGCCATCCAGTTTGGCCCATGCAATGATCGATCCGGTAAAGGAGATACAGCCAATAAGCGCACCAACAATGGTCACACTCAGGTGCAGGCCGGATGTTGCATGGTCGGATAGAAGGCTGACAGCAGCAAGGGATGCAGCGGAACCACCCCCCATGCCGTTAAAGATGGCAACCATCTGCGGCATGGCGGTCATCTGCACGGTGCGTCCGCGCCAGCCTGTCCACAGGCAGCCCAGCAGCAGGGCAACCACGGCAAGCGCCACATTGACCAGCAGGTGCGGGCGGGCATCCGGGCTGACATTGAACAGGTTGAGGAATGTTGCCCCAACCACAAACACCATGCCGTAACCAGCGGTGACAATACCCGATACGGCGGTTACGGGGGAGGACATGGCCTTCAGCCCGTAAATGAACAGTCCTGCGGCAATCAGTCCGCTCAGACCAACAATATATTCAATAAACATGTTACTGCTGGCCCTTTTTTTCTGGTGTCTGTTTCTGGCTGGGGCGGAACATTGCCAGCATACGGTCGGTCACTACGTAGCCGCCCATAACGTTACCAGCACCCAGAAAGACGCCGACAAACCCGATAATCTGCCCCGTCAGTGTGGTGGCGTTAAAAAGGGCATCCAGCGCCCCGACCACCACAATACCGTGAATGAAGTTGGAGCCGGACATAAGCGGCGTATGCAGGATGGACGGCACCCGGCTAATCACCACGTAGCCGGTAAACGCGGCCAGCATGAAGATGTAGAGGGCGATAATAAAGGTCATGGATGTTACGGAATCCATTATGCTTTCTCCGCTGGTGTGCCTTCGATGACCTTCTGGATCGCGGCATTGGTAATCTTGCCGTCGTGGGTCAGCGTGGTGCCGGTTATGACTTCGTCGGTAAAATCGGGTTTGAGCACACCATCATGCAGAACCTGCTCAAGCAGGTTGTAAATGTTCTTGGCGTAAAGCTCGCTGGCCTGTGCCGCCAGGCTGGAGGGCAGGTTGGTCGGGCCAACCATGATCACCGGTCCCACCTTTACGGTCTCGCCCGCTTTGGTGCCTTCACAGTTGCCGCCGTTGGGGGCACCCATATCAACCACCACGGAGCCTTCCTTCATCCCAGCAAGCTGTTCGGCATCAATCAGGCGGGGTGCTTTACGGCCCGGTACGGCGGCTGTGGTAATAATCAGATCCGCCTGTGCAATATGCTGGGAAAGGGCGGTCCGCACCTTGGCTTTTTCATCCGCGGTCAGTTCGCGGGCGTAGCCGCCAGCGCCACGGGCATCCACCCCGGTGTCCACAAATTTGGCACCAACGGATTCCGCTTCTTCCTTGGTTTCTGGCCGCACGTCGTAGCCTTCACACACAGCGCCCAGGCGGTGTGCTGTGGCCAGTGCCTGCAAACCGGCAACCCCCAGCCCCATGACCAGCACGCGCGCAGCCCGCAGGGAGCCAACGGCTGTGGTCATCATGGGCAGGATTTTCTGCATATGCACGCTGCCCAGCAGGGGGGCATAGTACCCAGCCAGCGCCGCCTGACTGGACAGGGCATCCATGGCCTGTGCACGGCTGATGCGCGGAATAAGCTCCATGGCAAACGTGGTAATCTTGCCATCCCGCAAAGCCTTGACCAGATCGGGCTGGGTCTGGGCGTAAATGAAGGAGATCAGCAGAGCGCCGGGCTTCATTTTTTTTACGGTATCGACCGATGGAGGTTGGACGGCCAGCACAATGTCCGCATCGGCAACCAGTTTCCCAATATCGGGCTCCTGCGTTACCTGCGCCTTTGTATAGGCATCGTCTGTATAGGTTGCAGCACTTCCGGCTCCCTGCTCCAGAACAAGATTTGCCCCAAGCTTGGCTAAGCGCTGTGCTACCGCGGGAATCATGGCAACCCGGCGTTCGTCGGGCTGCGTTTCCTTCAGGATGGCAATTTTAACGGTCACGTTCTTTTCCCAATGCATTCTGTATGGGGTGAGGAGGGACCGGGATGGCAGGGTAGAAAAACGGTCTTCCTCCACAACTTTTCTGGCTGATATGACAAGCATATCTGTGAAAGGTTGCATTGATATGCGTCAAAGAAACCTTTCACACGGGATATAAAATTATTTTTTTCATTATTGCACTTTATAAATAAGTTTCAGGCAGTATTTCTCACAATCCTGCTCTGGTGGTCTGGTGTGTGCAGGCTGCATGGAGGAATGCTGCCTCCGCTCCGGTGTGGGGAGTGGAAACTGGGGGGCGGCAATTCCATTTGCAGGCGGAATGGTCTAGGGTTCGCGCGATCGGGCGGACCCCATGCGGGTGACCGTTTTTCTGACTTTTAACGTGCTCTGAATCAAAGGTGGATTATGGGTTATCGGGTTGCTGTTGTAGGCGCAACAGGTGCTGTGGGACGGGAAATCCTCAAGACACTGGCCGAACGGGAATTCCCGGTGGATGATATTGTCGCACTGGCCTCCCCCCGCTCCGCAGGACGCGAAGTCTCGTTCGGGGACCGTGTTCTGAAAGTACAGAACCTTGAAACCTTTGATTTCAAGGGCTGGGATGTGGGGCTGTTTTCCCCCGGTGGGGCTGTATCTGCCAAATATGCACCGATTGCCGCCAAGGCTGGCTGTGTTGTGATCGACAACACATCTCACTTCCGCATGGAGCCGGATGTGCCGCTGGTGGTGCCGGAGGTCAATCCTCTGGCTCTCAAGAGCATGAAGCGCAATATTATTGCCAACCCCAACTGCTCGACCATTCAGATGGTGGTGGCCCTTAAGCCATTGCACGACCTGTTTACGCTCAAGCGTGTGGTGGTCTCCACCTATCAGGCGGTCTCTGGCGCAGGGAAGGACGGCATGGACGAGCTGTTCTCCCAAACCCGTGGCAGCTTTGTGAACGACCCGCCAAAAATCGAACAGTTCCAGAAGCAGATTGCCTTTAACTGCATTCCCCAGATTGACCGTTTTATGGATGACGGTGCGACCAAGGAAGAATGGAAGATGCGAGTCGAGACCAAAAAGATTCTCGATCCGGATGTGGAAGTTCTGGCAACCTGCGTCCGTGTGCCGGTGTTTGTTGGCCATTCCGAGGCTGTTGTTGCCGAGTTTGCCGAGCCGGTAGACCTTGAGCGCGCGCGTGAGGCCCTGCGGGAGTCCGAGGGTGTTGTTCTGCTCGATCAGCGCGAAGATGGCGGATATGTTACGCCACTGGAATGCGTGGGTGAGGATGCAACCTATGTGTCACGCCTTCGTGTCGATCCCAGCGTACCGAATGGTCTGGCCTTCTGGTGCGTTGCCGATAATCTGCGGAAAGGCGCGGCTTTGAACGCGGTTCAGATTGCTGAAACCATGATCGCGCTCGACCTTCTGCCCAGACACGCCTGAGTGAGAATCCCGTCCCTCTCGGTCTCGTGTTGATCCGTTGAATTGACCGGGCTGAGGCACGGGGCGTAGGACAAAAACGATGCAAAACGCTGGATGCAACCAGCGCACAGGGATAGACACGGGGTACGAGGCTGACAATGCAGGATATCCGTAAGGCCCTCTATGTAGGGAGCCGAAGTGACGGCACACTGATCCAGCGGCCCATGTCGCCGCACTTGCAGGTGTACCGTTACCGGCTTTCCATGGTTCTTTCCATTTCGAATCGAATCACGGGAGTGATCGCAACAGCCGGAGCCGCATTGGGTGTGTTCTGGCTTGGAGCGGCTGCCAAAGGGCCAAAGGCATTCGCCACGGCGCGTAAGGTAACGGGCAACCCGCTGGGCCAGCTGGTGCTGGTGGGGTGGCTGGCTTCGGTCGTTTACCACACAGTCGGTGGCATCCGGCATCTGATCTGGGATGCAGGCTACCGGTATGACAAGGAAGAGCTGAACAAGGATGGCCCAGTGGCGGTGGGTGTTACAGCCGGTGTGAGCACCGTGCTGGCCGCTGCCCTGCTAGCTGTGGCGGGTTGCCGCAGAAGCAAACGCGCCAAAGCCGGGAAGGTGTCCTGACATGAACGCTTCTGTTCCACATATTGAAGTCATGCGCTCCCAGCTTGGGCGTGCACGCGGCCTGGGCGCCGGGCATTCCGGTGTTGGTCACTGGTGGGCCGAGCGCGTTTCTGCCGCAAGCCTGCTACCACTTTCCACATGGTTTGTGGTGCAGATGTTCCGCCTTGGCGGCGCAGACCACGCCGAGGTGGTTAAATGGGGCGGCAAGCCCGTTAACGCGACCATGCTGGCAGCGCTGATCATTACCACCTTTTACCATGCACAGGTTGGTCTGCAGGTTATTGTGGACGATTATGTGCACGGCAAGGCGCATCTGCCTACCCGTCTGCTGGTCAAGATTGGCACCTCTCTTCTGGGGCTGCTGGGCGTTTTTGCCGTGATCAAGCTGGTGGCGCGGAGCAGCACCGGTAAATAACCGGGGCATCTGCCCAAATATAAAAGAGCCTTGTGCCGCCGACGGACAGGTCGGATACGCGGCGGCATGAACCTGAACGACTGACAGGCCGAACGCATATGGGAGCGCCGTCACGATGAATGCCAATTCCTCTCCTTCACGGGGAGCTTACCGGATTGTTGATCACGCATACGATGTTGTGGTCGTGGGTGCAGGTGGTTCGGGCCTGCGTGCAACGCTGGGCATGGGGGCCGCAGGCCTGAGCACGGCTTGCATTACCAAGGTTTTTCCCACCCGTAGCCACACGGTGGCCGCGCAGGGTGGTATTGGGGCCTCCCTTGGCAACATGGCCGAGGATAACTGGCGCTGGCACATGTATGACACCGTTAAGGGGTCTGACTGGCTGGGTGACCAGGACGCCATTGAATTTATGGTGCGCGAGGCCGTGCCTGCCGTGCAGGAACTGGAACACTTTGGTGTACCGTTCTCCCGCACGGAAGATGGTAAAATCTACCAGCGTCCGTTTGGCGGGCATATGAGCGATTTTGGCAAGGCTCCGGTGCCCCGCGCCTGCGCTGCGGCTGACCGCACGGGCCATGCCATTTTGCACACGCTGTACCAGCAGTGCCTGAAGCATAATGTGGAGTTCTTTGTCGAATACTTCGCTATTGACCTGATTATGGATGACGAAGGCGCTTGCCGTGGCGTTATGGCCTGGTGTCAGGATGATGGCACAATCCATCGCTTTAACGCCAAAATGGTGGTGCTGGCGACGGGTGGCTACGGGCGTGCTTACCAGTCCTGCACATCTGCCCATACGTGTACGGGTGATGGTAACGGCATGGTCATGCGTGCAGGTCTGCCTACGCAGGATATGGAGTTTGTGCAGTTCCACCCTACCGGCATTTACCCAGCAGGCTGCCTGCTGACCGAAGGGTGCCGTGGTGAAGGTGGCTACCTGACCAACTCCGAGGGCGAGCGCTTTATGGAGCGTTATGCGCCTACGGCAAAAGATCTGGCTTCGCGCGATGTGGTGTCCCGCGCAATGACAATTGAGATCAAGGAAGGGCGCGGCTGTGGTCCCAAAAAGGACCACATCATGATGCATCTGGAACATCTGGGTTCCGATCTTCTGCACGAACGTCTGCCTGGTATTCTGGAAACATCGCGTATTTTTGCGGGTGTGGACGTTACCAAGGAACCCGTGCCAGTTCTGCCGACCGTGCATTACAACATGGGCGGTATTCCCACCAATATTCACGGCGAAGTCGTGCGCCCCAGTGCCGAAAACCCCGATGCCGTAGTGCCGGGTCTGATGGCCGTGGGCGAGGCTGCCTGCGTATCCGTGCATGGTGCAAACCGCCTTGGCACGAACTCCCTGCTCGATCTGATCGTGTTCGGTCGTGCGGCAGCGCGCCGGGCAGCGGAAGTGGTCAAGCCCAGCGACTTTGCCCGCCCTCTGCCCGCTGGTGCGGGTGAGGCTGCGCTGGACCGTCTGGACAAGCTGCGTTACGCCAAGGGCGGCACCAAGGTGTCCGCCATGCGTGACCGCCTCCAGCGCGACATGCAGGCCCATGCGGCAGTGTTCCGTACGGAAGAAAGCCTGCAGGAAGGCGTTAACAAGATCCGTGAAATCTGGGGTGGTCTGGGCGATATTTCCGTGGCGGATAGCTCACTGATCTGGAACAGCGATCTGATGGAAGCGCTGGAGTTTGAGAACCTGCTCGCCAACGCAACTGCAACGCTGGAAAGTGGTCTTGCCCGGCACGAAAGCCGTGGCGCACATGCCCGCGATGATTTTCCTGAGCGTGATGACAAGGAATGGCTCAAACATTCCGTTTCCTGGCTGGATGATAAAGGCGGCGTAAAGCTGACCTACCGTCCGGTGCATATGAAAACCCTGACCGACGATGTCGAGGTTTTCCCACCCAAAAAGCGCGTTTACTGATCCGCAGGGCAAAGGGAGGCGAACATGGTCGAACTCAGACTGCCGCGTAACAGCACCGTAGGGAAAGGCAAAACCTTTCCCGCTCCGGCCGGCGCAAAAAATGTTAAAACCTTCAAGGTTTACCGTTGGTCTCCGGATGATGGTAAAAACCCGGTCATAGACTCATACGAGCTTGATCTGGACACATTCGGGCCAATGGTGCTGGACGCCATTATCCATATCAAAAACGAGGTTGATCCGACCTTAACCTTCCGGCGCTCCTGCCGAGAAGGGATATGCGGCTCCTGCGCCATGAATATTGATGGCGAAAATACCTTGGCGTGCCTTAAACCGATCAAAAGCATTGAGGGGGATGTGCGGATTTATCCGTTGCCCCATATGCCTATTGTCAAGGATCTGGTTTCCAATCTGGATGGTGCTTATGCGCAGTTGCGCTCCATTCAGCCTTGGATGCAGGCAGACAGCGCGCCGCCACCCGATGGTGAACGTCGCCAGAGTATTGAAGAGCGTGCCAAGCTGGATGGGATGTGGGAGTGCATTCTGTGCTTCTGCTGCACCACGTCCTGCCCGTCCTACTGGTGGAACGGGGACAAGTATCTTGGTCCGGCCGTACTGTTGGCCGCTTACCGCTGGATTGCAGACAGCCGTGATGAACATACCGGTGAACGCCTTGATTCACTGGAGGACACGTTCAAGCTCTATGCCTGCCGTACCATTATGAACTGCACCCAGACCTGCCCCAAGGGGCTGAACCCGGCCAAGGCGATTGGTCGGATTAAGGAATTGCAGATCGAACGTAAGATCTGAGCGTATCGGCTCGGTTCAGCGCTTATCAGGAAAAACCCGGCAGAAAGTCTTTCTGCCGGGTTTTTCTGTTCTGCTGGCATGTGCGTTGTCATCAGATTTTTGGCTCATGTTGACGCACACGGCTGGAGGTGGAACATGATGGGCAGCCATATTACCTGCATGACATCAAGGGGGTTGCGTGTTTAACGGCCATCTTTCTTCCATGACCGGCCGTGCCAGAGCCTGGACGGACAGCCTGTTTGTGGACCACGCTGTTTTTCGTCTGGTCTGGACCAACCTCCATGCGGTTATTCCTGGCAAGGTTTACCGCTGCAACCACCCTACTCCTGCGCGCTTGCGGCAGGCTGTGCGCAAGCTTGGTCTGCGCACATTGGTCAATCTGCGTGGGCACAGGCAATGTGGGTCGGACGCGCTTTCGCGCAATGCAGCGCAGCAAATTGGTATTGCCCATCTGGATATGGCGTTTGAAAGCAGGGGCGCACCGCATAGGGACCGTATTTTGCGGTTTGCGCAAATGTATGGCCAGTTGCAGTTCCCTATGTTGATGCACTGTAAATCTGGTGCAGACCGGGCGGGGCTTGCCTCGGCACTGGTGATCATGTTCGAGGGGGGGAGTGCTGCTCAGGCTCTGGGCGAGCTTTCATGGCGGTATGGGCATTTCCGTCGTTCCCGCACGGGTATTCTGGATGCTTTTTTTCTACGGTATCAGGCTCAGGCTGAAGGGCGTATCCCCTTCATGGACTGGGTGCGGGATGAGTATGATGAGGTCGCCCTTAAACAGGATTTTGTGGCAGGCCGGATTGCATCTTTTCTGACCGATCAGGTCCTGAGAAGAGAATAGAAGTCTTTTTAACAAGGATAAGAAAAATGGAGCATACGGCCGGTACACCGCGCAATGTGCCGGTGTTGGCCGTATGTGCGGCTATTTTATCCTGGGCCAGTGCTTACCCCCTTGTGCGCATGGCGCTGGCTTACGTGCCACCTGTGCCTCTTGCGGCCTTGCGTTATGCTGTTGCTGGCCTGCTTGTGGTGGGGTGGTTTTGCGCCCGCCGGCCAGCACTGCCCCATTGGCAGGATCTGCCGCGTTTTTTGCTGTGTGGGGCGGTGGGGATTGCTCTGTATAATATCTTGTTCAATACGGGCGAGCAGACGGTTTCTGCGGGTGCAACCAGCCTGCTGATCAACTTTGCACCCTTTATGTCTGCCTTTGTTGCCGTGGTTTTTATGGGTGAGGTTCTTCCCTTATGGGGGTGGGTTGGCTCGGTTGTCAGCTTTACTGGTATTGTGCTGATTGGCAGCGGGCAGCCCGGAGGCTTTGCTTTTGGCTCTGGCGCAACGACCGTATTGGCGGCGGCATTCTGTTCAGCCCTGTATTTTTTGCTGCAAAGGCCCCTTGTGGCGCGGTATGGCGCTTTGGTTTCCACGGCATGGATCTTGCTTATTGGTGCGGTTGTGCTGCTGCCTTGGTTACCTGCCGGAGTTATGGCGTTGCAGGGCAAGGGGTTATGGCCGTGGTTTCTGGCTTTTTTGCTGGGGGCTTTCCCTGCCATTCTGGGGTATGCGGCGTGGGCGCATGTGGTTGGGCAGATGGGTGTGGCCCGCTCATCGGGCTTTTTATATCTGCTATCCCCCACAACACTGGTGCTGGCTTACCTGATGACGGGCGAAGTCCCGGCCCTTAGAACGCTTATTGGTGGTGGTGTGGTTTTGTCAGGCGTGGTGCTGATGCAGACTTACGGGCGACTTCGTAAAGTGCCTGTAACTTTGCCTGATGGGCAGGACTGAGAGTAGCCTATATGTGTTGGTGGCATAGAGCTTGCTGAAAAACACATAAAAAACCGCCGGAAGCCAGAACCTCCGACGGTTGTATGGACTAAAAACCGGGCCAGTTAGATCGGCAGGGTTTTTTCCAGTGTTGTGCTAATGGCGGTCAGACCGGGCAGAATTTTGCCCTCCAGCCATTCAAGGAAAGCACCACCTGCGGTGGAAACATAGGTCATGTCATGCAGCACACCTGCATGGCGGAGGGCGGATACGGTATCTCCTCCCCCTGCTACGGTTTTCAGGCTTCCGGCTTTGGTCAGCTTACCAGCCAGCTGCGCAACAGCGTTTGTACCCTCGTCAAACGGCGGGAGTTCAAATACGCCGAGTGGGCCATTCCAGACCAGTGTTTTAAGGCCTGCCAGTTTGCTGTTGAGCAGCTTGACCGTCTCTGGCCCAACGTCCAACGCCATCCAGCCATCTGGAATAGCGGTTACCGGCACGGTGCTGGTCGGCGCACCTGCCATGAAGTCCTCGGAAATAACAACATCCACAGGCAGGATCAGATCGCAGTTTTTGGCCTTGGCCTGCGCCATGATCAGGCGGGCCGTGTCCAGCATGTCATCTTCCTTGAGCGACTTGCCGACATTGAGCCCCTGAGCTGCCAGAAACGTGTTGGCCATGGCGCCGCCAATAGCCAGCATATCTACTTTTTCCAGCATATTTTCCAGCAGCTGGAGTTTGGTGGAAATTTTGGCTCCCCCCACAATGGCGCCTACGGGCCGTTCGGGGTTTTCCAGTGCCGCGTACAGGGCTTGCAGTTCTGCTTCCATCAGACGGCCACCAAAGGAGGGCAGATGGGTTGCAACGCCAGCGGTGGAAGCGTGGGCCCGGTGCGCTGCGGAGAACGCATCGTTCACATACACATCACCCAAGCTGGCAAGTGCTGCGGACAGGCCCGCATCGTTCTGTTCCTCACCCGGCTGGAAGCGGGTATTTTCCAGTAGCAGTACTTCGCCATCCGTCAGGGAGCGTGCTGCGGCCTCGGCATCGGGGCCAATGCAGTCATGCGCAAAGCTGACCGGGCGCCCCAGTGCGGTGGCCAGTGCGGTTGCAATCGGCTTGAGCGACATATCGGGCACGACCTGCCCTTTGGGGCGGTCAAAATGGCTGAGCAGAATAACCCGTCCACCTTTGTCCGCCAGTTCCGCAATGGTGGGAACAATACGCTCAATACGGGTCTGGTCAGTAACCTGACCGTCCTTCATAGGGACGTTCAGATCAACGCGGAGCAGGATACGCTTGCCCTTGGGGTCAAGCTTATCCAGTGTTGCAAAGGGAAGGTTGGTCGCCATTACAGTGATCCAAACAGGGCTGCCGTATCGGACATACGGTTGGAGAAGCCCCATTCGTTATCATACCAGGAGCAGATCCGCACTAGCTTGCCACCGTCCACCAGCGCGGTCTGTGTTGCATCGAAGGTGGAGGATGCAATGGCGTGGTTGAAGTCGGAGCTGACCAGAGGGGCGTCGTTGTAAGCCAGAGCGTTTTTCATAACGCCGGATTCAACAACAGCCTTGATTGCGTTGTTGACCTCTTCAACGCTGCCAGGCGCGGTTTTTGGCACAAAGTCGAGTGAAACAACGGAAACATTGGCTGTGGGCACGCGAATGGCCGTGCCATCAAGCTTGCCTTTGAGCTGCGGCAGAACCAGACCCACGGCGCGGGCTGCCCCGGTGGAGGTGGGGATCATGTTCATGCCAGCGGCGCGGGCGCGGCGCAGGTCCTTGTGCAGGGTGTCCACCGTGCGCTGGTCGCCAGTGTAGGAGTGGATGGTCACCATGTAGCCGCGTTCAATGCCAAAGGCGTCTTCCATAACCTTGGCAATGGGAGCCAGACAGTTGGTGGTGCAGGACGCATTGGAAATAACGGTCATGTCGGATGTCAGCACATCCTGGTTAACACCGTACACAATGGTTGCATCCACATCCGTTGCCGGGGCGGAAACAATAACCTTACGGGCGCCAGCAGCCAGCAGGAGCTGGGCTTTTTCCTTTGTGGTGAACAGGCCGGTGCATTCCATGGCCACGTCAACACCTTCAAAAGGAACCTTGGAAGGGTCACGCTCGGCAGAAACGGTGATCGGGCCCCACGTGCGGCCATTGGCGGTAATGACCAGCTTGCCATTTTCCACCCGCACATCCGCAGGCAGGCGACCATGTACGCTGTCATAGCTCAGGAGGTGGGCGTTATCTTCAACGCTGCCCAGATCGTTAATGGCCACCGGCACCACGTCCGTGCGCCCGCTTTCAATAATGCCGCGCAGAACAAGGCGACCGATACGTCCAAAGCCATTGATGGCGATTTTGACTGCCATGGGATGTGTCTCCGTATTTTTTATAATCTTGTTATCGTTAGTGACATGTCCAGGTCTTCCAGCCGGGACGGGGATGGCGCGCTGGGGGACAGGCCCTTTTGCGCACCAGATGCCAGAAGACGCGCAAGCACCTTCTGGCAGATCGCTCCGGCTGTAATGCCAAAACGTTCATACACCGCGTTGGCGGGGGCGGATATGCCAAAATCGTCCATGCCAACGAAAATTCCATCCGTGCCAAGCCAGCGTTCCCAGCCAAAGCTGCTTGCGGCTTCTATTCCAACGCGCAAGCCTTCTGTTCCCAGCACGGCTGTGCGGTAGGCGGCTGGCTGCTGTGCAAAAACCTCCCAGCAGGGGATGGAAACAATGGCCACGTTCAGCCCCTGTTCCGCCAGATGTTGCCCCGCAAGTGTGGCAATGGCCACCTCTGGGCCGGATGCCATCAGCGTTACGTGCCGGGGGCCCTGCCCGCAGCTTATAAGGTAGCCACCGTGCGATGGTCCGCCATAATGCCCGCTCCGCCTGCCTGTGCGGTGTGGAGGTGGGTGGGGGCACAGGATCAGCATGGCCGGGCCTTCCGGCCAGTTCAGGGCCGTTTGCCAGCAGGCAAAGGTTTCTTCCGCGCAGGCCGGGCGGAATACTGCCAGATGCGGCATGGCGCGCAGGCTGGCCAACTGTTCAACCGGCTGCCAGCCTCCTCCGTTGTCGCTAAGGGCCAGCCCGTCATCGGTCAGCAGGTAGAGCACCTTGCTGCGCATGAGTGCCGCCATGCGTAAAGCGGAGCGCATACGGTCAATGGTCATCATACCCGCAACGCCGCACGGCAGAACACCGCCGTGCCGTGCCATGCCATTGAGCATACCAGCCATGCCATGTTCCTGTATGCCGCAGGGCTGTGCCGCGTGGCCAAACGGCATGGGCAGGTTGGCGCTGCGTGAACTGCTGGTGCTCGATGTGGCGGCCAGAATGGACACATCCTGCCGGAGCAGGGCAAGCGAACGCAGCCCGGCAAAGGCGGCTTGCTGGGATGATCCATCGGGGGTGCTGCGCATTGTCTGCCGCCATAACCGCCCCCAGTCTTCGCGCATGGTATGGCGGGACCTGCCCATCTGGTCACGTTCAAAGTCCGCGCGGGCACGGTGCTGTGCAAGCCTGCGCAGCCATGACCGGCGGATGGAACTGCCGCGCCGTGCGGTGGGGCTCCATGGGCCGGTCAGTTCGTCCTCTGCTGGCATGTCGGGCTGGGCGGGGCTGTTTGCGGGAATGCAGGCCAGCAGGGTTGGCTTTCTGGCGCGCAGCACGGCTTGCAGGGCATTCATAATCGCCCCAAGGTCGTGTGCATTCACCTTGCGTACACTCCACCCCGAGGCATGGAAGCGGGCCAGTGAGTCCGAAAAATCAGCAGGGTCAGCCAGAGGGGACGGGCACGCCAGAACAGCCATGCGGTTCAGGCCAAAGCGGCTGGCCAGTTGCGCGGTTTCCAGCGCAACACCTGTGGCAAGGTCGCTGTCGCGCGCCAGAACCCATGTGCGGTGGTTGACCAGAGAACGCCCATAACGGTTGGCAAGCTGCTGTTCGGCCAAAGCCATGCCAGCTGCTGCTGCCATGCCCTGCCCGGCTGGCCCGGCGGCTATTTCCACCGCAGGGTGCTGCCCGTATTCCAATGTGGGGCTGAGTTCCTGCGCCCCCGGTGCGGTGAGCCGTAGCATGGCGGCAAGGAGGGGTAACATGGCTGCGGAGGGCACCACATACCGGTCCCGGTCTGGCCAGTCTGGCACGGCTGGGTCAAAGCGGAGAATACGGCACCACAGTGCGGTAATGGGCAGGCACATGGTCTGCAGTTCTGCCTGAATATCCTCCCCGGTTGTAGCGGAGGTCAGCAGTGTGCGGGCCGCCTTGTCCATGCGTAGCACAAGGGCATCGTGCATGGGGGAGGAGGATGCGGTAATCTGGTCTGAGGAAGGCGTGCTGGCCATCAGCCCTATGTCTGCCAGTAGGGGAGTCCTGTCATCTCAAGTGCGCGCCCGGCAGAACGGACCTGGCGCGTCTGTGTAGTTAACCAGAGAGCAAATGGTAACGGCAAGAGGCAGTTTTAAGGTCCATGACGTGTTTTTAGGGGCAAGATGGAGCTGTAAGGGCTTGCGCCTGACGCGTGGGAGCGCGAAAGAAGAGGGGTGAACCCTGCAAAATACGTGCTTTCGCACACCATATGTTTGAGTGGAGAATAGTCCGGTCATGCTGTCTGTTTTTCATGCCGCAGAAAAGGGGCGCGCTGTTCGGGCCGCTCTTGCCATCTGCCTGCTTACTGGCATGGCCGGGTGCAAGCTGGTTGACCAGAAAACGTTCAACCATTCTGCCGGTGTTGAACCAAAACCGTATATTCCGCCCCCGCCCCCCGGTCCGCCGCCCGTGCCACCGCTGATCGAGCTTGTGGCTGGCACGCCCCAGACTCAATGGAAAGCGCCGGTGGACCAGATTGCCCGCGAGGCGCTGAGCCGCAAAAAAGATGTGTTGTTTGTTGTAAGCTGCTTGGTGCCGCCACAGGCTAATCAGGATAACGAACAGTCTGCCTTGCTGGAACTGGTCCAGCACGATGGCCGGGCCGTTATGCAGGAGCTGATCGATGCCGGGGCACCTGAACCGCAGGTGGAAATGTCCGCTATGCCGGATTCGTCGGTGACGAAGCCAACCGTACGGGTGTATGTGCGGTAGGTTACGTAACCGAAACACACACACTGTTAAGAAGACAAAAGGCCAGACGGCCGATGGGTAAGCCCATGCCCCGACCGTTTCTGACGAGAAGCGAGGAGAATTCAAGCGTGGGAGCGATCAAGAACGCCCGGCATCCTTTTTACGAACATTGTGAGGAAACGCTGGAGCGGATCAAGCAGCAGGGGCGGTACAGAACCTTTACGCCGCTGGCGCGTCAGGCAGAACGCTTTCCCCTTTATGAGGAATACGTGGCCAATCTGCCCGAAGGGCGGGAGGTTATCGTCTGGTCCACCAACGACTATCTGGGCATGGGTGTTGTACCCGAAGTGCAGGAAGCCGCCATTGCTGCCATACGTGAGCATGGTGCCGGTGCGGGGGGAACACGCAATATTGCGGGTACCAGCCCCCTGCATAACCAGTTAGAGGCCGAACTGGCCGCCTTGCACGGCAAGGAGGCCGGGCTGCTCTTTATTTCCGGTTATGTGTCCAATCAGGCCAGTTTGCAGACAATTCTGATGTCCATGCCCGGTTGGATCTGTTTTTCCGACCGGTTGAACCACGCCTCCATGATTGCAGGCATCAAAGGGGCACGTGGGTCGCAGACGGTTATTTTTGAACATAATGACCTGAAGGATCTGGAAGAAAAACTGGCAGCGGCCCCCGCAGAGGCACCCAAGCTGATCGCGTTTGAAAGCGTGTACTCCATGGATGGAGACATGGCGGACATAGGGGCAATCTGTGCTTTGGCCAGAAAATACAATGCCCTGACCTATCTGGACGAGGTCCACGCGGTCGGTCTGTATGGTCAGGAAGGTGGCGGCGTTTCGCAGCGGGATGGTGTTGCGGATCAGGTGGATATTATTGAAGGTACGCTGGCCAAAGGGTTTGGCGTGCATGGTGGTTATATTACGGCTTCAGCCGAGATCGTGGACTTCCTGCGTTCAACGGCTTCGGGCTTTATTTTTACCACCGCCCTGCCGCCTTCCGTGGTGGGTGCTGCCTTGACCAGTGTACGCAAGGTGCGGGCCGAAAACTGGCGGCGCGAGTCCCTGTTTGAGCGGGTGCATACCATGCGCCAGCGTTTGCGGGCTGCCGGTGTGCCGTTTACCATGACGCCAAGCCATATTGTGCCTATTCCCATTGGCGATGCTGAACGCTGCAAGCGTATCTGCCGCCGCCTTCTGGTAGAATTTGGCCATTATGCAACGCCAATCAATTACCCGACCGTGCCCGAGGGAACGGAGCGCCTGCGCCTGACACCCGGACCGTTCCACACGGACGAGATGATGGATGATATGGTGCGTGCCCTTGCGCTTTTGTTGCGTGAGGAAGGGGTTATTCCAGAACCGGCAACCCAGACGATTGAAAAGGTCGCCTGACTGACCTCCGAGCTCAAGAGCTGATCGGTTTATAAAAAACCCTCCATGCTTATGTATGGAGGGTCTTTTTTTATTGTAGATTATAATGGGTAGGCAGGCTGGTCATATTGGTTGTGATCTGCGCAAGTTCTGACACGTTTATGAACAGATTGTCGCAAATACTGTTGGTGTTGCTCACAGTTTCATTGTTTTTTGCGGTGGAAACATTCAGTTTCTGCATAATCTGGTGGAGCTGGTGGATTTCCTCCTTTTGCAGAAGTGATGTTTCTTCAAATTCCTTGAATGACTGACTTATTTTTTCAACATGATGGATGATTCCAGCTAAAGTCTGAGAGTTGTCATTCATGGATTCAGAGCAGGTGGTTATGGCATCCTGTGAGTATGCAATAAGACCCCTTGTGCGTTGCAGGGATTCGGATGTCATGCGTGCAAGGTTACGAATTTCCTGTGCAACAACCCCAAACCCTGCACCGTAAAGGCCAGCCTTGGATGCCTCTATGGTGGCATTGATGCCCAGAATATTGATCTGGGATGAAATGCTTTTCATAATATTAAGAATTTTTCCAATATCTTCTGATGCTTCGGATATTTTTTTAAATTTTTCTATGGTGTCATTTATTTTTATGCAGGATTCTCGAATATTTGTTGAAGCGTGCTGAATATAATTTCTCGATTGCTCCATTTTTATGTTCTGATCTTCTGTTTTTTGAATTGTTGATTTTATTTTTTGGTCTGATTCAAGCAGGTGCCTGTTCTGCGTCATATTCCGCTCGGAAAGGTTTTCCGATTCATCTTTAAGATTGCGTGATTCTTCGTTAATGGACCGTGTGGCAACCTGAATCCTGTTGAGTGTTTCATGCAGGGTTCTGGTTCTGGTCTGTAATGTATCAGAAATATGCGTGCTGTGGATGTAGGACATCCGCATAAGATCAAAAGGTGTTGCTGTGCCAACGTAGGCCTGATTGTGGGTAATAATAAAAGATTTGTTAATATCAGAAATTTTGTTGTTCAAAACCTCCTTTGTAAAATCCAGAATAGGCACTCTGGCTTCCACAGTGAGCGGCTTGTCGTCCATAAGAAGAGTAACAGGGCGTTTGTGATACAATGCGTAGGAAAACGGGCTGGACATAAGGGAAAGGAATTTTTGCCTTTCCACTACGCCAACTGGAATGTTTTTGGTGTTGATAATGCAAATATGGTGGGTGTCTGGATGATTTTTAAAAATATCCATCACCGCGCTACCGGATTCTGAGGGATGAAGCCTGAATCCGTCTTGCGCAAGGGACCCCATGCTGAGTCGGTCGAATGTTTTCGGCAGGGTCATTTTTTCAAATTTTTGTTAAAAATGAACGATGTATTAAGGATAAGATCAGTTTTTTAAGGGAGTAAAGTGACAGTTTTAAGTCGTACCCCGCAGGGAGTGGTTAGCCCTTTTGGATAAAACGGCGGGGAATGGCAGGTAGGGGGAATAGCCCTGCCTTATATCTGTATGTGGGATTTTTGTTTGAATATCCCGCACCGTGTGCGGGGGGGCTGGCAAGGCTGCACTCCAGCCTTGCCAGATACGGAATCTGGTCCGTTGGAAGTTAGTGTTTCTGTTTGAGCTTTTCCACAGCAGCTTTCAGGTCTTCCAGAGAAACTGCGCCGGGAATAATCTGCTGTTCGCCAATAATAAAGGTCGGGGTGCCGTCCAGATCAATTGAGCGGGCAAGGGCCATATTCTGGGCCAGTGCTGTGGTTACGGCTGTGCTCTTCATATCCTTGACCAGACGTTCCACGTCCAGCCCAACCTGACCGGCAGCATGGCGAATCCGTTCCATGCCCGGTGCGCTGGTGTCGGTCATCAGGGCGTGCTGGAAAGGTTTGTAGGCATTCTGCAGCCCAGCGGCCAAAATGGCCTGAGAATCCAGCACACTGTTTGGCCCCAGTACGGGAATAATTTTTTCCACCAGTTTCAGGTCCGGTTCCGCAGCGACCAGCGCATCCAGGTCAGACAGAACCTTGCGGCAGTATGGGCAGCGTGGGTCGTAAAATTCCACAATGCTCAGCGTGCCGTGCGGGTTGCCCAGAACAATATCGCTGGTGCTGTTGCCAAACTGTGTTTTGTTGCGGCGGATCACATCCAGTGCGGAGGATGCCTTTTGTTCTGATGCCTTGGTCTGCATGGCCGCTACGGCATCGGTCAGGATGGAGGGGTCAGTTTTTAGCGCGTCCCGAACAATCGCAACAATTTCTGCCCGCTGTGCGGGAGTAAAGCTGTCTGCTGCTGCTGCGTGTGCTGCGGGCAGGCCGCCAAACGCAAACAGGGTTGCCAGTGCGCCTGATGCTGTCAGACGATAGAATGATGAGAGCAGTTTCTGCATGGTGTCCTTATCCATAAAGCAGGACGCTACGGCGTGTGCCCCCTTGGGGCAAGGGAATACAATTGTGTTCCATGGCAAGGGTGCCAAGCAAGTCTGTTGCTGACAGCCGGAAAGCAGGGTAATCCAGCAAAGAGATTAAAATACCAAAACGTCTGCCCGCCGGACGGGCCCAGAAGTGGAGAGAGCTAGGCGTGGCTGCCCGATTCAAGAAACACCGTTCTGTTCCGTCCCGCACCGGCTTGCCCGGTCGTTTTCGCACGGCAGCGCTGGCGCTGGCTCTAACAGGCACACTCGCTGCGTGCGGGGGGCCTGATGGGCAGGTAACCCAGCCCGTAGTTGGCGGATTTGTAGGCGAAGTAGCGGCTGACGAGCCGCGTGCGGCTCTGGTTGCGCGTGATATTCTGGCTAAGGGTGGGAATGCAGCCGATGCAGCGGCTGCTCTGGGTCTGGCACTGTCCGTCTCCCTGCCTTCTCGCGCGTCTCTTGGCGGGGGCGGGGCCTGCCTTGCATGGCGGCCGGGCGAGTCCGGGGGGCAGGCTTTTGTTTTTCTGCCTCAGGGTGCCAGCCAGTCTGATGCGGCATCGGATCGGCCTGCGTCTGTCCCCATGCTTGCCCGTGGTCTTTTTCTTATGCAGATGCGCTATGGCAGCGTGGATTTTGCAGACCTTGTTGTGCCTGCGCGTAACATGGCCTCGCATGGGGTGCCGGTGGGGGGGCTTCTGGCGGCGGATCTGGCAGCTGTGCAGTCTTCGCTTCTGGCGGATGACAAGGCGCGAGCGGTTTTTGGCAACGAGAACGGTCATGTTCTGGGGGTGGATGATGTGATGGTCCAGTCCCGTCTGGCGGGTTCTCTGGAACGGCTGCGCATTGCTGGAGTTGGTGACCTGTACACAGGGGCACTGGCCCAGACCTTTGTAGAGGGTGCGCAGGGGGCCGGTGGCGGGCTTTCTGGCAAGGATCTGCGGGCGGATGTGCCCGTGGCGGAACCACCGCTTACGGTCCATGCCAATGGGGTGGACATCAGCTTTTTGCCACCACCAGCCGATGGGGGTTTGGGCATGGCTGCCTCCTTCCTTGCCAATGGCCGCGGTGGTGATCGTGTTGTGGCTGCATGGCGGGCGCGGCAAAGTGGAAAAGGGAGCAGTGTCAGTGTGGCTGATGCGCAATCCCTGCTTAACTCTGGCAGTCTGTCTGCTGGTGGAGCACTGCCAGCGTTGCCAGCTTCTACCTCGTTTGTGGTAACTGACCGGCAGGGCGAAACCGTGGCGTGCGCATTGAGCATGAACAACCTGTTTGGTACGGGGCGTATTGCGGGTTCGACCGGGATTGTGCTTGGCGCTTCCCCTGCACAAAGGCCGCAACCCCTGCTGGCTGCGGCAATTGCTCATCAGGGCACAATGCAGTTCCGCGCGGCGGCAGCGGCATCGGGGCAGAATGTGGCGGCCGATACGGCGGCCATTGCCTTGAAGGCAGCACTTGCTGGCGTGCGGCCACAGGTGACCAATGGCAATGGTCGGGCCAATTTTGTGTCCTGCCCCGGTGGTTTGCCATCGGATTCTGGTCGCTGTTTTGGTTGGACGGACCCGCGTGGTGCCGGTCTGGCGGTCGGTAGTGTGTCAGTCGCGCATTAAATTTTGAAATTATGGAGAAAAACATGGAGCGGGGTGGCTCGTTATAGATGCCACCCCTTGCCAAGTTTTTGTTTTGTTCTATTTTAGAACAAAACGGGTCCAAATTCTTAACGGAGTCTGAGCCTAAAGCCCAACAGTGCGACTGCGCGTTGCGGAGCAAAAATGTTTGTGGCAGGGGTTTTAAACCTGAACCAGCAGGTTTTAGGCTTTATGGCGCGGGTTATGCGGGGCTCTGGTCTGGTTGTTCGGCCCATATGCTGAGGGAATGGTAGAGAATGGATAAGGCAAAAGCGCTGGAAGGCGCTCTTGGGCAGATTGAACGGGCTTTTGGTAAAGGGTCCGTCATGCGGCTGGGCCAACGGCCCAAGGAACAGTCAGATGTCATCTCCACCGGGTCGCTCGGGCTGGATATTGCTCTGGGTATTGGTGGTTTGCCGCGTGGGCGCGTGGTGGAAATTTACGGGCCGGAAAGCTCGGGTAAAACCACACTGGCCCTTCATGCCATTGCAGAGGCACAAAAGCGCGGTGGCACCTGTGCCTTTATCGATGCGGAACACGCGCTGGACCCCGGTTATGCCAAAAAACTGGGCGTGGATATTGATAATCTGCTGATTAGCCAGCCCGACGCAGGCGAACAGGCGCTGGAAATAGCCGATACACTGGTGCGGTCTGGCGCTGTTGATGTGCTGGTGGTGGATAGTGTTGCCGCTCTTGTGCCCCGCGCTGAACTTGAAGGCGATATGGGCGATAGCCACGTAGGCCTCCATGCCCGGTTGATGAGCCAGGCCCTGCGTAAGCTGACTGGCACGGTTGCACGTTCCAATACGCTGATGATCTTTTTGAATCAGATCCGGCTCAAGATTGGCGTCATGTTTGGTAATCCGGAAACCACAACAGGCGGCAATGCGCTCAAGTTCTATTCATCCGTCCGTATGGATATCCGCCGGATCGGGTCGATTAAGGACAAGGATGAGGTCACGGGTAATCAGACCCGGGTCAAGGTTGTTAAAAACAAAATGGCTCCCCCGTTCCGTCAGGTCGAGTTTGACATCATGTACGGCGAAGGCATCAGCAAGGTGGGGGAACTCATAGATCTTGGTGTTAAGGCCGGTGTTGTGGAAAAATCGGGCGCATGGTTCTCCTACGATAGCCAGCGCATTGGTCAGGGGCGTGAGAACGCCAAGCAGTTCCTACGTGACCACCCCGAGATGGCGGCTGATATTGAGCGCAAGGTGCGCGAACACGCCGGTGTTGTGGCTGAGGCGATGATGGTCGCCCCAGAACATGACGATGCGGACGAAGACTAACTAGCCAACAGGGCGGGAGAGCAGGCAGGCCTGTGGGTCGTACGAGGCCAGAATGGCCTGTTCCTCTGCGCTGATTTCCTCTGGCACAAATCCCTGCCGTGCCCAGAACTGCAGGGCATGGCGGGTGGATGTCAGGGTGAGTGTGGGTAATCCGGCTTGGCGGGCGGCATTTTCGGCCAGTGTTATGGCAACTTGCGCATGGCCTTGCCCGCGCCCTTGCGGGGCAACGACCAGATCATGAATGTACCACCGATCAGCAGGTGTGGGTAAAGACCCCAGCAGGGTATTCAGCGGGGGGGAGAGCAGCCCCCGCCATGAATGGCTGATCAGGTAGCCGCCAAACTGGCCATCTAGCATCAGGCTCAGGCAGCCTGCTGGGGCAAGGCGCAGACGTTCTGCAAAAATAGTTGTATCTTCGGGGTAGTCGGGGTGCACTCTGGCGGCCAGTGTTGTAACGTGACCAAGATCATCTGGCGCCATTAATCGCCAGATGGTATCTGCGCGCGAAGTGTTCATACCAAGGTTCCGCTGTTTATGCGTGGTGTTGCACGGAGCCACTTATGACTGAAAAGCGAAGATCATGACAGGGCGACTGAGACTGACATTGCGGATCGACGCCGATGACCGTGCCGCATTGGGGCATGGCAAAATCCGCCTGCTTGAGCAGTTGGCGGAAACAGGCTCCATATCCGCCGCAGGCCGCGCCATGGGTATGTCTTACAGGCGGACGTGGCTTCTGGTGGATAATCTGAACCAGCTTTTTGTGGAGCCACTGGTCATGACCAGACCGGGGGGCGGAGGTGGCGCATTTTTGACCGAGACGGGTAAAACCGTTTTGGCTCTTTATCGCCAGATCGAGCAGGATGCAGCGCAGGCGACCAGATCCGGGCTTGACCAGATGCAAGCCTTGCTGGCTCCAAAGGCGGAATGCCTCCAAAAAACCTTATCTGAGTGACAAATTACAGAGCGTAGGTAGAATTACGCCAGATAATTTCGGCAATAGCGGGAGATCAAAGTGTCATCAAACGTACAGCGACGAGGGGTCATTCGGGCCGGGGCAGGCGTGACTTTGGCATCGCTTGTTGGCGGAGTCGCCCGCAAGGCGCGCGCGGAGGGGCTGAGTGGCGCCACCGGTAAGTTTGATGACAGCACCGTAATCCAGATTGCCCGCAGACTGGCCAATGCGGAATACCACCCGCCGGGGCAGAGTCTGCCCAAAGCGCTGGATAACCTGACATTCGACCAGTACCGCGGCATAGCCTACCGCCCTGACCGCGCCTTGTGGGCGGGTGATAATCTGGCCTTTGATGTTGAATTTTTCCCCCGTGGTTTTCTCTACCGCCCCCGGATCGAAATTTATGAGGTCAAGGACGGGCAGTCTGGCGTTGTTCCCTATTCGGCTGATCTGTTCACCTACAGCGACCCCGCCCTGCGGGTTACGGATGATCTGGGGTTTGCAGGCGTCCGGTTCCGTACAGCCATTAACACTCCCGGTGTGATGGAAGAATTCTGTGTATTTTTGGGGGCATCCTACTTCCGGGCTGTTGCCAAAGGGCAGGACTATGGTCTTTCAGCCCGTGGGTTTGCCAACGGCACAGGGGACCCGAAGGGTGAGGAATTCGCTCTTTTCCGCGCATTCTGGCTGGAAAAACCCCAGCCGGGTGTGCAATCCATTGTTGTCCATGCCCTGCTGGACAGCCCCGCGGTCACAGGGGCCTTCCGCTTTACCATTCGTCCGGGTGACAACACGGTGTTTGACGTGCAGACAACGCTGTTCCCCCGCACCAAAATCGAACAGTCGGGCATCGCTCCGCTGACTGGCATGTTCTATTTTGATGTCAACGACCATAACCACGTGGATGACTGGCGCCCTGCCGCGCATGACAGTGAAGCCCTGCAAATGTGGACTGGTGCCGACCAGCAGCTTTACCGCCCCTTGCGTAACCCGTTGGATTTGCAGTTCTCAACCTTTTCGGATGTTTCTCCCCGTGGGTTTGGGCTGATGCAGCGCAGACGGACCTTCCAGGATTTTGAGGATCTGGCGCTCCATTATGAAAAACGCCCCTCCCTATGGATCGAACCGATCGGAGACTGGGGGGCTGGTTGGGTCGATCTGGTGGAAATTCCCACCCCGAATGAGGTGAACGATAATATTGTCTCCTTCTGGCGGCCCAAGGAACCCTTGCGTGCCGGGCAGGAATACCATTTTACCTATCGGATGTACTGGGGGTGGGATGCCCCCTTCCCCACGCCACTGGCGCGTATAGGCGCTACCCGCGTTGGTTCGGTGGTGGATAATAACGATGCCCGTTTTTTTGCCATAGACTTTATGGGCACACCCTTTGAGCACCTGCCCAAGGACACGCACTTCCATGTAACGCCCAAAACATCGGCGGGTAAAATTCAGAACGTGGTGGTTGAGCCTAATCCTGCAATCAACGGAATCCGGACCACGTTCGAGTTCGTTCCGGGGGATGCCAAGGTGGCAGATCTGAGTGCTGTGCTGGAAACAGATTCCGGCCCCATTTCTGAACAATGGCTGTATCGGTGGACGCCGTAACAATGCCGGAATCGAACACGGGTAACCAGCAGCAGCCTTTTCACGCCCTTCCGCCTGAATCCCGGCTGGGAATGCCGGTCCAGAATCTGAGCAAACCTGCCAACATGGAAGGGCGCGGTCGCACACCAGCCACATCGCCTTCCAGCATTGCCCTGCGGCGTTTTTCGGTGATTGGTTCGGCACTGGCGCTGACCGCATATGGCGCATGGCGTACGCATATGGTTATGGACGAGGCGGGTGTGTCTGCCTTGGGCATTATTATGCTGGTGTTGTTTATTGCGCTGTTTATGTGGATTGCGCTGGCGTTTACATCGTCTGTTGCGGGGTTCTGTTCTTTGGTGGCGCATGGGGGGCTGGGTCTTGGCATCCGCCGTTCCGGCCCGCTACCTCAGCTTACGCGCAAAACGGCCCTGCTGCTGCCTACTTATAACGAACCACCCCACCGTGTTATGGCCGGGTTACGGACCATTTACACCAGTCTGGAAGAAACCGGGCAGCTAGACAGGTTTGACCTGTTCATTCTCTCCGACACAACCAATCCGGATGTGTGGGTGCAGGAGGAAGCTGCCTTTCTGGCCCTGCGGGAGCAGGTTGGTGGGTATGATCGCATTTTTTATCGGCGTCGGCACAAAAATGTTGAACGTAAGGCCGGGAATGTGGGGGAATGGGTGCGCCGTTTTGGTGGTGCCTATGACCACATGGTCACGCTGGATGCGGATTCCATTATGTCCGGCCAAACATTGGTCCGTATGGCGGATGCCATGGAGCGCAACCCCGGCGTTGGTCTTATCCAGACCCTGCCGGTGATTGTGGGCGGTACAACCCTGTTTGCCAGACTCCAGCAGTTTGCCGGGCGTGTGTATGGTCCCATTATTGCTTACGGCATTGCATGGTGGCATGGCGCGGAGGGCAATTACTGGGGGCACAATGCCATTATTCGCACCCGTGCCTTTGCCAGTCAGGCGGGGTTGCCCCATGTGCCTGGTAAGCCCCCGTTTGGTGGGCATATTCTAAGCCACGACTTTGTTGAGGCAGCCCTTATGCGCCGTGGCGGATGGGGCATTCACATGATTCCCGCGCTGGATGGATCGTATGAAGAAAGTCCGCCATCGCTAACGGATGTTGCTATTCGGGACCGGCGCTGGTGCCAGGGCAACCTGCAACACGTCAAGGTGCTGCCAACCAGGGGGCTGCACTGGGTGAGCCGTATGCACATGGTGGTGGGGATCGGAGCGTATGTGACCTCGCCCCTGTGGCTGGTGTTCCTGCTGACCGGTATTCTCATTTCCCTTCAGGCGCATTTTCAGCGGCCTGAATATTTTGGCGATACCAAGCTTTTGTATCCGCACTGGCCCCATGTGGACCCGGTGCAGGCCAAATACGTGTTTATTGGCACCATGATTGTGCTGCTTGCACCCAAGCTTCTGGCCTACATAGCACTGCTGCTGGACCCGGAAATGCGGCGTGGCAGTGGTGGTGCCGTTAGGGCGGCGCTGTCCGTTCTGGTGGAAACTCTCATAGGCGGGCTTATCGCGCCCATTGCCATGCTGATTCAGACATCTGGCGTTATTTCCATTCTGAGCGGGCATGATTCCGGCTGGAATACCCAGCGGCGGGATGATGGTGGCATTCCGTTCATGGAAGTGGTGCGGCAATACGCACGCTTTACGCTTTTCGGTCTTGTGCTGGGTATTGGAGCGTGGGTTGTTTCTCCCTCCCTGTTTTTTTGGATGACCCCTGTTTTGCTGGGGCTGGTATTTTCCATCCCGCTTGTGGCGTTTACCAGTAGTCGCGATGTTGGGTTGCGTTTCCGCCGGGCTGGTCTGTTGCTGGTCCCGGAAGAGACCAATGCGCCAGATGTGCTGAAAAAGCTGGAACGGGCCGAGACACAGGACCAGTCCCCCTCCTTGCCGGATGATGCCTTGCGGGCCTTGCGGGCTGACCCCGCGCTCTGTCAGGCACATATTGCCATGCTGCCAGCCGAGCGCCGGGTGGGAGAACCCATTGACGCCCATCAACTCGTTGGGCTGGTCAAGCTGGAGGAAGCACCGAGCCTTGGTGCGGCAGAAAGCCGCCTGACACTCAAGGAAAAAGCTGCTGTGCTGGGGAGTCGCAAAGGGGTGGATCTGATCCTGCATTTGCCAGAAGCATAAAAGCAGGCACTCCTGCCCCATTCTGGCAGTTTGTTAGATCCGTGCGGAGGAAGAGGGGGTCAGCCTATCTGCTGACCTGCAACCCAGACCTCCAGCACGTTGAGTGCCGGATCCATAACAACAAAATCTGCCCGCCTGCCTGTGTGCAGGCGGCCACGGTCCTCTAAGCCAAGGTACCGGGCCGGGTTGCGCGTTAGCAACACAGTTGCCTGATGCAGGGGCACCCCGGCTGCTACAGCATTGCGTAATGCGGCATCCAAAGTGAGCACACTTCCAGCCAGATGACCGCTAGGGAGGCGCACAGTCCCCTGTTCCACCACAACCTGTTGCCCACCCAGCAGGCTTGGGCCATCGGGTAGCCCTGCTGCACGCATGGCGTCTGTTACAAAAAGCAGACGGTCCGGCATAACGCGTTGGGCCAAGCGGAATGTTGCTGGGTGTACGTGGTGTGTATCAAAAATCAGTTCGGCATAGGCATCGCTGCACATCAAGGCTGTTGCAGGCCCGGGTTTGCGGCTTTCTATGCCTGGCATGGCGTTGAACAGATGTGTAGCACCTGTTGTGCCCCCGGCAGCGCAGATCTGGCAGATTGCCCGCTCGGTCTGTTCGTACCCGGCGACTGTGTGCCCAAGGCTGACCCGCACACCAGCCTGTGCAAAAAGCTGGATGGCATCCGCAGCATGGGGGAGTTCGGGGGCAAGAGTTACAACCCGTACACACCCCAATGCCAGAACTTCCGCTACACGTTCGGGGGTAGGGGCAAGAGCATGGGGGGGTTGTGCGCCGAGCTTGTGGGGGCTGACAAACGGCCCTTCCAGATGGGCCCCGTGTATGTTGGGGCCATGGGGAATGGTGGTGCCGGTTATCTCTGCAATGGCACCAAGAGCCTCGATAACATGCGACCACGGGCTGGTAATGGTGGTGGGCAGAATGGTGGTGGTGCCATGGCGGGCATGGAAGCGGGCAAGTGTATGAATGGCCTGTACACCATCCATTGTATCGGCTCCGTTGCCGCCATGTACGTGGCAATCAATAAAACCGGGCAGAATATAACGATCAGGGATAGCCGCATGATCTGGCATTACGGCCTGTATGTGGTCGGTAAAAGCAATGCGGCCGGGCATAATACGGTCCGGCAAGACCAGATGCCCTTTGAGTTCAGTTCTGGTGGGAGTTGTGATGGTCATGTCTTACTGGTCCACTGAACTCTTGTTGATAATGTGTTTCGTGTGAAAAATATATTTTATGATAAGAGAAAGCATAGACTATGAGAATGGTTTTTTAATTCATACGCGTAAATTTAAAAATCTGACTGTTATAAAAACAGAGCTGTTGTGCGCTCTGATTGTGGCGAGATGTATGAGAAAAATTTGTGAAAAAATATGCAAAAATAAAGTAGTTTGAGTCTATTTTGTTCGAATTTAATTTCTGTTGTGAAGAGTTTTGGCGTAAATTTTTCAGATAAATATCGAAAAAATCATCGTCTATCAAAAAATCAGTAAAACTGAGGTATTTTAATTTATGGGAATTAAAAATTCTTTTTAAATATCATGGAATTTTCAAAATCATTTTCAAAAATACTGGTGTGTGGCGCACGCTGTCGGAAAATCAAGCATTCGGCCTACTGGGGCGCAATGAGCGTTCAGATCATGCGGGTCTGCTGCTCATTTCCCCCCCCCGGCGTAGTCAGTCGTGTGCCAAAATACAATTCAGGACAAACTGGATGGGTGCGTCTCAGTCCGCGGCCTGTGAATCTTTGGATGGCAGGCTGTCTATGGCTTCGCACGCCTTAACAAGTTCGGGTTGTGGATTGTGGGTTTCGCACAGTTTTTCCACATCCCCTGCGCAGGCTTCGATCGAATTTTCAAAGTCGGATTCAAGAACGTCTTCCGCAACAGTCAGATCCTGATCGTGGGAGTTTTCCTGTTCTTTTGCCAAAAGATCCTGCGTTTTGTGCAGTTCCTTGAGTGAGTCAATGCAGGCAGGGCCAGCAGCTTCGGGTTTCATGTGCAGAACAGAAAGTTCTTTTTGTAACTGGATGTTGTTAACGTTGCTGCGTGGGGCTGTTTCATCCCCATCCGCACGGGCAGCGGGGGATACGGCCAGACTGCCAGCCAGAAGAGCAGATGCCATAACGGCATGATACAAACGAAAACCGGACACGAGCACAATTCTCCTGAGTCTGCGACGGGACACACCAATTCTCTGGTTTTCTAGCCTGTCTGTGTCCAGCAGGTAAAGAAACAACCCCAAATGCTGCCAACAGGGTTGGCATGAGCGCGCATTTGGTGCTACGTGTGGTGCCGGAAAGTCGGCAGTGGACGGGCGCCTTGCTAAACCGGTCAGGTCCGGAAGGAAGCAGCCATGGTGAGTTTCGCCCGGGTTATTGTCCGGCTTTCCACCTGCATTTTCCGCCCTTGTGGATCAGACCATTCCGCGCCTGCCGGGCCGGACATGTGGGCGTGACCTTACATTCTTCGGGCATGGCATGAGCGATACGACTGACGAGCAGTTTCCTCACGACGAGGGACTTCCCAGTCCGGAACCGGAAGGCCCCGGCCTGTTTGGCGAGCCCGAGTTGCCCGCGCAGGCTGCTGCACCTCCTCCTCAGCCCATCAATGCCCCGGCAACGCCGTACCGTGTTCTGGCCCGCAAATACCGCCCCACAACGTTTGATGACCTGATCGGTCAGGAGGCCATGGTCCGCACCCTGCGCAATGCGTTTGCGCTTGGGCGTGTGGCGCACGCCTTTATGCTGACCGGTGTGCGGGGGGTGGGTAAAACCACAACGGCCCGTATTATTGCCCGTGCTCTGAATTGTACCGGACCAGATGGTAACGGTGGTCCCACGGCAGACCCGTGCGGCGTATGCCCCAACTGCGTTGCCATTCTCAATGACCGTCATCCGGATGTGCTGGAAATGGACGCCGCCTCCCGCACCGGTGTGGATGATGTGCGCGAGATCATAGAGGCCACACGCTTCCGCCCCATGCAGGGGCGCATGAAGGTCTTTATTATCGACGAAGTGCATATGCTCTCGCGCAATGCCTTCAATGCTCTGCTTAAAACACTGGAAGAGCCACCAGCGCAGGTTACGTTTATTTTTGCCACGACCGAATTGCGCAAGGTGCCAGTTACGGTTCTGTCCCGTTGCCAGCGGTTTGACCTGCGGCGTGTACCACAGGCCGATCTGGTGGGGCTGTTTGCGCGCATAGCGCAAAAGGAGCAGGTCCGGCTATCGGACGATGCTCTGGCTCTGATTGCCCGCGCCGCAGACGGGTCGGTGCGTGATGGTCTGTCCCTGCTGGATCAGGCGATTGCCCAAGGGAGCGGGTTGACGGAAGAAGGCGGGGAGATTGGTGCCGCCATAGTCAGCGATATGCTGGGGCTGGCTGACCGCGAGGTCGTGTTCGACCTGCTCGATGCCGTGCTGACTGGCAAGCCCGATGTTGCTCTGGCCCTGCTCGATGCCGCCTATGCACGTGGTGCGGACCCGGGGCTGGTGTTGGGGGACATGCTGGAACTGGTGCATGTTATTTCCCGCCTGCGTGCGGTTCCCTCTTTGGGGGATTCGGCGGATATGCCCGAGGCGGAGCGTGTACGCGGCACACATATGGCTGGAGCCTTTGCCGTGCCGGTGCTTATGCGCGCGTGGCAGATGCTGGTTAAAGGTGTGCGGGAGGTAGAAACCGCCCCAGACCGCCGTGCAGCGGCAGATATGGTGCTGATCCGCCTGTGTTATGTGGCCGATCTTCCCTCACCCGAAGATCTGGTTAAACGCCTGACCAATGCGCCCGATGGGGGGGGGAATGCACGCGCTGGAACCTCCTCCGCGCCTGTGGGTGTTCCTCCCGGTGGGGCTTCGGCCAGCTCCCCCTCCGCTCAGTCAGTGGGGGGGGGCGCTGCTTTTACGCCTGATGGTGCTGGTGGTTACGAACCACCACGCCTGCGTATGGTCAGTTCTGGCGGCATGGCAGTTGGGGCTATGGCCCAGCCAGCGCCAATGGTGGCGGCACCTGCTGTGGTGCCAGTGGAGCCATCGGCCCCCCCGCTCCCCAGAACATGGCGGGAAGCGGTGGCACTGGTCAAAGACCAGCGCGAGGCCATTTTGCATGGGCAGTTGCGCCATGCTGCCCATCTGATCTCTTTTACCCAGGGCCGGATTGTGCTGCGCTTTGAGCGCGGCGTTCCCGGTGATGTTATTCCACAACTGCGCCGGGTGCTGAACCGGGCAACCGGCATAAGCTGGCAGATTGAAACCGGCGTGGAGGAGGGCGAACCCACGCTGGATGCCCAAGGGGCGGAGGTCATTCAGTTCCGGCGGCGCGAGGCAGAGGCTCACCCGCTGGTCAGGGCCATCCTCAATGCCTTCCCCGATGCGGAACTGGGCGAAGTGCGCGACCATGGGTTGGATGATTACGGGCTGCCACCCGAAGAACCACCAGAACTGCTGTTTGCCCCAGTGGATGCCGAACCACTGGATGAGGATGAGCGACCGTATGACCCCGGAGCCTCGCAGGACTGAAGTGATGCGTCCGGGCTGGCAAAACCGCGCGTTCTGGGCCAGATTAAACAGACATGATGCGCCACTGGGGTGCGCCATGCCGCACCATATGCGGCAGATAGACAAGCTTAGGGGATAACCATGAAAAACCTTGCCTCACTGATGAAGCAGGCCACGCAGATGCAGTCCAAGATGGAAGCCATGCAGTCCACACTGGAAGCCATGAGCATTGATGGTTCCGCTGGTGCAGGCATGGTCAGCGTTGTGCTGAGCGGCAAAGGTGACATGCGCTCCATCAAGATTGATCCCAAGCTGGCTGACCCGACCGAAATGGAAATGCTGCAGGATCTTATTGTGGCTGCCTGTGCGGACGCACGCAAAAAACTGGACGAAAAAGCCGCAGAAGAAATGCAGAAGGTGACCGGTGGCCTCAACCTGCCCGCTGGCATGAAACTGCCGTTCTAAGCCACAGACGTAACAGAACCTTGTAAGGCGGGGAAAGCGCACCGGTATGGGTGGTCAGGAAATAGAGCAGCTTATTCGCCTGCTGGGGCGTTTACCGGGCTTTGGCCCGCGTTCCGCGCGGCGGGTGGCTCTGTATCTGCTCAGGGAACCCCATACACGGCTGGCTCCGCTTGCCAGAGCCATGGAGCGGGCGGGGGAGGCTATTCGCACCTGCTCATCATGCGGTAATCTAGATACATCCGACCCATGCCATATCTGCTCCGACCCACTGCGTGACAAGGGGGTCGTGTGTGTGGTGGAAACGGTGGGGGATCTGTGGGCGCTTGAACGTGCAGGGGTTCACCGCGGTGTTTATCAGGTTCTGGGGGGCACTCTGTCCCCTCTGGCGGGTGTTGGGCCGGAAGATCTGAATGTGTCTGCCCTGCTGACCCGCCTGCATCAGGGAACGGTGCGTGAGGTTATTCTGGCTCTTGGTGCAACGGTGGAAGGTGCGACCACCATGCATTGGCTTATGGATCAGCTGGAAACCTACGAGGGGCTGACCGTCAGCCGTGTGGCGCAGGGTGTGCCCATGGGGGGCGCTCTGGATGTGCTGGATGATGGCACACTGGCAGCCGCCCTTGGTGCCCGCCGCCCTGCCTGAACTACAGGCCATCAATTTTAAGGATTAAAGACCATGCCCGTGGATATGCTGCCGATCAGTCCGGCCATACCGCGTCGCGCTCTGGTGAGCGGGGGCGGTGCACGGCTGGGCCGGGCCATTGTGCTTGCGCTGGCTCAGGCCGGGTTTGATGTTGCCATTCACTACCGAAGCAACAGGGCCGAAGCGGAGGAGACCCTGCAAGCCGTACAGGCGCTGGGCCGCACAGGGTGCGTGCTGCAGGCTGATCTGATGCGTGAGGAGCAGGTACAGGCTTTGTACGGGCAGGCCACGCAGGCGCTGGGCGGTCCCTTGGGGGTGCTGGTCAACAATGCTTCCACCTTTGAGCGGGATGAGTGGGATGATGCCTCGCTGGAAAGCTGGATGATGCATATGAAGCCCAACCTGCGCGCGCCTTTTGTGCTTATTCAGGCTTTTGCCAAAGGCTTGCCACAAGGGGCACAGGGCATGGTGCTGAATATGCTGGACGAGCGGGTCTGGTCACTCACGCCTCATTTTGTCAGCTATACCGTGTCCAAAAGTGCTTTGTGGACGCTTACCCAGACCATGGCTCTGGCTCTTGCGCCACGCGGAATTCGGGTCAATGCCATAGGTCCCGGCCCTGCCCTGCCCAGTCCGCGGCAGACGGAGGAGCAGTTTGCCCGGCAATGTGCCTCAGTGCCGCTGGCCCAGGGTACTACACCGGATGAGGTTGCCCGTGCGGCCCTTGCCCTCTTGGTTCTTCCTTCCGTGACCGGGCAAATGCTGGCTCTGGATGGTGGACAGCATCTGCAATGGTCTCCGGCCCCGTTGGCCGGACATGCCTTGGAAGAATAAAAGAATGGCCGTTTTTGCACCATGGGCGGACCAGCCGCCGCTGCGTTGCCTGTTTTTGAAAAATATGGTGCTCGACGCCCATATTGGCGTGTTCCCGCATGAGCAGGGTGTGACCCAGCGTATTCGGGTTTCGGTCCATTTTGGGGTGGATGACCGGACTGACCTTGAGGTGGGGCCGGATGATCTGAGCCGTACCGTCTCTTACGAGCGGGTTGTACAGCTTGTGCACCGTATTGTGCAGGAAGGCCATGTGCGTCTGGTGGAAACACTGGCCGAGCGCATTGCATCTGGCGTGCTGGCAGATGCCCGCGTTCGTGTGGTGCGGGTGCGTATAGAAAAGCTGGATGTGTTTGAGGAAATAGAGGCCGTTGGTGTGGAAATAGAGCGCCGCCCGGCCTGCACCTCCGGCTGATGCAATTCCAAATTTTTACGTCATAAAAAAAGCCCGCTGCATCCAGCGGGCTTTTTTTGGTCTGACACGATGGTGTTCAGCACCCCGTAAGGGGTCAGGATTCGTGATCTTCCGAATCCGTGCTGACATCGATGTCTGAACTGATGTCATCGTCATCATCATCCAGATCAGCGGTGTCTTCCATCACATCATCGTCGTCGGTATCGTCATCGGTGTCGATATCGATATCGTCATCGGCTTTCTTGATGGGGGCTGCACTCGCCGGAACGGGGGACAGGCTGTCAGAGTTGCGGCGCAGGCGCGGCACCAGAGCAGGCTGTTCCGTTCCGCATTTGGGGCAAATGGCGGGTGCGCGGTTCAGGTCATAAAAACGGGCACCACAGGACACGCAGACGCGTTTGGTGCCGAGATCGGGCTGGGACATCTTGCTACCTGTCAATCCTGAGCAGATATTGGGGCCAACGCCCCGGAACACGAACGAACCCTGAACAGCCACACAAAGCTGCGGCAGGACTCGAACCAGACTGTTAAGGCGATGCCCAATGCCACTGTGTTTCGGGTTCTGTCAAACCCGGAGTTTGCATCTGGTCGCATTTTCTGTCTCTGCCAACCTCATTTTCTACCTGTTACCGATTGACTTGCGGTCCATCCCGCCGGAATGAAAAGGGCATGACACACGCATCTTCCCCCTCTGCCCGTCCGCTGCGGGTTACGCGCGCGCAGGCTCCCCTTTCCGGTTCCATCCGTGTGCCGGGCGATAAATCCATTAGCCACCGTGCGCTCATGTTTGCGTCCCTCGCACGGGGCGAAACCCATATTACCGGGTTGCTGGAAGGGGAGGATGTTCTGCGCACCGCAGCCGCCATGCGGGCATTGGGGGCACAGGTCGTGCAGCACGCGCCGGGGGACTGGCGTGTGAATGGTCTGGGCATTGGCAAACTCCGCGAGCCGGATGATGTGCTGGATATGGGCAACTCCGGCACGGCGGCCCGCCTGTTGTCCGGCCTGCTGGCCAGCCACGGTATGGTCTCGGTTATGACGGGGGATGCCAGCCTGCGCCGCAGACCCATGAAGCGGGTCATGGACCCGCTGGCGGGGACGGGGGCAACCTTTATGGCGCGAGAAGGGGGGCGTCTGCCCATGGCCATTCGTGGTCTGGCGGACCCCAAACCACTGGATTACCGCCTGCCTGTGGCATCGGCTCAGGTTAAATCCGCCGTGTTGCTGGCCGGGCTTAACGCGCAGGGACAGACACGGGTGGAAGAACCCGTAGCTACGCGCGACCATACCGAAAATATGCTGCGCCACTTTGGCGCGCACGTGGAGGTGGAAGAAACATTCAAGGGGGGGCGGGTTATTAAGCTGCAGGGCCGGCCAGACCTTGTGGCGCGCGATGTGGTGGTGCCGGGCGATCCGTCTTCCGCCGCGTTTCCCATTGTTGCGGCCCTGCTGGTGCCGGGGGCGGATGTTGTGATTGCTACAGTCGGGCTGAACCCGCTGCGCACCGGGCTGTTTGTGACCTTGCAGGAAATGGGCGCACAGCTTGAGGTCACGAACGTCCGCACGGAAGGTGGGGAACTGGTGGGCGATCTGCACGTGCGGGCATCCACCCTCAAGGGTGTGGAGGTGCCTGCCGACCGCGCGCCATCCATGATTGATGAATACCCCATTCTGGCCGTGGCAGCCGCGTATGCCTCCGGCGTATCCCGCTTTTGCGGGGTGGAAGAACTGCGTGTGAAGGAAAGCGACCGATTGGCTGCAACGGTGGCACTGCTGGAAAATAACGGCGTTAAAACGGCGGTCGAAGGGGATGATCTGGTGGTGTACGGGACCAATGGTGCCATTCCCGGTGGCGGTGTGGTGGAGACCCATATGGACCACCGGCTGGCCATGAGCGCTTCCGTGCTGGGGCTGGTTGCCCAGAACCCGGTGGATATTGATGACACCGCGTTTATAGACACCAGCTTTCCGGGGTATTTGCAGCTGATGAACAGCCTTGGCGCAGGGTTTACACTGTGATGCGTGGCGGACCGGTTATTGCCGTGGATGGTCCGGCAGCGGCAGGTAAGGGCACGCTGGCCCGTAAGCTGGCAGAGGCACTGGAACTGCCTTACCTGGACACAGGGCTGCTCTACCGCGCTGTTGGGCGGCTTGCGCTGGATGCCGGGCAGGACCCCGCCCAGCCCGCACAGAGGTTTGCGCAGGCGCTGACCCCGGCGGACATGCAGCGCAAGGACCTGCGCACGCCGGAGGTGGCTCTGGCGGCCAGCAAGGTTGCTGCACAACCTGCCGTAAGGGCTGCACTGGTGGAAACCCAGCGCCGTTTTGCCGCCGAGCGGGGGGCCGTACTGGATGGGCGCGATATTGGCACAGCCATTTTTCCCGATGCGGATGTCAAGCTGTTCATCACCGCCTCTCCCGCAACACGGGCCCTGCGGCGTTTTTTGCAAAGTGGTGGGAATACCAGCGCAGCAGATGCGCAGGCCCAGCTTGGCCAGATGGAGGAGGCCCTGCGTGCGCGGGACGAAGCCGATGCCAGCCGGGATTCCGCCCCCATGTGCGTGGCGGATGACGCGTATGTGATTGAGACGGATACGCTGGATGTACAGGCCGTTCTGGCCGAAGCCTTGCGGTTTGCGCGTGAACGACTCGTGACCACACGTGGCTGAGAGCAAACGGTGCGTACGTGGGGTGAACCACACAGTAACGCATTTTTTTCCCCTATTTGCCGCCTGCCCTGCGGTTTGAGTTGACAAACCGGGGGTAGGTGTTCTCTGTGCAAACAGAAATCCGCCATCAGCGGTGGGTTTTTCTTGGTAACACTCTGGTCTGGCCAAGTCTTCGGGGGGCAACCATGCCTTTGCGATGGTCAGGCAAGCCGTGCCGCATGTTGCGGGGCGCAGGAACAGTCTGCAGGCATGTTGCTGGCGGGCTCAGGATTTACGGTACCACATGGCTTCAGCCACCACCCAGACCACGGACCATTTCCGTGGCGAAGATTTTGCTGCCCTTCTTGACGAGACCCTCGGTCGCGATTCCGGCTTTGACGGGTCCGTTGTTCGCGGTCGCGTTGTCCGCCTGACGGACGACTACGCTATTGTTGACGTCGGCCTGAAGAGCGAAGGCCGCGTTTCCCTGCGTGAATTCGCACCCCCCGGTGTTAAGCCGGAAGTGCAGCCGGGCGATGTGATCGAACTGTACGTCGAGCGTTATGAAGACCGCGACGGCAGCATCGTTCTCTCCCGCGAGAAAGCACGCCGTGAAGAAGCATGGACCAGCCTCGAAAAAGCTTTCGAAGCCAACCAGCGCGTTAACGGCACCATTTATGGCCGCGTCAAGGGTGGCTTTACGGTTGATCTGGGTGGCGCCATGGCGTTCCTTCCCGGCAGCCAGGTGGACATCCGCCCTGTGCGTGACGTCGGCCCGCTGATGGGTGTGCCCCAGCCGTTCCAGATCCTGAAGATGGACCGTGCACGTGGCAACATCGTTGTTTCCCGTCGTGCCGTTCTGGAAGAAACGCGTGCTGAACAGCGCAGCGAACTGATTCAGGGCCTGACCGAAGGCATGATCCTTGACGGCGTGGTCAAGAACATCACCGATTACGGTGCGTTCGTTGATCTGGGCGGCGTTGACGGCCTGCTGCATGTGACCGACATTGCATGGAAGCGCATCAACCATCCCTCCGAAGCTCTGCAGATCGGCCAGCCGGTGCGCGTGCAGGTGATCCGCTTCAACCCCGAAACGCAGCGTATCTCCCTCGGCATGAAGCAGCTTGAAGCTGATCCGTGGGAAAATGTTGCCCTGAAGTACCCGCCCGGTGCCCGCTTTACCGGCCGCGTGACCAACATTACCGATTACGGCGCATTTGTTGAGCTGGAACCCGGTGTTGAAGGTCTGGTGCACGTTTCCGAAATGTCCTGGACGAAGAAGAACGTCCATCCGGGCAAAATCGTTGCGACTTCCCAGGAAGTGGACGTCATGGTTCTGGATGTGGACAGCTCCAAGCGCCGCATCTCTCTGGGCCTCAAGCAGGTTCAGCGCAACCCATGGGAACAGTTTGCGGAAGAGCACAAGGTTGGCTCCACCGTGGAAGGCGAAATCCGCAACATTACGGAATTCGGCCTGTTCATCGGCCTCTCTGCAGACATCGACGGCATGGTCCACATGTCCGACCTGTCTTGGGACGAAGCTGGCGAAGAAGCCATGAAGAACTACGAAAAGGGCCAGGTTGTAAAAGCCAAGGTTCTGGACGTGGACGTGGAAAAAGAACGTATCTCCCTTGGCATCAAGCAGCTTCAGGAAGATCCGGCAGCCGATGCGCTGGCCAGCATCCAGAAGGGCACGATCGTAACCTGCATCGTGACCGCTGTGCAGACCAACGGTATTGAAGTGAAGGTTGACGATGTTCTGAGCGGCTTTATCCGCCGTGCGGAACTGGCTCGTGACAAAGCTGAACAGCGCCCTGAACGTTTTGCCGTTGGCGAACGCGTGGATGCCAAGGTTGTGTCCGTTGACCGTACCTCCCGCAAAGTTGCCCTGACCATCAAGGGCCGCGAAGTGGAAGAAGACAAACAGGCTATCAACGAATACGGTTCCGCAGATAGCGGTGCGTCCCTCGGTGATATTCTGGGTGCGGCGATCCGTCGTCGTAACACCGAAGACTGAGCACAAAAAACCGGGGTGGTTTGCACCGCCCCGGTTTGGCAAAGAAATTTGTCGTGCAGAAAATAGCGCCCTCACCGGGGCGCTATTTTTTTATCCAGGCCGGACTTCAGGCGAGACAGGCTTTACGAAACGCTGCAAAAGCACGCGCACGGTGGCTGATGGCGTTTTTCTGCGCATCGGTCATTTCCGCAAAGCTGCGGGTTTCGTGTTCGGGTTGAAAAATAGGGTCGTATCCGTGCCCGTTGGCACCACGTGGGGGCCAGACAATCTGCCCGTTAATCCGCCCTTCAAAGCTTTGGGTCCGTCCGTCGGGGAAGGCAAGGCAGAGCACGCACACAAACCATGCGTCCCGCTCATCTTGCCCGATCCCTTCCTCAATACGTGCCATGGCACCGTTAAAGTCCTTGTCCGGCCCGGCCCAGCGGGCGGAGTAAATACCCGGTGCTCCCCCCAGTGCGCTTACACACAGGCCGGAGTCGTCCGCCAGAGCTGGCAGGTTGGCCGCTTGTGCCGCAGCCAGTGCCTTAATGGCGGCATTGCCAGCAAAGGTTGTGGCGGTCTCTTCCGGTTCGGGCAGATTTAATTCCCCCGCAGAGAGAACGGTAATTCCAAATTCTGCCATAAGGGCGGAAAACTCAGCCAGCTTGCCCGCATTGTGGGTTGCCAGCACCAGTTGGTCACCGGATTTAAGAATGGGTTGGGTCATGTTCGGGGGTGCTCTGCTGCGTTGACTGCTTTTAGCTGGGCTTCAAACAGTTCGCCCGCACCTTTGCGGGCGAGGGTGAACAGGGTGTTAAAGGCATCTTCGGCAAAAGGCGCCTGTTCTGCCGTGGCCTGAATTTCCACAATACGGTGGTCGGCACTCAGCACAAAATTGGTATCTGCGGAGGCGGCGCTATCTTCCGCGTAATCAAGGTCCAACACGGCACCGGCATTGGTCAGCCCGCAGGAGACAGCAGCAACCTGCCCGGTCAGGGGAATGCGCGGCAGCACGCGGTTTGCAACCAGTTTGCCAAGGGCCAGGCGGAGCGCCACCCATGCGCCGGTAATGGAGGCGCAGCGTGTGCCACCATCAGCATTCAGCACATCGCAGTCCAGTGTAATGCAGATTTCCCCCAAGGCTTTAAGGTCCGTTACCGCACGGAGCGAGCGGCCGATCAGGCGCTGGATTTCCTGCGTACGGCCAGACTGCTTGCCCCTTGCGGCCTCACGGTTGCCACGTGCATGGGTGGCACGGGGGAGCATACCGTATTCTGCCGTAACCCAACCGCTTCCCTTGCCCCGCAGGAACGCAGGTACGCGGCTTTCCACGCTGGCAGTACACAGGACCTCGGTGCCGCCAACCCGGATAAGGGCTGAGCCTTCCGCATGGTGGGAAAAGCCGGTCTCAATAAGAATGGGGCGCATCTGCCCGGCCTCGCGGCCTGATGGACGCATGGTGCTGCTCCTGAAAAAAATGACAAAGGGTTGTGCCTGCACATAAAGTGCTTTTGGCAGGAGTAAAACCGGCAATAAGCCATTATAAACGCGTATCAGACCGCACGAAGGAGCTTTGTCGCCATGAAGCGTGGCCTGCTGCCCGCCCAAGCACTGTTACCACCTGAACTGGATGGACGATCCGCGAATATTCTGCGCGAGATTGTGGAAGAGTATATGGCCAGTGGCGAGCCTGTGGGGTCCCGCACCTTATCCCGCCGGTTGGGGCAACCGTTGTCCCCCGCTACAATTCGGAATGTCATGGTCTCGCTGACTGAGGCAGGGCTTCTGTTCTCCCCCCATACGTCCGCAGGACGCCTGCCAACGGAAAAAGGTTTACGCCTGTTCGTGGATGGTCTGCTCCAGTTTGGCGCTTTATCGGAGGATGAGCAGAAGGTCATCGGACTTTCGCTTGAAGCGCGAGGACGCTCCTTGCAGGATACCTTGACCGAGGCATCCTCCCTGCTGGCGGGCATGTCCGATGCTGCGGGGCTGGTGGTGGCCCCAAAGGGGGAAGGCGGGATCAAACATATTGAGTTTGTGGCACTTGGGGGGAATCGCGCTCTGGTTGTGCTGGTGGGAGCAGACGGGCATGTGGAAAACCGCGTGATCGAAATTCCCCCCGGCACGCCGCCTTCTGCTCTGGTAGAGGCTGCCAACTACCTGAACGCACGCGCCATGGGAGCTTCCCTACCCGACCTGCGCACCCGCGTGGGTGCCGAGATGAGTGAAAACCGCACCGTGCTGAACAGCCTGACAGCCGAGGTGGTGGAAAGTGGTCTGGCCATCTGGAATGGTGATCGGGGCGAGAGTAGCGGCACGTTGATCGTGCGTGGTCAGTCCCGCTTGCTGGCGGATGTGGATGGGCAGGAACGGCTGGTGGCAATCCAGACCCTGTTTGACCGGCTGGAAGCGCAGGAGACCATGTTGCGTCTGTTGGAACTGGTCGAAAATTCGGAAGGTGTGCGTATTTTTATTGGTGCGGAAAGCGGGCTATTTGGTACCACCGGCATGTCCGTTGTTATGGCACCGGCGCGGAATGAGGCGAACAGAATTGTGGGGGCCATTGGTGTTATTGGCCCAACGCGCATTAATTACGGGCGTGTGGTACCGGTTGTGGACTATACGGCACGCATACTGGGCGAACTGCTGGGTTAGGCAGCTTGCCAGGGCTGGTAAAGGTTGGAGCAGAGGTCGGAATTCCGCCACGATTGTACAGAGAATGGCGATGGCAAGGAGACGACTGGATATGGGAATGGTAAAGGACCGGTATGACAAGCACTCCGCCTTCTGGTGATCCGGATTCTTTTTCCCGGCAAGATCGGGACAAAACTCAATCTTCTCCTTTGCGCAGGCCCCGCTTTCGGCAGTGGCGGATGCTCCTTGGCACGGCTGCGGCCGTGCTGCTGGTGGGGAGCGCTGGTGGCGCGGTTGTTGTGTGGTCGCAGTACCAGAGCATTGTTGCCGACCTGCCAACCGTAGATGGCCTGCGGTCCTACCAGCCGCCGGTTATGAGCCGCCTTTATGCGGGGGACGACCAGCTTGTGGCCGAACTGGCGGATGAGCGGCGTGTGTTTGTGCCCTCCAATGCCATACCGGACCGGGTTAAAAGCGCGTTTATCGCTGCCGAAGACCAAAAATTCTGGACCCATAAGGGGGTGGACCCTGCGGCCATCATTCGTGCGGGTCTGACTGACCTGACGCGCGATAAAGGGCGCAGGCCCATTGGTGCGTCCACTATTACGCAGCAGGTTGCCCGCGTTATGCTGTTGGGGAGCAACGCTGTCTCGTTCAAACGCAAAGCCAAGGAAGCTTTTTTGGCCATGCGTATTGAGCAGGTGTTGCCTAAGGAAAAAATTCTCGAAATCTATCTGAACGAAATTTATCTCGGTAATGGCGCTTACGGTATTGGTGCCGCTGCCCAGACCTATTTTAACAAACCGCTTGATCAGCTGGATAATGCGGAAGCGGCTTTTCTGGCAGCTCTGCCCAAATCGCCCACGAATTATAACCCTGTGCGCTTCCCCGATGCGGCGCGTGGGCGGCGGAACTGGGTGCTGGAGCGCATGGCCGATATTGGAGCCATTACGCAGGATGATGCCCGCCAGGCCGAAGCGGAACCCCTGACAACCACCAGTTTTTCCCGCCCAGGCCCCGCTCCCGGGTCCGAGTGGTTTGCCGAGGAAGTCCGGCGCGAACTGCTGGAAAAATATGGTCAGGACGTAACCATGCAGGGCGGTCTGGATGTGCACACCAGTCTGGACCTGCCCTTGCAGCGGGCTGCCCAGACCATTTTGCAGCAGGGTCTTATGGCGTATGACCGCCAGCATCGTGGCTGGCATGGCCCTGTTACGCATCTGTCTACACCGATTCCCCTGTCGCAGGAGGAGTGGGTGCGGGCACTGCGAACAGTCAGTGCGCCTGCGGGAATGCTGGACCAGTGGCGGCTGGCAATCGTGCTTGATGGGAATAAAGGGCAGGTTGGCTGGCTGGAAGGCAGCGTGGTCCGCCGCAATACCATGCAGGGCGGTGAACCCCATACAGGGCAGATACAGACCAAGGATATGGCCTGGGTCCGTCGCTCCCGCCCCTTGCGGACGGGGGATATTGTCATGGTTGAACCCCAGACCGGGCAGGCCACAGTGGCTTTAATGCAAATTCCCGTTGTGGAAGGAGCCATTGTGACCATGAATGCCCGCACAGGGCGTGTTCTGGCACTGGTGGGGGGCTGGTCTTTTCAGGCTTCACAGTTCGACCGGGCAACACAGGCGTTGCGTCAGCCGGGGTCGTCTTTCAAGCCGTTTGTTTATTTGCAGGCTATGGAGCAGGGCATATCGCCGTCTCAGGAGTTTGATGACTCTCCCGTATCCTATGGCACATGGCACCCCAATAACTACGAAAAGGATTTCTGGGGACCAACTTCCCTGCATGATGCCCTGCGTGAATCGCGCAACCTTGTAACCATCCGCCTTGCTGCCCATCTGGGCATGAACACCGTGGCGGATACGGCCATCAAGCTGGGGCTGGTGGATAATATGCCTCATGTGCTGCCTGCAGCACTGGGCGCGGTTGAAACCACCGTGCTCAAGGAGGCCGGAGCCTACGCAGCCCTTGCCGCCGGTGGGCGCAAAATTACCCCAACCCTGATTGATGATGTGCAGGACCGCGATGGCCGTGTGATCTGGCGGCCTGCATCGGGGTTGTCGCTTGTGTCAGCCGCATCCTTGGTCAATGGGGCAGATGGTACTGCACCTGCGGCTCAATCCGATGCGGAGGCCGCCATCCATCCGGATGCCCCACAGCCGCATACGGAGGCCAATGCTCCGGCTCATAACGCTTCTGTGGCCCAGCCCGCCGTGGTGGTGTTAACGCCCGATGACCTGCCCGCACTGCGCGATGACCGCCCAAGAGCGGCGTCCGAGCAGAGTGCGTTCCAGATTACGACCATGTTGCAGGATGTTATTCGTCGCGGCACAGGTGTGCGGGCGGGTGAGGGCATAGATGTGCCCGTGGCGGGCAAGACCGGTACCAGCCAGAATTTTAACGATGCCTGGTTTGCTGGGTACACGCCGGAACTGGTGACGGTGGTCTGGGTCGGGTTTGATACACCTCAGTCCCTTGGCCGGAACGAAACCGGGGGTGCCATTGCGGGGCCGTTGTGGAACAAGGTGATGAAGACCGCCTTGAAAGGCCAGCCCAAACTGGATTTTGCCGCCCCCGATGGGGTAACACTGGTCAGCTACGACACAGGGCGTGGCGTGGCGATTGATGCCTTTAAGGATGGTCAGCTCCCCGGTGTCAGCACCAACCTGTTGAGCAATGTGGAAGCCCAGCAACTGAGCGCGAGCGATACAGGGGCCGAGAATATGCCAGATTCGGAAAGCGATATGGCAGCCAGTGTTAATGGTGCGGGCGCGCAGGGAACAGCTGGTACCAGCCAGCCCGGAGGGACCGGTGCGGCTCCTCCCCCACCTTCTGGGGGTGACATTGGCATGGGCGGCCTTTATTGAAGGCCGATTGATGCGGAACAAAACGATAATTTCCAGCAAGAAGATGGAGAACAGGCCCAATGTCTGCCGAGACAGAAGCCCTTAATGAGCAGATCAAGCAGTCGGTTGCACTGCTGAGGAGGCATCTTTAACTGGGATGTCGCTGAAGCCAGACTGGCGGAACTGAATAACCAGGCAGAAGACCCTGATCTGTGGAATGACCCCGAAGCCGCGCAGAAAATGATGCGTGAACGCACTCTTCTGGCAAACCAGATCGAGGGTGTGCAGGCGTTGGAAACCAATGTCCGCGATACATCCGAGCTGATTGAGATGGCCGAAGCCGAAGGGGATGCCGAGCTGGTGTCCGAAGGTGTGGCGAATTTGCGCGCTCTGGCGGAGGAAGCCAAACGGCGGGAAATTGAAAGCCTGCTTTCGGGCGAGGCAGATAGCAACGACTGCTATCTGGAAGTCAACGCTGGAGCCGGTGGCACGGAGGCGCAGGACTGGACCGAAATGATGCTGCGCATGTACACCCGTTGGGCGGAAGCGCACAATTACAAGGTAACGCTGATCGAAAGTTCGGAAGGTGAACAGGCCGGGCTTAAATCCGCTACCATTCTGGTTTCTGGCCCCAATGCCTATGGCTGGTTGAAAACAGAGGCTGGCGTACACCGCCTTGTTCGCATCTCTCCTTTCGATGCGGCAGCGCGGCGGCAGACATCTTTTGCTTCCGTCTGGGTCTATCCGGTTATTGATGATTCGATTGAAATTGAAATCAATGATGCGGATCTGAAGGTCGATACCTTCCGTGCGTCTGGTGCGGGTGGTCAGCACGTGAACAAAACGGACTCTGCCATCCGTATTACCCACATTCCCACAGGGATTGTGGTGGCGTGCCAGACCGACCGCTCGCAGCACCGGAACCGTGCAACGGCCATGCAGATGCTCCGTGCGCGGATGTATGAAGCCGAGCTGCAAAGGCGCGAGGCTGCGGCTGCAGAGGCTGAGGCCGCCAAGACCGATATTGGCTGGGGGCACCAGATCCGGTCGTATGTTCTGGCTCCCTACCAAATGGTCAAGGACCTGCGGACCAGTGTGGAAACAGGTAATCCTGATGCCGTTCTGGATGGTGATCTGGATGCGTTTATGGCTGCAGCATTGGCCATGCGGGTGGGTGCGACCCGTTCGGAGGCAAGTGCTAGCGCGCAATAGCCTGCACAGCATTGGACCCGGCTGCTCTGATCCGGGTAGAAAAAAAGGCGGTCTCCCACCGGAGGCCGCCTTTATTCTTTTATACGTGCCAGCTAAGACCATAAGATTCATACACAAATATTTCTCTGACAACCGGCTTGACATCTGCCTTGCCAGATTGCCCAATCAACACAATGGATAAGGCAGGTCAGCAGACATGCCAGTTTTGGTCCGAGCGGCCAGATCAAGTTCCTGAATGTTTTCGTGATTGGAAAACGGAACAGACTGTTTCTGTTCTGGCGGTTTGAAAAGGGAGGGCCAAAATGAGTAACCCTGAGCAGCAGCCAGGTTCGGCAAAATATGCCTTTCGGGCAAGTGCTGCTGTTGGTGTGACTGCGTTCCTGGTTGTGCTGCTGATGCACATATTGGGCATATGGGGGCTGATCAGTGGGATGGGGAAGGGCGATAGCCCACCGCCGCCTCCCAAGCCGCCTATTCAGACGCGCATTCTGCCACCCCCACCGCCGCCACCGCCGCCACCACCTCCTCCTCCGCCACCGCCGGTGATGACGGTGCCGCCGCCGCCGTTTATTCCGCCGCCAAAGATTGAGGTGCCACCTCCACCCAAACCCCCCATGAAGCATGTGGCCCGCACGCCGCCCAAGCAGCCCTCGGCACCGCCGACCCAGACTGCAAAGGCTCCCCCTGCGGATGCACCGCCGAATGATGCGCCAGATACAACGGCAGGCACGTCAC
>NZ_BAMZ01000083.1 GCF_000964225.1 Acetobacter syzygii | reverse complement strand
GCCCGTGACCTGTGCCTGTTGTGTCAGGCTGGCCTCACCGGCATTTGTAAGACTTCCCAACCCGCCACCATTCACGGCAAGCGTGGCCCCTGCGCTATTGGTCGCGGCTCCGGTTACCTGACTGTCGGTCAGGGTTGCAGTGCCGCTCTGGTTATCGAGTGTCTGGAGAAGGGCAGCATTTTGTGCCGTGAATGTGCCAGTGTTGGTTGTGGTGCCATCCACGGCACTGGCATCGATGGTCAGGGCATTGGCGTTTGTGACATTCCCAGCCACTTGAACCTTTTGGGCAAGGCTGGCTTCTCCGGCATTTGTGAGGCTTCCTAGCTTGCCACCACTGACTGCGAGTGTGGCCCCTGCGCTATTGGTAGTGGCTCCGGTTATCTGACTGTCGGTCAGGGTTGCGGTGCCGCTCTGGTTGGCGAG
>NZ_BAMZ01000084.1 GCF_000964225.1 Acetobacter syzygii | reverse complement strand
GGGCCAGCCGGGCCTTTTTTCTGCTCGCCGGTAACAACGTTGAACTTGGCAACCGCATGGTATTTGTCGCCAGCATTTTCTGCCGGACGGTACCCATGACCTTTTTCTGTAATAACATGCAGCAGGATCGGGCCTTTATCCGTATCGCGCAGGTTGCGCAGGATATTGACCAGCTGCGGCAGGTCGTGCCCATCCACCGGGCCCACGTAATAAAAGCCCAGTTCTTCGAACAGGGTGCCGCCGGTAATCATGCCGCGGGCGTATTCATCCGCCTTGCGGGCAGTCCGCTCGACCGGGGCAGGCAGTTTTTTGACAAACTTGCCCGCCAGCTCGCGCAGCTCCATGAACTTGCGGGAGGACATAAGGCGCGAGAGATAGTTGGACATGGCCCCAACCGGCGGGGCAATGGACATTTCGTTATCGTTGAGGATGACAATCAGCCGTTCGGCCCCGGGGCCAGCCACGGCGGCGTTGTTCATGGCCTCATA
>NZ_BAMZ01000085.1 GCF_000964225.1 Acetobacter syzygii | reverse complement strand
GTGACGTGCCTGCCGTTGTATCTGGCGCATCATTCGGCGGTGTATCCGCAGGAGGCGCCTTTGCAGTCTGGGTCGGCGGTGCCGAGGGATGCTTGGGC
>NZ_BAMZ01000086.1 GCF_000964225.1 Acetobacter syzygii | reverse complement strand
ACAGGTGGCTGGGGATGTCACAAATGCCAATGCCCTGACCATTGATGCCAGCTCCGTGGCCGGGACAACCACCAACACCGGTACACTCACGGTGCAGAATGCCTCACTCCTCCAGACGCTCGCCAACCAGAGTGGCACCGCAACCCTGACCGAC
>NZ_BAMZ01000087.1 GCF_000964225.1 Acetobacter syzygii | reverse complement strand
ACCGCCGAATGATGCGCCAGATACAACGGCAGGCACGTCACCGCTGAACAATGTGCGTCCTGTTTATCCCCCAGAAATGGAGGAAGATAATATTGAAGGCCGTGTAACCATTGTGTGCGATGTGGAAACAACAGGCATGACCAGCAACTGCC
>NZ_BAMZ01000088.1 GCF_000964225.1 Acetobacter syzygii | reverse complement strand
CTGGGCAATTCCGGCCCACTGGTCTCCGAGGTGGACCCGGCCACGGTGCGGGATTCCATGCGGGCAGCGGAAGCGGCGGCTGCCAAATCTGATGGGGACCACCCCGACCTGAGCGACCACCTGCTGGGCAACATGTGGGGCGCGCGCGACTGGATGGCCCGCCACGGTATCAGCTTTGATATTCAGGAAGTGGATGAGCTGTGGGGCAACACAACGGGAGGCACCGCCTCTGGCAATGATGGTGCCAGTGGCTCGGGCACTGGCCCGGCTTACGATGGCATGACCATGCCAACCCTGACCGTTGATCTGGAAAAGCTGATCGGTCTCAAGGGCGGGATCTTCAACATCAGCGC
>NZ_BAMZ01000089.1 GCF_000964225.1 Acetobacter syzygii | reverse complement strand
CTGCCATGTGCAGTCCGTCACCGGTGGTCAGGCTTTTGCCCAGGCGGCGCTGGATTATGTGCACAAGGCCCGCTACCGGCCTGCAAGCCGCAACGGTGTGCCCGTGCGGGAGCTGAACAAGACG
>NZ_BAMZ01000090.1 GCF_000964225.1 Acetobacter syzygii | reverse complement strand
CTCGGTGGATGGCACCACAACCAACACCGGCACACTCACGGTACAGAATGCCTCGCTCCTCCAGACACTCGCCAACCAGAGCGGCACCGCAACCCTGACCGGCAGTCAGGTCACCGGAGCCGCCACCAATAGCGCGGGGGCCACGCTCACAGTCAGTGGTGGCAAACTGGGGAGCCTCTCGAACGCCGGTGAGGCCAGCCTGACCCAG
>NZ_BAMZ01000091.1 GCF_000964225.1 Acetobacter syzygii | reverse complement strand
GTCGGTCAGGGTTGCGGTGCCACTCTGGTTGGCGAGCGTCTGAAGGAGCGAGGCATTCTGCACCGTGAGTGTGCCGGTGTTGGTTGTGGTG
>NZ_BAMZ01000092.1 GCF_000964225.1 Acetobacter syzygii | reverse complement strand
GAGGCCAGCCTGACACAACAGGCACAGGTCACGGGCGATGTCGCAAACGCCAATGCCCTGACCATCGATGCCAGCTCGGTGGATGGCACC
>NZ_BAMZ01000093.1 GCF_000964225.1 Acetobacter syzygii | reverse complement strand
CTGCCATGTGCAGTCCGTCACCGGTGGTCAGGCTTTTGCCCAATCGGCGCTGGATTACGTGAGCAAGGCCCGCTACCGGCCCGCAAGCCGCAACGGTGTGCCCGTGCGGGAGCTGAACAAGACG
>NZ_BAMZ01000094.1 GCF_000964225.1 Acetobacter syzygii | reverse complement strand
GCTCAGGCTTCCACCCATGTGCAGACAACCCGTATCGAAGTTAACGGTTACACCGATAACTCCGCTGCTCACCCCGGCCCACGCGGCGAAAAGTACAATCTGGGCCTGTCCCTGCATCGTGCTGAAAGCGTGAAGGCTGAACTGATCCATGACGGTGTTCCGGCTGCTGCCATCGACATCCATGGTTATGGTGAAGCACACCCGCTGGTCCCAACCGGCCCGAACACCCGCGAACCCCAGAACCGTCGCGTGGAAATCATCCTCCACTAATCGGTCTGCTCCGCGTTACTTCGGAACAATTAAAGGAGGTGCCTCACGGCACCTCCTTTTTTT